>BQMO01000014.1 GCA_022180725.1 Phycisphaerae bacterium
ATCACGGCCAAGGACATCAACCTCCCCGCGGCCGACATGAAGATGGTCACCGACCCGCACGCCATCGTCGCCCAGATCGTCATCCAGCAGGAGATCAAGGTCGCCGAAGAGACCGCCGTCGCCGCGGGCGCCGCCGAGCCGGAAGTGCTCACCGCCAAGAAACCCGCCGAGGGCGAGGAAGCCGCCGCCGGCGCCAAGGGCGCAACCCCGGCCGCCGGTGCGAAGGGTGCCGCGCCCGCCGCCGGCGCCAAGGGGGCCGCACCGGCTGCCGGCGCCAAGGGGGCCGCACCCGCCGCGGACAAGAAAAAGTAACCCTGCCAACACCGAATGGACGCCCCGTCACCATGAAACTCATCGTCGGCCTCGGCAACCCCGGAACGGAATACGCCAAGACCCGGCACAACGCCGGGTTCATGGTCGTCGACCGTCTGGCGCACCGCCACGGCGCGGGGGCCGTCCCCCGCGCCCGCTTCAAGGCCGTCACCACCGAAGTCTCCATCGGCGACCAGCGCTGTCTGCTCCTCAAGCCCACCACCTACATGAACCTCAGCGGGCAATCGGTCGGCGAGGCCGTCGCCTTTTTCAAAGTCCTCCCCGCCGATGATCTCCTCGTCATCGTCGACGACCTCTATCTCCCGACCGGCACGGTCCGTCTTCGTCCGGGCGGGGGCACCGGCGGGCACAACGGGCTGGAAGACCTCCACCGCGTCCTCGCGGGCGACGGCTATCCGCGCCTTCGTGTCGGCGTCGGGGTGCTCCCCGGGGGCGGCAAGCCACCGCACATCGACCAGGCCGACTACGTCCTCTCCCGATTCACCGACGAGGAACAGCCCCTCCTCGAGTCCGCGCTCCAGCGGGCGACATCCGGGGCGGAACTGTGGGCCACGCGCGGGCTGGCCCACGCCATGAACACCCTCAACGCGCCGGAGGGCAAAGGGCCTTCCGGCACATCTCCCGGCACACCCCCGCCCACGGGCGGGAACGACAAGGAACGAATCCATGGCTAAGAAACGCGTGTACAACTACGAGGCGATGTTCCTGCTCAGCCAGGCCGTCGCCGCCGATCTCGCCGGCGCCCTCGAGCACATCAAGGAAATCATCGCCCGCGGGCACGGCGAGATCATCGCCATGCGCAAGTGGGACGAACGCCGCCTCGCCTACGAGATCAAGGGCCAGAAGCGCGGCTACTACGTCCTGGTTTACTTCAAGGCTCCCGGCCCCGACGTCGCGCATATTGAACGCGACGTCAACCTCTCGGAGAAGATCATGCGGGCCATCATCCTCCGCTGCGACCACATGACCGTCGAGATGATGCAGGCCGCCGACGCCCGCAAGGAACTCGACGTCGAGGCCAAGCTCCGCGCCGAGCGTCCGGCCACCGTGCCCGCGCCCGCCGCCGAACCGGCCCCCGCGGCCGAAGACGACAAGGCCGAGTAACGCCACTTCGCTCAACCGTGAAACCCGTCCGCCCTGCGCGGACGGGTTGTTTTTTGCGGCCGCGCGATCGGGGTATGATCGGGTCTGGGCGATGATGCCCGAGCGAGGAGATGCCAGTGGCCAGTTACAACAAAGTCCTGCTCATGGGAAATCTGACCCGCGACGTGGAACTCAAGTCCATCGCGGGCGGCCAAAGCGTCGGGAACTTCGGCCTGGCCGTCAACCGACGATACACCACGCAATCCGGCGAAAAGCGTGAAGAAGTCACCTTCATCGACTGCGAGGCGTGGGGCAAGACCGCGGAGAATCTGGCCAAGTTCTTCTCCAAGGGCCGGCCCATCTTCGTCGAGGGCCGCCTCAAGCTCGACACGTGGGAGAAGGAAGGCCAGAAGCACTCCAAACTGCGCGTGGTCATCGAATCCTTCGAGTTCGTTGATTCCAAGCCCGGCGGGGGCGGCGGTGGGGGTGGCGGCTCGACCAGCGAGGCCAAGCCATCCTGGTCCAAATCTCCCGCGCCCGCCGGCGCAGGCCAGGATTCGCAGGTTCCACCCGACGATATCCCGTTCTGACTCGGCAACGTGGCCGAAAAGGTCCGCGCGCGCCTATACTCACCTCCCCCTAGTTGGGGCCGGTCCCGAATGTTCGGGCTTCGGCTCCTAACTCCCAACGCGCTCCGGCGCGGCGAGGACAGCCATGGCCAAGAACATCAAACTTTTGCTGGTCGAGAACGTCGAGTCCGTCGGGATCGTCGGCGACGTGGTGAACGTCCGCACGGGCTTCGCCCGCAACTTCCTCCTTCCGCGCAACCTGGCGACCACGCCCAGCGACGAACTCGTCAAGAGTCTCGCCGCCAAGCGCGCCGAGGCCGAACGCATGGTCGCCGCCCAGCGCAAGCAACGCGAGGAAACCAGCGAGCGTCTCAAGGGCGTCGAGATGGAACTCACCCGGTCGTGCAACGACCAGGGCATTCTCTACGGCGGGATCACGCAGCAGGACGTCGCCACGGAGCTCACCACGCGCGGCTACGCCGTCAAGGCTCGTGACGTGCGACTGCCCGGCGCCATCAAGCGCATCGACAAGTACGAGATTCACGTCAAGCTCGATTCCGACCTTGATGCGATCGTGAAACTGACCGTGAAGCCCGACCGCGAAATGCCCAAGGACGCCGTCGAGGCCGCGCCGACGAAGGGCGACGCCAAGGGTGAGGCCAAGAGCGACGCGAAAGACGGCGGGAAGCCCGAAGCGGCGACCCGCGAGCCGCGCGAGGAGCGCCGCAGCCGACGCGACGATTACGAGGACCGTCGCGAGAAGGCCATGCGCCGCCGCGCCGACATGATCGAGCACGCCATCGCCTCCGACAAGGCCCGCGTCGTCGGGTGGGGCAAGAAGGAGGGCGAGGCCGCCGCCGCGGAGACCGCGGACGCCGGCGCCAAGCCCGACGCCGAGAAGAAGCCCGCCAAGGGTGAGAAGGCCGACAAGGCCGAGAAGAAGCCCAAGGCCGAAAAGACCGACGCCAAGGGTGAGAAGGCCAAGAAGTAACCGTCATCTCGCCGGCATCACGGCGGGGCGGCGAATCCGCATGGCCTCACGCTATGCTGACGCGGTTCACGCGGCGAAAGCCGCCGGGTTGATGATCCTCGGCGTCAGGGGCACGCGCCCCCACCCACCGCGAGTTCGACCGACTCCACATCCAGCCCGTTCGCGGCTCCGTCGCCGTTGAAGTCCGCGTCCGCGCGGCACAGGTCGGCCAGGTCCCCACCGATCGCCCGCTCCATCACCTCGACATCCACCCCATTGGCCGCCCCATCGCAGTTCACGTCGGCATCGCAGAAGCGCCTCGTCGAGAACCGCAGCGGGGGCGACGCGCCCTCGCTGATCGCGAAGTACCCCGATCCGTCGTGCGCGAAACCGATCGCCTCGCCCTGCGGCTCGACCGGCCGGCCGGCCACCGGCGCCGCCACCCCCGTGCCCGATAGCGCCTGCGACATCGTCTGCCCGGCTGCGCGCTCCCACACCCGGGCCGTGTCCAGCCCGCGCAGCACGATCAGCGCCGCATCAGGCGAAATGTCCCCGCCCGTGACGCGGTCGAAGGCCACCGCGCCGGCGTACGTCAGCCCCGCCGTGCCGCCCGACGCGATCGCGTTCGCCGAGGCGATATACAGCCGCGCGCCCGAGGCCTGCTTCGTCACGATCGCCAGGTCGCCCGAGATCGGGTCGATGAACAACGCTTCCGCGTCGCGGGCCCCGTCCGGGTACGTCAGGGTGATGGTGACCCGGTCCGCCAGCGCCGCCGACACCGGCGAGGCCCACGCCCCAAGATTCACCGCCGGCTCGGGCACGCGGTGGACCCGCACGTTCGCCCGTACGCCAAGGTTGTCGCCGATGTCGCCGATGTACAGGTAGTGAACCCCCGCGATCGGCCCCGGCCCGACGGCGATGTCCTCGAAGTCCACCGCTGTTACGCTCGGGAGCGTGTACGTGCCCAGATGCCGCCCGATCGAGTCGATCGCAAAGACCCGCGCCGAATCACCAGAGTCGTTATGTGTCCACAGCACACCCGGCGTCCGCCGCGAGGCCGCGATTCCCGAGGACTCGGTCAGCAGGGACGTGTTCACCACGCCCACGATCTGCGGTGGATCGAACGCCGGTTGAGCCATGCTCGACCAGGCCGCGCACATGCACCCGACCGCCGTGAGGCCTGCCCGCACGTGCGTCCTCCCGTGTTCATCGGCGGTTCATCTGCACCGTGTCGCACTTGAAGGGGGGGTTGAACTCGTACACCACCTTGCTGCCCTTGTTGAACGACTTCACCTCGCGGCCCAGGCTGATCCGGAAGAACAGCACCAGCCGCTGCGCCGGGCGGCTGCGCGACAGACTCGGCAACTGCGACATCGCCGTGATCGGCGCATTGGGCGTGAACCGCATCTTGAACACCGATTCATCCATGTACGCGAAGCCCACCGGCTGGTACGCCTCGCCCAGCGTGTCCACCAGCACCGGGGGCAGTACGTTCTCCGCCGCGCTGATCGCACCGCCCAGGATGCTCGTCCGGCTGTTCGCGCTCACTTCCATCTGCACCAGCACCGTCGATCGATCGGCGATGAAGTTCTCGACCTTGATCCCCTTCTCCGTCAACGCCGTGGGCAGTTCGCTCTTCGCGATCGTCATCTCCCCGCCCGTGATGTAGTTTCCCTGCCCCTCTTCGGCCAGTTCCAACTGTCCGTGCGACCCGAGTTGGATGGTGATGTTCCACGGCAGCCGCAGGATCTGCGTGATGCCCTCGGGCAGCGTGTTGGCCTTGGTGTTCAGCACCGTCACCCCGTCCGGGCGGATCGTCACGTCCGCGCTGCTGACCGCCGCGCTTCCCGTGCGTGCCAGGTCGCCCACCAGCGACGCGAAGCCGGCGTCGCGCTCCGCCGCGTTGGCGAACTTTGCACGCGGCTGGGCCGTCGCGCCCTGGTCCACCCGATGCCGAATCCCCTTGACGTACAACGCGTACGGCTTGAACCCCGGCGGGCACGGAAACTCGAACGCAAACGTCGCCTCCGACGCGCCGCCCACGCTCGCGATGAACACGTCCATCGCGTTGTACCGCCAACGCGCCACGCCCGGGGTCTGCGGCTGGGCCTGTGACGACACCGCGAAGGGGAACACCATCATCCGTTCGCCCGCGTCGTTCTCCAGCAGCAACTGCACCTGCGCGTTGCCCACCGCCGCCTGCCCGTCCTTCTCCTTCGCCCCCGCCTTCAGCACGACGACAAAGCCCTCGACCGTGCTGTTCGAGGGGTACGGATTGCCGTCGGGGTCCGTCACCGACTGCGGATTACTGTCCCACATGTCGCGCGTCAGGTCGGCGAAACTCGACCGCCCGTCGCCCACCGTGAATCGCGCCCGCACATCGAAATCCTCGGGTCGGAACGTGTTCCGCCCCGTGCCGTCAAACGCCGACATCCGGTTCGCGTTGCCCTGCTCGTGGGCCGTGGGACGCCACTTCGCCAGCGGCTCCTCCACACGCAGCCCGCGCTCCGACAGTGCGCCGTACAGCCCGAGGGTGATCTTGTCGAACGGCACGAACAGCCCGCCCTCGCGCTCCACGTTGCCCGTCCCCCCGGAGGTAAACGATTGCGATCCGAGGTAGTCCACCCGCATGTACGACAGACCGATGGTCAAGATGCCCACCGAGATCACCCCGGACAAGGCCCCCAAGGCGCCGCCCGCGACGTAGTCCACCGTCGGGTTCACCGCCACGTTCGCCCGGATGATCCGGTCCAGCGCGGGGCGGATCAGCATCAGCGTGACCGCGAACGGCCCGACCAGCGCGATCGCCCATGCCGACCCGGCGAGCCAGCCGGTCGTTTGCGCTCCGTCCAGCATCATCAGCGCCAACTTCTCCCAGAACGCGAACGCGACCGCCCCGGCGATCAGCGTCGCCACCAGATGGATCAGCGCCGACAAAAAGCCGCGCAGCACCCAGATATACCCGATCAGCAGCACCATCGCGATGCTCAGCAATCCAATCACCATGCGTCACGCTCCTTCAACGATCCCGTCACTCCACATGCCCCGGTCGGCGCTCAGGACTTCTGCGGCACCGGCGCCCGCGCTGACGGCGCACCGCCGGCGGGTCCCGCGGGCGGCGGCGCCTTGGGCGCCTCGTCCGTCGTCGCCCGCAGCATTTCCTCCACGCTCGTCACCCCGTCCAGCGCCTTCCGCAACGCCGCCTGCTGCAAGGTCGGCAAGTTCTTCTTGCGGAACTCCATCTTCACCGCGTTCCAGTCGTTCGATTTGACGGCCGCCCGTTCCGCGTCCGTGATCGGGAACACCTCGTACACGCCTTCCAACCCGAGATACCCCACGCCCCCGCACGCCGGGCAGGTCTCGGGCTTGTTCTTGATCATCACCTGCCCGCCCTTCTTGAACAACTGCTTCACCTTGTCCGCCGGCAGGCCGAGTTTCTTGAGCATGTCCGCGCTGGGCTGGTACGGCTGGCGGCAGTTCGTGCACAACTTCCGAAGCACGCGCACGCTCAGCGACCCGCTCAGGCTCTTGCTCGCCAGGTCCGGGTCGCCCACCGCCTTCACGTACGTCTGGATCGCCGACAAGGCGTTCTCGCTCTTGAACGACACGTACACCCGGCAGCGGTCCCGGTCCGCCTTCGCCGCTTCCTTCGCCGTGTTCGCGTCCGGCAACTCCGCCGCGCCCACCACATCCGGGTCACGCCGCAGGATGGACCGCAGGTTGGTCCCGAAGTCCGCACCCTCGGCCTGGGGATCGAACACGTTCTGCCGCACGCCTTCCAGCGAGTCCTGAACGTCCACCTCCAGGGTCTGCACGTTCTTCGTGTACGCGTCGTGCATCTTCAGCACGGTGTAGAACAGCGTCGTCCGCCCGGCGTCCGGCGGGCTGGAGATCAGCACCACGCCCTTCCCGTCTTCCACCATCGACCGCAGCGCCGCCACCTGCGGCTCGAGCAGGCCCATCGCCTCCACCTTCCGCCGCACCTGCGCCTCGGGGTCCAGCAGCATCGAGACCCGCATCCCCGCCGGCGAACCGATCGACGTCACCCGAACCTTGGTCCGCTGCGTCCCCCGCTCCACCGTAATGTCCGCCACCTGCTTCTTCCGGCGTTCGTTCACGTCCATCTTCGCCGCGGCCCGCCAGAAATCCATCACCTTCAGCGCTTCCGCGCCCGTCATGACACCCGGCGGGGGTGGGGGTGGGCCATCCTTGGTCTGCACCGGCTCGTGAAGCACCGCCGGCGTCCGCAGACTGTCCACCGTAAAGGACACGCCCACGATGTTGTCACGACCCGTCGGCGCCAAGTCGACCTGGGTGGCTCGGGCGGCCAGCGCCCGCATGAACAGGTTCTCCGCCGCCACGCGAACCTCGAACTCCGGCGTGCCCGAGATCGGCGCTTGCACCAGCGACTTGTCCGGGCCTTTGATCGTCAACTCGACCTTCCCTTGCAGCGCCGCCTTCTTCTTCTCCTCCCGCGCCGCCGTCCATTTCGACATGTCGAGCGTCAGCCGGAACTCCGCCGGTACGCGCTCGTCCTTGTTCGTGACGACCGCGAAAATCACCACGTCCGCGATAAGCAGCACGACCATCACGCCCCACCCGATCCAGAACGCCGCCTCCGACTTCATGGGGATGGAGATCGCCGCCAGCACCGCCACGGTACCCACCACCAGGTGCACCGTGCCCCACATCTGCCTCGGCAGAATGAACCGTGCCGCGTGCTTGTCCAGCACCTTCGACACCACGACCGCCCACGGCACGAAGGGGATCAGCAGCAGCAGCGGCTTCCACCAGGAAACCAGGGTGTAGGCTTCGGCGGCCAAAGTGTGGCTCAGATACATCAGGCGTCCTCACTGACGGGCTTTTCGACTTTCTCGCCCCGGGCCGTTCGACCACGGGGAGAGATACCAATACACACGCTCGGCGGATGCACCGCCGGCGCCTCGACGCCGACTCGGGGCGGGTCGATACACAAGCATACCAGACTTTCGTCGCGAGGGGAAACGCCCGGTCCGACGAGCCTCAGCACCCCCACCCGCCGCCCACGGCCAGTTCCACCGCTTCGACATCCAGCCCGTTGACCGCGCCGTCCTGGTTGAAGTCCGCGTCGGCGTTGCAGTAATCCGCCATCAATCCGCCGACGGCCAGTTCCTGAATCTCGACGTCCACCCCGTTCAAGGCCCCGTCGCAGTTCACGTCCGCGCTGTTCATTGGCGCTCCGCGGAACGCCGCGATCGTCGGGGCCGTGTTCGTGATGCACTGCGCGTTGAACGCCGCGTCCGTCTGCCCGATCGGCACCCCCATCACGTACCCGTTGTACGAAATGTTCGGGTTCGAGAACCGACCCACCCGCGTCCCGGGCGAGTAGGCCATCACCGTCCGGTAGACACTGTCCGGCGTGCGGTACCCGTAGGCGTACGGGTACGCCGCGCTCCCCGCATTGGCCCGATCGTGGGCGCACCCCATGTTGTGCCCCAGTTCGTGCGCAAAGGTGTAGCCGTTGATGCAGTCCTTGTCCGTGACCGAGAAGGCGCTGGTCGCGAAGCCCGGCCCCACGTTCGTCATCAGGTACGCGATCCCGCACGCGTTGAAGTTGTTCACCAGCAACGCGCACATGTCCGCGCCGACCTGGTTCCGCATGCAGTGCACCACGTCCATGAACCCGTCGCTCGTGCTCCGCCAGCGAGACAGGTCCGTGCTCGCGTTCCCCGACTCCACGTAATCCACAAGCCCCATGTACGCCAGTTCCAGTTGCGCATTCACCTGGCTGTTCACGTACACCGTGTTCGCCTGGTTGATCGCGAACACCACCCGGGACTGCATCGCCGCCTCGCTCCCTTCCGCGTTCATCGCCTGCGCCGTGTACATCACCAGCACGCGGATGATCGGCGTGCGGTCGTCGTACCCGCCCGGACCCGTCACCCCGCCGCCATCCACCTCGTGCGCATGGTCCGTGGCGCATGGCTTCCAGCCATGGTCATCAATCTCCCGCACCACGTGCACGCCCTCACTCGCAAAACGAACTTCGTACGACCCGATCCCCGCCCCTCGCACCTCGCCCGTCATCACGCCCTGCCCGTACACCAGCAGGAACTCGCCCTCGGCCTCGCCGGGGACGTGCCCGTGCACCACAATGAACCCGCTCGACTCGCGCGACGACGTGACCACGCCCCGTACGGTGAGATCGTCAAAGAGATTGAGCGTCAGTTCATCGCCCGGATTCGACGGCAGCCCGCCGCCCGTATCGAAGTTCACCCGCACCGCACGCGATCGAACCGCCGGCGTGTCCTGGTCCGGCATCGTCTTCAGCGTGGCCGCCGAGAATACATCCGCCCCCAACGCAGGCATGCTCACCAGGCCGAGAACAATGACTCCCATCGCGCGGATCATGCGACGTCCTCCGTTCGAAGCCCACGATCAGGTTGCAGCCCGGACGCGCCAACGCCCGGCGTGGACGCATTATCCACGATTCCCGTCCCGGTGCAAGCGGAATCCTCGCGGGTTTCGCCCCGGGCCGTCCGATACCCGTCATCGGCGGCCGGTTACCCGAGTTTCTTCAGCCGCATCTGCAGTTCGTCGGCGTTCGGGGTTACTTCCATCGCCACCCGGACGTGCACGTACTCCTTCTCCACCAGGTCCACCAGGCTCTGGTTGAAGTCGCACATCCCCGTCTGCCGCGCTTCCACGCTCTTGAGGTATTCGCGCAGTTCGCCCTCGCGCGACTCGAGAATGTGCTTGCGCACGACGGTGTTGTTGATGAGGATTTCCAGCGCCGGAATACGGTGAATCTCCGGCCGCAGCGTCGGCAGCAACTTCTGGTACACGAACGCCCGCATCTGGTACGCCAGGATCTTGCGAACCTGCTCGACCTCTTCCTGGTCGAACAGGCCGTAGATGCGGCTGAAGGTCTGCGTCGTGCTGCTGGCGTGGATCGTCCCGTACACCAGGTGCCCCGTTTCGGCCGCGTGCAGCGCCGCGTGGAACGTTTCGTTGTCGCGCATCTCGCCGACCAGCACGATGTCCGGGTTCTCGCGGACCAGGGCGCGGAGCGCGATCTTGAAGTCCAGGCAGTCGATCCCGATCTCGCGCTGGTTGATCGTCGCCTTCTTGTCCACGAAGATGTATTCGATCGGGTCCTCGATCGTCACGATGTGCACCGGCTTGCGTTCGTTCACGTAGTCCAGCATCGCCGCGATCGTCGTGCTCTTGCCGCTCCCCGTCACGCCGCTCAGCAGCACGATGCCGTTGGGCTGCATCGCGATGTCCGACATCGTCGGCGGGAGGTACAACTCCTCGAAGCGTCGGATCTTGCTCGTGATGAGCCGCGCCGCCACGCTCAACTTGCCCCGCGCCTGGAACAGGTTCACGCGGAACCGGTTGTTCGCGTCGTAGTCGTACGCGAAGTCCACGCTCCCCAGCCGGTGCAGGTCCTCGAACTGCTCGGGCGACAGGATGTTGTCCGCGATCCCCCAGAACTCGTCCGTCGTCACCATCTCGGTATCCAGGCCCTTGAGCGCGCCGCGCAGGCGGATCTTCGGCACCTGGTCCGATTTCATGATCAGGTCCGACGCCTCGAACTTGATCGCCGCCTGGAGAAACTTCCCCCAGCGCGTCGCGTGCGGGTCCGACTGCTTCTTCCGGGCCATCGAAATATGGCCGACCTCGCGTGCGGAAGATTCCGGTTCGGCGGATATGTCCTTGCTCATGTGCTCAACACCCTTGGCGCCACCCTGCCGCGGGCCGGCGCCCCCGGACTCTGGGGACGTTCCTCGCTGCACGACGGACGTATCGAGTGACAAGAATAACCTCCCGGCCCCCGTTCAGCGAGGGGGTGCACTCACGAATCTCGGCTCGTCGCCGTCGGCCCCCTGCGGACCCCGGTGGGGCGCAGGGCTTCCCCGTCCGCCGGGGCAGGCCGCCCTCTCCATTCGCTCATTCCCCAGCCGCGGTTCCGCCGTGTCGCCGCCAGGCGTTCCGAGGCCTCTTGCGTGCAAAGTCCGGCGGGACCCCACGCTGCTCGAACGGCACCAGGTCACGCGGCGTCAGCCCGATCTCCATCAGCACGTACTTCTTTCCGCACTCCGGGCACCGGATGAACTGCTTGGCCGGGTCCGGCTCCGCGCCGATCGTCTGAACTGGCACCCCCGCCAGACTCTGCCCGCACTTGCGGCATCGCGCCCGGTGCACCTCGTCCCGCACGCCCAGGTATACGCCCACGTCACGCACCACTAACGGCAACCCCAGCGCCAGCATCGCCGTCGTCACCACCAGCCACACCACCATCCACTCCGCGCTCCGCGGCATCGGTACGTACCGGTACACCGCGGGCGCCAACTCGCGCACCAGCATCACGCCCGTCGGCCACAGCATCAGCACCACGATCCCCAGCAGCACTGGCAGCCGTCGCGTCAGCCATGGACGATGCACAAAGGCCCGCCGGACGTACGACCGGCACTCCTCGTCCGACATCCCGTCAAACTCCGGGAACGCGCGGTACGGCTTGGAGAACGGCAGACGCATCGCGCGCTACCTCGGCCCGCGAGCGGCCGGCACCGCCCACCCCGTGACCTCGATCGTCACCGTCGGCCTGATTCCGCCCACCAAGGCCGCCGGCTCGATGGTCGGGAGTATTCGCGTCTGCTCGCCCTCGGGAAGAACTTCGTTCGGCCCCTCGGGCCCGCGCGCGATGACGAACTCCCACAACGGCGAACCCTCGTGCCCCATGAACTCGCCACGCCATTCATGGTCACCGATCGGCGTCAGAACCCACCGCGCCGAGGCGGTGCTGCCCGCCGAGATCGGGCCGCGGACGTACAGCGGCTGGTCGTCGCCATGGGCCCGCGTCGCGTCCCGGACAATGAGCACAAACCCTCGCTCGTACCGCTCCGGGTGAACCCAACCCGCGGGCGACTCCGCCTCGCCCCGCCCCGCAGGACGCCCGTGATTCGCCGCCTTCCCGGCCAGCATCTCGCCCACCGCGTTGACGCCCCCGGTGTCGCCCGCGCCGGCGCCGCGCGGCGGGTACATCGCACGCTGCCGGGTTCGGCTGTCCATCGACAGCGTCGCCGCGATCAGGTAGCACAGCCCCGCCACCGCCAGCACCGGCAGGCTCAGCCACACGACCAGCGCCACCTGCTTGCGCGTCATCATCGCTCCGCACGCCGCCTACTTCGACCCCGCGAGGAGTTCGCCCACGCGCGCCCAGTTCACCACGTTCCACCACCCCGCGATGTAGTCCGCACGACGATTCTGATACTTCAGGTAATACGCGTGCTCCCAGACATCCAGCGCGAGGATCGGCGTGCCGTCACACCCGGCGATGGCCTTGCCCATCAGCGGGTTGTCCTGGTTCGGCGTCGAGCAGATCGCCAGCGTGCCGCCGGGCATCGCGCACAACCACGCCCAGCCCGAGCCGAACCGGCCCACGCCCGCCGCCGCAAACTTCTCCTTGAACGTGTCGAACGATCCGAACGCCGCGTTGATCGCCTCCGCAAGCGCCCCGTTTGGAGCGCCGCCTCCGCCCTTGCCCGCGGGCGCCATCAGCGTCCAGAACAGCGCGTGGTTCCAGTGCCCGCCCGCGTTGTTCCGCACGGCCGCACGCTTGTCGTCAGGAACTTCGCCAAGACGTCGGCACAACTGCTCCGCCGACCAATCGGCGAAGGGCGTGCCTTCCAAGGCCTTGTTGGCGTTCGTGACGTACGCCTGGTGGTGCTTTCCATGGTGAATCCCCATGGTCGCGGCGTCGATGTGCGGCTCAAGCGATTCTGGGGAATACGGCAACGGTGGAAGGGTCAGCGGCATAACTTTTGTCCTATACTAACATTTACCAAACTATATGAAGCCGAGAATTCATTATTAGCCCCTTGGCAAGGGCGAGGAATGTTGGTAATCTAGCACCCGGTTGGGGGTGCAACAGGCTGGGCTGATTTTGAGTCGGTTGGCCTGGATCATCATAAGTCGCACGGAGCATGCGTTGAAGCCCACGCGACGGTAAGTCGTGCATTGGTAGTCCTTCAGGAAAACCATGTTGGAAAACATCTAAATCAATGAAACTTGATACGACTTCAATCGTACTACCACATCCGCCTCGGCGTGAAAGGTGTTAATCGGGAGATATTCGGGTGCATGTGCGACAGTAATTCCCGCTGTCAGTTGATGTGGAGAATCGACCCGAGCGCCGGGCTGGGTCGTACGGAAATAGGTGTGAGAAGGTACGCTGCACGGGATGACGACGGGCTCGGCTCGGCGACAGGACGTTGCGGAGAATGAGGAACGCAGGAAGATGAGGCAGGTCATGACCAAACGCACACTCAGCCCCCTCGAGCAGGTCCGCCGGCGCACACGCGTCGGGGTCGGCGCTGAGACTCTGGAAAAATCCGCCAAGGGTGGGGCCAAAGGTCCCGTCAAGCGGCGGCTGTCGGTCGA
Organism: Phycisphaerae bacterium; assembly: GCA_022180725.1. Lineage (GTDB taxonomy): Bacteria > Planctomycetota > Phycisphaerae > Phycisphaerales > UBA1924 > RI-211. The sequence continues at coordinate 13,381 of BQMO01000014.1, forward strand.
AGATGAAGCGCTCCTGCAGCAACTCATGTCGGGTGAGCAGGATTTCATCGACTCGCCCGCGTTCTACGAGGACGACGCCGAGAGGAAGATCTACGAACTGGCGCCGGATGTTCCCAAGCCCGACACCACGTGGTATCACCCCGTGATGGACGACCTCTCGTCGGCCCGCGGGCGCACGGTGAAATCCGCGCAGCAGGTGATTCTGACCGGCGCGCAGGAGAAGATCCTCTTCCATCAGTTCAACTTCGCGCGCTTCCGCATCTGGAGCACGCAGCAGGACGTGTGGAAGAGCGAATCGCGGATCCCCGAGCCGGAGCAGGCGCAGGAGATTCTCCGCTGGCACCGCGTCGCCGACCGCATCCGCGAGCAGATCGCCGAGACGAACCTGGCGCTCGTGCTGGCGATGGCCAAGCGCACCCGCATGAGCGAAGTAGACTTCGCCGACCTGGTCAGCGAGGGCAACATGGCGCTGCTGCGGGCGGTCGACAAGTTCGACGCCGGCCGCGGGTACAAGTTCAGCACCTACGCCTGCCGGGCCATCCTCAAGGCCTTCTCGCGGCAGGGCATGAAACTGAGCAAGTACCGCCAGCGCTTCCCCACCGACTTCGATCCGAAACTGGAGCGGTCCAACTTCCTCGAAGTCAAGCGCTCGACGTTCGAGAAGGACGCGGCGGAAGAGGTCAAGCGCATCGTGCTCCAGAACCGTGCCGATCTCTCCGACGTTGAACGCACCGTCATCGAGCACCGCTTCGGGCTGGAGGCCGGCGAGGTCGAGAAGCCCATGACCCTTGAACAGGTCGGGCAGATCATCGGGGTTACGAAGGAGCGTGTCCGCCAGATCCAGAACAAGGCCATGGAGAAGATCCGCCTGCAACTGGAGGCGCATTTCCTCGGCAACCGGGAAGCCCTCGCCAAGCAGGAGGCCCTGGAAGCCAGCGAGGCCGCCCAGGGGGACGGGCCCAAGCCCAACCCCGCCGACGTAGCCCGCTTCCTCGAATCACTCTCGATGAACTGAACATGTTCGCGCGTCATTACCCACAGGCCCGGGTCCATGCCCGGGCCTTTTCGTTTTCCTTCCGCAGGCGGGACCCGGGTTTCCTCCCCGGCGCTATGCCAACCTGAACGGTGCAGGCGGGGCTTGAAGGAGTCGGCGGGCGCGGTAGCATGGTGATGTGCCCTCCCGTGGGGGGCGCGACAGGGGTGGGGCCCGTCGCCGCGTGTGTGATTGCGACGAATCGGCGGGCCTGCGAAGACGCGGCTGGTCTCGAAGTTTCGAGACGACGGCGCCAAGGGATAGTTCTTTCAACACACGTCCCTCAGTGAAACGCCGACGGGTGCAAGGAAATCTTGCACGTCCGAGAGAAACGATGTTGCACGCGTGCCCCGCGCGGTAGACTGATCTTCGAACGGAAGCGGTCTTTGTGGGTGTTTCGTTCTGCACAGGGGTGTGCAAGCCACGCGTCGGCACGGCACGCACGGCGTGTGAACTTCGTCGGATACTCAATCTGTTTCGAGTGTGCGAGAAGTGCCCGCGAAGACCACACAGGGGTGTGGAGCGCGGCCGGTGTGCCGTCGCGCTCCATCTGTTGAGGAGCGATCCATGACGTTGCGTAGTGCGATGGTGGTTGCGGTCGCGGCCGGTCTGGCCGTGCCCGCGTGGGGTCAACCCGACGAGTTGACCGGGATTCCCGTGCATATTCAGGACAACTCGCGGGGTACGTACGGCGATCGGGCCATGGGCATGCCCATCGACAACTGGACGAACGCGAACCACACCGGGCTGTTCCTGTTCCTCGGCGAGGCGAACGGGAAGCACATCATGGACGACTTCTACTTTGCCCCAGGCCCGTGGGCGTCGCAACTCGCACGCACGATCGACGGGGTCGACTTCGCGATCTGGAGCAACCTGGGCGCCGACTTCAAGGTGCGCATGCGCATCTGGGACATGGCCGACATCAACTACGCCGGCTTTGCCTCGCCGGGCGGGGACATGATCAACCCCTCCGGCACGCCGCTGCGGGATTGGATGGTCTTCCCCACCACATATAACTACTTCGGCGAGGGATTCGTGCAGATCAACGTGGCGCTCCCCGGCGGGTCGCTGGCGATCCCCGGGACGGTCACGGGCATCGCGGTCGAGGTGCAGACGATCGATCCGATCACCGAACTCCCCGGCGCGAGCGTGCCCGGTGCAACATTCACCTCGAACAACAGCGCCCGCGGGGCCGCGACCAACTCGCCGTTGGATTCGGTCAATCCGTGCGCCCCGGGCTTCAGCCTCGTGGACTACGCCCGCGACATCAACAACGACGGCGTCTTTACGGGTGACGCCGGGCAAGACGAAGTCGGCGAACGCCGCACCCTCATCCGCAGCATCGGCGGCCCGACACCCTGGGCGACCTTCGCGTATTCGTTCGGCCTGCGAGGGGACATCACGGGCGTCTCGGCCCCCGCGTGCGAGTCGCTCTCCGTCGGCGCCGACAACGTCTGGTCGTCCGACACCGAAACGCTCGGCGCCAATGGGCTGAAGTGGTACTGCCTCACGCTCGCCTCCAGCGCCAATGACGCCAACTACAAGTACATCGACTTCCAGACGCAGGGAAGCACGGACGTGGCTATCGCCGTCTTCGACACCAACGGCATCATGGTCGCTACCGATGACGAAAAGGGCGGCGGCGGCAACGCGCAACTCTCCTTCGGCATGGGCCGGCGCACGGCCGACGGCGGCTCTGTCTTCGACGGCATCAACTACTTCCCCACGCAGCGCGGGCAATCGCCCGGCACCGACGGGCTGCTCGCCGGCACGTACTACATCGCCGTGGCGTCCGCGAGCAACTCCGCCGTCTTCGGCGACGGGTTCTATGCCAGCGGCGGCGGCGCGGGCGGGACCACCACCCTGCGCTGGCGCACCAACGTCACCGGCGGGGCCTTGGCCACCTCCGAAGCGCCGGCGGCGACGCGCATCATCGGCCTGGGATTGGAGGATCCGATCATCGCGCCGGGCGGGCAATCGGCCAGCGTGGCGCTCTATAGCCCTGATACTCAGTGGTACGACGTCCAACTCTGCCGTGACGCCGATGGTTCCAACGCTGTGTCCTTCTACGTCTCAGCCCCCGCGGCAACCGAATCCCCCGGCAAGTGCATCTACGTCTTCGACGATCAGGGCAACCTGCGCGGCATGGCCCAGGGCGGCCGCCCGAGCACGCCGACCGTCAACTTCGGCGGGTCCGACCCGGCCCTTGCGGCGGGTCGTTACTTCATCTGCACCACCTTTGATTACTCGGGTTCGGACGTGGACATCGCGCCGAACGCCGCGAGCAACGGGCGGTGGCACGTCCGGCCGCGCGTGAACGACGGCGGATACACCCTCCAGGTGACCGTTATCGTGCCATGGGCGGACTGCCCCGCCACGTGTGACCCGGACGTAAACTGCGACGGATCGGCCAACGGCGTGGACGTCGAGGTGCAGGAACTGGCCGTGGGCGGTGACTTCACCGATTACTGCCAGGTTGGCATCCCGAACGTGGACGACGGGGACTTCAACCGCGACGGCGCGGTGAACGGCACCGACGTCGAGGCGGTGGAGAACGCCGTCGGCGGTGTCTGCCCGTAACAAGCAATACGTGACCGAAACCTGATCCCTCAACCCCTTGGCCAATGGCCATGGGGTTGTTGCGCGCGCGCGATCGATGTTCGTATAAAGTTTGGCATTAAATAACGCTGATGGTCGGATAAGTGCAAAGAGATGGTCAAATCCACTTGCACGATTTCCGCCATGCGGTACATTGGTCTTCATTGGGTGGGGGGCTTTGCGCCAGCGGAGCCGGGTGATTGTGGTGCCTTTCGTTCTGGCACGAAGGGTGAGCGGAGATCCTGGGGACGTTCGTCCCAGAACAACCCAAGTCGCACTGGGGAAACGTCGAAATCAACGTGGGCGTGTGTGCGGCCTTCGATGGGGTGTACCCAGCGCGGCCAGCCCGCGAACGAACTTCAAGAGCGTTCTGTGTAATCGGATTGTGTGTGAGAGTGGGCCGCAATGGCCCGGAACAGTGAAAGAGGAGTACATGCGATGAAGAAGAGTCTTGTGTTGGCGGTCCTCGCCGGGTCGTGCGCCTCGGCGATGGCCCAGAATGTCGTCACCGTGACGCCCGAGCCGATCGGGCAGCAGCGGTACAAGGTTGCCGCGGATGGCAGCATCACCCCCATGGGCGGGTATGACAACCGCCTCTCGGCGGTCGTGTGGAACAACGGGCTGTTCGGGGGCGTGAACGTCGCCGGCAGCACGCTCGGCGCGTTCCACAAGCGTCACCTCATGAAGGTGACCTGGGCGCCCGGCCCGTGGGCGACGCTCGCCCTGCACCAGATCGATGGCATCGACGGCATCGGCTACGGCACGCCGGGCTGGACGGACGTCCCCAACTCGACGATTCGACTGAGCTTCTACGCGGAATCCGACGTGAGCCTCGACGGCTTCGGCGGCGTGGGCACGAGCATGATCAATCCCTCGGGCACGCCCGCGGTAACCATCAACCTGGCCTACCCGCAGGGTCTCCCCCGCACGGGTTCGGGCTACGGCGTCGGCTGGGACATCATCCCCGCCGCGGCCGACCTGCCCGCGGGTTCGTACTGGCTTGACGCCGCGATTATCGATGGTTCGACCGGCAACCCGATGCCCTCGACGGCGGATCACTACCGCCTGTGGGGCGGGACGACCTCGGGCGACGCCGTGAACCCCTGCTACCAGGTGGGCACGGGCAGCAACGACATGGGTTATGACCGCAACGACGACGGTGTGTACACCGGCGCCGCGGCCCCCGGCTCGGCCACGCTTGAGCGCACGCGCTACCAGTTCGGCCCGGCCGCCGGGCAGACGAACAACCGCCCGCTGACGGGCATCTGGGCGTTCTTCGGCGAAGTGTCGGCCCCGGCGCCCGTGTGCGGCACCGAGGCGGAAGTCTTCCCCGTGGGCGCGGACAACGTGATCGCGTCCGATACCTCCGCGATCGGCGCCAACGGCGTGAAGATTTACTGCGTGACCATCACCGCCGACGCCATCGACGAGAACTACGGCTACATCAACATCGACACCGAAGGGTCCGACAACGCGTTCGCGCTGGGCCTCTTCGATTCCACCGGCACGCTGATCGCCAGCAATGACGGCGGCGGGTCGGGCGTGCTGGGCAGCAACTCGCAACTCACCTTCGGCATCGGGCGCCTCGCGGCGGCCGGCGCCGGCGGGCGTCAGTATGACGGCCGGCACTACAACGGCACGGCCGGGCTGGTCAAGGGTCTGCTCGCGGGCACGTACTACCTGTACGTCGTTCCGTCGGACGGCGGCGCGCCGGCGTTCGGCGGCGGCTTCACCGCCTCGGGCACGGGCGCGGGCGGCAATGCCAATGTCCGCATCCAGACCAACGCGACGAATCTGACGGCTCCGCCCGCGGCGGCGGCGCCGGAGGCCACGCACCTGGTCGGACAGGCCCTTGAAGACCCGCCGGTCGCACCGGGCGCGGTGTCGTCCGGCACGGTCATGGCCGGTGGTGAGCCGCTCTGGTTCAGCGTCAATCTCTGCCGCGACGCGGACGGCAGCGGCAACGACGTGACCTTCCAGGTTCAGGACGGCGCCAACACGGCGACGTTCGGCGCCTACATCTTCAACTCCGCCGGCAACCTCGTTGCCACGGCGCAGAGCGCCGCGGGTCTGGCGTCGGTGAACTTCACCGGCGGGCTTCCCGCCGGGCTGTACTACGTCGGCGTGACGTACAACGGCGGCGGCGCCCAGGGCGACGTGGCCCCCAACGCCGCGACCAACGGGCGCTGGCACCTCCGTGGCCGCAACCTCAGCAGCGGCTACACCATGACCACGTCGATCCTGGTCAACTGGGCGGACTGCCCCGCGGCCTGTGATCCCGACGTGAACTGCGACGGTTCCGCCAACGGCGTGGACGTTGAAGTGCAGGAACTGGCCGTGGGCGGTGACTTCACCGACTACTGCCAGATCGGGATTCCGAACGTCGACGACGGCGACTTCAACCGCGACGGCGCGGTGAACGGCACCGACGTCGAGGCCGTCGAGAACGCGGTCGGCGGGGTCTGCCCGTAAGGGTTTGATCTCGGCGATTCGCTGAGTGTTTCGTGTACTCCGGCCCCCGGGGCGTCCTGCCCCGGGGGTTTTTTGTTTTTGCGCATCCCGGCCCATGCCCTCCACGACTCGGGACGCCGCGGATCATGACAGGGCGCCTCCGGGGTGAGGTTCATCGTCGGCTGCGTGTGTGTGTTGTGCGTGGATAGCGATCACGGTCGGGCTTACGCCCCGCGCAGACGCACCCCGCTCGGGCCGCGCTCGTACCGCGGCACGCTCGGGTCGGCCTCCAGCGACCAGGCTTCCAACCCTCCGGCGATGGACCGAGCGTGCGCGAGGTCGGGACGGCCCGACGCCCGCAGCACGTGCACGGCGTCGAGCGAGCGCCGACCATGGTGGCACAGCACCAGCACGTCCTTGCCCGGGGCCGGCTCGACCTCGTCGAGCCGATCCGCGACCTCGCCAAGTGGGACGTGCACGCTGCCCGGCAGGTGAACCAGGTCCCACTCGGCCTGGGTGCGGACATCGATGATCACGGCGCGACCCGACGCCCGCGCCATGGCCGCCTGCGCGGGCGTGATCTCGAACTCGGGGTGAACGCGCGCGGGCATGGCGTGGTCACTTCGGCTCGGCGGGCTGGGCGACGGCCACGCCCGCGTTCGCGCGCCAGTACGGCTCGGGCAGCGTCCGCACACGCCGGCGCGGGTCGTGCATGAGCATCCGCGGGACCATGACCACCGCCTCGAAGACGGCGATCGGTCCGCCCGCGCCCATCTCGCCCAGGCGCGTCCAGGTCGTTTCGCCTTCGAGTTCGAGGGCGGTCAGGGCGGACGGAAAGTCGCCGCGTTGTCTCGCCGTCGTGTCGGTCCACACGTGACCGCGCGTGTACCGCGGGAAGGCGTACGTGCCGTCGACGGGCAGGTGCACGGTCATCGGCGCCCAGGTCCGCGCGAGCGTGGGGGAGGACGGCGCGTCGGCGCCCGCGGGGGGACGATCCGGCCGCTCGCGCGGGGCCAGGTCGGGCACGGGTGTGGCGTCGGACGAGCCGACGCGGCCGACGGCGAGGCGGTGCACCTGCGGAGAGACGCACCCGGCGAGCATGACGGCGGAACCGACGAGGAGTACGGCGTGTTTCACGCGGAGAGGTTAGGGGGCTTCGCCGCTCTCGGGCGGTTCGCCGAGCACGGCCCGGGCGGCTTCGAGGGCCGTTTCCTCGTCGTAGCCCTTGCGAGCGAGCACGCCGAGGACGCGCCGGTACCGGGCGACATGCGCGGTGGTGGGGGGGATGGAGGCGAGAGCGGCCACGGCGGCGGCGCGGGCGCGGGCCGTGTCCCCCGCGTCGCTCACGGCGCCTTCGAGGTGACGCTGGTCGAGCCGATGTTCGGTCAAGGCGGCGGCCTCGTGCCGGTCGTGCGAGGTTTCGACGACGCGCCGCGACAGGGCGTCGTCGTCGAGCAACCCCGCGGCGGACAGCCGGGCGAGTGTCGCGTCGATAACGCCCTTGGAGAACCCGGCGCGGGTGAGCCGCTCGTGCAGTTCGGCGCGGCTCTTGGCGCTCGCGGCGAGGAGGCGCAAGGCCCGGGCGTGGGCACGCTCGGCGAGTGAGGTCTGGGGGCGGGGTCGGGACATGACTAGGCGCTCTCGATCTCGCTGAGCAGGGCGAGGAGTTCCCCGATGGCGTGGGCCTCGGCGGCTTCGCGGGCCTTGGCAAGCCCGGCCTTCGCCGCCGCCAGCGCCCCGGCCTGATCATCCTGCCCCAGCAGAACCCGGGCCTTGTGGTAGTACGCGTACACGTACCCCGGGTCGGCGGCCAGGCAACGGTCGTAGAACTCGAGGGCCTTGCCATGCCGCTCGGCCTTCCCGTGCGCCTGCGCGAGCGCGTACAGCGTGAACGGGTCGTGGGGGTCGGCGGCGAGGAGTTGCTCGAGTTGCTCCAGGCTCGGCATGGCGAAGCATAGATCGCGTCTCTATCCTTGCCCATGACGACACAGACACTCGGCGTGATCGGGGCGGGGCAGATGGGCGGGGGCATCGCGCAGGTCGCCGCCGTCGCGGGGCTGAACGTGGTGGTGTACGACGCCTTCCCGGGCGCTACGGAGAAGTGCAAGGGTGTGCACGCCAAGAGCCTGGGGAAACTGGTCGAGAAGCAGAAGATCACGCAGGCCGATGCCGACGCCGCCCGGGTGCGGATTTCGTTTGTGACCGACCTCAAGGGCCTCGCCGGGGCCGATTGGGTGGTCGAGGCGATCGTCGAGGACGCCAAGGTGAAGCGCGACCTGTTCGCGCAGTTGGCGGGTCTGTTCCCGCGTGAGGATGTGGTGCTCGCGACGAACACGAGCAGCATCAGCATCACGGAGATCGCGGCGGCGGCGGGCCCGGCGGCGCCGCGCGTCGTCGGCATGCACTTTTTCAACCCCGTCCCCCTCATGGCCCTGGTCGAGGTCATCCCCGCCATCCAGACGAGCAAGGACGTGGTCGAGCGGACCATCGCCCTGGCGACGAAGATGGGCAAGACCCCGCTGAAGGCCAACGACCGCGCGGGGTTCGTCAGCAACCGCGTGCTCATGCCGATGATCAACGAGGCCTTCTACGCGTGGATGGAGGGCGTCGCGGAGCCGGAGGCGATCGACGGGATCATGAAACTCGGGTGCAACTTCCCCATGGGCCCCTTGCGCCTGGCGGACTTCATCGGGCTGGACACGTGCGTGCACATCATGAACGTGCTGGCCGACGGGCTGAACAACGACCGGTACCGCGCGTGCCCGCTGCTGAAGCAGCTCGTCGCCGCGGGGCGTCTGGGCGACAAGGTCGGGCGGGGCGTGTACGAACTCCCGAAGAAGTAGCCGCAACCCCGCGTGCGCCGGGCGGTATCGTGGTGGCCGCGTGGGTTGTTGAAGGACGAGGGCGGCTACGCCGGTGACGATTCTTCGAGCCGCTGCGTCATCCCGGGGTCGTCAAGGCGTCATACCGACGCGGAAAGGTTGACCATGCGGCTCCGCGTCGTACTCCCTGTGCTGATGCTCGTCCTCGTCGCGGTGATGGTCGCCATCGCTTGGCCGTGGCTGGCCGTTCGATCGTCGTTGCCGCCGCGCGATTTCCGGTCGGAGTTCGAGTCCCATGTCGCCGAGGCGGGTGCGATCACCCGCGCGCAGGGTGACGACGCCTGGCGCGACTACCAGCGCGTGCTGACGCTCCAGCGCGAAGCGTACATCGCGGCGTTCGGCGCGATCGCCCGAGACACCGACGGGAACGAGTCGCTGGGCGGCACGCTGGCCCTGTCGGACTGGGGTACCGACGACGACGGCCGTGTTCGACAACTGCTCGGGGCGATGGACACGGTCGGCCTGGGCGAGGCGCTCGACGCGCTCGAACACCATCGCGCCTGGCGGCGCGACCTTCCCCTCGGCATGCTCTCGAACACGCTCCTGCCAGACTTGGGCCTGTCGCGGGCGCTCTACCGGGCGCTGCGGCTGCGCGCGAGCGACCCGACGGCCTCGCCGCAGGCCCGCGCCGCGGCCCTCCGCCGGGCCATGGCCCTCGGGAGCCTCATCGGCCACGAACCCATCGCGATCTCATGGCTTGTGGGCATCGCCATCAGCACCGGGGCGGCGGAAGAGGCCCAGCGCCTCGCCGCGAGCGGGGCGCTTACCCCGACCCAGGTCCGGGAACTTGCATCGCTCTTCGAGTCGCCGCGCGTGCTGCCCGCGGCGGACGTAATCGAGGGCGAGATGCTCTTCGGGCTGGATGCGATCCAGACGACGCTGCGCGACGTCCCCCTCATACCGCTCAACCGATCCGCGAACACGGAGCGGTACGCCGGCATGATGAAGCGGTACCAGGCATGGTGCACGGCTCCACTCGCGACGCGCGACCCGACCAACCCGGTGACCGACGCCGAGATCGAGTCGAGCCGCTACCCGATGATCGGCATCCTCATGCCCGCGGTCTCCAACATCGTCGCCGCGGGCGACGCGTGGGAGGTGACCCGTCGCGGCACGTTCGTGGCGCTCCATGTCGAGGCGTACGCGCTCGAGCACGGGGGGCTGCCGGGTTCGCTCGCCGACCTGGGGCTTGAGGCGAGGCTGACGCTGGACCCCTGCACGAACACGCCGTTCAAGTACCGACCGCTCGGCACGCCCGACGCTCAAGGCCGGCGGTACCTGCTCTATTCACTCGGGTTGGATCGGACCGACCAGGACGGCGTCGAGGACGCGAAACGTCGCACCGACGCGTTCAAGGCCGGGGCGAAATCGGACTTCGTCGTCGGTGGGCCGACGCGTGAAACCCCGCCCGCACCGCCCCGGTAGACTGATTCCCCATGCGCATCCCCGCGTCGAAGGTCTACCGTGCGTTCCCCGAGTTCGACCGCTTCAGCGATGAGCAGTGCGAGGGATTTCTGCGGGCCGTGGCGCGGCACCCCGGGCGGCGGGCGGGGCGGCTGCTCGTGCAGTGCCTGGCGACGCTCGCGGCGCTACTTGTGATCGGGTTTCTCTCGTCGCGCTTGGCCGTCGTCATCGAGGACGCCGTCGGGCGCGGGCCGCAGACCATCTGGCGCGATTCGCTCCCCCCGCTCGTGTGGCTCGTCACCACGCTTCCCCTGAGCGGGCTGGTGTACCTCATCGTGAAGGATTTCCTGCTCCGCCGTGCCATCGCGCGGGTGATGAACCAGCGCGGGTCGTGCGCCTCGTGCGGGTACGGCCTGACGGGGCTTCCCGTGCAGCCCGATGGGCGCGTCATCTGCCCGGAGTGCGGGCAGTTCGTGATGGCCGACGCGAGCCTGGGCGAGGTGCTGCCCGATACCGGCGGGCAGATGCTGTTCATGCCCTCGCCCGACGCCGTGCCGACCGTCAAACCCTGGATTCGTCCGAAGGTCCGCAAGGGGCTGCTGAGGGTGATCGGGTGGGGCACGCTGGCCGGCGTGTTGATCCTGGCGTTGGTGGCGGGCGGGTACGAACTCTTCCTGCGTCGCCAGGCGGCCCGGGCGCGGGCCATGGCCTTGACCCCGGCGCAGGTTGAAGCGATGGCCCTGGCGAATCAGCCGGGTGTTTCGCCGCACGACCCCAATGCGTTTGAGATTCTCATGGCGGCGTTGGCGGAAATGGAGATCATCGAGGCCGAGCATCGCACGACCAGCACCGCCTGGGGCGCGGGGCTTCAGAACACCGACTTCGCGGTGATCTACCAGCCCGACGAGGCGTACGGCAACGCCTCGCCCGAGGACATCGCGGCCTGGCGGGCGCACGTGCGGACGCTGCTGGAGGCGTTCACCAAGGCCGGCGTCTACGGCAAACTCGACGACATGGCCGCCCGCCCGCTCGCGGTGCGCCCCGCGGGTTTCAACCAGGGCCAGCCCGTGGGCCTCACCTCGTGGATGGGGCTGCGGTCGATGTTCACGCTCTCGGCGATGAACACCGCCCGGCTACACGAGGCCCTGCGTGCGCGCGACCAGGCCGAGTGGCTCTCGGCCTTCGAGGTCTCCCTGGCGTTCTCCCGCATGCAGGCCCTCCAGCCCGGGTTGTACAACCGGACGTATTCGGCGATGATCGACGCGTCGACGCGCCAGCAACTCGCGGCGATGCTCGAATCCGACGTCGCCGACGCCTGGACGCCGGGCGCATGGGAAGCCTGGCAGCGTCAGGCGTGGGACCTCCCCGCCGATCGGCCGTTCCTCGATGAAAAGGCGCTCATGAGCGATGTGATTGCCATGCAGTTCGCCGACCCGTCGAATGTGCGCTTCGGGCTGTACTCGGCCTTTGGCGGCATGGGTAACCAATGGTCTATCGCCGACTGGCTCGAATATGACAGCCGCCTGGGATTTCTCGACGAGAACATGCAACGCCTGGCAGAGCGCATGGATTCCTTCGCCGCCGTCGCGAAGGACGACCCCTTCGCCCGAAAGGCCGTGCCCGTATGGGCGGCGTCGGGGCTGATGCTGGTGGATCAATGGTCGGGCGCGCTGGGCGGCTCGTTGACGGCGATCGACGATCAGCGGGCCGTGCGACGGGGCATGGCCGTGGCGCTCGCGCTCGCGCGGCATAAGGCAGAACATAAACGCTACCCAGCCTCGCTCCGCGAACTTGTACCCATGTACCTGCCCGCCCTCCCGCTCGACCCGTGGTCGGGCGTGTCGTTCGCATACCGCACCGACGTCGCCGGGCAGGCCGTGGTGCTCTACAGCGTGGGGAACGACGGGACGGACAACGGGGGCACGGCCCCCGCCAAGCCGCAGGGAAGGTCGTGGTTCCAGCCCAGCACCTCAACAGGCGAGGACCTGGTGATCTTTCGCCGCGGCACACCCTAGCCCTTGTCGGGCGCGGCGGCGGCGGGTTCGCCTATTCTCGGCGCATGGAGATTTACCTCGACAGTGCCAGCCTCGACGACGTGAAGGCCGCCCACGACCTGGGCATCCTCGACGGCGTCACGACGAACCCCACGCTCATCGCCAAGGAGAAGGTGGACTACGCCAAGCGCCTGGCGGAGATCTGCGGCGTGTGCAAAGGGCCGGTGTCGGCGGAGGTGATCTCGACGGACTTCGCGGGCATGATGCGCGAGGCGGCGGACCATGTGAAGATCGCGCCGAACATCGTGGTGAAACTGCCCAGCACCCTCGACGGGCTGAAGGCGTGCAAGGCCCTTGCCGACAAGGGCGTGCGGACAAACCTCACGCTGTGCTTCCAGACGCTCCAGGCGCTGATGGTCGCCAAGGCGGGGGCGTTTCTCGTATCGCCGTTCATCGGTCGGCTCGACGACGTGGGCGAGGACGGGATGGAACTCATCCGCACGATCCGCACGGTGTACGACAACTACGGGATGAAGACGAAGATTCTGGCCGCGAGCATCCGGCACACGAACCACCTGCTGCACTGCGCGATTGCCGGGGCGGACGTGGCGACGTGCCCGCTGAACGTCATCCAGGCGTGCATGAAGCACCCGCTGACGGACGCGGGGCTGGAGCGATTCCTCGCGGACTACAAGAAAGCGTTCGGGTAAGTCACTCCACCTCGACGACCATCTCGATCTCGACGGGCGCGCCCAGCGGCAGGGCGATGGAGCCGACCGCGGCCCGGGCGTGCTTGCCCTTCTCGCCGAAGGCCTGCACGAGCAGTTCGCTGGCGGCGTTGGCGACTTGGGGCTGCTGCGTGAATCCAGGCTCGCTGGCGACGAACACGCCCAGGCGGATGACCTGCCGAACTGCGGAGAGTGACCCCGCCGCGTCCTTGACCACCGCCAGGGCGTTCAGACAGCACTGCACGGCACACCGCCGGGCAACCTCCATCGACACCGCCCCGGGCACCGTCCCTGTGGCGATCAGCGTGCCGTTCGACAGCGGAATCTGCCCGGACACAAACACCAGGTGGTCGGTTCGACGAAAAGGGATGTACGCGGCGACCGGTTTCGGGGCGGACGGCAACTCAAATCCAAGGTCTTTCAGGATTTGTTCGGGGTTGGTAGGCATGGAGGAGGATAGGGTGGAAGAAACGCTGTGAACGGCACCCTGGTGCCCGGTGCCAGCATGATGCAACCTTCCTCCCTTGACAGGCGTACAGTCTTCTGGTAACTTCAGATCGGACTCGATTCGAGTGGTAGGCGTCCAGTTGTTCCCTGTGCACCCGATTGCATGACAGTTCTCGTTGGCGAGGCGTTCCGCCCGCCGTTCTGATCTCCGCACGGGGGATCACCCAAGCCTGCCGACAACCCGGCACGGATCACACGAACGCGGCGGCGGTCTTTCGACGACTCATCGCCGGCGCGGGCGTACGATCCCGGCCCAGCGGCCCGAGATGGTCGGGACGCTGAGACCCAAGGCAGGCTCGGTCAATCGTTGAGCCGCCGAGTGTGCGCCGTCCCGCTGGCCCGAGTCTCGTGGGCCCGGCCTGACGCGGCCACGCACGGCTCTTCGCTTCCCAAGCCATAAGCGGTCGTCGGTTTTCAAGTTCGGCCTCTCTCCGCCCCCGGGTGTTCCGGGTTTCAGCGAAGGGATGCCAAGGAGTTTGTATGAAGATTCGCAAGGGCTTTACGCTCATCGAGTTGCTGGTGGTCATCGCGATTATCGCGCTGCTCATCGGCATCCTGCTCCCGGCGCTCGGCAAGGCCCGCGCCTCGGCCCGCCAGATCAAGGACAGCACCCAGGTTCGCGGCGTGCACCAGGGCATGGTCCTCTGGGCTCAGAACAACAACGACGCCTACCCGCTCCCCAGTGCGCAGGATAAGTCGAACAACACCGTCGCCGCCAACACGGCGAAGGACATCCCGCGCCACATCACCTCGATCATGATCTACAACGGGTTCTTCTCGCCCGAACTGTGCGTTTCGCCCGCCGAAGTGAACGGCGACATCAAGGTCTACGACAAGTACGAGTACTCCGAGCCGGCCGGCGCCGTCGCCGCCGACAAGAAGCTCGCCCTGTGGGACCCCCGCTTCCGCGCTCTGCCGAAGGACGCGGCCATCGCCGGCGGCACCCCCGCCCAGACGGCCAACGATCCGGGTGGCTTCTCCTACGCCTACCAGATTCCCGTTGGCGGCCGCCGCTCCAAGTGGTCCAACTCCTTCCAGGCCACCGAGGCCATCCTCGGCAACCGTGGCCCCGGCTACGTCGCCAACGGCGCGCCCCCGAACCTCACGTGGGTGCTCCAGGCCACCAACACCATCGACATCAACGCCTACGCCACGCCCGTCGGCGTGAACTCGAACACCCTGCTCATCCACGGCGGTCGCACCACGTGGGAAGGCAACATCGCGTACAACGACAACCACGTCAACTTCGAGACCCGCGCTGATCCGGAAACCCTCCCCTTCACGTTCAACAACCTCGCCGCCGGTCAGAAGACGAAGTTCGACAACCTCTTCGTCAACGAGAACGACAGCACGCAGTTGAACGCGGACGGCACGGGCGGCACGATGGCCGTCGGCACCGCCACCGTCAACACCAACAACTACCTCCGCAACTGGAGCCACACCGGTACGTGGACGAACGGCACGTTCGCCACGACCGGCACCCTCACGATGTGGTGGGATTGATCCCCACGACGTACGGGACCTAGGTTGAACCGAAACCCCCGGGCGAAGGCTCGGGGGTTTTTCTTTGTGTATGGAGCAGTTGTGCCACGGCATGCCGTCCTCGGCAAGCCGTGGGGGTGAGGTGCTTTGTGCACGGCCTGGTGCCGAGCCACCAAGCCGCGGCACAGAGTCAGGCGCAAGGGCCGGGACGAGGGATGAGGACAGTGGTGTGCCACGGCTTGCCGTCCTCGGCAAGCCGTGGAGGGGCGCACGGCTTGGTGCAGAGCCACCAAGCCGTGGCACAGAGTCAGGCGCAGGGGCCGGGACGAGGGATGAGGACAGTGGTGTGCCACGGCTTGCCGTCCTCGGCAAGCCGTGGAGGGGCGCACGGCTTGGTGCAGAGCCACCAAGCCGTGGCACAGAGTCAGGCGCAAGGGCCGGGACGAGGGATGAGGACAGTGGTGTGCCACGGCTTGCCGTCCTCGGCAAGCCGTGCGGAGGAGCGCACGGCTTGGTGCAGAGCCACCAAGCCGTGGCACAGGAAAGCCTCCAAGCCGTGGCACAGTCGTATCGGCGCCCGGAGATGCCAACTATTCACCGATGACGGACTCTCGATACATTCGCCAAGCATTGCTTCCCGGAATCGGAAACGAGGGGCAGGAACGGCTGGGAGTCTCCCACGCCGTCGTCGTCGGTGTCGGCGCGCTGGGGTGCGTTTCGGCGGACCTGCTCGTGCGGGCCGGCGTCGGGCGCGTCACGCTCATCGACCGCGACGTGGTTGAGGTGAGCAACCTGCAACGGCAGACGCTCTTTGCCGAGGCGGACGTCGGGCGGCCCAAGGCGGTCGCCGCGGCGGCGCGATTGCGGGCGGTGAACTCCGGCGTCACGATCAACGCGGTGGTGGCGGACGTGACGGGACGGAATGTTCATGGGATGTTGAATGCGCTGTGCGAAACCGGCCTCCCACCCCCCGGCCCCCTCCCTCGGGGAGGGGGCGTGGTGATCGACGGCACGGACAACTTCGAGACACGGTACCTGCTCAACGACTGGTGCGTGAAGCACGGCGTGCCATTTCTGTACGCGGGGGCCGTGGGCACGCGGGGGATGGTCGCGGCGTTCGTGCCGGGTGGGCCGTGCCTGCGGTGCGTGTTCGAGGACCCGCCCGAGCCGGGGAGCCAGCCGACATGCGAAACGGCGGGGGTGCTCGGGCCGGCGGTGGTGATGGCGGGGGCGATGCAGGCGGCGGAGGCGATCAAACTACTCAGCGGGAACGCGGGCGCGGTCAGCCGCGACTTGGCGACATTCGATGTGTGGGAGAACACGTGGCGGCGGGTGGCGCTGCCGGTGCGTCGCACGGATTGCCCGTGCTGCGGCCTAGGGCGTTTCGAGTTTCTAGAGGGCGCGAGCGGTGATGAGGCGGTGCTGTGCGGGCGCGAGGCCGTGCAGGTGACGCCCCGAGCCGCGGCGCAGGTGGACCTTGCGTCGCTTGCGCGGCGGCTGGCGCCGCACGGCGCGGTGAGCGCGAGCGAGCACCTGGTGCGCGCGGCGATTGAGGGGGTGGAGATGACGGTGTTCGCGGATGGGCGGGCGATCGTGAAGGGAACGACCCGCCCCGAGGTGGCGCGGTCGGCGTACGCGAAGTGGGTGGGGGTGTAGTGGGGTAGTTGGAGCGAGAACGGTCCCCCTCCAGCTCGAAGACTCGACCCTCCCCCGGGGGGAGGATCAATCCGGTCCTCCCCCGAAGGGGGAGGACCGCGTCTTCGCGGCGGAGGGGGATCCGATTCAAACCCTCGCCCCCTCCGGCTCGCGGACTCGCCACCTCCCCCTCGGGGGGAGGATTCTACCGATTCGCGCCGGGTTTCCAGAGGACGTCGTTCCCGCCGTGGTCGTTGGCGACGCGCGATAGGACGAAGAGCAGGTCGCTGAGGCGGTTGAGGTAGGTGATGGCCTCGGGGTTGACGCCGGCGGGGTCGAGGGCTTGCAAGGCGACCGCGGCGCGTTCGGCGCGGCGGGTAATGGTGCGGGCCAGGTGTAAGGCCGACGCCAGGGCCGTGCCCCCGGGCAGCACGAAACTGGTGAGCGTGGCCAGGCCCTCGTTGTGCTCGTCGATGGACTTTTCGAGGCGGAGAGTCTGGGAGGGGATGATGCGCAGGCGCGAGCCGGGCGGCTCGTCGCCGGTGCGGGGGGTGGCGAGGTCGGCCCCGAGGTCGAACAGGTCGTGCTGGATGGCGCGGAGCATGGCGGCAATGGCCGCGGCGTCGGGGTTGGAGCCTGCGGCGGCGTCGGCGGCCAGCACGGCCAAGCCAACGGCGGCGTTGGCCTCGTCGACCGTGCCGTAGGCCTCGACGCGCGGGTCGTCCTTGCGGACGCGGGTGCCCGAGGCCAGCCCGGTCGTGCCATCATCGCCCGTGCGGGTGTAAATCTTCGTAAGTTTGACCATGGGTCACCTCCGCGCCGCGTTGGGGACGGTATCCTGCCCGCGATGACCCAGGCCGCGCGCATGGATGCCACCGGGATGCCCCCCGAGCGCGGGATGACGCGCTGTTGGCGGGCGCGGGGCGAATCGGGGGAAGGCCCGTTGGTACGTCGGGTGCTGGCGGCCCGGGGCCTGCGCGACCCCGACGCGGCGGCGGCGTTCATCGCCGCGTCGATGGGCGGGCTTCATGAGCCGGCGCTGCTCGCCGACGCGGACAAGGCGGCGGGGCGATTGCTCGACGCGGCCCGGGCGGGGGAGCCGATTGTCATTTACGGGGATTACGACGTGGACGGGGTGTGCGCCACGGCAATTCTGTGGCACACACTGCGGGCGATTGCGCCGGGTTGCCGCGTGTCGTCGTACGTGCCGCACCGGCTCGACGAGGGGTATGGGCTGAACGAGGCGGCGATCCGGGAGATCGTGGCGGGCGGGGCGAAGGTGATTGTATCGGTGGATTGCGGGGTGTCGGCGGTGGGGCCGGCACGCGTTGCGAACGAACTGGGCGCGTGCCTCATGATCACCGATCACCACACCACGCCGGGCGAGGGGCAGCCCTGGCCCGAGGCGCACGCGATCGTGCACCCGAGGCGGCCCGGGCAGGCGTACCCCTTCGGCGAACTCTGCGGCGCAGGGGTGGCGTTCAAGGTCGCGTGGAGGTTGGCATCGCTCGCCTGCGGCGGGGGGCGGGTGAGCGAGCACCTGCGGGGTGTGCTGCTGCGGATGCTCCCGCTGGCGGCCATCGCCACCGTGGCCGACGTGGTGCCCCTGGTGGGCGAGAACCGGATCCTGGTGAAGGCCGGGTTGCGGGCGGTGCGGCACAGCGACATACCCGGCTTGCGGGCGTTGATCGAGGCCTCGGGGCTGGCGGGCGAAAACGTGGCCGAGGAAGAAGCGGGGTTCAAACTGGCGCCGCGGCTGAACGCCTGCGGGCGGCTGGGGCACGCCCGCGACGCGGTGGAACTGTTCACGACGGCCGAGGGCGCGCGGGCGGCGGAACTGGCGGAGATGCTCACGCGCGTGAACCGTGAACGCCAGACGACCGAGGCGCGGATTGTGGAAGAGGCGAAGGCGCGGGCGCGGGCCGAGGGGATGACCGGGGAAAATCGCCGGGCCATCGTGCTGGCCAGCCCGGGGTGGCACGCGGGGGTCGTGGGGATCGTGTGCTCGAAACTGGTGGAGGCGTTCGGCAGGCCGACGATCCTGCTGTGCGAGCGCGACGGGGTGTGCCACGGCTCGGGGCGATCCATCGACGGGTTCTCGCTGTACGGGGCGCTGGCGCGGTGCGCGGCGCACCTGACGAAGTGGGGGGGGCACGACATGGCGGCGGGGCTGACCCTGCCGACGGCGAACCTGCCGGCGTTCGTCGAAGCGTTCACAGCCCACGCCAACGAAGGGATCGCGGTGGACGATCTGATTCCCACCGCGTGGTACGACACGCGAGCAACATTGTTGGAGTTGACGCCCGACTCGGTGCGCGAGGTGGAGCGGCTGGCGCCCTTCGGGCGGGAGAACCCGCGCGTGCAGGTGCGGCTGGACGGGCTTCGGCTCGCGGGCCTGCCGCAATCGTTCGGCGGGGGCAAGCATCTCGACCTGCGTGTGACGCACGAGCGGGGCGGGGGCTTTACGCGCCTGGTGTGGTGGGGGATGGGGCACGCGGCTGGGTCGATTCAATCCGGGATGCGGCTGGAAGTGATCGTCGCGCCGAAACTGAACACGTACAAGGGCCGCACCACGGTCGAGGGGCACGTCGTGGACCTGCGCCCGGGCGCGTAAAAAGACCCCGAAGTCCGCCCCCTCAGGCGGGGTCTCCGGGGTCGCGAGTGTACGTGATGGAGATTACTGGGCCGACGCGAGCAGTTTGGCCGCGATGGGGTGGTTGGGGCTGAGGCGCAAGGCGGCCTCGAAGCAGGTGCGGGCGTCGTCGGCGCGCCCGAGGTCCTGGAGCGAAAGGCCCAGCAGGATCAGGTTGTCGGCGGTGCGGCCCCGCTCGACGGCCTGGGCGAAGGCGTTGGCCGAGGAGGCGTGGTCGCCGCGCGAGCGCTGCTCCAGGCCCCGCAGGACGTACCCCTCGGGGCGCGTGGGGTCGATGCCCAGGCAGCGGGCGGCGGCATCCTTCACGCGGCTGTAATCGCGGAGTTCGACGCTGACGCGGCCGAGGTCGCTCCACGCCTCGAAGTCCGACGTGCCCTCGGTAGTCTTGGTGAGGCGCAGAAGGATGTCGCGGCACTCGACGGGGCGGTTGATCTGTGCGAGGCACTTGGCCCGCAGGCGCAGCAGGTCGCGGCGGTCGGCGTGCTTCTTGTCGTTGAGCAGGTGGGCGAGGTTGGACTCGGCCTGGGCGAACTTGCCGCAGGCGATCTGCGCCCCGGCGAGGTCTTCGAGGATGCGGTCGTCCTCGGGGTCGAGGAGGCGCGCCTCGCCGAAGTGCTTGGCGGCCTTCTCGGGGTTGTCCTTCAGCATGGCGATGTGCCCGAGCGTCTGCCGGACCCCGGCGCTGTGCTCGAACTTCGTCAGCCCCTCGGTCAGCAGTTGCTCGGCGGCGTCGATCTGGTCCATGGCGACGAGGATCTCGGCGGCTGCGATGGGGTACTGCGGGTTGGTGCCGTCGAGGTTCGCGGCGCCGGCGTACCGACGCAGGGCCTCTTCCTTGCGGTCAAGCCGCTCGGCCATCAGGCCCTGGTAGTACCACGCGTCGACGTTCTTGGGGTCGAGTTCCTCGGCCCGGCGGAAGGCGATCGCGGCGGCCTCGAGGTTCGACATTTCCATCAGGATGCGGCCCTTGAGGATGTGGCTCTTGACGACCGGCGGGTTGAGTTCCAGCGAGTACTCGACGTGCTTCAGGGCCTTGGGCAGGTCGGTGGCCAGGTAGGCCTGGTGGGCCATCTGGTACTCGGTGGCCGACTTGAGTTCGGCCATGCGCAGTTTCGCGGCGCTGAGGTGGTTCCCGGTGAACTTGCCGTGCGTGCCGCAGGCGGGGAGCACCCCGGCGAGGGCGACGAGCACGAGGCCGGTTCCGAGAACTCGGGGGAGAAAACCACGACGCGACGGGGCGGGAGTCTGACGCTGGTTCATGAGGACACTCGCTTTCGTGAATGGCCCGGCGCCACGGGCGGCGGGCGAGGGGTGAGGGGAAAGCGGAGCGTGGCCTGTCGGACACGCCCCGCAGGGGGGATCAGCGGTGCAGGTTCACGGCCGGCTCGGCGGCGGGGGTCTCCTGCTCGGGGACCGTGGTGAACTGGCTCTCACGCATGGCCTTGAGGTAGGCGTTGCGCTGGATGGTCACGAACTGGTTGAAGAGGCCCACGTTCCCGAAGGCGGTGGTGGTGGGGGCGGGTTCGTAGAAGCTGGCGGCGATGGCGTCGGGCGACCAGGCCGGCGCGGCGTTGTTGCTGTTCGGGTTCGAGGCGACGGTGTTCGCCTGGCTCGGAGCGGTGGTGAAGGAGGGCTCGTCGATGTTGGTGAGCGTGGCGAGGAGGTTGACCTGGTCGCTGGAGGGCGCCTGGGCCTTGTTGATGACGGTGGGCTTCTCGCCGTCGATGATCCGCTCGAGCACGCTGCGCTCGGGCCAGTTCATCTTGTCGGTCGCGAGTTTCTCACGCAGCCCGATGGCCTCGGACTGGTTGCTGTTCATCGCGAGCGAGCGGCGGGCGTACCACAGGGCCTTCTTGGTGTTGCCCTTCTCGGCCTCTTCCTCGGCCCGGACGTTGAGCAGGCTCGTCAACTTGTCGCGGCTGAAGAAGAGCGTGCCCTCGCGTGCCCCGGCGCGGAGGCGGTTCTCGTGGTCCTTGGCCCGGTCACCCTGGGTCGCCATCACGGCGTCGTCCACCTTGCGCGGGGTGACCATGAAGATGATCTCGTTGCGCTGAATCTCGTCGTCCTGCCCGCGGAAGGCGTACCCGATGATCGGGATGTCGCCCAGGAGCGGGACCTGCTTGCGGCCCGAGACGGTGCTCTCGCGGAACAGGCCGCCGAGCACGATGGTCTGCCCGTCGCGGACCATGACGTTGGTCGTCAGTTCGTTGGTGATCTCGTCGGGGATGGTGACCGCGGCGCCGGTGGCGTCCTGCTGCTCGCGGATGACCGCCTCGGAGACCTGCGGCTTGAGTTCCATGCGGATCATGCCGTCGTTGCTCACCGTCGGGCGGAAGTACAACTGGGTGCCCGTGTCGAGGAACTGCACGGTCTGCGTGGTCGCGGTGTCGGTGCTCGTCGTGCTCAGGTAGCCGACCTTGCGACCGACCAGGACGCGGGCCGACTGCCGGTTGAGCGCGAGGATCTTGGGGTTGCTCAGGATGGTCGTATCGGTGACCTCGTCGAGGACGCGGAGGAAGACGGCGACGTCATTGGAGACCACGCCGATCTTCAGCCCGCCGGGGCCGCTGGTGCCGCCCACGCCGCTGACCACGCCCGTGGCCCCGCCGTCGGCGGGGAGCACGGAGCCGCTGGTGGGGCTGGTGCGTCCCGAGATCAGCCCGTTGACCACCGCGAGGGGGCCGCCGTGCCCGACGAACTCGGAGAACGAGGCGTCGGCGATGATCGAGAAATCCACGCCCAGGGCGTTGGCTTCGTTGAGGCTGGTCTGGAGGATCGTCGCCTCGACGAGCACCTGCGCGGGGCGGGTGTCGAGCTGGCGGACGAGGGCCTCGATCGCGTCGACATTCTCTTCATAGTCGAAGACGACGATCATCGAACCGCTGGCGTAGTCCTCGCCGCCGCGGGGCGTATCGCCCGGCGCGGGGAACTCGCCCAGTTTGTTGTTGGTCTTGATGACGCCCGGCTCGGACCCGGCGCCGGCGACGCTGAGCAGGGGCTTGACAAACTCCGCCGCGTCGGTCGCGCTCAGGTAGTTGAGGGGGATGACCTTCGAGACGCGGACGCGCTCCCGGGCGGCCATCGCGTTGATCTCGTCGGTCGTGTAGACCATGATGAAGTTGCCCTTCTCGACCCACCCGTACCCATTGACATGGAGGACGGCGCCGAGGGCCTCGTAGAACGACACGCGGTACAGGTTCGCCGTCACGCGGGCCGACACGTTCTTGCTCGCGATGATGTTCTTCTGGCTCTGGATGGAGAGCATCTCGAGCACCGTGCCCAGGTCCTCGTCGTTGACGGCGAGGTCCACCAGGTTGTTCTCGTCGACCAGGACCTTGCCCTTGCGGTCGGCCGTCGGCCGGTTCTCGCCCGCGGGCTGCTCGGTCCAGCCGTCCTTGTTCGGGGAACCGCCCTGCCCGAAGGCGAGGGCCGCGCCGGCGAACTGCACGAGCGCCGCCGCGAGGCAGATCTTGCCGAACGTCCGATCACGATTGCTGAGGGGGATGCTGCTCGCCATGGGAGGGACCTCTCTGTGGGGGTTCTGGGAATCTGTCGGGACAACTCGCGTTCGTCGGGTCGTCGGCCTCACGACCGGGAACCGCCCGACGCACGCTCATCGACCGCTCGATTCCGTGACTTTGGAACAAGCACGCCGTTACACACGGCTTTTTCATCCCCCCACGGCGACCCCGCATGGCAGCGTGGAAATCAGGGTCGGCGAGAGTTATCAGGCGTACCGTGATTCCCGGGCGGTTACGCTCGGGATGGAGGAGTTATGGGACAGATCGCGGACACGATCCTCGGGGCGGCCCGAATTTCACGTCGGAACGCTGAACTCCTGCTGGTGGGCATCGATCCCGCCCGTGCCGCCATGAAGCCCCGGGGCGAGAGCGGCCGCGTCATCGACACCAACCACCCGACCTTTGTCTACGGGCACCTGTGCCTGTACCCGCCGCGGCTGATGGCGCTGCTGGCGCGTGACGCGACGGCGATTACGCCCCCGTCGGCGTGGGAGCCGCTTTTCAAGGCGGGAGCGGCTTGTCAGGACGACCTGGCGGGGACGATCTACCCCTCGTTTGGAACGGTCTCGTCGCACCTGCTCCGCGCGACGGATGTCGCGATCGATGCGCTCGCCCATGCGGACGACGCGTTGCTCGCGAAGCCCAATCCGAACGAGGCCTCGCGCGACCGCTTCCCGACCATCGGGGCCGTGGCGTGTTTCTATCTCACGGGGCACATGATGGTGCACCTGGGGCAGGTCAGCGCCTGGCGGCGGTGCATGGGCCTGCCCAGCGCGATGTAGGTCCTTTCAGGCCCGTACGAATGGGTTGGAGCGCTTCTCGCGGGCGATGGTGCTCTTGGGGCCGTGACCGGGCAGGATCACCGTCGAGTCCGGGAGCGTGTACAGCCGCGTGCGGATGCTATGGAGCAGCGTGTCGTGATCGGCGCCGGGGAAGTCCGTGCGCCCGATCGAGCCGGCGAAGAGTGCGTCGCCCACCAGGGCCGTGCCGGATGGTTCGTGATACAACGCCACGCCGCCGGGGGAGTGACCCGGCGTGTGAATCACCCGCCAGGGCATGCCGCCCAGGTCGAGCATGTCGCCGTCGCGGAAGGTACCCGTGGGGCCGGGCACGCTCACGGGCATGCCGGAGAAGGCGCTCAGGTTGAGTTCCGGCTCGCCCAGCCAGTCACGCTCGGCCTCGTGCACGAGGATGGGCAGCCCCGGGAACGCACGGAGCACGTCGGGGATGCCGGCGATGTGGTCGCAATGGGCGTGGGTCAGCACGATGCCCGCCGGACGAAGGCCACGGGCGCGCACGTCGTCGAGCAGCGGTTCGCAATCAAAGCTCGGATCGACAATCCAGCACGACTTGTCGTCCGGCGAGGGGATCACGTACGAGTTCGTGGAGTACGGCCCGAGTTCGTAGCCCCGGATGTCGGGCGTAGCGACGGAGGTCGGTGGGTTGGTCGGCGTGTGCACCCGGGAGTTTATTCACTCATACAGTTCGCCATGCTGATCCGCAATATCGACCAGACCCCGATGAACCCGGTGACGATGCCCGGGGTGCAGGGCGCGACCATGGCCGTCATGGTCGGGCGGGCCGACGGGGCCCCGAACTTCGCCCTACGCCAGTTCCGCGTGGAAGCGGGCGGGCACACGCCCCGGCACAGCCACGACTACGAGCACGAGGTGTTCGTGGTGTCGGGCGGGGGCACGGTGCTGCTGGAAGGGGCCGAGCGTCCGGTACGCGGGGGCGACGTGGTCTACGTGCCTGCGAACGAGGAGCACCAGTTCAAGGCCGGGTCGGATGGGCTGCGATTCTTGTGTCTGGTACCCGTGACACGGAACTGCGGGGAGGCGACGCCCGGATCGTAAGAGGACGACCCGAGGGGCCGGGAAGATCAGGATGACCCATGACACGCCGTGATTCGATGATGCTGCTCGTTGTGCTGCTCTACACGCTCGCGCTGGGCGTGTCGGTGGTGATGGTGGTGCAGGGCCGGGTCGAACTGGGGATCGGGGGCGTGCTGCTCACGCTCACGCTGATGCCGGTGGTGATGGTGATGCTCCGGGCCGGGGCCGCCCGAGAGCGGGCGCTGCTCGACCGGCTCGACGAGATCGCCCGCACCGTGCGGACCATGGCCGACCAATCGTCGCTCTCGGACGAGGCCCGGCGGATCCTCAACCGCGAGAGTGACCGTGAGATGCTGCGGCTGGCCATCGAGGAAGACCTCGCCGCGCAGCATTGGGACGCGGCCCTGGTGCTCATCCGCGAACTGGCCGACCGGTTCGGGTACCGCGCCGATGCCGAGGAGTATCGCAAGCGGATCGACCAGATGCGGGAGCGCACGACGGAACAGCAAGTGACCGACGCGATCGGTCTTCTCGACGGGCTGATCCTGCAGCGTCGTTGGGACGACGCCGCGCTCGAAGCCGCGAAGATACAGCGGTTGTTCCCGTACTCACCGCGCGTCGAGCCGCTCCAGGGGCGCGTTGAACAGGCCCGGGCGTCGTACAAGACAGACCTGGAGCGGCGGTTCCTGCTCGCCGCCCAGGCCGACAAGGTGGACGAAGCCCTGACGCTGCTGAAGGAACTGGACTTCTACCTGACCCCGACCGAGGCCGAGCCGCTGCGCGAGGTGACGCGCGGGCTGATCGGGAAGGCCCGGCAGAACCTCGGCGCGCAGTTCAAGTTGGCCCTCCAGGACCGCCGCTGGGGCGAGGCCGCCCGCATCGGCGAGGCGATTCTGCACGAGTTTCCCAACACCCGCATGGCCGCCGAGGTTCGGGAGCTGCTCGACGGCATCCGCGCCAAGGCCAACGCCGTGGACGCCCCGAGCGGGGCCTAGGGCTTCGTGCCTTCCACAACTTTGAACGGCCTGAGCGTCCGCCAGATCAGGATGGCGATGGCGATGATCAGGGCCAGGTCGGCCACGTTCGAGACGTACGGCCAGACCTCGCGCCCCCCCCAGGGCCACGACCACCCGAAGGGCAGCACCATGCCCGGCAGCGGGTGCAGGAAGTCCCGCACGCAGGCGAACATCATCCGGTCGTAGAGGTTGCCCAGCCCGCCCGAGATGAGCAGCCCGAGGGCCGCGTGGCTGAGGTGGTCGCGCCGGTGTGTCCAGCGGGCGAAGAGCGCGAACGCGAAGCCCAGCGCCAGCACCGTGAAGATCATGAACACAACACGCTTGCCCGCGCCGATGCCGAAAACCGCCCCGGGGTTCAGGACAAGCGTCAGATCGAGCACGCCGCGAATCACTTCCACGCGCGGAATCGGCGCCGGGAGAGTGTCCATCGGTGAGTGGGCGGCGAGCACCGCTTCGCGCGATACCACGACCGGCGCATCGTCCAAAAACCGGAACGCCGCCCACTTCGTGACCAGGTCCGCGACCAATCCCAGCACGCTGGCAATCAGCAGCACCGTCCAGGCGGCGCGGCTGCGGAGCGGTGATTCGGAAGGCGGTGCCGAGGCCGCCCCCGGCGCTGTCGCGGGAGGGATCATGGGCTAGTTCGGTCGCATCGCATGACGCTCGAGTTCGCGGGCCGCCTCGATGGAGTACCGCGCCCACGGGATCTCCTCGAGCCGTTCGATTTTGATCTGCTTCCCGGTTAGTTCGCACATCCCGTACGTGCCGCGTTCGACGCGCATGATCGCGTCGTCGATCTCCTTGATCAGTTTGCGGTCCGCCGCGGCGAGATCGAGCGAAACGGCCTGCTCGGAAGCGTCCGAACCCTGCTCGGCGATGTGGCTGGGCATGTTCGAGAGCGATCCTGTCTCGCTCCGCAGGGCTTCCTTCTCCATCATCGCCACGTCGCCCGCCAGTTCCGCGCGCTTGCGGAACAGCAGCCCACGGAAGTGCTCGATCTGAGCGGGCGTCAGCGTCGACTTGCCGACCACCGGCGCCATCGCCTTGTCAGGCCCCCCGTGCTGCCCCAACGCCCGCCCCGCGGACGCCTTGGGGCCGGAGGGAATCAGCGGTTTGCGCGGGGACTTGGGGTCGAGCAGCCGGCCAAGCCCGGATGGAATCACGTTCTCCATCGAGACAGGGACCTTCGCCTTCTTCACGGGCTTGGGCGTGACGATCGTGATGCCCTTGCGGCCTGAGTCCGACTTGCTCGGCTCCGCCGCCTTCGCGGGCTTGGTCGCGGCCTTGGTTTTTACCACGGGCTTCGCGGCTTTGCCGGCCTTGACGGCGGCCTTCTTCGGGTGCTTGGCCGCGGGCTTTTTGGCCTTGGTCGATGCGGACTTCTTGGTGGTTGCAGCCTTTTTGGGCACGAATACCTCTCGGGTTCGGCGTGGTCACCCGCCCGGACCGCCACCCGGCCCGGGACGATCGTTACCCTAGGCCGCGCCTCACGTTCGGTCAATGATCGGAATCGACACGCCTAGCGGCTCGGCACGGGCGCGGCTTGTTCGAGATACACGCCCATCCGGCGATATCGCTGGTAGCGTACCTCGAGCAGCTCGTCGAGCGGCTTTCCCCGAAGATCGTGCAGCCGCGAGAGAACCCATTGCTGTAATGACTGCGCCGTGCCGCTCGGATCGCGGTGAGCACCCCCGACCGGCTCGGGGATGACCTCGTCGATGATCCCGAGTTCGAGATTGTCCTTCGCGGTGAGTTTCAAGGCCTTGGCCGCGGCCGTGTTGGTCTGCTCGTTGGCTTCTTTCCAGAGAATCGCCGCGCACCCCTCGGGGCTGATGACGGAATACCACGAGTTGGAGAGCATGGCGACGGAATCGGCGACAGCGATGCCCAGCGCTCCGCCCGATCCGCCCTCGCCGATGACGATGCTCACGATCGGCGTCCGCAGGCGGCTCATCTCCAGCATGTTGACGGCGATAGCCTCGGCCTGCCCGCGCTGCTCGGCCCCCAGCCCGGGATAGGCGCCCGGCGTATCGACCAGCGTCACGATGGGCACGCCAAACTTCGCCGCCAGTTGCATCTTCGCCAGGGCCTTGCGGTAGCCCTCCGGGTGGGCGCACCCGAAGTTGCAGGCGACCTTTTCGCTGGTCTGCTTGCCCTTCTGATGGCCCACGAGCATGACCTTCATGGGGCCGATGCGGGCGAAACCCGTGACGATGGCCGGGTCGTCCCCAAAGCGGCGGTCGCCGCTGAGTTCTACGAAGTCGCGGCACATGAGGGCGATGTAGTCGCGCGTCTGCGGGCGGTTGGGGTGACGTGCCACGCGCACCGTCTGCCATGCCGTCAGCGTTCCGTAGGCCTCACGCAGGGCCGCGTCGCGTTTTCGTCGATGCTCGTCGATCTCTGCGCGGAGACGATGTCCATTCGTGGACTGTTCACCCTCGGCCTTCAAACGCGTCTCGAGCGCCTCGATCTCGCGTTCCAAGGCCACGACCGGCTTCTCGAAGTCGAGTTGGTAATACGCCGACATCACCGGATCATAGGTTCGGACTAGACTCGGGTATGACCGGCCTCCCGGCACTCGCCATCGTGGGTTTCGGAGCGATGGGTCGAGCGATCGCGCTCGGCCTGCTTGGGCGTGGTTTCGTGACACCCGGCAAGATGTTTGTGGCCGAGCCGGACGGGGGCAAACGAGCCGAGGCCGCATCGCTCGGCATGACCGCGGTCGAATCACCCCGCGAGGCCGCGGAACATCTTCGAGCGGTCGAATCGTTCCCCGCGGCGAGGGTTGTTCTTGTAGCCGTGAAGCCGCAGTTGCTCGATGCGGTTGCGGAATCACTGCAACCCGTGACTAGAGCCTGGCCGTACACAGCGATCTCGATTCTCGCGGGTGTGACGACCGAACGAATCGAGGCCGCACTGCCGGGCGCCCGGGTTGTTCGCGCCATGCCCAACCTGGGGGTTCGGGTCGGGCTGGGGTGCACGGCGGTGTGCGCCGGCCGGACCGCAAGGCCGGACGATATCGCGACGGCTCGCGGCGTCTTCGGGGCGCTGGGGATGTGCATGGACCTGTCTGAATCACTGATGGACGCGTTCACGGCGGTGGCGGGTTCAGGCCCGGCGTACGCGTTTCTGCTCGCCGAGGCCATGGAGCAGGGGGCGAGAGAAGTCGGATTCACGCCCGAGCAGGCCCGCACCATGGTCTCCCAGACGCTCCGTGCCGCGGCCGCCCTGCTCGATGGCGCCGACCCGGCGGACTTGCGCCGGGCGGTTACGAGCAAGGGGGGCACGACCGAGGCGGCCCTTGGGGTGCTCGATCAGGCCGGCGTGCGGGACGCGTTCGCGCGGGCGATCATCGCCGCGCGAGACCGCGGCCATGCCCTGAACGGCTAGAAGTCGCGTCGGCAGAAGATCCATCCGGCGATCAGGAGCACGACGGCCTCGAACCCCGCCGACGTACCCATCACCCACCAGAGCGAGCGGCTCTTGAGCGCTTTCTCGGTGCTCTGACGCATCTCGCGTCCGCTGATGCGCACGTCGTCGCGCTCGCCGACGTTGAACTCCTCCTCGTCGCCCGGCGCTCGGAACCGCGCCAGTTCCGCCTCGCTGATGAGCACGCGTTCGAGCACTTCGATGGTCTCCGCCGTCTTGGGCAGCGGGGTCTTGATACCCACGAACAGCCGCGACCACTTCGACCACTTCGCCACGCTCTCGCGCTCGTCGGCCAGTTTCTGCCGCTGGGCCGGCAGGCGCGGGTTGTCCGCGTCGAGGTCCTCGGGCGTGACAGGATCGTCGGGCCGTGGCGTGGCGGCCGGGTCGAGGTCGAGGGCCGCTTGGCGCTTCTCGCGCACGCGCTGGGCCGCCCGCTTTTCCAGGTTGTCCACGCGCGTCACAAGGGCCTTTTCCCGCAGCACGGCCTGCTCGCGGAGCTGCACGAAGACCGCGTCGGTCGCGTTCAGCCCGAAAAAGAACAGCCACATGATGACCGTCACCAGCAGCGCCGCGATCGTCGAACGCGTCACCAGCCCTACCAGCGTGCAGATGCTGAACAGGTAACTGAAGAACAGCACCACAATGGGCACCGCCCAGAAGACCTGCGGCAGCCACGCCCCGCCGCGCAGCCCGATCACCAGGAACGAGGCCAGGCTGAACATCGCCACCTGGAGCGTCACGAAGAGCAGCCCCGTGGCGTACTTCGTGAGGAACAGCCGCAGCCGGGAGATGGGCTTGCTCAGCGTGAGTTCGATCGACCCGCTGGAGACGAAATCCGGGAAGATGCTCGCTGTCGAGATGATCGCGAGGATCGTCGCCCCCCACGACAGCCAGAACCCAATGCCCAGGTTCGAGAAGATGAGTTTATAGAACGTCGCCGGCTCGATCGTGGTCGTATTGAACATGGGAACGGGGATGTCCCACACGATCACCTTGATGCCCTTCTCCGTCAGCCCGACCATCGCGAACGCGGCCACCACCAGCCCCGAGATGAGCAGCGTGATCCAGAAGAGTTTCTTCGCGTTCAGTTCGCGGTACGCGTCCACCAGCATCGCCCAGGTCTGGATCATCGGGCCCTCCCCTCGCGGGCCGCGCCCGGGCCGGCGGCCTTGCCGGTGGTCGGGTCCGTCACCGCCCGCATGAACAGGTCCTCGAGCGATTCGCGCACCGGCGTGACCGAGACCACCACCCGCCCCTCGCCGCGCAGGCGGTCGATCACCCGCTGTACGGCGTCCGCGTCGTCGTTGGGTTGCACAAGCGTCGCCACGTTGTTGTGCTCCCCCGAGATGCGCAGCCCGGCCTCGCCCGCCCACGGCGGGGCCGGCCCACGCACCGTCACGACATACCGTCGTGATTCGCGCGTCAGTTCGTCGATGGTGCCCTGGCTCGAGACCATGCCCTGCACGAGAATGGCCACGCGGTCGCAGACCATCTCCAGTTCGCTCAGCAGGTGCGAGTTCAGGAAGACCGTCTTGCCCCGCTCCTTGAGTACCTGCACCATGCCGCGGATGTCGCGCCGACCCACGGGGTCCACGCCGTCGGTCGGCTCGTCGAGCACGACCAGGTCCGGGTCGTTGATCAGCGCCTGGGCGATGCCGATGCGCTGGCGCATGCCCTTGCTGTACTGCTTCACCCGCGTGTTCGCCCATTCGCGCATGCCGACCAGTTCGAGGAGTTCCGGAGCGCGTTTGCGGCGTTCGGCCTTGGGCACGCCGCCCATCGCCCCGTAGAAGTCCACCACCTGCCCGCCGGTGAGGTATTCCGGGAAGCGGTGATGTTCGGGCAGATACCCCAGCCGGGCGAGCGTGGGCTTGTGCCCCACGGGCTTGCCGAGCACGGTCCCTTCGGCCCGCGTGGGCGAGATGACCGTCATGAGGATCTTCACGAGCGTGCTCTTGCCGGCCCCATTGGGCCCGAGCAGCCCGAAGACCTCGCCCCGCCGCACGCGCATGTCGATACCCCGCAGGGCATGAATCTTCCCGCGGTACATCTTGTCCACGTGCGTGAGGTCGATGGCCCATTCACTGGTCGATGCGATCATGAAGTGTTCCTGGGTAGCCTGCTCTTGGGTAGCCCGGCCTTTGGGTAGCCCGGCTCTCCGAGCCGGGCCGCGATCAACCGTATTCACCCGGTCGTGCCGGGCGAACCTCCCAACTTCCTCGCCACGATGTGAAACACATGATGCCGTTTCGAGCCCCCCATCGCGTCGCTCCCTTCCTTCTCGACCTCGTCGAAGTGCTCCACCTCGAACCCGTCGAGCAGGGCGAGCGCCTGCTCCCGCGTGTGATGCCGCCGCGGGTTTACCGACGCCCACTCATCCCGGTTGCCGAAGAGTTGTCCGGCGAATCGCCCGCCGGGTTTCAGCAGATTTACGATCCATGCCCACAACGCCGGGAACGCATCTTCACGGCAGAACGGCAGGGCAAAGCTGGCGTTCGCAAGGTCGACATGGCGGTGCAGGCGTTCGGTGCCGCCGACTCGAACACCGTTGGGATACCTCGTCGGCAGTTCCTCCATCGGCGTGGCTGTGAGCAGGTATTCGGTGCCGGGTGCCTCCCTCAATGTTCGGTGCAGCCGTTCCAATCCTTCTCCGGAAAGGTCCGCCGCCATCACCTTCCAGCGTGTGGACCCGGCGCGCCGCATCATCTCGCGTACGTCCCGTCCCTCGCCGCAGCCGATGTCCACCGCGACCCGCCAGACGGGTTTCGGGGCGGTCGCGTCGTCACGCTCGAAGGCGTCGAGGGCCCGCACGAGCGTGTCGCGCGGCGGCTGACCCTGCACCGAGTCAAAGTACGCGGGCCAATCGCGCTGATACTCCGGCGTCAGCGTCGCGCGGGGCGTGGGCATGGGTTCCGGCCTGCTCATATCCTCGCCTGCAATGTACGCCGACCTCCGACAGTTTGTTACCGCGCTCGACAACGCCGGTGAACTCGCCCGCGTGAAGGCGAAGGTCTCTCCCGTGCTGGAAATCGCGGCGATCACCGATCGCGTGAGCAAGTCGCGGTGCGCGAACCTGCCCAGCCAGGCCGCGCGGCGGAACGACCCGGCGCACCACGACCGCGGCGGGCAGGCCCTGCTCTTCGAGCACGTGGAGCACGCCGACTTCCCCGTGCTGATCAACGCCTGGGGAAGTTACCGCCGGATGGAAATGGCCCTGGGCTGCGAGTCAGGCGGGTTCGACGCCATCGCGGCACGTCTGGCCGAACTCGTGAAGCCCGAGCCGCCACGCACGTTGGGCGACGTGCTGCGCGCCGTCCGCCGATTCGCGCCGCTCCTGCGCATTCCCCCGAAACGTCGCCGGGGCTACGGCCGGTGTCAGCAGATCGTCGTACAAGGCGACGCCGTGAACCTCACTCGCCTTCCGATGCTCCGCTGCTGGCCCCACGACGGCGATCCCGCCGCCGTCGGCTATCCGCAGGGGGTGAACGACGGCATCCCGGGCCTCGGCCACGGCGAGGCATGGGAACGGCTGCACCGCGGGCGGTACATCACGCTGGGAGGCGTGCACACCATCCACGCTGACGACCGCGACCACCCCGCCCCCCCCAGCCACAACATCGGCATGTACCGCGTGCAGTTGCTCGGCCTGCGCCGCATGGCCATGCACTGGCACCTGCACCATGACGGCGCCCGTCATTGGCGGTCGTGGAAGGCCCTGGGCAAACCGATGCCCGTGGCCATCGCGTTGGGCGGCGAGAGCGTGATGCCCTACGCCGCGACGGCCCCGCTTCCGCCGGGCATTTCCGAACTCCTCATGGCCGGGTTTCTGAATGGGCGGGGCATCCCGCTTGTGCGGTGCCGGACAGTGCCTCTCTGGGTGCCCGCCAACGCCGAGATCGTCATCGAGGGGTGGGTCAGCCACGAGGCTGGGGGGATCAACTACGACCCCCGCCGCGACGGCCCGCTCGGCCCCGGGGCCGCGTTCGAAGGCCCCTTCGGCGATCACACCGGGTTCTACTCGCTGCCCGACCGCTACCCGATCCTTGACGTGACCGCCGTGACGCACGCGAAAGACGCCCTCTTCCCCGCGACCATCGTCGGGCTGCCCCCGCAGGAGGATTACTACCTCGGCAAGGCCACCGAACGCATCTTCCTGCCGCTGCTGCGCACGCTCATCCCCGACATCGAGGACTACGACCTGCCGATGTTCGGCGCGTTCCACAACGCCGCGTGCCTCGCGATCCGCAAGGCCTACCCGTTCCATGCGCGGCGGGTCATGCACGCCGTCTGGGGCGCGGGGCAGATGTCGTGGACCAAGACGGTGATCGTGGTGGACGAGGAAGTGGACGTGCACGACACGCCCGCGGTGTTGCGGGCGGTGGGGGAGCATTGCGTGCCCGGGCGTGACAGCGAACTGGTCAGCGGGCCGCTGGACATCCTGGACCACGCGGCCCCCTTCCTCGGCGCGGGCGGCAAGATGGGCCTCGACGCCACGCGCAAGCGCGAGGACGACGCCGAGACGTACCGCATGCTCGAAGGCCAGGCGGCGGAGGCGTGCGCGTCCGGGCCGATCGGCCCCGTGCTGGCGGATGCCGCGCACGCCGCGGAGGCGAAGGTCCGGTCGATTCCCGGCGTCCAGGACGCCCAGATTCCGCCGACGCTGGGAGGATGGTGGCTGCTCATCCGCGTGGCGGCGGACGCCGATGCGGCGGCGATCATCCAGGCCCTTGGGCCGCTCCCCAATCAACAGGCCCTGCCCCGGTGGATCGTGCTCGTCGGCCCGGGTGTCGACGTGCGGAACCCCGACGAGTCACTTTTTCATTGGATGGCCAACGCCGCCCCGGACCGGGACCGAGTGCTCAGCGTGTGCGGGCGGCGGGTCGTGTTCGACGCCACGCCGAAGGTTGGCGGGAGTACGCGGCGGGGGCTGCCCGTGCGCGACTGGCCCGCGGTGCTCGCGGTCGATCCCGCCACGCATGCGGTGGTGGATCGACGCTGGGGGGAATACGGCCTGACGATGCTGTAAGGCCCGGGGTCACCCGCCGAGTTTCATGTCCGATCGGGCGTCCTGACGCTTCAGCCAGTCGTCGGCGATCTTGACGACCTCTTCGTGCAGGGCGCGGGCCGAGACGGTCTGCGCGTCGGTCTTGATGTCGTTGACCATCACGCTGAACGCGACGCGCTTGCCCGAGGGCGCCACGAGGTAGCCCGACAGCGTCCGTACCCCGTTGATGAACCCGCTCTTGGCGTACAGCCGGCTGTGCAGTTTCACGCCCGTGAACCGCTGGCGGAGCGTGCCCGTGCCGGGCGTCGCCAGCGAGCGGATGAACACATCCCCCCCGCGAGGATCGTCCGCCAGCACGTCGAGCCAGGCGCACAGCGTCGCGGGCGAAACGGCGTTGTCGCGGCTCAGCCCCGATCCATCGGCGATCAACACCCCCGCCGCGGCCTGGGCGCCCAGGTGCTCCGTCAGCACCATCCGCATCACCGACGAGCCGTTCCGCCACGAACCGGGTTCTCCCGTCACCGCGTGGCCCATCCGCTTCATCAGCGACTCCGCGTACAGGTTCGCGGAGTCGGCGTTGCACCGCGCCAGCACTTCGTCGATCGGGGTCACGATCGCCGCGAGCGTTCTCCCCGCTGGCAAGAGGTCGTCGGCCCGGGCGACCCGAACATCGTCGATCGAAATTCCGGCCTGTGCCAAGTGGCCGCCCAGCACCTGCCCGAAGAACTCCGGCGGATTATTCACCGTGACTTCGATGCCCACCTGCGACGCCTGCCGCACGTCGCCCCGGAGCGTGAACTGGTTCGTCCCGGGCTCCCGTGCGATCCAGACGCTGTTCTTCCCGTCCGCGATGGTCCGCGCGCGGTTCTCGATCCGCAGCCACGGGGCCTCGGGTTGGAGCGTGAAGGGCGGGGGTGTGCCCGGGCCGTCCGCGTTCGGACGCGGAAACGCCAGCAGCACGTTCGCGTGAAAGTTCAGCCCGGCGACCTGGGCGCTGTACCCCCGGTCGAGTTTGTCCGCCGCCCACGTCGCGTGCACGAACTCCCGATCAAATACGCGATCATCGATCACCACCGACTTCAACCGCGTGACCCCTTCCCGGGCTACCGCGCCCGTCACCACGGTCAGGACGTCCCCCACGGTCATCGGGGGGGACATCTTCGCGAGCAGTTCCGGGTCCGCCAGCGCCGGGTCACCATCCCCGTGCACGATCAGCGACCCATCGGCGAGTTGGAACTCCGTGCGGAATCGGAACTCCGGCGAAAGCACGAGCAACGCCGCCCCGCTGGTCAGGAGTTTCATGTTCGACGCCGGGGTGAACTTCTCCTGCCCGCGAACCTCCGCCAGGATGGCGTCCGAGTCCAGGTCACGGACCACGACGCCGACACGGGCCGTTCCGAACTTCCCCGCGCTGATGGCTTGTCCGACGCGCTCCTGCAACGCCGCGGATTGGGCCAGGGTGGGCGCCGCGCACGCATTCAATACCACACACACGGCCCAAGTGCGGCTGATCGTCAGCATCCAGAAAGTCCCCCGGGTTTGATGGTGAACGTTCCCCCGGCACTTCATCGGCCCGGAGATCACGGATTCTTCACCACTTCCCCAGGGCGCAACCGCGCGAGCGTTGGGCGCGATGCCCATGCGGTCAAGCCACTTGGAATCTTTCCAGGATTCTCACGAAGATGCCGCGGGGACGGTGGAAGATTCGGGGAGTCGAACTTCGATGAGGGGAAGAAGTTCATCAACCTGCGCCTTGGAGTGAATCGCCCACACGGGCCAGCGCACGCCGTTGACCGGGGGCGCATGGATGACCGACTCACGCACCGCTTTCGACACCTTTCTCAACGGAAGGTCCGCCAGGCGTTCCTCGGTGATCATGATGCACAGCCGCGGACGTTCGGGGTCGGGTATGAGGTAGGCGCACGCCGGTTCGGCGCGGCCTTGGCCGCGATAGGCGAGCGTCCAATGCCACACGCCGCGCCACGACAGCGACTCCGACATTCCGTCGATGGTTCCCAGCCGTGTTCGTGCGTGCAGAAAAGCGGGAACGTACTGCCTCGGCAACGCCTCGATGAGACCCTCGACGCTCGGGGTGCGAAACCGATCCGGCCAAGGATTCTTGGGCTTCGTTCCCAACGATGTCATGCGCACATCCCCATCTGGCCGGGAGCCCGGCGCAACACACGACCCGACACCAAGTTATAGACGCTTTCCCATGAGTGATCCATCTCATCACGCCCTCATTTCCGGTGGAATTGAGTGTATTTCCGCCGATAACTCGTTGAGGACACACCTCGCTCATCAAAACAGTGGCGCGGAAGGCGGAGGTGGACTAGCATCTGCCCGATTGATTGCTCGGAGTGGACATGACGAACAAAAACCAATCGGATTCAGCCACAGGCGTGGACCCGACCGCCGTGCCCGGCGTGGAACTGGATATTTCACAGTGCAACGTCCTGCTCGCGGATGACAACGCGCAGAATCTGGAGCTGCTCCTGGCCTATCTCGAGGACCTTGGGTGCGAAGTCCGCACGGCCCAGGACGGGCAGGAGGCCCTCGATCAGATCGCCCAGCGCCGCCCGGACCTGTTGCTGCTCGATGTCATGATGCCGCGGGTGAGCGGGTTTCAGGTGTGTTCGCGGATCAAGCGCGACCCGGCCACGTCGGACATTCCGGTGGTGATGGTGACGGCGTTGAATGAGGTGTCGGACGTGGAGCGTGCCGTGGAAATGGGCGCCGATGATTTTCTGACCAAGCCGGTGAATCGTCTGGAACTGCTGACCAAGGTCCGCACGCTCCTGCGGGTCAGCCTGCTCCAGCGGCAGTTGAAGAAGACCATCGCGGAGTTGCGTCGGCTGAACCCGGGTACCCCTGGGTAAGGAACGCGGGGTTAAGGACGGGTTGTGCGCTTCGCCGCCGTGGTCCGCCCACGTTCGGGAAGTTTCGCGCAGTCCGCGCACCGACCGAAGAGCAGCACCTCGTGTCCGTCGATCTGAAAACCGCGGGGGGCGTGCTCCTCGAAGTGACCGCAGCATCCCTCGACCTCGAAGACTCGCCCGCACGCGCGGCAGTGGAAGTGGTGGTGGTGATGTTTTCCCGCGAGTTCGTAGTGGGGCGGCTGGCCTGGAATCTCCACGGCGGTGATGACCCCCGCGTCGGCGAGCAGTTTCAGCGTGCGATAGACGGTCGCCAACCCGAGACCCTCGACGTTGGATCGGGCCTGGCGGTGTATTTCGCGCGGGGGGATCGGCATCCCGGACGCGGCGATGGCCTCGCGGATGGCGAGCCGCTGACGGGTGTTGCGCTCGGTGGGCGAAGGCACGCGTGGATTATTGGGTGGTCGGGGTGGGCAGGTCCGCGGGCTTGGGCGCGACTTCGCGGTACTCCAGGCGCTTTCGCAGATTGGCGAGGCTGAAGGGATTGGGCGCGTCGGGGGCGGCCTGCGCGACCTCGGTACGAAGGAGTTGCTGGTACGAGGCACGCGAGAGCATCCGCAGGTCTTCGGTGGTGAACGGTCTGGGATAGGTGACCTGCACCACGGCGTGCGAGAGCGTGCGCGGGAGTTCGAAGGTCATGGTCCGCTCCGCGAGCGTTTCGGGTGACGGCGCCGCGAGCATCCCGAAGCGGCCCGCGACGTTCAGCACGGCCTCGCGGACGTGCGGCTCATCGAGCGACGGCGCGGCTCCATACACCGCGTCCTTCGTGATCTGGAGGTTCGTAACCGGCTCGATCGGCGGGACGCCCGCGGTCGGGAAGGCGAACTTCTGACCGACGGCGGCGAGGCCTTCACGTACGGCAAGGTCCTTGAGTTCGGGGAGTTGGGCGGCGAGTGTATCGAAGGCCCAACTCAGACGCAGGTCGCGGACGATGCGGGTGCGCACCTCGTCGAGCGAATCGGGCGGGCCGGGCTGTCGCGTCTCGAGGATACACACGTAGAACCGATCGCCGTTGGGCGACGCCAGGAAGTGGTCGAAGGGGACGCCGGCCTGAAGCCCGAGGGACGAGGTCGGCGTGAACTCGTGGACCGCTTCGAGCACCTTGGCGAGCGGGGCCTTCTGGGCGCCCACGGCGAGAGTGGCCTGCCCGATCACGGGGATCGACGCGGCTTCATCCAAACGAGTCCAATCGCGCGCCAACACGCGTACGGTGGGCAACGGCAACGGGACGCCCGAGGCGTCGGACACCACCTGCGTGACATCGCGGGCGAGCGTCTCCATGGTGGGACGCTTGGCGGCCCAATCCGATGGCAGGATGCGCACGCCCGCGTCGGCGGGCACGCCGCGGAGGGCGGACTTCAGCCTGGACTTGTAGACGGAATCCCACTGCTGGAGGAGTTCATCGGTGCGGGTGTCGCGCAGGCGTTGCTCGACCGCGACACGCTCGGCGGCGAACTCGCCCTTGAAGTCGGCCCGGTGCTGCTGGTAGAACTTGTTCACCGCGATGGGGTCGAGCAGGATGGCCTGCCCCACGGCGGCGCGGGAGATATGGAGATACTCGAGTTTGACCCGTCGCGGCTGGATATACCCGAATCCGCGTTCCCCTTCGCCCGGGTTGACGTTCTTGTAGATCTCGAAGTGGCCGACAACTTCGGCCTCGGAAGGCGTCGGCGCATCCTGCGCGATGCGTGTCGCGGGAATGATGATGGCGTCGGCGTACACCGCGTCGGCCATGGCCTTGGCGTCGGTGATGACCTGCTTGTCCGAGATTCGCGCCGCGCGGCTGTAGGCGTTGAGCATGCGAACGACACCCCGGAGTTTCGCCACCGCAAGGTCGAACTGATCGAGCGACATGCGCCCGTGTGCCGCGAGGTCAGGGCGGCGCAACGTCATGGCCTGCGTCACGCGATCGACCTCCGGCTGCGTGAAGGCCGGGATGGACAGGAGTTGCATCAACTGCCGCTGATTTGACTCGCGGTACTGCCACATCAGCCCGAAGATGGCTTCGGTTTCGGGGAGTTCCTTGGCCATCCAGTCGCGGCCGTCGCCGGCCTCGCCGATGAATCCGCCGCGCTGCGCCTCGCGTACGAGCAGTTGCCAGTGCGTGCCGCTCTCAACGCCCAGTTGAAGTTGCATGAGGTGCGGGGCGAGGTCCTTGAGAATCTCGTACTCGCGCTGCGCGGCGTCGAACTCACCCGCGGAGATGGCGACGGTCCCGACATACGCGACCTTCGCCTTCGATGGGTCGGCGCGGAACATGCTCGACGTGCCGGTGAAGAGGAAGGTGATGAGCAGGAGCACGCCGAACGCGGCGAGAAACCACTGCTTATTCTTGCGCAGGATTTTGACCATGGTCGTCCTTCAGAACACGAAATCGGGCGGCCGGGCATGCCCGACCGCCCGTGAGGATACGTCCGAACCGGCGACGGCGAACGCGCCGCCGAGTCTTAGCGGTAGAACTCGATGATGAGGTTGGTGTTGACGTCGAAGGGGATCTGATCGGTGGTGGGGAGGGCAACCACGCGGATCGTCACATCCGAGGGGTTGAGTTCGAGCCACCCCGGTACCTCGAACCCCGCCAGCGACTCCATCGCTTCCTTCGCGAGTTTCTGGGCCTTGGTCTTGAGGGTGATGACGTCGCCGACGTGGACGACGGCGCTGGGGCGGTCGGTCTTGCGGCCGTTGACCAGGACGTGCCCGTGGGCGACCATCTGCCGGGCGGCCCACACGGTGCGGGCCAGCCCCGCGCGGCGGACGACGTTGTCGAGCCGGCGCTCGAGGAGTTGCAGGAGCGAGTCGCCGGTGTTGCCGGGCATGCTCGAGGCGTTGGCGAGCGTGAGGCGGAACTGACGCTCGAGGACGCCGTAGTGGTACTTGAGTTTCTGCTTCTCGTTCATGCGCACGCCGTAGTCGCGCAGGCGGCGCCCGCGGAATCCGTGCTGACCGGGGAAGGTCAGTTGGCGCTTCGAGGTGTGCTTGGGGTTGTCGGCGATGGGGACGCCGACGCGGCGGGAGAGTTTGACCTTGGGACCGGTGTAACGGGCCATGCGTACCTCCGTCTCCGGGGGCGTGCCGAGGTGGCAGGGGCCGCCGGGTGATCGCCTGGGGCGATCGATTCGGGCCGAGGGCCGCAGACGAGCGGTTCGACCGGGGTGAATCCGGGCATTTCGATGCCTGGGGCCGGAATGATAGCCGCGCGCGCTCGTGGGGTCGAGAGAACGCGACGATGGCCCGCTCCGCGGCGGATGCGCGGTGGAGCCCGGCCCTAGACTGGGCACGATGCCCCGCACCGTTGCTCTGCCTCAGGCTCACCCGGACAGGCCGAAGGAGAAATGCGCCGTGTTCGGCGTGTGGGGGCACCCGCACGCGGCGCGGCTGGCGTATTTAGGCCTCTTCGCGCAGCAGCATCGAGGGCAGGAGTCCTCGGGCATCGCCGTGTCCGACGGGCGGCGGCTGTACGCGCACGTGGGGATGGGGCTGGTGGCCGAGGTCTTCGACGCCGAGACGCTGGAGAAGATCGAACTGCGTGGCGGCGGCGGGCCGGGGCAGGGGGCCATCGGGCACAATCGATACTCGACCGCCGGGGGGTCGGTGTCGTGCAACGCCCAGCCGCTGCTGGAGTCGTACGTGGGCGGGCAGGTGGCGGTGGCGCACAATGGGAACCTGATCAACGCGGAGGTGCTCCGGCGGAAGTTCGAGGAGGCCGGACACTTGTTCCACACGACCAGCGACACCGAGGCGATCGTGCACCTGCTGGCCAGCCCGGCGCAGCAGAAGGCGCCCGACCCGCTGGCGGCGACGCTGCGGCACTTGCAGGGGGCGTTCTCGCTGGTGTTCATGTTCCCGGATCGGATCGAGGCGTGCCGCGACCCATGGGGGTGGAGGCCGCTGTCGATCGGGAGACTGGCCAGCGGGCACTACGTCGTGGCGAGCGAGACGGTGGCGCTCGCGGTGATCGAGGCGGCGCACGTACGCGACGTGGAGCCGGGCGAGATCGTGACGCTGTCGGAGCGTGGCTTGGAAAGCCGGCGGTTCGCCGAGGCTCAGCCCAGGCCGGCGATGTGCGCCTTCGAGCACGTGTACTTCGCGCACCCGGCGAGCCGGGTCTTCGGGCAGAACGTGGAACTGGCGCGCGAGAAGATGGGCGAAACGCTTTTCCGCGAGTCGCCGGCCCCCGCGGGGATCGACTGCGTCGTGCCGATGCCCGACAGCGGGCGGAGCGCGGCCCTGGGCTTCGCGCGGGCCAGCGGGCTGCCCTATCGCGAGGCCATCGTGCCCAACCGCTACGTCGGGCGGACGTTCATCAAGCCCACGCAGACGGAGCGCAACGCCGCGGTGCGGCTGAAACTCAACATCATCGACGAACTCGTGCGCGGGAAGCGGCTGGTGATCGTGGATGACTCGATCGTGCGCGGGACGACGACGAAGGCAAAGATGGACCAGTTGCGGGCCGCGGGGGCGAAGGAGATTCACCTGCGCATCTCGTGCCCGCCCATCCGCCACCCGTGCTATTTCGGCGTGGACTTCGCGGAGAAGAGCCAGTTGATCGCCGCGGGGAAGGACGTCGAGGCGATCCGCGCGTACCTGGGCGTAGATTCGCTGCACTACCTGTCGATCGAGGGGCTGCTGGCGTGCATGAAGGGCGACGCGGCCCACTATTGCACCGCGTGCTGGACGGGGGACTACCGCCTCGACCCCGAGCACCCCGAGGGCGAGTACGCCATCGAGCCGGCGCAGTTGAAGATATTCGGGTAGCCGACGCGCCAGCCGCGCTTCGTCGGGGCCGTGCGAACGACCCACCCGCCGGCCAGCCCCCCACGTGCATGTGCAGGTGCCACCGATGTCTGCTTTGAGACATCGGTGCTTCCGGCGCTCCACACGACATCCTGTAGACTGTCCGCGTGGAGTCGCCGGCACCAATCCGCAAGCGCATGAAGCGTTGGGAGATTGATGACGACCTGCGATTCATCACGTTATCGTGTCAGCGGTGCCTGGGCGCGAGAGATGGAGAGGTCGAGTGTGACCCGCCGCCCGGTCGGCCGGAGTCATGGACGGGCTGGAAGGGATTTCTGTGATCGGGACAGGACACCGAAGTCCCCAAGCGGACTTCGGTGGCACGGCGTATGGGAATCACAGGGCCGTCGCGACTTCGGTGCCACCGGTCATGAAACATCGGTTGGGGTGGCTGAATGGGCGGGCGACTTGGCGGAACCACCCGCCTGAGGAATCTCACGTGTCGTAGGTGCCATCCCATGGTTCATAGAACGCCATGTAGTTTCCCGGCTCGACGGTGGCGCACCAGCCGTCGTCCTCGTCCTCGGGCTCCTGCAGGATGAGTCCGAAGGTCGTTCCGAATCGTTCTACTGAGAAAGGCTTGATCGCGATGTCCGCTGATGTTCGCGGGCCGAGCTCTTGCAAACGGGAACTGTGCAGCTTCCCGGCAGCGATTTCATCCAACTTGGAACGGGGGCCGAGGTCGTCGACTTGTGCGGAGAGCAAGTTACCCTCGGCATCGAAGACGTAGACCGCCAAGAACTCACGGCCTTCAGAATCCTTGAAAGCTGTAACGAACGGTGTGGTGACGAAGAACTGCCTTCCGTCCGCGAGTCGTCCGACGTGTTCCGCGTAGTGGTCGTCGTGGGCAATTGCGATGATGTCAGGTCGAGAATCGCTCATCGGTCGCTCCAGTAGTCTTCGAGAAAGCGAATCGCTCAAGAGCCGCGCACCGTTAACGGTGTCGCACTCGCGATCTTGGCGTAGCCGCTCCCCAACTCGCCGAGCGGGTCCGGCGGGATGATCTCGACCTTCTTCTCGCCGAGTTTGGCTTCGCCGCGCTGCACTTTGGTCTGGAAGTCGAGGCATTCCTTGAGGAGGCGTGGCAGGATCTCCGGCTCGGGGACGTTGGCGACCCTTTCGCCCTGCACGTAGATGATGCCGCGGCGGTCGCCGGCGAAGACCGCGACGTCGGCGCCCTCGGCCTCGCCGGGGCCGTTGACGATGCAGCCCATGACGGCGACCTTCATCGGGACGGTGATCTTCTCGGCGAGAGACTTACGCACATCTTGTATCAGGGTGAACAAGTCAACTTGGATGCGGCCGCAGGTGGGGCAGGCGATGAGGTCGACGCCGACGCGGGTTTTGAGGCCCAGGGCGTACAGGAGTTCGAGGCCGTCCTGCACTTCGTAGATGGGGTCGTTGGCGTAGGAGATGCGGATGGTGTCGCCGACGCCGTTGATGAGGAGGCCGCCCAGGGCCGCGACGGAGCGGATGGTGCCCGTCTCCTTGGGGCCGGCGTGGGTGACGCCGAGGTGGAGGGGGTGGTCGAAGCGTTTGGAGATTTCGGTGTAGGCGTCGACGACGATGGCCGCGTCCATGGACTTGGCGGAGATGGAGATGTCGTAGAAGTCCTGCTCGTAGAAGATGTCGAGGTATTCCTCGAGTTTGGCGATCATGATGGCGAGGAGGTGGCCGTGCTTCTGATCGGAGAAGACGGCGCCGAGTTCCTTCATGCGCTTCTGTTTGTCGCGGCGCTCGATGATGGAGCCTTCGTTGACGCCGACGCGGATGGGAAGGTTGCGCGACTTGCAGGCCTTGATGACCTCGATGACCTGGGCGCGGTCCTGAATGTTGCCGGGGTTGAGGCGGATTTTGTGGACGCCGGACTCGACGGCCTCGAGGGCGCGCTGGAAGTGGAAGTGGACGTCGGCGACGATCGGGACGCGCACCTGGGGCAGGATGTGCTTGAGGGCCTCGGTGTCTTTCTTTTCGGGGACGGCCACGCGGACGATCTCGGCGCCGGCGGCGTGGAGTTTGTTGATCTCGCGCACGCAGGTGGCGATATCGTGGGTGTAG
Source organism: Phycisphaerae bacterium (assembly GCA_022180725.1). Classification (GTDB taxonomy): domain Bacteria; phylum Planctomycetota; class Phycisphaerae; order Phycisphaerales; family UBA1924; genus RI-211. Next base: position 57,342 of record BQMO01000014.1, read on the forward strand.
CCGGCCGTCATCGTCTGGACGGAGACGGGCGCGGGGGTGGTGGGGTTGCCGTTTCGGTCGGGGAGGCCGCCGCCGATCTTGACGAAACCGACGCGGGCGTCGCCGAGGGTGATCTGGCGGGTTGGGCGGCGGGGCTGCATAGAGCGATTGTACGAGGGCAGGAGTTTCGGGTTCGTACACAGGCGGGACGCCTGTGCCACCCATACCAAGGAACTTCAGTTGCGGCGGCGGTGGGCACTGGCGGTGATGCCGCGCCAGAGGCCGGGCTTGGCGTCGTAAGCGTGGTCGCCGGGCTTGAGGCCGTCTACTTCGGGGGTGCGGCGTGCCCACATGACCAGCCCTGCGATGAAGAGCATCAGCGAGGTGAAGGCCAGGCCGAGCTGGGTGCTAGTGCCATTGCCGACCCATTCCGAGCCGAGGCGGCGGAAGAGGCTCGCGCCGGTGTTGCCGACGCGCGAGGCGAGGAACGCGCCCAGGGGCATGAGGCCCAGGGCGAGGGTATTGACGACGGCGGAGACGCGTCCGCGCATGGCGTCGTCGACGAGATGCTGCATGGCCGCGGCGGTGGTGTTGAAGCCCAGCATCCAGAAGACGCCGACGAAGAACATGATGAACATGCCCCAGGCGAGGGTGGGCGCGAGGGCGAAGAGGAGGAGGGACAGCCCGCCCAGGGTGATGGAGGCCGGGATGAAGTGGTGCATGGGGTACCACGAGGGGACGAGTTTCATGGAGAGGCCGCCGACGACGGCCCCGATGCCCATGACGGCCAGGAGCAGGCCGAAGGTGTCCTCGCGTTCGCCGAAGACCTCGGAGACGACGAGCGGCAGGAGTTGCATGACCGGGGTGGCGAGGAGGGCGTAGACGACGATGGCGAGGAAGACGGCGCGCGGGCCGCGGTGCGTCCAGACCCAGGCGAAGGCCTCGCGCGAGCGGGTGAGGATGACCCCGGGGTGCTTCCAGGCGCCGCGCAAGTCGGGCGGGGCCGGTGCGTCGGGCGTGACGAGCACGGCGACCATCACGCCGATGTACGTGAGCGCGTTGACCAGGAGCAGGGCGCCCGCGCCGTGCATGGAGCCGTCACGCGACAGCGCGGCCTCGGCGGAGAGGACGGCGGCGGCCGTGGCGACGGTCGCGGTGGGGGACTGGAAGGCCCGCATGATGCCCCCGGCCACGGCGGGTCCGATGACGCGGGCCATGTTGAACGCGATGCCGTTGAGCGTGATAGCGCGGGTGAGTTCATCCTTGGGCACGAGGCGCGGCGTGAGCACCTGCCACGCGGGCGTGTTGAAGGCAATGGCGATGCCCTGGGCCAGCGCGAACGCGATGAGCACCCAGCGGTTGGCGATATCGAAGTAGACCGTGACCGCCAGCCCCAGCGCGATGACCATCATGGCGAGTTGGGTGACGATGAGCAGCGTGCGGCGGTTGACGCTGTCGGCGATCAGCCCGCCGAGCATCCCGAGGAGCAGCGTCGGCCCCAGTTGAGCGGCGGCGCGGAAGGCCATCCAGTCTTCGGACTTGGTTTCCTGCGAGAGGAGCCACCCGATGGCGACGAACTCGAACCAGTTGCCGAGGTAGGAACCGAAGGAGGCGAGCCAGATGATGCGGAAGTGCCGGTGGCGCAGCACGCCAAGGGCCGAGGGCGCTTGGGTGCGTGGTTCGTCGGCCCGTGGGGAGGGGGCCGAATCGGGCGATGGCGAGGCGGGGTCCACGAGGGGATTCCGGGCGGCGTTGAGCGGGCGGATGGTAGGGAGGGGGTCGGCCGCGATGAACGCCTCATATGCTCGGGGATGCGCGTACTCATCCTGACCGACGCCATGTTCGCGTCGCGGGAGCGGACATTTCTGGAGCGGCTGGAGGTCGGCCTGGCGGACGAGGGCGTGCGTGTCATTCACGCCGTGCCGGAATCCGTCGCGGAGTCGCTCACCGCGGGGCTTGGCGCCCCGGTGCTGGCGTACGAGCCGCGATCGTTCGCGATTACACGTCCGCTCGCGGTGGCCCGCGTCACCCGGGCGCTCACGAAGATGCTCGACGTGGAGGACCGCACGGTGGACGTCGTGCACGTCTTCGGGGGCACGGCGTGGGCGCTGGGGGCGGACATGGCCAAGGCGCTCGGGGCCGCGCTCGCGCTGGAGGTATGGCGGTCGGGGTTGGTGGATCGGGCGCGCGGCTTGGGGACGGTCGAGGCGAGGCGCGTGCTGGTGGCGCCCGATCCGGCGATCGAACGGGCGCTGACGGCGGGTACGGAACAACGGACGGTGCGGCTTGCCGCATGGGGCGCGTACGCGGAGCCACGCGTCAGGCCGCTGCTGCGCGACGGCGCCACGCCCACCGCGATGATCGTCGGCGCAGGGCGAGACCGCGCCGCCTACGCCGCGGTGGTGCAGGGCTTGGCGCACGCGTCGCGCGCGGCGCCCGATCTGATGATCTTCTGCGACGCGCTCGCGGCGCGGCGTGCGGGGCTATGGGCGCTGGCGCGACGGCTCGGGCTGCTCCCGCGGTTCTCGCTCATCGATGAACTCGAGGCTCGACGCGATCTCCTGCTGCAAGGAGATCTGCTGATTCAGCCCGACGCGCACGGCGAGGCGCGCAGCGTCATTCTTGACGCGATGGGCGCGGGCGTGCTGGTGGTGGCGGCCGCCGACCCGATGGTGAGCGTGCTGATCGACGCGCGCACGGCGCGATTGGCGCCGCAGGGCGACGTGAATGCCTGGGGCAAGGTCTTGACCGAAGTGCTGGACGATCGGGCTCGTGCTCGTGCCCTGGCCGAGAGCGCGCACGTGTTCGTGCGTTCCAATCGCCGCGCGAGCGATCACGTCCGGGCGGTGCTTCGCGCGTACGAGGCCGCGGGGGTGAGACGCCCGGAATGACGAAAACCGCCCGCGCGAACGCGGGCGGCGAAGCGGAGAGGGGGAGATTCGAACTCCCGAGGACCCAAAAGAGCCCTGCCGGTTTTCGAAACCGGTCCATTCAACCACTCTGGCACCTCTCCGAACGGGCAATGATTGAACACCCCGAGGGCACAATCAACTCGGTGTGCTCAGTGGGCCGCGGGGGTGTACCACAGCGGGGCGTTGAAGCCCGTGCCAAGGCCCAGCCACACCCAGAGAAGCAGGAATAGCGTCCATACGATAAAGAAGAACACCGCGTAGGGGATCATCATGGCGATGAGATTCCCGATGCCCGCGGACTTCGCGTACCGCTGGACCGCGACCAGGATCACGATGACGTAGGTGTTCAGCGGGGTAATAGTGTTCGTGCAACTGTCGCCCAGGCGATAGGCCGCCTGCGTGAGCTCGGGGCTGAGGCCCGCCATCATCATCATGGGCACCACGATCGGCGCCAACGCCGTCCATTTGGCGCTCATCGAGGACATCAGGATGTTGACGCCCATGACGAGCATGATGAGGGCGACCAGGAGCACGTACGGCGGAAGATCGGCGGCCACCAACGCCTTGCCGCCCACGTTGGCCAGCATCGTGTCCAGCCGCGAATACCGAAGACACTCGAGGAACTGGGCGGCAAAGAAGGCCATGGCGATGACCGGGGCCAACGCGGCCATCGCGTGCACGAAGCACTTCGTGATGTCGCTCTGCGTGCGCAAGGCGCCCGTGGCGAAGCCGTACGCCAGCCCGGGCACCAGAAACGCCACGAGGATGATGGGCACGATGGCCTGGCTCCACCGGGGCTGGGGCGGGGCGGCCAGGTCCAGCGTGCCGGTCGCCGTGACCGGCTGCGTGAGTTTGAAGGTTCCCCGGACGGCCTCGCCCTCCGGCCCGGGGCCTTCGGCCTCGAAGGAAAATCCGGGCTTCAACGTGGCGCCACCGGGGATCGGCGCGCGCGGCACGGCGGGCGTGCCCGTGGCCTCGAACGAGCCGGGCGCCGGTTCCTGGTGTGACGGGATCGGCCCGAACCGCGGCGCCGGCGCGGGCATGTTGCCCGTGAAGGGCGACGCGGGGAGCACCAACGCCGCGCCGATCACGATCAGCGTGAGCACCAAGGCCACACCGGCGTACTTCAGCCCGCGAACTTCGGATGGCGTCGGTGCCTGCACGCCCGTCACTACGTCGCCCACGTCCATGCCCACGCGCTGCGCCGTGAGGCGCGGCTCGACGATCCACGCCGTCACCGCCCACCCCAGAAACGTGAGCAGGACCGTCGATGCGGCCATGAATCCCCAGTTGCAGGTCGGCAGGACGGTGTACGACGGGTCGATGACGCGTGCGCCCGCCTCGGTGATGCCGCCCACCAGGATGTCGGTCGAGCCGACCAGCAGGTTGGCGCTGAACCCGCCCGACACGCCGGCGAACGCGGCGGCAATGCCGGCGATGGGGGATCGCCCGAACGCCGCGTAGAGCGCCCCGGCCAAGGGGGGCAGCACGATGTACCCCGCGTCGCTGGCCACATTCGAGACGATCCCGAGGAATACCACCGTGGGCGTGAGCAGCCGCGAGGGGACCAGACCGGCGACCCACTTCATCGACGCGCCGAACAGCCCGACTTTTTCCGCCAGTCCGATGCCGAACATCCCGACGACCACGACCCCCAGCGGCGGGAAGTTCAGGAAGTTGCGGACCATGTTCGAGACGAGCCAGTACACCCCCTCGCCGCTGAGAAGGTTCTTCGGCCCAACCGGCGAACCGGTGGCCTTGAGTTCGATTTTCGGGCGTCCGTCCGCCGCCCGGACGATCTCACGCGTCGGTGTTCCGTTCGCATCCACGCCTGTTTGGGTTGAGACGACCGGCCTCTGGGGCTGCACCGACCAACCCAACCCGCTCCCGAGGGCCGAGAGCGCCATCACCACCACCGTCGCACCGATGAACAGGAACACCGGGTCGGGCAGTTTGTTCCCGAGGCGCTCGATGAAGCCGAGAATGCCGCCCGGCGGGGCGCTGGTCGGAGCGGGGGAATCGGGCATGGGACTTCTCCGGCAGGGCGACGCCGCGTGCGTCACGTGCCGCGAGAAGATACCCGAAGTCGTGCCTCGATGGCGAGCAGAATTGCCTCGGGTTCGGCCATTCGACCGACCCCCACGGTGCGGCAGGCCTGCCAGCCCTCGTCCGGGCCTACCAGCTCAAAGCCGTCCGCGCGGAGTTGAGTCACGTTCCGTTTCGTGCTGGGCTGCGCCCACATCACGGCGTTCATCGACGGGCACAGGAGCACGGGGGTCCGCGTGCGATCGAGGGCGCTCAGGATCAGCGTCACCACGTCGTCGGCCCGCCCCGTCGCGAGATTGGCCAGGCAGTTCATCGTGCACGGCGCGACCACGGCCAGGTCGCAAGCACCGGCGAGGGCGATGTGCTGGGGATCGCTCGCCTCGTGGTGTTCCCACGGGCTGGTGTAGACCGGGCGGCCCGAAAGCGCCTGGAACGTCAGCGGGGTGACGAACCGGGCCGCGCCGTCGGTCATGGCGACCGTCACACTGGCGCCGGCCTGCGCCAAACGAGAAACGAGCGTCGCGGTCTTGTACGCCGCAATCCCACCGGTCACTCCGATGAGCACCCGAGCGCCGTGGACGGGCGAGCGAGGCGACGTCCCGCCCGGGCCACCATCGGCGGGCTTGGAGGGTTGGTTGGAACTCATGGCGTCGCGCCGAAGCCTGGCCCGCGGGACTAAAAGCCGCGCGGAAGGTTATTCGCGTTCTTGTCGTACTCGCAGGTAATCTTGTCGTGGAGGACCTCGTCAATCGCGACCTCGAGATCCGATCGACCATCGCGATCGACCAGAGGACGCGCGCCTTCCATCAACTGGATAATGCGCTTCTGGACCAGGGCGCACAACTTGAATCGACCCTGGGTCTTGGCCGCCAGTTCATCGGTCTTCAATGCCTCGATCATGCGTCTGGGTACCTCCGGCCTACGCCCAGGTATTTATCCCGGCTGGCCCGGGTACGTGCACCTGATGCGAAGTTCGGATAGTATTCCGGTCGAGCCGATCGGACAAACCCCCGTTCGTGGTGTTGGTCGATCGGGCGGCGGCGACGGTGTTCGCTCGGACCGTGCCCGCGCGAGAAACTCCATCGTCGGTGCCGAATGGAAACGATGCGATGAGCCGTCAGACCTGGGCCCGTGGGGACAGGGTGGTGCATGCGTTGAAGCCTGAATGGGGCCACGGAGAGGTTCTCACGGTACAGCCAACGCAGCACGATGGGAAGCCCTGCCAGAAACTGACGATCCGCTTTGATCGCGCCGGGACCAAGACGTTGACCACGGCCATTGCCGACCTCCGCCCCGCGGGCGCTGGTTCCGCGAAGCCTGAATCGCCGATAGACGCTGGGGCGACGAGGATCGACGCCCCCATGGAGGCCCGACTGATGCCCGATGCCCTGGTGCTCGCCGCGACCGCGGACGAAGCCGCGGAACGACTGCGCACCTTGCCCGAGGACGCAACCGATCCGTTCCGACCGCTTGCGGCACGGCTCCGCGCGACACTGGCCTTGTACCGGTTCACCGAGACGGGGGCCTCGCTGCTCGACTGGGCGGCGGCCCAGACGGGTCTGGTGGATCCGCTCTCGCGGTTCAATCGTCACGAACTCGAGCGGGCCTTTCAGGACTTTCGCATCGTGACCGAGAACCATCTGCGGAAACTGACCCGCGAGATGAGCCGACAGGATTCGAGCGGACTGGCGGCGGTCGTCGCGGAGCAGCCCCCCGCCGCGCTCCAGGCCCTGCGACGTGTCGGGGCGGTGCGGTAAGCCACTCGGCGATGCGTCCGAGCAACGTCGCGGCATAAACCGAACTCACCTGAGCGGTCTTCGGAACCGTGCCCCAGTCCGCACCGGCGATTCCGTCTATTCCATCGCGATCTTTGCGGACGTGCGGAAATTGCCGCGATTCTCCGGCTTCCGTCCGGAGCGTGGTGTATCTCTTCCCCGTCGAGCGTTGCCGCGCTCGGCCACACACACCAAGACACGCGCAAGGGGAAGAGGCCATGAACGAACAGGACTTCCAGCAGAAACTCAGCGACCTTATTCGGCAGATCGAAACCCTGCCCGAGGCGCAGCGTGGCCCGCTCTCGGACCTGGCTCGCGAGACCAAGGACCGGCACGAGCGCATGCGGAAGACGGTCGCCGACCTGCAGGAGTCGCTGGATTACCTCCGCCTGAGCGTCAAGTACCTCGTGTTCGATCTCGAAGCGACCCGGCGGGAGAACGAGTACCTCCGGAAACTGATCGAGAGCCAGTCCCGCCGCGATCAGCATGACGACCCCCCCCACGAAGCGGACTGAGCCTGTGATCGGCGATGTGCACATGCCCGCTTCGGCACGTGCCGGCACACGCTGCCATCGCACCCCGGCGTTTGTTCGCCCCGCCCCGCCGCGCTATATTCTCCGGCACGTTTCGCCGGAGAGGTGGCCGAGAGGCTGAAGGCGACGGTTTGCTAAACCGTTATACGGACCTAAATCCGTATCGGGGGTTCGAATCCCCCCCTCTCCGCTTTGCACGCGGTCACGCGGCGCGCGGGTAGTGGCGGATGGTCGGTGGCGCGCTGTCGTGCAGTTCAACGGCGACCAGATCGACCCGCACCGCCGAGCCGGCATTCGATCGCGCGAGATGCGATGCGATGGCGCGGAGACGTCGGCGCTTGGCCCGTGTAAACGCGGCCTCGGGTGGGCGTGTATCGCTGCGTGCGTTGCGACCGACGGTTCGCGCCTTCACCTCGACGATGACCAGCGTTCGCCCGTCGGGGTCGCGGGCGAGCATGTCGGCCTCGCCGCGCGGGGTCACGGCGTTCCGCTCAAGAATCACATACCCAAGGTTCGCCAGGTACGCCGCGGCGTAGTCCTCGCCGCGATGCCACACGCCGTCGCGACCGTCGGGCGCCGATCGGCCCAGCCAGGTGGCGATGCGGCGGGAGAGTCGCGCCAGCCACGACACGCCGCGCTTGCCCGTGATGCCTGCCATGCCGATCTCCGGCGTCAGTTCGGCCCGTAGCGTTCCGCGGCGATCTGGAGCAACCGGGCGCGCATCTGGGGGACCGACGAAACGTTGGCCTTGCCCTGCAGGCGGAGCAGGTAGCGATCGATGGCGGCGTTGCTCCGTTCGGTGCGCAGGCGTCCTTCGATGTCGAGTTGCGCCCCGTAGAGCGTGGGCGTCGGATCGATCCCCGCGAGGTGCACCCACGCCGTCGAATCGCCCAAGTCCACCGGATCGGAGGTTTGTCCTTCGCCCAAGGCCTTGGCGGCGGCGTCGAGGGCGGGGTTCGGGAAGAACGTCGTGGCCGCCAGATCGCCGGGCACTTCGCGGACCTCAAGCCCTCCCCGGTTATTCTGGTGGCGATTCAGCGTGCTCCCGGCGAGTTCATCGAACGCGCGGCCCGAGGCCAGTCCCTGTTCAAACGCGGCCCGGTCGGCGGTCTGGGTGTTGGGGATGATGACGAGGTAGAGGCGGTAGCGGGGGGGGTGTTGATAGGTGGTTCGGAAGCGCCCGTAATAGGCCTGCTCGATGTCGCGCCAGGAGACGTTGATGCCGCGGTTGATCTTGCGTTCGAGTTCACGGCGGACGAGAATCATCTGCTCGGTCTTGCGCGCCCACTGGTCGACGGTCAGCCCCCGCTCGGTCTCGAGTTGGCGCTTGAGTTGCTCGCGCGTGCCGCCGGCCTCGCGGCGCATGTCGGCCTGGATGCGCTCGACCACGGCGAAGAGGCCTTGACGCTCCTGCGGGGTGAGCGACGAGAGGGCTTCGGCGCGGAGGAGTTCATCGCGGATGTACTCGTCGAGGCGCCGGTTGATCTGCTCGCGGGCGTACGTCAGCCACGCCGCGCGATCTCGGGTGCGGGCTTCGGCGGCCAGACGCGGGCCGAGCGCTTCCTGCGTCGGGGTGCCGGTCTCGAAGAACGTGCGCACGAGGATGGGCCGGCCGTTCACGTCGCCGACCTTGGCGTCGATGAGCACGGCGGAGGAAATGGGCGCCGGATCATCGATGGATTGCGACGGAGTTCCCGGGACGGCCTGAACGTCGGTGATCCCGCCGGAGGCCGCGACCGGGCCCGTGATGTCGACCGGTCGACCGGGGGAGCGTCCTTCGGGGGTGTTGACATCGAGGACGCCGTCGTGTGCCGGTGGTACTGTGCGGGCGTGAGTAGTCGCGGGTGGATTCGGCGAGGCGAAGTCCGAAGCGGTCACGATCGATTTGGGTGAAGTCCGCGTTGCGCCGGACGAACAACCGCCGAGCAGGAAAGCCAGCGAGGACAGAAGAATGGCCGAACGGGCAAGGTCCGTCATGGCGCGATGGTAGCAGAAGTGAGACAACGCAGCAGGAAGGGCACGGGGGCGATCGGCCCTACAGTGAAAGGCCCGTGCCGCGCTCGGTGCGGCAAGAGGAGCATGATCATGGCCGAGGAACCCAAACTTATCATCGACAGCGATTGGAAATCTCAGGCCCAGGCCGAGAAGCAGCGGCTGGAGCAGCAGGAAGCCGCGAAGAAGGCGGCCACGCCCGAGGAACACGGGCCGCTGAAGTTCGACGACCTCGTCCGGCTGTTCACCTCGCAGGCCCTGGCCTATCTGGGGTACATCCCCGACCCGCAGACGGGGCAGGCGATGGTGTCGCTCGAGTACGCGCGGGTGAACATCGACATGCTCGGGGTGCTCGAAGAGAAGACCAAAGGCAACCTCACCGCGGACGAGGAAAAACTCCTCCGCGAGACGCTGGGGGAACTTCGGCAGGCGTTTGTCGAGACGGCCAAGGCGGTGGCGCAGGCGGTCAAGGAAGGCCGGCTGAAGCCCCGCGGGGCGGGAGGCGCGGCCGGCGGACTTCCCGCGGACATCGCGACGCCCCCGGCGCCGGGCCTTTCGACCTGAGTGGAAGCGCAGTGGGAGTCGGCGCGGATGCCCCGTCGCGTGTATCTGGAAACGTTCGGCTGCCAGATGAACGAACTCGACAGCGAGTTGGTCGCCGGTCGGCTGCGCACGCTCGGGTACGCGTTCACGGGGGAATCCGCCGAGGCGGACGTGGTGCTTTTCAACACATGCTCAGTGCGAGAGCACGCGGAGCAGAAGGTGTGGTCGCGCTTGGGCGAACTGAAGGCCCGCAAAGCGGATGATCCGAACCTGGTGGTGGGCGTGCTGGGGTGCATGGCCGAACGCGATGGGGAGGCTTTGATACGGCGGATGCCGGTGGTGGACGTGCTGTGCGGGCCGGGCGAACTGGACAAGTTGCCGACGCTGCTGGACAACGCGGTGCGGACGCGCGCCAGCCTGGCCGCCGACGCGCCCGCGGAATGGCCTCGGGGGCTGCGCTCGGCCCGCGAGGTGGCGTTGCAGGGGAACACGTCCCGTCGCAGCGCGACCCTCGCCGCCGCGCAGGACACGCTCGAGATGCTCGACCTGTCCCGGGCGATGTCGCCCACGGACGGCGAGGGGATGCCGAAGCGCTCGGCGTATGTGCGTATCACGCGCGGGTGCAACAAGTTCTGCACGTACTGCGTCGTGCCCTTCACGCGCGGGGCCGAGGTGCACCGCCCGCCCGAGCACATCATCGAGGAATGCCGGCGACTCGCCGACGCGGGGGTCGTCGAAATCACGCTGCTCGGGCAGACGGTGAACCACTACCGGTTCGAGCACGGGGCGGCCGTCACGGTGAACGGCGTGACCCAGCCGCAGAAGGGGCGTTCGTACACGGGCGGGCACCGGCGCGACCCCTTCGCCGGGGAGCGTGTAACGACCTTCGCCGACCTGCTCGCGCGGATCCACGACGCCGTGCCTTCCATTCAACGGTTGCGGTTTGTCACGTCATACCCGCGCGACTTCGGCGATGACGCGTTGGAGGCGATGCGCGACCATCCGCGAATCTGCCGCTATCTGCACGTGCCCGGGCAATCCGGCTCCGACCGCATCCTCGGGCTGATGAACCGCGGGTATTCCGTGGGCGAATACATCGAGTTCATCGATCGGGCGAGGGCAATTCTCGATCAGCCCGAGATCGGTCGGCCGCTGGCCATCTCGGGCGATTTCATCGTGGGCTTTCCCACGGAAACGGACGCGGACTTCGAGGCGACGGTGGCGATGCTGCGTCGCGCGCGGTACAAGTCGGCGTTCATCTTCAAGTATTCCGCGAGGCCCGGCACCGTGGCGATCGACAAGTACCCCGACGACGTGCCCGAGGCGGTGAAGCGTCGGCGGAACAACGCCTTGCTGGCCGCGCAGGATGCGATAGGGCTGGAGGTGGGGCAATCCAACATCGGGCGGACGATGCCGGTGTTTGTCGAGGGGTTGTCGGTGCGGGAGCGAAAGCGCCGAGCCGCCGGGGCGTGCTCGGCGCACGGGTCGGTGATGCTGACCGTGGGCGGGCGTGTGCCCAGCGCGTGCGGCGCGGGGCCGTCGCACGGCGAAGAAGCCCACGAGGAGTCGAGAGCCGTCGAGCGTGTGCAACTCTCGGGGCGTACCGACACCGATCACATTGTGCTGTTCGACCTGCCCGCGGGTGCGCGAGTCGAGGATTGGATCGGGCGACTCGTGCCGGTGCGGATCACCGGCGCAACCGCGTTGGCGCTGAGCGGATCGCCGATAACCGCGTGACCGATGGGTTATCGCGCGTACGCCGCGACCAGATAACGGGAATGTTCGCGCCGGCATGCGGGATGGCGCAGACAAGGCCCGCGATTCGTGCATAATCCCCGCGTCGATCGGCTCGGCGGGGCCAGGCGTGCGAACGCTCCGCCGGGTGATCGGGCACGAGGCCCGATCTGGTTCGACGGGAGAGGGAGAGCGCATGTTCAATCGGGCATTGATCGCCGCGGTCGCGGCGTGCGGGATCGGTTCCACGGCGTACGCCGGCATCGCGATGTCGTTTGCGGATCCCGTGCCGGGGCGGCAGTGGCACAACGAGGCCAACGGGGGTGGGGCGGGCATCGGGTTCATGACGTACGACTCGACCGCGTCGCTGTCGTTCCTGTTCGACGGGTCGGAAGACAGCCTGCCGAACCACACGTTCGTGAACGCGGTGATGCAGTTGGAGATGACCATCGGGGCGGCGACGACGCTGGGCGGCGTCACCACGGCGCCGGTGTCGGGGTTCTTCAAGATCTACGACGGGTCGATCGCGCCGGAGAACATCATCATCATCGGGATCGCCGACGCGGGCACGTACGTCCGCATCAGCAACACGAACTCGATCCTGTTCAGCGACCCGAGTTTCTCGTACGTTGCCGGGCCGGCGCTCGAGGCCATCACCGGGCCGATCGTGTTCACCGACCCGAGCGAGGCGGTGTTTACGCTTACGAGCGTCGTGGCCGCGGGCGGAGGGAGTTTCCTGAACCCGGACGGCACGTTCAAGACCTTTGATGCGAACGCCTCGTTCAGCGGGAACACGCAGGCCGTGCCCGCGCCAGGGGCGCTCGCCCTCGTCGGGCTTGGCACACTGGTCATGGCCAAGCGTCGGCGCGGATAACGCCCGGCGATCGTCATCGTGATTCACATTTCGCGAGGGCCGATCCGGGAACGGGTCGGCCCTTGGTTCATGACGGGTTACGGCAACGAGTGTGTCCAGTGATCGGGCGGATCGCGGAACGGTCTCGCGGACCCGTCCAGCATGCCGGCCAGGAAGCCTTTCTCCGAGGCGTGCGGCCGGGCGAGCCGCAGCGTGACGTGCGAGGCATCGCGAAAGTCGAGGACACTGGCGGTGCGCGTGGGCGGCGGGGCGGGCGGGGGGATGTAAGTCGGGGCGCTATCGACCGTCCAGGGGAAGTCGGCGGGACGCTCCACGCGGTCGAAGTTCACGCTGGTCGGGGCGGCGTCGTAGTTGTCCGGGTCGCCCGGTTGGCCGGCGTGCCCGGTGACGTTCGCCGCGTAGGTGCGCTGCATCTGCGCGCCCAGGCGTGCCCGGGCCGAGGGGCAGACGAGTACGGAGCGTTCTGCGTACAACTCGGCGCTGGTTTCGCCGGTGAGGCCGGCATTGGCTTGCACAACCAGCGCCCAGTTGGGCAGCGTGCCGTAGGGCACCCCAAGCACCGGTGAACGGCCCTTGTTCTCGTCGGCGTAGGCGCGGCAGTTGGTGAAGATCGAGCGTTGATTGGCCAGGCACGACGCCGACCGTCCGGCTTCGCGCGCCCCGCCGAGGGCCGGCAACAACACGCCCACGAGCACCGCGACGATGGCGATGACTACGAGGAGTTCGATGAGCGTGAACCCGCGCCGCATGGGCAAGGATAGGGGCCGGCGTCAGGCCGCCCATTCAGCTCGACGCCACCTGCATCTGCATGCTCAGGACCTTGACGCGTGCTTCGCGCACGAGGATCACGCGCCGGTACAGCCGGTTCGCCAGCGTCAGCCGCTTGCGGTTGGCGAAGAAGAAGACCGTGAGGCCCTCGCGGACGAAGAACGCCACGCCGCACTTGGTGTGCTTGTGGAACCAGAAGATGGCCAGCGGGATCAGCAGCAGCGTCACGCCGAACGTCGCCAGGGCCGCGAGGATCAGCACGCCGATGCCGATGTACAGCGGCATGAGCGAGGGCTGGTAGACCGCGCCGCTGTTGATTCCCTCGATGAGCGCGTCCTGGTAGAAGACTTCGCTGGCTTTTCCCACGCGCAGGCACGCCACGCGCCGGTCCGTCAGGCACGCCCAGCAGTGCTCGCCGAAGACCCAAATCCCGCGCACCCCAAGGTATTCGACTTCGACGACCTGCTCCCCCTCGGACAGAAACTGCCGGAACATGGTCGCGATGGCGTCCGGGTCCGAGGCTTTGGCGCGGTCGAGCAGGCTCGTCTGGATGGTGATCTGTGATGAGGGGGCGCCCACGGCACCCGAAGGCGGGCCGGCGGGTGCTGGCTGGAGCGGCGGCGGCGTTGGTCCGGTCATGGCATGGTACTCCACGAGGGTTCGGATTCACGAATCGGAATCGAGCAGCCGGCCGAAAAGCCCTTTGCGCTGGCCGCCTTTGCGCGACCAGTCGTCGGGGTGAATCTCCGCCACCGTGCCCTGGGGTGCCTGGTTGGTCAGCGGCGGGGGCGACGCGGCGAAGGGCGGCGGGGTCGCGATGCCCAGCATCTGCCGCACCTGTCCGCGCAGGCGCTCGATGTGCGACTCCAGCGGCGGGGTCAGCGCGTCGAGCCAGTGCGGCACGCTCAGGAAGTACTCCATGTCGTTCGTGGGCTTCACGTCCTCGATGCGGAAGGGCAGGATGGCCACGCCCGCGTTGATCGCCCGCTCGACCTCGCGCATGACATTCGCCGACGCGTTGGAATGGCTGGAGAAAATGACCACCATCACCCGGGCGGCCTTGATCGAGGCGACGATCTCGCCCGCGTACGTCCGGCCCGCGGGGATATCCCGCGGCGCGATCCAACAGCGAACCCCCGCCGCCTCCAGCCCCGCGCACACCGCGTCGGCGTGGGCCTTGTCGTGCGAGGAATACGAGATGAAGACGTCGTGCGGCACGAAGCCCAGTGTACCACGGGGCTGCCCCAGCGCCTATCGGGGAAGGTACAGCGCGTGCCCGAGGCCGATGGTAAAGACCAGCAGGCCGTACAGGGCGTGCTCGAGGCTGACCAGAAGGAGCGAGCGCGACCGGCGGTAGGTCTGGGCAAAGATCAGCCCGCCGGCGAAGGTGAGCAGGATGGCGATGGGGTGGTGAAAGACGACGTGCGCCCAGGAGAACGCCGCGGCGCTGGCCCAGATCAGGCTCGACTCGTCCGCGAAGACCCCGCGGTAGCGGTGGAAGATGAACGCCCGATAGACGACATTCTGCGGGTAGACCGAGAAGAGCGGGTAGGCCACACAGATGAGCAGCCACAGCCCGGGCCGCTCGCGGGGAAGGCTGAGGAACCAGTCCGGCGCCAGCGCCCAGACGATGCCCCCAAGCACCACGAGCGCGACCAGCCACAGGCCGAGCACGCCCGGTAGGCCCGGCCCGACGGCGTGGGAGTTCCACAGCACGCGTCGGTCGAACGTGCGGTCACACGCGAGCATGATCCCGCAGAGCACGAACGCCGAGCCGAGCATCGCCCACAGCGGAAGCGTCACTCCCGGCACGGCGAGCAGAGCGGGCATGACCCCGAACAGCGCCGCGAACTCCACGAGGCGGTAGCGACGCTCCGTGGTTGCCAGGATCACGCCGGGATGGTGGTCCGTCGTTGACAAGGCGACCAGATCACACGCTTCGCGTGCCATGCGTCCGCCTTGTTCCGTTTCCGGGTCGGCCGCTTTCAGGCCGCATGCTCATGGCCCGGGCTGGAAGTTCCAGTCGGGGCGGGTCGCCCAGTTGGCCCATCGCCGCATGTCGCGGAGTTGTTCGATGGATTCGGCGGTCACGTGCCCGTCAAAGGAGGCCGTGATGACTTTCCCGAAGTGCCGGGCGTCGAGGTTGCCCCAGTTACTGGGCATGGCACGGGGGTCGAACCGGTCTGACGCGACCCATCCCCCGCCCAGCACGTGTGAGCCGCGGGTGCTGGGATGGGCTCGCGGGGCGCGGACGAGCCAGTACCCCGGACGCATTGTCCCGCTGTTGGGGTCGCCGGAGCCCCAGTTCCACCAGGAGCCGTCCTGCACATCGCCACCCCGGGCCGAGGCGTATACGAGGAGTTGCTGCGGGAAGCGGACCTGGTCCTGCCGGATGACGAAGTAGCCGCCGCCTTGGGTACGGTGGTTGGGCCCGGGCAGGCCGTTGAGGAACGCCCCGTGTGTGTACGCGCCGCCGACGAAGATGGCGTTGTACCCGAGCGTGGGGTGGAATGCGAGGGCGGTCTGGAACCAGTTGGAGCCGGGGCTGATCCATTGGCCCGATCCGCCGTCGGACATGGTGCGTTGGTAGAAGTCGTTGAAGGTCGCTTTGTCGATCTGCATGGCGGTGTAGGGGATGTTGACGGCGGAGTAGTAGTGCCACGTCCAGATCTTGCAGATGGAGCCTTCGAAATAGCGGCGCGGGTTGAGCGGGTCGCCGGGCGTCATGCCGTAGAGCGCGTTGCTCGCCCCGTGCGCCCAGTTCCAGTGCGGGGCGCCGATGACGACGCGGTCACGGAAGTCGGTGGTGTACGAGCCGAAGGCGACGATCTGCTGCTGGGCCAGGGCCTCTTCCCGGAGCATCTTGCCCATGGCCTTGGTCTTGCCCAGCCCGGGCAGCAGGATGCCGATGAGCAGCGCCACGATGGCGATGACGATGAGCAGTTCGATGAGCGTGAACGCGCGACGACCACCGCACGATCCCGCGTTCGGGTGCAGCCCGGCCATGACGACCTCCTCGGTGCTATTCCACTACTCGGTCGCGAAGAACACGCAACGAATCGGGCGAATGCCCGCGACATCATGCTACCACCGGGGGTATGTCGGCACAAGCCCCTTTCTTGCGGCAAAAAACGGGTCAACGGCCGCGTGCCAGGTCGGCCTCGGCGGCGATGTGCCCGAACGCCGCCCAGTTCGTTTCCGCGATGATCCGACGCTTCAAGGCGTCGGCCTGCTCGCGCTGCCCGTGCGCCCCCAGCCATGCGGCTACCCCATACGCCGTCGAGGCTTCCAGCGGCCCATCGCCGAGCACCGCGTCGCGGCTCAGTTCGCCCTTGTAGAACAGGCACAGGCGGTGGTAGTTCCCATTCTCGAGCACGTCGAGCGCGGGCGTGATCTCTTCCAGCAGCCGTCGGGCTTCGGCCTCACGCCCCAGCCGCACCAGCGCCAGCACGCGCCAGTGTGTCTCCGACACCAGCATGTCGTCGTTTCGGGGGTGTATCGCGCGGCGTTCCGCGAATGATTGTTCCGCCGCCGCGAAGCGCCCCCGCAGGTACTGCGCCAGCCCGAGGTGGTAGAAGATGTTGGAGCGATCGGTGGAGCGAGGCGGGCCTTGGGGCTCGCCGTCCGGTTCGGGGGCATCGGGCGCGTTCACGCACAGCGCCGCCGCTCGTTCGAGATCGCGTGCCGCCAGGTCGAACCGCCGCAGCGTGATCCACCGGTGCCCCCGGTGCCGCAGCAGGCGGTAACTCTCGGGATACCGGTTCAGCCCCTCGGTGTAGACCTCGACGGCCTTGCGGAACTGGCCGAGGTACCCCCGCCGGCGACCCACCCAGATGGTGTTCTCCTCGCTCGGGTCGATGACGTACGCCGACTGCGCCTCGGCGAGGTTCGACTGGAGGCGCGCGAGGCGATCGGGCGCGATTTCGGGGCGAATCAGCGGCCGCCCATCGAGCGACCAGGCCTCCTGATCGGGAACCCATCGCGCGGAACACCCCACCCCCGCGATGGCCACAAGCAAGGCGAAAACATGGCGCATGTGCATCGACGGAGTCTACCACTCCTACACTGGACCGAAGGAGATGCTTCCATGACGATGCCCGTGATTCTCGCCGCCAAGCGGACCCCGATCGGCAAGTTCTTCGGTGGCCTGACCAAGGTTCACGCCCCATTGCTTGGGGCCTATGCCGTGCAAGGCTTATTCGCCGAGAACGCCCGCCTGAAGGCCGAGGCCGAGGGCGGCAAGTTCGACGAGGTCATCATGGGCTGTGTCCTCCAGGCGGGGCTGGGGCAGAACCCGGCGCGCCAAGCAGCCCTCAAGGCCGGGCTGCCTGACACGACCTCCTGCGTCACGGTGAACAAGGTGTGCGGCTCGGGCCTCCAGGCCGTCATGCAGGCCGCGCAGTCCATCAAGGCGGGGGACAACGACCTGGTCCTCGCCGGCGGGTTCGAGAACATGTCCGCCGCCCCGTACCTCGCCCGCGTGCGCGACGGGGCCGGGGCGCCGAAGTTCGGCCCGGCGACGATGGACGACCACATGCAGTACGACGGGCTGCGGTGCGCCTTCGAGAACTGGGCGATGGGCTGCGCCGCCGATTACCTCGCCGGCAAGTACGAGGTTTCGCGGGCCGAGCAGGACCGCTGGTCGGCCCGTTCGCACCAGCGGGCCGCCGAGGCGACGAAGAACGGGTACTTCAAGAGCGAGATCGTCGCGCTCACGGGCGAGCAGTGCTTCGACAAGCGGTCCCCCGGCGTGGCCGCCGACGAGGGCATCCGCCCCGAGACCACCCTCGACTCGCTGGGCAAACTCCGCCCGGTCTTTGACCCCAAGGCCGGGACGGTGACCGCGGGCAACGCTTCGCAGATTTCCGACGGGGGGGCGGCGGTCGTCGTCGCGTCGATGAAGAAGGCCGAGTCGCTGGGCGTGAAGCCCCTGGCCCGCATCCTCGCGTACCACACGGCGGGCGTAGCGCCCAAGGACCTTTTCCGCGCCCCGGCGCTGGCCGTGCCCGCGGCGGTCGCCAAGGCCGGGTTGAAGTTGACCGACATTGACCTCTTCGAACTCAACGAGGCCTTCGCCGCCCAGGTGCTCCAGAACATGAAGGAAGGCGGCATCCCCGAGGACAAGGTGAACATCTGCGGCGGGGCCGTCGCCCTCGGGCACCCCATCGGCGGCTCGGGCGCCCGCTGCCTCACCACCCTCCTGCACCAGTTGCACCGCACGGGGGGGAAGCGCGGCGTGGTGGCGCTCTGCCTGGGCGGGGGCAACGCCGTGGCCATGGTCGTCGAGGTCTGAGCCGCAGTTCGCGCGACGCGTATTCCACGCATGACCGACTTCATCTCCGAACTCCAGTGGCGAGGGCGCCTGGCCCAGTGCACCGACGAAACCGGGCTGCGCAAACACCTCGCTACCGGCACCCGCCGTTGCTACATCGGCTTTGACCCCACCGCCGACTCGCTGACGGTCGGCAACCTCGTGCAGATCATCACCCTCGCCCTCGTCCAGCGCTCCGGCCACGTCCCCGTCGTGGTGGTGGGGGGCGGCACGGGTCTCATCGGCGACCCCTCCGGCAAGACGGCCGAGCGCACGCTCCGCACCCGCGATGAGGTCAACGCCAACGTCGAATCCCAGAAGCGCATCTACGACCGCATTCTCGACTTCTCCGCGGGCGCGAAGTACCGCGCGATCCTCCTCAACAACGCCGACTGGCTCTGCGAACTCTCGTATCTCGACGCCCTCCGCGACATCGGCAAGCACTTCTCCGTCAACATGATGATCCAGAAGGACTCGGTCCGCGAGCGCCTCCACAACCGCGACCAGGGCATCTCCTACACCGAGTTCTCCTACATGATCCTCCAGGCCTACGACTTCCTCCACCTCTACGAGAAGCACGGCGTCACCATCCAGTCCGGCGGCAGCGACCAGTGGGGCAACATCGTCGCCGGTACCGACCTCGTCCGCAAGAAGCATGCGGCGGATGGCGAGTCCTCATCCGCCGAGTCGTTCGGCCTCACCACCCAACTCATCACCAAGTCCGACGGCGGCAAGTTCGGCAAGACCGAGTCCGGCGCGATCTGGCTCACCGCCAACCGTCCCGGCGAGTCCGCCGCGAACCGCACCAGCCCGTACGCCTTCTACCAGTTCTGGCTCAACACCGCCGACGCCGACATCCCCAAGTTCCTCCGCACGTTTACGCTTCTCTCGCACGCCGATATCGAATCCCTCGAAGCCACGCACGCCGCCATCCCCGGCCAGCGCGACGCCCACCGCGCCCTCGCCCGCCACATGACCACGCTCCTCCACGGCGAGACCGAAACCCAGCACGCCGAGTCCGCGGCCAAGGCCCTCTTCAGCGGCGAGATTGCCTCCCTCCCCGCCGACCTCCTCACCGAAGTCCTCGCCAGCGCCCCCAGCACCTCGCACGACAAGGCCACGCTCTCGGCGGGCATCCCCCTCGTTGATCTCCTCGTCACCACCCAACTCGCCCAGTCCAAGCGCGAGGCCAAAGAGTTTCTGCAAGGCGGCTCCGTCACCCTCAACGGCCGCAAAGTCGGCCCCGACGACAAGGCGACCACCGCCGACCTCCTGCACGGCTCGGTGATCGCCCTCCGCCGCGGCAAAAAGGCCTGGCACGTCACCCGCTGGGCGTAGCCGATTCTCAACGCGAAGCCCGCGAAGAGGCGAAGGGAACCCTGAGCGCAAGCTCAGGTCGGGGGCGTGTGCCGGCAGCCAGTGCGCATTGAACGCCGAGGTCGCCGAGCGGAGCGAACGAAGACCGAGAAGGGATTCAATGGGGAACCGGCGAGCCGTGCCACTGTCCTGCGCTTCGCTGGGCCGTGCTTCGCGCAGGGCGGCTGATCGTGGCCCGCACTGCCCCGACGAAGCGTCGGGACAGTGGCACGCTCCGTCGTCGTATAGAGCCATGCCACCCGCCAGTTGACTCCGACGTGCCGGCGATTCACCGCATGTCCACATGCGGGGAATCGGTGCGAACCAGCCGAACACTGAGAATAAAACGTCGTTCCAGGCAGCACCGATTCCGCCTGGGTACAGACGGAATCGGTGGCACGGCGACCGCCGTTCTCTTCCCCAGCCCGAAGGGCTCGACCGTTCGTTGCCGGGCGGTGAAGCGACGAGTCAGCGAGGAGCACCACCCCCGGCTCCCCTCCGCCGCCTCCGCGCCAGCATCACCAACCCGCACGCCGCGAGCGCCCCCGCCCCCGGCGCGGGCGTCGGGGCGATGTTGAAGAACAACAGGTCCACCTGCTGCGCGTTGGGCGAGAGCGCACTGTTCGTCAGGCGCAGTTCGATCCGTCCGATTCCCGTCAGCCCGTCCATGTGCAGCACCCCGCCCTGGCCCAGGTTCGCGCTGGCGCTGGTGTCGTTCACCCAGAACCGCGTTGACATCCCCGCGGCGGTGATGTTCGTCGTGCTCGTCGAGAAGTACCCGATCGTGCCCGCGGACGTGCTCGGGTATTCGCCCAGGAAGTTCCACGTGTTCGTGTTGATGGGGTTGTTGTTGAAGTCCCACGCCGAGACGGTGTACTCGTAGCAGTTGTGGATGTTGCCGATGAGCATGCGGCCGGAAGGCCCCCAGCCGTAGTTGTTCGAGAAGTTGAACGTCACGTCGTTGCCCAGGCCGTTGGTACCGTGAATCTGCAGCGCGGTCGTCAGCGGCGCCTGCGTGGTGATGGCGAAGGGCATGCCCCAGGTGCCCGGGGCCGCGGCGAAGGCGGGGTGGGCGCTGAAGCCCGTGATCGTCCCCGCCGAACTCGTGTTCGTGTAGGTGTACCCGCTGCTGGAGAACTGCCACGACCAATCGAGGTACGGCTGGGCCGAAGCGGCTGCGGCTCCGGACATGACGGCGGCGAGTGCGACGAGTGACTTGGTGTTCATGGCGGGTCCCTTCCTGGGGATAGGCGCCCCTTGGTGGCAGCGACAACCGTGCTCGCGGGTCACGTGGCCCCGCGACTTCACGTCGCGCGCTGAACTGCTGTGGCGCGGGTAGACTCTCGGCCTCCATCACCCCCCGGGAGCACGCATGGCGATCAAGAACCTCACCGACGAGCAGGTCCGCACCTGGACCATCGAGCAGAAGGACCGCTGGTGGCTGGAGAACGTCTGGCGCGGCGACATGCCCCAGCTCACGCTCCGCTCGGCGTTCACAGGGTTCATGCTCGGGGGCATCCTCAGCGCCACCAACCTCTACGTCGGCGCCCGCACCGGCTGGACGCTGGGCGTGGGCATCACCAGCGTCATCCTCGCCTTCGCGATGTTTCGGATCATGTCGCGGCTGGGCGCCAAGGACATGACGATCCTCGAGAACAACTGCTCGCAGTCGATCGCGACGGCGGCGGGGTACATGACCGGGCCGCTCATCTCGGGCATCGCGGCGTACATGTGGGTCACCAACCAATCCATCCCGTGGTGGCAACTCATGGGGTTCATGGTGGTGTTGTCGTTCCTCGGGGTGCTGGTGGCGTTTCCGATGAAGCGGCGGTTCATCAACGACGAGCAGCAGCCCTTCCCCGAAGGCCGGGCCGCGGGCGTGGTGCTCGACACGCTGTATACGTCGTCGGCGGCGGTGGGGGTGTTCAAGGCCAAGGCGCTGGCGTGGGCGGCGGGGGTCGCGGGGGTGGTCACGTTCCTCGCGGGCGAGAACTACCAGAAACTCATCCAGGAGCGATGGCTGGGCTTCAAGCAGAACATCCACATTCCGCACAACCTCGACGCCTGGTACTACTGGATGGTCGGCAAGGGCTGGGTGCCCGTACCCAAACTCGCGGGCGTGGATGTTCGCCAGTTGGCGTTGACTCCCGGGATGGACCTGGCGATGTTCGGCGCGGGCGGGCTGATGGGTATCCGCTCCGCGACCAGCCTGCTGATCGGCATGGCCCTGAACTTCATCATCATCGTGCCGATCATGATCCATTACGGGGAACTCGCGCCGGCGTCCGGCTCCATCGAGGCCGGCGACGCCAAGTTCGGCCGGGCGTACATCCTGAACAACTGGGCGCTGTGGTGGGGCATCGCCATGATGGTCGTGGCGTCGATGACGGCGCTCTTCGCCAAGCCCGAGGTGCTGGTCCGTGCCTTCCGGGGGTTGCTCGGAAAGAAGCGTGCCGCCGAGGACGTGTTGAAGCACATCGAACTGCCGCTGTCATGGTCCGCCATCGGCGTGCCGATTGTGGGCGTATGCGGCGCCTGGATGGCTCACGAATGGTTCGGCGTGTCGTGGATCTTCGGCCTCACGGCGATTGCGATGGTCATCGCGCTGACGCTGATCGCGGCGAGCTCGACGGCGCTGACGGGCACGACGCCGACGGGCAGCCTGAGCAAGATTCCGCAGTTTACCTACGGCGCTCTCGACCCCGGGCACGCGCCCACGAACCTGATGACCGGTGTCATGTGCGTGGAGGTGGCCAGCAACGCCAGCAACCTGCTCATGGATATCAAGCCGGGGTACATGCTCGGCGCCAAGCCGCGCCAGCAGGCCATGGGGCACACCATCGGCATCATCGCCGGGGCCTTGGCGAGCGTGCCGCTGTTCTTCGGGCTGTTCATGTCGGACTTTGACGCGGGCAAGGCCGAGGAGGCCCGCAACCGCTCCGCCCTGACCGAGACGGCCACGGCTCCGGTGCGTGAATCGGTGCGCGAGGTTCGGGTGGGGTTGGCGCAGGGGGATGTGCCCGTGAACACGCTGGAGCGGCTGATTGACGAGGCCGACAAGGCCGCCGCCGCCGCGATTCTCTCCGCGGGCGTTCGGGCGGAACTTGCAACCCAGGCGGAGGCCCGGGCCGAGGCAGCGCAGACGGCGCGCGACGCGGCGAGCGCGGCGTTCGAGGCGGGGCAGGACTCGAAAGACGCCGGCCGATTGCGTGGGCAGGCCGAGTTGGCCGCCGCGGCGTTCATCGCCGCCAAGGCCGAAGCGACGCAGGACCGCCGCGCCGCCACGACGGCCCATGCCGAGGCCGAGAAGGCCCGGGCCGCGGTCGAGGCGGCTCGAGCCTCTCTGGCGAATCGTGAGATTGCCGCCGCACGCGAGGCGATCTCCAACGCCGCCACGCACGCCCGTGCCGCCGCCACGCACGCGCAGAAGGAAAATCTCTACTACCAGACGGTGATGGCCCCCGAGGGCGGCTCGTTCTCGTTCCCCTCCGCCGTGCAGTGGAAAGGCGTGTCGCAACTCGTCACCTCGATCTTCGGGGAAGAGAGCGATCAGTCGCTCATGAAGCCGTCGATCGTGTGGTCGATGATCATCGCGAGCCTCGTGGCGCTGGTGTTCGAGGTGCTCCGGATCGTGACCAAGGGCAAGTTCCCGCTCGTGCCGCTGGCCATCGGGCTGGGCGTGGTGGTGCCGCCGGAATCCTCCATGGCCATGTTCGCCGGGGCGGCGTTCTTCTGGATCATGCACCGCGTCTATCACGCGCGCAAGGAATCCACGGGGCACCGCCTCTGGATCGACACACACGAGCCGATCTGCGCGGGGATCATCGCGGGGGCGGCGATCCTGGGCATCGGGGACGCCCTGATCAAGGCGTTTCTCCTGAAGTAATCGCGACTGCACCGCGCTCGATCTCACGGAGGAGAAACGCACGCGCCGCCGCGGGGGCCTTGGCCTTGTCCACCGCCACGCTTGGTCGCACGCCGCCCGCAGGGAGGGGCGAGCCGTCGGGCAGGGCGTAGTCGTACGCCGCAAGGCGCACCGCCCAGCCTTGGCCCAGGTCGATCTCCTTGTCCAGCATGGGACGGCCTGCGGTCGGCTCCCCGAAGGATCGTGCCCGACCCGTGCGAACGAGCACCGCCGTCAGCGTTTCCGCCGTGGACGAGGTCCGCCGCGAGGTGAGGATCGCCAACGGCCCGTGAAAGGCGCCGGGGTGTGGCATGACGACCGGGTTGACGAAACCGTCGCGCGCAAGAACGCGCTGTGCCACATCCCCGCCGGTGACGGGGCGTTCATCCGGCAGCCTCGGCGGCTTCGTTCGCATCGTGGCGCGGTGCGCGGCGCTGTAGTACACCCCCATCGAGAGGTCCTGGGCACCCAACCACGCCGCGGCGCGGATCGAGCCGAGTTCCATCCCCGGGCAGGTGCGCAGGTCGAGGATCAGCCCGGCGGGTTTCGTCGCCAACGCCTCGCCGAACGCCGCGTCGGTCGTCGCATCGTCCAGGAAGGAATCCATGCGCAGCGTGGTGATGCCGCCGTCGCTCGATACATGAAACGTCGGGCGGGGTTGGGAGCTCGACGCAAACGCCGCGCGGGATTCCTCGGTCGGCTTCGGGTAGGCCACGGGCGTGCCGTACTTCGCGATGTGCTTTCGCGCCGTCATGGCCGACGCGAAGAGAAACTCGATGTCATCCCCCGCCTTGGCCGCCCCAGCGGCCAGGTCGCCGAGGTACCCGCGGACGGGCTTGGAGGCGGCGAGGTCGGGATCGAAGTAGTGCTGGGGCAGCATCCGCCCGAGTGAGGCGACAAGTTCCCGGTAATCGATGCGGGCCGGCGCCCGCTCCCACGGGGTGAGCGTGATGGTCGCGATCAATCGATCGTCGCGCCATCGCACCTCGAACGGCGATGATGGATCGCGCACCACGGTTCGGGCGCGGAGCGTGTCGAGGCTTCCGACCCCAAGCGAGCCGACGCCCGGGTGCCCGACGGTCGGCCAGGATGATTCCCACGTCAGGATCATGCCCGAGGGAAACACGAACGGGAGCACGAGCGGCCCGAGAAGCCGCTCGACGCCCCCGACCAGCCCCCACGCGACGCCCGGCGGGGTATTGGCCTTGAAGCCCTGCGCGTCGGCCTGCAGAATCATCCGGGCCTGGAGTGGTCCCGCGAAGGGCGTGCGGATCGTGGCGACATATTCGCCCGAGGCGATCGGGACGGCGGAATCCGTGCTCGTCGGCCGCGCGGGCGTTACGCCGCACCCTGCGAGAAGCCACGAGCCAAGCACGGCGAGAAGCCATCGTCCGAGATGTTCCGTGGAGGAATGCACGGCGGATTATTCGCTCCAGGCGCGCCCGCGTGACACGTGCGGCGCAAACGACCCGCGTCATCTCCCCGCATTCAAATCTCGGAGTGAACCCCGCGCGGAGTGATGTCGATACATGGCGATCCTCGAACGGAGCCGTGAGACATGGACCGAATCAGGGCGTATGCGTTGCGGACCAGTATCGCGTTCTTCAAGCCGTGCGGCCCGGCGCTGATGGCCCGCGCTGTTCGCACGCTCGGGGACGAGTTCCCGGACCTTCGCGCGCTCCTGCCCGATGACACGTCCCGGCTCCACGTCCGGTGGTTTGCGACACTCGAACAGATCGTCGAGCGTTGCGAGCAGTTCCATAAACTGGAACGCGTCTTGGGTGACGCCGGCGCCAGCGCTGCCGCCGCGGGGTTCACCCCCGCGCATTATCCGATCGTCCGCGACACGCTGCTCGCCGCCATGCACGACCTGGCCGGCGAGGATTGGACGCCCGAACTCGAGAAGAGTTGGCGGCTGCTCCTCGACGCGACCTCCGGCGCCATGATCGCGGGCGCGTTCCGCCATCGCCACGCCGCCTGAGCGCCCGCCGTCGCGTGGGGCGACCACGCCGAACCTATACTCGGCCCCGCACACGCACCCAAGGACGCCTCATGCTCATCCGTTCCCACACCTGCGGCCAACTCCGCGAATCCCACGTCGGGCAGACCGTCCGCCTCAACGGCTGGGTCAACTCCTACCGCGACCACGGCGGGCTCATCTTCATCGACCTCCGTGACCGCTTCGGCCTCACGCAGATCGTCTTCGATCGTGAATCAGGCCTGGCCGCCGACATGATGGCCTCCGCCGACAAACTCCGCAACGAGGATGTTATCGCCGTCGAGGGGGCCGTCCGCATCCGCGTCGGCGGCGAGAACCCCAAACTCGACACCGGCAAGGTCGAGGTGGTCGTCGTTGCGCTCGAGATTCTGAACAAGACCGACAACCCGCCGTTCCTCCCCGACGACTTGGGCAAACTCCCCAATGAGGAACTCCGACTCACGCACCGGTACATCGACCTCCGCCGCCCCAGCATGCAGCGCATCCTCGCCCTGCGTCACAAGGTCTACCAGACGACGCGCCGGTACTTCGACGAGAACGGGTTCCTCGAAGTCGAAACGCCCATCCTGTACAAGAGCACGCCGGAGGGCGCCCGCGAGTTTCTGGTACCCAATCGGCACGTGCCCGGTTCGTTCTACGCGCTGCCGCAGAGTCCGCAACTCTTCAAGCAGATCCTGATGGTCGCCGGGTGTGATCGGTACATGCAGATCTGCCGCTGCTTCCGCGACGAAGACCCTCGCGCCGACCGCCAGGCCGAGTTCACCCAGATCGACCTCGAGATGTCCTTCGTCCGCCGCGACCAGGTCATGGCCACGATGGAAGGCTTCGTCCGCCGCCTCTGGAAAGACGTCGCCGACGTCGACGTGCCCCCGCTCCAGCGCATGACCTACCGCCGGGCGATGGAGGACTACGGCATCGACCGCCCGGACACCCGCTACGACCTGAAGATCAAGGACCTCTCCGCGTTCGCCGCGAAGATGGACTTCGCCATCTTCAAGAGCGCCCTCGAAAAGGGCAAGGACCGCCCGGCCTACAACAGCAAGAAGGGCGTCGTGAAGGCCCTCCGCGTGCCCGGCGGGGCCGAGAAACTTACCCGCAAGATCACCGACGGCTACACCGACTTCGTCAAGACCTTTGGCGCCGGGGGCGTCGCGGTCGTCAAGGTCATCAAGGGCGAAGACGGCCAGCCCAAGCTCGACACGGGCATCGCGAAGTTCCTTGAGCCGCTCAAGGCCGAGTTTCTGGCGCTCCTGGGGTGCCAGATCGGTGATACCGTGCTCTTCGTCGCCGACGTGTACGCCATTGCGACCAAGGCCATCGGCGAACTGCGTCAGAAAGTCGCCCGCGACATGGGGCTGGTCCCCAAGCCCGGGGCCGAGGGCGGGCCATGGAACTTCCTCTGGGTCGTCGATTTCCCCATGTTCGAGCGGAACAAGGAGACGGGCAAGTGGGTGGCGATGCACCACCCGTTTACCAGCCCCAACGACGACCAGATGCAGGCCTTCCTCGACGCGGACATGGACGACGAGGTCACGATCGAGGGCATCGTCTCTGCCGGGTACGACGTCGTGCTCAACGGGCAGGAGATCGCGGGCGGGAGCGTGCGTATCCACGACCGGGCCGTGCAGAGCAAGGTGTTTGCCTTGCTCGGCATGACGCCCGAACAGGCCAAGGAGAAGTTTTCGTTCTTGCTGGAAGCGCTTTCCTATGGCGCCCCGCCGCACGCGGGCGTGGCGTTCGGGCTGGACCGCCTCATCATGAACTTCGCCGGCACCGACAACATCCGCGACGTGATCGCCTTCCCCAAGACCCAGACGGGGGCCGACCTGATGACCCGCGCGCCCAGCCCGGTCCCCGAGAACCAACTCCGGGATGTTCACATACGATCCATCGCGCCCGCGCCGTGAACGGCCTCCACGTTCGGACGTACACACATGGACGTGTCTCCCAAGCCACCCACCAATGCCGAGGCGTCCGCCCCCAGCGCCGAGGGTGGCTTCCTGGCCGATGAATCTCGCTTCGCCGACACGTTCCGCACGGACGCGCCGCTGGCCTGGTGGGTCACCCTGGTCGGGCCGTTCGTCATGTCCGCCCTCATGCTCGCCTACGCGGCCATGGATCGGGGCGTGGAGTTCATGGTCAAACTGCTGGGCAACGTCGCGTTCACGTTCTTTGTCCTGGGCCGGTTCGCCATCCTCGCCGCGGGCGATGCCTCCGCCGCCGACACCGCGCTGCGCCTCACCCGCTTTGAGGCGTTCGTGATGGTTACGTGGATGGACATGTTCGTGGCGTGCATGCTGATCTTCCACGGCGGGCTGATGTTCCGCATCCCGAAGCTCGGCCCGCGCCTCGCCGCTCTGCGCGAGGACGCCGAGTTCGTCCTGCACGAACACCCCTGGATGCGCCGGTTCACGTTCATCGGCCTGTCCGTCTTCGTGGCCTTCCCGATCGCCGCGACGGGCAGCGTGGCCGGATCGATCTTCGCACGCCTGCTCGGCCTCACCCGCGTCTCGGGCTTCCTGGCCATCTGCGCCGGTTCGGTGCTGGGCAACGCCCTCATGTTCGTGGGCAACAAGGCCCTGAGCAAGACGCCGTTTTTCGATCCTGAGAGCCCGCTGAATCTCGTCCTGGGCCTGGGCCTGATTCTCGGGGTCGTGGTGCTGCTGAACATCCGCTACCAGCGGATGAAGCGGCGCTGGGCCGAGGGCACCCGACGCGGCCCGGGTCGCGACGGGCCGTCGGTATCAAAGAACGCCGCGTAGATCGGCTACCCCGCGCTCGCCTTCCCCAGTTTGCCCTCGCTCCCCGCCACGATCGCCGCGACCGCCGCGTCGCCCTGCGTGTTCACGACGGTGCGGCACATGTCGAGGATGCGGTCGGCCCCGAGGATGATGGCGATGCCCTCCGCCGGCACGTGCACCGCTTCGAGCACGATCACCATGAGCGCGATGCTCGCGCCGGGAATCCCCGCCGAGCCGATCGCCGCCAGTGTGGCCGTCACCACGATCGCCGCCTGATCCGCCAGCGAGAGCGGGATCTCGTACAACTGCGCCAGGAAGACCGCCACGATCGACAGGTACATGCCCGTCCCGTTCATGTTGATCGTCGCCCCCAGCGGCAGCACGAAGCTCGCCACGTCCTTCGAGATTCCCAGCCGCTCCGTCGCGCACTCGATGTTCACCGGCAGCGTGGCGTTCGAACTCGACGACGAAAACGCCAGCAACTGGGCCGGCGCCATCGCCCGGAAGAACCTCCCGAACGTCACGCGGTTGTCCCGCGGCGTCATCGTCCACAGCATCAGCGGATACACCCCGAACAGCACGACCCCCAGACCGGCCACCACGACCAGCGCGTACACCGCGAGGGCCTGCAGCACGTCCAGCCCCACGGTCGCCACGATCGGCACGATGATCGCGAACACCGCGTAGGGCGCCGTCCGCATCAGGAACTCCACGAACACCGTAATGGCGTGCGCCATCCCCTCGCACGCCTTGACCACCGGTTCGGATCGTTCTCGCGGGATTACCGTCAGGCAGCACCCCAGCACCAGCGCCAGGAACACCGTCTGGAGCATTTCCGCCTTCGCGAGCGATTCGAACGGGTTGATCGGCACGGTCTCGAGCACCCGGTCCCACCCGGTCTTCTCCGCGATCGAGGCTTTGCCGCTCGCCGCTTTCGCCGCCGCCTCCGCGGACCGCGATTCAATCAACTGTCGTTTGGTCTCCGGCGTCACGCGCTCGCCCGGTGCGACCGACCGCGCCAGCGTGATCCCGATGACGATCGACACGATCGTGGTGATCAGAAACAACCCCAGTGTCTTCCCCCCGATACGCCCGAGTTGTCGCACGTCCCCCAGACTTGCCGCCCCGGCGATCAGCGAGAAGAGCACGATCGGCACCGCGATGAATCGCAGGCTCCGGATGAATAACTTGCCCGCGAACTGCGTGGCGTTGATGGCGAACCGCACCGACACGGCGACCGGGCCGGCTTCCGCGTTCGCCGCCGCGTCTGTCCCCGCCAGGTACGCGGTCTTGTCACCCACGCCCAGCGACCTCCATGTGGCGTCCGTCCACCACAGGTTCAGGGCGATGCCCACGAACACACCCAGGACCAGCCCGATGATGATCTTCCAGTGAAGCGCCAGCGGCTTGTTCATCGCCTCACCATACCACACGCTCACGCAGGGTGAAAGCCGGGTACAGTCCGTCCATGACGCCCGGTCGCGTGGTCATTATCCTGCTGCTCGCGGTCATCCTCGGGGTGCCGCTGACGCTCCGCCCCGAGCGGGACGCACGGCGTCCGAGTACGGACGAGAACACCCTCGTCGTCATCACGCCGCATGTTCCTCAGATCCAGGAGGAGTTCGGCAAGGCCTTTGACCGCTGGCACCGTCGAGAGTTCGGTGCGCCCGCGTTCATCGACTGGCGTCAGCCCGGCGGGACCAGCGACATCCTCAAGGTGCTCGAGGCCCATTACCAGGCCGTCGCCAAGGCCGGCGGGTTCTCGTTCGACAACCCTGCCAACCCCGCCGCCCTCCCCGGCGCCTGCGCCTACGACGCCATGCTCGGCGGCGGCTCCTACGAGCACACCAAACTCCGGCTCGGTGTCAAGGTCGACGGCGGTCGAGTCGTCCCCATGTCCGTTCCCGCGGATATTCCACAGGCCGATCTCGACGCATGGTTCGGCGAGAACCGCATCGGCGCACAAACCCTGTACGACCCCGAGCATTACTGGATCGGCACAGCCCTCTCCGGCTTCGGCATTGTGTACAACCGCGACATCCTGAAGCGCCTCGGCGTTCCTGAACCCCGTTCATTCCGCGACATGGCCGACCCGCGCCTCGCCGGCTGGGTGACCTTTGCCGACCCCCGACAGTCGGGCTCGGCGGGCACGAGCCTCGACGCCATCCTCAGCCGCGAGGGCTGGGATGCCGGCTGGAAACTCCTCCGCGAGATGTGCGCCAACTCCCGGTCCTTCACCAACTCGTCCCCCAAGCCGCCCATCGACGTGAGCCACGGTGAGGCCGCCATGGGGCTTGCGATCGACTTCTACGGCCGGGGCCAGGCCCAGGCCATCGCCGGCAACTCCACCACCGACGACCGTGTGGGATACGTCGACCCCAAGGGCGAAACGTACATCGACGCCGACCCGATCTCGATTCTCCGTGGCGGACCCAATCCGGAACTCGCACGCCGCTTTGTTCGCTTCTGCCTGAGCGACGAGGGGCAAGCGCTCTGGCAGTTCCACGCCACGCTCACATCCCGCGGCGCGACGAATCCCCCCGGGCCCGACGGCCGCCCCATGGGACCCGAACGCCACGAACTCCGCCGAATGCCTGTCCGCCGATCGTTCTACGCACGGTTCGACCGGGCGATGATCGACCACGTCAACCCCTTCGAACTCGCCTCCGAAGCGCGTCCCGCGGGCTGGCGATCAGCCATTCTGCTCATGATGGGCGCCTTCGCCATGGACAACGCCCGCGACCTCCGGGCGGCCTGGCGTGCGCTCAACGAGGCCCGAACCTCAGGGGACGCCGCCCGCCTCGCCGAAATGGAACGGCTCTTCTATGCCTTCCCCGACACCACCCTGCCCGAGGGCGCCATCCTTGCCTTTACCGAGGGAAACTACAAGGCCATCGCGGCCGCGTGGCGTGATCCTTCCTTCAAGACGCGGTGCGAGATCGAGTACACCGCCTTCTTCCGTGAGAACTACCGGCGTGTCGTCGCGCTCGGAAAGCGAGGGACTCCGACCGCACCCCAGCGCGTTTCAGGCCGATAGACACCATCCATGGCCAGCCAGGCTCCGAAATCTCCGTTCGATGCTCGCCAGGAGGCCCCGGACCCCATCCTGGCGACCATCGTGGCGACCATCGGCCCCGCCAGCGAACACCCGGATGTTGTCCGGGCCATGATCCGCGCCGGCGCCTGCGTGTTCCGCCTCAACTTCTCCCATGGCGATTTCACCGCCCACGAACGCCGGTTGCGAGTCGTCCGCGACGTGGCCCGCGAACTCGGTGTCAGCGTTGCCTGCCTGGGCGACCTCCAAGGCCCCAAGATCCGCGTGGGCTCCGTCCCGCTGGGTGTCGGCGAGCCGTCCGCCGCGGGCGGCGGATCAATCGAGGTCCATGCCGGGGATGACGTGATCCTCAAACGAGGCATCGGGGAGTCCTCGATCCGCCCCGGCCATCACGGCCGCGAGGCCGTTCTTGCGTTGACCTACCCCTCGCTCGTGGATGAAGTCGAACTCGGGCACAAGGTCCTCATCAACGACGGCGCGATCCGGATGCTCGCCGTCGAACGCGATGCGCCCCGAGGCGAACTGCGATGCCGCGTCGTGGTGGGGGGGAAGATCACCTCCGGCAAGGGCATCAACCTTCCGCAGTCCACGCTCTCCGCCCCGGCCGTCACCGACCGCGATTGGGAGTGCGTCGCCTGGGCGCTCGAGCACGAACTCGACTACCTCGCCCTCTCCTTTGTCCGGTCCGTCACGGACGTGACAACTCTGAAAGCGCACCTCGACCGTGCCGCCGCCGACGGCAAGCCGTGGATCCCGGTCATCGCGAAGATCGAGATGCCCGCGGCGGTGGCCGACCTCGAGTCGATCATCGCCGCCGCCGACGCCGTCATGGTCGCCCGGGGCGACCTGGGCGTCGAGATGGATCTGGCCCAGGTGCCCGTGGTGCAGAAGCGCATCCTGGCGGTGTGCGCGGCGTACGGCAAGCCCAGCATCGTCGCCACGCAGATGCTCGAAACGATGATCGAGAACGCGACGCCCACGCGCGCCGAGGTCAGCGACGTGGCCAATGCGGTGTTCGACGGCGCCGACGCGGTCATGCTCTCCGGTGAAACGGCCGTCGGCAAGCATCCGGCCGCCGTCGTCGAGACCATGGCCCGCGTTGTCGCCGCCGCTGAAACGCACCAACGCGCCACGCAACGCCCGCACACCCCTCCGGTCCACCTCGCCGCCGCACACCGCGGCACCGCCGCACTCGCCCACGGCGCGTGGGAAATCGCCCGCGACCTGAACGCGGTGGCCGTGGTGACGTGGTCCGAGAACGCCGGCACCGCACGCTACCTCAGCCAGAACCGATTCGATATCCCCATCGTCGCGTGTTCATCCGACCCGCGCGGCTGCCGCCGCATGGCCCTCTACCGAGGCGTCACCCCCGTGTGCATGAAGCCCCCGGGCTCGGGGTCCCTCTCCGACTGGAACGCCGCCATCGACCGCTACCTCCTCACGCACGGTCTGGTCCGCCGGGGCGATGCCATCGTCCTCCTGGCCGGGCGGCCACTCGGGCAGGCGAAGAAAACCAACACGCTTGCCATCCACCGCGTCGGTGAAGAAAGCGGTTTCGCCGCGCACCTCGCCTGATCGGTCCGTCCCCCGCCCGTTACCGCGGGGTCGTGACCGGTCGGACCCCCGTCACTTCGACACGATCGGTCCTCAGGTGCCACCGCAGGCTCTCCGCCCGCACCGGCGACGACCCGGCCCGATCTGCCAGCGTCACCAATCGCGGCGGGGTACTCGAGGCATCGATGAGCGCCTTCCCCGCGTCATAGGTCAGCCGCTCCCCGCGGAGTTCCCGCACGCCGGAGATCAGCCGCACATTCCCGGTGGCCGTCGCGGTCACAAGATCGACGGCGTTCATGGCTCCCGCCGCGGCCTGGGTGCTTGTCGGGCGCTCGCGGAACGTCGCGTGCAGTTCGTCCGCGTCCAGTTGCGAACGCGGCGAGCCGTCGCCCCGGTCATGCACCAGCCGGGCGTCCCCCAGCATGTCCGCCGTGCCGGCCGCGCGATTGAGCGTCAGGCTCGTTGTCCAGGAGAACAAAGCCGTTCCTCGGCTGAAGTCGGGCGTGTCGCCGCGCGATGGGCCGCGCGCGGGCTGCGTCGCATCGTGCGGACCCACGGTCAGCAACTTCCCGCGGGTGGGGATCGTCACCGTACCGGTGGCCATCGACGATCTGATGACTCCTCCCTCGACGTACAGCATCCGTTCGAGCACGTGAGGGTCCGTGATGGAGGCGCGCCGTGCCTCCAGGGTCGCGGGGCGATCTCCCCCGAACGCATCGAGTGTTACCAACTCCTTGACGCTCGTGCCGTCGGCCCGCACGACCGTGGCCAGGTCGAGCGTCGCCGTGTCCGCGGACAGGGTTTCCGAATCATGCTCGCCGCGGCGGGTGATCGCCAGGACCGAACCCGTGCACGCGCCCGATTCCGCCACGTCGTCGTACCGAAGGCCGTGGGTCCACGAGACGGTGGTCATCTCCGCGGCGGAGTTCCGTTGGGCTGTATGCCGAATCGTGCCCTCGCCTATGACGTCGAGGGTCCGATTCGTGCCGTCGAGGATGATCCGATGTCCCTCGACCGACGACGGCCCTCGCCACACCTTGGAATGCTCGCCCGAGAGATGCGCGACGTGCGTGTCGGGCCACGCGATGATCGTCTCGGCCTGTGCGTGCTGATCATCTTCACCGTCGAATCGCGCGGCGCCGCGCGCTTCCACACGGTCGACCCGCACGCCGGTGTTCGACGGCACGCACACCGCATCGAGCGACTCGGCGCGCACGACCCGGCCGTCCTTCCCGGCCACGGCATTCCCCGTGATCGTCGCGTGCGTGAGTGCGGGGCGTCCATCGCGAGGCTGGAACGCCGCGTCGATCGTGTCGCCCGATACCTCCCCGCCCTCGCGATCCGCGGCGCGGGCGGCGCCGATCGCCAGGATACGAGACAGGGTCGTATCCCCGGCGGCATCGGCGAACGTCGCGGTCACGGTGTTCGCGCCGAGCGTGCCGGCCGCATCGCGCGCACGAACATCACCCGTCATCCGAATCTCGCGGACCTGGTTCGTCACGGCGCCGTCCCGCATTGCCATCCGAAACTCCGCCTCGCGCGACCAGGTTACCCCCCGCGGGCTTTCACGCCCGGCCTCATCCGCGTTGAGCGTGCCCGCAACCGGCACACGCACGACGCCCGTGCCCAGCGAGGCGTCGATCCGCTCCGCGGTTACGGCGCCTGTTCCCGCTCGCGCGATCGTGGCCGCTTCGCCCGTCGCCCCCCGAAGGGATGCCTCACGGCGGGTCGCGCCGTAATCAAGTCGGCGGCCCGTCGCGTGCACGTGCCCCGCCGGGTCCGTGATCGTCACGCCCCCGTCCCGGTCCGACGTGAATCGCAGGTGAACGTCATTCCGTGCCAGTTCGGCCACCTCACCCTGTACAGGAACAACATCCAACGGACCGGCCCACACGATCTCCACCGGCTCGTTTCCCGTGGGCAACAGCGGTGTCGTGGCCGGCGCCGCGCCTGCGTGCCGCTCGTCCGGGCGAGCACCCGTCGGCGATTCCGGCGTCGTTGGGCGCGTGGGCGGAGTGGACCCGGCCGCACGCGGTTCGACCTCGACGACAACCGGCGCGATGGCGCCCTCGGGCAGCGCGTGGCCGATCAACCGGACCCATGCCTCGGCCCGGTCCGCGGCGAGCGCCCTGCCCGATTGACGTACCTCGACACCCGAAGGGAAGGTCGCGTGATAGATCGTGTGTCCTGCCACCTCGGCTGGGCGAGCCGGCGCGGTCGTGCGTCCCGCATCCTCGCGCGGCGGGGCGGGTGTGGAGGTTGTCCCGGCCGGTAGGGTCGCTTGACGTGACGCGTTGTCAGCACGCGCAGGCCCGGGCGGCAGGCCCGGAGTCAGCGAGCGGGGGCGATACGTGCAGGAATATCGCTCGGCAATCCGGAGCAGGTCCGCGCGTGATTCCGGCTCGTTATAAAGCAGCATCAGCCCTCGGCCCGTGAACGCCAATCCCGCCGTATCGAGCGCGAACCGCTCGGGGATTTCCAACTCGCCTCTCACCGCATCCACGCGCAGCCTCGTGGTGCGCATCGTGACGAGCGGTTCGGCGGCGCCATCGACGGGGCGATTGGCGCCCGCGACCGCCGCGTACATCCGAACGACCACCGCGCCCTCAAGCACGGCGTCCTCGGGGCGCGACGAGGCCCCCCCATCCGGGGTTGTCGCTACGCCGCGGTCCGCTTCGATCGACAGGCTCCGCCCGTCGCGCAGGTACACCCACGCCCGCGGCATGTCCATTCTCACCTGCCGGTCTGGGAGCGGCTCGCTGCGATCCGCTGTGATCTCGGCCTGGATTCGGCCCGGCGTTCCGGGGTCGACGATCTGGACAAACAGTTTGCCGGCGCCCGCAAGCGTGCCCGTGCCGCTTCCTCGGGCGAGATGCCCAAGGTCCGGGGGTGGTTCGATTCGCGGCACGTCGGCCGGTTGTGTTCCCGGGCTGGTTCGACCAACATAGACCCACGCGAACACACCCGATAGGACGAGAAAGACTCCCGCCGCGGCGAAAAGCCCGGTGCGTGAGGCCGACCCTCGGGGACGAGTGCTCCGGCGGTGCATGCGAGAGGGTAGCGTGCGGGTGGGGTGTTTCGCTGTCAATCGCGCACGAGCCGCATGGCCATGAGGTCCTGGATATCCAGCAGGCCGACGGGTTGATGCGCGTCGTTGACCACGGGGATCTCGTCGGCCCGGTGCTCGCGGAACATGGCCACCGCGTCGCGGACCAGCGCGGCGTCGGGCAAGGTCCGCGGGGTGCGCGTCATGACGTCCCGCAGCGGCCGATGCAACTCTTCCGGATCGCGCAGTACAAGCCGCCGCAAATCGCCGTCGGTGAAGATGCCGGCCAGTCGCCCCGCCGCGTCCACCACGAGAAGAGCCCCGGGGCGGCGCCCGCCCCCGGCCGCGTGTCGCAGCGCCTGCTCGACGGACTCGGACTCCGCGACCAGCGGCAGGTTCTTCCCCGCGACGCATCGCATAACGTCCGTTACGGGCCGCAGCAGTTCCCCCAGCGCGCCACCGGGGTGCCGCCGCGCAAACTCCTCATCGGTGAAGTTTCGCCGCCGGGCCGTGCACAAGGCCAACGCATCACCGAGCGCGAGCGTGGCGGTGGTGGAGGTGGTCGGCGCGACAAAGTACGGGTGCCCGGCCTCGCGGGGGATATTCAGCCTCAACGCCACCGTCGCCAGCCGCTCCAAACTGCTCGGGAGGGCGTCCCGGACTGTCCCCGTGATCGAGATAATGGGCAGTCCGTCCTGCCGCAGCACGCCGGCCAGTGCCACGACCTCCCCCGTTTCGCCCGAGCATGAGATGCAGATGACCGTGTCGATGGCGCGAAAGCGACCTAAATCGCCGTGGGCCGCCTCGGTGGGGTGTACCGCGTGCGATGGGATGCCCAGCGAGGCCATGGTCGCGGAGATCTTCGATCCCACATGCCCGGACTTGCCCAGGCCTGAAACCTGCACGGTTCCGCCGCGATCGGCGCAGGTCGCGATCAGGTCGACCGCGCGGAGGAACGACTCCCCGAGCGTCTCGGCCAAACCTGCCAGCGCGGCCCCCTGCTCGCGGAGGACGCCACGGGCAAACTCCAACTCGGCGGCGGGTGTCGCGGGGGTGGCCATGGGAGAAGGATAAACTGCGGTCGCCCCACCGGGGCGCGGCACGGAGGCTCGGATGCTCACGCAGAACTATACGGTGAAACTCGATGCCTTCGAAGGCCCCCTCGACCTCCTGCTGTTTCTCATCAAAAAATCGGAAGTCGACATCCACGACATTCCCGTCGCCTCGATTACCGAGCAGTATCTGGCATTGGTCGGGCAACTTCGCGACATCGCACCGGGCCGCATCGACATCGACCTGGCCGGTGAGTTCCTGGTCATGGCGGCGACGCTGATGGAACTCAAGAGCCGGATGCTCTCGGCGGGGAAACGACTCCGCGAACCCGGGACGGATGCCGAAGCGCCGAGCGAAGACCCCCGGGCCGAACTGGTTCGTCAACTCATCGATTACAAGCGCTACCGGGATGCCGGCGAGGCGCTCGAACGGCGCGGGGCGGAGTGGAGCCGCCGCTTTCCCGTGCGGCCCGCGAGCGTCAACGACGAAGCGCTCCGCGAAGCGCTCGAAGCGGCGCGCGACGTGGAACTGGACGATCTCGACCTAGTCGACCTGGCCGAGGCGTTCCGCCGGATCGCGGAAACCGTCAACTTCGACCGCCTGGGCGACCACCAGGTGACGTACGACGACACGCCGATCGAGGTGCACGCCGAGGACATCCTGACGCAGATCACGACGCGCTCCGAGCCGGGGGAAATGGAGTTCCGCTCGCTCTTCAAGGGGCGGACTCGGCCCGAGATGCTCGGGCTGTTCCTGGCCCTGCTCGAACTCATCCGCAAGCGGCGCGTGGGTGTTCGCCAAGACAGGATCGACGGGCAGATCTACGTGGCCGTCAAGCCGGAGGATTCGACCTCCGACCTGGAACACGCCGGGGGATCGTCACCCGCGTGACGTCGTTCAGCCGGCCTTGGGCATCTTGTAGAACGGAAGCGGGGCGACCTTGGCAGCCAGGACACCCTTGCCGGTGTCGATCTCGACGGGGGTCTCGGGCGCATGGAGCGCCACGTCCAGAAAGCCCATGGCGATGCACACGCCGAGCGTCGGGCTGGGGCATCCGCTAGTAACCACCCCGACGTCGCGACCGTTCTGGCGGATGATCGCGCCCTGGCGGGCGGCCCGCTTGCCGTCGAGGATGAAGCCCGCGAGTTTGCGTGCAGGCCCGCCCTCGGCCTTGGTCTTCTTCAGCGCCTCCATACCGACGAATGCCTCCCCGCGCTCGCCCTGGTCCTTGTCGAGGGCGATGGCGAAATCGACCCCGCACGACAGGGCGTTGATCTCTTCCCCGAGTTCATGCCCGTACAGCGGCATGCCGGCCTCGGTGCGGAGGGTGTCGCGCGCGCCAAGTCCCGCGGGGCGGAGCACGGCGTGGGGGGCGTTCATGTCCACGCCCTGCAGCAGGTACTTCAGCGCCAGACCCACGGTGCCCGACGGCAGGATGACCTCGACCCCGTCCTCGCCCGTGTACCCCGTTCGGCTGACGATGAGCTTCGCGATCATGAGGTTCTTCAGCACGAACCGGTAGCGCTTGAGGGTTGGAATCTCGCGGCTGTACTGGCCGATGAGTTCGATGACTTTGGGCCCTTGCAGCGCGACCATGGCCGTGTCGGCGGTCTGATCGTCCATCTTGAAGGCGAAGTCCCAGGCGGCCTTGAGTGCCTCGAAGTGCTGGAGAATCTTGGCGCGGTTGGAGGCATTCACGACCATGAGGAACTCGTCGTCATCGAGGCGGTACACGATGACGTCGTCGCGAACCCCGCCCTGCTCGTTGCACACCAGCGAATAGCGGCACTGCCCGGGCTGCATGTCGGAAATCTTGCGGGTGCAGGCCCTTTCGAGGAAGCGGCGGGCGTGACGGCCCGTGAACTTCACCCGTCCCATGTGCGAGACGTCAAAGATCCCGCCGCTGGCGCGGACCTGCTTGTGCTCGTCGATGAGTCCGAAGTACGTCAGCGGCATCTCCCAGCCCGCGAAATCGACCATGTGGGCCTTGTGGTCGAGGTGGAACTGGTGGAGGGGGGTTCGCAGCACGGGGATGGCTCCTGGATGAGGCGGGAGTGTAGGGATGGCGGGATACGCTCCGGTCGTGGAAGTGTGCTCGACCATGTCGGCCTACGACCGCTGGCGCCTCGGGGTGGAGCGTTGCGTCGTGGTGCCCACCATGGGGGCGTTGCACCGCGGTCATGCCTCGTTGATGGAGGCGGCTCGGCGGGCCAGGCCGGAGTGGCCGATCGTGGTGACGGTGTTCGTGAACCCGACGCAGTTCAGCGAGGCGGCGGACTTCGAGCGTTACCCCAAGACCCTCGACGCCGACGCCGCGCTGTGCCGTGATGCCGGAGCCGCCTGCGTTCTGGCGCCCAGCGCCGCCGAGGTATACCCGCGCGGGCCGCTCGCCGGAGTGCCCCCGTTGCCCGCGGTCGCGACGAGGCCGGGGCTGGAAGACCGGTTTCGACCCGGGCACTTTGCCGGGGTGTGCCAGGTCGTGAGGCGACTCTTCGAGATGACGCGCCCCCACGCGGCGATCTTCGGCGAGAAGGACTGGCAGCAGTTGCAGGTGATTCGGGCCATGGTGAGGGAACTGGATCTGGGCGTGGAGATCGTCGCGTCGCCGACGGTGCGCGAGGCGGATGGATTGGCCATGAGCAGCCGTAACCGCTTTCTGACCGCGGAGGATCGAACGCACGGGTTGGCCTTGTCTCGGGCGTTGCGCGAGGCCAGCCAGGAACGCACGGTCGCGCGGGCCGAGGAGCGGATGGCGGTCGTGTTGTCCGGGTTGGACGTGGAGTACGCCGTGATCCGCGACGCGGAATCGCTGGAGGCGTGGCGCGAGGGGAGGCCCGGGCGAGCGCTGATCGCGGCACGTGTCGGCTCGGTCCGGCTGATCGACAATGCGGCGTGGCACCCTCGTGACGCGTGATACTGAGCGGCCGGGCGCCTCGGCTGGCTCCGAACAGACTCGCACGCCGCTACCGCCGCTTGGGCGACTGGGCATGCAGCCACTCGTTCAACTTGGAATCACGCGGCGTGGGCTCGAGTTCGAGAATGGTTCGGTGGAGACATTCGCCGAGATACTCACAGGCGAGCACTTTGCCGGACAACAGGACGGGTTCCGCGTCGATAAGGTGAACTACGACCAGGAGGCGTCGGCCAAGGTAGCACATCGCGCGACTGCGGAGGATAAGGTGGGAGCGGGAGAGGGCTTCTCCGCGGCCCGACCAGGCCGGCCCCGGCGTGTTCCGGTCGGACAGTTCGGCGAGGTCGAGGTCGGGCTTGAATGGTCGGGCGTCTGGAACTGGCGGGCTCTCGGCGCGATGACGGCTCGCGGAGGCGAACGTGGCATCATGGTCGATGGACGAATCGTGCACCGGGTGTTCCTCCACGCGAGAGGAAGCATCGGCCGGTGAGGGAGCGCACGTAACCACCGCAACGTTATCGGGGTGAAACTGGATTACACAGGCTGGGGGTGACGTGAGAGGTCGAGGGTCCAACGCTGGAGATCGGCGAGCCACGGGTCGCGCGGGTCGGTGATCGGGCCATACTTCCTGTGGATCGCGGCGGCGATAAGACCCATGAACATGGGCTGCGGTCGCAAGGGTCGGCCGGTGAGTTCGGGGTGGAACTGTGCGGCGAGGAAGAAAGGATGCGTGGGAAGTTCCTCGCCAAGCCCACCCCCCGGCCCACGCCCGCCGGGAGTGGGGGCGCGGAGTTCCAGAACCTGCATGATGGGTCGCGTCGGATGCTTCCCCGAAAACACCAGTCCTGCTGCCTGGAGCCGGTCCACGTACTCGGGGTCGACCTCGTAACGGTGGCGGAAACGCTCGCGGATGAGGGGAGCGTCGGCGTAGAGGTGCGCGGCGAGTGAACCCGGGAGAATCTGGACGTCCTGTGCACCCAGACGCATGGTGCCGCCAAGGCCCTCGATGCGCTTCTGTTCAGGGAGTTCGCTGATGACGGGGTGGGTGGTGGCGGGCGCAAACTCGGTGGAGTTGGCGTCGTGGAGGCCCAGCACGTGACGGGCGAACTCAATGACGGCGACCTGGAAACCCAGGCAGATGCCCAGGTAGGGGAGAGCGTGCTCGCGGCAATAGCGGACGGCGGCGATCTTGCCCTCCACGCCGCGGGCGCCGAAGCCGCCGGGAACGATCACCGCATCCAGCCCATCGAGCAGGGACGCGACGTTCGTGTTGTTCACGTGGGTCGTTTCCAGCCAGTCGAGCGTGACCTTCGCGCCGAGGTGCACGCCGCAGTGCTCGACCGCCTTGTCGATCGACGCGTACGCGTCGCGGAGCCCGGCGTATTTCCCGAGCACGCCGACGCGGAGATCGCGCGGCTTCTTGGCGGAGAGGCGTTGGGTGAACGTCATCCACCGCTGGCGGTGCTCGGATTCGTGCGTGGTGTCGATGCGGTCGTGGAGCCCCAGGTGGGTGAGAATCTCGGCGTCGAGGCCGTCGCGGCGGAGTTCCTCGGGGATGGTGTAGATGCTGTCGCGGTCATGGAGCGAGAACACCCGGTTCAGCGGGACGTTGCTGAACATCGCGATCTTCTGGAGCACCTTGGGGCCGACGGGGCGCGAGGCGCGGCACGCGATGATGTGGGGCTGGATCCCTGCTTCCATGGCCCGCTTGATGCCGAGCTGCGCCGCCTTGCTCTTCTGCTCCCCCAGCGCGGGCGGCTCGATGATGTACGTCAGCGCGACGAAGCAGACCGAGCCGGGGCCTTCCTCGAAGGCGAGCTCGCGCAGCGCCTCGATATAAAAGCCGTTCTCATAATCCCCGACGGTTCCGCCCACCTCCACGAAGACCACGTCCGCGGGCTTGGTCCCGTCGCCCCGCACGGCGAGTTCACGCAACTTGCGCTTCACCTCGCCCGTGACGTGCGGAATCATCTGGACATCGCGACCGAGGTACGCCCCCCGCCGTTCCCGCTCGAGGATCTCCCCGAAGATTCGACCCGACGTCGTGAAGTTCCACCGCGAGAGGTTCTGGTCAAGGAGGCGCTCGTACGTGCCCAGGTCCATATCGCACTCGGTGCCGTCGTCGAGGACGAACACCTCCCCGTGGCGGTACGGGTTGAGCGTGCCCGAGTCCATGTTCAGGTAGCCTTCCATCTTGATCGGGGCGATGGTGAGGCCCTTGTCCTTGAGCATCTTCGCGAGGCTGGACGCGAAAATACCTTTGCCCAACCCCGACATGACGGTGCCGAGGACGACGACGTACTTGTGGAACCCGCGGCGGTATCCCTCGGGGATGGGGCTGTAGAACTCCGATTCGGTGCCGGACTCGGCCTGCTCGGCGAGGGAGCCGGGGCGTGTGGCGCGCAGGGGCTCGACGGGAACACTCGGCAACCGCGTCGGCGGTCCCGCGGGGGTGCGCGACGGGTCATCCTGGCCGGGTGTTGGGGGCATGACCCATCGTACCACGATCGGCGTCGGGCGGACGGACACCCAGCCGAGATTCGTTCCGCCCTCGCTCGATAGTGCGATATGGTTGTTCGCACCGGAGGCCGCCCGGGGTGATGGGCGGCGCTGGTTTGGAGAGCCCCATGCGAACCGTCGGAACGTGGTTGGCGATGCTCGCGGCGTTGTTGGGCATCGTTCAGCGTCTATCGGCCCAGGATGCCACCGACCCACGAGTTGACCCGGCGACGGGGCGGCAGGCGGCCACCTGGCCCCCTGACAGACCCTTCGACCATCTGCACATGCGGTTGGCGGTGACGATCCCCGACATGGGGAAGGCGGAACTGACCGGCGTGCAGACGCTGACCCTGACGCCCATAGGACGGCCGAG
Source organism: Phycisphaerae bacterium (assembly GCA_022180725.1). Classification (GTDB taxonomy): domain Bacteria; phylum Planctomycetota; class Phycisphaerae; order Phycisphaerales; family UBA1924; genus RI-211. The sequence continues at coordinate 100,300 of BQMO01000014.1, forward strand.
AAGCGAACTCGTCTTGGATAATCGCGGTCCGGCGGTCTCCTCGGTGACGGCGTCGGGCATCGACCTGCCCTTCGCCGCCGAGGGTGGAAAGTTACGCATCACCTTCCCCGCGGCCATCGGGCTGGGTCAGACAGTGGTGCTGACGATCCACTACACGCTGGACTTCTCGAAGAATCGGGGCGAGGGGCTGACGTGGTCGCGAGGCCGGGATGACGCCACGAGCCTCACGCGACAAGCTCCGCAGATTCACGCCCAGGGACAGGCCCAGTTGAACTCGCTGTGGTTTCCCTGCCACGACTTCCCCAACGAGGCGCTGACGACGGAGTTGATCGTGGACGTGGAGGACGGGTACGACGTGGTTTCAAACGGGTCGTTGGCGTCAAGGGTGTCGGCGAACGGTCGGACGGTGTGGCACTGGGTGCAGGACAAGCCCCATGCGTACTACCTCGTGACGGTGGCCGTGGGAAAGTTCGCGATCGGGGAGGTCGGGGGCGACGAGTCGGCCCGGCCAGGATTGGCCATGCCGGTATACGTCAATCATGGGTTCGAGGAGAATGTCGCGCCGATCTTCGGCGGCACGCCGAAAATGGTGGCCACGTTCGAGCGGCTGTTCGACGAGCCGTATCCCTGGGCCAAATACGCGCAGGTGTGCGTGCGATCGTTCGCGGCGGGGGGCATGGAGAACACCTCCTGCACGCTGCTGACCGAAGGCACCGGGGGCGCGGGTGAGGCAGGTTCGCGGGATGATCTGATCTCGCACGAACTCGCCCACCAGTGGTTCGGCGACCTCATGACCTGCAAGGGGTGGGCGCACCTCTGGCTGAACGAAGGCTGGGCGAGTTACGCCGAGTGCCTCTGGGAAGAGGCCAAGGCCGGGGACGACCCCGCGGCGGCGCGACGGGCGTATCAACGAGCCGTGCTCGGGTACGTGCGGGCGCAGCGATCACGGAACCGATCCTCGGCCCCGGACGTGCCCCCGGTGGTGTCGAACCGGTACACGGACCCGGACGGGGTCTTCAGCAAACGTGACGATCCCTACGCCAAAGGCGCGGTTATTCTGCACATGCTGCGCGAGCGGCTCGGGGACCACGCCTTTTTCAAGGGCGTCCACGACTACATCGACAAGTACAAGTTCTCCTTCGTCGAGACCGACCAGTTCCGGCGAAGCCTCGAGCGTGCCAGCGGTGAGAGCCTGGAGCGGTTCTTCGAGCAATGGTGCATGCGGCCCGGACTGCCCCGGTTGGGCGTCGATCTGGATTGGGACGAATCCGCCTCCACGCTCACCGTGCACCTCGAACAGTCGCAGACCATCGACCGTCTCAATCCGGCCTACGCCCTGGCGCTGCCCATCCGGGTGCGGTACGAGGATGGGACGACGGAGTGGCACGACCTGTTCATGGAGACGCGCGAAGCCACGGGTACGTACCGGCTGAAGGGCAAGCCCTCGCAGGTCAACGTCGATCCGAACATCACCTGCTTCTCGGCGGTCGAGGTGCGCAAGCCTCTGGCGTGGTGGATGGAGGAAGCGGTGAACGGCCCGACGCTGGCGGCTCGGGTGCAGGCCGTCGAGGCACTGGCGGTCATGGACGATGAGGCGGCGCGGATGCTGGCCGCGAAGGTTGCGGGTGAGGCCGGGGTCGATCCGATGATCCGCGAGGCGGCGGCTGGTCTCGTGGTAACCGTGACACCAAGCCGGTAGGATGCATCGCCTCGTCCGTGGCGAGGCACACAGACGGAGCGCTCATGAAAACGACATGGATCATCGCGGCATTGTCAGCGGGAACGGCGTTGGCCGGCGGTCACGAGTGCTGGCGGTGTGCGCAACCCGGATATGAAGCGGCGACGGGGCGGGACCTGCGCGTGTTTCCGCCGCACCCGCGGGCGGACTTCCGGCACATGGCCCTCGACGTGCTCATCGAGAACATGAACACGCCGGTGATGAAGGTCGAGCAGCGGCTGACGTTCGTGCCGCTGGGGGAATCGGCGGAATCACTATCGCTCGACGCGAAGGCGTTGAAGGTCGAATCGGTGTCCGCGGCGGGGTACGTGACGACGTTCGACACGGATGGCGCGAAGTTACGCGTGACGTTCGATCCGCCTCTGGAGGCCGGGCGTGAGGTCACGCTGCACACGTCGTACACGGTCATGGACCCGCCGCTGGGGCTGATCTGGACGCCCGAATCGCCGGCCTGGCCCGGGCGGGCGGCGCAACTCCATACTCAGGGGCAGCCCGAGACGAACTCATACTGGTTCCCCTGCCACGATTTCCCGAACGACCGACTCACGACCGAGATTCGCGCCACCGTGCCGCAAGGCTTCCTGGTCGTCTCGAACGGGCGCCTCGCCGAGCGCCAAGGAGCGATCCGCTCCATGGAGACCGCCCTGGGAGACTCGGAGTTACGGGGCTATGAGGTGTATCGCTGGGTGCAGGACACGCCGCACGTGCCGTACCTGGTCTCGCTGGTGGTGGGCAAGTTCGACGTGGTCGACGTGGGCGACAAGGCCTTGTCGATGCCGGTGTACGCGCCGGTCGGGCGTGGAAAGGACGTGCCCGCGGTCTTCGGTCGGACGCGGGACATGGCGGCGTACTTCGCGAAGGTGCTGGACGAGCCGTACCCCTGGGCGCAGTACGCCCAGGTCTCGGTGTGGAACTTCGGATCGGGCGGGATGGAGAACACCGGCGCGACGACGCTGCACGAACATGTGGTGACGCGGGCCGACGCCCTTGCCGACTTCGACCAGGACGGGCTGATCGCGCACGAACTTGCCCACCAGTGGTTCGGCGACCTCGTGACCTGCAACTCGTGGGAGCACATCTGGCTGAACGAGGGGTTGGCTACCTTCATGAACACCCTCTGGCTCGAGCGGCGCGATGGGAAGGACGCGTACCTGGCCGAGGTGCAGTCGCTCTATGACGGTTTGATCGCCAAGGACCACGCGGCGGCGCCGACGGCCTTGCCCATGGCGAGCAAGGCGTACCGCGACCCATGGGACACGTTCAGCCGCCCCGCCAACCCGTACGGCAAAGGGGCGAGCATCGCCCACATGCTCCGCGTGCGGCTGGGCGATGAGGTGTTCTTCAAAGGCCTGGCGACCTTCATCGACCGGCACAAGTTCGAGACGGCCGAGACGGCCGACCTCCGCCGCGCCTTCGAGGACGCCAGCGGGGAGTCGCTCGAGCAGTTCTTCGCCCAGTGGGTCTTCCGCCCCGGCGTCCCCCACGTGACGGTAACGCCGAAATGGGACGCGGGTACCGGAACTCTTTCCTTTGAGGTCGAGCAGACGCAGACCATCGACGGCGACAACCCGGCCTTCGAGTTCGATCTGCCGGTGGAGATCGCGCAGGCGGGCGGAGCGACGACGATCCGCGAGCGGATCGAGGTGCGAGGGCGGAATACCACGGCGAGCATCGTGCTCGGGGAGAAGCCGGCGTGGGTGGCGATCGACCCGGACCTGGGCGTGCTGGCGAGTGTCACGGTGAACGCGGACGAGGCCGCCTTCCTGGCGCAACTCGATGGCACCCCGGGCATGGGCGCGAAACTGGCGGCGGTTCGCGGGCTGCACGCGCCCGGAAGCGACGCGGGGAGCGAACGATTGCGGCGAGTGGTGGCCGACAGGTCCTCGCCCGTGGCCCTGCGCGTGGCGGCGGTCAGGGCGTTGACGGCCCGCGGCGCGCAAGGCGATGTTCGCGCGGTCGCGACCCACGCGATCGACGCGTGGCAGGTGCGCGAAGCCACGACTTCGGCGCTGGGCGATATTCTCGCGGGCCTGAACGCGGGAAGCGACGAGTACGCTCGGCCCCGGCTCATCGAGCAGTTGACCCTCCGGGCGCAGAAGGACGCGAGCACGATAGTGCGTGCGGCGGCGCTGCGGGCGCTGGGGCGGGGCGGTGCGACCGAGGCGCAGGGCGTGATGCTCGCGGCGCTGGGCACGCCGTCGCAGGGGGACACGATTCGGCAGGCGGGGTTGGAGGCGCTGGCGATGCTGAAGACCCCCGAGGCCGTCAAGGCGGCCATGCGCCTTACGGGACAGGGCTTCGAATCGCGCACGCGTGCGGCGGCGGCTACAGCCCTGGCATCACTCGGGCCGGTCGCGGGTGAAGAGGGATATTCGCGACTGGTCGCGTTGCTGGACGATCGAGAGGTGCGCGTCCGTCGAGCGGCGGGGGAAGGGTTGGTGCAACGGGGCGAGGCGCGGGGTGAATCCGAACTGCGCGCTCGCGCGGCGACCGCCCGCGGGCCCGACCTCGCCCGATGGTTCACGAACATGGCCGACGACCTGAAAGCGAAACTCAGCGGGAACTAGCCCGCCATCGCGCGACGAAGGCGTCGTACTGCTCGGGCGTGTCGATGCCCGTGGTGTGGACGGGGTGCACGGCGACGGCGATGCGCAGGCCGTGCTCCAGCAGGCGGAGTTGTTCGAGCATCTCGCACTGTTCGAGGGGCGTTGGCGCGAGGGTTACGTAGCGGCGGAGCGTCGCGGCGCGGTAGGCATACAGCCCCACGTGCTTCAGCGGCGGCACAACGGTTCCGCCCGCGCGCGGGTGGGGAATGAGCGATCGCGAAAAGTACAGCGCATGCCCGTCGCGGGCGAGTACAACCTTCACAATGTTGGGGTTGGCGGGGTCTTCGCCCGGCGCAAAGGGCGAGGCGATCGTCGAGGACTGGGCGTCGGACGACGCTAGCGCCCGTACCGCGGCGTCGATCACGGCGGGGTCCAACTCGGGCTCGTCGCCCTGGACATTGACGACAAGGGCCTCATCGGGAAGGGCGAGGAGGTCGGCCGCCTGCGCAAGCCGGCTGGAACCATTCGGATGATCGGCCCGGGTCATCACGCACTCCGCGCCGAACGCGTCGGCGGCGGCGCGGACCTCGTCCGCGTCGGTCGCGATGACAACACGCGAGATCGAACCGGCGCGGCGGGCCTGGTCCCATACGTGCCGGATGAGCGGGAATCCCGTGCGATCCGCGAGAACTTTCCGCGGGAATCGTGTGGACCCGAGGCGGGCGGGGATGATGGCGACGGCCTGGGGCGGGTGGTCGGGCACGTGCGTCAGGCCTTCCCGGCGCGAAGGTCGAGGAGGAGTTTCTTGATGACATCGCGCCGCTGGCGGATGTCCATGTACCCGATCTGCTGCAGCGCGATGGACGACGCGAGGCGGTCGGCCTCGAGCGCCGAGTCGAGGTCGCGTTCCTGCTCGGCCTTGGCCTGAAGAGCGGCCATGAGATAGTAGCGGAGTTCAAGGTTGACCTCGGGCAGCACGTCCTTGATGTCCAGCGCCGAGCGGAGAGCGCCGATGCCCTCGTCGTTCCAGCCGATCCGCAGGAATGACTGCCCAAGAAGGGAGAGCGCGGCGGCCCGGTTCTTCGGGTCGTTCTGCGCCTCCTGAAAGAGTTCGATGGCCTCGTTGAACTTCTCGAGCTGAAAGTACCGCTTGCCGAGTTCAAACTTGCGCGGCAGGTCGGTGGGGTAGGCCTCGCACTGGAGGCGGAACTCGCTAGCCTCGAGTTCGAGCGATTCCCGCTGGGCCTGATCGTGCATCCGCTGGAGCATCTCGCTCCCCGGGCTTTGATCGAGCATCTTGCGCAGTTCAAGCACCTTGCGCCGTGCCTGGCGGACGCGGATGACCCCCGCCATCTCACGCCAGCGGAACGCCTTGCTCGTCTCGAAGGCCTGCAGGTAGAGCGCGTGCGCCTTTTCCTCGTCCTCGGGTCGGCCTCGCTCCAGCAGGATCTTCGCGTACTTCTCGATGGAGGGCACGTCGCCCGGGCGCTTGATGTACTCGTCCTCGGCGGCCGACACAAGCCGCTCGATGGTCTGCTCGTTCTTCACGATGCGGTCGGCCTCGTCGAGCATGCGTTGCTTGTCCGCGTCGCGGATGTTCGCGCGAAAGCCCCCGGCCTGGCCCGTCTGGTCGTACCCGCCTTTGTTCATCGTCGCCTGGGCGGCGAGCGATCGGATGAAGGCGGCGAGTTCACCATCGGTCGGATCGATCTTCAGCGCCTGTTCCGCGGCGATGATGGCCCGGTCCGCCGCGCCGAGCGTCGAGAGATGCTCGGCAACCTTGATCAGAAGGTCCTTGCGGACCTTCTTCTCCTTCAGCACGGCGCCGAGCGTCCGTTCGCCGACCCAGGCGCCAATCTGCATCAATCGGAGTTTGGCCGTGCCCTCGAGCGCGCGGACCGCGAGGACCGCGTCGGTGGGGCGCATGGACCATTCGAGCAGGCCCAGGAGGTAGCGGTCGATCTCGCCGCGGCCGGAGAGGCCTTTGACGATGTCCTTGCTGACGGTTTTCTTTCCCCCGGTCTCGGTCAGGAACGCCGCCGCCGAGTTGAAGAATCCGATGACGCCGTCCAGGCTGGCGGGGTCCCAGCGAAGGCCGTCAAGCCACAGCTTCATCGCGTACTCAAAACTCCCGGTCTCGTGCACGGTGCGGGCGTGCTTGAAGAACTTCTCGGCCTTCTCGGGGGAGTAGGCGCCGTCGGTGGCGCCGGTCGCGGCGGGGGTGCCCGGCGCGGCCTGAGACTTCGATGCATCGTCTTTCTTGCTGCCGAACAAAGCCAAGGGCAGTACCTCGCTGGAGGAAATGGGGTGCTCGATCCGGATTCAACCGCGGCGTTGTCGCCGATGGGCGAGCATTGTAGTAAAGGCCCGGACGGCACGCCGGGTCGCGGGACGAATCCCTACGCTTGCCCGATGACCGTGGACCCGGCAACTCTCGGCGTTCGGCTGTACCCCGACCCCATCCTTCGACGGAAGGCGGAGACGATCACACTGACGGACGAGGTCCGGGCGGTGGCTCGGCGGATGATCGAGTTGATGCACGAGCACGACGGAATCGGGCTGGCGGCCCCGCAGGTGGGGCTTTCCTGGCGGCTGTTTGTCTCCTTCGTGCCCGAATCGGACAAACGGTCGGCCTCGGGTGAGGCGCCATCGGCGGAGCGGACGGCCAGCGCGTACATCAACCCGGTGTTGTCGGCCCCGGGCGGGGCGTTGGTGAAGTACGAGGAAGGGTGCCTCTCGTTGCCGGAAATTTCCGGCGTCGTGCACCGCCCCGACTCCATCACGATCACGGCGACAGGACTGGACGGGGTGGTGTTTTCCCGACGCGGGTCCGGGCTGTTGGCAAGGTGCTGGCAGCACGAAGTGGATCATCTCGATGGGGTGCTGATCCTCGACAGGATGACGCAGATCTACCGTATGAAAAACAGAGGCGCGGTACGGGACTTGGAGACTCGTTGGACGGCGGCGAACGCGCGGATGACGTGACGGAGCACCCATGCGCATCGTTTTCTTTGGATCAGGGGCCTTCGGGATTCCGACGCTGACCGCGTTGGCGAAGTCCCATGACGTGGTGGGGATTGTTACGCAGCCGGACAAGCCCGCGGGGCGTGGCGGGTCGATGACACCCACGCCGGTGGCGGAATGGGCCTCGACGAACAGCCCGGCCGTGCGGTTGATCAAGACACCGGCGTGCAATGCGCCGGGGGACATGGCGGCGATCCGTGCCCTCGGCGACCAGGGGCCGCTGGCCTGGGTGGTCATCGCCTTCGGACAGAAGTTGTCGCCCTGGTTGCTGGAGGGGAGGTTCGCGGTGAACCTGCACGCCTCGCTCCTGCCGCGCTGGCGCGGGGCGGCGCCGATCAACTGGGCGATTCTCGAAGGCGATGCGGAGGCCGGGAACTCCGTGATCACGCTGGCGGACCGGATGGATGCGGGGATGATTCTGACGCAGCATGCCCGCATGATCGGGCCGGCCACAACGGCGGGGGACCTCCACGACGCGCTGGCGACGGATGGGCCTGGGCTGATCGAGGGGGTGCTGGCCGCGCACCAGGCCGGGACGCTGACGCCGAGGGTTCAGGATGAATCCGCGGTTACGCTCGCGCCGAAACTGGGCAAGGCGGACGGGTGGGTGGACTTTGCGCGGGGCGCGGATACATGCCGGCGGCGGATCAACGGGCTGTCGCCTTGGCCCGGGGTTGTCGTGCGGTTTCGCGGCGAGGCGTTGCGGGTGCTCCGCGCCGAATCGATGACCCAGGCCGGGCCTCCCGAAGCGGAAGGTGGCCCACCGCCGGGCACGATCCTCGACGCCGACGAGGGCTTCGTGCTCTGCGGCCAAGGGAGCGTTCTTCGGCTTCACGAGGTGCAGGCGGCGGGGAAACGCGCGATGCCGTGGCGTGATTTCGCGAACGGGCAGCGGGTGAAAGCCGAAGAAGTGTTCGAAGGAGGACGCGGCGCGTGCTGACGCTGTGGGACTTGATCGAACCAGTGGTGAAGGTGTTTCGGAGCGGGCAGTCCATACCGGCCGCTCGTCGCGCGCCCCGGCGACGCCCCACGACAACGCCTCGGCACGTCCCCGGCAGGGGCGTGCGGGAGCGGTACGAGGCCGTCGCGCGCGAGTTGCTCGCCACCCACGGCATCCGCGTCCGCAAGTGGCGGCGTTCAAGTTCCGGCGTCGCCGTCGTGCTCACGTACCGCGACGGTTCGGTTCGGAAGTACATCGAGTGCCCCCGCCCCCGCGGACCCATGTCCATGGCCATCTTCCTTCACGAGGTCGGTCATCACGTCATCGGCGTGGGCACCGTCTCCCCGCGTTGCCTCGAAGAGTTGCGGGCCTGGCAGTTCGCCATCGCCGAGATGGAACGCCGAGGGCTCAACATCACCCAGGCCGTGCGCCGACGCATGGACCGTTCACTCCGCTACGCGGTCGGGAAGGCGGCGAGGCGCGGGATTCAGTCGCTGCCGCCCGAACTGCGTGCCTACGCCGCGTAACCGCGACGGGCACGCCGCAGGAGCGCCCCCCAGTGCAAGCGTCCCGGGGGCGATTCGAACGCCCGACCTGCCGCTTAGAAGGCGGCTGCTCTATCCAACTGAGCTACCGGGACCGCGGGGAAACTCTACACCGTCCCCCACGCACGCGTTCCAGGTCGATCATGGCGATCGCGCGCGGGGGGGAGCCGATATCGTTGCACGGTGCCGAACTCGCGAGACATCCCCTTTTCGAAGTATCACGGGCTGGGGAACGACTTCGTGCTCATCGATGCGCTGGCCCGGCCTGACCTGGCGGAGTTGCCCTGGGGGGTCTGGGCATCCTCGCTCTGTGCGCGTCATACGGGAATCGGGGCTGATGGTTTGCTCATCGTGTCCCACGCCCCCGACGCCGATGCCGCGATGCGGGTGGTGAACGCCGACGGGTCCGACGGTGGCATGTGCGGCAACGGCGTGCGGTGCGTGGCGCGGCATCTGGTCGAGCGCCACAGCCGGACTCCTGATTCGATTCGCGTGCGTGTTGGCGAGCGCGTTCTCCCGATCTCGTGCGCGAACATCAAAGAAGATTTTTCCGCGCGCGTGAGAATGGGCCGCCCTTCGCGTTCAGCCGAGGGCGACGCGGCGGCGAAGATCGCGCCCGAAACGATGCCCGCGGACCTGCTCGGCGCGTGCGACACGGCGGCGCCGGGGTGGCTCGAGGCGAGCGGTGCACAGGCCGAGTTTGTTCGAGTGCACATGCCAAATCCGCATGCGGTCGTTTTCTGCCGCAGCGTGGAGGCCGTGCCGGTCGTATCGGTAGGGCCCGTGATCGAGTCGCACGGCCTGTTTCCCGATCGAACAAACGTGCAGTTTGTAGAGGTTCAGGGACGTAGTCGAACACGGATCAGGACGTGGGAGCGTGGAGCGGGAGCAACGCGGGCTTGCGGGACGGGGGCTTGCGCCGCGGTAGCGGCTGGAGTAGCCACGGGGCGGCTCGACCGCGCGGTGGATGTGGAGTTGCCCAGCGGGCGGCTACGGATTGAATGGGAAGACGATCCGGGGGAGATGGCAATGACGGGGCCGGCGGCTCGGGTCTTCGATGGCGTCGTACAGCCGCCGACACGGGGCTGAACAAATGCCGGGCATGCACTCGCGGCTGGATTCGCGTGGTGGAAAGCGAGGAGTACGCGAACGAACCTCGGTGGGAGCCGATGAGTAGAGTGTGGGAGTCTGCACGGGATCAGTTACAGGACGTGGCATCGGGTGGTGAGCGGCGAGCAACGAAAGGCGAACGCATGTGCGGAATTGTCGCGTACGTCGGGAACAAGCCCTGCCAGCAACTGCTGATCGAAGGGCTCAAGCGCCTCGAATACCGCGGGTATGACTCGGCCGGGTGCGCGGTCATCCAGGATGGCGCGCTCCGCGTCGTCAAGGCGGTGGGTCGGGTGTCAAACCTGGAAGACCGGCTTGAAGCGATCGGGAGTTTCACCGGCACCATCGGCATGGCGCACACGCGCTGGGCCACGCACGGCGGGGTGACCGACGTCAACGCCCACCCCCACACCGACGACAAGGTGGGCATCGCGCTTATCCACAATGGCATCATCGAGAACTACGCCGCGCTCAAGACCTATCTCGAAGAAAAGGGCCACGTCTTCAAGAGCCAGACCGACACCGAGGTACTGGCGATGCTCATCGGGGAGTTGTACGAGGGTGATCTCGAGAAAGCTGTTCAGGCCGCCCTGCGCGAGGTGACCGGCGCGTACGCGATCTGCGTGATCTGCGAGAAAGAGCCGTCAACACTCGTCGTCGCTCGAAAAGGCTCGCCGCTCATCGTCGGCATCGGCAACGGCGAATACATCGTCGCGTCGGACGCGTCGGCCATTGTCAGCCACACCACCCAGGCGATGACCCTCGCCGACTACAACGTCGTCAAGATCACCCCGCAGGGCTTCCGCACCTCCACCATTCACGACGTCCCCGTCACGCCCAAGATCGAACAACTCGAACTCGAACTCCAGGAGATCGAACTCGGCGGCTACCGACACTTCATGCAGAAGGAGATCTTCGAGCAGCCCAAGAGCCTGCGCAACTGTTTCCGCGGTCGCTGCGACGCCAAGGAAGGCCGCGTCATCCTCGGCGGGCTGGCCGATCACGCCAAGGAGTTGAACAAGGTCCGGCGGATTAGTCTCGCCGCCCAGGGCACCGCGCTCCACGCGGCGATGATCGGGCAGTATCTCTTCGAGGACCTCGCGAAAATCCCTGCCCGCGCCGAGTACGCCAGCGAGTTCCGCTATCGCAACCCCATCATCGAGGACGGCACCGCCATCATCGCCGTCAGCCAGTCGGGAGAAACCGCCGACACCCTCGCCGGGCTGCACGAGGCCAAAGAACGCGGCGCCTTCGCCCTCGGCGTCATCAACGTCGTCGGGTCCTCCATCGCCCGCGAAACCGACGCCGGCGTGTACCTCCGCGTCGGCCCGGAGATCGGCGTGGCGAGCACGAAGGCCTTCACCGGCCAGGTCGCCGTCCTCACGATGATCGCCCTCTACCTGGGGCGGCGACGGTTCATGTCCGCCGAGCAATGCACGGAACTGCTCACGGCGCTCGATTCGGTCCCGGAGAAGATCGAGCGGATTCTCACGCAGGACGCCGCCATCCGCGCCGTGACCCAGAAGTATTGCGACCGCGAGAACTGGCTCTTCCTGGGGCGCGGGTACAACTACCCCACGGCCCTCGAAGGGGCGCTCAAACTCAAGGAAATCTCCTACATCCACGCCGAGGGCATGCCCGCCGCCGAAATGAAACACGGGCCGATCGCCCTCATCAACGAGGGCATGCCCGCCGTCTTTATCGCCAACAAGGGCAGGCAATACGAAAAAGTGCTCAGCAACATCCAGGAGGTCCGTGCTCGTGGCGGGCACGTCATCGCCGTCGCCACCGAGTGCGACGAGCACATCAAACGCTACGCCGAGGACGTGCTGTACATCCCCGACATTCCCGAGCCGCTCAGCCCCATGCTCGCGGTCGTTCCGCTGCAACTCATGGCGTACCACGCGGCGGTCATCCGCGGGCACGACGTCGACAAGCCGCGCAACCTCGCCAAGAGTGTGACGGTGGAGTAGCGGTCGGTATACTGGAACCATGACCACCCCGAAGGCTGTGGGCAACGCCACCGGCGTCCCCACGTACCTGCGTCGCCGCGTCGCGTGGTTCGTGGCGGGCTCGGTGTTTCTGGGCCTGCTGGTGGTGTTGATCTCGTGGCTGGGGCAGCGCGTGATGCCGGCCTGGGCGTGGATCGCCTCGATCGCGATCACCGGGAGTCTGAACGGGGTGATCTGGTCGTGGTTCGGGAAGGCCCTGGAACGCGAGCAGAAACGAGCGGCCGAGTCCGGCGGCCGGGTGTGCTGGACCTGCGGATACTCGCTGGCGGGCATTGCAAAGGCCGGGGTGTGTCCCGAATGCGGGCAGGGGTATGACCCGGAAACGTTGAGGTCCCGATGGGGCGTGGCGGGGGGGGAGCCGGCTTCGCCGTAGATCCGGCATCCACGTTCACTTTGACGTGTGCCGACCCTACGATGGGGGCCCGTTCGGGCGTTTCGCCCGGAGAACTCGAAAGGTACGCATGGCTCCCTTGCTCACACTTGGCTGGAATACCTGGGTCTTCGGCATCATCGTGGTGCTGTTTTTGCTGGTGTCGGTCGTCCTGGTGCTGACGGTGCTGATCCAGAAGCCGCAGGGGGGCGGGCTTTCGGGCGCGTTCGGCGGCGCGGGCGCCGGCTCTGGCCAGACCGCCTTCGGCGCCAAAACAGGCGATGCCCTGACGGTGTTCACGATCATCGTGTTCGCGGTGTACATCCTCTTCGCGGTCGTACTGAACTTCGCGACGAAGGGGTTGATTGCGCAGAATCATGCGACCCCAAGCACGACGGAGCAGGGTGGGTCTCCGCCTACGGACGGCGCGCCGTCCGGGGGCGCCCCGCCGGTCACGGACAGCGCGCCATCGCCGGCACCCTCGCCGTCTCCATCAGCCCCGGCGGATCCCGGCACAGGCGCCACGCCCCCGGCGACGGACCCGGTCGCGCCCAAGTGACCGGAGTGGAAGGAGCGTCGCGTGGTTCGAAGCATGACCGGGTACGGGGACGCGTCCGCGACCATCGACGGGGTGCACTACTTCGTCGAGGTTCGTTCGTTGAACAACAAGTACTTCAAGGCCACGATCCGCCTGGCGGACGCATTTCAAGGCCTGGAAGCGGAGTTCGAGTCGCGGCTGCGGGAGAAGATCAGCCGGGGCACGGTGACCCTCAACGCGCGCTGCACCGATACCTCGGCGCAGGCGGCGCACGAAATCAACGCGAAGGCGTTGGCGCGGTACGCGGAACAGGTGAAGTCGATCCGGGTCGAAGGGCAGGCGTTGAATGTCGACCTCGGCGCCCTGCTCGCCCTGCCAGGAGTGTTGCAGCCGCCGGCCAACGAAGAGGACCTGCTCGCGCGGGCGCGGGGCGCGTTCTTCCCGCTGGTCGAGAAGGCTATCGCCGGACTGATGGCGATGCGCCAGCGCGAGGGGGCGGTCGTCGCCGAGGAACTCCGCGGCCAGTTGGACTACATCGCCGCGCGGCTTGGGATCGTGCGCGAACGGGCGCCGGCGGTCATCGCGGAGTACGAGAACCGGCTCCGGCAGCGGATCGCCGCATTGCTGGCCGACGCCGGGCTTCGCGTGGAGCCGGTCGACATCATCCGCGAGATCGCGTCGTACGCCGAGCGCACCGACATCGCGGAAGAGATCCAACGGCTCAGCGCGCACGTCGATCAGTTCCGCGAACTCCTCGGCTCCTCGGACGCGCGCCCCATCGGACGCACGCTGGACTTCCTCGCCCAGGAAATGCTCCGCGAGGCGAACACCATCGCGAGCAAAAGCCCGGACGCGGGAGTTTCCCGGGCGGCGGTCGAAATCAAAGGGGCCATCGACCGGATCAAGGAGCAGGTGCAAAACCTGGAATAGGCTATACTTGCGTTGATCGCCCGTGAGGCGTTCGTCGGCGTGTCCCGCCGAGGCCGTCACACGGAAGTTGAGGCCGCCCGATGTTCATACACGCGCTGGTGATGAGCGGCATGATGACCACGGGGTATGCGGCCTCGCCCCCGCCGATCGTGGCCCCCGTCGGACAGACGGAGGACACGCTGGCATGGCTGGCGCGGCGCGTCGCCGACCTCGATCTGGATGACCTGGCGGCGCGCGAGGCCGCCGCGTTGGAAGTTGCATCCGATCCTCGCACGAACCTGGCGCTGCTGGAGCGGTATTTGGCGCGCGCGGGCGACTCGAACGGGACGCTGTCCGCCGAGCAACGCGAGTGCCTCACGCGCCTCGCGGTGGGATTGTTCAAGGCCGAACCGCGCGGCGCGATGGGCGTGTCGTTCGCGGGGTTTGACGCGGCGGAGGGGGTCGAAATCCTGAGCACGGTCGAGGGGTTCGACGCGAGGCGGGTGCTGCGCGCGGGGGACATCATCCGCACGATGGACGGCATGCCGGTCCGGTTCAACCAGGACGCGCGCGCGGTGATTCTCTCGCACGACCCGGGCGACGCGCTGGTCATGGAGATCGTGCGCGGGGGCGAGGTGCAGACCGTGACGATGACGCTGGGCGCGTTCTCGGAGTTGCGGAACGCGGCGGAGCCCAACGACCTCGTGCTCGCGACCGCGTGGGAGATTCGGTGTGCCCGGCGCGCGGGGGCCATGGCGACGGCGGCGCCGGTGCTCGAATCGGGGTTGGAAGCCTCGCGGTGGGCGTCGCTGACGATGGCCCGCCGACCTCTTCCCGCGCCGGGGCGAGCCGGCCTTCCGCGCGGGTGGAACCAGGCGGACGTGAAGCCGGATGTGCCCCGAGTGGCCGCGGGAGGCGAGCACCGAGGCGTTCCCGTGGAGATCGACCTCGACTTTGCCGCCCGGAACCTGATGGGAGACCATCCTCACCAGGCCAACATCATGGCCCAGATTTCCGACCTTTCGCGGCGGATCATGAACGGCGAGGCGAGATTGCGCGCGGGGAACTTGAACGCGGCGACACGCCGAAACCTCATCGCGCAGTTGGAGCGTGAGCGCTCGTTGCGGGATCAGTTTCGCGAGCAGTTGAAGCGGCTGCGCAACGCGGACCCGCCCAAGGACCCGCGGTAACCGCGTTCATCGCACGAGACGCACTTTCGCGGGGCTTGCGCCGTGCTCGTCGAACATGACGAGTTCGTTCGGACCGTCGGCCTTCAACCAGGACGCGGGAACCAGGTATCGGCTCTGCGGGGGCACACGCCGCCCCGACGCCGTGGCGATGAAGTATCGACCGAGATGCCGACCGTTCACGTACACCTGCCCCTTGGTCATCCCGAGAGGTTCGAGCCAGAGGCGGCCATGGGCCGGGGAGGCGTCGAAGGATGATCGCCACCAAGCCGGGGTGCCGGCGGGGTGGCGTGCGGGCTTGGAAGAGAATGCCGATGGGGCGGCCTGCTCCCATTTCGCAAAGGCGATGGAGGCTTCGCCCAGGAGCGAGGGAGTCGCGTCCTCGAACTTGACACTGCCCGCTAGCACGGTGCGGACCCGTTCGGGGTTCGCGCTGCCGAGGACAGCGACCTGGATGAGATTCATGGAGCGTCCGAGGAGTTCAGGCTCCAACAAAACGCGCCAGGGGCCGCTCCGATCAATGACCTGGATGACCTTGTCGTTCACCACGAGGAGCGAGGTTTCGGGAAGTGTCGAGAAAGTCATCAGCACCGGCGACTTGTGCTTATGCGGGAGGCGCCAGGTGATGCGATCCGGTGCGGTCGTATCACCCTGCGCGACATCCCAGATCGGGGCGCGGAAGGCCAAGGGGTCGAGCGGGAGCCCCGGCTCAAGTTCCGGCTTGGCCAGACGCAGCGGGGCGACCTCCATCGCGGGGCCGAGCAGCCCCTTGGGTTCGCCCATATGGACACCCTCGCTCATGCGACCGGCGTTCTCCGCAAGGATGACCAACGACTGCTCGCCCTTGTGGATGTGAAGCGAGAGGGAAGGTTCGGCACCCGGGCCGAGCCCCATGATGCCGAGCGATTTCCCCTCCGAAAAGAAATGCAGGCGATCACCGGCGAACGGGTACGCGACGTGGATGTGCCGGGGGCGGTCGCTGGTGAACGTCATCCGGTACCAGCCGTAGCCGACAGGGCACCCCAGGGAGGTGAGATCGGTCTGGCCCGAGATCGCCGCGAAGCGAGCGCTCGAACCGTCGACATAATCGGCCACGAGCGCTTGGGACCACGGCCCGGGCGCGGGGCGTGGGACGCGGGTGCGCTTGGGCGGTGGCGGGGCGTGAAGCGTCCGGCGCTTGCCGTCGGCGCCGAGGAAGGTGCAGGATTTCTCGCCGTCGGGGAACATCGGAGTCCCGTCGGGTCGCACGCCGCCGACGCCGAGGTACACGCCGTCATCGGTGAAATAGATGCGGTCGGTTTGTTCCTCGTTCACGACAACCAGGGTGAGACCCTCGTGATCAATGATCACCGGGGTGGCGTCGTCGGGGACGAGCACTTCGACGGGCGATCCGTTGACACTGATCACCCCCTCGACACCCATGGGCGCAAACAGGACGACGGCCTGGCCGACCATGCCGAGGGCGCTGAGATTGGTGTAGTCGATCCTCGAGCGCTGCCCCGCCGTGACCCCGAAGAAGCACCATGCGACGCCGTTCGAGGTGACGGGGACGGACATGGACGTGCCGTCGCCCATGAGCACGGGCACCGATCGGAGGCGAGGCTTGGCGGCATGCGGCTCGTCGCCAAAGACAAAGGCGACGCCCCCCTGGGCGCCCGTGGCGTGGATGACCGCGCACGCCTCGCCGCCCGGTTCGACGCAGATGGGTAGGAACGTCGGATCAAGGTTTGAAAAAACGCGCGCAAACTTCGAGGACGCCAGCACCAGCCGTCGGAGCACCCGATACGCCGGGGTGAGTTCGCCGTCTTCACGGAGGATCGACCCGTGTGCATTCGACGTGGTGCAGACGGCGTCCGGCCCGTCGGCCAGGCGGCCCGCCGTAAATCCGAAGTTGGTGCCCCCGCAGAATGAGGTGAGATTGAACTGGCCGCCGGCCGCGGTAATCTCCGCGAGACGCCGGAGCAGAACATGGGGAGCCGAGGCGGGGGTCGGCTCGCGTCCCCAGACGGAGGGCGAGGCAAAGGGGAGTTCGATGACCACGCGTGGCTGCGCGGGACGCACGGCGGTCAGTTGACGAAGCGTGGCGAGCGTGACATCGGCCGACGCCCATCCATCGACTTGCCCTTCGATGCTCTTCCAGAGGTTGTTCGAGTTGACGAGGGGCACGTTCAGCCCGGATTCGCGGATGTACCGCGTGAGTTCGCCGAGGTAGGCATCCCCGATGGAATCGTGCCCGCACGTCCAACCTGTTTCGCAGCGGAGCATGACGATCGGGCCGCCGGTTCCCGGCGCGGTGACCTGCCATCCCTTGATCTGCTCGGCGACCGCGGCGATGAAGCGCGACGTCGCTTCGAGAAAGGACTGGCTGTTCGTGCGGATCGGCGTGCCCGCGAGCCAGGGCGGGAGTCCGCCGAACTCCCACCCGGAACCGATGTACGGGCCCAGGCCGAGCGTTACGTACATGCCGGCCTTCGCGCAAAGGTCCACGAAGTGTCGAAGGTCGTTGTCGCCCGAAAAGTCGAACTTCCCAGGCCGGATCTCGTGTCGGTTCCAGATCACGGGCGATTCGATGGCGTTCAGGCCCATGTGCTTGGCGGCGTGAATCCGCTCGGCCCAGGATTCGCGGGGCACTCGCGCGAAGGGAATGCGCCCGGAGACCAGCCACACGCGCCGGCCGTCAATAAGAAAACTCCGCCCATCTTGCGTCACTGAGGGCATGTGTTGCCTTCTCCCTAACACGCCGCAAACAATCGGTGAATTTCAAGGTCAGGAACGCAAAGCAAGCATCTGACCAAGGTCGCTACGATAGACGCGAACGAATCCTGTCTCAACAGACATTAGGAAAATGTTAGGAAATAAAGCGAGTGAATTACAAGCATACCGGCCAGATTAGATGGGGATGTTTGCGCGAAAGGGGAGGAGTATGAGGGCGACCCAATGGCTGTGGACGGCGGTAGGCGGTGTCGTCCTGGGATGGGGGAGTTGGGGATGTTCCCCGGGGATGGAGTCGATCGATGCGAGGATTGCGCGACTGACCTCGGAAACGTCCGCCGGCACGGGAACTTGGCAGGGGCCGCCGCGATCTCCCGATCGCGGGACGACACGTGAGGCGATCCGGCTCGCAAGCAACGGGCGCCCCGCGACGATCAACCCTGAGGCGGGTGGGTTGAAGTACACGATGGCGGATCCATCGCGCGATGTCTCGTCACGGCTTGCGGCGTATGCACACGCCGCGGGCACCGTGGGGGTTGACACGGGGCGTGAACTCAGCATCCGGGACGCGTTGCGAAGAGCGCAGCAGTCGTCGCGGGAGTTTCTGACGGCGCAGGAGCAGTACATCTTGGCGGCGATCGCGTTGCTGGTGGAGCGGCATCAGTGGGGGCCGAGGCTGTTCAACGACACATCGGTTTCGCTCGGGGGCGCCGGGGACGACGGGCACTTCACGCACGCGGTGGACATCGTGAACACGCTCCGGGCGACCCAGCGGCTGCCGTCGGGCGGGACGCTGGAGGCGCGATGGGTCTGGGCGGCGACGGAACAACTGCGGGAAACGTCCACGGGGCGGTACACGCAATCGAGCCGGCTGGTGCTGAGCGGCGAGGTGCCGCTGCTGCGCGGGGCGGGGCTGGCGGCGCGCGAGAGTCTGATCCAGGCGGAGCGGGACGTGGTCTACGCGGCACGAGACTTTGAGCGATTCCGCCGCGAGTTCCTGGTGGACATCGCACGGGACTATGTCGAACTGCAGAACACACGGTCGGCGATCGCGAACCAGGAGCGGCAGTTGCGGAGCCTGCGCGACAACGCGAAGCGGACCGCGGCGAGGGTGGCGGCCGGGCGGATCGAGGCGTTCGAGCAGGGCATCGCGGACAACGAGGTGCTCGGCGCGGAGGCCTCGCTGGCGTCGCAGCGGGAGCAGTACATTCTGCAGTTGGAACGGTTCAAGATCCGGCTGGGACTTGAGCCGACGGACCTGATCCGCATCACCGACGAGACGCTCGACGTGCCGGAGCCGGAGATTGATTTGGAAGGCGCCTCGCGCTTGGCGCTGGAGTATCGGCTGGACTTGCAGAACCAGCGTGATCGGCTGGATGATGCCAGGCGCGACGTGGCGATTGCGCGGAACGCGCTGCTGCCGCAACTCGACGTCGGGGCGAGCGTGACCGTTCCCACCGATGACGACGAACGCGTCGGGGGGCTGTCCCCGAGCCCGGACGATCTGCGGTACGAGGCGTCGGCCACGCTCGGCCTGCCGCTGGATCGGCGCGCGGAGCGGCTGCGGCATCGGGCGACGATCATCCAGCTGGAACGTGCGACGAGGGAGTATGAGCGTGCGCAGGACGAGGCGATTGTCGCGGTGCGGTCGGCGTTGAGGCGGGTCGACCTGGCGCGGTTCCAGTTGCGGCTGGCGGAGCAGCAGGTGGAGATCAACCGCAAGCGGCGGCGCGGGCAGGAACTCCGCGCGGACACGATCGACACGCAGGTGCTGCTGGACTCGGAAAATGCCCTGTTGGCGGCCGAGAACCAGCGGGATCGGGCGCAGGCGAATCTGCGGATCGCGGTGCTCAACTACCTGCTGGAGTCGGATCAGCTGCGCGTGGCGCGGGACGGGACGCTGGAGCGACTCCCGGGGATGGGCGGGTGAGCGCTCGATGGAAATCGAACTGGAAACGGTTCGTTTGCCGATGGGGTTAGGCCGGGCGGCGGACCGGTGAAGGCAAGGGGCAGGGCATGGAGCCGAGAGTCGAGCACCAGTCGGGCCGGCGGGTTGTAGAAGTTGACGCGATCGGGATCGTCCGAACGTCGCGGCTGATGCTTCGGCCGTTGCGCGAGAGTGATCATGACGAGTTCCTGCGTGTCCTGGCGTGCAGCCGCGACCATCTCGGGCGATATTCAACGCTGCACCTTCCGGGTGAGGATGATGCCGGCGTATTCATGCGGCAATGCCGTCTGGCGCGGGAAGGGGATGCACGCGGCACGGCGTGGCGACGGGCGGGGTTTCTCGAGAATGGTCGGCTGGTGGGGTGCTTCAACATCAACGTCATCACACGGGGGCTGAGTTGGACGGGGGATGCGAACTGGTGGGTCTCGGCCGACCAGGTTGGGCGGGGGTTGGGCACCGAGGGAATGCTCGCGTTGGTGGACCATGCGCTGTCCGAACTGCCGCGGGGTCTGGGACTTCACGTGCTTCGTGCGGCGATCATGCCGGAGAACGTGCGGAGCGTTCGACAGGTGACGCGGGCCGGATTCACGCCGACAGGGGAGCGTGTTCGGCTGGCCGTGGGCTCGCGGTGGGAAATGCACGAGTTGTACGAGCGTCGAGCGGAGTAGCGGCTCAGGGCAGGTTCGGCCCGAGCCAGACCGAATGCTCGCGGGAAATAGCGGCTTCGGCGCGCTGGACCAGCGTTTGAAACTCCGCTTCGGCGGCGTCGGGCGCGAGCGTCGCGAGGCGGACTTCCAGGCTGTGGGCGGCGGCCTCGATAAGGCGGAGATCGTCGGCGGCGATGGAGTACGTGGTGATGAGGTCGCCGTACCGACGGAACTGCGTCCAGGCGATGCAGGAGGCGGCGACGGTGGCGAAGATGCCGGGGTACCCGAGTTGGAAGACGGCATCCACCTGCCCGAGATCGACTTGTCGCACGATGAACCAGGCCGCGAGGGCGAGCGCGGCCACTTCAAGCGCGAACACCAGGCCGTAGAAGACCGAATCGCGCGACGCGTTGAACTTCGATTTCCGGTCGTACCAGGCACACTGATCGGCGATGCGGTGCGTGCGGAGAGTCGCAAGTCGCTCCTGGAGGGATGCCCCGGCGAGGGATCGCATCCAGGGCGTAATCCAGGCGGACCCGACACCCTCGTCGGCGAGGCAATGGCGTGTGCGGGTGAGGCGCTTGCGGAGTTCGCCGACGGCGTTGACGAAGCGTTCGTCGCGTGAGCCGGCGCCGGGCAGCGGGGCGCCCATGGCGTAATACCAGGCGAGGCACTTGGTGTTTTCCGCCAGCGCCCGGCACTGGAACCAGCGTTCGTCGGGGTTGTTGTGACGAAGGAAAAAGGAAAGCACGAGGGTCACAAAGAGGAGCGCCGCGCTGACGACGCTGAGCGGGCCGGAGATGCGGTCATTCCCGGCCTCGTCCTTGAACAGCCCCGCGGTCGCGATGTTGGTCACGATGGTGACGGCGACAAGGAGCACCAACTGCGCCACCATCATGAACACAAACTCGCGCTGACGGGCGATGGCCGCGCGGTCGGCCGCGACGAAGATCGAGGGATACTCGGGGGGCTGTAAAGCGGGCATGCGCGGCCTCCGGGATGAGGCGGCATCATACCGAAACGGCACGGCGTGTCAGCGCTTGGCTCGTCCCGCCGCGGCGGCGGCCTTGGCCAGGGCCACGAAGTCGGCGGCGTTGAGGGAGGCCCCGCCGACGAGACCACCGTCGACATCCGGCTGCGCGAAGATGTCGGGGGCGATATCGGGCTTGAGGGACCCGCCGTAGACAATGCGGAGTCGCTGGGCAGAGTCCTTGCCGTAGGAGCGTTCGATCAGCTGGCGGATCTGCGCGTGGGCGTCCTGCGCGTCCTGGGGTGTTGCGGTCTTCCCCGTGCCGATCGCCCAGACGGGTTCGTAGGCGATGACGAGGCGCTCAAGGTAACTGGCGGGGATATCGGCCAGGCCGGTCTTGACCTGGCGGGCGGTGATGATGTCCTGATGTCCCGCGGTGCGTTCGTCGAGGGTTTCCCCGACACAGAGGACGGCATCAAGCCCGGATTCGAGGACGGTGCGGAGTTTCCTGTTGATGAGTTCGTCTTTCTCACCGAGAACATGCCGGCGTTCGGAGTGCCCGACGAGCACGACCTGCGTGCCGCAATCACGGAGCATGGCGACGGAGACTTCGCCGGTGAAGGCGCCGTCGGGCTGGAAGTACACGTCCTGGGCGCCGAGACGAATCGAGGACCCACGGTCGCGGAGGATGGCGCGGACGGTGAGGAGGTAGGGGAAGGGGGGGAACAGGGCGGGTTCAACGCCATCGACGCTGATCAGACCATCGGTCACGCCCCGCGCCAGGTCGGAGCCGGTCGTGCGATTGGTGTTCATCTTCCAGTTGCCGCCGAGGAAGGGTTTGCGATCGGACATGATGGGAGCGTAGGGGGCAACTCGGGCGGCGCAGTCAACGGCGTCGGTGATGCACTCAGGGGTGAGGGAGGGCCTTCTCGGGGTTGGCGTAGAGGGTGGGATTGCCGCCGGTGTTCTCGGCCCAAACGACGGCCGGGTCGTTCGCGGGCCCGAGTCCCCGTGGGAAAGCGAGAGCGTCGATGTTGGCGGCGTGCCCGTCGGCAAAGGAGGCGTTGACGGAGCCGCCGCCCAGGCCGGGGTGGCGGTAGCCGATGCGGGAGTTCGGCGTGCCGATCTTGTTGTCGCGATGGCGGCCGGCGTAGACCCCGTCGGCGGTGGCAATCAGTTGATCGGGCCGCTGAAAGAAGTGCGTGCGGACCTGTTCAAGGATCAGGCCATTGGAACCGGGGCCGTAACCCACGGAACCGGTGTAGTGGTAGTTCTGCTCGACCTGGGTGGACCCGCCGATGGGGTTGAGGGCGTTGATCCAGTACGAAACGCGGAGAATTCTCTCAAAGCCGCGCTCGGGGACGGTGACGGGGACATTCGCCGAACCCGTGCGCACGAACGGCCAGTCCATCCAGCCCTTGGTGTTGTTGGGATCGGCGCCGGTCTGGCCCGTAGCGACGCCCTCGACGTCGAGAGTGTCGGGGCAGACGAACGGCCCCTTGTTGGTGGTGCGGGCGCCTTGCATGTACCCATCGCGGTCGAGGATCGGCCCCCATCCGTCGAGGGGCTCGGTGGTGTCAAGGCCGGTCATGTTGTACGAGGGGATGACGCGGTCCTTGTGGTCAGCGTTGTACGCGGCGAAACCCTGCGCGATGGAACGACTGGTAGCCAGGCACGTTGTTGATTTGGCGGTGCGGCGGGCCGAACCGAGCGCGGGGAGCAGCACGCCGATGAGCACGGCGATGATCGCGATGACCACGAGGAGTTCGATCAGGGTGAAGGCTCGTCGCGGCATCGGAGGAGTATATCAAGAACACGAAGGTTGACAGTGGAGCTGGGAGTATCGTTGAGGATGGTCATGCGAAGAGACGGCGGAGATACCGCCCGGTATGGCTCTTCTCGACCCGCGCGACCTGCTCGGGCGTGCCGGCGGCGATGAGGCGCCCGCCGCCCTCGCCACCCTCGGGACCCAGGTCGATGATCCAGTCGGCGCACTTCACCACGTCGAGGTTGTGCTCGATCACGACGAGGGTGTTGCCCGCATCGGCCAGGCGATTCAGTACGGCGATGAGTTTGCGGATGTCCTCGAAGTGCAGGCCCGTGGTCGGCTCGTCGAGAATGTAGAGCGTGTGGCCGTACGGGGATGACGGCGAGGAAGTCTTCGCGGGCTTTTTCGTCGCCTTCGCCTCTTCGGGGGATAACTCCGGCATGTTGCGGCTGCCGCCCTTGCCGAGTTCGGTGGCGAGTTTGATGCGCTGGGCCTCGCCGCCGGAGAGCTGCGTGCTGGGCTGACCGAGCTGGATGTAGTCCAGGCCCACGTCGTGCAGGCAGCGGAGGAACTTGGCGACTTTGGGGTGGTTCTCGAAGAATCCCACGGCGTCCTCGACGGTCATGGCCAGCACGTCGGCGATGTTCTTGCCGCGATAAGTCAC
Organism: Phycisphaerae bacterium; assembly: GCA_022180725.1. GTDB lineage: Bacteria > Planctomycetota > Phycisphaerae > Phycisphaerales > UBA1924 > RI-211. The sequence goes on from BQMO01000014.1 coordinate 123,928, forward strand.
TTCGAGCGTCTCGCGGTTGTAGCGTTTGCCGGCGCAGACCTCACACTCGACGTAGACATCGGGCAGGAAGTGCATCTCGATGGTCTTGAGGCCCTGGCCCTGGCAGGCCTCGCAGCGGCCGCCGCCGTTCTGGGCCGAGACATTGAAGGAGAATCGCCCCGGCTTGTAGCCGCGGATGCGAGATTCCTTGGTCTGCACGAAGATGTTGCGGATGTCGTCGAAAAATCCGACGTAGGTGGCGGGGTTGCTTCGCGGTGTCCGGCCGATGGGGGTTTGATCGACCTCGATGACGCGGTCAAGAGCCTTGGGCCACTTGAACGACGCGTGCTTGCCCGGACGCTCGCGTGTGCCGTGTAGAAACTTCCTGGCCGCGCGGAGAAGGATGTCGTTCACCAGCGTGCTCTTGCCCGACCCGCTGACACCCGTAACGCAGACCAGTCCGCCGAGCGGGATGGTGACGTCGAGGTTTTTCAAGTTGTTCTCGGCGGCGTCCTTGATGACGATGGCGCTCTTGTCATTGAGCCTGCGGCGGGAGTGCGGCGTCTCGATGCGGCGGCGCCCGGAGAGGTAGTCACCGGTGAGGGAGGCGGCGTTGGCGCACACCTCGGCCACGGTGCCCTGGGCCACGATGCGCCCACCGTGCACCCCGGGGCCGGGGCCGACGTCGATGAGGTGATCGGCGTGGCGGATCATGTCCTCGTCGTGCTCGACGACGAGGACGGAGTTCCCGATGTCGGCAAGGTGACGCAGGGTCGCGATGAGCCGATCGTTGTCCCGCTGGTGAAGACCGATGGTCGGCTCGTCGAGGACGTAGCACGCGCCGACAAGCCCGGACCCGACCTGCGAGGCAAGCCGGATGCGCTGGGCCTCTCCGCCGGAGAGGGTGGACGTCTTCCGGGAGAGGTTGAGGTACTCCAGGCCCACGCCCGCGAGAAAGCGGAGGCGGTTGGAGATTTCCTTGAGGATGGGTTCGGCGATGATGCGTTGCTCGGCGGAAAGGATGAGGTGGTCGATGAAGGCCGCCGCCTCGGGGATGGTGAGCCGCGAAAACTCGGCGATGTTGAGGTAAGAGAGTTCCGAAGTTCGGGCGTTCCGAAGTTCCGAAGCGGGTTTGGGCCGGCCGATGACATTGGTCGAGATCACGCCCGCGGGGTCGATGGGGTGGGCTGATTCGAGCAGCACGTGCAGGGCCTGGATGCGCAGGCGGTCGCCGTGGCATTGCGGGCACTTGGTGGTGGACATGAACTGCCCGAGCCACTCCTTCACCGACGCGTTGTCGGTGGTCTGCCACCAGGCGGTGAGTTCGGGGATGACGCCTTCCCACTTGTGGAGGCCGGCGCGGCGGGCCTCGTCCTTGGGCATGCCGTACAGGAGTTTGCGGCGGTCGTCAGGCGAGAAGGAGGCGACGGGGGCCTCATAGTTGAGTTTCAGGCCGCGGCAGAACTTCTTGAGGGCCTTGTTGAACCAGGCGCGCACGGCGACGTTCTTGGCGTAGGCCTCGATGGCCCCGTCGCGGAGGCTCTTGCCGTCGTCGGGCATGACCATGGCCTCGTCGAGCTCGAGCAGCGTGCCCAGGCCGCTGCACGACGGGCAGGCGCCCTGCGGCGCGTTGAACGAGAACAACCGCGGTTCCAGTTCGTCGAGGGCGACCTCGGGGTGGTCGGGGTCGGCGAAACGGGTGGAGTAGGCGGTGTCGCGCCACGTGGAGCCGTCTTCGACCGCGACAACGACGACACCCTGCGCCAGGCGCAGGGCTGTTTCCACGGACTCGGCAAGGCGTTGCCTTGCGTCGTCGGCGAGGGCGAGGCGGTCGATGACGGCGTCGATGGTGTGCTTCTCGTACCGCCCAAGGGCGAGCGGATTCTCGCCGGGTTCCTTCAGCACGTCGCGGAGGTCGCGGACCTGGCCGTTGACGCGGACGCGGTTCCAGCCCTGCGCAGAGAGGTCCTCGAGCACGTCGCGGTGAAAGCCCTTCTTGGCGCGGACGACCGGCGCGAGAATCATGAGGCGTGAGCCGGGCATCCCGCGCATGACGGAATCGATGATCTGCGTGCTGGTGGTCGCCGAAATGGGCACGCCGGAACGCTCGAGGACCGTCCCGTCCTTCTTGGTCTTCGTGGGCGCCCAGGAGTGGGGCCGGCCGCAGCGGGCGAAGAGCAGGCGCAAGTAGTCGTAGATCTCGGTCGTGGTGGCGACGGTGGAGCGCGGGTTACCCCCGGCGGAACGCTGCTCGATGGCGATGGTGGGGGGCACGCCCTCGACCTCGTCCACGTCGGGCTTCTTGAGTTGCTCGAGGAACTGCCGCGCGTACGCGGAGAGGGACTCCATGTACTTGCGTTGCCCCTCGGCGAAGATGGTGTCGAAGGCGAGTGAGGACTTGCCGGACCCCGAAAGTCCCGTGATGACGACGAGACGGTCGCGCGGGATGGTCACGTCGATGTTCTTGAGGTTGTGCTCGCGGGCGCCACGGACGTGGATGGCGCGATCGCCCGGCCGCGGCGCGGGCAGGTGCACTTCAACGGGCTTGGACTGCGGCACGACTCCTCCCTGCATGGCGACCCTCCGTGGGAAGTGGATGGTAGCCGGCCGATGAAGTCAGGAAGGGATTTGTTCGTATGAGAGGTATCGCCTTTACGGGTATGGCTTCGGGGCAGTCGATTGGGGGGAGGCTGGCGTCGGCTGAGATGCGGCGAGTTTCGATTTCATGGACCACAGCACGCCCAGCATGAGAAATCCGATGGCAAGCCCGATGAGGTAGTACGCGAGGCGTTGGCGAAATCCGGAGGCGGGGCGGAGGTCGGACATTGGAGGGATGGTAAGGCCGCGCGGTCAGGATGGGCGACGCTTCTTCCCGGCGCGGGAGCCTGGGGCGCCCGGCGGCTTGGTCGAGGAGCGTTCGCGCGGCCGAGGAGCGTTCTCGAAGTCCGACCGGCGTGCCCGGGCGGGAAGGCCGCTGCGGGTAAGTTCGGCTCGACGCTGGCGGAGACGCTGGATCTGATCGCGGAGCGAGGCGGCCTGTTCGAAGTCGAGGTTGGTGGCGGCCTTCAGCATCTCGTCGTTCATGGTGGCGACCAGTTCGTCGATGTCGTGCTCGGGTTCCTTTACGGCGACCCCCTCGCGGGCCGACTTTCGAGCGGCGAGTTCGGATTCGAGACCTCGCCGCACCGCCTTGCGGATGGTTTCGGGCGTGATCCCGTGGGCCGCGTTGTACGCGAGTTGCTTGGCCCGACGGCGGTCGGTCTCGGCGAGCGCGTTCTGCATGGCGGGCGTCATCGTGTCCGCGTACATGACGACCCGCCCGTTCACGTTGCGGGCCGCGCGCCCCATCAACTGGATCAAACTCGTCGGCGAACGCAGGAAGCCCTCCTTGTCCGCGTCCAGAATCGCGACCAACGAGACCTCCGGCAAGTCCAGCCCCTCGCGCAGCAGGTTTACGCCCACGAGAATGTCGAAGTTACCCAGACGCAGGTCCGTGAGAATCTGCATCCGGTCAAGCGTCTCGATGTCGCTGTGCAGGTAGCGGACCCGCAGGCCCTTCTCTGCCAGATACGTGGCGAGGTCCTCGCAGAGCCGCTTGGTGAGCGCGGTGACCAGGACGCGCTCGCCTTGCGATACTCGCTCCTGGCAGCGTACGAGGAGGTCGGGGACTTGGCCCTTGGTGGGGCGGATTTCGACTTCGGGGTCGAGCAGGCCCGTGGGGCGGATGACCTGCTCCGCGACGACCCCGCCGCACTTTCCGAGTTCCCAAGGCCCGGGAGTCGCGCTGACGTAGAGCATACGCGGGACGACCTGCTCGAACTCCTCGAAGCGGAGGGGTCGGTTGTCCAGGGCGGAAGGGAGGCGGAAGCCGTGCTCGACAAGCACGTCCTTGCGGGCACGGTCGCCGTTGAACATCGCGCGGACCTGCGGGATGGTGACGTGGGATTCATCGATGATGAGGAGCCAGTCGCGGGCGTTGGGGCGCGGGTCGATCTCCGCGGCGGGGCGGTCGGTGTCGGTGGAGCGGTACCCGCGGGGGCCATCGGTGGGTACAGCGGGGAGATCAACGAACCGCAGGCCGGCGGCGGTGGGGGCGAAATCGAAGTAGTCGAGGAGGGTGTACGGGCGCTCCCCGGGCAGCCGCCCGTCCATGAAGCGGGAGTAGTTTTCGATGCCGGGGCAGGTGCCGGTTTCCTCGAGGAGTTCGAGGTCGAACTTGGTGCGGCTGAGGATCCGCTGGGCTTCGAGGAGTTTGCCCTGGGAGCGGAAGAACAACACGCGGGCCTCGAGTTCGCTTCGGATGGCCGCGAGGGCGGACTGCATCTGTTCCTCGGGCATGACATAGTGCACGGCGGGGAACAGAAAAAACTGGCGCGGCTGCGCGAGGACCTCGCCGCTCACGGGGTTGACGAGGTCGAGCCGGTCGATGGAATCGCCGAAGAGCTCGACGCGGATGGCGAACTTCTCGGAGGCGGGCCAGATGTCGACGGCGTCCCCGCGGACGCGGAACTGCCCGCGCTTCCACTCGGTGTCGGTGCGCTGGTACTGCATCGCCGCTAGGGCGAGGAGGAAGGTGCGGCGATGGAGCGTGTCCCCGCGAGAGAGCGTGAGAACTCGCCGGCCGTAGGCGAGGGGCGAGCCGAGGCCGAAGATGCAGGACACGGACGCGACGACAACGCAGTCGCGTCGGGCGAGGATGTTGCTGGTGGCCTGGAGTCGCAACTGGTCGAGGTCGTCGTTGCGGGAGGAGTCCTTCTCGATGTAGATGTCGCGCTGGGGGATGTAGGCCTCGGGCTGGTAGTAGTCGTAGTAGGAGACGAAGTAGTTGACGCTGTTGTGCGGGAAGAACTCGCGCAGTTCCTCGAAGAGTTGAGCGGCGAGCGTCTTGTTGTGGGAAAGCACGAGCGTGGGCTTGCCCAGGCGCGCGATGACGTGCGCCATCGTAAACGTCTTGCCCGTGCCGGTGGCGCCGAGGAGGCAGGCGTAGGGTTTGCCCGCGGCGAGATCACGCGTGAGTTGATCGATGGCGGCGGGCTGGTCGCCGGTAGGCTGAAATGGGGCGACGACCTGGAAGGGTGTGGGCGCAGTCACGGCGCAGGGTACGGCGGGTGGCGCGGGGCGCGCGGGCGCACGTCCCCTACAGTGCCCCGATGACGAAGATGAACGTGCTGTTGATTGGCGGCGGGGGACGCGAGCATGCGCTGGCGCTGGCGATCGCACGCTCGCCTCGGCTGGGGACGCTCTACGCGACGCACACGGAGAATCCCGGGATTGCCGCCCTGGCCACGCCCGTGGACGTGCCGGTGAACATCCGCGAGATCTACCGGCTCCAGCAGTTCAACGTGAAGCACGACATCGGGCTGGTGGTGATCGGGCCCGAGGAGCCGCTGAACGAGGGCTTCGCCGACAAGCTTGCGACCGGGCGCACCAAGGTGTTCGGGCCTCGGGCGGCGGCGGCCAGGCTCGAAGGGGACAAGGCGTGGGCGAAGCAGTTGATGCGCGCGGCGTCGATCCCCACGGCCGAGGCGCGGGTCTTTACCAGCGCCGACGCGGCCCGGGCGTACGTGGAATCGCGGGAGCAGGACGACCCGGCGCTCGGGCGGCTCTTCGCCGAGGCCGCGAAAGTGAACGATCCGGAACAACGCCGGCGGTTGATCGAGACCCGGACGCGCGACAGCCGGGAGTTGCAGGCGGCCTTCGCCGTGAAGCGCCCCGACCTCCCCGTGATCAAGGCGGCGGGGCTGGCCAAGGGCAAGGGCGTCGTGGTGCCGGCCACCCTGGCCGAGGCGCTGGCGGCGATCGACGACATCATGGTGCGGAAGGTGCACGGGGAGGCGGGACGGCAGGTCGTGATCGAGGAGCGGCTGGACGGGCCGGAGGTTTCGGTGCTGGCGCTCTGCGATGGGAAAAGTCTGTACGTGCTCCCGCCGTGCCAGGACCACAAGCGACTGCGCGACGGCGATGAAGGGCCGAACACGGGGGGCATGGGGGCGTTCTGCCCCGCGCGGACGATCGACGAAGCGCTGATGACGCGGATCGAGCGCGAAGTGCTCGTGCCGACGCTGGACGCATTGCGGCGAGAGGAGATCGAGTTCACGGGGGTGCTGTACGCGGGGTTGATGCTGACGCACGCCGGGCCGAAGGTGCTGGAGTTCAATACCCGGTTTGGCGACCCGGAGTGTCAGCCGCTGATGGCGCGGTTCGCGGGGGACATACTCGACCTCTTCGAGGGGGTGTGCGACGGACGTCTGGAGCAGATGGACCCGGCGTGGGACGAGCGGCCGGCGTGCTGCGTCGTGCTGGCGAGCGAGGGATACCCGGAGAAGCCCAGGACGGGAGTGGTGATTCGAGGGCTGGACGCGGCGGGATCGAAGCCCGGCGTGACCATTACGCATGCGGGTACGAAGCGCGGCGCGGACGGATCGATCGTGACGGCCGGTGGGCGCGTGCTCGGGGTGACGGCCTTGGGCCAGACGCTGGCGGACGCGCGGTCGCGGGCGTACGACGCGGTCGGCGCCATCTCGTTCGCGGGGATGCAGTTCCGAACCGACATCGCCGCGGGGCAATGACGTGTTTCAGCCTTCGGGGGCGGATGCGGCGTGGAGCCAGCGGAGAAGTGTATTGATCGGCTGAGCGTGGTAGACGCGGCAGACGTTGCCAGCGCGGATGATCAGAACCTCGGTCACGCCGGAAGGGAGTGGAACACTCCCGAGCGACAGCGTGAACGACTCGGCCTCATGACCGCCAACGACAAGCGCGAGGCGCGCAAACGGTTTCGCGTCCGCGGGCGGATCGAGCGTGGCGGTTGCGGCGTCGGTGTCACACAGAAGTTTCAGCAGGGTGGTGATCTGCGCGGATTCGGTCGAGGTGATGACGGACGCCTCGGGGTCTCGTCGCCAGCCGTCGAGGGTGCGTGAGTATCTCGCGCGCCAGGTGTCAGTCGCGGCGTCGGGCTCGCCCAGACGCAGGCCGGCGACATCGGCGGGAACGAGGCGCGAGGCGAGGCGCGACAGGAACGGCCCGGCCTCAGCGCGGGGGAGGTCGGCGAGCCGTGCTTCGAGCTCGACGACGCGGTCGCTCCAGGCGGGCGAGGTGGTCCTCCCGTCGATCCACTCGGCGCGGACGACGGCGAGCAGCCGCCCGGCGGGATCCTCGTGCACGCGGGCGGTTTGCCGGAGGAGGCGCGTGTCCACGTCGGACATGTGAACGCGCTGGGTCGGCGTCTCGATCTCGAAGACGGCGCGGAGCGGAAGGGATGCGGCATCGGCCTGCGGAATCGCCGTCGCGCGCCCCGTAAGGGTCGTGAGGCGTGCCAGGAGTGAGACGCAGGGTTCGAGTTGGGCGGGCGCGAGGACCGGATCGAGGATGTTCCACCCGGCGCCCGCGCGGGCGAGGGACAGGGCGCGGGCCTCGGCGTCGAGGCGGAGTCGATGGGGCTCGCCGGGGAGCCGCGAGAGTACGGCGGGGTCGCGCCAGGCCTCGAGGCTCTGGGCCGAGACCACCGCGACGAGGCGCGCGTCGGCGAGGACCACACGCGGGCCGGCCGGGGCGTGCAGTCGGATCGGTATCTTGCCGCCCAGGGCGACGTCGCCGAGTTCAACTTCGCCGACGTGATCGGTGTCGGAATACACCGAGACGCGGATGGACCCTTGAAACGCCTCCGCGTTGGGCGTGGATGGAAGTTCGTCAACTTCGTGGAGCAGGCGCACCAGGCCACGAACCTGTTCAGCGCGGATAGGCCCGTCGAGCATGACGCGGCTCTCGGTGACGCGTCGCATGAGCCACAGGTCGGTCCCGTCAAGGCGTGCCAGGGTCACGGCGTCGCGCGGGCCGAGCGTGACGACGATGGAGGCGACGTCAGCGGGGTTGATGAGGCGCAGCCAGGGGGCGCTGGGCGCGGGCGGGGGCTGGTGTCGGCGCTGAATGGCCCACCACGTCCCCACGCCGAGGGCGATGGCGACAAACAGCGCGAACACGGCGGTGCGTTGCATGAGCGATTCTACGGGGCGCGTCCATGTCGTCGCGCGATCGGCCGCGTCGCTACAGACCCCGGGCCTTGCGGTAGGACGCCATGAGTTCCTTCAACTTCAGCGACGCCGCGTCGGTGTCGCGCGTCTGGCGGACGGCGTGCGCGAGGTCGGCATACTCGGCGTCGGCACGGCGGAGCCACAAGGCCCCGCCCGGACCGGCCCAGCGGCGGGAGGCCTGATCGGCGGAAGCCATGATGTAGGCGCGGTGCCCGGTGATGACCGCGTTCTCGACCGCGGAGTTTTCTCGGAGCCATTCGCCCGCGACCTGGCGGACGGCGTCGTGCACGCGAACGCACACCCGGGCCGGATCGGTACTGGGTGTAACGAGCTCGAGCATCCCGCGCTGCAGGAGTTTGGCAACGAGGCCCGCGGTCTTGGTTTCCCGCACGGTCGTGGGGCCGCCGGTGGGGTCGTCGATGTCGGGGTTGGGGATGGAGTCGCGCGCGCCGCCCGCGGCGGTCAGGCCGCGCGCGGTCGTGGGGCCGACAAAGGCCCAAGCGGCGAGGAGAACCGCGAGTTCGCCGGGCGGGAGCGTGTCGAGAATCCACCGGATCATCAGCCGGTGAACGCCCTCGGCGGGTAGGACCTCAAGGCCCGAGACGCCCAGCAGGCGGGCGCGTTGCTCGAGCCGCTCCCCGACATCGGCGACGCTCATCGTGGCGGTCAGCGACGCGGCGAGTTCGACGGCGAGAGGCCACCCGCCCAGGCGACGGCAGAGTTCCGCGATAGCATGGGTCGAGTCGGCGGTCGAGGTGAAGGAGGCGTCCTGGAGTTTGGTTTTTTCCACGAAGAGGCGTGCAGCGTCCAGCCGGCCCTGGCCTCGGGCCACGTCGCCGGGCGACGGAGCGGCCAAGGCGCCCACGGGCAGCACGGCCTCGCCCTCGATGCCGAGGGGGGCGCGGGCGGTGACAATCAGGCGAAGATTCGGGCAGGCCCCGAGAATGTCCTGCGCGATCGCCGAGCAGGCGGTGGGCGCATGCTCGCACCCGGCGAGGACGAGCAGCACCGGGCGGGCCGCGATGCGTGCGGCGAGCGCGTGCGTCGGGGTGTCGCCGCCCCGGGCGCCCAGGGCAATCGCGGCAAGGATGGCTGGGGTCTCGGCATCGCACCCGAAGGGCACCCGGGCGAACCACGCGCCATGCGTGAAGTTTGCCCTCTGCGTCTGTCCGACTGCAAGGGCCAGCGTGCTCCGACCGGCGCCGGTCGGGCCGGTGAGGGTGACGAGTCGCGAGGCGGCGAGGGCGCGGGTCACGTCGCCGAGTTCGCGTTCGCGGCCGATGATCGGCGTGGCCGGAGTGGCAAGGTTTCCCTCCCCCGCGGGCCAATCGTCGTCGGTGGACGTCGTGCTGACGACAATGCGGGAACTCACCCCCTTCAGGTCCGACGTGGAATGGTCGAGCAGCTCGCGCACCGAGGCCATGTCGGAGGGTCGTTTGGCGGCGTCCTTGCTGAGACTTCGGCGGAGAAGATCGAGCGTCCGGGCGGGGGTGCGTGGGGGAAGGAGGGTCCAATCCGGCTCTGCGTGGAGCGTGGCGGCGAGAGCGTCCGCGAGGGATTCACCCGCGAAGACGCACGAGCCGGTGAGACACTCGTACAGAACGCACGCGAGTGCCCAGATGTCCGTCTGCGGCGAGACGGGCTTGCCGCGGGCCTGCTCGGGAGACATGTACCCCGGGGTACCGACGATGAGACCCGGGGCGGTACGTCGAGTCCGGGGCGGAATGGCGATGGTGGGGGTGTCGCTGCGGGCGATGGGGGCGGAAACGCCACCCATGGCAATGCCGAAGTCGAGCACTTTTACGACGCCGTCGGGGCGTAGTTTGATGTTCTCGGGTTTGAGGTCGCGGTGGATGATGCCGCGCTGGTGGGCCGCCTCAATGCCCGCGGCAACTTGCCGGCAGACCACCAGCGATTCTTCGATGGAGAGCGACTTCTCGGTGATGCGGTGGGTGAGGGTCGGGCCTTCGACATATTCGAGCACCAGGTAGGACAGGCCGTCCTGTTGCTCAAGCCCGTAGATGGACGCGATGTTGGGGTGGTTGATGGCCGCGAGCGTGCGGGCTTCTTCCTCGAAGCGTTGGCGACGCTCGAGGTCTTCCGCGAGGTCGGCGGGGAGCGACTTCACGGCGACGGAGCGGCCGAGTTTGGTGTCGTGCGCGAGGTAGACCACCCCCATCGCGCCACGCCCGAGTTCTTTCTCGATCAGGTAATGGGCGATGGCCTGGAGTTCGGACATGGATTCCTCAGGTCGCACAGCGCGACGGTCGGGATGGTACCGGGGAATTCGCGCGTGCACTTGATGGGGTGAACGCCCGGGGGCTTACCTCGTTCGACCCCGGACGGCGTCCATCCGGCTATGGTCACGAATGGCACGATGGATGATGCTGTGGCTGATGATCGCCGCCGTGGTCGGGTGCGCCGGACACGGGCGGGAACTCGTCCGCCGCGGCGATGAGATCGTCGTCGCGGGTCGGTACTTTCACACGGGCGCCCCCGTCGTGCTCTGGACGGACCCCGGCGGGTACGACGCGTACCGGGTGGAGCGGCGGTTTGTGCCGCTCGACAAGGCCTCGTGGGAGGCGACGGCGGCGGAAGGCAAGGGACCGGAAAGCCCGAACCGGTACGGATGGCGAAAGGCGGACCTGCCCCCGGACGTTGTCGAACGGGTTCGTGGGGGCGGGTGGGACCTGGAAACCCTCCGCGGCGTGGTCGATCAGTTCGTGATTCACTACGACGTGTGCGGCACCTCGCGGCAGTGCTTCCGGATTCTGCACGACGTGCGGGGGTTGTCGGTGCATTTCATGCTCGACCTGGACGGCACAATCTACCAGACGCTGGACGTGAAGGAACGGGCGTGGCACGCCGGAACGGCCAACGACCGAGGCGTGGGAATCGAGATCGCGAATATCGGGGCATATCCACCCGCGACGGACGGCGCGGAACTCCCGCCGACGCTGGCGCGGTGGTACGCGAAGGACGAAGCAGGCCGGTGGCGCGTCACCCTGCCATCCTCGCTCGGGGATGGCGGGCTGCGCACACCAGGGTACATCGCGCGGCCCGCACGGAACGGCCCTGTGATTGGTCGCATTCACGGGCAATCGCTGATGATGTTTGATCTGACCGACGCGCAGTATGAATCGTTGATCCGGCTGACGGCGACGCTGCACCGGGCGCTGCCGAGGATTCGCTTGGACGCGCCGCGCGACGCCGGCGGCGCATTGCGTATGGATGCGCTCAGCGAGGATGAGATGGCGGCGTATTCCGGGCTGCTGGGGCACCACCATGTGACGAAAGGAAAGATCGATCCCGGTCCGGCGTTCGACTGGGAACGGGTGATCACGGGCGCCCGTCGGCTGGTGCGGTAGCGCTGGTCGGGGGATGCATGCCGAGGCTAGCCGTGCGAGATATAGCCGTTCAGGGCCTCAACCGTGGCGGCGAGGCCCGCGGCGTCGAACGCGTTGAGGTCACCGATGGAGACCATGCCGCACAGACCGGTGTCATCGACCACGGGCACGTGGCGGATGCGCCGGGACTGCATCAGCGTGCGGAGGTCGTCGACGGGTGTGCAGGGTGAACAGACCGCGACGTTGTGGGTCATGATGCCGCTCACGGTCGTGAGGCGAGGATCGAGTTGTTGAGCGACCAGTCGCGTGAGAATGTCGCGTTCAGAGATGATGCCGATGACACGTCCGCCGCGGGGGTCGGTGACCACCAGGCACCCGATGCGGTGCTGGTTCATGCGCTGGGCCGCCTCGAGCGCCGTGGCGTTCGGCGCGATCGTGACAACATGCGTGGTCTTGTTCTGGAGAATCGACGCAACGTTCGGCATGTCGCACCTCCTGACGTGGTTTCCCAACGTCGGGACGCCGAACACCATTACGCCCCGGCCTTGGGGTGGTTGTCCTACCAGAGCAGTGTACCAGATGTACATGGGCCTGCCCAGCGGATATTGCATGAATTCCATTGCCTGAACTACGGGGATTTGGACTTCGTGAGGACGATGAGTGCGCACGCAGATGATCTGGAAGGGGTTCGACGCTTGAGGCACTTCGGGGCGCCGTTGTCGGCGCATTGGGTATTGCAGGTCGGATTGTGAGGCGGGATGCCGCATCGCTCCACAGCCCAGGCACGACGGGTGGAGTTGTTATCGGGACCCGGAAAAGATGAAGTGAAAGGAGGGCGAAGCGGTGGCTGAATCGAGTGACGGGAAGCGCCGATGACTTTCGGGACTTTCAGCCCCGAGCCGGAGGATTCGACCCGTGGACCTACTCCAGATTCTCAAGGCCGCGTATGAGGCGGATGCGTCGGACGTGCACCTGATCGCGGGACAGCCGCCGACAGTGCGTGTACACCAGGTGATGACGCCGCTGGAGATGCCGGTGGTGACGCGCGAACAGGCGCGGAAGTTCCTGGAGGTGATGGCGCCGCCGGAGGCGTTGACGAACTTTGAAAAGAACAAGGACGCGGACTTCTCGTTTCAGGCGGAGGGGCTGGCCCGGTACCGCGTGAACGCGCACATGCAGCGCGGCATGGTGGGGCTGGCGATGCGCATGATCAAGACGAAGGTTCCGCCGCTCGCGGCGTTGAATCTCCCGGAGGTCATCGCGCGGCTGACGTACCTCCCGCGCGGTCTGGTGCTGGTCACGGGGGACACGGGGTCGGGCAAGTCGACGACGCTGGCGGCGATGATCGAGGCGATGAACCAGCGGTACCGCAAGCACATCATCACGCTCGAGGACCCGGTGGAATACGTGTTCGAGAGCAAGCAATGCGTGCTGGAACAGCGTGAACTCGGGCAGGACATGCCCAGTTTCGCCAGCGGCCTCAAGCACGCCCTCCGTCAGGACCCCGACATCATCCTGGTGGGCGAAATGCGCGACCTGGAGACGACGGCGCTGGCGATCTCCGCGGCCGAGACGGGTCACCTCGTGCTCAGCACACTGCACACGTGCAACGCCTCGCAGACGGTGGAACGCATCATTGATATGTACCCCGGCGGACAGCAGAACCAGATCCGCTCGATGCTGGCGGCGACGCTGCAGGCGGTGCTGAGCCAGACGCTGTTCGCGCGGACCGATCGGCCGGGGATGGTGCCCGCGGTGGAAGTGCTGCTGGCGACGCCGGCGGTGCGAAACCTGATCCGCGAGGCGCGGACCTTCGAAATTCCCAACGTGATCGAGACCAGCCGCGCCATCGGGATGTGCAGCCTGGATTCGTCGATCGCGGAGTTGTACTTCAACGGATACATCAGCCGGGAGGACGCGATCGCGCAGTCGGCGCACCCGGACAAGTTGGAGCGTCAGTTGGCGGCGTGAGCGGAATGGGCGGGGAAGATCCCGAGGCGGGATGTTCTGCGAGTGGAACGAATCGGACCATGTGTAGAGGACGGCGTTACTCATGCCCAACTATCGATATCAGGTGCGTTCGAGTTCCGGGCAGGTTCAGGCCGGGGTGATCGCGGCGGACAACGCGGCGACGGCGGCGGCGATCCTGCGCAACCAGGGCGCCCACGTGCTGTCGTTGAACGCCTCGAACACCGGGGACGGCAACTCGCTCTCGGAACGGTTGCGGGAGTTGAACTCCGGCAAGCCGACCCAGAAGCACGTGCTGGATTTCACGACGCAGTTGGCGGTGATGGTGCGCGCGGGGATCAACCTGCGCGCGGCCCTCGACGGGATCGCGGAGCAGACGACGCACGCGGGCTTCAAGAAGGTGGTGGCGCAACTGAAGCACGACGTCGAGGGCGGCAAGCAGTTCAGCGAGGCGATCGCGAAACATCCGAAACTCTTCAACCCGCTGTACGTCAACATGGTGCGGGCGTCGGAAATGTCCGGGTCGTTCAGCAAGATGCTCGACCGCATCGCGCAGTACATCGCGCAGCAGATCGAGACGAGGAAAATGGTCGTGGGCGCGGCGATCTACCCGGCCATCATCGGCGGGCTGGCGGTCTGCGTCACGGTGTTCCTGCTGACGTTCGTGCTGCCGAAGTTCGCCGACGTGTTCCGCGGGAAGGAGGACATCCTCCCCTGGGCCACCAAGTTCCTCATGAACCTCTCGCGCTTCATGGTGGAGAACTGGTACATCCTGCTGGGGGGCGCGGCGGCGGGCCTCGGGGCGCTGTACGCATTCACACGCACGGAGGTCGGTTCGTTCTGGGTCGACAAGTTGAAACTGAGCGTGCCGATCGTGAAAATGATGTTCCGGTCGCTGTACATCTCCCGCTCGCTGCAGACGATGGGGCAGCTCATCAACGCGGGCGTGCCGATGCTCGACACGATCGCGATCACGGGGGACATCTCGGGGAACCAGATCTTCCGCGGCATGTGGCGGAAGGTGCACGCGAGCGTCAAGCAGGGCAAGAAGATCACGCAGCCCCTCATGCAGAACCAGGTCCTGCCGCGCGCCGTGGTGCAGATGATCTCGGCGGGCGAAGAGTCCGGTAAACTGGGCGAGGTGCTCGACGAAATCGCCGTGTACTACGCGAAACAGTTGAAGGACCACATCAAAGCGGTTACCGGAATGATCGAGCCCATCATGATCCTTATGATGGGCACAGTCGTTGGCTTCATCGCCATGGCGATCATTCTGCCCATCTTCAAGATGTCGCAGATCGTGAAGTAACCGATGCTTGTTCCCGGGGCCTCGGGCTCCTGACGGGAGGCATTGGGTGGGCGCTTCACACGGGTTTCCGGTCCAACGGTGTGCTCGACGGCACGCGCGACGGGGTTTCACCCTGCTGGAGTCGATGATGGCGATCATCATCATCGCGCTGGGTGTGCTGGCGTTTGTCGATGCCCAGGCCGCGTTCACGCGGTCGAACACCTGGTCGAGCCAGGCGGCGACGGGCATGCTGCTCGCGAACGAAATCCGGGAAGCAACCCGGCGACTGCCGCGGCATGACCCGGTGACGGGGCTGACGCTCCAGGGCATGGTGCTGAGCGGGTGGGGACGTGAAACGGGCGAAGTGTCGTTCGACGACCTCGATGATCTGGATGACTTCGACGGATTGGTATTCGGGGCCGGGGGGCAGTTCCCGGGGCCGGTGGATGCGTTCGGCGGGCTGGTCCCCGCCATCGATCTGAGCGGCAACACCATACTCGATCAGGCGGGCAATCCCGTGTCGCTTGACGGGTGGACGCAACGGGTGACGGTGGAGAAGGTCGATCCGTACAACTTCAGCCAGACGCGAGCGAACGCGTATCAGCAGGCCGCCTCGGCCCAGTTGCCGTTCATCGGTGTCAACGGCTTTCCGATGCGCGTCACGGTCGTCGTGACGTACCAGGGGCTTGGTGAAACGCAGGCGACGGAGATCACGCGGTTGACGTGGATCGTTCCTCCATAACGGATCGCTGGGGCGCGAGGTGGTGCGGTGGATGGTCTGGAGGGTCAGGGTCATGAACAGTGATCGTCGGGTGAAACTCAGGGCGGTCATGCGGATGTGCCGGAGCCGGCGCGGCGTGGCGGCGGTGCTGGCGATGATGTTCATCGTGATGTTCGGCTCGCTGGCGACGGCGATGGCGATCGCGAGCAAGGGGAACATCACGACGGCGGCGACGCACCTGCACGTAAGTCGGGCGCAGAGCGCCGCCGAAACAGGGCTGGCCGTCGCGCGCGCTCGCCTGCTGGAGGCCTCCGGACGGTTCGTGATCTCCTCGAGCAGCGTCGACGGTGACTTCGGATGGAACCTGTGGACGGGGAACCTCGGGTCGCTGGGCACGACGCAGGTGCTGCCGCCCACGACCGGGCGGCTGGATCAGGCCACGCCGGCGGGGCTGGCGGAAGCCATCGGGCAGGCCCACGCGCTCGACCAGGACACCGTGCCCACGCTCGGCGTGACCTCGGTGACCATCGGGAACGCGCAGGCTGGGTCGGGGAACGACTTCAAGTCGACGCATTGGGTGTACACGCCGGCGGTGGCGCTGGAACCACGACCCTCACCCTTGGCCGACCCGCCGCTGGCCTATCAGGTGACGTACGCGCCGCTGGCGAACGGGACGGATATCCGGGCGATCGTGACAGGGTATGACCTGGGCTATTCGCGGTCGGGACGCGCGATCTCCCGCACGATTTCGCAGGACTTTCGCCTCAGCAAGTCGGTGCGGCACGCGATCGTGTCGTCGAACCGCGTGATGATCGGGACGAACGTGATGATCTCGGGCGATATCGGCTCGCGCTTCACGGGCGTGACGTTCAACAACGGGCACCCGCTGACGATGAAGTCGGACTTCTTCGGGAAGGACGCGGTCCTGGATCAGAAACTCGCGGCGCTCTTCGCGGCGCTCGCCTCGTACGACGTGGACGGCGACAACCGCCTTCGGACACAGCACCCCACGGAAGGGTCGGGAGTGCCGTCGGGCACGGTGGACTACGACGGGGATGGGCAGCCGGACGATGCGTTCGCCGACGTGACCGGTGACGGGTACGTGGACGAGTTCGACCTGTTTATCCGGCACTACGACACCGATGGGGACGGAAAGGTCACGCTCTCGGCGGCGTTGACGGCGGGCACGCCCGCGCAGGGACGGACGCCGGAGTTCGTGCTGAGCAACGGGCAGAGCGTCGACGAGGGGTTGGCGCTGCTGATCGACTCAAACAACCCCGACCGCAACCGCAACGGCGTGTATGGCTTTGTCGACGCAAACGGGAACGGGCGGTGGGATGACGGCGAGTTGATGAACGACGTGGATACCGCGACGGGCCAGCATCGGGACCAGGTGCTCGGCTACCGTGACGGATTCATCGATCGAAAGGACCAGTACGCGAAGGTGGCGGGCGGGCTTCGCTTCACGGCGACGCAGTCCGCGTGGCAGACTGGCCAAGGCGGCAACGTCTCGACCTATCTCAAAGGGCCGATCGTGCCGCCGGCCGGCGCACCGGCGACCACGTTCGCGGCGGGGGATTCGACGTTGCCGCAGGTGGACGCGTCGATCTTCTCGGCGCAGCGCACGGCCTTGCAGAACGCGGCCGACGGCACCTCGTTCGACCAGCAGGTGGCCTCGCAACTGGGGGTGACGGTGGCGCAGTTGGCCACGTACGCGGCGCCGCAGCCCTCGGATTCGACCGCGCCGTGGTTCCGTCGGCTCGACCCGATCGCCGACGCGACGAGTCTGCCCGCGAACGCGGCGACGGCGTACTGGGAGAAGATGCCGTACAACTCGCCGTCCTACTCGGACGTGTATTTCCGGCCTGTCTACTACAACATGGTGTTCAAGGACGTGCAGATTCCGAAGGGGAACAACGGGCTGTTCATCAACTGCACCTTTGTCGGCGTGACCTGGGTGCGCACCGATACGACGAACTACCACGTGCTCTGGGGCGAGTATGGAAAAACGACGCTGACAAGCGGCGTGCCAACCCTCGTCAACCCGCGGGCAATCTACGGCGGGACAAACTACCCGACGATGCTCCCGGCGACGGCGATCCCGCCGAACCAGAACATCCTCATGGCGGTGACCCCGATGGACAAGGCCGACGTGGATTCCACGCAGACGAACCGTCCGGGGTACAGCAGCCTGCCGGACCCCCTGATCATCAGCGGGCGTCGCGTGACCGACACGCGGGCGCACAGCAACAACCTCCGGTTCCACGACTGCTTGTTCGTCGGGTCGATCGTGTCGGACACGCCGGGGCTGTATGCGCACACGCGGAACAAGGTGCAGTTCACGGGCGCGACGCGGTTTGCCCAGAAACACCCGACCCACCCGGACAGTGTGTCGCTGAACCCCGAGCCGGGCGACATGACGGAGATCAAGAAGACCTCGATGATGCTGCCGAACTACTCGGTGGACCTGGGCACGTTCAACAGTCCGCCGGCGCAGAACATCGAGCTCAAGGGCGCAATCATCGCGGGCGTGCTCGACGCGCGAGGGAACGTCAGCATCGACGGGGCCTTGATGCTGACTTTCGCGCCCGTGCAGGGGCAGTACCCCCTCATCGACGCGACGGGGGCGCCGATCGGCAACCCGGCGAACTTCAACTCGACCATCGGGTACTTCGGGCCCAACGACGGCGACCAGGAATCGCTGGACCCGGCGACGCTGCCGGTCGTGAACGGCACGCGGATCGTGGGCTGGGACACGAACGGCGACGGGATGGCCGACGTCGCCCCGGACCAGCCGCAGCCGGCGGGATCGACCGCGGTCGCGTTCAACGGGTACGGCCGGATCCGATTGAAGTTTGACCCGAAAATGAACCTGCCCGACGGGATCATGCTCCCCATGACGATGTCGCCCGTGCCGGGAACCTACCAGGAGGGCCATCCGTAATGCGCACCCCACGCCGGGGTTTCAGCATCATCGAGATGCTGATCGCCCTCTCCATCACCGCGACACTGCTGACGGCCACGCTGACCGCGCTCGACACCTCGTTCCGGTCGTACAAAGTGACCACGGAGGGCGCCAGCACAAACGTCGTGGCGCGACTCACCATGGCGAGGATGATGGCGATGATCCGCACCGGGCAGGAGTTCGGGCCCTACCCGGACGACGTGTTCGACGCGGCGACCAACCCGCTCGAGTCCTCGTTCATCGAGTTCGAAACGGCCAACGACGGCGCGGGGACGCGGCAGGTGATCCGGGTCGAACGTCGGGCGCAGAGTGATCCGCAGCGCGGGCCGTTCGAGTTGTGGTATGTCCAGACGACAATCGTGAACGATGTCGTGGTCGAGAGTGTCGAGCGTCCGATGCTCACCGGGATCGTCGACGCGAGGTTTACGCTCGAGTATGACGTCGGGCCGCGGCTGCGCCGGGCGACGGTGGACCTCACGATCCGCCCGAACGACTACCAGGACGCCTCGTTCTCGGCCGACCTGGACACGCCGACGATCCGCCTGGTGTCGAGCGTGAACCCGCGCCGGCTGGATGATTGAATCACGCCGCCGTTCCGTGGGGTCGATATGCCCGAGATCGTGAACTCGCGTATGGGCGCCGTTACCGACGCAGTGATTCGAGCGCCGGCGGGATGAGTTCGGCGAGCTCGACGGCCACCATGCCGGATTCAGTGTGGTGAGCATCGGCCCAGGCGCGGGCGGCACGGGCGTGGGCCTCGACCGCGAGACGCACGAGATCGAACAACCGCGGTGTGCCAGAGCGGCCATGGGCGGCGAGCAGGCCGGCGAGTACACCCGCGAGCACATCGCCCGTTCCGGCGGTGGCGAGGCAGGGATTGGCATGATCGCAGCGCCACGTGGTGTGGCCGTCGCTGACGATGCTGCCGGCGCCCTTCAGCACGACGATGCACCCAAGCCGCTGCGCGAGGAGTTCGGCGGCCGTTGGACGCGTCGCGGTGTTCGTCGGGTCCGCGTGGATCCGCAGCGCCGTGGCCAGGCGGCGATACTCGCCGGGGTGCGGCGTGAGGACGGCGCGCGCGCGAAAGTCGCGGAAGAGATCAGGGGTGGCGGCGAGCGCGTTGAGGGCGTCGGCGTCGATGACCACCGGACATTCGGTGTGCTGAATCGCGCGGAGCGTGAGCGCCGCGACCGCCGGAAACTCGCCCATGCCAGGGCCGATGATGACCGCGTCGGCGCCGTGGAGCGCCGCGTCAAAGATGGGCACGGCGTCGGGCAGGTGAATCACGCCGTCAGGCAGCGTCGGCAGTGCCAGCCCGGTGGCGGAAGGGCACAGGCCGATGGCGTCGTTGAGTATCGGGGCGGGCGCGACGAGGCGGACGAGCCCCGCGCCCGCGCGCAGGGCGCCAAGTGCGGCCAGGGCGGGGGCGCCGATCATGCGGACGGGTCCGGCGCAACACCCGCCCACCACGGCGACACGGCCGAAGGTTCCCTTGTGGCCCGCGGGGGCGCGCGGGGGGAGGGTGGGAAGCGGGTCGTTCACTCGGTGCTCTCGACGCTGATGCGAAGACGGCCCATGAACGCGGCCACGCCGACCATGCCGCCGGATGGGTCGGAATCGTCGAGCGGGGAAAGAGCCAGCGTCAGGTGAGAGGGGTCGTACGCGTGGGTGCGGAGGGTGCCGTCAAGATCGACCCATTGCTTCACGCCGTCGAGGTCGATGAGCGCCTGGGCCCACATGTGATACCCGAAGACATGCTTCTGGCCTGAGAGTTCGGGGACGTAGACAAGCCCCGCGGCGGCGCGGGCGGGGATCCCATTGGCGCGGAGGAGCGCCGCGAGAAGCACGCCGTGCTCCGAGCAATCGCCCGAACGGGTGCGGGCGACTTCGCTGGCGGTGGCGAATCCGACGTCCATGTTCTTGTCGTGGATGTATCGGTTCACGAAGGCGCGACAGGCCTCAGCGAGCGCGGCACCCGCGCGGTCCTTCGCGGCCTGGGCGGCGAGCTCCTTGATCTTGACGTCGTTGCTGTCGCACAAGGGGGTTGCGCGGGTATAGGCGGGGTCGGTGAGGTCGGCCTGCGGGGCCGGGGTGGTGGGGCTTGCGGTGACGGTGACCCGTGCGGACTTGGCGTCGAGACGTTGAATGCGCTGCGTGCCGGTTTCGGGAAGGTCGGGCAGTTCGCCCTCGGCGACGCTGACGAGGTACACGGCCTTCCGGAGCCGGGCCGCGTTGGGGATCGGCTTGTCGGACTTGATAAGCGTGTGAGCCATGACATCGGGGGAGGGCGCGGCGCTTTTCGCAAGGGCTTCTTCGCGGGTCGAGCGCACCATGACGATCGGGGTGGCCCCGAGGGGTGTTTCGGTGCGGAGCAGTTCGCCCTCCGCGTCGATCCACTCGGTGCTCACGGACCCGGGCATGGCGGTGTTCTCGCTGGTGACCTTGAAGGCATCCAGAGAACGCCCCATGACCTCGAGGGTGGTTTTCTCGAACCCTTTGCGGGTCAGGGTGACTGGCGTGGGGCCGGTCTCCGGGGCCAGCGTGCGGACACTGATTTCCTTGGCGCCGGACTTGAAGCGTTGAAGCGAGTAACGCTCGGCGGCCGCAGGGGTGAGCCAGGCGCCCTCGGGCAGCGGCGCGGTCGAGGTGCTGGTCGTCCCGCCCTGGGTCGTCGTCACCTCGATGACCGACTTGGTGAAGGTGTAGGAGATTGTGACCGCCTCGGTGCCGAACTTCTGGACCCGCTTCATGGAGACGGGTTCCCCGGCGGCCGTCTCGACGAACTCACTCTCCATGGACATGGACGCCTGCCCGTCGGCGCGGGCGATCGAGATGGACATGCGGGACCGCGTGGTGATCCGGTCGCCCTCGCGGGATTCGGCGGCGTGCATCCAGCCGACCTTGCCGCCCATCATGTCGAGGGTGTACCAGCGGTCCTTCTCCTGCCCGCGGGCCTGGAGCGGGAGAAGGCACGCGAGCGCCAGGATCGGAAGGAGCCATCGGCGAGCGGGGGCGAGCATGAGGGTCTCCGAGGGGGGTGACGTGGGGACGGCAAGTCTACGAACGCACCGAGGCCGGCGCGGCTGATACGCTCCGGGAGTGATTGACACGCATTGTCATCTGACGTTCCCCGATTTCGCGGAACCATCGTGGCCGGGGGGCGTCGGCGCGGTGCTCGCCGAGGCTCAACGGGCGGGCGTCACGGGGTGCATCACGATCTCGACGACCACGCGCGATGCCCGCAGAGCGCTGGCGGTAGCCCACGCGCACGCGCGGGTCTGGTGCAGCGCGGGCGTGCACCCGTTATACGCCGACGATGGGCCGCACGAGTGGGAGGCGATGCGCGAGGTGGGGACGGACCCGAAATGCGTGGCGTGGGGCGAACTGGGCCTGGACAATCACTACGACCAGCCGGCCAGGCAGTCGCAGCACGCGGTGCTGGAGACGCAACTGACGCACCTCCAGGCGTGGAAGGCCGACGGGCTGGAGAAGCCGGTCATCCTGCACTGCCGCGAGGCCTTCGCCGATCTGATCCCGATCCTGAATCGGACGACGCTGGACCCCGCTAAGTTCGTATTCCACTGTTTCACGGGGGAAGAAGCCGACATGCGGCGCGTTCTGGATTTCGGTGCGCACGTGAGTTTCACCGGCGTTGTGACGTACCGGAACGCACAGGCCGTGCGTCGGGCAGCGCAACTCGTGCCCGCGGATCGGATCATGGTCGAGACGGACGCCCCGTTCTTATCGCCAGACCCGCACCGGGGGGAAAGGCCCTGCCGGCCCTGGATGTGCTCGGTCACGGCGCGCCGCCTGGCCGAGATTCGGGGAGTGGCGTTCGAATCGTTTCACGAGCAGGTCAACGAAACCACACGGCGGTTCTTCGGCGTCTCGTAGCGGAGCGGCCTGATGCACAGCGATTGGATAGGGACAACCATGGCGGCGTGGGTCCACAACCTCGACCCCTTCGTGTTCCGCGTCGGCGACGGTTGGGGCCTGCGCTGGTACGGGGTGTCGTACGTCCTCGGCTTCCTCGCCGGCTGGCTCATCCTGCGCTGGTGGGCGGTACGGACGCTCACGCCGATGTCGGCGCAGCGCATGTCCGACGCGATGGTGGCGCTGGTGGTCGGTGTGGTGGCGGGCGGGCGGCTCGGGTACGTCCTCTTCTACAAGCAGAGCCTTCTCTGGTCCTTCAACGAGTCCTTCCCCTGGTGGGGCGTGCTCCGGCTCAACGAGGGCGGCATGGCCAGCCACGGGGGCATGCTCGGGGTGATCGTCGCGGCGTGGTGGATCGCGCGCGGCGGCAAGAACTCCGCGGGCGTGGTCGAGCCGCGCGTGCCGACGCTCCACGTCCTCGACCTCTTCGCCTTGGCATGCACCCCGGGGCTGATGTTCGGTCGATTGGCGAACTTTATCAATGGTGAGTTGCTCGGCGAGATCGTGGCCATGCCGGGGAAGCCGGCGCCCTGGTGGAGCGTGAAGTTTCCGCAGGAGTACGGCACCAGCCAGGCACCCGCGGGGCAAGAGGAGGCCGTGCATGCGATCCTCGGGCCCTACCGCATGGTGGGGGAAGGCGACGCCGAGGCGTACGACAGGCTGGTCGGGGTGATCCGTGCGGGCGGGCAGGCCGGGCGAGAGGCCGCCGCGACGCTCGGGCCGCTGCTCTCGGCCCGACACCCGTCGCAGTTGTACCAGGCCTTGGCGGAGGGCGTGGTGCTCGGCGCCGTGCTGTGGCTGATCTGGCGTCGGCCCAGAGTGCCCGGGGTCGTTGGATGCTGGTTCCTCATCACCTACGGCCTGCTGCGCGTCCTGACCGAGTTGATCCGTCTGCCCGACGCCGACCTGGCCGTCCAGCGGTTCGCGGGCCTCTCGCGCGGACAGTGGCTGAGCGCGGCGATGATCGCGGCGGGCGCAGGGGCGCTCACGTGGATCGTGCGGCACGGGGGAGCGACAATGGGCGGATGGGCACGACGGGCCGTTTCGTAGAGCCGGTCGAGAACCCGTACGAGCCGCGACCGTAAGGGAGCGGTTGCATGCCATCCCGCGTGATGTTGGCGTCGTGTCGCCGGAGGACATTCAAAACTGGCAACGCCCCCTGGGTTCCGAGGTAGCCGCGAGTCACTCGTCGAACCCTACGCTTGACCCATGACGATCCTGGTGACGGGCGGAGCAGGGTACATCGGTTCGCACGCCGTGCAGAGGCTGCTGCGCGACGGGGTTCGGGTCGTCTCGCTCGATAATGAGTTCCGCGGACACGCGAAAGCCATGAGCCTGCTCGCGGCGGCTCACCCGGGTCGGCTAACGTACGTGAAGGGCGACATTCTGGACTCGGTCCTCGTACGCACCCTGATCGACACGCACGGCATCGACGCGGTCATGCACTTCGCGGCCCATGCGTACGTGGGGGAATCGGTCCAAGACCCGCTGACGTACTACCGGAACAACGTGACGGGGCTGGGCAGCGTGCTGGAGGCGTGCGAGGGGGCAAAGAAGCCCGTCGCCCGGTTCGTGTTCTCGTCCTCGTGCTCAACGTACGGCCAGCCGCCCGCGGGCATGATCCCCGTGCGCGAGGAATGTCCGCAGGACCCGGTCTCGCCGTACGGGCGGACGAAACTCATCGGCGAGTGGATGCTGCGTGACTTCGCCGAGTCGCGCCGCGTCGCGGGAAAGCCCTTCGCGTGCACGTTCCTGCGATACTTCAACGTGTGCGGGTGCGACCGCTCGGGGCTGCTGGGCGAGGACCACGCGCCCGAGACGCACCTGATCCCGGTGGTCTTGCAGGCGGCGCTGGGGCAGCGCCCGCACGTCGGGCTCTTCGGCACCGACTACCCCACGCCCGACGGCACGTGCATCCGCGACTACGTACACGTCGAGGATCTGGTGGACGCGCACGTCCGGGCGCTGGGGGCGATGAAGGACGGTCAGGTGCGGGCGTACAACGTGGGGATCGGGAAGGGGTACTCGGTACGGCAGATCATCGAGGCCGTACGGGCCGTGACGAAACGCGAGATCAAGGTCGTGGAGCAGGCCCGCCGCCCCGGCGACCCGCCGGAGGTCTTCAACGACCCGACGCTCGTCACCCGAGAGTTGGGCTGGAAGCCGGGGATGACCGACCTCCACGCGATCATCGACTCGGCGTGGAGGTGGATGGTGACGCATCCGAAGGGGTACGCGGGATGATCGTGCGTAACTGGTTGATCATGGGCGCGGTGGCGCTCGGGCCGACAATGGCGGCGGTCGGGCAGGACACGGCGCCGGCAATGCCAGCGATCGACGTCTGGGGTGATTTCCCACGCGTGGATGCGGGCAGGCCGTTCAAGCCCCTTGACGGCGCCTGGCCATCGAGGGTTCGGATCGATGATGCCGCGGGGATGGGCGTCATCGTCCCGGTAATGACCCCGATCCTGCGACCGGAGGGGCGGCGGGTTGGGATGCAGTTTCCCACGCGACTCATCGCCGAGGTCCCCGATGCCGCGGTGCTGCTGGGTGATCGCGCTTTTCGCGTGCTGACGGAAGGGGCCGGGGCGTTCGTGGTGCGTGCCGAGCCGGCTCCCGAGGGGACCCCCGTGCCCCGCCGGCAGCAGAACCTCGCGGCGGAGACGTTCCGGTTCGTTTCGGGGCAGCCGATCGAGCCTGACGTGGTGCGGATCGAGCGTACGTGGTTCGCGTACTTTCCGCCGGTCGCGGGTTCCCAGGCAGGGGCGGAATCGCCTGTCCTTGCGGGCGTCGTGCTGCTGATGCCCGGCATGTTCGGGACGCCCGAGACGGTGTTGGACGGTTTATCGAGGTCGCTGCGCGGGCGCGGGCTGGGGGTGCTGCGGATGATCGCGCAGCCCGGCCGGTTCACGGAGCGTCTGGACCTGACCCTGAATCCCGGTGAGGCGCTGCCGACGCTGGTCGCCGGGGCCGCGAGGGAGTTCGATTCGCGCGAAGCCGAATGCGCCTACGCGGCCGAGGAAGCCTGGAAGTACCTGGCGAAGGTGAAGCCCGAGACGGCCGGTGTCCCGCGGGTGATCGTGGGGTTCAGTGCCGGGGCGATCACGCTGCCCACCGTGGTCGCTCGGACGCCGGGTATGTACGCGGCGGCGGTGGCGGTAGGGGGTGGGTGCCATTGGTGGCTGTTGAACGAGAAAAGCAACTACCGCACGATGATCGACGCAATCAACGTGACGTGGACGACGCCCCCGGCCGACGCGGATCTGCACGCGGCGCGCGAGGCGTATCTCGACGCCTCGGTGCTCGACCCGTTCAATACGAGCCAGGTGCTCCGCGGGATGCCGGTCGTGATGATCCAGGGCGCGAGCGACCTGGCGGTGCCGTCGCCGCTGGGGGATTGCCTGTGGGAGCGTGCGGGGAAGCCCGAACGGTGGATGGTCGAAGGCGGGCACGAAGTGCTGTTTATGCAACTCTCGGGGTATTACGAGCGGATCGGAGCGTGGGTGACGGCGCGGGTGGAGGAAGCCGCGGCCATGAAGCACCCCCAGGAAGCGAAATAGGCGCCACGTGTTGATCGCCGTGAGTCCATACCACCTGACGACCCGTGAAGCGCCGGCGATGGCGGCGCTGCTGCTGGGTACGCGCGTGGTCACGCTCGCGCCGGCGTCGGCGGGGGGCAATGCGGCGTGGGCCCGGCGCGCGGCGGGTCGGGTCAGGGCCTTCGCGGACCTGGCGCGATCGTGGACGTGGGCGGAGGAGTTGTTCCGCGCGGGTGTCCTGGTGCGCGAGGTCGATGGGGAGACGCCCGAAGAAGACGTACGGTGGGTGCTGGAGCGGCTCAGCGTCGATGACCGGTACGCGGCGTTGCGGATGTTTCTCCACCAGGCCGAGGGGGATGCGCATCTGGCGGCGATCTCGGCGGACATTCTGAAGGGTGGGCCGGACCCCGGTCTGAGCATCCCGGTGGCCGCGGGATTGGATCGGTTCGCGGTACGTCGGTGCGCCCTTGTGGCGCGGTCGCCGGCGGTGTCGGTCGCGCAAAAAGCCGAAGCGAATCTCGGCACGGGGGTCTTGACGTGCGCGGTACCGGTCCTGCTTCAGGCCGACGCGGCACGACTGATGCACGCGCGCGAGGTGATGCGGCGTGAACTGGACGCGCTACGGGCGGCGATGATGCGGCTCCCCGAAGTGGTGCAGTCTGGGGCGCGGGGCGTGTCGGGTGTCCATCGGGACGTGGAACTGGCGGCCAAGGCGTACGGCGCGGCGTTTGAGCACAAGCGTGCGGATGTGCACGTCGGCGCCGAGGATGACGAGGTTCGTCTCGTGGAAAGCGTCGCCCTGGTGAGCGTGGTAGCGCTGCCGTCGGACGCGGTGCTCGCGTCGGGGGTCACGGCGTTGCGGTCGATGGGCGCGTCTGGGCGCCACGAATCAGTGTCGACCGGCGGCACGGGCGGTGTGATCGTCCGCCATGACCAGGCCGAAGGGCGCCGTGTGGCGGGGTTGGTGATCAAGGCCATGGGGACGCGGTAAGGGACGTGAGCCGCCTCTACGATGAAGGATGCCCAACCGCCTCGCCCACGAGACAAGTCCGTACCTGCTCCAGCACGCGGAGAATCCGGTGGACTGGTGGCCATGGGGCGAGGCGGCCTTTGCCGAGGCGCGCCGGCGCGACGTGCCCATCTTCCTCTCGATCGGCTATTCGACCTGCTACTGGTGCCACGTGATGGAACGGGAATCGTTCGAGGACGCGGGGCTTGCTTCACGGCTGAATGAGCACTTCGTTCCTGTCAAGGTCGACCGCGAGGAGCGCCCCGACCTCGACGAAGTCTACATGGCGGCGACGCTGGTGACGCGCGGGCACGGCGGATGGCCGATGTCGGTGTTTCTGGACCCGGCATCGTTGAAGCCGTTTTATTGCGGTACGTACTTTCCCCCCGAACCCCGCCACGGGTTGGCCGACTTCGGCAGCGTGCTGCGGGCAATGGCCAAGGCATGGGCCGAGCAGCGCGACGGGGTCCTGGCGCAGGCGGGGGAGGTCGCGCGGGCCGTGGAGGAGCACCTCGCGGCGGGTGGCGGCGGGGAACTCGGGGAGCGACAGGTCGCCGACGCGCTCTCCCACCTGCTGCGCACGACCGACCAGACGCACGGCGGGTTCGGACCCGCGCCGAAGTTCCCGCAACCTGAATCACTTCGGTTTCTGCTCGACGTGCGGGCGCGTGCGGCGGACGACGCGACAGGCGACGCCGTGGATATGGCGATGCGGACGACGATCGACGCCATCGTGCTCGGCGGCGTCCGCGACCACCTCGGCGGCGGCTTTCACCGCTACGCCGTGGACGCCACGTGGACGGTGCCGCACTTCGAGAAGATGCTCTACGACTCGGCGGGGCTGGTGGCGGTGCTGGCCGTGGCGGCGGGGCGGTATGACCGGCCCGAGTACGCGCGGGCGGCGCACGAAGCGGTGCAGTACGTCGGTACGCGGCTTACCGGGCCTCACGGCGCCTTCCTCAGCGCCGAGGACGCCGAGACGGACGGCCGCGAGGGCGCCACGTACCTCTGGACCCCCGAGGAGTTCCGCGCCGCCCTGTGCCCGACCGAGGTTGAGCGTGAACCGGCGTTGGCGGATGCGGCTCGCGACGCGACGGCGTTCGCCACCGCCGTGTATGGGTTGGACGGGCCGCCCAACTTTCGCGACCCGCACCACCCGGATCACGGGGCGCGGTGGGTCGTGCGCCTGGCGGAGATGCCCGCGCGGACGGCGGCGCGACTCAACCTGGGACCGATCGAGTTCACGGAAAAACTGGAGCGTGTGCGGGCGGCACTGCTCGAAGCGAGAAACTTGCGGCCCCAGCCGCGCCTGGACGACAAGGTGATCGCCGCGTGGAACGGCATGATGATCACCGCCCTGTGCGTGGCTGCGCGGGAGTTGGAAGCGCCGGCGTACCGCGTCATGGCGGAACGCGCGGCGGACTTCGTGCTGCGGACCATGCGCGACGACCATGGCGGGCTGCTGCGGGTGCATCGAGCGGGGGTGTCGCACATCCCGGGAGTGCTGGAGGACTACGCGGCCATGATTCAGGGGCTGGCGGAACTCGCACGCGACGAACCCGAACCGGCGCGAGGGCGTCGCCTCGCGCAGGCGTTGGACCTTCTCGCCCATGCCCGAGCGGCGTTCTTTGACGAGGCGACGGGCATGATCTACGACACCCGCGCCGGGCAAGCCGATCTGTTCGTGCGGACCTGCGTCCTGCACGATGGGGCGGTGGCGTGCGGCTTCTCCACCATGGTCAACGCGCTGATCGATCTCGCCGAGTTGACCGGCGACGCGTCGTACACCCAGCGTGCGGCGTGGGCGCTGGAATCGGTCGCGGGGCGGATCACCGCGTCCCCGGCGGGAAGCATCGGGTCGATGCGGGCGTTGCTGCGGCTGCTGACAGCCGCGGGGCCGAACGGCGACGCCCCGAGCAGCGCCGCGGCGTTGTACGAGACCAAGCCCACGGATCGGCAACGCCGCCTGCCGGCCGATCACGCCGTCGTGCAGGTCTTCTCCGGAGTCGATCACGTGGAACTGCGCGAGGACGCGCCGGCGGAAGTGTCGATCCTCGTGCGGATCGCGGACGGGTGGCACGTGCCCGCGGCGATGCCGGGCGACTCCCCCGCCGCGGCCCGGCTGTCGCCTTTCCGCATCGACGTGGCGGGCGGCACGGGCGTGCGGGTCTTCGCGGACTACCCCGAGGGCGAAGCGCGGGGTGAGGGCGAGACGCGCGTGCGGGTCTATCAGGGTGAAGTGCCGATCCGGGTCGCGCTCGAACGCGAGGGCGGGTGGCGGGGAAAGCCCAGGCTCGTGATGCGGTATCAGGCCTGTTCCGAGTCGGCCTGTCAAGCGCCGGTCACGGCGGAACTCGACATCCGGCTGCTGGGGTCGTAACGGTCGATGAGGCCGTACGTGTGCAGCGCACCCTCAACCTGCGCCGCGGTGTCGCCCGTGTGGTCGATGAGGTGGGTGCGCCACCCGAGCGACGCGGCGGCGTGGATGTTCTCGGGGAGATCGTCGAAAAAGAGGATGTCCTCACCCCGATAGCCGGTGTGTGTCTCGAACGCGCGGTAGATGGCCGGATCGGGCTTGGCCAGCCCGAGCAGGTGGCTGGCGTGGCGATGGTTGAGCTGCAGAGCCGAGGGGAACAACGGCAGGCCGTCGCGCGCCCCGTGCCCGAGCCGGTTCCAGTGCACCTCGTTGGTGTTGGAAAGAATGCCCGTGTCGGCGCGGGCGCCGGCAACGAGGCGTTGCAGCACGTCCCCGATGCAGTCGTACTCGGCGAAGATCCAGGCGTCGTGGAGTTGACGAACCTGCGCCGGCGAGTAGCGGTTCCCCGTCGCCCGGGCGAGGGCCGCAAAGAACTCGTCCGTGGCGATCTTCCCTGTGTGGTGCAGCGCGGTGAGGGCGCGTCGCTCGCGCACCAGGTCCGGGTGCGCAACCGCGTCGTCATAGGGCAGGCCGAGGGCTCGGCAGGCCTGTTCCCAGGAACGATGATGGCGGATGATGACCCCGCCGAGATCAAAGCACACCAGGCGGACGTGATTCATGCTTCCTCCGACAGCGGCGGCTCGTGATCGCTCGGCTTCAGGATCTCGCGGAGCACCGTCGTCGCGAATGCGCCGCGGGGGAGTTCGAAGGCGCAGCGGATGTACGGGCCGTGCTCGTCGACGCCGCCCTCAACCTCGGGGGCGATGAGCGGCACGCGCAGGGGACGCCGCGCCCCGGTAAGAGATGGCCTCGATCGCGCACGTGCGGCAAGGGCCTCGGGTGTCACGTCCGTCGTGCGCAACTGCGCCAGTTCCACGGCGTCGGTGGCGCCCCCGGCGCGGGGCATCGCGGCCCCCCACAGCGGGCCGGTGGGACTGATCTCCAGCGAGGCGAGTCGCGCGGCGGTGGTGGGGTCGTCGGCCACACCCTCGTCCACGGCGAAGATCGCTCCGTTCGCGTGCTTGAACGCGAGGTCCCCGGCTTCCAGTCGGCCGAGCCGCCCGCCGGCGAGCCGATCGTCCAGCACCGCGTTGAAGACCGCGCTCTGAAAGGCGGAGATATAAAAGTGAAGCACGGAATCATCGAGGCGGAGGAACGCTTCGCGCGGCGAGCGGTCCTGCGCCAGCATGTTCAGCACGATCAACTCCGTCCGGGCATTCCGCGGGTACGCCATCGACGCCTCTCGGTAGCGGCCCTCGAGATACAGCCGCCTCGCGTCCGCATTCCGCTCAGGGTGTTCGGACGATGGACCCAGCAACTCACGCACCGCCGTGTCGAAATCGCCTATCGCGAGCGCCCGCCCGATGCGATGGGTGTTCCCGAGCAGCCCGAAGCGCTGCGCGCCGAACCGGTTGGGCACGCCCTCGGCCTCCAGCCGCCGGAGCACGCGGTGCGCGACCAGGCTGTCCGTCGGGCGACAGTCCCGGATGCGGATCGAAAAGCGGTTGCCGCGCAGGTGCCCCGGGCGGAGTTTGTTGGTGTGCAGCGCCGCGCCGAGCACGACGAGGTCGGGGTGCTCCAGCGCCGGGAAGTCCTCGGCGGACTTGCCGGGGATGTGCACCGAAACAACCTGCCGCGTCACGGCGTGCTTGTCCTTGAGCCCCGCGTAGCCGACCGCGCCGCGCCCGACGCGGAAGTGCGCCGCGATGAGGCGCAGCAGGTCCATCGTCGACATGTTCCGTTTCTGGATGGTCAGGTAGAGATGCTCGCCTTGCCCGCAGGGGTCGTACGAGGGCAACTCATCGACCAGAAAGTCCTCGGGACGCTGCCGCAGCGTCCCCGCAATCGGCGGAAGGTCGCGGGTCAGAAAAATCGACGCCGGGCGAGTGTCCGGCACGTCAGGGCTCGTCCTTCGACGCCGCCTCGAGAACCCGGTCGTCCACGAAGATCGGCGCCCCGCCCGCGATGCCCAGGGCGATCGCGTCGCTGGGGCGGGAATCTACGTGGATCAGTTTCCCATCGGCGGTCTTGATGTCGAGCGTGGCGAAAAAGGTGTGGTCGCTGAGATCATTGATCGTGATCGATTCGAGCGATGCGCCCAGCGCGTTCACCACGTTGGCGAGCAGGTCGTGGGTTTGCGGCCGCTTGATCTGGATGCCCTTCAGGCGGCGTTCGATGGCCTGCGCCTCGGGAAGACCAATCACGATGGGAAAAGCACGCCCCCCCTCGATCTGGCCGCCCGAGACGCCGTCGCCGTTGCCGGGGGCGACCTCGCGCAACTCGATGATCTGGTAATCATTGAGTTCGCGGATCAGGATGCGGGAGAGTTCCATCCGAACGGGCATCACGCACCTCCGCCGCGGCGGGTTCCGTCCCGCCGGGCCTGTCATCGTACACCGCTCAGGGGTTACGGCGTCCGCGGCGAGCGGGCGGCTCATCGGCTCGGCGTGGCGCGGCGCGCCGTCCTTCGACGGCGGGCACGGCGGCCAGGGGGCGCCCAAGCGACTCGGTCAGCGTCCGCGGCGCACCGATGTCCGCGACGATCACGTCGCCGAGGTACTCCTGCGCGGCGAGCGTGAAAAAACCGGGCTTCGGTCCGACAAACGTGA
Organism: Phycisphaerae bacterium; assembly: GCA_022180725.1. GTDB lineage: Bacteria > Planctomycetota > Phycisphaerae > Phycisphaerales > UBA1924 > RI-211. The sequence continues at coordinate 155,729 of BQMO01000014.1, forward strand.
CCGTGATGTCCGCCCGCACCGCCTCGCCCAGCACCTCGCCCGATTCCACGTCAAGCCCCGACGGGACATCAACCGCGAGCACCGCCGCGCCGTTCGCGGCGGCGGCGTTGATGCCGCGGATCGCCCGAAGGGCATCGCCCTCGACGCGGCGGGTCAATCCGGTGCCGAAGAGGGCATCGACGACAGCAGAGTGGCCCGGGAGCAATGCAGCGGCCCTGAGAATGCCGAGGTAAGGGTCGGCATGGTCTGGACGGATGAACTCCAGTCCCATGCGCTGGGCGACGGCAAGGTGAATGGCGGCATCGCCCGAGAGGGATTCGCCCAGTACGAGCAGGATCCGCACGTGGACGCCCGCGTTGGAGAGGTGTCGCGCGGCACAGAGCCCGTCACCCGCGTTGTGGCCCACGCCGCAGACGATGAGGGCCGCGGGGTGGGGTTCGCCGGCCAGCCCGTCAAGGACGGTATCGGCAACATGCCGAGCGGCCGCCTCCATGAGCAGGAGCGTTGGAATGCCGAACTCGGTCGTGGCGCGACGGTCGATCTCGCGCAGGTCGGCACGCGTGTAGACACGGGGGGCAGAGGGTTGGTTGGGCCGCTTCGGCATGCGGGCTGAACTCACTTCCCCTTCGCCGCTTTATAGCGATCGAGCGTGGCCTGGTAGTCCCCTTGGCGCCCCGGCTCGGCGAGGGCGACGGCCTTCTCCTGCGTGGCGATGGCTTCCTCAATTCGCCCGAGGTCAAACTGAACTCGGGCGAGCGTGTCGAGGATGTACGCCTCGCGCCCACCGGAGACATCGACGGCACGCGCGGCCAGTCGGTGGGCCAGGTCAAGATCGCGGGCCTTGAGGCCCTCGGCCGTGGCGATGTCCCACGCCACGTTGTTCAGCGTCGGGGCGTCGTCCTTCAGGGGTCCGGCTTCGAGAGTTTTCAACCAGGCGTACGCGCCGGCCTCATCGGCGTTGTCCACCGCGAGCACCTCGAAAACCTCCCGGATCCGCGGGGTGAACTCCGCCGGGCGGATCGCGAGCAGGTCGTTGAGCAAGGTCACAGCCGCCTTGCCGTCATTGGCCTCCAGCGCCTTGCGCAGCCGGTTCTCCGTCTTCCTCGCCTTCTCGAGTTGCTCACGCTGAACCCGGTCACGCTCCGCGGCGGCCTTGACGTCGAACGTGCCCGCCAGCACCTGCTCCACGATCGTCGCGATCGGCTCGTCCACGGAGAGGGGGTGGCCCATCCACGCGACCCGGCCTTTGCGATCGATCACGAACGCCGTGGGGATGGACTTGCGGTCGGCCCCGCGCATCCACGTCTGAGCCATCTCGCCCTGGTCACCGTCGTAGCAGATCGGGTAGGGAAGCGAGGCGGCTCGTTCGGTCACGAACTCACGGAAGCGTCCCTCATACCCGGTGTTGTCGGGAAGCGGCTTCGACGGCTCCCAGACGCCCACGCCCAACACGGTCACACCCTGGTCCTTGAAACGTTCGTGGATGGAGGCCAGCGTGGATAACGCCTTGTGGCTTTTCTCGCTCCACGAGGCGAAGAACCACACGACGTACACGCGGCCGGGTTCCAGCCGGTTGATCGGGCCCGCCCGAACCCACGTGGCCGGCGCCACGCGTGGCGCGGGATCACCAAAGGTAATGGAGCGGACGTTCCCGGTGACAGGATCAATCGGGGGCGGTTCCTGCGCACGCGCGGGGATGACCGCCATCGCCATCCAACACGTCAACACCGCACACACAATCCGCGTACGCATGGGCAGTCCTCCCGTACATCTCGACCGCGGGATTGTTGCCCGTGTTCCCGGCTCAGGCGCAACTAGGGACGATTCGAGATCGTGATGCCGCCGTTGCTCGTGTGGAGTTTGCAGGCCTGCGTTCCTTCGCCGAACGTGAACGATCCGCGGCCCTTGCCGGTCGAAATGACCTTGGCTCCCGCGGCGCTGCACGACACCCCGCCGTTGCTGGTCGAGGCGGTCAGTTGGGCATTGAACCCCGGCCCCACTTCGAGGGTGATGGCCCCATTGCTGGTATCAAGTTCGACAGGTCCTTCCCCGGACGCTGTCAAGCGCACCATGACTCGACCGTTGCTGGTGTCCGCGACGGCGGACGGCACGTCGTACAGCTCAATGCGGCCATTGGAGGACTTCGCCGTGACATGCCCGGTGTGACCGTGCACGGTGACCGCGCCATTGCTGGTCTGAAGATCGGCCGGACCGCTCAGGCCGCGGGTGGTAAGAGCACCATTGCTGGTCTTGAGGGTGACGCCGGTGGCATCGGGGAGGCTAATCTCGAGATCGGCCCCTTCGCTCGGGCCGCGCCTGCCCTCCGGCCAGTTCACACGAACCGCAAGGGTGCCATCCTCGCGTCGGTCGAGATTCACCGTAACCGCATCGAGGCGTGCCTGCGATTCCGCTCGGATACTCGCCGTGACGAGCACCTCATTCCCCGGCGCCATGGTCACGGTGATGGCGCCGTTGTCACTGACGACGTTGAGGGGCGATCCGACGACGTGCGGCGCGGCGGTCGACTTGGCTCCCTTGAACTTCGCGGGTTGATACACGATCCCGCACCCGCCGAGTGTCCCAGCCAGGGTGAGCGGCGCGGCGAGGGCGACCGTGTGGATCACTCCCTGAATGACGATGCGGGCGGCGATTCGAGCAGACATGAGGCACTCCTGGGCGCTATCGGGAAGCGGTGATCGATCCGTCGGAATCTGGCGGGCTGAGTTTCACCCCACGCCCGCGAGGAGCTTCTCCGCCAGCGGCTCAACATCGGCGGCCTTGGGAAGCGAGGGGATCGCCCCGGCCTTGGTCGCCGCGAGGGCCCCGGCCGCGGAGGCGAATACAACGGCCCGCTCGGTGAGGCGGAGTTCGTCGGGTGTTCGCGGGCCGGCGGCGGCAACGGGGGGCCACTGGGCCGCGAGGGCGCCGCAGAAGGCGTCCCCCGCCGCCGTCGCATCGATCGCGTCAACGTGCGGCGCGGCGAACCGTCGGGGCCGGCCTCGGTGAATCAGGATGCTTCCCAGCGCCCCGAGCGTCAGGACGATGATCGCCGGCCCGAGCTCGGGGAGTCGCAGGGCGACGCGACCCGGATCGGCATGCGCGTCCATCCCCACCAGCCGCGCTCCCTCGCCGCGGTTCACCACAAGCACGTCAACCTTGCGGAGCAGGTCGGCCGGTACTTGGCGCGCCGGGGCGGCGTTCAGGATCACCGCCTTGCCCGCGTCATGGGCGATCGTCGCCGCGGCGGCGTTGCACGCCAGCGGGACTTCAAGTTGCAACAGCACGACGTCGGCCGAGCGGATGGCCTCGCCCGCGTGGGTTACGTCATCGGGTGTGAGCGACGCGTTCGCCCCGGGTGCGACGACGATCATGTTCTCGCCACTGTCGGCGACCGTGATCATGCCCAGCCCGGTTGACTCCCCCGCGCGGGTCGCAAGCCCGGAGAGATCAAGGCCCTCGGCCTCGAGCGCGGCTCGCACTCGCTGCCCGTGCGGGTCGTCCCCGAGGCTCCCGACAAAGGCGACCTCGGCCCCGAGGCGACGGGCGGCAACGGCCTGATTCGCGCCCTTCCCCCCCGGGTACGTCTTGTACGCATTGCCGAGTATGGTCTCGCCGGCGATCGGCAGCCGCGCCGTACGGACGACCAGGTCCATGTTGACCGAGCCGACGACACAGACGCGGGGGGAGGAGCGGGTCATGGCCCAAGTGTACCGGCACGGGGTCGTTCATACGAACGGCCTTGACACGCTCGCATTCGACGCTACGCTTGCCCCAAGCATCAAGAGACCCGGGAGGCTTCCGCCGTCCCGGGCGGCAACCGAGCGACGTTACAACGTTCGCCGCGGTGCCGGGCGAGCCCCGACGTGGGGAGCGATGCGGCCGACTGCGGCAAAATAGCCTCACCGAGGCTCCTTTGCATCAGACCCGGCAAACGTGAGCGCGTGCTCACCCTTCCCACGTCATGCTCGATGCTCGTTGATGCCGTTGGAGAAACGGCATGGCATGCGAAGCCCAGAAGTTCCGGTGTTCCGAAGTTCCGAAGTTCAGCAGCGCGGAAACCGCGGCGATCCGCGGTGGACGCGTGGCCGATCCCTGGTCGCGCGCGATCGTGACGCCCCTCGTGCAATCCACCACGTTTGTCGGCGAAAGCCTCGAGTCGCCCCCGCCCCACGCGTACTCCCGGGTCAGCAATCCGACCGTGTCCTCGCTCGAAGCCCGGCTGGGTGCCATCGAAGAATGCCCGCCCGCCGTCTGCTTCGGGACAGGGTTGGCCGCGGAAACCGCCTTGTTCCTCGCTTCGCTCCGCGCCGGCGACCACCTCGTGCTCGGCGAGGCGATCTACGGCGGAACGGTCCGCCTCGTGCGCGAACTCCTCGCGGGCCTCGGCGTCTCGCACACGTTTGTCGACACGGCGGGCGATGAAGGCCCGGCACGGGTCGCGGCGGCGATCCGCCCGACGACGCGCCTGGTCTTCATCGAGACCCCGGCCAATCCGACCCTCACCCTCACCGACATTCACGCCGTCGCGCACGCGACGAAGCGGGCGAGCGGCGGAAATGCCCTGCTCGCGGTGGACAATACGTTCCTGACACCCGTGCTGTGCAGGCCGCTCGACCTCGGCGCCGACATCGCCGTGTACTCCACGACCAAGCACATCGAGGGGCACAGTGCGGCGATGGGCGGGTCGATCTCCTCGCGCGACGAGGCGCTGCTCACCCATATTCGCTGGGTCCGCAAGTGCATCGGCAATATCCAGGCGCCCTTCAACGCCTACCTCACGGAGCGCGGCCTCGCCACGCTGCCGTTGCGGCTGCGCGAGCACTCCCGCAACGCCCAGCGCGTCGCCGAATGGCTCGTGTCGCGCGTGGGCAACGGGGTCGCGAGCGTCAACTTCCCCGGCCTCGCCGATCACCCGCAGCGAGAACTCGCACGCCGTCAGCACCTCGGCGACCTGCACGGCGGCGTGGTCTCGTTCGAGGTGGACGGCGGGTACGACGCGGCGCGGCGCCTCCTCGCGGCCCTGCAACTGTGTTCGCTGGTCGAGCATGTCGGCAGCGTCGAAACACTCGTCACCCACTCCGCGAGCATGACCCACGCCGACGTACCCCGCGAGCACCGCCTGCGCGTGGGGATCACGGACGGATTCGTGCGGATCAGCGTCGGCTTGGAAAACCCGTCGGATGTGATTGCCGATCTGGATCAGGCCTTCGACACGGTGTTCTCCGAGTGTGAGGCGTCGACCTTGGAAGGAGGGGTGCCATGCCAGGCCGCAAAGTAATCGTCCTCAAACTCGGCGGCAGCGTGCTCACGGGCGAAGACTCCATTCAGGCCGCAGTGGGGGAGGTGCGGCGATGGGTGGATGGTGGCTGGCGCGTTGTGGCCGTCGTCTCGGCGTTCGAGGGCCACACCGACCGCCTGCTCGCGAGCGCCGCACGCTTCGGACGCGAGCCTTGGGCCACCGCCGCGCTCGTCGCCACCGGCGAGCAGACCAGCGCCGCCGTCCTCGCCCTCGCGCTCGCGCAGGCGGGCGTCTCCGCCGCCACGCTCGACGCGGCGGGACTCGGACTCGCCACAACGAGCATTCCGTTGGACGCGGACCCCGTTTCGCTGCACCCGGCCGCGGTCCCGAACGCGCTTCGCGAACACGCGGCCCTCGTCGTGCCCGGGTTCATCGGTCGCGACCAGCACGCCCGAACCACGCTCCTCGGCCGAGGCGGGTCCGACCTCACGGCCTTGTTCATCGCGGCCAGGCTCGGGGCACGGTGCCGACTCGTCAAGGACGTCCCCGGCCTCTTCGAACGCGACCCGCGCCTCGACCCCGCGGCACGTCTCTATCGCACTCTCTCCTGGGACGGGGCGCTCCAACTCGACGGCGGCATCGTCCAGCACAAGGCGGTGCGACTGGCCAAGGCGCACCGGCTCGCGTTCGAGGTTGCGGCGCTCGGGGCGGACGAGGCGACGCGCGTGGGAGACTTCACGCCGGAGTTCGCCCCGCTCGCCCGCGAACCGGCGAGTCATGGACGCGAGGAGGTGGCGGTATGAGTGAAACGACAATACCGGCTTGGCAGGTTCCCGCCCCCCCGGAACGCCTCGAACGGGTATCTCGTCTGTACACCTACGCCGTCGTCGGCGCGACCGGCGCCGTCGGTCGCGAAGTGCTCGCGATCCTCGCGGAACGTGGGCATCCGATCTCGCACGTTCGGGCGATCGCCTCCGAGCGTTCCGCGGGATCAAGCATGACCTACGGCGATTCCGAGGTTCCCGTCGCGTCGCTGACCTCGGACTCCTTCGCGGGCATCGACATCGCCATCTTCGGTGCGAGTGCCGAGGTGGCCCGCGAGTATGCGCCAGCGGCGGTGCGGGCCGGGGCGATCGTGATCGACAACTCGTCGGCGTTCCGCATGGACCCGCGGGTGCCACTGGTCATCCCGGAGGTGAACGGGAAGGAACTCGACGGTACGCCGTCGCTCATCGCCAACCCAAACTGCTCCACGATCCTGCTGCTGGTGGCGCTCGATCCGCTCCGCCGTGCCTTCGGGCTCGAGCGCATCCATGTCGCAACCTATCAGGCCGTGTCCGGCGCGGGGCTGGCCGCGATGGAGGAACTGCGCGAGCAGACGGGCGCGATGCTCGCAGGTCGTGACGCCACCCCGCGCGTCTTCAAGGAACCCTGCGCGTTCAACGTCTTCAGCCATGACTCGACGGTCAACGAGGCCGACGGCGTGAACGGCGAAGAACGCAAGATCATCGAGGAATCCGCCAAGATATGGAATGAGCGCATCCCGCTCACGCCCACGTGCATTCGCGTTCCCGTGCTCCGCGCGCACTCGCAGGCCGTGAGTGTGACGCTGCGCGAACCGGCGAGCGTTGATGAGATCCGCGAGGTGCTCCGGGCCGCCCCCGGCCTGCGGGTCATCGACGACCGCGCGGCCAACGACTTCCCCACACCCCGCAAGGCCACCGGTGGCGACCAGGTGCTCGTGGGCCGCATCCGCCACGATCCGGCGAACCCGCCCGATGCGTTCGGCCGATCGCGTCACCTGTGCCTCTGGCTCTCCGGCGATCAACTCCGCAAGGGCGCCGCCCTCAACGCCGTGCAGATCGCGGAGCGGGTGATCTCGCGGTCATCAGGCTGACACGCCGATTGCGGTCAGGTGCGCTGCGCAACGGCCTTCTGGTAACTCATCACGCACCGCTCCGCGGCGCCGTCCCATGTAAGCCGGTGCAGGTCCATCGCCCCGTGCTGCCGAAGCGTCTGGCTCAGCGGCGGGTGCCGAAGCACCGCGATGATCTTGTTCGCCATCTCGTCGATGTCCCAGAAGTCCACCTTCAGCACGTGCGTCAGCACCTCGCTCGCCCCGCTCGTCTTGCTCAAGATCACCGGCACGTCGTGGCTGATCGCCTCCAGCGCCGCGATCCCGAACGGCTCGCTCACGCTGGGCATCACGTAGCAATCCGCCATGCGGAACACCCGGTCCACGTCCCGTCCGCGGAGGAAGCCCGTGAACAGCACCTTGTGCCCGATCCCCATCCCCGCCGCCAACTCGATCATCCGCAGCGCCATGTCCCCGCTGCCCGCGAGAACAAACTTCACGTCCTGCACCTTCTCCAGCACGCGCTTCGCCGCCGCGATGAAATACTCCGGCCCCTTCTGCATCGTGATCCGGCCCAGGAACAGCACGATCTTGTCGGTGGACTCGATCCGTGTTCCCGGCGCGGGCTGCGTCGCCTCGCGCTCGACGCCGTTATACACCACGTCGACATGATCCGGCGCCACGCCGTACTTGCGCACGCAGATGCTCTTGGTCATCTGGCTCACCGCGATCACGCGGTCCGCCGCGAGCATCCCCGCCCGCTCGATATCAAACACCCGCGCGTTCACGTTGTTCCCCGCGCGGTCGAACTCGGTGGAGTGCACCTGCACCACCAGCGGCTTGCCCGTCACCTTCGCCAGCGCAATCCCCGCGGGGTACGTCAGCCAGTCGTGCGCGTGGATCACGTCGAACGACTCTCGCGCCGCCATCGCGACCACCAGCCGCGCATATCGCTCCGAATCGCCCACGAGGTCCATTCCGTACCCCACGCCCGGGCCGCCGCCGGTCCCGATAAACCCCGTCGGCGCGGGCGGCAGGTCGGGCGACGTGAATGACGGCGACGCCGTGGATGGCGTCGTGAGGGGGGCTCCGGTGAGCCGCACGTACTGAACGGGGTCAAAGGAGGGGTAGGGGCTGGAGAAGGAGGCGGGCACGCCGTGGAACGTGGCATGTTGGAAGCCGAAAAGTGGCATCCCGGCATCATCAATCAAGTCGGCCATCGCGGGCACCCCGCCGCCGGCGGGCAGTCTGGCCGCCCTCGGCGCCAGCATGCGGACATGGCTCGTGGTCGAGCCTTCGACGGGTTTGGGGAGAATGAAAATGACTTTGTGCCCGGCCTTGTCGAGCGCCTTGGTCAGCCCGAAGCACGCGACCCCAAGGCCGCCCGCGATGAACGGCGGAAACTCCCACCCGAGCATCAGGATGCGCACGGGGCACCTCCGTGCGGAGCACTCATGGAGCCGGGGATGAAAAATCGGTGCAGGCTCATTCCGTACCGGCCTCCATATCGCCCAGGCGGCGGAACATGGCCTCGTACGCCAACAGGACAATCCGCGCCGTCTCGCGGCTCCGTGCGTCAGCCAGCTGCGAGGCGTCGATCGGGAGCACGGATCGGAACGTGAACAACTTCCCCTCATCGCGGAAGTGCTCTACCGCGAGCGTCGGACTTGCGTGCCCGAGTTTGGGGTAATCAAGGTCGACCAGTTCCTCTTCCAGCAGGTCGGCCAGTTTGTCGCCCGTGTGGACGAGGTCCTGCTCGATGGATTGGCTGAGGTAACGATCGGCCATGACCAGCGAAACCCAGACGCGCCCCGACTCGTGGCTCACTCGGTAGTACGCCGGCGAGCCGGAGCCTGACGCGGCCGCTTCAAGCATGCCGTCGCGGATGGTCACCTCGCCGAAGACCCCGGCCTGACGGGCCGAGGCGGCAACGGAATCAACAAAGGCCGTCCACGCCGCCGTCCGAAGCACATCCGAGGTTTCTGATGACGGTGCAACCATGGACCTGAGCCTCGACAACCCCGACGAAACGCGAAACGGGGCAAGTGCTTGCGCAAACACAACTTGGATGCTTCGCCGCGCACACGCACGACGCCCCGGTGGCGTATCGACGCACGACAAAAGCACGCGACGGCAAAGAATAGGCCCCGCAGCTCCGGGATGATGCCACGGGTTCGCCATTTTGCAGTCCATCGCGCGTATAGTCTTGGCCCCGCGTCGGCCTCGGCTCGCGCGGGCCACCGCCCAGGTGGCGAAATTGGCAGACGCACTACCTTGAGGTGGTAGCGCCCGCAAGGGCATGGAGGTTCAAGTCCTCTCCTGGGCATTCTCCTTTCGCGGTCGAATCCGGCGGCACGGTTCCCCAACAACGCGGCGGGCATGGTCCCGTCGAGTCTTCGCGGGGTCGTGCATCTCGCATGATGCCAACGCACACACAACGCGGCGCGGCGTGTCCCTCCGGGGGAACATCACTCGCACCGCGCGGAGCAGTCCCATGAACACGCGCATCGGTTTCGTCACGTCCCTCCTCGCCCTGTCCATCGCCGCCGGCGCCTCGGCCCAGCCCGCCAAGGCCCCCTGGACTCCCACGACCCCGCTCATCCCGCGCGATGTCATCTTCGGCAACCCCGACCGCGGCGGCTCCCAACTCAGCCCCGACGGGAAGTGGATTTCCTACCTCGCCCCCGTCAACGGCGTCATGAACATCTGGGTCGCGCCCAGCGACGACCTCGCCAAGGCCCGCCCCATCACCAGCGACACCAAGCGCGGCATCAGCACCTACCAATGGGCCTTCGACAACGCCCACGTCCTCTACCTGCAAGACCAGGGCGGCGACGAGAACTGGAAACTCTTCAGCGTCGAGGCCGCCACAGGCAAGGCCCGCGACCTCACCCCCTTCGAGGACATCAAGGGCGACGACGGCAAGCCCATCATGCTCCCCACCGGCAAGCCCCTCCGCCCGGCCGCACGCCTCGAGGTCGTCTCCGAGCACTTCCCCACACACGTCCTCGTCGGCCTCAACAACCGCGATCCCGAACTCCACGACGTCTACAAGATCGACATCACCACCGGCGCCATGGAACTGGTCCTCACCAACCCGGGTTTCCTCGGCTTCGGCATCGACGACTCCTTCACCCCGCGCGTCGCCTTCCGCCCGACCCCCGACGGCGGGCAGGAAATCCTCAAGGCCGACGGCAAGGGCGGGTTCACGCCCTGGCAGTCCATCCCCCAGGCCGACGCACTCACCACCGGTCCCCAGGGCTTTGATAAGGACGGCACGAGCCTCTACATGCTCGACAGCCGCACCGGCAACACCGCGCGGTTCACCAAGACCAACCTCATCACCGACGCCGTCGAGGTCATCGCCAGCGATGATCGTGCCGACGCCGACGCCGCCATGATCCACCCGGTCACCAAGGCCGTGCAGGCCGTGTCGTTCGAGTACGACCGCACGCAATGGAAGATCCTCGACCCCTCGGTGCAGGCCGACTTCGACTACCTCAAGACCGTCGCCGACGGCGAAATCATCCTCGGCAGCCGCACCCACGACGACCGCACCTGGCTTGTCTCCTTCCTCATGGACGACGGCCCGGTGCGCCTCTACCGCTACGACCGCACCCCCGGCGCGGCCACGCCCGGCAAGGCAACCTTCCTCTACACCAACCGCCCCAAACTCGAAGGCCAGCCCCTCGCGAAGATGCACCCCGTCGTCATCAAGAGCCGCGACGGGCTGAACCTCGTCTCCTACCTCACCGTCCCCGTCGGCTCGACCAAGGCCGGCATGAAGCCCGTCCAGCCCCTGCCCATGGTGCTCTTCGTGCACGGCGGCCCCTGGGCACGCGACTCCTGGGGCTACAACCCCTACCACCAGTGGCTCGCGAACCGCGGCTACGCCGTGCTCAGCGTCAACTTCCGCGGCTCCACCGGCCTGGGCAAGGCCTTCACCAACGCCGGCGACAAAAACTGGGGCACCACCATGCACGACGACCTGCTCGACGCCGTCGACTGGGCCGTCGCCCAGGGCATCGCCGACAAGAACAAGGTCGCCATCATGGGCGGGTCCTACGGCGGGTACGCCACCCTCGCCGGCCTCACCATGACGCCGGAAGTCTTCGCGTGCGGTGTTGACATCGTCGGCCCCAGCAATCTCAACACGCTCCTCAACTCCATCCCCCCGCACTGGGCGCCCATGATCGAGATGCTCACCAGCCGTGTCGGCGACCACCGCACCGAGGAAGGCCGCAAGTTCCTCGCCAGCCGCTCGCCGCTGACCTTCGCCGACCGCATCGTCCGCCCGCTCCTCATCGGGCAGGGGGCCAACGACCCGCGCGTCAAGCAGGCCGAGAGCGATCAGATCGTCTCCGCCATGCAGCGCAAGAACATCCCCGTTACCTACGTGGTCTTCCCCGACGAGGGCCACGGCTTCCGCCGCCCCGAGAACAGCAAGGCCTTCAACGCCATCATCGAGGGTTTCCTCGCCCAGCACCTCGGCGGCCGCGCCGAACCCATCGGCGACGACGTCCGCAAGAGCACCGCCCAGATCAAGTCAGGCGCCGAGGGCGTCCCGGGCCTCGTCTCCGCCGACGCGCCGAAGGTCGATCTGACGAAGTAAGCCGTCGGCGTATGTGGTATGGGTGGCACAGGCGTCCCGCCTGTGCGACGGGGCCTCTTCTGGCTTGGGTGGCGAGGCGTCCCGCGTGTGAACGAGTTCAACCAAGACCCTCGGCGCAGGCCGGGGGTTCTTTGTTTCATGCCTGTTGCTCGCGGATGAAGCCAGAGAGGAGCGGAAGAAGACAGAGAGGGTGGTAGATCGGAAAATTCCCGTGGGCCCGTGCCACAGTCCTGCCGTGCCACGGTCCTGCGCTTCGCAGGGCCGTGCGTCGCGCAGGGTGGGTGAGGGTGGTCCGCTGCTCCGATGAAGCATCGGAACTGTGCTACGCCCCGTTCGTCATTTGGAGCAGTGCCACCCCGCCGCTGGCTCTCGAACGCAGGTAGGGTCGCGGTTCCGCACGGCGATAGCAATGTTGCACATCGCCGCCCTCACCGCGATGCGGTGGAGTTCCGTAGCCGGGGGTCGCCGCGCAGCGGCACCCCCGGAGTGCATCCGCCCGACCATCGCACCCCAGCGGGGTGCGGGTAGACTATCCGTATGGCGACCACGCTCACCAGCGTCCTGGTCCACGTGACGTTCTCAACGAAGAACCGCGAGCCACTGATTCCGCTCGATCTCCGCCCGGACCTCTTTGCCTACATGGGCGGCATCTGCCGCGACATGCACTCGCCGCTGCGTCACGCGGGCGGCGTCGCGGACCATGTCCACCTTCTCATCAGCCTCGGAAAGTCCGCCGCGATCGCGGACGTTATGATGCACGTCAAGCGCGCAACATCGGCGTGGATCAAGAACCAGCGATCGGGATTGCACAACTTCGCGTGGCAGGACGGTTACTTCGCGTTCTCGGTCGGCCACGACAGCATCGACGCCGTTCGGGCGTACTTCGACCGGCAGGAAGCGCATCACAAGGCCATCGACTTCAAGAGCGAGATGCTGGCGTTTCTCGCGAAGTACGAGGTGCCGTACAAGCCCGAGTACCTGTGGGATTGACCCGCACCGCTCCGCGGTGCGCGCGTGGAACGGCCTCGCTCCGGGGGTGCCGCTCCGCGGCGACCCCCGGCGACGAACCACCGCCGCTTCGCGGCGAGGGATTCCGCCGCGGAAGTACGCTGTGATGCCGTGCCACGGTCCTGCGCTTCGCAGGGCAGTGCGTCGCGCAGGGTGATTCAGGGTGGGCCGCACTGTCCCGACGAAGCGTCGGGACAATGGCACACCGGTTTATCATTCGAGCAGTGCCACCCGCCGCCCAACGTTCTAATCGGCGAGTTGGTCCATGTGCCGGCTGAACTCGTCCCTGTGTTGATGTTCGCCATTCCTGCCACGATCATTTGGACCTCGCGCATTCGCGCGCTCCGGGCGGCCAAGGCGGGACTTTGCCCCAAGTGCAGATACTCCCTCGCCGGTCTCCCACCCAACTCGCCCTGCCCGGAGTGCGGCCCCAAAGCCTGATCCCTTTTCCATCTGCCCCCTCCGCGTCCCTCCGTTCCCTTCGCGGCCTTCGCGTTCTCTTCGCCCCTTCGCGTTGAACACACGGCACGGGTCGCGGATGCCCCGTGCCACCCAAAGCCCCTCCCAAATCCCGCCCACACCCCGCTTTACAAACCGGCCCGGATGTGCGACAATCCCCCCGAATGACGACGACCCCACCCCACGCGGGCTCGCCGAAACCGCCTCGAACCCCCAAACGCCGACCCCATCCGCCCCTCGCGACGGCCTGGATCGTGTCGTGGGGGGTGTGGGGGGTGTGTGTGCCCGCGATGGCCCAGGACAGCCTGCCCCCACCCAAGGCCGCCCCGCCCGAGGGCGTCCCCATGGCCGGGGCGCCGGTCGACGAGCCGCTCACCGCCGGGGCCGAGGTCGACGTCTACCTGCGCGACGGGCGGCGTGAAACCGGGTTCTTCGTCGAACAGACCAAGTCGCAGGTCACCGTCTCGATCAACGGCGTGCGCACGTCCTTCCCCGCCGAGAGCGTCGAGCGGATCGCCCGGCTGCCCAGCCTCGACGAGCGCTACCGCATGCTGCGGGACGCCATCGACCCCACCGACGCCGAGTCGATCGTGCGCCTCGCCGAGTGGCTCCGCGGCAAGGGCCGGCTCGACCTGGCCCTGTGGGAAGTCGAGCGGGCGCTGCTGATCGAGCCGGGCAACACGCGCGGGAAGGACCTCAAGGTCGAGATCATCGCCCAGCAGAAGGTCAACGAGGCGAAGCGGCCCAGGCCCGACCCCGCCGCGCCGGTGGATCCAGGTCCGCCCAAGTTCGTGTTCCCCCTGTTGACGCCCGATCAGATCAACATCATCAAGGTGTACGAGGTCGATCTTCGCGACCCGCCCTCGATGCTGATCTCGGCCGATGCGACGCGCAAGTTCCTCGCGGCGTACGCGGGGCGCGAGGTGCCGGGGCTGGGCACCGTCCCGACCACGCCCGAGGCCAAGGAACTGTTCGTGCGGCAGAGGCCGGCGGACATCCTCGCGTGGTTCTTCGGCGCACGCGCGCGCGAGTTGTACGGGCAGGTGCGGGTGCGCGAAAGCCCGCGGGCCATGCGCCTGTTCGTGCAGGACGTCCACAACACCTGGCTCATCAACTCGTGCGCCACGGCCAAGTGCCACGGCGGGGAAGAGGCCGGGCGGCTTTGGTTGACCAACCTGAAGGCCGGAACCGACGCCGCCGCGTACACGAACTTCCTGATCCTCGACCGGTTTCGCACCGCCGACGGCAAGGGCCTCATCGACTACGAGCAGCCGGAAAAAAGCCCGCTCCTCGACTTCGCCATTCCACGAGAGCAGGCCGTCTTCAAGCACCCCGAAGTGTCGGGCGTGGCCAAGGGCAAGTGGCGGCCCGCGCTGACTGGGCGCGACGATGATCGCTACCGCCGGGCTGTCGAGTGGATCCGGGCCATGTACCGCCCACGAACCGGGTACCCCGTCGAGTATGACCCGCCCACGCCGCGTGCGGCGAAGTCCGCGGGGGACGTCCCCCCCGATCGATGAATGTGCACGCCGGGCCGGTCTTTGCTACAGTGCGTAACCGCCGGGTGACGCCCGGCGAACAACCCCCGAACCTCGTGCGGGCGCGAAGCCCGGAGAAGCCACGATGAAGCAGACGTTGATTCGTTCGAGTTGGACCCCCGGGTGCCTGGTGCTCATCGCCGGGCTGGCGCTGGCCTCGTGCGACCGCGAGTCAGACACGAGCCGCGCGGTGACGTCGGCGTCGCAGCAGTTGTCGGCGATGAGCGGGTCAGGCTCGGCCCCGGCCCCCGACGCGGTGCGGACCAGGGTGTACACGAAGGTCGCGGGCGAGTTGAAGGCCGGTGCGGCCTCGGGCGAGGGCGCGGAAAGAGCCGCGGCCCACCAGCTGCTCGCGGCGACCAAGATCGGGCTGGGCGAAGAGCACGCGGTGGCGGCGGATGATGTCGAAGGCACGATCCTGCGTCACCTTGGGGCGGTCGAGAGCGCGATTACGCGGTGGTCGGTGGCGAGCTCCATCGCCGCGGCGGCGGAGTCCTTCGACGCGTCGGCCCAGATGGCCCGCGTGTCGGCCGCGAAGAAGGACAAGGACGCCGTCAAGGCACGCGAGTCGGATCGCCTGGCCGCGCTCGGCAAGCAACTGGCCGATCTGCGCGCGAAGGCGACGGACAAGGCCGCGCAGGCCGACGCCAAACTCGCCGAGCACTCTCGCCTGATGGGCACGACGACCCAGATGTCCGCGACCCAGGCCGAACCGATCGTCGAGCGGGCGAACTTGATCCGCATGCAGGGCGAGCGACTCCGCCTCGAGGCCGGTCGGCTCGAGGCGGAGGCCGACCTGATCCAGCCCCAGTTCGATGAAGTCAAGACGATCGTCGCGCAGTTGACCAAGCAGCGCGCGGACCTGGACGCGACGGAGGCCGACCTGACGGCGCAGGCGTCGGCGGCCCGGGCCGAGGCGAAGGCCGCGCGTGACGCCGCGACGATGATCGCCACGGACATCCACCGCATGGTCGGCGAAATCGATCGTCTCCGAAGCGAGGACCTCGCCGCGGCGTATGACAAGGCGGACCGGCAGTACGGCGAGGCCTTGGCCGCGGCACGCGAGGCGAGCAAGGAACCACGCAGCGGCGGCGGCAAGGCTTCCCTCGGCGCCGCCAACCTTGCCCTGGCCGAATCGGCCTGGCGTCGTGCGACGGGGACTCAGGCATATCTCCGAACGCTGCGCTCGCTGGCCACCGTCCAGCCGGCGCTGCCCAACGCGGCGTCGTACAGATCCGCCCTGGCCACGCTCGCGGCGGACCGCAAGGCCTCGCTCGAGAAGGCCACCGAATCCCTCGGCGCCGCGCGTGATGCCTTTGCCGGCGTGCAGGCCGCCCCGGCCGTGCGCGAGCGGGTCGACGCGCTGACGGCCATGCTCGACGACGCCAAAAAACTCGCCAACAACGAACGGCTCGATGCGTCCTCCCCGCTCGCGCCCCCGGCGTGGCTCCGCAGCGCCGAGTCGGCCCCGGGCGCCACGCCTCAGTCCGCGCTCGACGATCTCCTCGCGGGCACGCGCTCCCTGGCCAAGGCCGAACGCGCGTGCCAGGACAAGTTCGGCAAGGGCATGGCCGCGGTGCTCTCGGCCGGCGGTGGCATGGGCGCCATGATCGGCCCCATGCTCGCGAACGCAGGCCCGGGCATCGAAGGCATGTCGCCCGATGCCCTCGCCTCGATCACCGCGGACGATTTCACCTGGAACGTCAC
The DNA here is from genome assembly GCA_022180725.1 of Phycisphaerae bacterium. Lineage (GTDB taxonomy): Bacteria > Planctomycetota > Phycisphaerae > Phycisphaerales > UBA1924 > RI-211. The sequence goes on from BQMO01000014.1 coordinate 172,147, forward strand.
CGGCAACACGGCGACGGCGACGTACCCGGGCGTCCCCGAGCCGATCCGCTTCACCAAGAAGGGTGATCGCTGGACGCTCGACCTGCCCGGAATGTCCGGCATGCCGATCAGCCCGGAAATGATGGCCTCGCTGATGCAGTCCATGATGGCCGCCGTCGAGACCTGGGCCGGCGAGGTCGAGTCGGGCACCTATCAGGACGAGGCCGCTGCGGGCCAGGGCTTCATGAAAAAACTCAGCGGCCTCGGCGGCATGTTCGGCGGGTTTGGCGGCTGATGCCCTTCGCTTCAACTCTCGCAAAGGCCCGCCCATGAGCGAGCGTGCCAGCACACCCATCCCCGGTACCCCCGTGCTCGCGGACGCACGCATGCACCTCCTCACGCCCGCCGCGCCGGGGCGCGCCGTGGTGCTCTCAAACAGACGGTGCACCGCCTCGGCGAAATCGTCCGGATTCGTGCGACACATCGAGCTCGACGTCTCGGGGACGCCCCTCGAGAACGCCTTCATCGCCGGGCAATCCTTCGGCATAATCCCACCCGGGGTGGATGAGTCGGGCCGGCCGCACAAACTCCGCCTGTATTCCATCGCCAGCCCGACGGGTGGAGAGGACGGTCAGGGAAAAATACTCTCCACGACCGTCAAACGCACCATCGACGAACACTGGGAATCGGGCAAGTTGTTCCTCGGCGTGGCGAGCAACTTCCTGTGCGACCTTCGCCCGGGCGACACCGTGTCGGTCACCGGACCGAACGGGAAGCGGTTCGTGCTGCCCGCGGACCCATCGGCGCATGACTACCTCTTCATCGCGACCGGAACGGGCATCGCGCCGTTCCGGGGCATGATCCGGGAAATCGCGACGCGGGCGCCGGCGTCTCGGGTGGTGCTGATCATGGGCTCGCCCTACGCGGGCGACCTGATCTACCACGACGAACTTCAGGCCCAAGCCCACACGAACGCAAACTTCACATACGTGACGGCGCTGAGCCGGCAGCCGCAGGCCGACGGACACCCGGCAATGTACGTGGATCAACGACTCGCCACGGGGGGGGACGTGGTACGGCGGATACTGGAGTCCCCGCGCGGACTGGTGTACGTCTGCGGCGTCGCGGGGATGGAGTTAGGCGTCTTCAAGACGATGACCGGGATACTGACGCCGGACGTACTGGCGCAGTACCTCACGGTGGATCCCGACGCGTTGGCGACGATCAGCACGTGGGAACGGCGGATGATCCACAAGTCAATCCGTCCCACGCGGCGCGTGTTCATGGAGGTCTATTGACACGCGGGGTTGACCCCTCGCCCCGCGGGCTGGTAAGGTGGTTCATTCCGGGGCGCGGGCGACCTACGCTTTCGCCCCGAGCCGATTCGACCCGATCCGTGGGGGACAGTACAAGGATTCGTGATTGATCGAACGTACATTCCAACAGGCCGGCCTGTCCGTGGTGTTCGCCCTCGCGGCGATGATGCATACGCCCGCCCGCGCCCAGCCATGCCAGATCGAGCCGGCGATCAGTTCCGCCATGACACTCTCCGCGGACCAGGCGGCCGCAGTGACGGCATGTGCCCAGCAAAACGCCGCGGATCTTTCGAGCGAGGATGCCGACAAGAGACGGATCGCCCGCCGGGCCATCTTGGCGCCCCTCGAAGGCGCGAACGTGTCCGCGGCGTTTCGGATTCAGTACGCGAAGTCCTTGGAACCCGCGCTGCGCGAACTGGCGAAGCACGCCGATGATCGCCTCGCCGTGGTCGCGCTCATCATCGCCGGTGACCTCGCGACCGAAACGTCGACCGGTATGCTGACGGGGCAGTTGGCGTCCCCGCGCCCGGCGCTCCGGTATGAGGCCGCGTTCGGTCTGCGGCGCACCTTTGAGGCCGCGAGCGTCGCCCGGCCCGCGGTGCTGTCGACAACAGTCTCCGCGGCGATGACGGCGTTGCAGAACGCCATGGGGGTCGAGCAGGATGGACAGGTCCTCAAGGCCCAGGCGGCCGCGCTCCTCGCCGGCGCGGGGCTTCCCGAACGTGATTTTCCGTCCGCACGCCTCGAAGCATCCTCGGCGCTCTGCGTGGGGTTGAGCAACCATGTCAAGGCACGCGGGACCAAACTCCCCGACCAAAGTTCACTCGAAGCCTATCACAAGGGGGTCCGGGGCGTACGCGACATCTTCCTGCAGCCCGACGCGCGGATGAACGCGGCCTCGGCGAACGCCGCCGCCGAACTCTCCGGCCGATTGATCGCCCTCGCCGCCCGCGCGCTCAAGGCCAAGGACTATCAGGCCGCCTCCGAGAGTTCTCGCGGTGAAATGACGAGCGCCGTCGGAGCCTCCGAAACGCTCATCCAACTCGCCGGCAACGTCCTCTCGCCCGGCACGCGATTCCCCACCCCGGGGTTGGGAACCACGCTCCGCGAGAGCACGGTCGCCTCGGAGGCCAAGTTCATCCTCGATGCCACGAGCATCGTCGGCGCCGACGGCGTCCTCACCAAGCCGCCCTTCCAGTTCTCCAAGGCGCACTTTCTTCCCTGAGGCTTCGCGCACACCGGTGACGACGTTCGGCGGCGCGAGCGGCGGGAAACGCCCGCGGCGTCGCGGCTATCCTCGTCGCGCGTGATCAAACTCCTCCTCCCGGCGTTGCTTCTCGTCGCGATCGTCCTCGCCGGCATTTGCCTCGATGCACCGGCGCCCAGGGCCGAGTTCACGTTCGTCACCCGGGGCGAGGTCAGCACCCTCGACCCGGTGCAGATGTCCTGGCTCCAGGACTTCCGATGCGCCGGGCTGCTGTACGAAGGGTTGACGCGGCTGGATACCTCCACGCCCGATCTGCGTGTGGCGCCGGGCGTGGCGTCCGCGTGGACCGTGTCGCCCGACGGGCGGGAATACACCTTCACGCTGGACGCCGCGGCATACTGGAGCAACGGCGAGCCCGTGCGTGCGGGCGACTTTGTCTATGCCTGGCGGCGAGTGATCCTCCCCGACGCGGGCGGAGACTACGCCAAACTGCTGTCGTGCATCCGTGGGGTCGATGCGTTCGTCGCGTGGCGCGCCCAGGCCGTGCGGGCCTTCGCCGCCGACCCGGCGCGGCGTGGCTCCGCCGCGGCCGCGGAATCGCTGTGGACGGAAACACTCGAGCAGTTCGACCGCCTCGTGGGGCTGGAGGCTCCTGACGACCGAACGTTGCGCGTGATCCTGACCAGGCCCACCCCGTACTTTCTCGACCTGACCTCGTTCGGCGCGCTCTACCCGGTCTTTCCATCCCTCGTCCAGGCGTACGAATCCGTTGACGCACAGTCAGGCGTCCAGCGGACGGACCCGGGATGGTTGAAGCCCGGCGTGCTCGTCGGCAACGGACCCTTCGTACTGGCCGCGTGGCGATTCATGCGCGAAATGCGGTTCGAACCCAACCCGCACTATCGCGACGCGGGCGGTGTGACGCTCGATTCGGTCGCGTGCCTTTCGATCCGCGACGGCAACGCCCAGGTCCTGGCCTTCCGCACCGGCGCCGTCGATTGGACGACCGACGTGATGCCGGCGTATCGCGGGGAAGTCTTCGCGGCGAAGAGAGAGTTCCGCACGGCGCATGCCCTCGACGTCGAACGCTTGACCGCCGCCGGGGCCGGGGAAATCGACATCGACCGCGCGCTCCCGCGCGATCCGCGGGCCCACGCCCACGCCTTCCCCGCGTTCGGAACGTACTTCTACAACTTCAACGCCCGTCCACGACTGGCCGACGGCACCCCGAACCCCTTCGCCATCCCCGCGGTGCGGCGGGCCTTCGCACGCACGATCGACCGCCGCGGCGTGTGCGAGGGGATTCTGCGCGCGGGGGAAACACCCGCGGCGACGCTCATCCCGCCGCGGTCGATCGTGGGGTATGCATCACCCACGGGACTCGACCCCGATCCGGCTCTTGCACGCGAGGAACTCCGCGAGGCAGGCTATCCCGAGGGGCGCGGGTTTCCCATGGTCGAGATCCTGGTGAACGCGGAGGGTGACCATGCGCTGATCGCGCAGTCCATCGCGCGGGACTGGGAGCGCACGCTGGGCGTGCGGACGCGGGTGTTGCGCAAGGAGACGAGGGCGTTTCGAGAGGACGTCAAGAGCGGGCGCTTCATGATCAGCCGCGCGTCGTGGTTCGGTGACTACGCCGACCCCACCACGTTCCTGGAGATCAACCGCACGGGCGACGGAAACAATGACCGCGGGTACTCAAGTCCGGCGTTCGACGCGCTATTGGATGCCGCGGCCCAGGAGCGCGATCCCGAGAGTCGGATGATCCTCCTCGCCCGGGCCGAGAGGTTGCTGATCGAGGACGATGCGGCCCTGGCGCCGATCTACCAGTACGTCCAGCAATATCTCTTCGACCCGCATCGACTCGAGGGGATCTCGACCCATCCGCATTCTTGGCAGGACGTGGGGCGGTTCCGAGTGCGTCTGAATGAAGCAACTTCGGAGCATCGGGTTCCGTAGAACACGCATGCGGACCACGGTGGTGGCGACATGAGCGATGGGCCAGTTTCTATCCACTGGACTTCACGACGGATTCGCGTCACGGCGGCGCACGCTGTCGTGGGGGTGCTCATCGGGCTTGGCGCCACGGCCATCTGGTCCGCGGTCATGGCGGTCATGCTCTATGAAGTGGCGCGTCGTGCGGCGATGCCCGCATCGGCGATCGCGACGGGCGTCTGCCTGGGAAGCGGTTTGGTGTCGTTTCTCGTCGTGCGAAGCGCGGCGGAGGGTTCGTGCCGGAAGTACCCCGCCGGGCCGCTCGGTATCGCCATCGGGCTTGGGCTGGGCGGCGCCTTGCCGCTGATCATCGCGATGGCGGAACGCTTGGTCGAGTTCGCGGCCCTCGTGCTGGTGCTCGCGGTCGCGCACGCCTGGAGCGGGTTTCTCGGCGGCATGAAAGGCCTGACGCACCGGTTCTCCCTGTCGGCCGTGGAGGGGGTCGGGGTGGCGTGCGCCCATTGCGGGTACGACCTGACGGCAACGGCGTCGCATTGGCCCTGCCCGGAGTGCGGCGGGCGTATGCGATACGGCGCACGGATGGACGAATAGCGCACGGCGAGCCGGTCCGTCGCGCCGCTCGTTCCTACGCTGGCCCATGCTGGGGCTGATCGCACGAAGGCTGGCGCAACTCCCGTTGATTCTGACGGCGGTGTTCCTGGCGACGCTGGCGCTGGCGTGGGCGGTACCGGGCAATCCGCTCGAGCGGGGCGAACGCCGACCGCCGCCGGAAGTCGAAGCGGCGATGCGGGCGCAGTATCGGCTCGATTCGTTCTGGGCCTTCGCAGGGTCCTACGCCGACTCCGCAAGCGGCCTCCGCGCGCTCCGTCTGGGAAGGGGCGAGGGCCCCACGCGCCGCCCCGTCTTCGACTTCGGCCCGTCCCTTCAGTACCGCGACCAGCGGGTCAACGACATCCTCGCGGACTTCCTGCCCGTGTCGATCACCCTCGGCGCTGCCTCATTGCTCATCGCGCTCGCGCTGGGTATCGGCGCAGGGGTGCTGGGCGCGCTTCGCCCGGGCGGGGTGCTCGACGCCGCCACCCTGGTGCTGTCGCTCGTGGGCGTCAGTGTGCCGAACTTCGTGATCGGGACGGGGCTGCTGGCGCTCTTCGCGCTGGGGTTGGGCTGGCCGCCCGTGGGAGAGTGGGGACGTGCCCGCGACCTGCTCCTGCCCGCCTTTACCCTCTCGCTCCCGTTTGCCGCCTACATCGCGCGGCTTGTCCGCGTCGGCATGATCGAGGCGCTCCGCGCCGACTTCATCCGCACCGCCCGCGCCGCCGGGCTCCCCGAGTGGCGCGTCGTACTCGTCTACGCCCTCAAGAACGCCCTGCTCCCCGTGGTCAGTTACCTCGGCCCCGCGGCGGCGGGGGCCATGACCGGGTCGTTCGTGGTTGAGGTCGTCTTCAGCGTGCCCGGGTTGGGACAGCACTTCGTCAACGCCGTGCAGAACAAGGACCTCTTCCTGCTCATGGGCGTCGTGCTCGTCTACGCCACGATGCTGGTGGTGTTCAATCTCGTGGTTGACGTCATGGCCCGCTGGGTGGACCCGCGCACGGGGTGAAGCACGGCCCGTGGAGGTCAGCGAGGCGAGAAGGTCGCGCCGTCCATCACGTCGCACGAAACCAGTTCGCCGGGCGTGAAGGACTCGGGCGACTGGCGCGGGTCGAGCGGCACGAGGTGGATCGGGGCGCCCGCGTCCACGACGACCGCGCCCTGCTCGATGCGGATCACGGTTCCCTGGACGCGTCGGGGACGGCCGAACACCGGCTCGATGAACTTGCCACCCGTTCCCGGACGGTCGATGCGGCGAGCCTCAACCCGGATGACGCCCAGCAGACGCTTGCCGATGGGCGTGCTGACGCCGGCGGTGGGGCGGAGATGCAGTTCGTAACTGGTGTTGGGGATGCCGAGCACGAGGCACTCGGGGCTGGTCGCGGTCGCGGGGGTGCGCGTCAGGAACGTGCCCCGCGCCACGGCGGGATCGATCGGGGTGGTGGGGGAAGGGGTGATCATGCGGGTGCGAGGCTCCGAACGTGCGGGGGGTGTGCAGGCAATCAGGCAAGAGCCGCCGAGGGGACTCGAACCCCTGACCTGCGCTTTACAAAAGCGCTGCTCTACCAACTGAGCTAAGGCGGCGTCAGAATGAGGATATGACGTGAAGTCGCGACGCGTCGGACGTTCGGCACGCTTCGTCGAAACGGGGGCTTACGACCCCGAGGGTGGAGCGTCCGAGGCCGGGGGCGACGCGTCGGGTGGGGCGGGTTTCGCCGGCGGGGCTTCGATCACGACGCTGGTGAAGATCTGCACGAACTCGGGAATGGGCACCGCGAACATGCCGCGGCGTGTGGCGTAGCCCGTCGTGAGGCCGGGGGCGCCCTTCGGGGTGAACGAGTTGCTGTGCGGGTTCCAGAGGGTAAGCGTGTCGGCATCCGCGTCGAAGGCCAGCACGGCGTAGGCGTGCTTGCCGTTGATCCCGGGCGGCTGCGGCTCGGTCCCCGTGCCCGCGGTCACGAGGCGCTGCTCGGCCAGCGCGGCGCTGACTCGATCCCGCACGCGACCGGCCATCGTTTCTACGTCGCTGGCGGGGGTTGGCGGCGTCGAAGCATCGGCCCCGCGCGGGCGTCGCTTCAGCGTGATGCGGTCCGTGGAGTGGCCGGTGAGCAGGCGGATCATCGTGGCGGTGGACCCGCCGTTGGCGATGGCGTCGGTGGCGAGTTCGGTGGTGTAGCGCTGGGGGTTGGCGTCTCGGCGGAGCGAGCCGACGGCCTTTTCGAGCACGGGCAGCCAGAGGCCTTCGTCGCCGGTGGTGCCCGAGAGGGCCAGTTCCGCGTCGGTCAGCGGGCCGATCTCGACACGTTGCCCGTCGCCGAACCGCACGGTGTAGCCGCCCTCGTCGCGCGGGGTGATCATGCCAACCACGGATTGCGAATCACGATGGACCATGGCGCCGATGCTGGCGACGAGGAAGCAGTTGCCCAGGGCGCCCTGGCGGAGGCGGTCGAGGTCGGGGGTGTCGTCGAGGAAGAGGTCGCGCTTCGCGGCGCTGATGCGGCGGAGGCTGGAGGCGAAACTCGACTGGAAGTTGGGCGCGGGCTTCGGGGCCGAGGCGGGCGCGGCATTTTCGGATGAATCCTCGCGATCGGCCTGCGCGTCGGTGGTGGGGCGGGTGGGCGGCTTCGTTGTCGCGGTGAGGTTCTCGAGCGTGAGCGGGGGCACCTCGTACCGGCCGCTGCGGACGATGCGCTTGAGGGCGGCGGCGGCGGCGGCCTGCGGGCCTTGGATGGCCGGGTCTACGCACACGGCGTCGATCTCGGCGGGGTCGAGCAGGCCGTCGGCGTTACGGTCCCAGGTGACGTACTGCTCGCGGACGATCATAGCGAAGGTCGGCTGAGGTGCCGGCTGAAGGCCAAGGGTCGCGAGGATGAAGGGCAGGAGCATCATCACAGAGTACCGGGGAGAACGCCGCTGCCGGGTCGATCTTGCGGCGAATCGGGGTTACCACTCGGGTCCGCCGGTATAGCGGCCGTAGACCTCGGCCATGGCCTGGACCATTTCGCCGAGGGTGCAGTTGGCGAGGGCGCCGTCGACGAGGGCGGGCATGACGTTGGTGGGGTGGAGGGAACCCACCCCCCCGCCCTCTCCCGCCGGGAGGGGGTGCATGAGCGTGAACGGCTTGCCGAGGCAGGCGGCGCGGATGTTGTCGAGGGCCTTCTGCACCTTGCCGGCGTCACGGCGTTTCTTGAACGCGGCGAGTCGTTCGAACTGCGCGACCTCGACCTCGTGGGGGATGACGAGGATATCGATGGGGCGTTTTTCGTCGGGGTCGTTGTAGGCGTTGACGCCGACGATGATGCGGTCGCCGGCTTCGCACTCTTCGCTGAAGCGGTAACTGGCCTCGGCGATGGCGCGGCGGAAGTAGCCCTTGTTGATGCCGTTGACCACGGCGCTGCCGTAGGAGCGGCGGGGCTGGTAGGCGGGGTGGTGCGTGAGGTCGGACTGTGCGGGGGTCGGCGCGGGCGCGTCCCAATCGGCGTAGTCGCCCATGCGGTCCACTTCGTGGATGTGGTTCAGGGCGTCGCGTTCCATGGTGTCGGTCATCTGCTCGATGAACCAGGAGCCGCCGAGCGGGTCGGCGACGCGGGTGACGCCGGTTTCGTGGGCGAGGATCTGCTGGGTGCGGAGGGCGACGGTGACGGCCTGTTCGGTGGGCAGGCCGAGCGTTTCGTCCATGCTGTCGGTGTGGAGGCTCTGGCAGCCGCCGAGGACGGCGGCCATGGCCTGGTAGGCGACGCGGACGATGTTGTTGAGGGGCTGCTGCTCGGTGAGGGAGCAGCCGGCGGTCTGGACGTGGGTCTTCATGTACCAGGAGCGTTCGTTCCTGGCGCCGTAGCGGTCCTTCATGACGCGAGCCCAGATGCGGCGGGCGGCGCGGAGTTTGCAGATTTCCTCGAAGAACTCGTTGTGGGAGTTGAAGAAGAACGAGAGGCGGGGCGCGAAGGCGTCGATGTCCATGCCGCGGGCCATGCAGGCCTCGACGTACTCCATGCCGTCGCGGAGGGTGAAGGCGAGTTCCTGGCTGGCGGTGCTGCCGGATTCGCGGATGTGGTAGCCGCTGATGCTGACGCTGTTCCACCTGGGAACAAACTTGGACTGGAACTCGATGGTATCGACGACGAGTTTGACGGAAGGCTCGGGGGGGTAGATGAACTCGTTCTGGGAGTGGAACTCCTTGAGGATGTCGTTCTGGAGGGTGCCGCCGAGGGAGTTCCAGGAGATGCCGCGCTGGAGGGCGTGGGCGAGGTACATGGCCCAGATGACGGCGGCGGGGCCGTTGATGGTCTGGGAGACGGTGACCTTGTCGATGGGGATGTCGGCGTAGAGGCGGTGCATGTCCTCGATGGTGGAGATGGCGACGCCGCACTTGCCCACTTCGCCGACGCACAGTTCGTCGTCGCTGTCGCGGCCCATGAGGGTGGGGAGGTCGAAGGCGGTGGAGAGGCCTGTGTTGGCGGCGGTGGAGGACCTGGCCTGTTCGAGGAGGTACTTGAAGCGTTTGTTGGTGTCGTCGGCGGAGCCGAAGCCGGCGAACTGGCGCATGGTCCAGAGGCGGGTGCGGTAGCCGTGGGGGAAAAGGCCGCGGGTGTAGGGGAACTGGCCCGGCAGGCCGCCCTTGCCGAGGTGCTTGTCGATGTGGGGCATGGACCTGAGGGATTCGGTGACGGGCAGGTTGGGCGCGTAGACGGGGTCGAGGACGACGCCGGAGATGGTGACGGCGTGGGGATCGACCTTGGGAATGGAAGGTGCTGCGGGATGCCTGGTGGACGTGGTCATGGGAGATGGTACGACGGGGGATGTGACTCGGGGCGGTGAAGGTGGTAGGACGCCCGAGGCGGCAATAGGACGGTCGTCAAGGCATAAGAACCGCTCGCTTACGCTCGCGGCTCGTACTGCAAAGGCAAAAAAAGAACCGCTCGCTGACGCGCGCGGCTCGTTTGCTCGCAGGACTTGTTTGTGTCAGTTGGCGAAGTGGGCGAAGGCGCGGTTGGCCTCGGCCATGCGGTGGGTCTGGTCGCGGGTGCCCATGGCCTTGCCCTCGCCGCGGGCGGCGTTGTAGAGTTCGTCGGCGAGGCGTGCGGCGATGGGGCGGCCCTTCTCGGAGCGGACGGCTTCGAGGAGCCAGCGGAAGGCGAGGGAGACCTGGCGTTTGCGGTTGACCTGCATGGGGACCTGGTAGTTGGCCCCGCCGATGCGCTTGGAGCGGACTTCGACGAAGGGCTTGACGTTCTCGATGGCGCGCTGGAAGACCTCGAGGGCCTCCTTGGGGGCGTTGGGGTCGGTTTCCTTGGCGAGTTTGGCCTGGATGATGTCGAAGGCGTCGTAGACGCAGCGCTGGGCGACGGCCTTCTTGCCGTCCTGCATGACGCAGTTGATGAAGCGGGAGACCACGCGGTCGTTGAAGCGCGGGTCGGGGCGGAGTTGTTCTTCGGCCTTGGTGAAACGCTTGCCACCCATGGGAGACTCCTTTGGCTGTCGCGGGTTGACCCCGTATGGGGTGACCGCGTGTCGTTCACCGGTGGTCGCGGGTGAGGCGAACGCCGATTACTGCCGTGCTGATGGCCGCGGGGCACGATGCCGCGCGGTGAATGAGACGAGGTTACTTGCCCTTCTTGGCGCCGTACTTGGAACGACCCTGCTTGCGGCCTTCGACGCCGAGGCAGTCGAGGGTTCCGCGGACGATGTGGTAGCGGACGCCGGGCAGATCGCGGACGCGGCCGCCGCGGACGAGGACGATGGAGTGTTCCTGGAGGTTGTGTCCTTCGCCGCCGATGTAGGCGGTGACTTCCTTGCCGTTGGAGAGGCGGACGCGGGCGATCTTTCGGAGCGCCGAGTTGGGCTTTTTGGGGGTGGTGGTGCGGACGATGAGGCAGACACCGCGGCGCTGGGGGCTGCCGGCGAGGTCCTTGACCTTGGACTTGCGGGGCAGGGGACGGCGCGCGGCGCGGACGAGTTGGTTGATCGTGGGCATATCGGCGGAATCCGGACAATCGACGGCCACACCGGGTTCGCCCGGCGCAGGGCCACAAGTTTAGGCGTGTCGGGCGGCGGGGCAAGGGCGGCGGAGGACGGATCAGGCGCTGACGGCGGAGAGGACTTCTTCGAGGGTGGTTGAGCCTGCCCGGACTTTCTCGTAGCCGTCGTCGAGGAGGGTGGCGAGGTTCCCCTCGGCCTTGGCCTTGGAGGCGAGGACGGGGCCTGGTTCACGCTCGGCGATGAGGTGACGGAGGGCTTCGCTGACGCGGAGGAGTTCGTAGACGCCGAGGCGGCCGCGGTAGCCGGTGTTTCGGCAGGCGCGGCAGCCGGCGCCGCGGCGGAGGCGGCCCGTGGCGGGGAGGACAAAGTCTTTGGGGAGGTCGGCGGGGTCGGGGGTGATGATCTGGGCGCATTCTTTGCAGATGCGGCGGACAAGGCGCTGGGCGAGGATGCCCTCGACGCTGGAGGCGATCAGGAACGGCTCCACCCCCATGTCGAGGAGTCGGGTGGCGGCGCCGGGGGCGTCGTTGGTGTGGAGGGTGGAGAAGACGAGGTGGCCGGTGAGGGAGGCCTGGATGGCGGTCTCGGCGGTTTCCTTGTCGCGGATTTCACCGATGAGGACGACGTCGGGATCGTGGCGGAGGATGGAGCGGAGGCCGCTGGCGAAGTCGAGGCCGACCTTGTGGTTGACTTGAATCTGGTTGACGCCGGCGACGTGGTACTCGACGGGGTCTTCGACGGTGATGATTTTGATGGCGTCGGAGACGATGCGGTTGAGGGAGGCGTAGAGGGTGGTGGATTTGCCCGAGCCGGTGGGGCCGGTGACGAGGAGGATGCCGTGGGGGCGAGCGATGAGAGTGTCCCAGGAGGCGAGGATGCCGTCGGGCATGCCGAGGTCGTTGAGGGACATGAGGACGGCGGTTTTGGAGAGGACGCGGAGGACGACGCCCTCGCCGAAGAGCATGGGGATGATGGAGACGCGGAGATCGAACTCCTGCGGTGCGGCGTTGGGGATGCGGGCCTTGAAGGAGATGCGGCCGTCCTGTGGGCGGCGTTTTTCGGCGATGTTGAGGGAGGCCATGATCTTGAGGCGGGAGATGATGGCGGGGCCGAAGCGGTTGATGGCGGCGGGGACGTTGGCTTTCTGGAGGACGCCGTCGATGCGGTAGCGGACGATGAGTTCGTGCTCGTAGGGTTCGACGTGGACGTCGGTGGCGCGTTCGGCGATGGCCTCGACGAGGAGGTCGTTGACGAGTTTGATGACGGAGGCTTCCTGGGCCTGTTCGGCGTCGTCGGAGGCTTTGACCTCGACCTGCCCCGGGAGGCCGGCGGCCATGGCGTCGAGGGTGTCGCCGCCGACGCCGTAATGGGCGCGGATGAACTTGGCGAGTTCGTCCTCGTCGGCGAGGACGAGGTCGACCGGGCCGCCGGCGATGAGGCGGAGTTCGTCGCTGACGGCCTGATCGAAGGGGTCGGCCACGGCGACGGTGAGGGTTCGTCCGGCGCGGGCGATGGGAACGCAGCGGTGGCGGAAGACGATCTTGGGGGGGAGGGCGGCGAGGACGTCCGGCTCGACGGCGAGGGAGGCGGGGTCGATGACGGGGAGTTGGAACTCCTCGGCGAGGGCGGCGAGGGCCTCGGACCTGGAGAGCATGCCGAGGCGGACGAGCGCGCGGTCGAGGCGTTCGCCCGTGGCGGCCTGCTCGGCGACGGCGGCGTCGAGCTGGGCCTGGGTGATGAGGCCTCGGGCGAGGAAGTGCGTGTCCAGGGCCATGCGTGGGATGGTACGGGGACGGCTACGCTCATGCGACCGGGGGTGGGACCAGGAGCAAAGGCCATGCGGATCATTTCGGCGAACGTATCTCGGGCCATGGCGGCGACGATCGCGGGGACGGTGGTGGGGCTGGGCGTGCTGGGCGCGGGGTGGCAACCCGCGGCGAGCGAGCCGCCGCCCGCGCCGGCGACGAAACCCAAGGTGGACGCGCAGGTGCTGACGTACACGATCCCGGACCTTGACGGGAAGGACGTGGATTTGGGGCAGTTCAAGGGCAAGGTGGTGCTGCTGGTGAACACGGCGAGCAAGTGCGGGTACACGGCGCAGTACAAGGACCTGGAGGCGCTGTACCAGGCCAACAAGGACCGGGGGTTCGTGGTGCTGGCGTTTCCGTCGGGGGATTTCGCGAACCAGGAGTTCGCGGACAACGCGGCGATCAAGGAGTTCTGCTCGGGCGAGAAGAGCAAGTACAAGGTGACGTTCCCGGTGTTCGGGAAGATGAGCGTGAAGGGGGAGGGGGCGCATCCGCTGTTCAAGCAGTTGGCGGCGCAGCCGGCGCCGATCGGGGGCGACCCGAAGTGGAACTTCACGAAGTGGCTGGTGGATCGGCAGGGGAACGTGGTGGAGCGGTTCGAGTTTCGCGTCAGCCCGACGAGCGAGGAAGTGACGAAGCGCGTGGCGGACCTGCTGGGGGCGAAGGCCGCGACCACGCCCGCGGGCGAGGGTGAGAAGAAGTAGAAGGGCGGCGGCGCGTGGCGACGTACCGGTACACCGCGATGACGGCGGGTGGACAGCGTGTGGAGGGCACGCTGACGGCGCTGAGTGAGCAGGCCGTGCTCGATGAGTTGGAGCATCGGCGGCTGATTCCTGTGGACGTGCGGGCGGGGCGTGCGGGGCCGATGATGTTGACGCGGCGGGTGTCGACGCGTCGGCTGGGGGAGGCGTACGGGCAGATCGCGGACCTGCTGCGGGCGGGGGTGCCGCTTTTGCGGGCGTTGAAGTTGCTGGGGGGACAGCGGTCGCGGGGGTACCTGGCGGAGGTTTGCCGGGAGTTGGCGGAGGCGGTGGAGAAGGGGACGGACCTGGCGGGCGCGATGGAGGCCAGGCCGGGCGTGTTTCCGACGGTGCACGTGGCGATGGTGCGGGCCGGGGAGCGGGGCGGGTTTCTGGAGCAGGTGTTTGCGCGCTTGCAGGTGCTGGTGACGCGGCAGGCGGATCTGCGGTCGAAGGTGGTCGGGAGTTTGATCTATCCGACGTTGCTGGTGGTGGTGGGTATCGGCATTGGGGGGTTGATCTTCGGGGTGTTCGTGCCGAAGTTCCGCGACATGTTCACGCGGCTGGGGGACAACCTGCCGGGGATCACGAAGGCGATTTTTCTGATCAGCGACCTGCTGACGACGTACGGGGCGGCGACGGCGGTGGTGGTGGGGCTGATGGTGGCCGGGGGGTGGTACGCGCTCCGGCGGGAGGAGGTTTCGCGGTGGGTGAGTGCGCGGGTGATCCGGATGCCGGTGATCGGGGCGATCGTGCGCGGTTTTGCGACGGCGCGGTTCTGCGGGCTGCTGGGGTCGATGCTGGGGAACGGGGTACCGATGATCTCGGCGCTGACGATCGCGAAGGACGGCGTGGGGCACGCGGTGCTGGAGGGGGCGATTGACGAGGCGACGGAGGCGGTGCGATCGGGGGAGCACCTGGCTCCGCCGCTGGCGAGGAGCGGGATGTTCGAGGAGGACGTGGTAGAGATGATCGCGGTGGGGGAGTCGGCGAACAACCTGGACGAGGTGCTGACGCGGATCGGGGAGACGATCGAGGCGCGGCTGGACCGGAACCTGACGGTGGCGGTGCGGCTGATCGAGCCGATGCTGCTGCTGGTGCTGGCGCTGGTGGTGGGGCTGGTGGCGGCGGGGCTGCTGCTGCCGATGAGCGACATGAGTTCGGCGTTGTAGCGGGGGGCACGCACGCGAAAAAAACTGCGTGGAATACGTGGGTGGGAACGGCGAGGGGCGAGTATCATGGTGGGCGGCGGGACTCGGCCGCCATGGAATGGAGGCTGGCATGCGTACTGGGGCGGCAAGGAAGGCGTGGCGACGGGCGTTCACGCTGATCGAAGTCATGATCGTGATCGTGATCGTGCTGGCGCTGGGCGGGCTGGTGGCGTACAACCTGCTGAACAAGAAGGAACAGGCCGACGACAAGATGGTGCAGATCCAGATGAACACCATCGGGCAGGCGCTGAAGGATTTTCGGTTCACGCACAATCGCTACCCCACGGACGAGGAGGGGATCGCGGTGCTGTGGAACAAGGACGCCACGAGCGACGAGGACGTGCTGAAGAAGTGGACGAAACTGCTGGAGAAGCCGGTGCCGGAGGATTTGTACGGCAATCAGTGGGGCTATCGGCAGAAGAGCGAGCACAGCGAGGAAGACACATACGACCTGTGGTCGTACGGGCGGGACAAGCAAGAAGGGACGGAGGACGATATCGTGTCGTGGGAGAAGGACGCGGAGTCGGGCGGCACGGGCCCGAGCGGCACGGGCGGAACGGGGGGATGATGGAGCGGACCCGCGCGAGACTTCGTGCGGGGGGCGTGCCCGGGTGGGCGCGCGGGGTGACCATCCTCGAAATACTGATCGCGTTGGCGTTGCTGCTGGCGTTGGCGGGGTTGGCCTGGCCGACGCTGGGGAGCCTGGGCACGCGCGGGGCCTTACGCGAGGCGGAGGGCATTCTTGCCGGGGCGGCGCTGCGCGTTCGGGCCGAAGCGCAGACTCGCGGCCGGGTGATGGAACTGTGGGCGGGCGGCCCGGCCGGGCGGGAACTGATCATGCGCGAGGCGAAGGTCGCCTCAACAGAAGAGGGATCGGGGATCGCCGCCCCCGTCCCGCGCGGGGATCGGATTGGCATGCTTCCGGCCTCGGTGCGTGTTGAGGGGGCCCCGCCGTCGAGCGCTGCGCCGGTCGATGGCGCGGGGACAGGAGACGAGGGGTCGGATCCGCGCGGCGTCCGCATGCTGGTGTGCTGGCCGGTGGGGATCAGCGAGATGAGCGGGGCCTGGTCGGTGCACGCGGGCGAAGGGCGACGAGTGCCGCGCGTGAACGGGTGGACCGGGGCCATGACGTTCGAGGACGTGCGTGAGGACGCGGAGGGCGACGAAGGCGGCGAGCGCAACCCATCGCCGGAGGGCAGCACGGACGATGAGGGGAGGGCGCCATGAGGCGGTCTCGCGGCGCGATTGTGCTGGAGTGCATGCTGGCGCTGGCGATCTTCGTGGCCGGGGCGTTGATGATCGTTTCGGCGATGAACGGGTCCGCGGGCGCGATCGCGCGGGCCGGGCTGACGGCGCGCGCGGCGGACCACGCACGGAACGTCATGAGCCGGATCGAGGCGGGGTTGGCCAGGCCCGAGACGCTGTCAGGCCCGATGCTGGGCGAGGACGGGGAGCCGCTGGGCCCCGAGGCGTGGGAGTTGGAGGTGCGGACGGAACCGGCGGGGCCGGCGGGGTTGACGCGGGTGATGGTGCGGGCCGTGCTTCGGCCGGAGGTGGGATCGGATCGCGAGTTGGCGTCGTTCGAGCTGGTGCAGGCGATGCGATTGACGCGGGAAGCGTCGTGGGGGGCGCGGTGAGGGTTCGCGGATTTACCCTGGTGGAAGTGCTCGTCGCGGTCGCGCTGGTGTTGACCATCGGGGCGGGGGTGTTTTCGTTCGCGTGGGGCATGCTGGACCGACGCGATCGCGTGCTGAAGACGTGTGACGCGGACGGGATGGTGGAGGCGGTGCTGGACGAGTTGGAGCGGGGGCTGGCCGGCACGGTGGTCATTGACGGACAGGGGCGCGCCGGCCTGGAAGGTCGCGAGGATCGGTTGGTGGTGCGGAGCCGGGGCGTGGGGGCCGGATCGACGCCGACCCTGGGGGACGAGGTTGAGGTGGTGATCGAGTTTGACGCGGCGGGGGGCGTGCTGCGCGGGTCGCGGATGAAGGGGGCGATGGAGCCCCTGGGCCGGTTGGGGCGTCTGCGGGTGCGGTATTGGGATGGGGCGGAGTGGCTCGGGTCGTATGACAGCGCTTCGGCGGGGCGATTGCCTGTGCTCGTGGAGGTGGGGTTCTGGATGACGCCGGCGGCGGTTGAAGAGGACAATGCGTGGGGAAGGCCGGATCGGTCACGCGTGATCGTGGTGCCCGACGCGGAGCGCGGGGAGGGCGGGGCATGAGGCGTTCCCCGCAACCCGTACGAACGGCGCGTGGCACGCGGCGCGGGAGCGTGCTGTACGCGGTCATGGTGGTGATCACGGTCGGGGCGTTGGCGTGCACGACGATGATCGTGCGTGCGGACGCCCACCGGACGGCGGTCCGCGCGAACCTGGAGCAGTTGCGGCTGCGCGCGATTGCGTGGTCGGGGGTTCAGGGCGTGACGTTGGAGATGGAACGACAACGAGGGACGTTGCTCGACGGCGGCGACCCGCAGCTCACCCGCGAGTGGACGGTGTGGGAATCGGGCGGACGTCGCGGGATCGTTCGGCTGTTGCCGGTCGTGGAAGGCGGCGACGCGGTGATGCGGAGCGAGTCGGCGTGCCTGGACGTCAACCTCGCGACGGCGGGCATGCTCGCCAAACTGCCCGGGATGAGCGAGGACCTCGCGGGGCGGTTGGTCGCGGCGCGCGGCGCGGGCGGGTTGAGTTCGCCCGAATCGCTCGGCGCGGTTCCGGGATTTACGGCGGACGTGCTCGTGGGGGTGGAGGACGCAGGGCCGAAGGACGCGGGCGTGCTCGCGTACCTGACCGCGTTTGCCAGCGACGTGAATCAGCAGATGGGGCTGACGCGCGAGGGGCGGGGTCACGCGGGCACGCCGCGCGTGCACCTCTCGCAGGGGTGGAGCCCCGAGGTGGAGAGCAGCCTCAAGGAACGAGTCAGCGTGGAAGGACTGGCCGCGGCCCGGGCGTGCCTTCAGGCGCGGGGGATCACGACCGAGGCGGGAGTGGTGGAGGCGGTGCGGAAGGCCGGGTATGGGGCGGGGGTGAGCGGCGAGGTTCTGGATGTGCTGACGGTCCGGGATGATGCGTATCCGCGGGGACGGATCGACGTGAACCGGGCTTCGGCCGAGGTGCTGGCGTGTGTGCCGGGGTTTGATGCGACGTCCGCGGAGCGTGCGATGGCATCGAGGGCCGGGGTGAGCGCGGAGGATCGACGGAATCCCGCATGGCTGGTGGACGCTGGGGTGTTGACGGACGAGCAGTTCAAGGAGGCGTCGGGGTGGATCGCGACGCGGTCGCTGGTGTGGCGGGTGCGGCTCGAGGCGGTGATCGAGGCGGCCGGGGAGACCTCGGCGGACACACGGGTTGAAGGGCGGATGGAATGGGAGGCGGTGGTCGATGCGGCGGGGCCCGAGGCCCGATTGGCGTATCTTCGGGACGTGACGTTTGTTCGCCAGGCGGTGATGCGGGTCACCGAGGCGGAGGCCCGCGAGGCGGAGGCTCGCGCCCGTGAGCCGGCGGTGGCCGAAGAGCCACCCCCCCCGGCGGTGCCCCCGCCCGGACCTGGGGCGGCGGAACGGGAACAACGCCGGCGGGCGCCGATCGGGACCTCCCGAGCGGCGGGTGTGAACCCGGAGGCGAAAGATGCGCGTTCCGAGGGCCAAGCGGTCGATCAAGAGGAGACACGCGCACGATCGGCACCTTCGTTTCAAGACCGACGGATCGGGCGATGGCGTGGACGTGGAGTGTGACGGATGTTGGGAGCCGGCGGCGAGTATGTGGTGATCGAGGTCACGGGCGAGGGCCTGTGCGTCTTGGCCGCGTCGGTCGGGCTTGGAAGGATCGACATCCACGGCGTTCATTCGGCTTTGTGCCCGGCGGACCTGCCGCGGAGCGACGCGGCCGCGGTGGGTGGGTGGGTCCGGGACGAGTTGACGCGAGCGGGGCTGGTGCGTGGGCGTGCGGTGGTGGTGATCCCACGCGGTGACGTCGTGCTGAAGACGATGGTGCTGCCACGGCCGACCGGATCGACGGCGCGGACGGGTGACATGGCGGGGATGGTTCGGCTCCAGATGCAGCGTCAGTTGACGATGTCGGCGGAGGGAGCGGCGGTTGACTATGTGGAAGTTGGAAAGACGGCGACGGCGGACGGGGTGGAGCAGGTGGAGGTTCTGGCGGGGGCGTTGACGGGGGAACGACTGGCGTGGTGGCGAGAGATGGGGGAGGCGGCGGGGCTTCGGGTGGGGCGGATCGTGCCGCGCTGCATGGCGGTGGGGGCGATGATCGCGGAGGTTTCGGAACGGCGCGAGGGTGCGGTGGTCGGGGTGGGGATTGGGGCGCATGAAACGGATCTTGTGGTGGCCGAGGGCGGGCGCCTCGTGCTGGCCCGATCGGTGGAAGTACCTTCGCCACCCGGCGGGGGCGAGGACGCGACCTTTGCGGATCGGATGGTGGTCGAGGTGAAGCGGACGTGGACCTCGCGGCAGGGGGGGAAGTCGGGTGTCTCGCTCGAGGGATGTGTGATCGTGGGCGGTGGACGATTGCGCGAATCCGTGGCGGCGAAGGTTGGGGCGGCGCTGGGGGTGCGGGGCGAAGTCGTGTACGCACCGCCGACGGTGGTGTGGCCTGAGGCGGGGGGGGCTGGGCCGTCGCGGGGTGAAGTAGAAGTGCTGGTCGGGGTGCTGCTGGAGACGATCCGCGAGCAGGAAAGCCTGAACTTCATCCATCCCCGTCGCGTGCCGGATTCGGGCGCAAAGCGGAGGCAGTTGACGCTGGCAGGGGCGATGGCGGCGATTGTGCTCGGCGGGGTGGGCTATATCGGGGCGGACATGAGTCTGGGCGGCTTGCGAGAGGAGTTGGCGAAGGTCACGGCCCGCGAGAAGCAGTTGCAGGGGGATGTGGACGAGTTTCTGCGGGCCCATGCCCGCCTGGCGCACCTCGAACGGTGGAGATCGGCCAGGGTGGATTGGGTTCAGCACCTGGGCGCGCTGAGCGACGGCATGCCCGACCCGAGCCAGGCCACCTTGGATGAACTGTCGGCCCGTGGCGCGGGCGAGGTGACGTTTACGCCGAAGAACGCGTACCCCGGGGGCACGTGGGGGGAGCGACGCGGCGCGACGTTTGAGTTGAGCGGCAAGGCCGAGGCGCGGCAGGTGGCGTCGGACTGGCGCGACGCGTTGCTGGCGACAGGGCTGTATGACGTGCAGACGCGCGGGGCGGACACGCCGAACCGGTTCAGTTTCTCGCTGGTGACCAGCGCGGCGTCGCCGAAGCCGGCGGCGAAGGACGGACCGGGGAAGCCGCCCCCGGAGCGTACGAACGGGGGGGCGCCATGAACGCGAACCCGTGGCTGGTGAGGGCGGGGGTCGGGGTGGTGATTGCCATCGCCGGGTACGTTGGCGTGGATCGGGTGTATCTGACGCCCCGGGCGGCGTTGCAGGACGAGATAACCAAGGCCTCGCAGCGAGTGGCGGGGCTGGAGAAGACGCTGGAGGGACGTGCGGACGTTCGAGCGAGGGCGAAGGCGGCGGGGCAGTCGCTGGTGGGGGTGGAGCAGGACGAGGTGAGCGCGCGGTTCCGGGATGGATTGGCGCGGGTGGCGGAGCAGGGCGGGCTGACGGGGATCATGGTGGAGTCGGGGCGGCCGCAGGACGAGGTGAATCCGCTGGTGAATCCGTCGGCGAAGGCGCCGGTGAAGATGCGGACGGCGATGCGGAAGCAGCCGGACTTCGCGGTGGTGCGTGGGTCGGTGAAGGGGGAAGGGACGCTGGCCCAGGCGTTGGGGGTTCTGGCGGCGCTGGAGGCGCAGGCGTGGGTCCATCGGGTGGAAGGGTTCACGATCCGCCCCGTGGGGAAGGAGCGGCAGCGGTTTGAGGTTCGGGTGGAAGTCGCGACGTTGTTTGCGCCGGACTTGGCGCGTCAGGCGGGGCCTGGGGGGCCCGAGCCGCAGGTGGCCTTGGCGTCGGCGAAGGCGGATGAGGTTGTGAAGCGGATCGCGGCGAAGAACGTGTTTGTGAAGCCGGTGGCGGTGGCGACGAATACGCCGGTCCCCGTGCGGGTTGAAGGGGCGGGCGCGGTCGAGGCGCCGACGCCACGCGCGGCGCCGTTCGCGCCGTACGAGGATTGGAAGTTGACGGGGGTGGCGCTGGGGCGTGAAGGGGCGGAGGCGTTTTTTCTGAACGTGCGGACGGGGGAGAAGGTGACGTTGCAGCGGGGGGGCGCGGTGCTGGACGCGGTGTTCGTGGAGGGGGCGGGGGAGCGGGCGGTATTGGAGATTGGCGGGAAGCGGTTCGAGGTGAACAACGGGCAGACGTTGGCCGCGCGGCGGCCGCTCGGATGAGGTACACTGCACGAGGCGCGGCGGAGCGGCCGCGCGACAATCTGGTGTGTTCTGGTTTGCGGGGATTGAGCAGGCATGGAGGTTCCGATGCCCCGTCGTCAAAGCAGGAAGGTGTTGGTGTGCGCGTCGCTGGTCGCGGTGGCCGGGATGCCGGTATCGGTGTGGTCGCAGGAGGCCCCGGCGCCGGCGGTGCAGCCGGAGGCGGCCCGCGGCGGCGAGAAGCCGATCTCGTTCAACTTCAAGGAGACGCCGCTCGACCAGGTGCTGGATTTCTTTGCACGGCAGAGCGGGGTGCCGGTGATCTACGAGGCGGCGATCCCGGCGGGGTCGATCACGTTTGTGAGCGCGTCGTCGTACACGTTCGAGCAGGCGTTGTCGATTTTGAACCTGAACCTGGCGCGGTACGGGGTGCACCTGCGGCAGGAGGGTGCGTACCTGTACCTGGCGACGCTGGCGGAATCGATGAAGCGGGCGGGGGCGGTGGGGGCGGACGCGCGGCGGCTGGAGGGGTTGACGCCGGATCGGATCGTGACGGTGAACGTGCCGCTGGACAACGCGCGGGCGGAGCAGGTGGCCGAGCAGGTGAAGGCGATGATCGGGCCGTTCGGCGGGGTGCTGGCGATCCCCGCGCAGAACATGCTGGTGATCGTGGAGAGCGTGGGGCAGGTGAAGCGGATCCGGGAGGTGATCGAGGCGATCGACTCGCGCAAGCCGGCGGACGCGGCGTTCCGGCTGTTCCCGTTGCAGTACGCGCAGTGCGACGCGGTGCTGAACGCGTTGAAGGGGCTGGTGGCGGAGCGCAGCCGGACGGTGATCGTGGACAAGGACGGCAGCCAGCGGGTGGTGCAGGACACGAACATCCAGGGGCTGAACCTGGCGGCGGACCCGCGGACGAACTCGATCGTGGCGGTGGGGCCGGAGGCGCGGATCAAGCTGGTGGGGGAGGTGATCGCGCTGCTGGACGTGCCGGAGCACGCGGTGGGGGTGGCGGCGACGGGGAGCGAAGCGGGGAGCGGGGTTGAACTGAAGACGTTCACGCTGACGGTGATGACGGCGGACGAGGCTGCCAAGCAGGTGAACGCGTTGTTCGCGGCGATGGACCCCAAGCGGAGGCCGGTGGTGCTGCCGCTGGCGACGGCGGGGAAGGTGACGGTGATCGGGGCGAAGTCGCAGGTGGCGCAGGCGGCGATGCTGCTGGGCGAGTTGGACCCCGGGGCGGGGGCCGGCGCGGCGGATGGGGATGATCGCGTGGCGGTGCGGCTGACGCTGAAGCACGCCTCGCCGACGATGATGGAGGGGCTGGTGACGCGGCTGGGGACGCCTCGGCAGCAGCAGGTGGTGAAGGTGACGCCGACGCCGGACGGGAAGAGCCTGCTGGTCATGGGCCCCGGGCGGGACGTGGAGCAGGTGCAGGAGTTGGTGGCGGCGCTGGACGTGCCGGCGGACATGGACCGCGAGGTACGGGTGGTGACGATCGCGCGGGGCGAGCCCGGCGCGGTGCTCGTGCGTGCCAAGGAGTTGTACGCGCAGACGGGCAAGGGGGCACGCGAGCCGGTGACGGCGACGCTGGATGAAGGGGCGAGGACGGCGACGCTGGTGGGGAGTCGGGAGGCGCTGGCGGCGTTCGACGCGATCTTGAACACGGCGCAGGCGACGATGCCGACGGGGCAGGAGACGCGGCGGTACCAGGTGACACGGGGGACGCCGAGCGTGGTGGCGGGTCGGCTGGCGCGGCTGGCGCGGAGCCTGCTGACGCCGAGCGACGGGGGGGCGTACGTCGAGCCGGTTTTTGACCCCGTGGACGAGTTGGGGCTGCTGGTGGTTCGGGCGCAGGCGGGGCAGTTCCAGGTGCTCGACGCGCTGGTGCGGCAGTTGGACGGGGCGGAGGGCGGCGGGCGCGACGTGCGGGTGGTGAAGCTCGGGACGGCGGACGCGCGCGGGGTGCTGGAGCGGGCGAAGGGGTTGTACGCGGCGCGGACGAGCGGGATGACGCCCGAGGCGGTGGGCGAGGTCTCGGTGGAGTTCAGCGAGGGGAGCGGGGCGGTGGTGCTCTCGGGACGGTCGGCGGGGGTGCGGCTGTACGCGGAGGCGATCGCGCAGTCGCAGGAGTTGTCGCCGCCGGCGCGGACGACGCGGGTGATCGACGTGCGGAACACGACGGCGTCGCGGGTGATCGAGCCGCTGCGCGCGCTGCTGGCGTCGGCGGATCCGATCGATCCGGCGCGGAAGGTGCCGGAGGCGGCGATCCAGGTGGTGGAGCGGACCAACTCGCTGCTGGTGACGGCGGAGCCGGCGCAGCACCAGATGGTGCAGGAGTTCGTGTCGCGGCTGGACAAGGCGGACGAGACGACGCTGCCGCCGATGAAGTTGATCCAGTTGCGGACGGCGGACGCGGCGGGCGTGGCGGGGATGCTGAACGAGCAGTACGGGAAGCGGTCGCAGGCGGAGCGGCTGGCCAAGCCTGTGGAGGTGCGGTTTGACGCGGGGACGAACACGCTGATCGTGTCGGCGCACGAGGATTTGTTCGGGGAGATACGCGGGTTCGTGGAGGAGTTGAACAAGGACAAGCGGGAGGCGCCGGACCGGGTGACGGAGTTGTTCCCGCTGAAGGTGGCGAAGGCGGTGGACGTGGCGGCGGCGATGGATCGGCTGTACCCCGAGCCGCCGATGCCGGTGGACCGGAACGGGCGGCCGACGCCGTGGCTGCGGAAGCCGAAGGACGTGTTCGTGTCGGCGGAGGCGACGAGCAACTCGCTGATCATTGACGCATCGCCGGACCGGATGGAATCGCTGAAGCAGTTGGCGGAGAAGTTGGACCGGGTGGAGTTGCCGCCGCGGGCGGAGTTGCGGACGTACCGGGTGCCGCCGCAGAGTCTGGAGGCGGTGACGCGGACGCTGACGAGCATGGCGTCGCGGGGCGTGATGACGGAGCCCGCGCAGCCGGGCAAGCAGCCGGTGTCGACGCTGTTCGAGCCGGAGCCCAAGAGCGGGACGCTGATCGTGGCGGGGGACGCCAAGACGTTCGAGACGGTGGAGCAGTTGCTGAAGGATCTGAGCCTGGTGCCGGTGGAGAAGACGTTGCGGGTGTTCCCGATCGCGAACGAGAAGGCGGGCGTGGTGCGGGACCGGGCGCTGGCGATCTACCAGTCGCAGGTGGCGCAGGTGCCGAACGCGAACCCGATCGAGGTGACGGCGGACGAGCGGGCGAACGCGCTGATGGTGGTGGCGGATGGGGAGGGGATGGCGCGGTTCGCGAAGGTGATGGAGGAGTTGTCGCGGCAGATCGGGCCGGCGCGTGAGGTTCGGCTGATTGACTTGAAGGTGGCGAAAGCGGCGGAGGTGGTGGAGTTTCTGCGAGACCTTGTGCATTCGAGCGAGTCGTTCAACGTGCGGGGGGGTTCGGAGCCGGTGTTCGAGGTGATCGAGTCGACGAACCAGATCATGGCGGCGGCGCAGCCGATGCAGTTTCTGATCATCGAGGCGCTCGCGCGGAACCTGGACAGCAAGCAGGGCGGGCAGCGGCCGCCGATGCGGATCCTGAAGTTGCGGTCGACGGACGCGGGGAACCTGGCGGCGGTGCTGCAGCGGTCGTACGACGCGCGGACGCCGGAGGAGCGTGGTCGCAAGCCGGTGACGGTGGAGGCGGACGCGGCGACGAACACGCTGATCGTGTCGGCGCACACGGACGTGCTGCCGGAGGTCGAGGCGATCGTGGCGCAGTTGAACGAGGCGGAGCGTGAGGACGCGTCGGGGCGGGAGATCCGGATCTTCCCGCTGAAGGTGGCGCGGGCGGAGGAGTTGGCGCAGACGCTGGACCAGATGTATCCGGAGCCGCCGGTGCCGCTGGACCCGCGGACTCGGCAGCCGAGGCCCGACCTGAAACCGGCGCGGGAGGTGGTGGTTCGCGCGGACCGTGCGACGAACGCGCTGATCGTGGATGCGCCCGGGGCGAGGCTGGCGGGGTTCGAGCAGTTGGTGAAGAGCCTGGACCAGGCGAAACTGGCGGACAACGTGGCGCTGCGGACGTATCACGTGGAGCGGGCGGACCTGCCGGGGCTGACGGCGACGCTGAAGAACCTGGCGGCGACGGGTTCGTTGGGGAACAAGAGCACGACGGCGCCGGTGCAGGTGTCGAGCGACCTGCCGACGCGGACGCTGCTGGTGAGCGGGCCGGCGGAGGTGTTCGCGGCGGTGGAGGAAGTGCTGGCGAAACTGGACGGGGTGGCGGACCAGGCGCCGACGGACATGAAGTTGTACGCGCTGGTGAGCGCGAGCGCGGAGCGGATCTCGCCGCTGGTGGAGCGGGTGCTGTCGAGCCGCGCGAAGGAGATGCGGCAGGCGCAGGGCAAGGCCCCGCGCGAGGGCGAGCGGCTGGTGGAGGTGACGGCGGACGCGGCGAGCAACACGCTGATCGTGTCGGCGCCTTCGGCGGTGCTGACCATCGCGGACGGGGTGGTGCGGGCGCTGGATCAACAGTCCGTGTCCAGCGCGGTCGAGGTCCGGGTGTTCCGGCTGAGCAAGGGCGAAGCGCCGAGCGTGGCGACGGCGATGGTGTCGGCGCTGAAGGCGCAGGACCGCCCCGGCACGACGGCGGCGACGGTGACCCCGGAGCCGGCGAGCAACACGGTGGTGGTGGTGGGCACGGCGGAGCAGTTGGAACGCGCGGCGAAACTCGTCGAGTCGATGGACGCGGCGGTGGACCGGGACGGGATGGGAGTGAAGACGATCACGCTGAAGCACGCGCGGGCGGAGACGCTGGCGCCGGTGCTCGAGGGCGTGCTGATGCGGGAGTCGGCGATTGACCGGCTGCCGGAGTGGCAGCGGGCGCAGGTGCTGTCGCGCGGGGTGACGGAGCCGGCGCGGGTGAAGGTGGTGGCGGAAGCGCGGCTGAACGCGCTGGTGGTGAGCGGGCCGCGCGCGGTGATCGACATGGCGGAGCAGGTGGCGGCGGAACTCGACATGGACCCCGGGGCGGGAGGGCCGACGCGCGCGGTGCGGGTGATTCCGCTGCAGAACGCGGACGCGAGCCAGTTGGCGGCGAGTCTGGAGGGGGTGTTCAAGGACACCGCGGGGCAGGAGCCGCCGCCGGTGATCCGGGTGGAGCCGGCGAGCAACGCGCTGATCGTGCGGGCCAGCCCGGCGCAGATGGCGACGGTGGAGGAGTTGACGAAGCAGTTGGACGCGGCGGCGGTGAACGCGAGCCGGCAGATGCGGATGATCACGGTGGACCCGTCGCGGGCGGACGCGGAGTTGCTGGCGCGGACGCTGAAGCGGCTGATCGAGCAGCAGGGCGGGGCGAAGGTGGAGGTGATTTCGGCGGAGGAGTTGCTGAAGCGGACGAAGGACGAGGGGGCGACGGAGAAGCGTCGTGGCGAGGCGAAGCCGGGCGGGTTTGGCCCCGCGGCGGCGGTGGCGATGCTGGCGTTGGCGTGGCCGGGTGAGGCGGAGGTAGAGGCGGGAGCGCCGTCGCAGCCGCCGGCGGAGGCCGAGCCGGGCGTGACGATCGCGGTGGACAGGGCGACGAACACGATCATGGTGGTAGGCTCGCCGCGGATGGCGGACCGGCTGACGGCGTTGGCGCGGGCGCTGGAGAGCCAGATGCCCGCGGAGCCGACGGGGGTGAAGATCGTGGAGTTGCCGGCGAGCGTGGACGCGGACGCGGCGGCACAGTTGGTTCGGCAGACGGTGAACCAGGTGGGACGGCTGGGCCCGGGCAACCCGGGAGGGTTCACGGGGCCGGTGAGCGTGTCGGTGGACCCGGCGGGGTCGGCGCTGATCGTGCTGAGCAACGACACGGACTTTGAGACCGTGGCGCGGGTGATCGCGGCGACGTCGCGCGGGGCGGCGGGTGGGAAGGTGACGGTGAAGGTGTACCCGCTGACGACGATCAGCGCGGCGAAGGCGATGCAGACGGTGCAGGACCTGTTCAGCCCGACGCCGCGGGGCGCACAGGCGCGGCGTGTGCGTGACGTGGAGATCACGCTGGCGGGGCCGGAGGGGCCGGTGACGGGGCGGATCGACCCGAGCCACGTGCGGATGACGAGCGACCCGGGCGGGTCGGGGCTGATCGTGGCGGCACCGGACGAGGCGATCGCGGTGATCGACCGGCTGATCGAGACGATTGACCAGACGCCGGTGACGGATCGGCTGGCGATTCGGCGGTACGAGGTGAAGAACGCGAAGGCGGACGACCTGTCGCGGATGATGCAGTCGCTGCTGGACGCGCAGCGGCAGGGGGCGGGGGATGCGGCGGCGGCGCGGATCGTGGCGGACGTACGGACGAACTCGCTGCTGGTGACGGCGAGCGAGGCGCAGCATCGGGACGTGGCGCGGCTGCTGGGGCAGGCGGACGTCGCGATGACGCGCGGTGATGAGGCGTTGGCGATCATCACGCTGCGGCAGGCGACGCCGAGCACGGTGCGGCGGGTGGTGGACGAGGTGCTGATCGCGAAGGACCCGGCGCGGAAGGACCGTATCCAGATTTCGGCGGAGGACGGGTCGAGCGTGCTGGTGGTTCGGGCGGGGAAGGAGGACCTGGCGGAGGTTCGCGCGATCGTGGCGCAGGTGGACCAGGCGGAGACGGGCGGGCTGCCGGTGCGGTCGATCAAGCTGGAGCGGGCGGACGCGGGGGCGGTGGCGAGCAGCCTGCAGCAGTTCTTTCGAGAGCGTGCGGGCGGGCGGGCCGGGGCGCGCGGGGTGAATCGCGTGGCCGTGGTGGGGGACAAGCGGACGGGGACGCTGATCGTGTCGGCGGGGGACGAGGACTTCGCGCAGGTGCAGGAACTGGTGCGGACGTTTGATACGCCCGCGCCGGCGCAGGACCTTGTGTTCAAGGTGGTGCAACTGAAGAACGCGCGGGTGAGCGAGGTGGCGAGCACGATCAAGACGATCGTGGACGAGATGCGGTGGGAGACGATGTTCGGCCCGCAGGGGCAGGACCGGGTGGAGGTTCGCGTCGAGACGAACGCGCGGACGAACAGCGTGGTGCTGGTGGGACGCGGCGAGGCGATCGCGACGGCGGAGCGGGTGATCCAGGCGCTGGACCTGCCGGACGAAGCACGGGCGGCGCTCACGATCAGAAGCGTGAAGGTGAAGAGCGCGGACGTGACGGCGTTGCGGACGGTGCTGCAGCGGGCGTTCGTGACGCCGGGGTGGAGCAGTTGGCGCGGGCCGGACCCCGAGGCGCTGACGATCGAGATCGATCGGGCGCAGCGGAGCCTGATCCTGGTGGGGAAGGCGGAGCGGGTAAACCAGGCGGCGGCGTATGTCGCCGAACTGGACTCCGGGCCTGACGGCGCGGCTGGACGGGTCGAGGCCGTGACCTTGCTGCACGCGCGGGCGGACCGGGCGGCTTCGTCGCTGCGGCAGTTCTTCGCGGATCGGGCGCGGGCACAGGGAGTTGAGTCGACGAGCGTGAGCGTGATCGGCTCGACCGACGGGAACGTGCTGATCGCATCGGGCGACGAGGAGAATCTGAAGACGTTCCGCGACCTGGTGGCGCAGATGGACCAGCCCGACGGCGGGAAGGACCGGCGGATCGAGGTGGTGGTGCTGCAGAACGCGGTGGCGAACGACGTGGCGAACTCGCTGCGGACGATGTTCTCTCGCGGGACGCGCGAGGACGAGCGGGTGGCGATCACGCCGCAGCCCTCGACGAACTCGGTGATCGTCTCGGCGCCGGCGGGGACGTACCCCGAGGTGCTGGCGCTGCTGAAGCAGTTGGACGCGGCGCCGCGCGCGGAGGAGGCGAACATCGAGACGGTGGCGCTGACGAGCGCGCGGGCGCAGGACGTGGCGACGGCGCTGAAGGGGGCGCTCCCGCCGACGGTGAAGGTGACGGTGACCCCCGTCGTGAGGAGCAACTCGCTGCTGCTGACGGGGTCGAAGGAAGCCATCGCGATCGTGTTGGACCAGATCAAGAAGATTGACACGGAGCCGGTGCGGAGCGGGTTGACGTTCCGACGGTTCCGGCTGGATGCGGCGGACCCGTCGGACGTGTCGTACACGCTGGAGCAGATGCTGCGGGCGAGGCCGCGCACGGCGACGGAGCCGACGGCGAGCATTGATTACAACCGCAACGACGGGACGGTGACGGTGTACGCGCCGGCGGACCAGATCGAGGAGATCGAGAAGATCATCCGGGAACTGGACCAGAAGCCGAGCGAAGAGCGGACGACGGAGTTCATCAAGCTGCAGTACGCGAACGCGACGCAGGCGGCCAACGCGCTTCGGGTGTTCTACGGGCGCGGGGCGGCGGAGGCGGGGAGCACGGCGGCGCGGAACGTGACGATTCTGCCCGATGCGTTGTCGAACTCGCTGGTGATCCGGGCGGACAAGTCGCAGTGGGATGGAATCCGGGCGCTGCTGACGAAACTGGACACGAAGGAGTACGACACGACGCGGCAGTTGGCGGTGATCGCGCTGGTGCACGCGGACGCGGCGAGCGTGGCGCGAGCGCTGAACGAGGGGCTGCGCGCGCCGCTGGAGGAACAGTTGCGGCAGGCGCAGGTGCGCGACGCGCGGGCGCGGCAGGGGCAGCCGCAGCGCCCGAACGACACGCGGGGCGAGGTCAATGTGCTGATCGACGCGGAGGGCGTGCCGACCGTCTCGGCGGAGGTTCAGACCAACTCGCTGATCGTGTTCGCGGGGGGGAAGGAACTGGAGCGGATCCGCGACATCGTGCGGCAGTTGGACGTGGCGGGGTTCGCCGACATGCCGGCCCCGCGGATCATCGCGCTGAAGAACGGCAAGCCGTCGGCGGTGGCGAACACGATCCGCGAGTTGTACCTGAACCGGCTCGAGCGGGTCAACGGCCCGCGGGCGGTGGTGATTCTGGGGGATGACACGAGCGGGGCGCTCATCGTGCGTGCGGACGAGGAGAAGTTCGCGCAGATCAAGGCGCTGGCGGCGACGCTGGAGCAGCAGGGAGAGATCGGGCGCGTGTCGCCGCACGTGGTGCGGCTGAAGAATGTCGCGGCCGGTCGCTTGCGGGCGACGCTGCTGGCGACGTTCAGCGAGACCGCGAAGAGTCAGGGCGAAACGCTGGCGATCGAGGTGGATCGGGCGAGCAACACGCTGGTGGTGGCGTGCAGCACGCGGCTGCTGGAGGAGATCCGGCGGGTGGTGGAGGAACTGGACCAGCCGGCGTTCGGGACGTCGCCCGACGGGACGGGCGCGGGGCTGGTGGGGCAGAGCGTGACGATCGTGGACGTGACGAACAACGACCCGGCGGACATCAAGAAAATCCTCGACGACATGGGGCTGACCCGTCCGACGCCGGCGGATCGGCCGGGGGTGGTGAGCGAGCCGGTGACGATCAGCCTGATGACGACACGGCGGGCGCTGGCGGTGGTGGGGGCGCCGGGCGACGGGCGCGCGGTGGAGGCGCTGGTGAAGGCGCTGGACGCGGCGCCGATGGATGCGCAGCAGCAGGTGGTGGTGGTGCCGCTGAAGATGGCGACCGCGGCGACGCTGGCCACGACGATCAACGCGATGCTGACGGTAGACGACCCGGCGAGCGGGCGATCGGGCCCGGCGAAGGCGCTGACGGAGCAGATCCGCCGGCTGCAACTGGTGAAGGCGGGGGTGAACCAGCCGGCCACGCAGGTGGACCTTGCCAAGCCGATCAAGGTGATGGCCGACGCGGAATCGAACGCGCTGATCATCACGTCGACGCAGGGGAATATTGATGCGATTCTCGACGTGGTGAAAGTGCTGGACACGCTTCCGACGGGGGAGGCGGTGGTGATGCGCATCTTCCCGCTGGAGAACGCCAGCGCGGTGCGGGTGAAGAGCGTGGTGGAGGAGTTGTTCCGCCAGGGCGAGGAGTTGCGACGGATTCCGGGGACGAGGCGGCAGGGGTTGCCGCCGACGGCGACGGGGCAGGCGCTGGCGGGCGAGGTGGCGATCTCGGTGGACGAGCGGACGAACACGCTGATCGCGGCGGGGCGCGAGGAGGCGGTGGCGCTGGTGGAGGTCCTGGTGAAGGACCTGGACGGCGAGCGGGTGAGCAAGTGGGTGGAGCCGGTGATCCTGACGTTGAAGCACGCGGACGCACGGACCATGGCGACGCGGCTGAACGAGGTGCTGGTGCGCGGCTTGAGCACGACGCCCGAGGCCGCGGGGCTGCAGCGGCAGTTCGGGCGGCTGCGGCTGATGCAGGAGAACACGGCCCCGAACGGCAAGGGGGGGGATTATCTCCAGGCGGACTTGTTCGCGCCGGTGACGGGGCTGGTGATCACGGCGGACGAGAACATGAACGCGTTGATCGTCGTGGGCACGCCGTCGAACAACGCGGTGGTGCGGGCGCTGGTGGCGCAGCTGGACGTGGAGTCGGCGTCGGCGGCGAACACGGTGCGGGTGTACCCGCTGAAGTACGCGGCGGCGGAGCGGGTGGCGGGGGTGCTGCGCGACGTGTTCCGGCAGCGCGTGGAAGCGGGCACGGACCGGTCCGAGGACCGGCTCATCGTGACGACGGACGTGCGGACGAACGCGCTGATCGTGTCGACGAGCGGGCGGAGTTTCGCGGTGGTGGAAGGGCTGCTCAAGACGCTGGACGGCGAGCAGAGCAACTTCTCGGTGGGGATGCACGTGATCCCCGTGACGAACGCGGACGTGCGGCAGTTGGCGCCGCGGATCGAGCGGCTGATGCGGGAGCGGATCACGGCGGCGGCGCAGGTGGGGGCGGTGCGCAACCCGATGGATGCGTTCAGCATCGAGGCCGAGCCGACGAGCAACCTGCTGATCGTGGCGTGCAGCAGCGAGAACCTGGCGGTGGTGAAGGAGTTGATCGCGGCGCTGTCGGCGGACACGGAGCGTCTGGCGGCGGGGGAGCGGGTGGACCTGGTGCAGCTCGCGCGCATCCGGGCGGCGGAGGCGGCGCAGTCGGTCGAGCAGTTGTACGTGGAGAAGGAGAATCAGCGACGCGGGGCGGGGAGCGTGCGCGTGGTGCCGAATGAGCGGCTGAATGCGCTGGTCGTCAGCGGGACGGAGCAGGACCTGATCGAGGTTCGTGCGCTGGTGAAGCGGCTGGACAACGCGGAGTTCGCGCAGCGGCAGCAGATCCGGTCGATCGAGTTGCGCAGCGCGAACGCGGGGGAGGTCGTGCGGCTGGTGCAGAGCGTGCTGGCGGGCCGGCCCATGGGCGGGGGGACGGGGATCGGGGCGAGGCAGGCGACGCGGCTGCAGTTCCTGCGGGATTCGATGCGTGGCGAACTGGTGGGGCGTCGGGCCGTGCCGCCGACGGAGGCGGACTTGGACGGGGCCATCAAGGACCAGGTGACGCTGAACGCGGATGCGCGGACGAACTCGGTGTGGATCACCGCGCCCGAGGCGATGGTGACGCTGATCTCGGAGATGGTGCGCGACATCGACGATTCGAGCGCGGGGGCGAGGCGGATCGAGAAGTTCCGGCTGCTGAACGCGGACGCGGTGCGGATGCGGAACCTGCTGCGGGACATTTTCCAGTTGCGGCAGCAGGGGGACGCGCTGGTGCTGGTGCCGTCGCCGGCGGACCCGGCACAGCCGGCGACGCCGGACGCGCCGCTGAGCGGGGTGAGCGTGACGCCGGTGCCGGACGAGCGGCAGGCGTTGTCGATCGCGGTGGACGAGCGGACGAACACGCTCATTGTTTCGGGCACGGAGGAGTACCTCGGGCTGGTGCGCAAGGTGGTCACGGAACTGGACGCGGTGAGCGCGAACGAGCGGGAGCGGCGCGTGTACCAGTTGCGCAACGCGAAGGCCAAGGAGATCGAGACGACGCTGAAGTCGTACTTCCAGGGCGAGGCGGACAAGGAGCGGCTGACGCTGGGCACGGAGCGCGTCGGCTCGCTGATGCGGCGGCTTGAGGAGGAGGTGACGGTGGTCGGCGACGAGTCGAGCAACAAGCTGGTGATCTCGACCTCGCCGCGGTACATGGACACGGTGCTGAAGATCGTGAACGAACTCGACCAGACGCCGCCGCAGGTGATGATCCAGGTGCTGCTGGCGGAGGTGACGGTGGACTCGGGCGAGCAGTGGGGGATGGACGCGAAGGCGGGGCCGTTCGGCGGCGACAAGTTGACGATCGGGCACACGGCGCAGGGGGTCGGCGTGGCGACGGCGCTGGGGGTGCCGAACCTGTCGGTGACGAGCGCGGACTTCGGGGTGCTGATCCGGGCGCTGGAGTTGCAGGGCAAGTTGGAGATCCTGAGCAACCCGCAGGTGCTGGCGAACAACAACAAGAAGGCGACGATCAAGGTGGTGGACGACATCGGGCTGGCGGGACAGACGCAGCGCGGGTTCGGGTCGGACACGATCGTGTCGACGGTGGAGCGGCAGGACGTGGGGATCATCCTGAACGTGACGCCGGCGATCTCGGCGGACGGGTTCGTGCGGATGGAGATCTCGCCGGAAATTTCCTCGCTGACGACACGGACGACGCAGATCAACCGGGACCAGACGGCGCCGATCATCACGAAGCGCACGGTCGATACGGTGGTGACCGTGAAGGACGGGCAGAGCGTGGTGATCGGCGGGCTGATCCAGACGACGGATGAATCACGCCGGACGAAAGTGCCGCTGCTGGGCGACATTCCGATCCTGGGGCTGCCGTTCCGGACGAAGCAGAACTCGATGAACAAGACGGAGTTGCTGGTAATCCTGACGCCGCGGGTGATCGCGAACGACACGCCCGACGCCGAGGCGGCGGTGCGGGACGTGACCGATCAGCAGGTGGATCGACTCGACGATCCGACGCGGATCGAGGAGTTCCTGGAGCGGATCCGGCTCGAGGTTCAGCAGCAGAAGGCGAAGCACGGGCACGCCTCCCCGCGGCTGGAGCCGGCGAACACCGGCACGCTGATCGATGATGCGGAGGAGGCGCCGACCGCGCCGGCGGCTGAGCCGAAGGGAGCTGAGCCGCGATGAGGCACGCGTGGGCTTTTCTCGGGGGCGTGTCGCTCGTTCTCGCCGCGGCGGGGTGCGCGGCGACGTCTGCACCGCGCGGTCCGAAGAAGCCGCCACCCTCGGGCGTGGTGCCGACGCAGATCGTGACCTCGATCGGCCCGTTCGACGACACCGACGCGAACGGGTATCCCGATTCGGCGACGGTGAGCGTGTACATTTTCTCGGATGCGTACCCGGAGGCGTCGATCATGCTCCCGGCGACGCTGACGTTTCGTCTGCGGGGCAAGTCGGGAACCGTGCTGCGCGAGTGGGACTTTTCATCGGAACAGACGGCGGGGCTGGTGCGGCGGGCGCCGGCGGGGCCGTGCTACGTGGTGCGGCTGAGCCTGCTGGATACCGAGGCGGGGGACGAGGTGCCCGAATCGCGTGCCGATCTGAGCGTGACGTACCGGACGCTGACGGGGACGACCCTTGTCTCGGTGCCCGAGCCGGTACGAGTCGGCCGAGCCGGCCGCTCGCCCTGATCGAGCGGACACACCGGACTGGCCCTCGCAACTGTCCGATACTCTCGCCTAGGATTACAGGTTGAATCGTACCTGTACGTACGGATTATGTGCGGTATCGTACCGACCGGCAGATAGGAACGAACATGACGGCGTTGAAGAACACACCCGACCCAACCCAGGGCGTCCGGGCGGTCCCCGCCTCGGTGAATGGGTGGCAGCCCGAGTTTCTCGAGCAGGAATACGCGCGGTTCAAGGCCGATCCTGGCTCGATGCCCGAGGACCTGGCCGCGTTTTTTCGCGGGTTTGATCTGGCCTTGGCCGGTGGGCCGGCGCATGCGGCGGGCGAGTCATCGCCGTTCCAATCAGGTGTGGCGGACCTGGTGTCGGCGTACCGGGAGTTCGGGCACCAGGCGGCCAAGACGAACCCGTTGGGCATCGAGCCAGAGCGGCCGAAGGTGTTGACTTTGGCGGCTCATGGGTTGTCGGACGCGGACCTGGGCCGGATGGTGACGACGGACGTGCTTCCCGGGCGGGCGACGGCGACGCTGCGTGAGGTTGTGGAACATCTGGAGCGGGTGTACTGCGGCTCGATGGGCTGCGAGTTCATGCAGTTGCCGGTTGAGGAGGAGCGTGAATGGTTCATGGCGCGACTGGAACGCGGCGTGGACCGCGCGCCAACGACCTCGGAGGATCGTCGGCGGCTGTTGACCGAGTTGATGCTGACGGAGACGTTCGACAAGTTCCTCGGGCGGCGGTACCAGGGGAAGAAGCGATTCGGGGCGGAGGGGGCCGAGACGCTGATCCCGCTGTTGCAGGCGATGTTCCGCCGGGCCGGGGCGCTGGGGGTTGAGGACCTGGTCATGGGGATGGCGCACCGCGGTCGGCAGAACGTGCTGCGGATGTGCCTGGGCAAGGACCTTCGGCAGTTGTTCTCGGAGTTTGAAGATTCGTGGGCGGACGGGGAGACGTACACGGGCGGGGACGTGAAGTACCACGGCGGGTACGCGATGGAGTACGAACTGCCGGGCGGGGGCACGATGCACCTGTCGATGCTGAACAACCCGAGCCACCTCGAGGCCGTGAATCCGGTCGTGATGGGGCGGTGCCGGGCGCGGCAGGACCGGCTGGGGGACACGGAGCGACGGCGGGCGATCTCGCTGCTGATCCACGGGGACGCGGCGGTGTGCGGGCAGGGGGTCGTGAGCGAGTGCCTGACGATGAGCCAGTTGCAGGGGTACACGGTGGGCGGGACGCTGCACATCGTGGTGAACAACCAGGTGGGGTTCACGACGAACCCGACGGATGGGCGGTCCAGCCCGTACTGCACGGACATCGCGAAGGCGATCGGCGCGCCGGTGCTGCACGTGAACGCGGACGACCCCGAGGCGGCGGTGTACGCGGCGGCGCTGGCGGTGGAGTATCGGCACACGTTCCGCAAGGACGTGTTCATCGACCTGGTGTGCTTCCGCCGGCACGGACACAACGAGCAGGATGAGCCGACGTTCACGCAGCCGCGGATGTACGCGTTGATCAAGGCGCACCCGGGGACGCCGACGAAGTACCGCGATCGGCTGATCGCGGAGGGGCTGATCACGCTGGAAGAAGCCGAGGCGCTCGTGACGAAGGAGCAGGCCGTGCTGGACGCGGCGCAGTCGGAGGCGAAGGCGTCGCCGATCGACCCGGTGCCGCCGCCCGGCGGAGGGGAATGGAAGGGGTTCCGCTCGCGGTACACGTTCGAATCGCCGCGGACGGCGGTGGATGCCGGGGTGATCGCGGAGGCGTGCGCGGGGCTGGCGCGGACGCCGGAGGGTTTCAACGTCCATCCGAAGTTGAGGTCGCTGCTGCAGCAACGCGGGTCGATTCCGACGACGGGGAAGTTGACGTACGCGGACGGGGAGCACCTGGCGTACGCGACGCTGCTGATGGAAGGGACGCCGATCCGCCTGTCGGGGCAGGACGTTCGCCGGGGCACGTTCACGCACCGGCACGCGATGCTGTTTGACGAGAAGACGGGGGAGCCTTACGTGCCGGTGAACCACATCCGACCCGGGGGGCAAGCGGCGCTCTCGGCGTGGAACAGCCCGCTCTCCGAGTACGGGGTGATGGGGTTTGACTACGGGTATTCGTGCGGGGCGCCGCGGACACTGGTGATGTGGGAGGCGCAGTTCGGGGACTTTTTCAACGGCGCGCAGATCATCGTGGACCAGTTCCTGTCGTCGTCGGAACTGAAGTGGAGCCGGTGGACGGGGCTGGTGCTGCTGCTGCCGCACGGGTGCGAGGGGCAGGGGCCGGAACACTCCTCGGCACGGCTGGAGCGGTTCCTGCAGATGTGCGCTGGGGAGAATATGGAAGTTGTCAGCCCGACGACGGGCGGGCAGATCTTCCATCTGCTGCGGCGGCAGATGCTGCGGGACTTCCGCAAGCCGCTGATCGTGATGACGCCCAAGCGGTTCCTGCGCACCGAATCGAGCGTGCTGGAGGAGATCACGAAGGGATCGTTCCAGCATTTGCTCGACGATCCGATGATCAAGGGCGAGGATGTTCGCGGGGTGAAGCGGGTGATTTACTGCACGGGCAAGGTGTACCACGAGCTGGCCGAGAAGCGGGCGGCGTCGGGGCGGCGGGACGTGGCGATCGTGCGGATCGAGCAGTTGTACCCGTTCCACGCGCCGATGGCCCGGGAGATCGACGCGCGCTACCCCGGCTCGGCGCCGCGGGTGTGGATGCAGGAAGAGCCGCGGAACACCGGGGCCTTCCCGTACATCTCGGAAGTGTTTCGAGATCAGTTGGGGATTCATCTCGGGTACATGGGACGGGCCGCGTCGGCCTCGCCGGCGTCGGGTTCGGAGCATGCGCACAAGGATCAACAGGAGCGGCTGCTCTCGGATGCGCTGCACGTCGGGCCATCCGGCGGCGGCCAGAACGGATCAACCCGCGAACCGAAGGCGGGGTCGCGAGCGTCCGAGGCCGTCAAGTCGAAGCACTAGAACGCGCGCCGCGAGGACCGCGGCGGCACGAGTGAGGAACGAACATGGCCGTAGACATTGTGATCCCGCAGGCGGGTGAGAGCGTGACGAGCGGCGTGATCGCTCGCTGGGTGAAGGCGCCCGGGCAGGCGGTCAAACGGGACGAGGTCGTACTGGAGTTGGAAACGGACAAGGTCACGATGGAGGTCGTGTCACCCGCGGACGGGGTGCTGAGCGTGCTGGCGCAGGCGGGCGAAACGGTGGCGATCGGGCAGAAGGTCGGCACTGTGGACGGCTCGGCGACGGCGACGGTTGTGGGGGCGAAGCCCGCGCAGACACAGGCCGCGGCTGCCTCGACATCGGCAAGTGCTCCCGCGGTCGCGGTGGCGGCGCCGCCGGCGCATGCGGAAGGCGCCAACGGCGATGTTCGTGCGACGCCACTGGCGCGGAAGATCGCCGCGGAGCACGGCGTGGACCTGTCCCGGGTGCAGGGGACGGGGGCGGGGGGACGTGTTCGGGAGCAGGATGTTCTGGCGGCGGTCGAGGCCCGGAAGGCCGCGGCGACGCCGGCGCCCGCCGCGAAGCCCGAGACGCCGGCCGCGCGACCGGCGCCGGTGGCAGGGTCGCGCGGGGTGACGCGCGAGCGGATGAGCCCGCTGCGGCAGCGCGTGGCGCAGCGGCTGGTGCAGAGCCAGCACACGGCGGCGATCCTGACGACCTTCAACGAGGTTGACATGACGGCCGTCATGGACCTGCGCAAGCAGTACAAGGAAGACTTCGAGAAGAAGCACGGCGTGGGGCTGGGGTTCATGTCGTTCTTCGTGAAGGCGGCGGTGGCGGCGCTGCGGCACATGCCGGTGGCGAACTCGTACATCGTGGAAGAGCAGGGCGTGCCGATGATCGAACGGCATGATTACTGCGACGTGGCGGTCGCGGTGAGCACGCCCAAGGGGCTGATGGTGCCGGTGCTGCGGAACGCGGAGTCGATGACGTTCGCGGACGTGGAAAAGTCGCTGAAGGACCTCGCGACGCGCGCCCGCGACGGCAAGATCGAGTTGGCCGAGTTGCAGGGCGGGACGTTCACGATCAGCAACGGGGGCGTGTTCGGGAGCCTGATGGGCACGCCGATCATCAACCCGCCGCAGTCGGCGATTCTCGGGATGCACGCCATCAAAAACCGCGCGGTGGAATGGCCCGTGGGGAGCGGGCAGGTGGCGATCCGCCCGATGATGTACCTTGCGTTGTCGTACGACCACCGGCTGCTGGACGGCGCCGACGCCGTGCAGTTCCTCGTCAAGGTCAAGCAGTGCATCGAGGACCCGCAGCGGCTGCTGCTGGGGGTGTAGAGGGACGAGCCGGGGGGAGGCGAGTGCCCCCCTCCGCCGCGAAGCGCGGCACCTCCCCCGTGGGGGGAGGAGAACCCCCTCCGCCGCGTCAATCGATGTTCAAGTCGGCGAGGTATGTTGCCAGGTCGTTCTGAGCAGCGGCGAGGCGGGCTCGGGCGGCGGCGAGTTCGCCGGTCATGGCTTCCAGGCGCGTTTCCTGTTCGCCGAGTTTCTTCATGTACCGGGCGTACAGCTCGCTGGCGCGGTCGATGCTGCCCATATTCTGGCGAACGCGGTTCTGATCGTCGGTGATCTCGCGGCGTTCCTTCTCGAGGTCCTGGATGGTCCGGTTGGCGTCGGCGATCAGGCTCTGGCGTCGGGCCGCTTCGCGGACGGCGGCGACGACCTTGTCGGACACCTTTCCCGCCTTGCTGTACGCGAGGAGCGAGTTCATGTCGTAACTGGTGACCTCGTAGGACTGGCGATCGACGCGTTGCTGGGCGACGGCGAGCGTGGCGGACTTGCCCGGCTCGACGGTGACCTCGAAGCGGGCGGAATCGCTCGTGGTCTCGACGGGCTTGGCGTCGCCGGTGAACTCCCAGGCGTCGTTGCGGGGGTGCTCGACGAAGATGGCGCGCGCGCGGCCCGGGTCCTTGTTGGAGAAGGTATAGGTGGTGGTGGATTGCTGGAGCGTGGTCATTTCGAGCAGGCCGCGCACGATGCGGAGGCGCTGCACGGTGTTGGCGCCGGTGCTCTTCTGGTCGGCGGCGACGTCGAGGTCGAGGGCGTAGGCGAGGAGTCGCTTCTCGCCCTTGGCGACGTGGCCGATCTGGGCGTCGCCCGCGTAGGCGCCGGCGTCGTAGACGGCGATGGGTCCTGGCATGAGGGGCATGTCGGCGGCGTTGGTGATCTGGACGCCGCGCATGGGGTGCTTGGAGCCGTCGCGCGGGTTGAAGATGCTGACGCGGCGGCCGTCGACGCCGGTGTTGATGATGGGGATCATGGCGGAGCGGAGGCGTTCGACGGTGACGGGGTGATCGACCTCGAACTGGAAGACCTCGCCGGATTCGACGGCGCGGGCCTGGGCCTCGGGGGCGTACTCGGCCATGGCGGCGCCGGAAAGGGCTTCGGAGCGGAAGGCGTAGCCGCCCGGGGCCTTGGCGGCGGGGGCCGGGGCCTCGGCTGGTCGGGTGGGGGCGCCGCCGCGACGAGTGCGCTCGCCCGAGGCGTCGGCGTCCATGGCGAGGCGCAGGGCCTTGCCCATTTCGAAGGCCGGCGCTTCGCCGCCCTCGTAGGATCGCGCGAGCACGCCCTGCTCGGTGGGCACGGGGAGTTCGGGCCTGTCCAGATACAACGGCTCGTACAGGTCCATCTTGAAACTGACGGGTCGGCCCGAGACCAGCGAGAGCGTTACGCCCTTCCAATCTTCATCGCTGGTGTTCTCGACGATGGCCCAGCCCTGCATGGTGAAGCGGTCGTTCGCCTTGGGAGCGGCCTTTTCGTCGCGTCCCGCGTCGGGGAGGACGAGGCGGTAGGAGGTTTTCCAGACGGGGGTTTCCTGGACATAGGCGACGGCGATTTCGCGGGCGCCTTCGCCGGAGAGGGCGATATCGACGGTCTTGGTGCGGTCGGCGCGGTGCTCGGCGAGGGCGGCGAGGGCCTTGCCGAGTTCTTCGGCGAGGGCCGGGTCGGTGAGCGTGACGCCGCGCATGTCGTAGAGGTTGACGGTTCTGATGCCTGCGTTGGTGAGGACGTGAACGTGGGGGATGCCGACGGGGGCGGTGTCCTTGCCCGAGGGCATCATGCGGACTTCGCCGCCGAGGATGGTGCCGGTGACGGCGCCCTCGTTGGTGGCGAAAGAGACGCCCGAGCCGCGGAGGCGGGCGAGGAGGGTGCCCAGGGGCGGTTCATCGGAGAGGTCGACGCCGAAGGAGGCGAGGCGACGGGCGAGGGGTTCTTTGCTGGCGTAGCCGACCGAATCGATGCGGCCCTTGCCGCGGGAGAGGTCGAGGACGACCATGCTCTTGAGGATGTCGTTGACCTGCTCGGTCTTGAAGCGGAGTTGGACGGTGGCGTTGCCGTCGATAAGGCCGCGGCGGTCGATGGAGGCGACGCCGGAGCGGTAGAGGGTGATGCGGCGGATGGGGAGGTTGTCGGCGGCCTTGGCGTCGATGGTGCGTGCGGCGGGTTGGGCGAAGGCGGGGGCGAGCGGGATGATGGCGAGAGCGAGGCCGGCGGCAAGGGCGAGGGCTGCGGGGTACTTCATGGGGGACCTCCTGACGCGGGTGGCGCGGTATGAGCATACGACTCGGCAAGTCATGCCGGGTTCATTGTGAAGTCGCCTGTTGCGCGGCCGTGACACGGGTGGGCCTGGGCGAGTGAGAAGAAGGCGCCAGGGCACGCGGCATCAAGGCATGAGGGGCGAGCGAGCATCGGCTACACTGGCACGGCATGGAGTTGCCGGTTTTGCGCACACGGACTGTGCCGGAAGGGCTGGAACGCGAACTTCGCGCGGCCGTGCGCGGCGACGCGCGCTTCGGCGTCCACGACCGTCTGCTTTACGCGACCGATGCGTCGATCTATCAGGTCGAACCGCTGGGAGTGGTCGTTCCGGCGGACGTGGACGACCTTGTGGCCGCGGTGCGGGTGTGTCACGCGCACGGGGTGGCGATGCTGCCGCGTGGCGGTGGGACGAGCCTGGCGGGGCAGTGCACGAACCGGGCGGTGGTGATCGATACTTCGCCGAACTGTCGGCGGGTGCTCGACGTGGACGCTGGCGCCCGGCGGGTTCGCGTCGAGCCGGGGGTGACGATCGATGAGTTGAACGACTGCCTTGCGGGGCTTGGGGGCGAGGCGGGGGGGCTGTTCTTTGCGCCAGATCCGGCGACAAGCCGGCACGCGAACATCGGCGGGTGCATCGGGAACAACGCGGCGGGGGCGAGGTCGATCCGGTATGGAAGGACGAGCGAGAGCGTGATCGCGGTCGATGCGTGCCTGGCGGACGGCACGCGGGTGCGGTTTGACGAGGGTGCGAGCGCGCGCGACACGACGGCGCGGCGGCTGACCGAGGGGGTGTGCGGCGTCGTGGCGCGGCACGCGGGGTTGATCCGGACGCGGTTCCCGAAGACGCTTCGTCGCAACGCGGGGTACGGGCTGGACATGGTGCTCGCGGCGATGGAGCGTGGCGGATGGCGCGACGGGCAACCCGTGACGGAGGCGGCCATGGCCCGCGTGAACTTGGCGCACCTGCTGTGCGGGAGCGAGGGGACGCTGGCGGTGACGCTGGCGGCGGAGGTGGCCTTGCACCCGCGCCCCAAGGCCAAGGGGCTGGCGATTCTGTCGTTCGCGTCGCTGGACGAGGCCATCGAGCGGGTGGTGCCGATTCTCACGACGCATCCGACGGCGGTGGAACTGCTGGACGACACGGTGATCGACCTGGCCCGGGCGAACACGGAGTGTCGGCGGCTGGTGGACCTGATGCCCGCGCCGTCGGCGGGCGACCTTCGCGCGGTGCTGTACGTGGAGTATTTCGGGGAGAGCGCGGCGGCGATTGAAGAGCGGTTCGGCGCGCTGCGGGGCGTCGTGCCCGGCGTGGCGATGCACGCGCTCACCGACGCGGGCGCGATGCTGAAGGCGTGGCAGTTGCGCAAGGCGGGCGAGCCGCTGCTGCACGGGATTCCCGGCTCGCGCAAGCCCATCACGTTCATCGAGGACAACGCGGTGCCCGTGGAGCACCTGGCGCGGTTCGTGCGGGAACTGCGGGCGATCGTCGAGGCGCACGGGACGCGGGCGGCGTTTTATGCGCACGCGAGCGTGGGGGTGCTGCACGTGCGGCCGTTGATTGACCTTCATGACGCGGCGGACCGTGCGCGGATGCGGTCGATCGCGCTGGCCGCTGCGGACCTGGCCAAGCGTCACGGGGGCGTGATGAGCGGAGAGCACGGGGACGGGCGCGTGCGCACGCCGCTGCTGGAGCGGTTCTACGGGCCGGAGATGATGGGGGCGTTCCGCGAGGTGAAGCGGGTGTTCGACCCCGGGAACCTGCTGAACCCCGGGAACATCGTGGACCTGGCGGGGGACAGGCCCAGGCCGATCGAATCGATGACCGAGAACCTGCGCGTGGACGGCGGCGCGGCGCCGGCGGGCCTCGAAACGTACTTTGACTTCAGCGACCAGCACGGGTTGATGGGGGCGGCGGAGGCGTGCAACGGGGCGGGTGTGTGCCGGAAGAAGCAGGGCGGAACGATGTGCCCGTCGTACATGGCGACGCTGGACGAGCGGCACAGCACGCGCGGGCGTGGCAACGCGCTGCGGCTGGCGATCTCGGGGCAGGGCGTCGGGCGGGGCGAGGCGCGATGGACCGACCCGGACACGATCGAGACGCTGGACCTGTGCCTGTCGTGCAAGGCGTGCAAGGCGGAGTGCCCCAGCAACGTCGACATGGCGCGATTGAAGGCGGAATACACGGCGCAGCGGTATCGATCGACCGGCGTGCCGATGGCGGTGCGGATGATGGGCGCGGTGCGCACGGTGAACCGACTCGGCGCGATCTGGCCTGGGTTGGCCAATGCGCTCGGGGCGTTCGGGCCGATCCGCCGGATGGCCGAGGCGGTGCTGAACATGCACCCTTCCAGGCGATTGCCGCGATTTCAGCGGTCGATTGCGCGGCAATGGCGGACAGGTCAAGGTGAAGGCCAAGGGCCACGCGTCGTCCTGTTTGGCGACTGTTTCACGATGTTCAATGAACCTGGCATCGGACTCGCGGCACGGCGGGTATACGAGGCGTTCGGGTATCGCGTGGAACTGGCCGACGCCGGGTGCTGCGGACGGGCGAAGATTTCACTCGGGCTACTCGGGGGGGCGATCGAGGAGATTGATGCGACGCTGGCACGGCTGCGGCCCCTGATCGATGACGCGGGCGTGGCGGCGATCCTGGTGGCCGAGCCGTCGTGCCTGTCGGCGATGAAAGATGATTGGCCGAGCCTGAAACTTCGCACGCCCAGGCCGTTGCGGGAGCGGCTGGCGGCGAAGGCGTACCTGCCGGAGGAGTATCTTGATCGGGCGTGGGAGGCGCACCCTCATCGGCCGAGGTTCAGGCGAGCGGTCGAGCCGGTGGTGCTGCATGCGCACTGCCATCAGAAGGCGTTGTGGGGCGCCGAGAGTTCGGCGGGGATGCTGAGGCGGGTGGTGGGGGATAGGCTGCGCGTGCTCGACGCGGGGTGTTGCGGCATGGCCGGGGCGTTCGGGTACGCGCGTCATCGCTTTGAACTGTCGCAGCGGATCGGGGAGCGGGCGTTGTTTCCGGCCTTGCGTGCGGAGCCGAGCGCGACCGCGTGTATGCCGGGGACGAGTTGCCGGCACCAGGTGCTGGACGCGCTGGGGAGGCGTGGGACGCACCCGATGGAAGTGCTCGCGGAGTTGCTGGACGACGCCTGAGGCGACGCGGGATATTGTGACCCCATGCCAATGCTCCAGGTTCGAGCCGCGACGCCGCTGGATGTACCGTTCATCGTGGCGCTGGTACGCGAGTTGGCCGAGTACGAGCGCGCGCCGCAGGAGGCGAAGGCGGACGACGCGATGATGCGGACGGCGCTGTTCGGGGAGCCGCGTGCGGCGGAGGCGCTGATCGGGGAGGTGGACGGCGTGCCGCAGGGCATCGCGGTGTTTTTTCACAACTTTTCAACGTGGACAGGTCGGCGTGGGATGTATCTGGAAGACCTCTTCGTCCGTCCCTCGGCGCGAGGGGTGGGGCTGGGCGCGGCGCTGCTCCGGGCCGTGGCGGGGATCGCCGTGGAGCGCGGGTGCCCACGCATGGACTGGCTGGTGATTGATTGGAACGAACCGGCGATCGGGTTCTACAAGAGCCTCGGCGCCGTGGCCCTTGACGGATGGACCGTGTTTCGTCTCTCGGGTGAATCACTGACACGCGTGGCTGCCGAGACTGCTACGCCGGACGCTGATCGATGATCTGCCGCGTGACCGGGTCGTAGGTATAGAGGATGCCTG
The DNA here is from genome assembly GCA_022180725.1 of Phycisphaerae bacterium. GTDB lineage: Bacteria > Planctomycetota > Phycisphaerae > Phycisphaerales > UBA1924 > RI-211. The sequence goes on from BQMO01000014.1 coordinate 216,942, forward strand.
GTTGTTCGACCGCGCGGCAGGCCTTATGGGAACCATCGCACATGGGCAAGGTGCGTGAGAGCCCGCAGGCACAGATGAAGATGGGCTTGAGATTTCCTTGATCGTCACGGGGAAAAGCGGCCGGTTCAATCTTGAACGGACCAACGGCGTCAAGGCGGATGAGTCGTGGCATGGCGAAGACCTGTCAGGCGGGGCTGGGGACGGATTCGAGGATGTCCCGAAGAATGGCGGCGGGGGCCTCGCCCGCGTGCGCGATCACGCGGTGGGTGCTTACGGCGAGGATGTTGTCGAGGACGTCCTCGGGGATGACATAGTCGCGGCCCTGGCAGAGCGCGGTGGCTCGGGCGGCCTGGGCGAGCGCGAGCGAGCCGCGAGGCGACAGGCCATGACGCAGGCGCTCGTCGCCACGCGTCGCCGAGGCGAAGGCGACGATGTATTCGAGGATGGACCGCTCGACACGGACCTGATCCACGCGGGTTTGCAGATCGATCACCTGCGCGCGGGTGAGGACGGGCGCGAGCTCGTGCAGCGGGGAGTTGGCGGGGCGCACGTCGAGGACGCGGACTTCTTCCGTGATCGACGGGTACCCGAGGCTCAGCCGCATGAGGAATCGGTCGAGTTGATTCTCGGGAAGGGCGTACGTGCCCTCGAAGTCAAACGGGTTCTGTGTGGCGACGACCATGAAGGGCGGGTCGAGCGGGAGGGGCCTGCCGTCGACAGTGACCGCGGACTCGGCCATGGCTTCGAGCAAGGCGGCCTGGGTTCGCGGGGGGGTGCGATTGATCTCGTCGGCGAGGACGATGTTGGCGAAGATCGGGCCTTTTTTGAAGTGGAAGGTGCCGGCGTTGCGGTCGAAGATTTCCACGCCGAGGATGTCGCTGGGCAGCAGGTCGGGCGTGAGTTGAATGCGGGCAAAGGAACAGTCGATGCTGCGGGCGAGCGCGGTGGCGAGGACGGTCTTGCCGACGCCGGGGACGTCTTCGATCAGCAGGTGGCCGCGGGCGAGGAAGCACCGGATGACGCGGTCGACGGCGTCGTACTTGCCGAAGAGCACCTTGCCGATGTTTTCACGCAGGCGGAGGATGTGCTCGTGCATGGGCGGGGGCAGTATAGCGATGGGCCGGTGTGGGTATGCTGTAGGCGATGTCGAACGGAGGCTCGTCGGCTGGTTCAGGGGACGCTGTTGCGGGGGAGCCGATCCGACCCGCGAGCACGCTCTCCCGAGAACTCGGGGGCGATGTGCCTTGCGCACGGTGCGCGTACAACCTCCGCGGGCTGTCGATCCTGGGAAAGTGCCCGGAATGTGCGCTCCCCGTGAGGGCCACGCTCCTGGCCAAGCTCGACCCGCGCGCGGATGAACTTCAGCCCATCACAAACCCACGCTTTACCGCGTGGGGCGTCGTTGCGTGGAGTACTTCGGCGCTCGTCGCGGCGGTCATCACGTGGGTACTTCGTGCCGCCGACGCCTTCTCGGCGCGCCTCCCGGGTGATTGGGTTGGCAGGGGCCAGATGCTGATGATGCTGTGCGTCGTGCTGTCCGGGCTGGGCGCCATCGCGCTCATCCGGCCTCACGGTGGAGATCAGGTTCGTCGCGGACTGATCCCGGCGCTGTTGGGGACCATCCTCTACCTGCCGCTGCTCTGGCTGCTCCGAGGCTTGATGGAGATGGACACGATCGGCGCGGACCCGTACAGCGACGAGGCGGCCCACGGCGGGCGTCGGCTGTTGTATCACGCGCTGAGCGTGGCGACGATCATTGTGCAGTTGCACCTCCTGCGACCGAATGCGCGGCTGCTGGCCGCGCGGAGCCTCCTGATGCGCACGGGGCGTGTCGATCGGCAGACGATGCGGAGTGTCGCGGCCGTGCTGTTGGTCGTGCTGCTGGGTGATGGGATGCGTCTGGCCGGCTGGTCTATTCCCGGGGGCACCGGCGTGCTGGTCGATCAGGCGGGGCGTGGGCTGGTGCTGGTCGGCTCGGTGCTGTTCACGATCGGATTGTTCGGCATCGCGGTGGACTGCTGGCGTCTCGCCCCGGTGATTCTGGACCCGCCGTTGTCGCTCGCGCAGGCGCTGGGGCCGGAGCGTCCCGCGCGTACGGAACCCTCGCGATGAATGTGGACGAACGGGCCAGGTTTGATGCGCTGCTCGGGGAGGTGATCGAGGCTCTCCCCCCGGGGATTCATCGCCTGCTCGACGAAGTCCCTGTGATTGTCGAGGACGTGCCGGATGATGCGACCCTGGACGAGATGGGGGAGGATGATGAACTCGGCCTGCTCGGGCTGCACTCCGGCACGCCGTTCACGGAGCAGTCCGTGGAGGACAGCGCCACGCTGCCGCCGGATATTCGGCTGTATCGCGAGGGGATTGTCGATCATGCCGGCGGGTGGGATCAGCCCGATGCGGATGGATTGATCCGCGAGGAAATCCGTGTGACGCTGCTGCACGAGATCGGGCACCAGTTCGGGCTTGACGAAGACGATCTGGAACGGCTTGGGTATGAGTAGAACGGCCGGGTTCACCGCCGAGCGGAGTCCCCAACGATCCACCGGTTTGAGGCCGTATCCTATTGCACGGCATGCAGCCCGACCCGGATCAACTTGTGATGCTGACATCGACCCGGACGGAGTTCGAGGGTCGCGCCATGGCCACGGCGTTGGAGGCGGAGGGGATTGCGTGCCACGTGTTCGCGACGTCCGCGATGGCCGTGCAATGGGAGGGGGGCATCGCGAATGCGGTCCGGGTGATGGTGCGTCGGGGGGACCTCGACGCGGCACGCGCCGCGCTGGCACAGTCGCGGCTCGACGCTCGGGGTGTGAACTGGAGCGACGTCGACGTGGGGGAGCCGGACGGGGAGATATCGCCGGGGCCTCGCGGGGAGCTACCCGCACGAACCCGCGGGCGCGCACCGTGGATGCATCGGGTGCGGATCATCGGGCTGGTGCTGATCTTTTTGCCGATGATGATCACGTGGAGCGGCGTCATGAACGCCTGGATACCAGTTGCGCTGGGGGTGGCGATCATCATCAGCGCATGGAACACCGGCGGCGGAGGGGTCGCCGGTGGGGCTGGCCGCGGGACGGAGGGGCGTGTCAGCGCTTCGCCGCCAGGAGATCGCGGATCTGCATGAGCAGTTCCTGGTCCTTGGTCGGGCCGGGCGGGGGAGGCGGCGGGGCGGCGGCTTCCTTCTTTTTGAGTTTGCTCACGATCTTCACGAGGATGAAGACGGCGAGGGCCATGAGGAAGAAGTCGATGCCGACGCTGATGAACTTGCCGTAGGCGATGGCGACTTCGGGGACGGCCTTGACGGCGGCGCCTGCGGCGTCGGTGGTGGCCGGGGCGGCTTCCTGCAGGATGAGTTTGAGGTCGGTGAAGTCGACCTTGCCCGCGGCCATGCCGATGGGGGGCATCATGATGTCATTGACGAAGGACCCGGCGAGTTTGCCGAACGCCCCGCCGATGATGACACCCACGGCCATGTCGAAGACATTGCCCTTGACGGCGAAGTCACGAAACTCCTGAATAATTCCCATGGTGAAGCCTCCTCGAGTTGGCGAGATGATACTTGAAACCGGTTGTGCACGCCGTGCCACGTCGCCGGGGATTGCAAAGGGAGTTTACGGTGGCCAACCGGTCGCGGAGCGTCACGGCACTTTTCCCCGGGTCGGCCCGGGCGTACGATGGACGAGACGCCGAGGTAGCTCAGCTGGTTTAGAGCGCTGGATTCATAACCCGGAGGTCGGCGGTTCGAGTCCGCCCCTCGGCACTTTCCCCGGTAATTTGACGTTTACTCCGACATGGCCAGCATGGCAAAGGTCGCGAGCCAGTGCTCGCCCATGTAGTCGCCCGAGACGTGCGGCAGGGCGGCCTCGAGGTGATCCTTCGCTGATTGGATCATGAGACTGTGTCGCGGGTCGTTCGGCTCCAGGGTCGAGGCCAGTGATCGCCAACACCAGGCGCGGCAGAGGTTGAGCCCGTCGAGGTGGGTGATCTGGCCGTCGGTTCGGTCGCTGACGGTGGCTGGCACGAACAAGGTGGCGGGTTTCCGCTCGGCGAGCGCGGGCAAGAAGCGTGCGAACCACGGCGCGAACTCGGCGGGAGGAAGGACGCGGCGCATGCACTCGGCCTCGACCAGGCCGGGCGAGAGGAAGTCGATGCCGTCCGGCTCCCACGCGGGGTAGTCGCGGTCGTTGAGATACCACGCGCGGGCTGACTTGGAGATCGCATCCCCGAGGGCGGCGTGCTCGGTGAGCCGTGCGTAGTCGTGGGCGAGCGCGAGGGCGAAGGCGGTGTTGTGGTGGGTCCCGACGCGGATGGGGTACGTCGCCTTGGGCAGAAAGTTGACAAACCGCTCGACGAAGGCGTCGGTGAGCGGCTGGAGCGCGGCGTGCCAACGGGCGAACGCCGCGGCGGTTGCTTCGGAGAGCGTGACGCCGGTGGGTGGTGGTGATCGAAGTTCGGCGGCGAGTTTCAAGAACCAGCCCCAGCCGTAGGGTCGTTCGAAGGTTGTGCGGAGTTTCTGCCCCAGGTAGGCGACCTCGCCGCGGACATTGTCGGACGTGAAGCGGGCGTCGAGAATGCCCCGGACCTGGTCGGCCTGGGCCAAGGCGGGAAACAGGCGGATCGCTCGGATCAGCAGCCAATGGCCGTGCACGCTGGAGTGCCAGTCGAAAGAGCCGTAGAAGATGGGGTGGAGCGCCCTGGGGCCGAGGATTTCGGAGGCGTCGTTGATGACGTGGTCGAGCTTATGGGGGAACTCGCGGTCGAGGTGGCCTAGGACGAGGGCGACGAAGTGGTCGATGACGTCGGCGAGGTCGCGGCGTGGCATGATGGTGATGCTATCACGCGGTTTCCGCCGACGGCATGAACAGCGAGGCGATGCTAGACTGCGCGAACCATCGGCGAGGGAGGCTTGATGTCCGACGTGATGAATGACGGCCGTGCGGGGAAAAACCCGAAGGGCCTGACGATCGCCGGCTGGGTGCTGACCATCCTGCCGGGCGGGTTTCTGCTCTTCAGCGCCGCGATGAAGTTTGTCCTGTACGCCAAGCGGCCCGAGGACTTCCTGCAGGGCATGGAGCACATCGGCTGGACGGCGGACAAGACAGTGCCGCTTGGCATGGTCGAGGCCGTGTGCACGGTCCTGTACCTCGTCCCCCGCACCGCCGTGCTGGGGGCCATCCTGCTGACCGGCTACATGGGCGGGGCGATCGCCACGCACGTCCGCGTCAACGACGCGGTGGTCGTGCAGGTGCTCATCGGCGTCGTACTGTGGCTGGGGCTGTTCCTGCGTGACGCGCGGCTGCGGGCGCTGCTTCCGGTGATGCGGCGGGCGTGAGGGCGGGGTACAGTGCCGCCACAAGGAGAACCGATCATGCCGAAGTACATTGACGGGTTTGTGGTGCCGATCGAGAAGAAGAACCTGGCCGCGTACCGCAAACTCGCGAAACTCGCGGGGAAGGTGTGGCGTGAGCACGGGGCGCTCCAGTATGTCGAGGCGGTGGGAGCGGATTTGAACCTGCCGTACGGCTTTCCGTTCCCGAAACTGGCGAAGCTGAAGAAGACGGAGACGGTGTTTTTCTCGTTCATCGTGTACAAGTCGAAGGCGGATCGGGACCGTGTCAACGGGAAGGTGATGCGCGATCCTCGGCTGGCCAAGTGCATGGACCCGAAAGCGATGCCGTTCGATATGAAACGGATGTCGTGCGGCGGGTTTGAGGTGCTTGTGGAAGCCAAGTAATACCACGGGGTATTTGACGTGCGTGATCGTGCCGATTCAGGACGGCCAACAATCACGGGTTCGTGCAGCCGAATCCCGACCTGAAGGTCGGGTACGGGGGACCCAACGCCACGCGACCCGCGTGGCCGGGGCGCAGGGGCGGAGCGGCCCCGGGCCACTTTCAAGGCCTAGCCCGGCAGCTAACCCCGGAGGCGTGTGAAAGAGCACGACGGCGGCGATCCTGCGTCGCGGACCCTCCGCGAGCTTGCGCTTCCGTCCGTGCGGTCGGGGCGACTCCACGCGCGCGGGCAGGACCGCGTCGGCGCGAGCGTCCTGGTGGCGTGCGACCATGGAGCCGAACTCGGCGCGGACGGAGCGGAAGTCAGAAATCGCAACGGATCAGACGGAAGGCGGGCCTACGAGGCCGCATGTGGGGACACGGCGACGCCCGCGGGGGCGCTCACGCGCGGGCCTGGTCGCACGTCATGCCGCGCTTCAGATGAAGCAGGGGATGCGCTGGCTGGCGTCGCTGCGGCCCGCGCAGCAGCTGGTGCTGGGGTTCGTGCTGTACGCCGCGGTCGGCTGGGGAGCGCTGATGCTGTCGTGGTCGCAGCAGGCGGCGACGGGGTGGCTGGACAACCTGTTCAACGTGGTGAGCGCGATCTCGACGACGGGGCTGACGACCACGAGCGTGTCGGACTCGTACACCTGGCTCGGCGAACTGGTGATCCTGGTGCTGTTCCAACTCGGCGGCATCGGGTTCATGACGCTGACGTCGGTGATGCTGGTGGCGCGGGGGCAGCCGCTGTCGCGGAAGCGGCTGGGGGTGCTCCACGCGTCGTTCGCGCTCCCGCGGTACTTCGTGATGAAGCACTTCGTGGTGCAGGTGGTGACGTACACGCTGGTGTGCGAGGCGGTGGGCGCGGGGGTGCTGTGGTGGCGGTTTCACGCGCTGGGGACGGAGCGGCCGGTGTGGTCGGCGGTGTTCCACTCGGTGTCGGCGTTTGCCACGGCGGGATTCAGCCTCAACAACTCGAGCCTGGAGGCCTTTGCGGGGGACTGGATCGTGAACGTGACGATCGGCGTGCTGTCGTACCTCGGGGCGATCGGGTTCATCGTGGCCCAGGACGTGTGGTATTCGGTGAAACTGAGGGAGCGGCTGATTACCTTTACGTCCAAGGTGATTCTCGTCATGACCGGCGCGGTGTTCGTGATCGGCACGGTGCTGTTGCTGTTCATGGAACCCAGCGTGAGGGGCCTGCCGTGGGGGGATCGGCTCCTGGCGTGCATGTTCCAGGCGATGACGGCGTCGACAACGGCGGGGTTCAACACGATCCCCATCGGCCCGATGGCGCGCGGGGCGCTGGTGGTGCTCATGATCGCCATGCTGATCGGCGCCTCGCCCAGCGGCACGGGCGGGGGCATCAAGACCACGAGCGTGTCGGCGCTGCTGGGGAACCTGATGAGCGTGCTCCGCGGGCGGGACCGTGCGGTGTGGATGGGGCACGAGATCCCGCCGGCGAGGCTGCACATCGCGGTCGCCGCGGCGTCGCTGTACCTCATCGGGCTGGCGCTCGGAGTGCTGGCGCTCTGCGTGACCGAGCGGCACGAGTTTCTGCCGCTGGTATTCGAGGCGGCGAGCGCGATCGGGACGGTGGGGTTGTCGATGGGGATCACCGGGGAACTGACACCCGCGGGAAAGGTGATTGTCATCGTGCTGATGTTCGCGGGGCGTTGCGGCCCGCTGACCATGGGGCTGGCGCTGCTGTCGCCGGTCCGAACCAACGGACAACCACGGCAGGATGATCTCGCGGTCTGACGGCCCGTGGCCTCAGAGCGTCATGATCTCCTTGGTCTTTTCCTCGACGCGCTTGTCGACCTCGTCCTCGTACTTCTTGAGGAGGTTCTGAATCTCGGTTTTCAGTGTTTCGATCTCATCCTCGGGGAAGTGCTTGCCCGGCTGCGATTTGAGGGCGTCGGCGTGCTTGTTGGCGTCGCGGCGGGCGTTGCGGATCACCACCTTGGCCTCTTCGCCCATTTTCTTGATCCGGGCCGAGTCCTTGACGCGGCGTTCCTGGCTCATCGCGGGAATCATGAGGCGGATCTGTTTGCCCTCGCTGATGGGGTTGATGCCCAGCCCGGACTTTTCGATCGCGGTCTTGATCGCGGGCAGCACGGTGGTGTCGAACGGCTTGATCAGAAGTTGGGTCGGTTCGGGGACGGAGATGGCGGCGATGGACTTGAGGTCGGTCATGCTGCCGTAGCACTCGACCTTGAGGAACTCGACCAGGGCGGGGGAGGCCCGCCCGGTGCGGACGCCGCGGAGTTCGGCCTTGAGGTACTCGGCGGCCTTCTCCATGTGTTCTTCGGTTTGGAGCAGGATGGTGTCAGGGTCGGACATGGGCAATCTCCACGACGCCGGCGGGCTGATTCACGGCACCAGCGAACATCCGGCGCATCCAATCCACGGCGTCGCGTGCGAACTTGCGCGAGGGGCGCCGCCGAGGCGGAAGACAGACTATATGGGGAGAGCAACCCGGCGGGGGCCGAACCGGTAGAACGGGCGAGACGCCACTGGAGCCATCACGACGAATGAAGCAGCGTGCCGATCCGTTCCCCCCGCATGACGCGGGCGATGTTGCCCGGCTTCTTGAAGTCGAAGACGATGACGGGGATCTTGCGCTCCGAGCACATGGCCAGGGCGGTCATGTCCATGACGCGCAGTTTCTTGGTCATGGCGTCGGCGAAGGAGAGTTGATCGAACTTGATGGCGGAGGGGTCCTTCTTCGGGTCGGCCGAGTAGACCCCGTCGACCTTCGTGGCCTTGAGGAGTATTTCGCAATCGAGTTCGGTGGCCCGGAGGGCGGCGCAGGTGTCGGTGGTGAAGAACGGGTTGCCGGTGCCCGCGGCGAGGATTACCACGCGGCCCTTTTCGAGGTGACGGATGGCCCGGCCGCGGATGAACGACTCGGCGACCGCGCGGATTTCGATCGCGCTCATGGTGCGGCAATCCACCCCGATGGAGACGAGTTTTTCTTTGAGGGCGAGGGCGTTGATCACGGTCCCCAGCATGCCCATGTGGTCGGCGGTGGCCTGGGCGATGTGGCCTTGCGAGGCCAACTCGGCGCCGCGGATGATGTTGCCCCCGCCCACCACGACGGCGAGTTGCGCCCCCACGGCGTGCGCGCCCTTGATTTCATTCGCGATGAGGTCGAGTTCGGAGGGTTCGATCCCGAACCCACCCGGTTTGCAGAATGCTTCCCCGCTGATCTTCAGAAGGACACGGTGGTAGGATCGTTTCATCGTGATGCAGCCCCCGGCGGCGTGCCTGCCGGCCGCCGAGCGGAGAATAGCCCCGTGAACGAACCCTTTACTCGTTGGCAGGCCGATACACTCCGCGGGCGGCGTACGACCCCCCCCGCCTGGCGAAGGCACGGATGACCACCGCCACGACCCAACCCCGGCCGCCAACTCCCGGCGCTCAACCGGCCAATGACCGGGACGATGTTCTGCCGCCGACGCTCCTTCGCCTGTTGCTCGCGTGGATTGCTCGCGGGACGGTGGTAGCCCTGCTGCTGTCGCTGCTGCTGCACGTGGCCGGCTGGCAGATTGCCCGGTACATTCTGGTCGGTGGTGGGGGAGGCGGCGGCGCGGGCGGCGCCGATGCCGGGATGATCGAAATGGCCGTGCTGTCGGAAGGGGAACTGGCGGCGATCGCCGGCGCGGAGATCGAACTCTCCACGCCCGCCGTGCCCGACGCGATGGTCTCCGTGGACACGCCGATGGTACCGATGCCCGATGGCGGGATGGGGGAGGACGACGGGGGCGGGAGCGCGATGGGCGACGTGGGCGACATCGGCGGGGCCGGGGAGATTTCCTCCGGTGGGGCCGGCATGGGCCTGGGCGGCGGGGGCGGGGGCGGGGCCTCGTTCTTTGGCGTCGAGGCGATCGGGAACCGGTTTGCGTACATCGTCGACGTTTCGGCGTCGATGGACGAGTTCCGCATGAACGCGTTGCGCCGAGAGCTTCACAAGTCGGTCGAGGGCCTGCTTGAAACCTCGCAGTTCATGATCGTGAAGTACTCGACGAACTCGGGCATCATCGGCCCGGTGAACGGGTGGCAGGAAGCGTCGCCGAACGTCAAGCGACAGATGAAGACCGCGATCGACGCGCTCGTGCCCGAGGACAACACCCTCCCCGTGCCGGGGTTCACGATCGTGTTCGCCCATCGGCCCCGCCCGGACGCCATCTATTTCATGACCGACGGCGATTTCTCTGACGACGACGCGGAGGCCATCATCGCGATGTATCGCACGTACAAGTCGCCCGTGCACTGCATCTGTCTGGGATTCCAGGGCGGCGAGCCGCGGATGAAGAAAATCGCCCGGGCGACCAAGGGAACGTACACGTTCGTGCGTGCAGACCGATGAGATGGATACTGAGCACACTCACGGCGATGACGGCTGCGGCCTGGGGCCAGCCGATACACCTTGAACTACGCGGGAACGATCCCGCGCTCGTTGGCGAACTGGCCAAGGCCGATGAGGACGCGGTGGTGCTCACCCTTCGCGGCGAACCGCGGGTGATCGGGTGGGATCGTGTGCGCCGCGTTTCGCCCGACACCGCCGCCCCACGTGAACTGCTCGCGCGAGGTGAGCAGTTGTGGCGCGCGCGTGTGCGGGTGGAGAAGGGCGACTACGCCGGGGCCGAACCGCTCCTGGATGACCTGAGCCTGATCTACATGGGTCGCACCGGCCCGACCGCCGCGGCGTTCGCCTTGACCCTGTTGGAGTGCCGGCTGAACCGGGGCGCCCACGCGCAGGCGGTCGTCGCGATGGTGGCGTACGCGGGGGCGGTCGGCGAGGGGCGGGACCAATGGCAGGAGCCGACTTCGGCGCGAGAACCACGTCTCGGGCAGCTTCCCGCGGCGCTGGTGTGGGATGAGACGTGGGGTCTGAGTCCGCTGACGCCGCCGATGTGGGTCGATATCCCGGCGGTGCGGGCGTTCGCGCGGGAGGCCATTCCCGCGGCGCCGGGACGAGCGACGGCGCTGGCTTCGCTGTACAAAGCGAGCGCGGCGTTCGAGTGCGGCGAGTTAGTCGTGATGCCGGAGGCCCGCGGCTCGGACCCGGGGCTTCAACTCGTCTTTGACATCGTGGCGGCCCGGACCGGCGAAGCGGATGTTCGGCGCGAGGCGAGGGGGCGGTTGCAAGGCCGGATTCAATCGGACACGCCCGCGTGGCTCGCGGGCTGGTGTCTCGCCGCGATCGGACGGTCGTTGCTGGTGGAGGCGGACCGCGATCAGCGCCTGCTTGGGGTGGCGGAGTTGCTCGCCATTCCCGCCGTGCATGAGCGGCTCAATCCGGGGTTGACGGCGCTGTGCCTGGCGCAGGCCGCGGTGGCGATGGATGACCTCGGGGACACCCAGGGCGCCCAGACGCTGCGGAATGAACTGACGATGAAGTTCCCCGCGCACCCGATCCGCGGGTGGAATCGACTGATGCAGGGGCCGAGGCGATCCTCCGTCCCACCTACCGCACCGAAGAGCGACGAACCGCACACCGGAGGACCGAGTTGATGATCGACCATGTCGCGATGCTGCTGACCGCCGTGCTCGTCCAGGACGCCGCCCCTGACACCGCCCCGGCCGCGGGAAAATCGCTCCTTGATTACATCCGCGCGGGCGGGTTTCTCGGGTGGGTGCTGATCGGGCTGTCCGTGGCCGCGGTCGCCCTGGTGATCCTCAGTTTCATCAAGCAACGACGCGAGGCGTGGGCGCCTCGTGACGTAGTCGAGGCCCTGTCGCGGTACCTGAAGGACCATGACGTTGACGGCGCGCGGAAATATTGCGCGGACCCGTCGGCCGAGTGTTTCCTGACGCGCGTCATTGGGACGGCCCTGGCGCGGTGTTCCCGCAGCACGTTCGGTTTCCTCGAACTTCGCTCGGCGATCGAAGAGTCCGGGCAGATCGAGGCCGACCGGCAGTATCGGCTCAATGACGGTCTGCAACTGATCGCGGCGCTCGGGCCGATGCTGGGTCTGCTCGGGACGGTCATCGGGCTGATCGGCGCGTTCGGGAGTCTGGCCGACTTCGAGGGGGCCGCGCGGTCGAAGCAGCTCGCGGGGTTCATGTCGCTGGCGTTGGTGAACACGGCGGAGGGCCTCGCGGTCGCCATCCCGTGCACGGCGTTCTACTTCTATTTCAAGCGGCGCGTCGACCGCCTCGCCACCGAGGTGGGGGAGATCGCGGAAGTCATGGTGCTCCCGCTCGAGCACCGATCGGGCGACAAGCCCTCGCCCAAGCCGGCGACACGGCCACCCCAACCATCGGCCGCACGGGCAGTAGCCCCCGCGCCGCCGGGAGCCACGGCCCCATGAGGTTTTCGCACCCCGAGCACGCCGAGGAGGCCGGCTTTGATCTCACCGCGATGATCGACGTGGTGATGCTGCTGGTGTTGTTCTTCGCGTTTACGACGCAGTTCACGCGGACGCTCAACACGCCGATGGACCTTCCGCAGGAGCCCGGACAGAGCGCCAAATCCGGGCTGGCGACCCGGGCGGTCGTGGTCGACCTGACCCGCGAGGGCCGCACGGTGATCATGGGGAAGGCGGTCGATTCGGACTGGCTTGTGCAGACGCTGGCGCGCGACCTCCGGCAGGCCGGGGGGCCTGAACACCTCGATGTCATCGTGCGTGCGGATCGCCGGTGCGCCGCCGCGCACCTCAATGCGCTCGCCGGCGACCTCACCCGGGCCGGCGTGCGGACGTGGAAGTTGGCCACCGCGCCCGAAGGAGGGCTATGAACTTTGCACGGCGAACCGTGGCCCGCGGTCCGACGGCGATCCCTCGTCTGCCGCTGGTGGCGTTCATCGATGTCATTCTGTTCCTGTTGCTGTACTTTGTCTTCGTGGCCGACCTGACGCCCGAAGAGCAGCACTTGCCGTCGGCCTTGAGGACCGAGGGGCCGGGGCAGGGGACCTCCAGCGGGCTTCTTCCCCAGGTCTTGTGGGTGGAGTCGGTGGGGGGGCGGGCACGGTACCGCATGGGGGACCGGGTGATGGAGTCCCGCGCGTCGCTGGATGCGTTGCTGAACGGGCTGCCGAAGGCGGCGGGCCTGGTGGTGAAGGTCCAGGGCGATGTCTCGGTCGAGGCGGCGGCGAGCGCGCTCGCCTCGGGAAAGCAGGCCGGATTCTCGAAAATCAGTTATGTCCCCGCGCGATAGACCAATCCGACACGTCATGCTGGCGGCGATCATCGTGAGCGCGGCGGCCTGGACCCGTGCGCCCGCGCAGGAAGCCTCCCCCGTGGGTGATGGAGCGTTGGAGATGTACCTCGCGGAGCGAGGTCTGACCGGCCCGCTGGCGGCGCACCTTCGGCGGCGATTGAGCGAAGGCTCGCCCGAGGAGAAAGTCGCGGCCGCGGAGGCGCTGGGCCGGCTGTACGTGCGCATGCTTTCGACCGCTACGGCCCCCGCCGCACGCCAGGAACTCGAAGCGCAGAGCCGCGACCTTCTCCGCACGGTGCCCGAGGCCGAGTCGTTCGAACTGCGGATCGACCTGGCCAAGGCGACGTACGTGCTGGTTGAGGAAATCGTGGAGCGAAGCCGGCTGCACATGGCGCGGCCCGACGAGCGGGCCGAGGCGCAGCGGGTGCTTGCGCAGGTGACGCCGATCTTTGAGGACCTGGCGCTGAAGTTGCACCGGCGTGTGGAGATGCTCGAGAAGCGCGAGCCGGGGGCCCGCGACGCCGAGGTGGATGTCATCCGGGAGCAGTTGGGCGAAGCCCGGCGGCTGCGCTCGCTGGCGCGCTACTACGCGGGCTGGGCGGGGTACTACACCGCGCTGACGACGGCTACGCCGCGCCGTGCCGGGAAGGCGATGGAGGACTTCGGGGCCATTCTCAACGCCGTCCCGGGCAAGCCGGCCAGTCTGGAACGACTGCCGCGCGACCTGCTTCGCTACGAGCACGTCGCGCGCGCAGCGCTCGGGTGCGCCTTGTGCGCCTCCATGCTGGGGAACCACGTCGAGGCCGAGCGATGGCTCGATGCCGTGGAGCAGGCGGAGGGGGTCCCGGAGCCGGTGGCGGCGCAGGTCTTTTCGCGTCGGCTCGTGGTGTCCGCGGCGGCGAGTCAATGGGCTGATATTGAGATGCGGGTCAAGCGGCGTCGGCAACCTCTTCCGGGTGAGCCGGTCGCGCGGCTGTCCATCGCCGAGGCGCGTCTCGTCGCGGTGTACGCGCTCGACGCCGCACGCGACACGAACATGCGTGCGGGGCTGCGGACAGTCGCGGAACGTCTGGCCCAGACGGCGCTGGGCGACCTGGTGGAAGCGGGCGAAGTCTCCCACGTCCTCGACCTTGTGCGCGAGTACGGCACGGCGCCGATCGGCGAGAAGGGCTTCATCGTCACCTACGTGCGGGGGTTGCAGGCGTACGAGAAGGCACGCGACGCGCACCGGGCGGCGGGCCTCCCCGACGAGCCCGCGACCGACGCCGCGGTCACGAATCAGTATCGGGAGGCTGCGCAACTGTTCGCCGCCGCCGCGACGAGCGACGACGTGTCGCGCTTCGTCATGGAATCGGCCAAGGCCGGGGTGCGGCACGGGCTGTCGTTGTACTACGCGGGCGATTTCGTGGCGGCGGCCGCCGTATTGCAGCGGGTGGCCGAGTCCACGGGCGATGCGGTCGTTCGCCGCGACGCCCTGTGGTACGCGATCGTGGCGCTGGATCGATCGGTGGAGGCGGGCCGCGCGTCGCAGATCGAGCCACGCGATCGGCTCGCGACCCTGTACCTGCAGCAGTATCCGGGGACGGAGAATGCCGCCCGGCTTCTCCTGCGCCAGGCCCGCGCCGACAAACTCTCCGATGCCAAGGCGGTGGAGGTGCTGCTCGCGCTCCCGGCGGACTCACCGCTGTACGAGTCGGCGCGGCGGCAGGCGGCGCGCATGCTGTACGCCCTGTACAAGCGTGCCGGCCCGTCCGATCGCGACTTTGCCGCGTTGCGATTCGCCGAGGTGGCCGAGCAGGTGCTTCGTCTGGAGCAGGCGCGGGCGCTCGGCGGGCGCGACGAGCCGGCCCGAGAGGCCGCGCTGGCCGTGGTCCTCCGCGTGCGGCAGCTCGCCGACGCGCTGCTGAGCACGACAACGCCGGATGTCTCGCGGGTGGAGGCGGCGCTCGCGGCGCTCGCGGCGGTCGAGCGCGAACACGCCCTGGACCTGCGCGAGCTCGACGCCGAGATCGAGTTTCGCCGGCTCCAGATGGCGCTCGCGCGTGGGGATGATGCCCAGGCTCGACGATGCCTGGATGTTCTCCGTGGCGCGTCGGGTCCCTACGCCCGGACCGCGGACCGGCTGATGTACCGCCGGGCGCTTTCGCTCTGGAGGGCCGCCGCCGAGGTACGCCATGCGCGCGACGTGTCGGCGTATGGGCTGCGTGTGCTCGAGGAACTCGAGGCGGGCGGCGCTGCGGCGGGTGAACCGACGGTCGTGGCGCTGCGCGACGCGATCGCGGAGGCCGCCGCCGCCGTGTTCCGCGACGACGGGTCGGCCATGCACCGCGACCTGGCGCTCCGGCTTGATACGGCCCAGCTGGCTTCGGGGCATCGCACCGCGGCAAGTCTCCGGCGGCTCGCGGAGTTTCAGGAAACGACGAGCAAGCCGACCGAGGCGCTGGCGGCGTGGCAGGAGTTGCTCCTGGCCCTTCCCGCGGGGAGCGACGCCTGGTTCGAGGCGCGGTATCACTCGCTGCGGCTGCTCATCGCCGCCGGGGCGCCGCAGGCCCTCGACGTGTTCACGCAGTTCAAAGCGATGTACCCGGACCTTGGCCCTGAGCCGTGGCGGTCACGGTTCGCCGAGCTCGACCTGGTGCTCAAGGGCGTCGCGCCGCCAGTGAAGAGCGGGGGTGGCTCATGACCACTTCCGGCTTTGAATCGATCCGGCGGCTACTCGGTGATGGCGTGATGTCGGACGATCCGCGCTCGCTGCTCGGGTTGGGGGTGGGGCCGATCTCGGATGAGGCCGTCATTGCCGCCCTGCGCGCCCGGGTGCAACGTCTGGCCGACCATCCTGAATCAAACACACTGGAGGCCGACGAGGTTCGTCTGGCGCTGCATGCGGCCGCGGCACGACTGCTCGAAACCGACACGACCCCGGACGCCACGACGGCGAGTTCCACGCCCGCCTTCGAGGCGAGCATCGCGCGGGTCCTGGCGGCGACCGGCGGGTGGAACCGCGAATCGATGCGACGGCTTTCGATGCTCGCCAAGGCGCAAGGCGTCGAAGGTGAGGCGTTGGTGCGGCATCTCGCGCTGCTCAGCCACGGATCGGTCCCCGCGGCGGGGCGTATCTCCTCGCCTGGGATACCGGGAACGCCTGTTCCGGACGCCATCACGTTGCCCGAGCAGCGCGATCCTGTTGCAGGGCTGCTCAGGCCGATGTTGCTGCTGATCGGCCTCGGTGTCGTGGGCATCGGGGTGCTCGCATGGGGCCTCGCGGTGCTGCTCCGGCCCGCCGTGACGCCTTCGCCGGCGACCGTACCGCAAACGCCCGCGGGGGGCGATGTTGCGCGTGACGGCCCGCGCGAGTTGTTCCCGGCCCCCCCCACGAGTGTCTCCGGCACAAGGCCTCGCGTCATCGACCCCGCCTCGCCCGGACGCGTGGGGGATTTCACCGATCTGATACGGGCCGTGTCCGTCGCCTCGCGCGGGGTCGAGATCGATCCCGAGGCGGCGTTTGCACAGTTTGAGTCGGCGTTTGTATCGATGAGCCGTGAATGGCCCCGGGCGGGGACCGAGGCCATGATCGCCGGGCAGAGCGCCGTACTCGAGTTTCTGTACGCGGCGTCGAATGACGCGGCCCGCGGCGTCCGGGCGGTTGACCTGATCGCCACGGGCAGCCGTGTGATGAACCGTCGCGAGCCGCTCAAGCCGGACGAGATCGGACCCGCGGCGTGGTCCTGCGGGGTCTTGACGCGACTTCTGCGGGAGCGGGATCTGCCGTCGCTGGTTCGGGAACGAGTCCGGGACCGATTTGCCGGCGCGTTCGGCGACCTGGGCGGGCCGCAGGATGCCAGTTTTCAGTCCGGCGTGACGTCGGTGCTGGCGGCGATGCCGCCGCGATTGCTTCTCCCGCCGACGCCGTACGAGGACGCGGACGCGAAACGGGCCGCCGCCGGTTGGGAGGCCTGGATCGCGACGATCGACGCCGTCGATTCATCCGAAGGTCGGCTGCGTGAGGCGCTGGTTGTCCAGGCGTTGGAGAGGCTGCTGTTAGAGGCGCCCGAGCCGATCGCGAGCCGACCCGTCTTCGACGCGGTGGCGCAGTTGACCGCGGCGCTGCGCTGGCGCGCGGGCGATGAGTCACGTCGCGCGCTGCTGCGGTGGTTCTCGATGGCGTCCATCTCGTCCATCGATCTCCACGCGGTGACGTCGACGCTGGCGACGAAGACCGCGGCCGAGGGGGTCGATTACACGATGGTCTTGACGCTGGCGGGCGGCGACGCGGCCCGTACGGAGTTGCGAGACCGCTACGCCGCGGTGTGGGCGATGTCGCGCACCGCTTCTCGGTCGGAGTTGCTCGAGCGCTGGCTCGAACGGGTGGAGTCCGTGCGGGCCACCGAAGGCGACCCCGCCCTCGCCCCCGCGACCCATCTGGCGGAGGCGGTGACGTTGGCCCGGCTGAACGAGGCGGCGGCGATGCTCTGGGCGGGTGAAACCGCGGGCGTGCAGGATGTTCTGGACCTCGGGGCGTTGACGCCGCCCGGACCCAACTCGTCGATCGGCAATCGCCCGGCGCTGGGGCTGACCGAGGCCGGGCCAACGACAAGCACCTGGGCCGTTCGGTACCTCGCCGCGGGCCAGGCGATTCCACCGCGTCGGGAGATTCTCGCGCAGGTCGGGCAGGTGCTGACACCGATCGAGGCGGACATTCTCGCGTCCGAGGCCGTCCGCGGGGCGCCCGTGCAGGTTCGGCAGGATGCGAGGGCTCTCGTCCAGAAGTTTTCAACGCAACCGGCGATCGTCAACGCGCTGCTCGAACTCGGGCCGACGATGCCGGCGACGCGGGAGAACACGGAACTGATCCGGCTGGTCACAGGCCAGCCGATCCCCGTGCCGCGAGATCCGGGCTGGCGCGTGGCGGTGCGACGGGCGTTGGTGGCGCGGCTTCTCGACGTGCTCGCGGACCAGGCGGAGTATGGGTTCATGGACGCGGCCAGCGCGGACCTGGCCGAGTCGTACCGCGGACGGCTTCTGCGACCGGGGCAGAGTCGCACCCGGGGTGATGGCTCGGCCCCCCCTGCCGAGGTCTCGGCGGCGGCGTATCGCGAACGGCTGCGGTTGGAGGCCGAGGGATTGCTCGTCACCTCGCCGATGCACACGGCGCTGGGGGAGTTGGACACACGCCGCGTGGCACGCGGGCGGATCGCGACGGGCCGCGTGCAGGAGTTCGCGGTCGAGCAGCTCGGCGTCGTCGAGTTGCTCGCGTACATCGTCGGGGCCGAGAAGCCCGGGGCGTCTCGCGAGATCGTGGCCTGCCTCCGGGCCTTGGATGATTCCCGTCGGAGCGCCCGCCACGTCTACGAACAAGTTCACGCGGCGGAGCGCGCGATGCTCGTGCTCTGGCGGCTTCGCGCGGGAGAAATGCCGTCATGAACCGTGCCGCCTCCATCGTCGCGATGGTCCTCTTCGCCCTTCACGCCGGGTCGCAGACGCTTCCCGAGAACGCGGGTGAGCCCGAATCGCTCGTGCAGACTCACCAGGCCGCGCTCGGGGCCTTATCGCCGGAAAACCCCGAGGCCTATTTCCTTCTCGGCGAGGAGATCGCCGATGGGCGGCTGACCACCGAGCGGCGAGTGTTGGCCGGAACGCTCTTCGTATTGACCATGGAACTCGATCGGATCAGGCCCCGGGGCGGACGCCTCGCGGCGTCGGCGTGCATCGCGCTGGCCGACCTTACCCGGAGCGACACCGATCGGCGCTGGCTCGGTGCGTTGGCGGAGGCCTTCGATCCCGCGCACGCTGCGGTCGAATGGGCGCAGCCGGCCCCGCCCGAAACGGACGATGCCGAGGGCTATCAGGTCGCCACGACCCTCGGGCTTGTCCGTTCGGGAGATGGTGTCCGAGCGCGGCAGCAACTCGCCAGGCCGGGGGGTCGAGCCGCCTTGCTGCGGTACGACGCGCTCCTGTCGCGGCTCGGGGCGGGCACCGCCTCGGCAGTTCTTCGAGAGGCCGAGCGATGGCCATGCCCGGAGTGTGGCAATCAACGTCTCTCGAAGCGTGCTCGTCCTGACACGCCCGACGGCCGCGTCTGCTTCCACTGCCTCGGCAACCCCGGGCCGAAACTCTCCGCCGACGAACTTCTCGCGCAACTCCGGGTTGAATCGTGGCTACTCCGCGGGTCGCAGCGGTCGTGGGCGGCTCAGATCGTCCTCGACGACGGCGCCCCGCTCCAGGACCCCGACCCCTCAGGCGTGGCGAAGGTCTTCGGGGTCGATCCCAAGGCGTTTTATTGGCGGAACGGGCGATGGTGCCGTACTCCTGACTGCTCGAACCCGGAAGAACCCGCGACGCCCCCGGCCAAGCCCGACCCGAACCCGCCCAAGACGCCCATCCCTGCCGGGGTCTCTGGTTCATAAGGCGCCTACGTCCGCCTAAACTCGCCGCAGGATCACCGCCACGAGCGGCCCGAGGACCCCATGACCACACCACCACCCGCACCCACCGCACCCACCACCGCCACGCCAGCCCCGACCGGGGTGCAGTCCAAGCCCACGATCACGTTCGACGAGTTCGCCAAGGTCGATCTCCGCGTGGCGAAAGTGCTCACCTGCGAGCCGCACCCCAGCGCGGATCGTCTCTGGAAACTGCAGGTCGACGACGGCTCGGGCGTACCCCGGCAGATCTGCGCGGGCATCCGCCAGCACTACACGCCCGAGCAGCTCGTCGGGCAGCGGATCATCATCGTGGCGAACCTGCAGCCGCGTCAGATTCGGGGCGAAGCTTCCAACGGGATGCTGTTGGCCGCCAGCGACGCGCCCAAGGGCCAGCCCGACAGCGAACGCCGGGTCATCGTGTTGACCACGCTCAGCGACATTCCGCCGGGTTCGATCGTGTCCTGATCCGGGCGTGGGCTACTCGGGCTTGCGGCGCGGGCCGGGCTTGTCGCCCCGCGGCGGTTCGCCGCCATCCGACGATGGCTCTCGAAACTCGATGATTCGCCGGAGCATGTCGTCGATGCCGGCCTCGCGGTTCGACCGCTTGCGCTCGAGTTCCGCCCGAAGGTCTTCCAGCCGCTTCGTGAGTGTCTGGATCTCGTGGGATTGAAGTCGCATCCGCACGTCGTGCTGCTCGGCAAGGACCGACCGCAGCGCCGCGGTCGCGTCGCGAATGCCCGCCTCGCGCTTGGGGTCGTCGGCGGTCGCTTCGCGGGCCTGGCGCAGCACCCTGATGCTTTCGAGCACGTTGATGCCCGTGCGGAGTTCGTCCAGCCGGAGTTTCGCGAGGTCGGGGTCCTGTTCCTTCACGCGGGCGGCGTCGCGGAGTTTGGGCAGTAGCCGCCCGAGCATGGCGTCGGCCATCGCCGGATCGGTCTGCCGCATCGCGTCCATCCGCGCCGAGAGCGTGGGAAGGTTCTCGCGCAGGAAGGTGGTCGCCCATTCGCGGGCCTCGTCGGTCATGGGCTGGCCCATGCCGCGTCCTTCACCGCGACGCTCGCCCCGGCCTTCCCCAGGCCGCATCCCATCGCGCGGCCCGCTCGGCGGCTCGCCCAGGCCCGGTCCCTCGCGCATTGGCCCGCCCGGCGGGTCCATCTCGCCGTCAAACCGTCGTCCGCCAAAGCCTTCTCCCCGCTCACCCCACGGGCCGCGTGCGATCAGGTCCAGGTCGCGCAACGCCTCCGCGGGCGAGGCGCCGCCTCGCAGACGTTCGATCGCCGTCTGCAACTGTTCCTGGGCCTTCTTCGAATCCGCGAGGCGTCGCTCCAGCCTTGCGAGGAGGTTTTCCGGATCAAGAACCCCTTCACGCGGTCGGTCGGCCTGTGCGGGGCGCTCGCCCTGTGGGGGCTGGGCCGTTGCCGTGCCCGACGCCAGAAGCAGCAAGGCCGCCATGGTTCCGCAATAAGGTCGAATCACAGGGCACCCCCCTCGAACGAATCATCGTCCACCGACCACGTCCGCATGGCCTCGCCGATCCGATCCGCGTCGGTGAGCAGGGCGCCTGTGCCGGTCTCGGTGAAGACCAGCGACCATTCGGCGTCGGTGACGGCGGCCCAGGCGGCCTCGCTCGGGCGGGGCATCGGCGTCGGCCCGCCGCGGTTGAGCATGACCAGTGTGACCGCGGCGGCCAGCCCCAGTCCCGCCGCGAGGCGGAAAGCAGGGACAAATCGACGCGTCGGCGCGGCGGTTGTGCCGGCGAGCGACAGGCCCGCCGCGTGTGCCCGTGCGGCGATCAGGCGCCCGTGCGTGGTGTTCGCAATGCGGGCCTCCAGCCCGGGGTCGGCGGCCGATCGCTCGGCCTGCGCCAGCCCGTCCAGCCCGTGCGCGAGTTCCAACGCGTCGGGATCGAGATGGTTGTTGGTGTTCATCAATGCACCTCCCCCGTCGTGACCGGGCCGGTTTCCAGCAGTTCCTTCAACTTCCGCAACGCGCGATGGTGGCGGGCCAGCAGCGTGCCCACCGGCTCATCGAGCACGTCCGCCATGGCCTTGAAACTCATCCCGCCGTGATGCCGCATTTCGACAACCTCCCGGTCAGCCTCCGACAACTGGTCCATTGCCCAGCGAAGCCGATCGACCATCAGCGAGTCGGTCGGCGTTGCCTCGGGAGAGACGTGCCGTTCGATCGCCCCCGCGTCGGGCGCATCGGGCCGGCGGCGCAACCGCCGCACATGGTCCCGAACCCGATTCATCACAACGCGAAAGAGCCATGACTCGAACTTCCCCTGCTCGGCATACCCGCCGGACCCGATCTTCTCTGCCACCGTGGCAAAGACCGACTGGGTGATGTCCTCCGCGACGGTGCTGTCCTTGCAACGGCTCCGAGCCATGGCGAAGACGCGCCGTCCGTACAAATCGACGAGGGCGCGCCACGCGCGCTCGTCGCCCGCCGCCGCCGCCGCGAGCAAGGGGGCCGACGCCGTCATCGTTTCCGGCGAGTTGGGTTCCCCGTTCACGTCGGACGGCTCCTTGTCCCCAAGCCAAACGAACGCCGACTGGGGGTATTGCCACGATCCTACCTTGGATTTTGACCTGAGGCAGGTTCGGGGCACGCCGACCGGGAGTTCGGTAACCTTCTGACTATGACAGGGGTTCTTTATTCCGTGAGCGTCACCCTGCCCGAGCAGGCCATGCAGCGGGAGTTCGTGGCGTGGCTGACCCAAGGGCACGTCCAGGCCGTCCGCAGGGGCGGGGCGATCCGAGCGACCATTGTGACGCTGGATGAGCCGGCGATGTCACCCCGGGTGATCATTCACTATGAGTTCCCGGACCGTCCGGCATTTGACCGATACCTCCGAGAGGTAGCCCCCGCCCTCCGCGAGGAAGGCCGCCGCCGGTTTGGGCCTGAGCGGGGGGTCGAGATGACCCGAACCGTCGGGACGATCCAGTTTGATTCGGGTGACGTACATTCGGCTTCGTCCACGGCGTTCCCGCAGGTCCGAGAGCATCCTTGAAACAAACCAGCGATGAAGTCCTGTTCGAGCAGTATCGCCAAGGCGATCGCGCGTCACTCCGAACGCTTATCGAACGGCATCAGCCCGACCTTCTCCGGTTTCTCATCCGGCTGACGGGCGACGTGCCCGGGGCCGAGGACGTTTTTCAGGAAACGTTTCTCCAGATTCACCTGTCCGCGGA
The DNA here is from genome assembly GCA_022180725.1 of Phycisphaerae bacterium. Lineage (GTDB taxonomy): Bacteria > Planctomycetota > Phycisphaerae > Phycisphaerales > UBA1924 > RI-211. The sequence goes on from BQMO01000014.1 coordinate 239,499, forward strand.
CACCTTTGATCCGACCCGTCGATTTCGTCCGTGGCTTTTTACGATTGCCGCGAACAAGGCGCGGGACTACCTCCGTAGGAAAGGGCGCCGGCGGATGCTGGAACTGTCGGCCCCGGTGGACGGTGGAGGGAATGACGAGCCGGCCGGGTCGTTTGTGGACCTCCTGGAGATTGATCTTCCGGGCCCTGATGCTCGGCTCGATTCCCGGGAGACCAGCGCCAAGGTGCAGAAGGTGCTCGACCAACTGCCCCCGATGCTGCGTGAGATTCTGCTGCTCGCCTACTTCCAACGACTGAGTTACGCCCAGATGCACGACGAACTCGACATCCCGCTGGGCACCGTCAAGTCCCGCCTGCACGCGGCCGTTGCCGCCTTCGCCAAGAAGTGGCACGCCCTCAACGCCGGAGAGCCTTCCTGAACCATGCCCGACGACGCGACCAACCCTGTCGAGTCCCCCCGTCACTCCCTGACCGCCGCGGACGCCGCGGCCATCGACGCACTCATTGACGCCGGCATGAACCCCGCGGCGGTGCCCGAAACCCATCGGGCCCGCGCGAACCGAGCGCGGGACTTGTTCAACCTGCTCGGCACGCCGACCCTCGACGCGGGCGACGACGCCGCGCTGGTGGACGTGACGCTCGCGCGCATTCTCCGACTTGCGCCGGCCGGCTACGCCGACGAACCGGAACTCAGCCCGGAAGACGTCGAGGCCATGGACGCCTACTTCGCGGCCGAACAGCGGCTCGACCGCGTGCCGTCGGTGTTGCGAGATCGAGCCGCCCGGGTCGAGGCGGTGGGCCGTTTGGCGGCCGCCGGTGAGCCGGCGCCCCACTCGGCGGTGCTGATCGAGCGAACGCTGGCCCGCGTGCCTGTCCGTACTCGCATCCCTCAGCAGAGCGTCAAGGCCGTGCTGGGCGGGTTCCGTCTGACCGACCTGGTGTCCGTCGCCGCCGTGCTTCTCATTTCCGTGTCCGTGCTGTGGCCCGTTTTGTCCACGTGGCGGACGCACGCTCAGCGGTCGGAGTGCGGGATGAACTTCGCGTCGCTGGCCTCGGCCTTCGGGCTGTATTCCAGCGATTACCGCGACCAACTGCCCGTGGCCACGGCGGGCTTTTCGGGGGGCTCCTGGTGGAACGTGGGCGGCGGGGCGGGCCTTTCGAACTCGGCGAACCTGTTCCGACTGCCGAAACTGAACTACACCTCGCTGAAGACCCTGGCCTGTCCGGGCAACCCCACCGCCCGCGGCGGGCCATGCCAGCCTACCGACGACGATTGGTCGTGCATCTCCGAGGTTTCATACTCATACCAGAACATGTTCGCGGAACGGCGGCCGTCGTGGGGCCGGGGCAACGCCACGGTGATCCTCGCCGACGGCTCTCCCGCCATTCGCAACGCGCTCGCCCAGCGTGACTGGGTGCCCCTTCAGAACTCGGCGAACCACGGCGGGTGCGGGCAATGGGTGCTCCGCACGGACGGCTCGGGGCACTGGGCATCGACCCCTGTCGTCGACGGGGACAACATCTGGTTGACCGACGAGCAGCAGCAGGTGGTCGACCAGGCCAACGCGCGGCTGCGGCTGATGGGCCTCGAGGTCCGTTCCATCCGGTTTTTCCAGACCACGCCGGTCTCGGATCACGATTCGTTCCTCGGTCCGTAACGCGCCGCCGTGGATTGCCCGTTGTTCCCCGCCTATCATCTCGACCCCGCCGGTGCACGAGTTTTCCGGTGGGATGTCGGAGTTCGCGCATGTCGAAGAACAAGAGCCACAAGGGCCTGCTGAAGCGGGTCCGATTCTCGAAGACGGGCAAGGTCCGCCATCGCATGGCCGGGCACAAGCACCTGCGGTCGGGCAAGGGCGGGAAGCGTCTGCGGCAGGCGCGGAAGGACCCGTACATGTCCACGCCGGAGACCAAGCGGCTGGAGAAGTTGATGTTCCGCCGCTTCCGCGGGCGTACGCAGCCCAAGTCGGCGATCCGTCGCAGTCCGTCGCCCGCCGAGCGTCGCGCCGCACGCGAAGCCGCCAAGGCCGCGACAACCGCCGCGAAGAAGTAGACCCTGTACGGGTCTTGAACCCTGCTCGACGGGCCAAGACGGGATGAGGTATCCCGGCCCCGCCTCGGGCGTGTTGAAGGAGTCTGACCATGCCACGTGTCCGCAAAGGCGCCGCCCGCGCCCAGTCCCGCAAACGCGTGCTCCGCAAGGCGCGCGGGTATTACGGGGTCAAGAGCAAGCACAAGTACCAGGCGCAGAACGCGCTGATCCGCGCGGGCGTCTACCGCTTCCGCGATCGTCGCCGCGTGAAGCGTGATTACCGCCGTCTGTGGGTCACGCGGCTGACCGCCGCCTGCCACATGCGGGGAACGCGCTACAGCCTGTTCATCAACGGGCTGAAGCACGCCGGGGTGCTGCTGAACCGCAAGATGCTCAGCCAGATCGCCATCGAAGACCCGAAACTCTTCGACAAGGTCTGCGACCTGGCGAAGAAGAGCAGCAAGGCCACACCCGCCAAGGCCGCGGCCTGAATGAATCGACATGATCACGCGAACGCCCCGGGCTTCGGCACGGGGCGTTTTTATGCGCGTGGCCGCGGCTCGCGAGGATCCGGGAAGGCCCGATTGATTCACACCCGCGCGCGGGTACGCTCCGCCCATGGAGATGTGGTGGTTGACACGCGAGTGGGAGAAAGGCCCGGCGGCCTTGTTCACCTGGGTCTTCTGGGCCTTGTTCAGCGTGACCCTGCACGAACTCGGGCATGGGTGGGCGGCCATCCGCGAGGGCGACCGCACGCCGGTGCTGAGCGGGCACATGACCTGGAACCCGCTGGTGCACATCGGGCGGATGGGCGCGTTCATGTTTCTCATCATCGGGCTGCCCTTCGGGGCCATGCCGGTGACGCCGTCGAACTTCCAGCGGCGGTACAGCGACACCTTCGTGGCCTTCGCCGGGCCGGCGATGAACTTCACGCTCACGATCGTGTGCACCCTGGCGCTGACGCTGTGGCTGAACCCGCGCCTGGGCGTGACCGACCCGATCCACGGGCACGTGACGCACTTCTTCTGGTGGGGGGCGGTGCTGAACCTGGTGCTGGGCGTGTTCAACCTGATTCCCATCCCGCCGATGGACGGGTACCGCATCGTGGCCGATCTTCAGCCGAGGTATGCCCGGCTCTGGCAAACGGAGGCGGCGGCGGTGGTGGGGATGATCCTCTTTGTGATCCTCTTCCTTCGTGCGGGGAGCGTGCTGTTCTCGTTCGCGGCGGAGACGATCATCACGGTGGTGAAGGCGCTGGCCCGGGCCTTGTACGCCTAACCCTCAGGCCAGCCCGCACAGCAGATAGAGCAGGCGGGCGCCCACGTTGGCGTCCCACTCCGGCTCGCCCTTGCGGCCCGGGGCGACCTCGACCAGATCGAACCCGACCACCGTCTTGCCCGAGGCCTTGAGCGCCTCCAGGAGCATCACGGCCTGGGGGTAGGACAGCCCCCCCGGCACGGGCGTTCCCGTGTGCGGGCAGAGGGAGGGGTCGAGGGCGTCGATGTCGAAGGAGACGTAGACGCGCTCGGGCAACTCCGCGATGATCTCGGAGCACATCGTGCTCCAGGCCCCGCCGTTGAGTCGCCGCTCGGTCAGGTCCGCGTCGTAGAACACCCTGACGCGCGCTCCCTGCTCGTCGGCGAACTGCATCTCACGCTCGCCGAAGTCGCGGATGCCCACGGAGACGAGTTTGCGCACGCCTTCGACGCGGGTCAGCACGTTGTGCATGATCGACGCGTGCGACCAGGTGAAGCCCTCGAACGCCACGCGCAGGTCGAGGTGTGCATCGAGGTGGAGGATGCCGATTTCTTCGTGATGGTCCGCGACCGCCTCGATGAACCCGAAGGGGGTGGAATGTTCGCCCCCGATCAGCCCGGGGACTTTCCCCTCGGCGAGGATGGACGCCGCCGCCGCGTAGGTGAACTGAGAGACCTTGACGCCCGCGGCGTTGACCGCTTTGACGGCCTTGGCGAGGGCGGCGGGAACCTTGCCGCGCGCGGGCAGGCCGCCCGCGTCGATGACTCGGGCGGCGTGGCGGCGGGCTTCACGGCTCAGGGCGCGGATCTTGGCGGATTCCTTCTCCATGAAGATGCCGCGTTCGTAGATGCGACCGAAGCGGCGGTCGAAGAGGTCGACCTGGGCCGAGGCGTCGAAGATCGCCCGTGGGCCGTCCGCGGTGCCGGGGCGGTACGAGGTGGTCGCGTCGAAGGGCACGGGGACGAGCACAATGCGGGATTCCTTGCGGGAGAAGGGCAGGCCGAAGATTCCGGTCCCTGGTTGTGCGGCGGCGTCGGGGTCGAAGGGCATGGGCGGCTCCGAGGGTTGGAGGCAAGCGTAGGGACGTGGTGGCGCGTGATGGCCGCATGCACCCGGTGTCGCGAGCACACACACTACGCTTGGTTGTCCGGGAACACGCCATGACCGAGCACACGAACAAACCCGATCCCGCGGAGCGTGCGCCGGTGGAGCCGTACGAGCTGGACGCGCCCCCGCCCAGGCCGCCGGCGCCGCCACCGACCGTACCGGGGAAGGAAGGCCTGCTCGATGATTTCGATGAGGACGCGGACTTCGAACGCGACCCGGAGGTCGAGCGGGCACTTCGGCCGGGGAGCGAGCGCGGGGCGGATCAACCTGCGGTGGGTGACGAGCCTCCCAGGCCTCGCGAGGAGATCGTGACGCTGGGGCGGGGCGAGCCGGAGATCGTGGGCGGGGTCGGCGGGCTGGTGGCGGTGGCGGCGATGGTGGTCGGTGCCGTGCGGGCCGAGGGGTCGCCCCTGGCCGCGGCGCTGTACACCGGGCTTGTCATCGTGCTGTACGTCGGGGCGGGGTTGGGGGCGATCGCGGCGACGGCGCACTTGCAGGGCATGACCGCCGGGCGGTGGGTGCTGGCAGGCGCGAGAATGCTGCTGGTGTCGGCGGCGTTTCAGTTTCTCGTCGGCCTTCGTCTGGCCATGCTGGGATGGGTGAATGGATTTGTGTTCCCGCTGCTTGCGATGGCTGTCTACGCCGTACTGCTGGCGTGGCTCTTCCGTCTCGCACGTCCACGGCTGTTCATCCTGGCGATGAGCCACGCGGCGTTCGCGCTCGCGGTGCGGGGGGGGTTGGCGCTCTACGCCGCGCTGGCGGGGTCGGTTTCGGCATGACGGGCCTCATGCCACAGCCCCACGCCCTCGAACGCGCTGTGCACGCGTACCAATCAAACTTCGGCGTCAAGCCCACGTGCGTTGCGCTCGCGCCGGGACGGGTGAATCTCATCGGGGAGCACATCGACTACGCGGGGGGGGCCGTATTGCCGATGGCCATTGACCTGGCGTGCGCCGTGGCGGCGGGACCGGGGCGGGGGGATGTCGGCCGGATCGTCGCCACGGACCTGAGCGCATCATGGACGTATTCGCGATCCGACAGATTCACCGCGATGCGGGCGGACGCGCGGGATGGTGGAGGGGATTGGCGGTCGTACGTCGCGGGCGTGCTGCACGGCGTGGGCGAGCGTGCGGGCGGCGTTCCGGCGGTGGATGTGTGCATTGCCTCGGATGTGCCACGCGGTTCGGGGTTGTCGAGTTCGGCGGCGCTCGAAGTGGCCCTGGCCGCCGTGGCGTGCGAGATCGCGGGCGTGGAGTGGGCGGCGGATCGCCCATGGTTGGCGCGGCTGTGCCAGCGGGCCGAGTGGGAGTTCGCGGGCGTGCCGTGCGGCCTGATGGACCAGGCGGCCTCGTGCCTGGGACGAGAAGGGCACGCGATGCTGATGGCGTTCCGCGAGGGGCTAGACGCATCGTGGGTGCCGATGCCCCGCGGTATCGACGTGCTCGTGTTCGACTCGGGCGTGCCGCGGGCGCTCGGCGCCGGGGCCTATGGCCGGCTGCGGGCGGCGAGCGATTCGGCGGCGATGAACCTCGGCTTGACATACCTCTGCGACGCGCCGGCGGGCGTCGAACCGACGGGTTTGGATGACGGCGAGCGCCGGGCCGCGATTCATGCGATCGGCGAGAATCGTCGCGTGATCGAGGCGGCGGAGGCGCTCCGGGCCGGGGAACACTCTCGCGTGGGCGTGCTGCTGAACGAATCGCACGCGTCCCTGCGGGACGTCCTGCGCGTGTCGTGCGACGAACTCGACACGCTCGTGGACTTCGCGGGGGTGTGCCCGGGGGTGTACGGCGCCCGACTGACCGGCGCGGGGTTCGGCGGGTGTGCCATCGCCCTGGCCGCGGCGGATTGTGCCGAGCACGTGGCCGAGTCGGTCAGCGCGGCGTTCGAGCGCCGATACGGACGGCGGTGCCGGTCGTGGCGCGTGCGGGCGAGCGAGGGGGTGCGTGTCAGTCGTTGGGGTTGCGCATGAGTTTCTTCATCACGGGCACCAGGAGCAACATGAGCAGCGACGCGATGGTGCAGGCGACGACGAAGAGGAAGAAGAAGTCGGCCTGACCGCCGAAACTCCAGGGGAGTTTGAGGCGGCCTTCTTCCACGGCCTTGACCTGCGCGGCGACCAGTCCGCCGCCGAGGTTGGCGATAAAGGAGGAAACGAACCAGATGCCCATGAGGAGCGAGACGAACTTGGCCGGGGCGGCCTTGGTGACATAGGAGAGGCCGGTGGGGGAAAGGCAGAGTTCGCCGACGGTGTGCCAGAAGTAGAGGAGGAAGATGAGCATCATCGAGGCCTTGGCGGCGCCGCCGGCGGCGATGCGGCCGGCCATGACCATGAAGATGTACCCCACGCCGAGGAAGAAGATCCCCAGGAAGATCTTCATGGGCTGCGAGGGGTTCATCTTCCGCTTGCCGAGGAAGGTCCAGATCGCGGCGAAGAGCGGGGCCATGATGAAGATCAGCCCGGCGTTGACGGACTGAAACCACGACGCGGGAACTTCGAACGAGCCGATCATGCGGTCGGTGTTCTGCTTGGTGAAGAGGTTGATGCTTGACCCGGCCTGTTCGAACCCGATCCAGAAGACGGCGTTGAAGAGCATGAAGACGAAGATGGTGATGACCGGCCCGCGGTCCTCGGGGCGGTTCTGCACCAGGAACCAGGCGACCCAGGCGAGGGCGCCGGCGATCATGCCGATGACCACGCCCCACCCGGCCTTGGGGTTGTTCTGGAGCCATTCCATGCCGCGGCCGATGGCGTCGGTCAGCCCGGCGTGGTAGAGCACGCCGAAGAGCACCGCGGCGCCCATCGCGAGCATGAAGAGGAAGGTTGCGGTGCGCGTGGCGTTCGCCCGAGGCGCGTCGCCGATGCCCGCGAGGAAGCGGGGCTTGCCCCAGAGGTACATGCCCAAGCCCAGGAGCATGCCGACGGCGGCGGAACCGAAGCCCCAGTGCCAGCCGACCTTCTCGCCCAGCGTGCCGCAGACGTACGCGCAGAGGAATGCACCAAGGTTGATGCCCATGTAGAAGATGGTGAACGCGCCGTCGCGTCGCGGGTCGCCCGGCGGGTACAACTGTCCGACCATCACCGAGACGTTGGGTTTGAAGTGCCCGGTGCCCAGCACGATCACGGCGAGGCCCATGATGAACACGGAAAGCCCTAACTTGCTCTGGGCCAAGTCCCCCATGCCCGAGATGCCCAGGATCACGTGCCCGATGGCGATGAGGATGCTCCCGATCACCATCGATCGGTGCGTGCCGATGAGCTTGTCCGCCAGCAACCCGCCCAGGATCGGGAGGAGGTACGCCAGCCCGGTGTACCACCCGTAGAGCGTGTTGGCGCGGGCTTCGGTCCAGTTACGGCCGCTGTCGTGGTCGTTGATCGTGACGACCGCGGTGTAGGGTGATTCTCCCGCGGCGCGGTCCTTGTCGGGCTTGATCTCCGCGGTGATCGAATCGGGATTGTCGTTGATGGTGTAGAACGTGCGGACGTCGTCGGACTCGCGACGGATCTTGATCGTGCACGAGATCGTGTGGTCGGTGGGGTTGGTGACGAGGAAGGCGAAGGTGCCGTTCTGGAACGGTCCGCCCACCGGGCCGGAGACAATCACGGACGAGCCGTCATCGGGCGAGGGCGTCCAGGTCGATTTGTCCGGGTTCGCTGGGTCGGGGATGCGAGTGGCACGCGTGACGCGCAAGGCCGGGGTGCCGATGGTGGTCGATGGGTGCAACCCACCCTCGGCCGGTACGCCGACCGCGAGAATGACGGATCGTGTCTGCGTGCCCAGGGTTCGCTCGACCGCGGCGGCCTTGGCGGGTTCCTTTTCCTCGAACTCGATGATGTTCTCGTAGGCACCGGGGCCGACCTGCTTGGCGGCGATGACGGCGACAAGGTAGAGCGCGAGCAAGGCCCGCATGCCGTAGTAACTGAACCGCTCCCACATCTCGACGCCGAAGAGCAGGAAGAGGCCGACGGGGTGACCGAGGATGGTGCGTTCGCCCGAGGTGCCGCCGCCGCTGGAAGGTTGGCTCATGAGGGAAGGTCCTTGTCATGCCGGGCCCGGATGGGTCCGGGCCACGGAATCGACCGACAGGATAGCGAAATCGGCCTGCGGGTGCCTTGGGCTGCAATCCACGCGTGCTCACCCGGGGCGGCTCGGGCCCCACCCAATCCGACCTCGATTGCTATCCTCTGCCCACGACCATGCCCAGGACGAAGTATCTGGACCGGCTGCTGGCCCGCATCGCCTCACGAAAGGCGGTGGTGGGGGTCGTGGGCCTTGGGTATGTCGGTCTGCCGCTGGTGCGGGCGATGCACGAGGCGGGGTTTCACGTGGTCGGGTACGACATCGACGCGGCGAAGATTCGCAAGTTGAAGACCGGCACGCCGTACCTGAAGCACCTGGGGCGTGGCTTGGTGCGTGACTTGTCGCGGTCGGCGCGGTTCATGGCGACGAACACGCCGCGCGACCTGGGCCGCTGTGACGCGGTGGCGATCTGCGTCCCGACGCCGCTGGGCGCGCACGACGAGCCGGACCTGTCGTATGTCGTACGTTCGACGGAGATGCTGGCGGGAGTGATCCGGCCTGGCGCGCTGGTGTGTCTGGAATCGACGACGTACCCGGGCACGACGCGCGAGGTGGTGAAGCCGATTCTCGAGCGTGCCGGCCGCGTGTGCGGACGCGACGTGTTCATCGCCTTCAGCCCCGAGCGCGAAGACCCGGGCCGTCCGGGTGTCGAGACGCGCACGATCCCGCGCGTGGTGGGGGGACTGGACACGCCGAGCACGATGGCCGCGGCGACGTTGTACGGGGCGGCGGTGGACAAGGTGGTACCCGTGGCCTCCGCCGAGGTGGCGGAGAGCGCGAAACTACTCGAGAACATCTACCGCGCGGTGAACATTGCGCTGGTCAACGAGCTCAAGCCCGTGCTCGCGGACATGGGGATTGACCTCTGGGAGGTGATCGGGGCGGCGTCGACCAAACCCTTCGGGTTTCAGCCTTTTTACCCCGGCCCGGGCCTGGGCGGGCATTGCATCCCCATCGATCCGTACTACCTGACGTACAAAGCCCGCGAGTACGGGCACGTGACGCGGTTCATCGAACTGGCCGGCCTGGTCAACCGGCGGATGCCGGCGTACGTGGTGTCGCGGCTCACCGGCGCGCTCAACGATGAGCGCAAGGCGCTGCGGGGATCGCGCGTGCTTGTGCTGGGGGTGGCGTACAAGCCCAATGTCGATGACGTGCGCGAGACACCCGCCGCGGAGATCATTCGACTCCTTCGCGCCCGCGGGGCCGAGGTCTCGTACCACGATCCGCACGTGCCGGTTTTCCCGATGATGCGTCGGCACGCGGTGGGTCTGAAGAGCGTGCGGCTGACGCCGGCAACTCTTCGCACCGCCGACGCGGCCGTCATCGTGACGGACCATGCCGACGTGGACTATGCCCTGATCGGTCGGTACGCACGGTTGATCGTCGATACGCGCAATGTCATGGCGTCGGTGCGCCGGCCGCGGGCACGGATCGTCAAGGCGTAGGGTCGATGATGCTTGCGGAGCACCGCCCGGCCCTACGGTCGGGCATGGCGAGTATTCGTTCAGTGGCGGTGTTCTGCGGCGCCAGTCATGGCGGAAGGCCCGAGTACGCCGGCGCGGCGTTCGAACTCGGGACGGAGATCGCGAAGCGCGGCATGACGGTGGTCTACGGCGGGGGGCGGGCCGGGCTGATGGGGGCGGTCGCCGATGCGGCCTTGGCCGCCGGCGGGCGCGTGGTCGGGGTCATCACGACGCTTCTGGAAGGCAAGGAACTCGGGCACACGGGCATCCAGGAACTGCGCGTGGTCGGCACGATGCACGAGCGCAAGATGATGATGGCCGACCTGGCCGACGCGTTCATCGCCCTCCCCGGCGGGCTGGGCACGCTCGACGAACTCTTCGAGATACTCGCGTGGGCGCAGTTGGGCATTCACACCAAGCCGGTCGGGGTCCTCAATACGGCGGGGTACTACGACGCCCTGATGACGTTTCTCGACCATGTCGAGCGGGAGAAGTTCCTGCGGCTGAATCACCGGACCGAGATGGTCTTCGAGCACGTCCCGACGGCCATGCTCGATCGGCTCGCCTCGGTCTCGCCCGCGGGCGCACGATTTCCCCAATGACAACCGCCCGCGACTTCGCGCGGGCGGTGAGGGTTGGTGTGATCGGGCTGTCTCAGCGACGCCGGCGGGCCATGGCGAGCACGCCCATGCCGAGCAGCGCGGCCGAGCCGGGCGCGGGCACGATGGTGAACAGCCAGTCGGACGAGGCGATGTGCTGCGACCCCGCCGGATGGTTCATCCATCCCCAGCCGGAGATGCCGTTGTACCCGCGGTGGCCGAGGTCGTTGTCCTCGTTGCCCAGGCGGAAGGTGTACCCGAAGCCCAGGCGCTCATCGGAGAGCGTGATCGGGCCGCCGACCGGGCCTTGGATGAACCCGAAGTTCGAGTTGCTCGGCGCGGTGCACCAGAGGTCGTCGTCGCCGGGAACCTGCGAGACGCCGACGTTGTACGTGAAGTCGATGGTGTACAGGCCGGTCGTGGGTTCGACCGCGTAGGACGAGCCGATGTCGCGTCCACCCCAGGCCTGACCCCAGATGCGGATCGTGCTGCCGAAGTACCACAGTTCCATGTGGGAGTTGGCATGCTCGAAATCAAAGGTGAAGATGTCGTGGCTGCCCGTGATGTTGAACAACTCATCGAGCCGCATCCCGTAGCGGGGCATCTGGGCCGCGCCGTCGGGGTGATTGCTCAGAGTATACATGCCATGGGTCAGGATGGCGGCCTGCGCACCGCCGGCCGTCGCCAAGAGCGCAAGCGCCCCCACAATTACACTGTTCCGAGTCATCGTCTTTCTCTCCTCGCGCCCCTTTCGGGGCAAAAACCATTGTGGCCAAGGACTATGGCCAACTCGGAAATAGTTTACCCGTATCTTCCCGAACTGCAATAGGCACATAAAGAATATTCAGCAGAATTACTGGTGGAAGAACTGCCACGCGATACGACTGTAAGATATTACCAAATAATGCGATACATCATGTATATGAGTAATGCTCAGGTGTGCTTGTGGCCAGTTTGAGAACAGCAGGCTGGGTAATTCCCGGCCCGATAAGTTCACCGGCAACGCGTCCATCATGGAGCACGATGACTCGGCTGGCGAGTGAAAGAAGTTCGGGCAGTTCACTCGAAACGAGCAGCACCGCTGTGCCGGCGTACGCCGCGGTTCGGATGGCACGGTGTACCTCGCTCTTGGTGCCGATATCGATGCCCCGTGTCGGTTCGTCGAGAAGAAGAACTCTCGTTCGCGGGGTCATCCACCGCGCGAGGAGTAACTTCTGCTGGTTGCCGCCGGAAAGTTCCCCGGGGCGGGAAGACGTGGATGCGGCCTTCAGGGAGAACGCAGAGGCCCGATCGGCCGCGGTCCGAGACTGAACACCTCTTCGCAGCACGCCCATCCGCGAAAAGTCCCCCAGCCGGGGCATGAGCATGTTGTCGCGAATATCAAGGTCAAAGAACAACCCCTGAAGGCGGCGGTCTTCGGGCGCGTACCCCAGCCCCGCGGTGATCGAGGCGCCGGGGCCGCGGTGTCGTCCCGGTCCCGCGGGTGAACCGGCCAGGAAGATATCGCCCGCGCGGACGACCCCGGTCGCGCGCCGGTCCAGGCCGAAGACGGCGTTGAGCAGTTCCGAACGCCCCGCGCCGACCAGCCCGCCGATGCCGAGCACTTCGCCGGGGTGAAGGTCGAGGTTGATGTCGCGGAGTTTTCCGGGCGACGACAGGTGCCGCACCGAGAGCACGGGCTGGACCCGCGCCACCTCGGCCTGCTCGACTGGCGACGTCACGACCAGGCGACGCCCGATCATCTGCTCGATCAGGTCTCCTTCGGTGATCGACGCGACGGGTGATGTCGCGACGAAATCGCCGTCGCGCAGCACGGTGACCCGGTCGCACACGGCGAAGATTTCGCCCATGCGGTGGGAAACATAGATGATCGTGATCCCCTCGGCGGCGAGCCGGCGGATGATGGTCAAGAGGCGGTCGGCCTCGACGGCGGAGAGCGAACTCGTCGGCTCGTCGAACACGATCGCTTTGGCCAGGGTGTGACCGTCCGGCCCGCGATCGAGGGCCGCGGCGATCTGGCAAACTTGCCGCCGTCCCGGGGAGAGATTGCCCAGCGGGGCGCGCACGTCGAGGCCCGGTTCGAGGTCGTGCACCAGCCGGGCGGCCCGGTCCTCCATCGCGCGGCGATCGAGCAGCCCGAGCGCCCGCCGCGGCAAGTCGTGCAGGCACAGATTCTCCGCCACGGACAGGTTCGGGCACTGGGCGAGTTCCTGGTGTACCAGCCGAACACCCGAGGCATACGCGGCCCGCAGATTGCCCGGCGGCAGCGCGTGCCCATCGAGCACGACGCGGCCATCGTCGGGCGCGTGCAGCCCGGCGATGATCTTGCCGAGCGTGGACTTGCCCGCGCCGTTCTCGCCCATCAGGGCGTGCACCTCGCCGCGGTGGAAGGACACGGACACGTTGCGCAGAGCCTGCGTGCGCCCGAACCGTTTGGAGATGCCCTCGGCGCGAAGGAACGGCGTGTCGGGGTCGGGCGGCATGGAATCAGGCGACGGCGAAGTACGCGGCGAGGATGTCGCGGGCGGCGAAGAGGTCCTTGGTATCGATCATCTCGGTGACGGTGTGGATGTATCGCGTGCCGACGGTGATGCCGACGGCGCGGGCGCCGGCGGCGGCCTGCTGGGCGGCGGCCCCGTCCTGCCCGCCGGCCGCCAGGATCGTCCGCTGGTAGGGGATCTTGTGCTTCTTGGCGAGGGCTTCGAGGTCGGCCACGAGGCGATGGTCGGAGATGAAGGAGGAGTCCTTGATGTGCAGGCCGAAGCCCAGGCCGTGCTTGGTGACGGCTTCTTCGTCGGGCACGCCGGGTGTGTCGCAGGCGAGGGTGACGTCCAAGCCGAAGCCGATGTCGGGCTGCACGCGGTGGCTGGCGGTTTTGGCCCCGCGCAGGCCGACCTCTTCCTGGGTGGTGAAGGCGACGGTGATCTCGCAGGCGTGCCCGGAGCCGGAGGCCTCGAGCGTCCGGAGGCTTTCGATGCCCAGCCAGCAGGCCACGCGGTTGTCGAGGGCCTTGCTGACGACCTTGGTGCCGATCTGGATGGCAGGCTCATCCATGACGACGTAGTCCCCGATCTTGAACTTCTTCTTGACATCGTCGGCCTTGAGGCCCGTGTCGACGTAGAACTCCTTGACCTCGGGGATTTTCTCGCGGTCCTTGGGGCTGGAGATGTGGACGGGTCGCCCGCCGGGGTTCATCACGCCCTTGTAGTCGCCCGAGTCGGCGACGACGAGCACGCGTCGGGAGAAGAGATTGCGCGTGTCGAAGCCGCCCGCGGCGTTCATCCACAGGAAGCCGTTCTTGTCGATGGCGGTGACGTAGAACCCGATCTCGTCCATGTGGCACAGGAGCATGACCCGCAGGGGCTTGGCGGGAGTCTTCTTGACCTTCTTGCCGGTGCGCGGGCGGCGGGTGCAGATGAGCGAGCCCATGGCGTCGGTCTCGACGGTGTCGAAGAGGCCCTGGACCTCCTTCTCGATCAGGGCACGGACGCGTTCTTCGCGGCCGGGCACGCCGGGGGTTTCGCAGAGGCGCTTCAGCAGGTCGATCTGGTCGGTCGGCATGGACGGGAATCCTTTCAGGGTGAAAACCGGAGCATACGCGAAGGCGGGCGCGACGGGCACGCCGGAAGAACACATGGCGATGACGCGATGTGACCAAACCGTTCAAAAAAACTCACGGAGCGTGCAGATCGGGCTTGCACAGTCATCGCCGAAACCCTATCATATACCAAACATGCTTGCGGTGATGTACATCGACATGAACTCGTTCTTCGCCTCGGTGGAGCAGCAGAACCGCCCCGAGTTGCGAGGCAAGCCGGTGGCGGTGGTGCCGATGGTGACGGACTCCACGTCGTGCCTGGCGGCGTCGTACGAGGCCAAGGCGTTCGGGGTGAAGACCGGCGTGAAGGTGGGGGACGCCAAGCGGATGTGCCCCGGGCTGATCCTGGTGCAGGGGAGCCACGACCAATACATCCGGGTGCATCACGACATTCTGAAGGCGGCGGACACGGTGCTGCCCGTGCACCAGGTGCACTCGATCGACGAGTTCGCGTGCCGGCTGATGGGGACGGAGCGCGAGCCGGCCCGGGCGACGGAACTGGGCCAGCGGATGAAACGGGCCATCCGCACGCGCGTGGGGGAGTGCCTGACGTGTTCCGTGGGCGTGGCGCCCAATCGCTTCCTGGCGAAGGTGGCGGCGGACCTGCAGAAGCCGGACGGGCTGACCGTGCTCCGGGCCGAGGACATCCCCGCGCGGCTGCTGCACCTGAAGTTGATCGACTTCCCCGGGATCGGCCCGCGGATGAACGAGCGGTTGAAGCGGCTGGGCATCACCACCGTCGAGCAGATGTACGCCATGAGCGAGGCGGACCTGGGCAAGGCGTGGGGGAGTGTCGTCGGTCGGGAGTGGTATTACCAGATTCGCGGGCTGCCGTCGCACGATCCGTTCGAGGGGGAGCCGCCGAGGCGGACGATCGGGCACTCGCACGTGCTGGGGCCGGAGCGACGCGACGAGGCCCCGGCCCGGGCGGTGGCGATGCGGTTGCTGATGAAGGTGGGGCAGCGGGCGCGACACCTTGGCTACACGGCCCAGCACCTGACGCTCTACGTGCGGTACCTCGACGGGGGGCACGAGTACGGCCCGCGCCAGGGGTGGGGGCGGCGGGGTTGGACCTCGCGGGCGGCGCTGGGCGGGGTCAACGACGCGCCGACGTTGCTGCGGGCGTTTACCGATCTGTGGGAGAAGCGGCCGCCGGGGCGGCTGATCCAGGTCGCCGTCACGCTGCACGACCTGGCGCCCAACCTCGGGGGCACGCCGTCGTTGTTTGAGGAGCAGCGTCGGCTGGACAGTTTGTCGAAGGCCGTGGACTCGATCAACAAGCGGTACGGGGCGGACGTGGTGTACCCGGCGGCGATGCAGGACGCCCGCAAGGCGGCGCCGCGGCGGATCGCCTTTGGGAACATCCCCTCGCTGGACGTGCCGGACGTGGGGAGCGGGGATGAGGGGTGAGCGTCGCGACAGGGGCACAGACGGTACACTGGCGGCACGGACGGTCGCGCCTTGCGGCTGGGGCAGGAGGCCCGACGGTGATCAAGTATCTCGGCTCGAAGCGGACACTGATCCCGACGATTCTCGGGGCGGTGCGTGGCGTGGCGGGCGTGAGCACGGTGATCGACCTGTTCTCCGGCACGTCGCGCGTGGGGCATGCCCTGAAGGCCGCCGGGTATCGTGTCCTCTCGAATGATCACAACGCGTACGCGGCGACGCTGGCGCGGTGCTACGTGCAGGCCGACGCCGAGAACGTGCTGGAGGACGCGACGAAACTCGTCCGCGAGTTCAACGCGATGAAGGGCGAGCCGGGGTACTTCACCGAGACGTTCTGCGTGAAATCGCGATTCTTCCAGCCCAAGAACGGGGCGCGGATCGACGCCATCCGCGAGGCCATCGCCGCCAAGGGGCTGGACCCGGAACTCGAAGCGGTGATGTTGGTGTCGCTGATGGAGGCGGCGGATCGGGTGGACTCGACGACCGGGCTGCAGATGGCGTACCTCAAGACCTGGGCGCCGCGGGCGCACAACGACCTGGAGTTGCGTGTGCCCGAGGTGCTGCCGCGTGCCAAGCACGGAAAGGGGCAAGCCACCGGCCTCGATGCGCTCGAAGCCGCCAAGGTGTTGGAGGCCGATGTCGCGTACATCGACCCGCCGTACAACCAGCACTCGTACCTGGGCAACTACCACGTGTGGGAATCGCTCGTGCGCTGGGACAAGCCGGAGGTCTACGGCGTGGCCTGCAAGCGGGCGGATGTGCGGGAGCGGCGGAGCATCTTCAACAGCCGCCCGCGGTACGCGGACGCGCTGCGGCGGCTGCTCGCGGCCGTGCGAGCGCCCGTGCTGATCGTGTCGTTCAGCAACGAGGGATACCTGGCTCGCGAGGAGATGGAATCCATGCTCGCGGCCTTGGGGGACGGTGAGTGCAAGGTCACGACGATCGAGAACGACTTCAAGCGGTACGTCGGCGCGCAGATCGGCATCTACAACCCGCAGGGCGAGAAGGTCGGCAAGGTCAGCCACCTGACGAACAAGGAGTACGTGTACGTCGTGTCGCGGGAGTGCCTTTGTGAACAAACTCCGCGCGGTGGTGAAGTCGCGTGCTGAGCCGCGGCCCGGGGAGCAGAGAGCGCCGAGTCGGCAGAGACATGCAAGGGGATCGCGCCCCCTCTCCGCCACGCTCGACGCACTCCTCGCCCCAACGGGGCGTCGGGCTGTAGCCACGGGTGGAGCGGCGGCGCGGCGAAGCCCGCCGACGCGGAACCCGTGGAAGCGTGGTCTCCTTATCCTCTTCCCGCCACGGAGGGGCGGAGGAAGCGCAGGCTCAACCGAAAGGCCCGACATGCCCGGCACCTACTCCCAGATTCTGCTGCACATCGTCTTCAGCACCAAGCACCGCGAGCCGTGGATCACGCCCGACATCGCGGAACGGCTCTACCCGTACATGGGCGGCATCGTCCGGGTGGAGAAGGGCGTGCTGTACGACATCGGCGGCGTCGAGGACCACATCCACATGTACATGCGGTGGCGGCCTGACGAATCCGTGTCGGATTTGATGCGCACGGTCAAGGCGCGATCATCGAAGTGGGTCCACGACACCTTCCCGAAACTCGGTGCGTTCGCGTGGCAGGAGGGGTACTCGGTCTTCTCTGTCAGCAAATCGCAGGAGGAAGCCGTGAAGAAGTACATCGCCGGACAGGCCGAGCATCACAAGAAAGAGGATTTCAAGTCGGAGTTGTTGCGAATGCTCCGCTTGCACGAGATCGAGCTCGACGAGAAGCGCGTGTTCGATTGAGCTGCCGTGCGAACGGACGTTTCCTCTGCCCCTCCGGGGCAGGATTGACAATGCGCCACCTGTCCCACGGGTTGCGCCCGCGAAGCGCGGGCTTCACCCGTGGCTACAGCCCATCGCCCCTTCGGGGCGAAGAAACGAGTCTTCAGCTTTGGTCTTTCCCGCGCAGCGGAGTCTTACGTCGCCACCGTCGCCGCGCACACCTCCGACCACGGCCCCTTTTCCCCGCTCGTGCTCACCCAGCGCAGGGCGCAGTACGCCGCCACAGCCCGCGTCCGCGCTCGGGAAGTCGGCGTGCAGCCGCCCCCGTGAACTGAGCGAGAGGAACTTGTACGAATCGCGGCTGCTTGGGCACGAGGCGGGGGGCGGGGGCGCGGGCGCGTTGGGGTCGGCCAGCGCGAGCCAGACTGCCGCGCTCTGGATGCCCTCAGTTGCGCGAGCGTCGGGTCGGGCCATCGTTCAAGGCGGGAGAAGCGTGAAGGCGCGGGGGCTATTTCTTGCGGGATCGCAGCACAAGCAGGCCCGCCACGAGAAAGAGAAGGCCGGCGCCCAGTGGGTACAGCGAGATGCGAAAGGCCTGCAAGCCGATCTGGCGATTCTCCGCCTGGCCGGCGTCCGCCACGACACCGAGCAGCCCGAGCACGCCGCCGAGGAGACACGGGGTTGACAGCACGAAAAAGGTCGCGGCAACGGCGATGAGCACCTTTCCCCAGGATGTGCCTTTCCGATCGTTCATGGCGGGGACTCCGGCGGGCGCGGCCATGATCATCGTGCCGACGCAGCGCGGCGTGGCGGAACAGACGCACGAACCGAATCGGCATGGTGTGCGAGAGCAGTCGAACCGCCGACGCACGAGGATTGGGGTGGGCGTAGAACCCGCTCGCTGACGCTTGCGGCTCGTCGAGGCGAGAAACCCCGCTCGCTGACGCTCGCGGCTCGTGGGGCGATCACACCTTCACTTCGTCGGTGGGCACGGGTCCGGACCATTTCTGGCCGGGGAACTGCTTGATGCCGTCCTGTTTGGCGGTGCGTCCGGTGCCCTTGGCGGTGGGGCTGCGCTCGGGAATGATGAAGCGGTTGTTGGGCAGGGTGGCGCAGTGCTTCATGGCGATGTCAGCGCCCGAGAGCATGGTGGTGTCGGCGTTCTCGTAGAGTTCGCGGAAGCGGGCGAAGATTTCGACCTCGGCGAGGTCGAAGAAATGGATCGCGGCGGCCTTGTCGCGCTGGAACTCGGTGTCGGCGGCGCCGTTGGCGCCGTGGGCCTTCAGGTCCATGTCGAGGCGGGAGAGCGTGCACGCCCAGGCGTGGAGCCACATGGCAACGTCGGCCATGCGGGCCTGGACGGCCTGGCGGTCGAGCATGCCCACGTCGTACTTCTTGCTCATCACCTTGAACTGGTAACTGTGTTCGCGGATGAGGTTGCAGAGTCGCTGGGCGATGGGCTGCAACTCGGCGGCGACGGCCGGCGGCTTGGGGGCGGCGCGGCGGACGCCGAAGTAGACCTCCAGCCCGAGCGGGATGGCGATCTTCATGAGGCGCATGTTGAAGGAGTTTTTCAGGGCCTTGGCGAGGTAGCCGCCGAGGGGCTCGTCGGGGTCCTTGAGGAGTGCCGCGCGGACGCCGAGCATCTGCTCGGCGAGCTGCTTGCCGCCGTAGCCGAAGATGTAGGACTGCATGACTTCGTTGGCGCCCTCGACGATGAGGTTGATGCGCGAGTCGCGGAAGATGCGTTCGACCTCGTTCTCGGTCATGTAGCCCTCGCCGCCCATGATCTGCATGGCGTCGTTGGTGACGCGCCAGCCCATCTCGGAGGCGAAGACCTTGCAGAGGGCGGTCTCGACCTGGATGTCCTCGTCGTGGCGGTCGAGCATGCCGGTGGTCATGTAGAGGACGGCGTCGATGGCGTAGTCGTACGCGGCCATGCGGGCGATGCGCAAGCGGACGAGTTCCTTGTCGGCGAGGGGCGCGCCGAACTGGTGGCGCGTCATGGCCCACTTGGTGGCCTGGTCGAAGGCGCGGCGGGCGCCGCCGAGCATGCCCGCGGAGAGCGTGCAGCGGCCGTAGTTGAGGCAGGAGAGGGCCATCTGGAAGCCGCGGCCTTCCTTGCCGAGGAGATGGCTCTTGTGGACGCGGGCCTTGGTGAAGCGGATGCGGGCCTGCCAGGTGCCGCGGATGCCGCACTTGCTGCGGTTTTTCTGGAAGATCTCGACGCCCTCGATCCAGGGGTGCATGACCAGGGCCGAGACTTTCCCCTTGCCGTCGGGGCGTTCTTCGCGGGCCATGACGGTGAAGAGGCCGGAGAGGGCGCCGCTGGTGGCCCACTTTTTTTCGCCGGTAATGACGTAGTAATCGCCGTCGCGGGTGAAGGTGGTTTCCTGCCCGCCGGCGTCGCAGCCGACGTTGGGCTCGGAGAGGCAGAACGCGCTGAGCCAGTCCTTGGCGAGGTGGGGGAGCCACTTCTTCTTCTGCTCGTCGTTGCCGAAGAGCATGACGGCCTTGCAGCCGATGGACTGGTGGGCGGAGACCATGACGGCGGTGGACCCGCAGTAGGACCCGATTTTCTCGAGGACGCGGTTGTAGGAGGTGATGCCCATGCCCAGCCCGCCGTACTCCTTGGGGATGGTCATGCCGAGCACGCCGAGGGCAAAGAGTTTGTCGACGACCCAGCGGGGGATCTCCTGATCCTGGTCAATCTGGATGGCGGGGTGTTCGGTGCGGAGGTACTCGTCGAGGCGGGCGAGGAGTTGATCGCACTCGGCCTGTTCACGCGGGTCCTGCGTCGGGTAGGGGAAGTAGGAGTCGAGGCGCAGATTGCCCCAGAAGAGATTCTTGACCGGGCCCATCTTGGCGGGCTCGGCGCCGAGCCATTCCTCGGCCTCTTCCAGCAGTTTGCGGTCGGCTTCTTTGATGCCCTTGAGTGTTTTCAGGTCGGCCATAGGGTCCTCGTCAGATCAATGGACAAGAATATCCAGTATATGCGAGCCGGGTATCATGGCTGCCGGCGCAAATGTCGGGGATGGCATGTGGGCGCGGTTCATGGCTTCTTGCCCTTGTCGAAGAAGGCCTGGATCGCGGCCCGGCCTGCGGGCGTGTTGCGGAGGCGGACGAGTTCGCGTTGTTCAACGTCGATCGCGGCGGCCCAGCCGCGGGAGAGGCCCGCGTCGACGGCCATCGCGACGGCCCGGCCCGAATCGGTCGCGGCGATTTCGGTTCGAATGGAGCCCAGCGCCGCGAGGACCTTTCCGGCGACATCCGGACGGCCGATCCAGCGTGAGGGCGCTCCGTCGCGTTCGCGGCCACGCACCGTGGCGCCGGCGACCCAGGCCTTGGCGGTCGCGAGCAGCGAGGCGGCGTCGGGGGCCACGGCGTCGAAGAGGCCCGCGGCTACGGCCTCGTCGAACATCATCGGCTTGCCCGAGGCGGTTCGGCGGATGGCCTCGGCAGGGTCGATACGCGCGGGGAGGAGGTTGGTGCCACCCCAGCCCGGGCAGATGCCCAGCCCGGCCTCAGGGAGGCCGACGGGGTATGGCTTGGCCCCGGGAGCACCGATGAGCGCGTCGCAGTGCATGGCCAGTTCAAGCCCGCCGCCCAGGGCCGCTCCGTTGATCGCGGCGGCGGTCGGGTAGGGGAGTTGCGAGAGCATGCCGAAGACGCGTCCCGCGTAGGCGAGGTACGTGTGCAGGTCGGGATCGGCGAGGTCGACGATGGCTTTCAGGTCGGCCCCGGCGACAAAGACACGGTCGCTCGCGGAAGCGAGCACCAGCCCACGGAGGTCGGTGGGCAGGGTCTTGATCGAGGCTTCCAGCCGCTCGATCAACCCGCGCTCAAGAACCACGACGGGCTTGCCGGGTTGTTCGAGCGTGAGGATCCCGACACCCGCGGTGGGGCCGGTGGTATCGCGTGAAAACGGGAGCGGCGTGACCATTCGGTGAAGTGTAGGAGGCGGGCTTGTCGATTGCGTGCTTCCGTCCGCGAACAGACCTCGACGCGACACGTACGACAACCATCCCGGGCTGTCGAACGTGGCGATCTGGCGGGTGGCGGCATACGGTTGGATCACGCCGCGGCTGTGGCGAAATTGGCAGACGCGCTAGATTCAGGTTCTAGTGGGGTAACACCCTTGGAGGTTCAAGTCCTCTCAGCCGCATTGACCCGCCGCAAGGCGGGTTTTTTGCTGTCCGCGTGGCCGTGACGCGAGGGGGATGTCGGCAAGCCGATGGCCGCCGGGCCGAGTCCACGTAGACTGACGGCATGCGGACCGTGCTGGCGGGGATCGACGAGGCAGGATGGGGCCCGACGCTGGGGCCGTTCTGCGTGGGGCAGGCGGTGCTGTCGCTTCCCGGCGTAGGAGAAGGACCGGCGCCGGACCTGTGGGACGTGCTCGCCGATGGAGTGTGCCGCGAACCGGGACGCGCGGGCGCGACGGATCGTCGCGGGCGCGTGCCGATCGCGGACTCCAAAGCGTTGAAACTCTCGAACAGCGTCAAGTCGGTGCACCCGTTGGTCCATCTGGAGCGGGGGGTGCTGGCCTTTGAACGGCTGCGACGGGGCGAACTTCCGGCGTCGGACGACGGCTTGCTTGAAGCGTTGGGCGTCGAGCAGTCTCGGCCTGCGTGGTATTCGGGCGAAGCCCAGAGGCTTCCGCTCTCCATGACCGCGGGCGAGGCGAATCTGTCGGCGGCGCGCGTGGAGGCAACGGCCACGAGGGCGGGCGTGCGAGTCGAGGACATCCGTGTGGACGTGACGTGGGAGCCGGGTTTCAACGAGGCGGTGCGGGAGCGTGGCAACAAGGCCGACGCGGCGTTGGCGGCCCTCTGTCGGCACCTGCGCCGGCTCTGGGCGCAGTGGGCCGGGACGCACGACGACGCGGGCATGCCTCAACGTCTGGGGATCGCGTGCGATCGTCTCGGCGGGCGCGTGGCGTACGCCGACGTACTGGCGCTGATGCTTCCCGACGCGACGATCGAGACGCTGGAAGAAGCGCCCGCGCGAAGCCGGTACATGCTGACGCGCGCGGGTGAATCGCCTCGCCGGGCGGGGATCGTGTTTCTGTCCGAGGGTGAGTCGGCGCACCTGCCGGTGGCGCTGGCGTCGATGGCGGCGAAGTACGTTCGGGAGGTTCTGATGGCGCGGTTCAACCGGCACTGGGGCGCGGCGTATCGTGACCTGGCGGGCGGCGAACTGAAGCCCACCGCGGGGTACGCGCTGGACGCGCGCCGATGGCTGGAGGACATGAAGGACGTGCTGACGCCGGCGCAGCGGCGGGCGCTCGTGAGGATCGCGTGATGGATCATGCCCGATATCTCGACCTGGCGGCGCGGCACGCCCTGCGGGCGTTCGGGCATGTCGAGCCGAATCCGCTCGTGGGCGCGGTCCTGGTGCGAGACGGTCGGGTGATCGGCGTGGGACACCACCGGAAGTTCGGCGGCCCGCACGCCGAGGCCGAGGCCTTGGCCGACGCGGCGAGGCGGGGCGAAGCGACGCGCGGCGCGACGCTGTACGTGACGCTCGAGCCATGCGCGACGGCGGGGAAGCAACCGGCGTGCGCGCCTCGCGTCCTGGATGCGGGCGTGGCGCGGGTGGTCTTTGCGCGGCGCGATCCGCACCCGACCAAGGGCGGGGGCGCGGCGTGGCTGACGGCGCGGGGCGTGACGTGCGACCTTTGCGAGGCCAGTCGGCTGGCGATCGGCCTCTCGGACCCGTTCGTGCACCGCGTGACGACGGGCCGGCCGTGGGTGATCGCGAAGTGGGCGCAGACCATCGACGGGCGCGTGGCCACGCGCACGGGCGAGAGCAAGTGGATCTCGGGCGACCTGGCGCGCCGACGAGTGCACCGCCTGCGGGCGCGGGTTGACGCGGTGCTGACGGGGATCGGGACGGTGGTGGCGGATGATCCGATGCTGACGCCGCGCGGGGTGCGTGTGATTCGGCCCGCGGCGAGGGTCGTCGCGGATACCGACCTGGATATCTCCCCGCAGGCCTCGCTGGTGACATCGGCCCGCGAACATCGGTCGCTCGTGGCGTGCGAGGCGGAACTGGCGGGGTCGGCGATCATGGCGCGTCGGCGTGGCGTGCTGGAGCAGGCCGGGGTCACGATCGTGCCCGTCCCGCCGTCGAGCAACGGGTTGGGAATCGACCTGCGTTCGTTGTTGGAACTGTTGCATCGGTCGCACGGGGTGGCGACGGTGCTCGTCGAAGCCGGGCCGGGGTTGCTGGGGTCGCTGCTGGAGCAGGATTTGATTGACGAGGCGGTGGTGTACATCGCGCCGATGCTGCTGGGGGACGAGTTGGCGAGGTCCGTGGCGGTGGGGCGGATCGCCGAGTCGCTGCGGGCGGCAAAGCGGATGTATCTGTGGCGGCTCAAGGCCGTGGGCGAGGACGTAGAACTGGTGTACCGCCGCCGCCCGCCGGGCAGAGCCGAGCCTGTCACGCTACCGGCTTGAAGGCGCGGGACCAGAAGGTGAGTTGCGGCTGGACGGTGCCCATGAGCGGCTTGCCGGCGACCTCGGTGCGGAGCACCGTGCCCGGCGCGTGGTGCCCGAACGTCACCGACGCGAAGGCGACGGGGATCGACCCGAGCATGGGGCTGAGGCTGGAACTGGAGACGGCGCCGACCGGGTCGGGCGCCTCGCCCGCGAAGAGTTGCGAGCCGCTCTCGGGTTGCACCGGCAAACCCGTGGCCTCGTCCTGGCGCGATTCGAACTTGAGGGCGACCAGGACCTGCTTGGGATGCCCGCGCGCGTGCAGCCGGGCGACGATCTCCTGCCCGAGGTAGCACCCCTTGGTGAGCGAGACGCGGTCGTCGAACAGCCCCGTTTCGGCGGGGAGGCTTTCGGCGCCGAAGTCGATGTTGTAGAGCGGGGTGCCGGCCTCGATGCGGGCGATGTTCAAGGCGTGCCACCCGGCGGGGCGGAGTTTCACGCGGGAACACACATTGCGCCAGGGGTTGGGCGGCGCGGGCATGCCCTCGGCGGCTTCGATCTCGCGGCCTGCCTCGACGAGCAACGCGTACACCTTCGCGGCGTTCTCGACGGGGACGATCAGTTCCAGCCCGAGTTCGCCCGCCGAGTCCTCGCGATAGACGACCACCGGCGCGCCGGCGATACTCACGACGCAGGCGCGGTCGGGGAGGAGTTCCTCGAAGGCCGGGCCCGAGGCGTCGGCGCCGCTGGCGTGCTGGGCGACGGCCATGAGCAGGTGCAGCCCCGTGGGGCCGTGCAGCGCGAACCGGTGCAGCGGCTCGGTCCGGTCGGAGAGTTTCAGGTCTTCCGCGACGACGTAATGGTTCAGCCCGGCGCGGGTGCGCTCGGCGGCGAGCGTGTCGAGCTCGAGCAGCGTCCGCTGCGGGAGGTCGATGACGCGCAGATCGGCGTCGATGCGGCCTTTCTTGTTGAGCCAGAACGATCGTCGTACGCGGAACGGCCCCAGACCCTTGAGGTCCTGCGTGACCATGCGGTTGAGGAAGTCGAGCCGGTCCTTGCCGGTCAGTTCGATGATCCCGCGCTGCGGCTGATCGATCAGCACGCAGTGCTTCCGCAGCGCGGCGTACTCGAACTCCAGTTCCCCGAAGGTGCCGACCAGTTCGATGGCCTCAGCGGGCTTGTCGGCGGTCCCGTAGGCGAGCAGCGATGCCTCGGCCTGGTGATGCGCACGCTGGAGCGGGCTTTGGCGGGCCATGAGCGGATGGTAGCGGGATGGACCGGTGTGCATCTCGTGCTGAAGACTCGTCGCGGGGGTGGGGGGTTACTACCATGCGTGCCTCTGGCCGGAGTGGCGGAATGGCAGACGCGATGGATTCAAAATCCATTTCCCGCAAGGGAGTGTGGGTTCAAGTCCCTCCTCCGGCATTGAAACCCGGGTGCCGAGTATGGAGCGTCCGGGATAGAAGGAAGTCGGCCGCGGCGAATCGGACATTCCGGGCACAGGGTCGTGTGCAACCTCGGCGTGTCGCGCGGCGTAAGGTTGGGTCGGGTCGGGGGCTGAAGCGCTGGGGGTGGACCAGAGGCTTGGGAGGGGTACACTCCCCTCCCCCTGCGGGCCGTGGGCGATCGGGCGAGTGACCCGGATCGCCAGTCGGTCCCCCGACCGAAAGTCAACCGCAGCGCACAATACCCCCGCCACGGCGGGTGAAAGGGAGTTTTGTCATGGCCGATCAGCCCCAGCAGCAGCAAGTTCAACTCCGTATCGATGAATCCAAGATGGGCACGACGTACGCGAACACCATCCGCACGTCGACCACGAACGACGAGGTGGTGCTGGACTTCGGCATGAACCTGCCGATGCCCGGGCAGAACAACGAGCCGACGCTGCTCTTCAGCGTGGGTAGCCGCGTGGTGATGAACTGGGCGGGCGCGAAGCGCCTGGCCATCAGCCTCGGGCAGGTGGTCCGCCAGTTTGAGGAGCGTAACGGGGAGATCAATCTGGGACAGCGTCCCAGCGGTGGCGGGGCCCCGAAGCTGGCCAACTGAATCCTCGGCACAACTTCTGAGTGATCACGCACCCCCGTTCGCGGGGGTGTTTTTTGTGCGCCATCGCCGCAGGATCGGATGCTTCTTAGCGCTGGGTTCGGGTCCGTGGGGAGGCGGGCGTGGTACACTGCCGCGGGTCGATGGGTGGGTTGTAAACCTCTACGCGGTGGAGCCATGTCCGTGAAACGGGCCGTGGTAGGCGTTGACACACCGGTGCACCTGGGGGCCGCGCGTCTGCTGGCTGTGCGGTGGTCCGAGTTCGTGCGGACGCTGCGGCGGGCACGCCGCGACGGGGCGTCCGACCCGGGAAAGATCAGTTCGGAGCGCGTTCACGCGGTGCGCGTAACGGCACGCCGGGTCGTGGTGGCGATGCGCGTGTTCGGGCCGCTGGTCGAGAAGCGCGATGCGCGGCGGGCGCGGGCGGTGGTCCGCGGGCTTCGCCGCGCGGCGGGTGTGCTGCGCGATTGCGATGTGCATCTGGCCCTGCTCACCGACCTCGCATCGCGTGACGCGGCGGGCCGTCTGCCGGCGATTGCCCATGCCGTTGGGCAAGTGGAGCGCGAGCGGCTGGTGGCCCGGACGCACCTGCTCGATGCGGTGACATCGATGCGCCCCGAGGCCGTCGCCCGCCTGGCGCGTGACCTGGTACGCGGGTGCCTGCGGGAGGACCCACGGGGCGATACCGCGTCGGACGGAACGATCGGGGATTTCGGGATGAGCACGTTGGCGCGGGTCTCGGGCGAGGCGCTCGACGCGGCCTCACGCGACCTGGCGCACCCCGAACACCTCCACGCGCTGCGCCTGGCGGTGAAGCGCGTGCGATACACCTGCGAGATCTTCGGCGGCGTGCTGCCCGAATCATCGGTCGTGGTGTTGCATCACCTGATCAAGGCGCAGCAGGTGCTCGGCGAGGTGAACGACCTGGCGACCCTTGTGGACCGACTCGCCCGGATGCACGGGGAAGTCTGCACGCTGCACGAGAGCGAACTTCCCGGCCGGCGTTCGGAACTGCGCGACGGGCTGGAATCCCTGCATGCGGGGTTCTCGGCGGTGCGGGATCATCGCGCGCGTCAGGCCGTCGCCTGGTGGGCGACCGAAGGCCTTGCCGACGCGCTGCGACCCCTGGTGCCGTACTGGTCCCCGGGGGCGACGCCCGAGGCGCCGGTGACGGCACCGCCATCCCCCCCGGCGCCCACGATCGCACGGACCCTTATGGAGAAACCCCCGATGACCGATACGGCCGTCATGACGCACGCGAACGGACGCCACGCCACGGGCACGGAGCCGACCGCGGCGCAGGGCAACTTGTGGCTCGCCGGCAAGCGCTTCGCGGTGATCGACATCGGGAGCAACAGCATCCGTCTGCTCGTGGTCGAGTTGATCGACGGCGTGTCGTGGCGCGTGCTCGCCGAGGAGCGGTCGATGACGCGCCTGGCGCAGGGCATGGCCCGGACGGGCGAGATCAGCGCCGAGGCCATGGCGCGGTCGGTGGAGGCCATCGGACGGTTCAAGGCACAGGCGGAGAAGCTCGGGGTGACGCGCGTGCGAGCGTTCGCGACGGCGGCGGTACGCGAGGCGGCGAACCGGCAGGACTTCGTCTCGCTCGTCTTTGACCGCGCGGGGTTGGGACTGGAGTTGGTGAGCGAACTCGACGAGGGTCGGTTGACCCATCGCAGCGTGGCCCGGGTGTTTGACCTGACCGAGGGCGACGCGGCGGTGGCGGACATCGGCGGGGGAAGCCTGGAGGTCGTCCTCAGTCAGCGGGGCATCATCACGGAGAACACGTCGATGCCGCTGGGCGCCGTCCGGGTGACCGAGGCGTTCGGCGGCGCCGATGCGTGCGCTGGCCCTCGCTTCAAGGCGATGCGTCGGCATATTGAGCGGTTCATAGCGGCGCGCGTCCGCAAGCCCGAGGTGCCCCCTGCCATGCTGATCGGCTGCGGGGGCACGTTCACCACGCTGCTGACGTTGGCGGCGGCGGCGCGGGGCGTGATGATCGACCGGGGCAGCCCGGCACTGGCGGGCCTCGGGCCGGTCAGTCGGGCGCAGATCCGGGCGGTGCTTGACGAGTTGCGGGCGCTATCGCTCGAGGAGCGGCTGCGCGTGCCGGGCTTGCCCAGCGACCGCGCCGACATCGTCATCGCGGGGCTGACGGTGATCGACCGGTTGCTGGCCCATCTCGGGCTGAGCCAGGTGCACGTACACCCCGGCGGGTTCCGCGAGGGGCTGCTGCTGCGGATGATCGATCAGGCCGCGCTGGAGCAGGACCGCTCGGAGCTGGATTCTTCCGATGCGGACCACATGACCGCGGTGCGGAACTTCGCCACGCGGTGCCGGTATGACCGGGCGCACAGCGAGCACGTGGCGACGCTGGCGCTGCGGCTGTTTGATCAGTTCCGCGAGGAGAGCGTGCTGATTCCCGACCTGGGGTCGGCGGCGCACGAGCGGCTGATGCTGGAGGCCGCGGCGGTGCTCCACGACATCGGGATCATGGTCGGGTACGCCCGGCATCACAAGCACTCGCGGACGATGATCCGGCACGCGGAACTGCGGGGCTTTACCGAACGAGAGACGGACCTGATCGCGCACGTGGCGCGGTATCACCGTCGCACGCCTCCCCGCCGGCGGCACGCGGAGTTCTCGGCGCTGCCGGATCGTGACCAGTCGCTGGTCCGCCGTCTGGCCGCTCTCCTGCGCGTGGCCGACGGGCTGGATCGTGCCCATGCGCAGAATGTCCGCGACGTCCGCGTCCGTTTCGGGAGCGGCAAGGTGCTGCTGGAGGTGGAGGCGGGCGGAGACGTCTCGGTGGATATCGCGGCGGCGGACCGGAAGGGCGACTTGCTGCGGGATGTGCTCGGGCAGAAGGTGCGGATCGAACTCCCGGGTTGACATGAGTATTCATGCGGTGAATACTTATCTATGCCCGCGAAGGCCGCCCGCCACGCCGTGATCCGACGCCTCATCGCCGAGGGGGCGGTGCGCAGCCAGGAGCACCTGGCCGACCTGCTTTCGCGCGAGGGGGTAGCCGCCTCGCAGGGAACGCTCTCGCGCGACCTCCGCGACCTGGGGGTGCTCAAAGGCCCGGACGGGTACACGCTGGCATCCCCCGGCGAGGCACGCGGCGAGGCGCCCCGCGAACTGCAACGGGCGATCCGGGAGCGTCTGCTCTCCGTGGACCAGGCCGGGAGTCTGGTGGTGCTGCGCACGGCCCCGGGGCACGCGTCGGCGCTCGCGGTGGAAGTTGACAGATCCAGGCCGGCGGGCGTGGTTGGGACGGTCGCGGGGGACGATACAGTTTTCGTCGCCGCGGGAAGCCCGGCCAAGGCGCACCGGCTGACCGGGATGATCCGGGCGTTGGCGGCCCCGGGAACGGGACGCGAAAGGCCTGCGCGGAAGGACGTATTGTGACGATTCGAGCCGTGGTCATTGGCGCTGGTGGGTACAGCGGCGCCGAACTGGTCGGGTTGCTCCTGGCACACCCCGCGACGAGTATCGTCGGGCTGTTCGCCAGCGCGAAGCGCGACGGCGTGAATCAACCCGCGCTCTTCTCGGATTCGTTCGGTCGATTCCGGGGTCGGCTGGACCTGCCCGTGCGCGCGACCAGCGTACCCGACGTGCTCGCCTTGAAGCCCGACGTGGTGTTCCTCGCGACCCCCCACGAGGCCAGTGTGGAACTGGCCCGGGCGCTCGCCGCGCCCGGCGGCCCGGTCGTGCTCGATCTTTCCGCGGCGTTCCGGCTGAAGGACCCCGCGCTCTACCCGAAGCACTACGGGTTCGAGCACCCCGATGCGGGGTTGCTTGATCGAGCGGTGTACGGATTGCCCGAGTTGCACCGGGCCACGCTCGCCACGGCGATGTTGATCGCGGTGCCGGGGTGCTACCCCACGTCGGCGATTCTCGCGTTGGCGCCGCTGGCGCGCGCCGGGGCGATCGCGCGGCGGGCGGACGGACGGCTCACGCGGCCGATCGTGGATTCGACCAGCGGCGTGAGCGGTGCGGGGCGGGGGCTGAACCTGCGCAGCCTCTTCTGCGAGGTACATCAGCAGCCGTATGGCGTGCTCTCGCACCGCCATCAGCCCGAGATCGACGCGTACGCGGGCGTGCCCACCGTGTTCACCCCGCACCTCGGCCCATACGAACGCGGCATCCTCTCGACCATCCATGTCGAACTGGCGGCGGGGTGGAGCGAGGCGCGCGTGCGCGAAACGCTCGCGGGCGCGTACGCGGAGGAGCCGTTCGTGCGCCTGTGCCGGGCGGGGGTCTGGCCCAGCGTGGCGGACGTGCGCGGGACAAACTTCTGCGACCTCGCGTGCGCGACGGACGATGCGTGGGGGCACCTCATCCTCGTCAGCGCGATCGACAATCTCGTGAAGGGCGCCGCGGGGCAGGCCGTCCAGTGCATGAACATCCGGTTCGGGCTTGGGGAGACGACCGGCCTGCTCCCCGCGGAGAAGGCATGAGCACCGGCCCCATGGTCATCAAGGTTGGCGGGACCACGCTCGAAGATCAGCGAACGGCGCCGGCGCTCTGGAAGGCTGTCGCCGACCTGCACCGGTCGCATGCCGGGGGCGTGGTGCTGGTGCACGGCGGGGGCAAGGCCGTGGACGCACACCTGGCGCGACTGGGATTCACGACCGAACGGCGCGAGGGGATCCGCATCACGCCGGCGGATCAACTCGAAGAGATCGTGGCGGTGCTCGCGGGACGGATCAACAAGTCGCTGGTGGGCGCGTTGGCCCGCGTGGGCGTCAAGGCCGTGGGCTTGTGTCTGGGCGACGGCGGATCGATTCCCACCGTGAAGAGCGCGCGGTACGGCTTCGACCCCGGGCGCGTGGGCGAGGTCGTGCCGAACGCCGCCGACGCGGGCGCGTTGCTGCGGGTGCTCCTGCGGCATGGGTACCTGCCCGTGCTGAGTTCCATCGGCCTCGACGCGGCGGGGGAGTTCTTGAACATCAACGCGGACGACGCGGCGGCGGGGGTGGCGGGGGCGCTGGCGGCCGACACGCTTGTGCTGCTCACCGACGTCCCCGGAATCCTCGATGCGGAGCGGCGCGTTATTCCAGAAACCACGCCGGGGGCGATCGACGCGATGATCGCCTCGGGCGTCATCGCCGGGGGCATGATCCCGAAAGTCCGTGCCGCGGCGGACGCGGCATCCGCCACGCGGGCGCCGGTGATCATCCTTTCGGGCAATGATCCCGAGGCGTTTGCCTCATGGACGGCGGGCAAACCCGTGGGCACGCGCGTTCTTCCCGCACGCGGTCGATGACGCTCGCGCCGCAGCCGTCCTCCCCCCGCACCCTTCCCATGAGCGAACCCAGCACGTGACGACCATGACAACTCCAAAGACCCAACGGATGACGTCCGCGGCGGATATGCGCGGTGCCGACGTACTCACCCTGTCGAACTTCACGCCGCGGGCGGCGCTGGAGTTGTTCGACACGGCCCGGCGCGCGAAGGCGGACATCACGCCCTTTCGACGCGTGCTCGACGGGCGTTCGTTCGCCCTGCTGTTCGAGAAGCCGTCGCTGCGCACGAAGATGTCGTTCGAGGTGGGGATCGCGAAACTCGGGGGGCAGCCGGTGTTCATGGACCACGGCGCCCAGCGGCTGGGCGCCCGCGAAAGCGTGCGCGACTACGCGAAGAACCTCGAGCGCTGGGTCGACGGCATCATCGCCCGCGTGTACCTGCAAACCGCCCTGGAGGAGATGGCCGAGGCCGCCCGGTGCCCGGTCATCAACGCCCTCTCCGACCGCTTCCACCCGTGCCAGGCGCTGGCGGACTTGTTCACGCTGTTCGAGCTGGCCGGGCATGACGCCGGTCGCCTTCGCGCGATGCGGTTGGCGTATGTGGGCGACGGGAACAACGTCTGCCACTCGCTCATGCACGCGGCGACGCTGCTGGGCGTCGGCATGACCGTGGTTACGCCGCGCGGCTACGCCCCCGCGGAGGACGTGACGCGCGAGTGCGAGGCGTTCGCGAAGGCGGCCGGGTCGACGTTCGCGGTCACGGCCGACCTGCACGCCGTCGAGGGGCACGACGCGGTGTATACCGACGTGTGGGTGAGCATGGGGCAGGGTGGCGGGGTGGACGAAGTGACCCGTCGCCGCAAGGTCTTCGCGAAGTACACGGTTGACGCGGGGCTGATGGAGCGGGCCTCGCGTGGGCGCCCCGCGCCGGCCGTATTCATGCATTGCCTGCCCGCGCAGCGCGGCATGGAAGTGACCGACGAGGTGATCGACTCGGCCCGGTCTGTCGTCTACGACCAGGCGGAGAACCGGATGTGGGCGCAGAATGCGCTGCTGGTTCACATGTACGGGAATGGACAGCACCATCAACCTGGGGCCACGTAACCCCATCAGGAGAGACTTGGGATGGCGAAGCGAATTGCGTTGGCATATTCCGGCGGCCTCGACACGTCCTGCATCGTCCCCTGGCTTCGGGAGAACATCCCCGGGGCCGAGGTGGTCTGTGTCGTGGGCGACGTCGGGCAGGGCGGCGACGAACTCGCGGGCGTGGAGAAAAAGGCCAAGGACTCGGGGGCGGCGGAGTGTCACGTCGTCGACCTGAAGGCCGAGTTCGTCGACGAGTTCGTCATGCCGACGATGATCGCCGGGGCGGTGTACGAAGGGCGATACCTGCTGGGCACGGCCATCGCCCGCCCTGTGCTCGCGCGCGGGCAGGTGAACGTCGCGAAGAAGACCGGGTGCACGGCCCTGGCGCACGGGTGCACCGGCAAGGGCAACGACCAGGTCCGCTTCGAGAGCGCCTACGCCGCCCTCGCCCCGGAGATGGAGATCATCGCGCCGTGGCGCATGGACGCCTGGAAACTCTCGGGCCGGCTGGCCATGCTCGAGTATCTCAGGGCACGGAACATCCCCACGACGGCGAGCGCGACGAAGATCTACTCGCGCGACCGCAACCTCTGGCATATCAGCCACGAGGGCGGGGCGATCGAAGACCCATGGAACGCGCCCCCGGCCGACGCGTGGATGCTCACGGTCGATCCAGCGATGGCGCCGAGCACGCCGGAGGATGTGACGCTGCGGTTCGTGCAGGGGCGTCCTGTGGCGCTCAACGGCCAGGCGATGGACGCCTGGCGGATCATCGGGGAACTCAATGCTGTGGCCGGGGCGCACGGCGTAGGACGGATCGACCTGGTCGAGAATCGCCGCGTGGGCATGAAGTCACGCGGGTTGTACGAGACCCCGGGCGGCACGGTCATCGTGGAAGCCCTGCGGGCGCTCGAAGAGCTGGTCCTCGACCGCGAGACGCGGCACTACCGCGAGCACCTCGGGCTGACCTTCGCCGAACTCGTCTACGACGGGCGGTGGTTCACCCCGCTGCGCGAGGCGCTGTGGGCATGCGCCGAGACCATGGCCCGCAGGCTCGATGGCGAGATCGTTGTCCGGCTTTTCAAGGGCACGGCCACGGCTGTTCGCCGTCGAAGCCCCCACAGCCTCTACGCCGAGAAGATGGTGTCGTTCGAGGGTGAGGAGGTCTACAGCCAGAAGGACGCCGGCGGGTTCATCCGCCTGCTCAGTCTGCCCGAACGGATCCGGGCGTTGAAGGACCGTGGCGAGGCGCACTAGCGCCGTCCAGCCACGGGCGGATTCCTTCGGCCAGATGTCGCATCAGACCCGGAAAGTCCGGGTGCGTGCGGAGTTTCCCCGCGGAGGGTGTCTTGTTCACGTCGAAGAGCACTGGTACGCCGTCGTGAATCGCGTAGTCGAACTTGCCGTAGTCGAAGCCGAGTTCATGGCGTCGTCTCCGGATCAGTTCGGGGACGGAGTCCTCGAGCGAGAGTCCTTCAATGTCGCTCCCTACGGCCACGGGGCGTTTCATGACGTACTTCACGCAGATGTCGCGATCACCCAGAAAGAACCACGTCCGGACGTGAAACCGTCCGTCGTCACGGGTTTCCGGAAGAAACCTCTCGGCCACCAGATCCGGGTTCAGCCACACAAGCCATGGCACCTTGGCCGGCGAGACGAAGACCGGGTACTCCTTCTTCCCGAGGGCGGATCGAAAGACCCACGGCAGGCGGTTTCGGGCCTTGGCGAGAAAACCAAAGGGACGGCGAACGGCGTGCTCGAGTTCCTTGCCCCCGGCGTAGTTCAGGTTGGTCTTGACGATGACCGGGCCCGTATAGCCGTCGCCCCGCCGGACGATCTGCCCGCTGATCACGCGCTTCGAGATGTCGAGCACGCGGCCGTTGAGGCAACGCCTGTAGGCCGACGCGGCCTGGGCGTGTCGGCGCGGGACGCGCGTCAGGTCCACGTGCATCAGGCCGACGCCCGGGCCGCCCCAGGCCGAGGCGTCGCGCTGCACGCGGACGTCCAGCCCCCACGATCGCCACACGGCGACGAGGTCGTTGAGCACGTAGGGTGTCGGCTCGAACCGGTCGAGTTCATGGATGAGGATGTCGATGCGGTCGTGCATGGGGTGTCGCGGCTCTAGCCGACGTCTCCCAAACCCAGCGCCGACCCGTAGGCTTTCATCAGCCGACGCCGGACCAGCGTCTCGTCGGGGCGCTCCAGTCGCGGCGAGGTCTTGATCCACTCGGCGGCATCGCGCCGGGCCATGTTCAGCAGGTCGCGGTCGCGCGTGAGGTCGGCGATTCGGAAGGGTGGAAGGCCCGACTGCTTCGTCCCGAACAACTCCCCGGGGCCGCGCAGTTCCAGGTCCTTCTCCGCCAGGTCAAATCCGTCGCGGCAAGTCGCGAGCGTGCGCAGGCGCGCCTCGGCGTCCGGGGTGGTCGGGTCGGCGATCAGATAGCAGACGCTCGCCCGCGTGCCGCGCCCGACGCGCCCGCGTAACTGGTGTACCTGCGCCAGCCCGAACCGGTCGGCCTGCTCGATGACCATCACACTCGCATTGGGAACATCGACCCCGACCTCGATCACGGTCGTCGCCACGAGCACCTGCACCTCGCCCTCCCGGAAACGCTTCATCACCTCATCGCGCTCGTTCTGTGACAGCCGGCCGTGCATGGCCTCGGCGCGCAGCCCCGCCAACGGTCCGGCGCGAAGTTCTTCGAGCACGGTTTTCAGGTCGCGCAGCGGCTGCTCGCCCGGGAGCGGTTCGTCGAGCGCCGCCGGTTCGATGGCCGGGACCACGACATACGCCTGTCCGCCCGTGCGGACCTGGTCCGCGACCTCCGCGTAGACGTGGTCTCGACGATCACCGCGAAACACACGGGTCTGCACCGGCAGTCGGCCGGGCGGGAGTGCGTCGATCGTGGAGATGTCCAGATCGCCGAAGAGCGTCATCGCCAGCGAGCGGGGGATCGGCGTCGCCGTCATGACCAGGACGTGCGGCGTGGTGAGTTTGTCCGTCGCCCGGGCCCGAATCACGGACCGTTGGTGCACCCCGAATCGGTGCTGTTCGTCGATCACCAGCACGCCGAGCTGCTTGAACGACACCCCTTCGGAGAGAAGGGCGTGGGTGCCAATCAACAGGTCGATGTTGCCCGCGGCCAGGGCCGCCAGCGTCGCCGCCCGCTCGGGTTTCGGCGTCGAACCCGTGAGCCGCGCGATCCGCACGCGGGACTCCCGCAGCATCGCCCGGATGCTCGACTCGTGCTGCGCGGCGAGAAGTTCCGTCGGCGCCATGAGGGCGGCCTGATGACCGTGCGCGACGGCCAGCAGCATGCCCGCCAGCGCCACCGCCGTCTTCCCGCTTCCCACGTCCCCCTGGATCAGTCGATTCGTGGGCGACTCTCTTCCCAGGTCTTCGGCGACCTCGTGGAGAACGCGCGCCTGCGCGGGCGTCAGATCGAACGGGAATCGCGCCACGATGCGGCGCTCGATTTGTGGCGTCATGGGCAGCGACGGCGCCTGCAGGTGCTCGCGCAGGTGCGCCCGCTTCAGGTGCACGCCCAACTGCAAGAGGAGCAACTCGTCGTACGCGAGCCGTCGTCGCGCGGCGGCGGCTTCGTCGAGATTCACCGGCACGTGCAGTGCCCGGTACGCCTCGCGGAGTTCAGGCAGGTTCCTCACCCGGCAATAGGCCTCGCCGAGATGGTCTTCGATCAAGGGGAGCGCCGGCGGAACGACCTTCCGCATGATCCGAAGGATCGCGCTGCTCGGCAACGCTTCCGTGGCCGGGTAGACCGGGCGTACTTCCGGCTGGTCCTCGGCGGGGGGCGGCTCGTCGGTGTCCAACACTTTCCACCTCGGGTTGACCAGTTGCGGCCCGCCGCCCCGCACGCCGACCTTCCCCTCCACCCATAGGCGCATCCCCGGCAGGATCTGATCCTTCAGGTACATCATGTTGAACCAGACCAGGTCGAGCCGGCCGGTGTGGTCCATGAGCACCGCCTCGAACCGTGGACGTTTCCCCAGCCGCACGGGTCGCGTCGCGGTGATCTCACCGCGCGTCGAGGCCTGGCTTCCGGGAATCAAGCCGCGAATGGTGGATTCCGGCTCGACCCGCTCATGCCGGAAAGGGTAATGCGCCAGCAACCGACCGAGGTTCGTGAGGCCCATGTCGCGGAGCAGCCGCGCCTGTCGTTCGGTGATCGGGAGCCGTTCCACCGGTGTCGTCAATGAGAGGGCGGCGTTGCTCATGGTGTTCGCGGCTCGATCTCACGAAGGTACTCCCAGGAGTACAGCCCCGTCGCGTGACCGTCGGAGAAACGCAGCCACAGCGCATAGTTCCCGCGGATCTCCGCTTCCAGAATGGTCAGCGCCTCGGGCGCAACGCCGCCCGCGGGCACCACCGTCAGCGGATTCTGGGCGAGTTGGGTTCGCAGGTCCTTCGCGTCGGCGCTCGGGGACATCCGCCGGAGATAGGCGACCGGATAAAACACGGTGCGCCCATCCGGCCATCGAATGGCGACCCCCTTCGCGCGCTGAATATCAATGTCAACGGGCGGGTTCATGCCGAACGCAAGCGTACGTCGGTGGTCGGGCGTGGCCGCTACCCTGCGTCGTCGCCCGCTGGAGTCGCCATGCACCCGACCGATCACCTTCACGAGGCCATCATTCGTGCCGGGTCACCGATCTGCGTCGGGATGGACCCGGTGTACGAGCAGCTACCCGACGCCGTGCGCGCCCGGCATCACGAGCCGCTCGCGGCGATCGGGGAGTTTGGGCGTGGCGTGCTCCGGGCCATCGCCGGGGTGGCTCCCGCCGTCAAGTTCCAGAGCGCGTGCTATGAGCGGTACGGGTCGCGGGGCGTCGCCGTGCTCGAGGAGCATCTCCGCGACGCCGCGCAGGCTGGTCTGTTCATTGTCCTCGACGCGAAGCGTGGCGACATCGGTATCTCGGCGGCCCACTATGCCGCCGCCGCGTTGCGCGGCGGTGCGCACGCCGTTACCGTCAGCGGGTACCTCGGTCCCAGCGGCGTCACGCCCTTTCTCGATGCCGGGCTGGGCGTGTTCGTGCTCGTGCGCACCAGCAACCCCGACAGCGACGCCGTGCAGGGGCACGCGCTGCGTGACGGTCGGACCGTCGCGGAAATGATGGCCGACCACGTGGCGGCGCTGGGCGCCTCGCGTTTGGGCGCATGCGGGCTGTCCGCCGTCGGCGCGGTGGTGGGGGCCACCAAGTCCGCCGAGGCCGCCGCCCTGCGTGCTCGCATGCCCGATCAGGTCTTTCTGGTGCCCGGGTACGGCGCCCAGGGTGGCACGGCCGAGGACATTCGCGCGATGCTCCGGGCCGATCGACGCGGCGTGCTCGTCACCGCGAGTCGCTCGGTGATCTACGCGAAGGGTGACGGTGCATGGGACGAGGCCGTGCGTGACGCGGCGACGCGTTTCCGCGACGAAATCGCCGCCGTAATCGCGGGGTCATGATCCACAAAAAGACAGCCGCCGACCCAAACAAA
This sequence comes from Phycisphaerae bacterium, assembly GCA_022180725.1. Taxonomy (GTDB): domain Bacteria; phylum Planctomycetota; class Phycisphaerae; order Phycisphaerales; family UBA1924; genus RI-211. The sequence continues at coordinate 277,179 of BQMO01000014.1, forward strand.
CAGGTCGGCGACCGTGAAGGTGGCTGGGAAATGTGTTACCGGCGACGCCGCGCGAGGAGCGGCAGCGCCGCGAGCGCCAGCAGCCCCGACGGCGCGGGCACGGGTGTGAAGAGCATCTCGATGAGTGACACCTGGGCCAGGTCGAACGCCTGCGTATCGAGGGCCGACAGGGATACCAGCGTGGTGACGCGGAACGAATCCGTCGCCCGGCTGAACGTCAGCGTGGAGAAGACCGGGGGCGGGTTGTTCGTATCGAAGTTCAGTCCGCCGACGGCGATCACGCCCGGCGTGACCAGGTCCTCAACCGTGGTCTGGATGGTGACGAACCCGCTTCCCAGGGCCGCGCCGAGCGTGCTGATGACCACCCCCGCGATTCCCCCGCTGTTCGACGTGCCGTCGAAGGTGATCGTGACGCTCCCGACGCGGAACGGATCGACCGGGTCGCCGACGGTGCCGGCGGGGAAGTCGAAGGTGAGGTCCGCGTCAAAGGGGCCGAAGGTCGGCGTGGCCGGTCCGGCCGAACCGACCGATGAATAGTTCGAGAACACAATGGCCGCCTGCGACGTGCCGCAGACCGCCAGCATCCCCACAACGCCCGCGATAGTGCCCTTCATAGTCCCTCGTCTCTCTCTGCGTCCACGCACGAACGGTCGGAACCACGCACGACCATCTCTCCATCAGCGCCGACGGCGGAAAGCCAGCACCCCAGCCAGCCCAGCCAGGGCCATGGCGCCGGGCGTCGGCACCATCTTCTGCTCGATCAATCCAATCTGCGCGAGATCGTCACCCGGCGTGTCCGCCGCGGACATGAAGATGGTCTTCTTGACCTTGAACGACGTCGTCGGTGTTGCGAAATCGATGTTCTGGCCGACCGGCGGCGGGTTGTTCGCGTTGATGATGATCGAGGTTGACGCGATGATCCCCTCGAAACCTGGACGACGGTCCTCGACGACTTCGTTGAAGATGATGAACCCGCTGCCCGACACCGCGCCCAGGATTGACAGCACGTCGGTGGTGATCGGGGTGTCCGAATCCACGTCGAACGTGATGATGATGTTGCCGGCCCGGCGCGGGTGCACGGGGTCGCCCACCGTCGCCGCAGGGAAGATGAACGAGAAATCCACATCGTCTAAACCGGTGGTGATGATCGCGTTCGGCAGGCTCCCGCCCACCAGCGACCCGCTCACCTGAAAGTTCGAGAACGTGATCGCCCCGAGCGATGAGCCCCCCAGCATCGCCAGGGCGGCCGCGGCCGTCAGCACACGAATGTTCCGCATCGCCGATCTCCTTCCTCTTCACATCTCTGAGCCACGGGTTCTCCCAAACCCGCGGCCTCGCCGGCCTCCGCCGACGATTCGGTCGCATGTGACGACGTGGACTACCCACGACGCCACACCCTCGGCGCGCGGTGACCCTCCGCGGCCGATTCTCGTCCCGCATCGCGAACGCACACCGCCCCGGCCTTACGCCGAGGAAGCACTCCGCGCGCTCGCGCCGCGGCACGATCAACCACGGACAAGGTGCATCATGGATTTGAAAATGCCACCAAACTGGAAGGAAAATCTGACGCCGACCGCAGTTTCCGCAATCCGACCCCGGGGTGAACCGCGAACACGACCTCACCGCGTCAACGGTCAGGCTGATGTATGGGTCGGAAAAGTACGGTTATAGACCGCCGAGGCGGTCACATCGGCTTGCGGTTGATGGTCATGTCGTAGACGTGGAGCAACTTCTCCTTGTCGAAAACCATCTCCTGCCGGCTCGCGCCCACCACGTCGTACACCGGCGTCAGTTCGATCGCGTCCACCGGGCACGCTTCCTCGCACATGCCGCAGTAGATGCACCGCAGCTCGTCGATCTCGAACTTGGCCGGGTACTTCTCCCGGTCGTCCCAGGGGCTTTCCTCGGCCTGGATGTGGATGCACCGGGCCGGGCAGATGGTCGGGCACATCATGCACGCCACGCACTTCACCCGCCCGTTCTCGTCGCGGTTCAGGCGGTGCACGCCGCGGAAGTTGCTCGCGTTCTGCCCGCCCTCGACCACCGGCAGGTCCTCACGGCGAACCTCGGGGTACTGCATGGTGCGGCTGGTGCGTCCCTGGCCGAACGAGGTGAAGAAGTGCCGCAGGGTGGTCCCGAAGCCTTTCACGATCTCGGGGATATAGACCGCCTCGAAGCGGTTCATCGGCGGGGGCGAAAGTCGAAGAATGTCGGTTTCTTGAATGGCCATGCGCAAATGCAGTATACGCGGGGGCGCGAGCCGATGTACCATCCCCCGATGCCCGGCCCCCACAAGACCACACCCTTGTTCGACCTGCTCTCGCGCGGCGCCACCACGACCCCCGTCGCCGCGCCGAGCAAACCCGTGGTCCGCGTTGAACTCAAGCCCCAGGCACACGGCCGCCCCGCCGAGTCGCCCCCGGCGGTCTCGGCGGGCAGCGGGGGCCTCGTCCGCCTCTCGCCCAATGCGGCGTACATCGCGGTGGCGGTGACGGCGGTGCTCGTCATTGTCGCGTACATCGTCGGGTTCAAGGTGGGCACGGCGAAAGAAGCGGCCCGAGCCGAGAAGGACCTCGCCGCGGCGTTTGGCAATCGCCCGTCCATCACCGAACCCGGCACGGGCCAGCCACAGCAACCCCGCTCCGGCAACGAGCCGAACCGCACGCCGACACAACCCGACACACCTCAGGGCGGCCAGCCCCAGGGAAACCAGCCCCTGCTCTCGACCGGGCCGATCCTGTCACGTCTGGGGTCCATCCCCGACCCCCGCGAACCGGGCAAGAACTACCTCTCGCTGGCCATTCTGCCCAAGGTCGACTGCGAATCCGCCATTCGGTTCCTCGCCGCCAACGCCACCGACGCCATCGCCGTGCCGCTGGATTCCAACGGGAATGAGGCGAATAATCCCGGCCCCGCGGGTCGGTATCAGTTGTTCGTGCTGCCCGGTTTCCTCGCGGGGGAACTCAGGAGCAGCGCGGCCCAGGCCCTGGAGGCCAAGGTCGCCCGGCTCGGACCGATCTGGCAGAAAGAACACCGCGGCTCGTCGGATTTCCGCATGCCGCAGTGGTACAAGAAGCAGTAGGAAGGACCGCCATGAGCCTCGACCGTTCACTGAAGATCTCCGCCAACCTCGCCGGGAAACGCTCCGTCATGACCCGGGCCGAACGCATCGGCAAACTCACCACCGACAAGAAGTTCGACCCGAAGAAGGACAAGGCCCTGGGCCTGGCCAAGACGCTCGTCGGCAAGAAGTAACCCGCCGTCCAGATCCAGTGCTCATCGCACCCCGCCCCGCGCGGGGTGCGTGTGTTTTGGGAGGAGCAACCCTGCGTTGCACGCGCGGATTTCATGCGAGTTTCACGCGTCCCTCGAAACGACATGGCGCGGCTTCCTACGCTTGACTCCCGCGTGTGTGTGCGCGGCGAGCGAGAGGGCACCGCATGGCCGGCGATGGGTACAAGAAGTACGTCCGATTCTTCGAACGAAATCCCGCGATCGTGGTGGAGTGGCACGACGACCAGACCGACGCGGTGGGGTGGTTGTGCATCGATTCGCTCCGGGGCGGGGCGGCGGGCGGTGGTACGCGGATGCGCGACCGCGGCACGCGCGAAGAGGCCGTGTTCCTCGCCAAGACGATGGGGGTGAAGTTCCGGGTGTGCGGGCCGGACATCGGCGGGGGCAAGTCGGTCATCCGCTTCGACGCGTTGAACAACCCCAAGGCCAAGCAGGGCGTGCTCGAGCGCTGGTACCGACACGTGGGGCCGTACCTGAAGTTGTGCTACGGTACGGGCGGTGACGTGAACGTAGACGAAGTGAGCGAGGCCACCGCGATCACGTCGCGCGTCGTCGGAGTTGGGCACCCGCAGGAGGGCATCGCCCGGGGGCACATGAGCGCCGCCGATGGAGAGGACCCCGCGGCCAAAGTGCACCGCTTGCGAGAAGGGTGCGAGGCGACGGTGACCCTGCCGGACCTGCCCGGCCCGCGCGACGGCGCGTGGATGGTCGCCGACGTCGTAACGGGGCTGGGCGTGGCACGCTCCATCGAGACGTATTACCGCCTGCGGGGCAGGAAACTCGACGGGCAACGGCTGATGGTCGAGGGCTTCGGCGCGGTGGGGGCGTTCGCGGCGTACTACCTGGAGAAGCACGGCGTGCGACTGGTCGCCGCGTCGAGCAAAGATGCCAAGGGGTTCCGCGTCGCCATCAATGAGGCGGGTTTCAACGCGCGCGACCTGGTGGCCTCGCGCGAGGGCACGAGCCTCCCGATGCCCAAGGGCAAAAAGGGGCACGTTGCCTCGAGCGAGACGGCCGAAGAAATCTTCGACGTTGAGGCCGATATCTTCATCCCCGCGGCGGCGTCGCACACGCTGACCGGCGGGCGGCTGAAGCAACTCCGCCGCGCGGGTGTCAAGGTGTGGTCCTGCGGGGCCAACAATCCGTTCGCGTACAAGACGAAGAAGGCGGACCTGGGCAAGTGGGTCGCGGAGATGCTCGACCTCCAGAAGAAGGCCGACAAGCACTTCGAGATCGTGCCGGACTTTGTCGCCAACTGCGGGATGGCCCGGACATTCGCGTACCTCATGGGCAAGGACGGGAAGACCGACGCGGCGTCGATCCTGGCGGATGCCCAGGCGTCGATCGACGGCGCGCTGGACAAACTCCTCCAGGGCTACACCAAGCGCACGGGGCTGCTGAAGCGCGGGTACGAGGTGTTCATCCCGGAATAGGCCTCGACGGGACCGCGACTAGAACCCCCCCGCGCCGCTCCAGTCGCTCGCGACGAGCGTGCCCTTCTCCATCACGTACAGGCCCACGAGCCAGTCGCCCACGACGTACGGCTTGACGTGGAACTCGCCCGAGACGGTGCCGGCCACGGCCATCACGTCGTTGCCGACGATCGGCTTGGCCATGGTCACCTCGATGGCGTCGTAGGGCGTGGGCGGCACGCCGATGCAGCACCCGTCCCACTGGTTGAGCATGGCGAGGAGTTCGCGCGGCTGCTTGACCATGAGCGGGAACGAGACGAACCCGGCGATGCGGACGAACTTGCCGTCGAGGAAGGCGACGCGCCCGGGGATCTCCTTCCGCCCCGCGCGCGGGTCGAAGAGGTTGCCCACCGAGGTCAGCAACTCCCATGGCACTTGGTAGGGGTTCGCCGCCGAGCCGTCGCCGCGGACGGTGAACTTGCCATCGACGAGCAGGGCGTTGTCCTTCAGCGCGAACGTGGCCTGGCCCACGGCGTACTCGCCGAGTTTCGCGGGGAGCGCGTCGGGGAGCACGGCCGGGGGCAGTTCGTCGTCTCGAGCGGGTTCGGGCGCGCGCGTGGGGGGCGGCGGTGCTGGCGTGGGTTTGGGCGGCACGACCTCGGGCTTGGCCGGCGCGGGGGTGGGCGCCTCGGCGGGCGTTGTGGCCACAGGCTCGGCCGGAGTCACGACCACCGGCAGATTCGGGTTGGCATCGCGGATGGCGCGTTCCTGGGCCTTGGCGGCCTGATCAAGTTCCTCCCGGCTCGGCATGGTTGGCGATGGAGAAGGAGGCGGGGGCTGGGGCGCTGACTGCGGCGGGCGCGGGCTGGCCGAGGCAAGCGCGGCTTCCGCGGCCTCTCGGGCTTTCTGGGCTTCAAACTCGGCCTGCGCGCGGGCCTGCTGCGCGCGGTCCGCGGCCCGATGCGACTGGTACCACGAGGCGCCAAGGACGACCCCGCCCAGGAGCATCAAGGCCGCGATGATTCCCCAGAACACACGCATGTCGCCTCCGTTGGATGTCCTGCCGCCTTACTCTACGCGGGCGTCCGCTGTTTAAGCCGCGGGTTTCAGATGAACGGCCACGCTCGTCCGGTACGCCATCGCCGCGGGAACCAGCCCGGCCACGCACGCCAGCACCACCGTGCCCAGCACCAGCCCCAGCGCGATGGGGAGCGATATCGCGGGGGCGATGAAGACGCCGAACTGCGTGCGCAGCACCCCCGCCGCGGCCTGGGCCGCGACCAGCCCGACCAGCAGCCCCGCCCCGGCGCCGATCAGCCCGATGAAGGCCGACTCGGTGAGCACCAGCGAAAATACACGGCCTTGGCTGGCGCCGAGCACGCGCAGGATGGCCACCTGCCGCCGACGCTGTTCCATCGAGTTGTACAGGGCCAGCATGATCCCCACGGCGCTCGAGAGCATCACCACGAACGCCATCGCCACCAGCACGCGGTCGACATTGCCCACGATGCCGAGGAGCCGATCCACCTCGGCCCGCGGGCCGGCGACGGTGAACGGGGCCGCCTGAAACGCCGGATCACGGCGGATGCGCTCCATGACCACGGGCAGGGCCGAACTCACGTCCGACCCCGGGCGCGTCGCGACGCGGATGTAGATGTTCGTAATTTTGCGATCCTCGGCGGTCAGATCGTCTTCGCAGATGGGAAACTCGCCGTGGTCGTGATCGTGCGCGTGGTCATGGTCGGCTTCCCCGGCGCGTTCGAGCCGGTCGAGCGCATGAATGAGCCAACTGCTGGTGAGGTTGGTGAACATCGCCCGATCGTGGATGGTCCCGGTGGGCTGGAGAATACCGACGACCTCGTACTTGGCCTCATCGTGCTCGTGGATCGGCCCGGCCCGCGAGGCCGACGTGCCGTGCGTGAGCACGACCTTGCTGCCCAGGCGCAGCCCCGTGCCCCGCGCCGCGGCGGACCCGAGCACGATCTCGAAGTTCTTCTCGAACGCCCGCCCCGAAGCGAACGTCCACGCGGTGTCATGGGCGGGCTGAAAGCGCGTGAAGAACTCGGGCGCGGTGGCGAGCACCGGCCAGGCGCCCTTGTAACTGTCGCCCAACTGCACGGGAATCGCCCACTCCAGCGGTAATGCCCGACGGAGCGTCTCGTATTCGTCGAAGCCCACCGGCTTGGGCGGCGCCGCGGCGTAGAACAGGCCGTTCAGCACGCTCGACAGGGGGCTGGCGTCGCGGCTTACCAGCAGGTGCACGTTGCCCGTGCCCCGCTGGAAGGATTGCCGCCCCGCGTCGCGCATCGTCAGCAGCACCACCATGAGCGCCACGCCGACGGCGACCATGACGATCGTGGTGATTGTCGAGAATCGACGGGCGTTCAGACTCCGCGAGATGATCGTCCAGTCGGTCATGCCGCCACCCCCAGTTCCAGGCGTTCCACCCGCTCGAAGCGGGCCTGCATCGCCGGGTCGTGGCTGACGCACAGGAGCGCGGCGTTGCGGGCGCGGCACGCCGATTCGATCAGGTCCATCGCGGCCTGTGCATTGGCCGGGTCCAGGCTCGCCGTCGGTTCATCCGCCAGCACGAGCACCGGGTCGCACGCCAGCGCCCTCGCCACCGCCACACGCTGCTGCTGCCCCACGCTCAGGTTCTCGACCAGCGCTCCGGGCCGGTCGAGGCCCAGCGACGCGAGCAGGGCCTTCGCGCGGGGCGCGTGCTCCCGCTCGGGTACGCCCGCCAACAGGAGCGCCGCGGCTACGTTCTCGGCCGCGCTGAAGCCCTGGAGCAGGTTGAAGGACTGGAAGATCATGCCGATGTGCCGGCCGCGGAACGTGTCCCGGGCCGCCCCGCGCAGCGCGTGGATGTCCTGCCCGGCCACCTTCACGCACCCTCCATGCGGCGTGCGCAGCCCCGCGATGAGCGCGAGGGTCGTGCTCTTGCCCCCGCCCGACGGGGCGACCAGCAGCGCCTGCCCGCCGCGCGGGATGGCGATGGCCGGGACGGTGAGCCTGAAGCCCGGCACGCCGTCGTGCGGCGGATAGGCATACTCCAGCCCGGTGACTTCGAGCGCGGGTGTATCGCTCATGGGGTGAGACTCCTTGGACCCAAGGGGGAGAATAGACACTGGAAATTTCGGCGCGGGGCCGATGAGCATGACGCAGGCCCGCATGATCGGCGCAGGGGGCGCTCGGTCGACGCGTACGCGAACTATTTTGGCTGCCCACGCCGTGGTGGGCCGCGCGTGGGGATATCACCCCGGCCACGTGCAAGAACGACAGAGACGCGTTCTTCCGGACATGCGAGCGGATTCGTGCATGCCGTGCCCACCGCCGAGAACCATGCGCAATCGTCCGTTGCCGAGAACGGAACCGGCACCACGTTCACCCTCCGGAGGACCGTGGGTCGTGAGTCCGAATCAACCAGCGCACGACTGTCACACGCCGTATGCGGATGGTTGATATCAAGCAGCGTGTCGGATCGATGTCGCGGGGCACTTCCGAAAGGCCGAGGAGGAGACGAAACCACCGCACCACGCGCGAGACATGTCGCGATCAGCAGACCAAGGACAACACCCCAGCCGTGTCGAAAGGGCTGGATCAGGCCGGGGCGGTACTGTTGAGAATGACATCTCAACAGACTAGTAAAGTTCAGCCTGGAGCGCAGGTCAAGTGCCCGGGAGCGTGATCAGCGCGACTTGCCGCCGACCTTCGGGCGCTCCGCGCTCACCAGCCCCGCGCCGATGGCGATGCGGGCGAGTTCGACGCGATTGGTGATGTTCAGTTTGTCACCCAACGACACGCGGTGCCACTCGACGGTCTTGACGCTGCGGTCGAGGCGCTTGGCGATGGCCGCGGACGAGAGGCCCAGCCCGATGAGCTTCAGGATTTCCATCTCACGGTTGGTGAGCACCCCGAGCATGCCGGGGTCATCGACCTTGGCCTTCACCACGCCCGGAGGTACCTTGTCGGCGATGGGGTCGGCGGGTGCGGCGAGTCTGGAGACGCAGAGGACGTGCCCGCCGGGGATGGGGCGGAAGGTGCAATGCAGCAGGGCACCCGCGGACATGCCCTCGATCGTGATGGATCGGCCGGCGGCGAGCGCGTCCTTCGCCAGCGCGAAGCGCTCGCGAACGACATCCGCCTGCATGAAGTCCGTCAGCGGCTTGCCGACGCACGAATCACGGTTCTTCAGGCCGTGGAGTTCAACGGCACGATCGTTGGCGAACTCGATCAGGCCGTTGGAATCCACAACGAGTACCGCCGCGGCCGCGTCATCAACCAGCGCATCCCATAGCCACGATGACTCTTTGGATGGGGCAAATGACCGACTTTTCGACCCTGAAGAATCTCGTGATGCGGTTGCGGAAGTTGTCATGGGTTTGCAATCTCCTGGAGTGTGTTCCTTTCAATCCCTCTGGTGAGCCCAATCGTACTCACTCTAGGATTGCCTGTGGCGCACCGGGACCCGAACCCCACAAATCTGCTGGAACTGACACGAAATGCGTACTTTCCGCAATCGTGGGAGAACAGCGTGGAATCTCCTCGGGCGTGATACGCTCAATCCATGACGGACCGACAGCCCCCATCGTCGGCGGAGAACGCAAGACGTACGGAACCGTCGGCAAACCTCCACACCTGGCGAGCCGTGGGGGACCCGGACGTTCCGCGGTTTCTGGCGGGTCCAACGGCCCGGTTGACGGAAGTTCGTCGGGTGTTCAGGATCGCCTTGGAGTTCATCCGTGGCTTCCGAACGTTGCACTTTGTCGGGCCGTGCGTCACGGTCTTCGGCTCGGCGAGATTTGACGAACACAGCCCGTACTACGCGATGGCGCGCACCATGGGTGCGAAGATCGCGGCTCGTAATCTGACGGTCATGACCGGGGGCGGCCCGGGGATCATGGAAGCGGCCAACCGAGGGGCGCGGGAGGCCGGGGGGCGGTCCATCGGGTGCAATATTCACCTTCCGATGGAGCAGAAGCCCAATCCGTACGTGGACCGGTTCATCACCTTCCGGTACTTCTTCGTGCGCAAGGTCATGCTGGTGAAGTACAGCCTGGCGTTCGTGGTCATGCCCGGGGGCCTCGGCACGCTCGATGAGTTGTTCGAGGCCGCGACGCTTGTGCAAACCGGAAAGATCGCGTCCTTCCCCATCGTGCTGATGGGAACGGAGTACTGGGGGCCATTGCTGGAGTTCATGCGCGGCCCGATGATCGACGCGGGAACGATCAGCCCCGGGGACCTCGGCTCGATCGTCGTCACCGATGATCCCGAAGTGGCGGTTTGTCACATCGAGCGGGGCGTCGACCTCGAGGCGGTCAATCGCCAGCGGCGCTATTCCAAACTCTGGTGGCTGGGGGAAACGTAACGGGGCCTATCCGGCGGAACGCGGCCTGCCCCCGCGTGGCTTCTTCGGCGTCGGAACCGCGGGCGTCGCGTGCGGGAGCACTCGGGGGCCGTCGAAGGGCGAAATCTCGTAGATCACGACCTCGTCCACGACGCGGCGATAGACATGCAGGCCGCTCGCGACGGGCACGGTTACGGCGCGGTCGTTCTCGACGCGGTCGACGAGCAGGAGCACCGGGCGCCCCTCGACCCGGGTGAGCAGCGAGAGCGTGACGGGGCTGATCGGCGTTCCCGTGCGGTAGTCATCGGTCGGGATCCACCCGAGGACCTCGACGCCCGGCGTGGCGAGCGGCACAATGACCGCGCGGCCCGGCAATCGCAGGAACGTCGAGACCGCGTCGGCGGATTGCTGATCGCTCTCGCACGCCCAGGCGGGCTTCCACCCCTGGGCGACATACGCCGCGTACACGTCGGCGGCGGGGCGGTGCTTGAAGGGGTCCGGCTGATTGAGGACGTAGACAAGCGAAAGGGCCAGCACGAGGCCCGCGGCGATCGCGGCGACCAGCCCCACGCGCCGGAACGAGAATGAACGGGAAGCCGCTGCCGGTGCGCGGTAGGTAAAGACGTTCCGGAGGGATTGATCGATGGAACGCTGGAGGTCGAGGTGCTCGCGGAGTGAGGCATCCTCGGCGAGTCGAGCCTCGAATGCCTGCCGCTCGGCGGGCGACATCAGGCCGTCGAGGTACCGATCGATCGGGGAGTCGTGCTCCGGCGGGAGGTGGTCGATGGGCGTACTCACGCGTCACCCCCCTTCATCGACCGAGGCGGGGTCCGCGGTGGAACCATGGAGGCCAGGCGCTCGCGGAGGTGGGCACGGGCGCGGTGCACGTGGCTCATGGCCGTGCCCTCGGGGATGCCCATGGCGGTGGCGATCTCGGCGAACGACATGCCGTGCAGCGTGCGGAGCAGCAGGCAGCTTCGGGCATCCTCGGATAGGGCTTCGAGCGCCGATACGAGGCGGTGATCGAGCGCTCGCTCGGGCGACGACGCGAGAATGTGGATATCGGCCATGGACGAATCGGCGGCGTGGTGGGTCCGTCTCCGTCTGCGGCTTTCGTTGAGCGAGGTGAACCGCACAACTTGCCCGAACCACGCGGCGAAACTCGACGTGGGGTCGAACTCGTCGAGTTTGGAAAGAGCCACGGCGGCGGCTTCCTGCACCATGTCGTCGGCGGCGGCGGGGTCGTTCAGGATCGAGGCCGCGATGGTCCACACGGTGCGGTGAGACTCCCGGAGCCGCTCCGCGAACTCCCGTGGCGTGAGCGGGGCGCGGCCCGACCTCGGATGAGGTCCATCGGCGGATTCCGAGTTGGGCGGCGTGATGGTCGTCACTCGCAGATGTCCAGCGTGGTATGAGCGATTGCGTCGCGGCGAGAAAGTAGGCAGGAAATGACATGTCCGGGTCGGATGACGAGCATGGCCCGGGAATCGTTCCTCGGGCGACACGCAGGGACGCCAGACGTCATGCCATAAAAAACGGCACCCCGCGAGGAGTGCCGTGGAGCACGAGGGCATCAGCCAAAGTTACCGGCGGCGGCGGAGGAGCGAAAGGCCGCCCAGGCCCAGCAGCGCGAGTGATCCGGGCGTGGGCGTCATCGCGAAGCTGAAGTCGTCGATGCCGATGGCGGCGTCGTTGCCGATATCGTTGAAGTCCGACCAGCGGAGGAAGAGGCTCTGTCCGGGCGCGAGGCTCAGCCCGGTGAGGTTGACGGTGACTCCCAGCGAGTTGACCGGGATCGGCCCGTTGGTCGCGACCGGCGCCAGGCCCACGAGATCGCCCTGCGGATCGGGGGTCATGGAGGCATCGGACAGGAAGTTGGACGAGGTGATGGAGCCGCCCGACACGCCCCAGGCGAAGAGCATGATGTTCTGGGTCGAGGTGGACGATCGCCAGACTTCGCGGTTGAAGGTGAACGAGACGTCGGTGACCGTGAATGAGAGGCCGTTGATGATCTCGACGCCAACGGCCGCGATGTTGGCGGCGGAGGCCAGCATGCCCAGGGCGCGCTCACCGGTGCCGACGGCGCCCAACGAATGAATCCCGCCGGTGGCGCTGCTGCCGTCGGTGGCGATGAAGGGCATGGCGGTGGTGCCGGTGCCGGCGATCTTGGCGACCTGCCACTCGGCCACGCCGTGCGCGTTGAGCAGGAACTGCTGCCCGATGGTTGAACTGAAGGGGCTGGGGGACGGGGAAGTCGACGGCAGCCCGTCGAAGTTCTCGGAATAGAGGCCCCCGGTGTACAGCACGCCCGCCGAGGCCGACCCCGCGCAGGCCACCATCGCCAATGCCGCCATGTGAATACGCATGTCTTGTCTCTCCTGTGCCAACCACGGCCGGCGCCCGGCGTGTGTACGCCGGCGCGGACCAAACCCACGTGTGCTCGCCGAGGTGTCTCTCTCGTCCTACGCGAACGATCCACAGCAAGCCGAATCGCTGGGTGTAGTGTACCCAATCTCCGGGAGCTGTGCACGGAGGATCCAGGTATTGCCCCGGCAACCATGGTTGCAATAGATTGACAAGGCCTGAGTGAACAAGCACTTAGCGTGATTGCGGCGTTACGGGCGTACGACCCGGCCGGACATTGTCGTTTGGCTCGGCATCCTCTTCGGTCGTCTCGGCTTGTTGTCGAGCGCGGAGTTGCAGGGTCGCGGCGTCTACCTGCTTGCCGTATCCCGCGGCTGTCAACCGTTCCGCCTCGGCGTTGACGGCGGCCAACAACGTGGGCGTCTCGGTCTTGAGTTCCATCACGAGTTTCACGCCCTTCATCGCCCGATCGGGGTCCGGGTCGGCGAGCATCGTTAGAACCGCGTCGGTCAACTCTGCCGAAGTGCACCCGCGTTGCACAATCGCCTCGACGATTTCGTCGTGAATAACCGGGTGGCCGGCGGCGACCGCGAGGAGGTGAACGGCCTGCTCGCACGGCTGCTTGCAGGAGCAACTGTTGAGAATCGCCCGGGCCGCGGCGAGCACCACGCCGTCGTCCTCGTGATCCAGCGATGCCTCGAGCGCCTCGAACAGGACATCGCCCCGCGAGCCTGAAGGTGCCGGGCGCATGCCCATGACGCGGCGCATCGGATCGGGCGAGGTGGCCAGGTCCATCAGGTGTGCCCAGGCGAGGTCGCTGCGGTCGGAGTACGCGTCGAGCGCGTTGAGGAGCTCCTGCCGGTCCTCGGCGTCGGTCGCCGCGTCGAGCCGGGCGATCAGGATGCGGGCCACCGCATCGGTGTCCAGTCCAAGAATGATCGCCACGACCACCACGCGAGCCGCCTGCTCGGCCGGGGCGTTGCGAAGCACATCCCACACGCGATCCGCGAACTCCGCGTGCAAGCCTTCGGGGAGCGGGTAGGGCAGGTACGCTTTCCAGGAACTGAGATGGTCCTCCGCCTCGCGTGAGGCCGCCGGGTCGGCCCCGGTGAGATCGTGGAACAGCCGCCTGACGATCGGCCTCCCGAACTTCGGATCGGTGCTGTCGTCGACCAGGTCCGTGGCCCGATCGATGGCCGTGTAACTGGTTGAACTCACCATCAGCCGGCGACATCGCCATTGCACCCATTCGCGTTGCCACCACCACAAATCGTCCTCGTCATGCACGCGGTCCCAGAGGCTGGCGCTGCTGTCGAAGTACAGCCGCTCGGGGAGCCAGGGCATGGCGGCGATGAGCGCCGTCGACGGCACGGCGCCTTCCCACCCGTAGTTCAGCATCGAGCGGCCGCGCAGGGTTGTGTATGAGCCAAGCAGGACGAGCGTCGCAAGCCCGACTACGGGGCGTGAGACGCGAGTTCTCATCCAGTCGCGTTCGGACTTGGGCAGGTGCCCGCATTCCGGGCATCGGGGTGTCGGGGTGCCGGTCATGTCGTACCAGCACTTCGGGCAGCGCGCCCGCCCACGGGCCGGGTCGGCCCGCCAGCCGACGAACGCCAGCGCCAGGCCCAGCGTCACGAGAAACGTTGTGGCCCACGAGATCGCGAAGGTGTCCGCCAAGCCGCCCCAGCCGAGCAGTTCACCCACGCTTCCCAGCACGGCGATGATCAGCGGCCCGGTCAGCGCGCCGAGCACGCCCAGCAACCCCAGGAGCACGCCCGGTCGCCGCCCGCCGCGCAGCCGGGGAATCAACCACAGCGCTGCAATCATCGCCGCGACGGTAACGACGAATGTGACGGACTGGGCGATTCGAACAAGCACGTCCATGAATGATCGTTCTCCGTGTCACGCAGGTCCGGATCGCAGCGCGACGATCGCGGCGCGGATGGACTCGACCCGGGCCGCGTTCCCGCGCTCGTCGCCCAGCTTCGCCAACTGGTGCTTCTTCTGCGAGAGTTCGGCGAGGGCCTGGTAGAACGCCTTGGCGCCGCGGATGCGCAGGCGCGCGGAGAGTTGCGATCGCACCGACACGGCCACGGCGTACTCGTCCGCGGTGATGAACCCGGATTGCACTTCTTCCGCGAGGTACGTGCGCAGCCAGCGACGCTCCTGGGCCAGGGCCATGAGGAACATGCCGAAGACCAACGCCCAACCGATCCAATCCACGGCGAGCGTTGCGAGCAGGCCCCCCGCGCCCGCGTGCTCGACGAGGAAGGTCGCCATGGAGTTGTGCAACGCGTGCATGCCCATGGCGATGCCCAGCCCGGCGAGCGGCGCGGCGACGCGCACAAATGCGGAGCGCGTCAGCCGTGCGATCGCCAGCCCCGCCCCGAAGACCGCGGTATACGCCGCGTGCATCCACCCGCCGAGAATCACGCGAAGCACGAAGAGCGAGAGCATGCCCGAGAGGCCTCCGCCCTCTTCGTAGCCCTTGAAGTACAGATAGAGCACGTTCTCGGTGGCGGCGAAGCCCAGGGCCGTGACCCCGCCGTAGACCATGCCATCGAGGACCGAGTCGAACTCGTGACGGAAGAACCAGAAAACGAGGAACACGGCGGCGCCCTTGGTGAGTTCCTCGACGATCGGTGCGAAGAGGACCGTGCCGGTCACCTCCGCCATCGCGTCGTCACCGGTGAACGCCTTGACGCCCCATTGCAGGACGAACGTGCCGATGACGGCCCCGGTGGTGGCGACGATCGCGCCCCAGGCGAACGCCGCGACGATCAGCCGTTTGGGCTCACGCTCGAAGCGGTCGAGGTAGAACAGGATCGCCGAGTAGAAGAATGCGGGGATGAAACTGAGGATGCACGCGAGCGCGAACGGGGCCATGGTGGAGCGCAGTGTACCGTGTCGCGCGGGGTGGGTTTAGGGGCACGGCCCGCCACCGACGACCAGTTCCACCGCCTCGACGTCCGTGCCGTTCACCGCGCCGTCCTGGTTGAAGTCGGCGTCGGGCAGGCAGTAGTCGGCAAGGTCGCCCCCGACGGCCTGTTCCTGGATCTCGACATCGACCCCGTTCACCGCGCCGTCGCAGTTGACGTCGCCGTCGCACGTCGGGCCGCAGGTGGGGGGGCGGTACAGCGAGAGGTTCCGCACGGCGCCGAGCAGTCCGGAGGTATTGGCGAACCAGGTGGTGCGTTCGTTGGCGGCCAGAAAAAGCCCGTCGCCGTCGAGATCGCGGAGCGCGATGATGCGCAGCCCCGAGTTGTCGGAAAAGAGCACCGTGCTGTCGGGCAAGGCCAGGATGTCCACGCTGGTGAATCCGGCCTCGGTGGTCGAGAAGGCGACCTGGGCCTCGCCGGCGTCCTGCATGTCCTCGTCGTCGTTGAGGTTTTCGAGGCGGATGATCTGATCCGCACTGCCCGTGGCCAGTTGGTGCATGTAGCCGTAACTGAAGTCGGGAGAAATCTCGATCGCGAATCCCGCCGAGAGCGTAATCCCCGAAAGGTTCCCTGCGCCGAAGAAGAGCGAGGACTCACCCGGGTCGTCCGCGCGGCCGTTGCCGTTGACATCGTGGAACTGGAAGACGCCGTGCAGGTTCGCCGAGGAGTTTCGCAGGTACAAACCGTCCTCAGGGTCGAAGAGTATTTCCTGCGGGGAGTACGGCCCGTTGCCGGGGCCGAAGAAGGGCACCCCGACGTACTCGGTGATTTCGCCCGCGTCCATCATGTCGCCGTCGGCATTGAGGTCGACGAGCCGGAAGATCACGTCGTTCCCGAAGGCATTGCCCGCGTTGACAATGTGAAGCCGCCCCGCCGAATCGAACGCGGCCCCGGTGGGGAAGGCGAACGACACGCCCGCCGCGTTGCCCGCGCCGGCGATGACGCGCGACTCGCCCGCGTCCTGCGCATCCCCGTCGCAGTTGGCGTCGTACAGCGAGGCGATGAACCCGACGTCCTGATCGCCCACCACCACGTACCCGTCGGCCCGGGCGGCGATGGTGTTGGGGTTCAGCGTCGCGGGCGTGCCCGCGGCGTTGGCGCCCGAGAAGAACAGGCGAACCTCGCCCGGCTCGTCGATCATCCCGTTCCCGTTCGTGTCGGTCAGCAGCCAGATCGAGTCATTGGCCCGGTCGGTGACGAGTACGGCGACCTGAGCCTGCGCGGCGGGGATCAGCGCCAAGGCGGCGAGCACTGCGGCGGAAGTACGATTCACGGGGGACTCCTTGTCTGCGATCTCATCGTACCGACTTTCCCGACTTTGCCAACGAGTAGTGACGTACATTCCCACGTATGAGCGGTGATCCCTTTGCCATCCTGGGGGTCGAGGCGCGGTTCGACCTTTCCCGTGCAGAAATCGAACGGGCGTACCTTGCCCGTACGGCCGCCACGCACCCGGACCGTACGAACGACGAGAACGAGCCTGCCGCGGTGCTCAACAACGCCCGAGAACTGCTCCACGACTCCGAACGCCGGGCCGTGGCGCTCCTCCGCCTGCTGGGTGGCCCGGAACCCGAAGCGGACAAGTCCCTCCCCCCGGGCTTTCTGATGACGATGATGGAAGCCCGTGAAGCGATGGAGGCGGAACTTCACACCGCGGGCCGTGAAGCCGCCGTTCGGTGGCGGGCATGGGCGAAGGCACAGCGGGCCGAGATCGAAACCCGCGTCGCCGCCATGTTCCGCGAGGCCAATCCACCCCTGGCGGCCATCCGCCGAGAACTCAACGCCTGGCGGTACATCGAGCGGCTCGCCGAGCAGATCGAGCCTGCGTGAAGCCACGCCGCGGCACGGGCCGATATTCAGACCATGCTGCCCGGACGCCGACGTGGATGGGGATTCCTGATCTTTGTGTTCCTGCTGCTGGTGGGGTACACGGCCATTGCGCGCCGGAACACCATGCCCGAGGTGTTCGCGCAGGCGCTCACGCTCGACCAGGCCGAGGCACGTTCGCGCGACACGGGCATGCCCGTGCTCGTGTTCGCCACGGCGGACTGGTGCTCGCCGTGCGCCGAGTTCAAGCGCGGCGCCCTGCGCCATCGGGAGGTGCAGCAGTGGATCCGCGAGAACACCATCCCCGTCCTCGTCGAGATGAACGATCGCAACGCGTCCCCGCCCGAGGCCGAGCGGCTCAAGGTCTGGTCGCTCCCCACCATGCTGGTACTGCGCGACGGGAAGGAAACGGCCCGCCTGGACAAGGTCGTGCCGAAGGACGCCCTGCTTGCCTGGCTCGCGGAGAGCACCGGCGCGCTCGCCGATTGGAAGCACGCCAACCCAGGCCAGGAACTGCCCGACCTTCACACCGGAACGAAACGACTTCCGGAAGCACCTGGGTCGATCAAAGTCGTACCGGGTGCGGCTACGCCAGGGGGTTCATGAACAACCCCGTCGCAAGTTTCGGGTAAAAGAACGTGCTCTTCTGCGGCATGAGTTGATTGGCCCGGCTGACGTCGCGCACCGCGGCGAGCGGCGTCGGACGCACGATCGCCGCCACCTGCGCGAAGTTCGTTCCGCCCCCGGCGCCCGTCTCGCGCCCCGAACCGATCTCTTCCACTTCGGGGATGGTGTGCGGGAAGGCCCACTTGACCGGATTCCCCGCGTTGAGGGCGGCCTGGCAGACCTGCTCGACGAGCACGTACTGGATGATCGCCACGGTCAGGTCGCGCCAGGCGCGGGGCTTGTCGGGGAAGCGCGACGCGAGCGGGTCTGGCGCCGCGGGCGACGCGAGGAAGCCACGGCGTGACGTGAAATCCCACAGCGCGAACCGCGAAGCGCCGAGGTCTGTGGCCGCGTCGAGCGCCGCGTTGACCGCGGCCAAGTCGCCCGTCGCGGGCCTGAGTGTGAAGTGCGGCTTCGCCGCGGCAAGGAGTCCGTCCAGCGTGTAGTTCGTCATGCCCCCGAGCACGCGGTGCGTCGGCCAGATCACCAGCCCGGGGTCCGACATGCCCACCAGCACGATCATGCAGCGGCGCGCGGGATGGTCCGCCCCGATCGGCCCGGCCGCTTCGAGCGACTTCAGGTAGTTCAGCCCCGTGGTGTACCGGTGGTGCCCGTCGGCGATGAACACGTCCTCGCCCGCGAGCGCGTCCTGGTACGCCTTGGTCGTGCCCGCGTCGGCGACGTTCCAGACCTCGTGCAGCGTGCCATCGTCGGTCCGCGCGATCGTGTCCGGCCCGCGCGACGCCATGACTTTCTGCAGCAGGGCCGTCGCGCGACCGGAGTCGTCCGCGTGCAGCCCGAAGATGGGCGACAACTGCGTGCGCGTCGCCTTCATCAACGCCATGCGGTCCTCTTTCGGGCCGCTGAAGGTTTCCTCGTGCGGGAGCATGCCCCCGCCCGGGCGCGGGCCGAACGGTACGGCCTCGACCGCGCACGCCATCCCCGACCGTTGCACGGTTCGCGAGCCATCGGCGCTCTTGAAGGTCTGCCGGTACGCGAACATGAGCGGCTGGTCGGCGCGGCGCAGCACGCCGTTCGCCAGGTGTTTCGACAGCAGCGACGCGGCCCCTTCGTACGCCGTACTCGGCCCCAGTTCCTTCGCCGGCGTGTGCGGCAGGTCGATCGCCACGATGTTCCGCGGGTCTTTCGCGAGAAGCCGTCCCTTGCCCGCGGTATCGAGCACGTCGTACGGCGGGGCCACCAGGGCGGAGAGGTCGTGCCCCGTGGCGTACTGGATCGCACGGAATGGATGGACGGTTGGCATGACATAGGGTAGTCGAGGGGCACGATGGATCGTCGCCCGAGGTCAACCCAACAGAGATGCCGGAGCGGGGGCGGATAGGATCACCCATGCCCAAGGCGCTGGTCATACGGTCGGCGGGAACGAACTGCGATGCGGAAATGTGCCGTGGCTTCGCGCTCGCCAAGGCCGCGGTCGACCTCGTGCACCTCGACGCCCTTATCCGCGACCCGTCGCGCCTTGATTCGTACGACCTCTTCGGCTTTCCCGGGGGCTTTTCGTACGGCGACGACATCGCTTCGGGGCGCATTTTCGCCATGAAGATCCGCACGGGGTTGTACCCCGCCCTCAGGGCCGCCATCGAGCGTGGCGCCCTCATGCTCGGCGTGTGCAACGGATTTCAGGTCATGGTGCAAGCCGGGCTGCTCCCCGGCCCGGAGGGTGCCTGGCCGATGGTCGCGCCGTCGCAATCCCTCGCCCTGACGGACAACCAGGATGCCCGGTTCTGCGATCGGTGGGTTCCGGTGGCGTACGAGGTAGGGTCCGCGTGCGTGTGGACACGCAACCTGTGGGACGTGGAGGACTCGGAGGCCGGGGCGGATGGGGGGGTGCTCCCCGTCGCGCACGGGGAGGGTCGGCTTGTCGCCATCGACCGGGGCGTGCTCGCCTCCATGGAACGGGCGGGTCAGATCGTGCTGCGATATCGTGATAACTACAACGGCTCCGAGGGCGCGGTCGCCGGCGTCTGCGACCGCACCGGGAGAATCTTCGGCCTCATGCCGCACCCCGATCGGTTTCTCGAATGGAACCGACACCCCTCGTGGACGCGGCTGAGCGGCAAGCGACGGTCATCGCCGACCCCCGGACTGCGGATGTTCCAGAACGCGGTCGAGGCCGTTTCACGCGTCGGCGTCGTGTGAAACCTGCCCGTGGGGGCGTCGGTAGAGTCAGCCCGTGGGATCGCCAACCATCAATCCGTTCACGCGTCATGTGCCCGGTCGGCATCCCATCGCGGATGACCGCCCGTGCCACCGGTGTTCGTACAACCTCAAGGGATTGAACACCGGCGACCGGTGCCCGGAGTGCGGGACACCCATCCGCGCGCGTCGTACGACCGGCGGTTCGATGACCGAGGCGCCGATGGCGTACCTCAACGGCCTCGCGGTATGGAGCGCCACGGGCGTGTCATCGCTCGGGGTCGTAGTGACCCTGCTCGCGTCGTCCGTGTTCGTGCCGCACGGCACCGGGTGGAGTGTTGTGACGGTCGGGCTGTGCATGGGGGCCGCCTTCCTGTGGGCGATGAGCGTGCACCGTCTGACCCGCCCGCGGCAACTCGGCGAGGCGGCGAGCCTCAATACACACGCCGAGTGGTCGGGGCTGCGGCTCTGGACGCGTGTAGCGACGTGGATCGGCGTGGCGGGCTTGGCGATCGCGTTCGTGGCGGCCACGTCGTACTTCGGCGCGGCCCGGGCGGCCACCCAGGTCATCCCTGCGCCATCGGCGTTCGTGGTGCTCTGCCTGGGCGCTTCCGGGTTGATGCTCCTGGGTGGGTTCGTGGGTCTGGTGCTGGCGGCGATCTACTTCTCGCTTTTGGCCGACTGGGCCAACGACCTCGGGCTTGCCATGCGACTTCGTGCGGTTCCGTTCGTCATACTCCTCTCGATCCCTGTTGGCGTGCTCTTGCTGTTCATGATCGGGTTGACGCGGGCGACGGCCCGCATGGTCATCATCGCGCCGGCGATCCTGATCATCGGGGGCGGCATGCTTGTGTGTGTTTGGTTCATGGCGTCGCCCTTCGTGCAGTTCGCGGCGCTGTGCCACTGGGCCAGAAGGAACCAGCACGCCGCGCTCTCGCGCGACCGACGTGCCAGCGCCGCGATTGTCCGCCGCATCGAAGAAGGGCGGGCCAAGGATGAGCCGGCCCCCCGCGCCTCGGCCGGGGGGCCATCCAAGCCGCCGGGCGAGTCCGCCCCCCCAACGCGGACCGCGGGCTATGACCTCGCGCCCCCCGAGGGCGATCCGCGGCGTTCCCCCTAGAATCCCGCGTGATTTCCCGGCGTCAACGCATCCTCGTAGCCATGTCGGGCGGGGTCGATTCCTCCGTGACCGCGGCGATGCTCGTGCGCGCGGGGCACGACGTCCTCGGGTGCTTCATGCGCCTTGGCTCGCCGGGTGAGACCCTCGACGAACTCGCCCCCGCCGATGCGTGCGACGCTGCACCCGCGGCGTCGAAGATCGGACACCAGGGGTGCTGCTCGATCACCGACGCCGCCGACGCGAGGCTCGTCGCGGCCCACCTGGGCATTCCGTTGTATGTCTGCAACTTCAAGAAGGAGTTCGGACGCATCATCGATTACTTCGTCGGCGAGTATGCCGACGGTCGAACGCCCAACCCCTGCGTCCGCTGCAACGACTGGCTCAAGTTCGGCAAACTACGGGAGTACGCGGCCCAGGTCGGCGCGACCGCCGTCGCCTCGGGGCATTACGCCCGGGTACGGGAAGGCCGGCTGCTTCGAGGCGTCGATGTGAGCAAGGACCAGTCGTACGTGCTCTTCGGCATGCCGCGCGAACAGATCGGGCACACGATGTTCCCCGTGGGGGATCTGCCCAAGGCCCACGTGCGGGCGCTGGCGAAGGAGTGGGGGCTTCCGGTGTTCGACAAGCCCGACTCCCAGGAAATCTGCTTCGTACCCGACCAGGACTACGCAGCGCTGGTGGAGCGGCACCGACCGGACCTCGCCCGCCCGGGGCCGATCACCGACACGTCGGGCCGATCGCTCGGACGGCACGACGGGCAGCATCGATACACCATCGGTCAGCGCCGAGGCCTCCCCCTCGCGGTCGGCAGGCCGCTGTATGTCGTCGCACGCCGGGCGGCGACCAACACCGTGGTGGTCGGTGAGCGCCGCGATGTTCAGGTCGGTGCGTGTATTGTCGGCGAGGCCAACTTCCTGGCGGACATGCCGGCCACGGAGTTCCGTGCCTTGGCGCAGTTCCGCGCTCACGGGGTCGCCGTGCCGGGGCGGGTGCGGCGAGTTGACGACACGGCGGGGCCGACGCCCTCGGGGCGACGCGGGCGGTTCGAGGTATCGTTCGATCAGCCGCAGGATGCCGTCGCACCGGGGCAGGCGCTGGTGTTGTACGACGCGGTGGCGCCCGACGCGGTGGTGGGGGGCGGATGGATTGAATCCGCGTCGTGAACCAACCCCCCCGCGCCGAGGGCCTGATTACTCCGGTTTCGACGCCTTATCGAGTTCCGCGTGGCCGTTCTCGCTCGCGTGCGGGTGTTCCCGGGCGGCTTTCTCGCGCAGCGCGGTTCCGTCGACGAAACCCTGGAGCTTGCGGGCGCGCACGGGGTGCTGGAGTTTGCGGATGGCCTTGGCTTCGACCTGGCGCACCCGCTCGCGGGTAACCTTGAAGATCCGGCCGACCTCTTCGAGCGTGTAGGTGTACCCGTCCCCGATGCCGTAGCGCAGTTTGATGATCTCGCGTTCGCGGTACGTGAGCGTCTTGAGCACCTGCTCGATGCGACCCTTGAGCATCTCACCCGCCGCCACGTCACCGGGGGCGCACTGCGTCTCGTCCTCGATGAAGTCCCCGAAGTACGAATCCTCCGATTCGCCGACGGGACGATCCAGCGAGACGGGATGGCGGCTGATCTTCATCACCCGACGCACATCCGCCGTCGACATGCCCGCCTTCTCGGCCAGTTCCTCCATGGTCGGCTCGACCCCGTGCTCCTGCAGCAACTGCTTCTGCAAAGTGCGCAACTTGCCCATCGTCTCGATCATGTGCACGGGGATGCGGATGGTGCGGGCGTGGTCGGCGATGGCCCGCGTAATCGCCTGACGGATCCACCAGGTCGCGTACGTCGAGAACTTGTACCCGCGCTTGTACTCGTACTTGTCGACCGCGCGCATCAGGCCCGTGTTTCCCTCCTGGATCACGTCGAGGAACGAGAGGCCCCGGTTGCGATACTTCTTCGCGATCGACACCACCAGACGCAGGTTCCCGCCCGACAGATCGCGCTTGGCCTGCTCGTACTCCCAGAAGACCGTGTTCACCTCGCGGACACGGCGGACCACCTCGGCCGGGGATTCGAGCACGAGCGAGCGAAGCCCCTCGAGTTCTTCGCGCATCACGGCGAGGTCTTCCGCGTCGAGCGCCCGGACCACACGCCGCCGACGGCTCTTGCGCGACCCGGCCGGGTTGGTCGCGTGATCCAGATCGGCCTCGAGTTCCATCATCTTCTTCGCGATCGAGCGGAGTTTCCGCATGATCGGGATAATCCGCCCGGTGCGCAGACTCAACTCTTCCGTCAACGTGGCCAGGCGACGACGCCGAGCGCGAATGCGCGCCCGCAACATCTCGATGTCCGCCGTGGCGCCGGCCTGCTCCGCCGCGCGGAGCGACTCGATGTCCTTCCGATTGAGTTCCAGCAGGCGTTCGATCGTCGGGAGGTTGACCGGGATGCGACGGATGATCTTGGTCTTGGCATCGGCGTCGGCCGTGGAAACGCGCATGGTCCGATCAAAGGGGAGTTCACCTTTGTGCACCATCTTGAGCACTTCGACGGCCTGCGCGACGACGTAGTCGCTTTCCAGGCAACGCCGGCGGAAGATCATCCGCGTCACTTCGATCTTCTTGGCCAGTCGTACTTCTTCCTCCCGCGTCAGCAGCGGGATGGCGCCCATCTGGGAAAGATACATCCGCACGGGGTCGTCGATCCGCTTCCCGGTCGTCTCCTCATTCACGACCTCGGCCAGTTCCTGTTGGAGTTGGACCTCTTCGGGGTCCACCTCCGCGACATCCTGCTCCACGATCGAACGCGCCGCCGCGTTGAGTTGATGGCGCAGCGACGTCGCCTCGGCGGTGCGCTCCCCCCCGCTGACGCTCATGGCGCGAAACGCCGGCGCCAGCGTGCCCGAGGGCTTCTCCGGGCAATCGCCCTTCTCGAGCGCCCGTCGGTGCAGCCTCGCCTTGAACTCGAGTTCATCAACGAGTTCAATGCCCAGACGGTCGATGATGACCAGCAGCTCGTCCAGACGGGCGGGGTCGACCATCTCGTCGGGGAGCGTGTTGTTCAGTTCCTCGTAACTCAACCACCCGCGCTGCTGGGCGAGGGTGAGCAGGTGGGCCATTGCGGGGTGCAGTTCGCCGTACACGCGCCTCTCCTTGCGTGGCGCCCGGGGGCGGGACCGACCCGCGACACACCCAGCGCCGTACCCGACCATCCCCCGTCGCGATTCCTTCGCGGGCGGGGACACGAACACGACACACGCCCGGGCGCTCCGGTCGCCTCGGACGGACGAACACCTACCCGGGGCGGGGCAGCACCCGACGGTTCGGCCCCAGGTCCCGGTGAGAATCCTGCATCTTCTTCAGCATGGCGACTTGGGTAGACAGCCCCTTGATCTCCACGTTGGCCCGTTCGAGTCGAAGTTGCCGCACACAATCCTCAAAGAACGCCCGAAGCCGTCCCCCGCGATCCGTCTGCTCATCCACCCGCGACATCAGCACGACCCCGGCCGCATGAACCTCCGGGTCTTCCAGCGACAACGCCCGGATCGATGGCACGGTCCCGGACGACGCAATCTCCTGAACAACCCCGGCCAGCCGGTCCAGCACAGGCCAAGGGTACGCCGCCCGCGTCAGGTCGGCCCGGTCCTCGGGCAGGAGCACGCCCCATAGCGCCCCGTCGCACAGCACGCACCCCAGGAGGGATTCTCGCGTCGCCAGCGGCATCGCGTGCGGCAATGGTGCCGGCGTGGTCGTGCCCGAGGACGCCGCCACGGGTGATGGTGCTCGACCCGCGGGGATGATCCGCCGAATCGTCGCCAGGTCCAGCCCCGACAGTTCCGCCAAGGATTTTTCCACCAACGCGCGCCGGACCGGCGTCGCGGAAGCCAGCCCCATCGAAGCCAGTTGCGAGACTTCCTCGACGATCGCTTTCTCCACGGCCGCCGGCCCGGCGTCCTTCAGCCGTGCGCGCAGCCGTGCAAACCGATACTCCAGCAGTCCCCGGGCCTTTGCCAGGATTGCCGCGAAAACGCTCGCCCCATCCGGGCGCCGCAGCAGTTCGTCCGGGTCTTTCGCGTCCGTCGCGCCCGCGAGGGTCGCGATGCGCACGTCGAGCGGCTCGCCGAAGAAGATCGGCACGGCCCGGTCTGCCGCCCGCTGCCCGGCGTCGTCGCCGTCGAACAGCAGCACCACCGTGTCGCACCGCAGCCGGAGTTCCCGCGCGTGCCCCGCCGTGAGCGCCGTGCCCAGGGTCGCCACCGCGTTGGTGAATCCCGCCTGGTGGCACGCGATGACGTCGGTGTACCCCTCGCACACAATCGCCGTCCGCAGACGTTGGATCGTCGGCGTTGCGTGGTGCAGCGCGTAGAGCGTCGACGATTTGTCAAAGAGCGGCGTTTCGGGCGAGTTGAGATACTTCGGCTCGTCCTCGTCCCGCAGTTTCCGCCCGCCGAACGCGATCGGCTGCCCCGCCTTGTTGTGGATCGGGAAGATCAGCCGGTGCCGCAGCACGTCGTACGTGCCCGAGCCGCCCTCTCGCCGCTTGAGCAACCCCGCAGCCAGGAGCGTCTCCTCGGGAATCCCCTTCTGCCGCCCGCGGAGCACCAGCCCGTCCCATCGATCCGGGGCGGCGCCGATCTGGAACCGCTCCACCATCTCCGGCGAGATGCCGCGCCGCTCGAGTACCGTTCGGGCCTCGCGCCCGTGCTCGGGGTCTTTCAAAATGAGTTGGAAGAACCGCAGGGCTTCCTCGTTCGCGGCCACCAAATCACGCCGGCTCGGCCCCGTCGAGGGCGCCGCCGAGGCCCGGATCGGCGTCAACACGATCCCCGCCCGTGTCGCCAGAAACTCGAGCGCTTCGCGGAACTCCATCTTGTGGAACTTCTGCACGAACGTCAGCACATCCCCCGCCGCCCCGCACACGAAGCAGTGGTAGATCTGCTTCCCCGGCACCACGTACATCGACGGGTTGTGGTCGTCGTGGAACGGGCACAGTCCGACGAACTCCCGTCCCTTCGGCTTCAGCGACACCGCCTCGCCCACCAACCGGACGATGTCCGTCGCGTCCTTCACACGCTCGACATCGCGGTTGTCCCGCACCGGCTTGTGCGACCACATCTCCGACACGTGCCCGCCCCGCTTGTTCAGACGGCCCGACCGCGCCGCCTGTTCCGTCCGCGCCGACTCTGCCAAACGTAGCACATATCCCGTCCGCGACCACCAATCCGGCCTCGCAATCGTACCTTTCCGCTCATGGACGTAGTTCTCGGAGCGCCCGGCGTGGTATTGAGCGCGGATAACTCGAAGAGTGCCTGACGGCTCATTCCCCGGGTACTGTTCGCACCTCGATGGTCCGGAGACGCATCAACTTTGTCGGGCGCGTGCAGGGGGTCGGGTTCCGGGCCACCGCCCGGCGGGTCGCCTTGGGTCTTCCCGTCACCGGGTGGGTCCGCAACGACCCCGACGGCTCCGTCACCGCCGAAGTGCAGGGAACCGCCGACGCCCTCGCCGCGTTCCTCGAAGGCCTTCGCCGGGCCATGACGGGGCACATCCGCGCCATCCATGAATCACCCATGGCGGTCGAACCCGGCGAATCCGGCTTCGAGATCCGCCGCTGACCCGCCATGCTCGTGCTCTTCGACATCGACCTGACATTGATCACCACCCGCGGGTGCGGGCAGCGTGCCATGGTCGCGGCGGGGCGTTCACTCTTTGGTAGCCGATTCACCGCGGACGGCATCGACTTTGCAGGCCGACTCGACCCGCTGATCATCAGCGATCTCTTCGCCAACGCCGGCGTAACTCAATCCCGGGACGCCCTTGCCCGATTCAGAACCGCGTACGCCGCGACGCTCCGCGACCACCTCCGGGATGCGCCGGGTGTGACCGCACTGGCGGGAGTGTTCGACCTCCTGACGCTCCTGCGATCGGCGGACGCGAGCGGGCCGCGATGGACCATGGGGCTACTAACAGGCAACTTCGAGGAAACCGGCGCCATTAAACTCAGAGCGTGCGGCATCGACCCCGCATGGTTCGGTGTCCGTGTCTGGGGTGACGAAAGCCCCAATGTTCCGCCCAAACGCTCGGACCTCGTGCCCGTTGCGATGGATCGGTACCGCCGAGATGTACGCCGCGACATCGACGGAAGGCGGGTTGTCGTGATCGGCGATACCCCGCACGACATTCAGGCCGCGAAGTCGCACGGCTGCCTCGCCGTCGGCGTGGCCACGGGGCGATCGTCGATCGATGACCTGCAGCGAGCCGGGGCCGATCTCGCGATCCCGGACCTCCGCGACACCGAGGCGGTTCTGGCGTTTCTGAGCGGTGCGGCCGCGGGCTGACGGGTACGCCATCGCCGGGCCGACGCTATCGTTGCTCGAAGCCAACCCCCCAGGGAGTTGTCCCCGATGTCCGAGTCCTATCGCGCGCTGTGCAGCGACTTCTACGTCAACATGAAACTCAACGTGCGCATGGAACTCCCTCGCACGCGGGAGACCGTGCTGGACCTCTTCGAGCGTGTTCGCCGGCAGTTCCCGCACATGGGGGCCTTCCGCAAATACCGCGATGAGCTGGCGCTGGAGTCCCCCCAGGGCGAGATGCCCCACCAGTGGATCGCGTTGCGGGCCTCCTCCGTGCGCAGCGGCGTGGTCAACCCCACCGACATGGACGAGGGGTACGCCCTGCACCGCCACCTGCTGGAACTCGCCCCGACGTACCTCTCCATCAGCCCGCTCGACGTGGACTACATCGAACTGCTGTACGGGTTCGACCTCCAGGCCGGGGGCAATCACGACGCCATCGTGCTGGAGGCCCTGATTCCCGGCTCGCCCTTGGCCGCCCTCATCGACATCCCCAACACCACCCCGATCGACTGCCAGCCCCTCATCGGGCTGAGCCTCGGCAAGCGGGGCGATGTCGAGGCGTACTTCGAGGTCAAGACCCGCCCCGGGCAGAACCAGCCCCGCGACCCTGACGGCGGGCCCGACCCCATCAGCGTCTACTGCACCCTCCGCAAGTTCGGGGGCGTGCAAGAGACCAAGGAACTACCCGGCATCCTCGCGCGGCTGGCCAAGATCGGCGAAGACCTCGTCCAGCACCGCGTCGTGCCGGGGCTGATCGTCCCCATCCGCGAAGTCATCGCCTCGGGTAATGCGTAATGCAGGACTTTCACGCCACCATCGCACAGGGCGGCGATCCGACGAAACTGCTCCTCTGGATCGGCATCCTCATCGTCGCCGTGGTGCTGTTGTTCGTGGTGCTCATGCTGGCGAAACGCAAACTCCTCGGCCCGGACAAGCCCTCCGCCGCCGACCGCGGGCTGCTCGACGACCTCCGACGCATGCGCGACGCGGGGGAGATCACCCCCGAGGAGTACGACGCGGCGCGAAAGTCCATGGCCGCCAAGATCGCCGGGAAGCCAACCCCCAAGCCCAAGCCGACCCACGCCGGCCCCGAGCACAACACGCACGGGTAAGGCGTCCAGATAACCGGTCGTCCATCGGCCGGGCAATCTGCGTGGACCCGCAATGTTCGTGCAGACGTATCGACGAGTCGCCGATAGACTACCGGAGCCTCCAACGGGTCTCGGGGGCGGCGAGAGAGATTCCCTACACCGGGTCGGTACGCCCGACCCTCACAGGACCGCAGCATGCCCCCACCCAGCACGACGAACGACCAAGGCTCCGGCGGATTTCGAGGCCGGAAGGTGACCACCTGCTCCTTCTGCGGCAAGACCAGCCGCGAAGTGGGCCCGATGGTCGAAGGCCCCAACCAGGTCTACGTCTGCTCGTCGTGCGTCGATCTCTGCCAGAACATCTTCCGGCAGGAGCGCAAGCGGGTCAGCCCATCGACCGGCTGGCTGCGCGAGGTGCCCCCGCCGCGCGAGATCAAGGAGTTTCTCGACCAGTACGTGATCGGGCAGGACGCCGCCAAGCGATCGCTCTCGGTCGCGGTGCACAACCACTACAAGCGGCTGCTTCACCTGGAGTCGCCCGAGGCGGCCAACGTCGAGCTGGACAAGAGCAACATCCTGCTCATCGGCCCGACCGGGAGCGGGAAGACCCTGCTCGCCAAGACGCTGGCCCGCATGCTCAAGGTGCCCTTCGCCATCGGCGACGCCACGACGCTCACCGAGGCGGGGTACGTCGGCGAGGACGTCGAGAATCTGATCCTCAAACTTCTACAGTCCGCCGACTTCGACCTCGAGGCCGCCCAGCGGGGCATCATCTACATCGACGAGATCGACAAGATCGGGAAGACCAGCAACAACGTCTCGATCACCCGCGACGTCAGCGGCGAGGGCGTGCAGCAGTCCCTCCTCAAGATGCTCGAAGGCACCGTGAGCAACGTCCCCCCGCAGGGCGGACGCAAGCATCCCGAGCAGCAGTACATCCAGGTTGATACCACGAACATCCTGTTCATCTGCGGCGGGACGTTCACGGGGCTGGAGGAGATCATCCGGCGCCGCCTGGGCAGGAGCCGCATCGGCTTCCACGAGAACCGCGACGAGGGCGACGAACTGCGCGAGGCCGGCAAGGTGCTCCTCCAGGTCGTTCCCGACGACCTGGTCGAGTTCGGCATGATCCCCGAGTTCATCGGGCGGCTGCCCATTCTCGCGCCGCTGGTGCCGCTCACTGTCGAGGCGATGATCAACATCCTCACCGAGCCGAAGAACGCGCTGATCCGTCAGTATCAGCATCTCTTCGGGCTGGAGAACGCGAAGTTGACCTTCACCCCGGCCGCGCTCCGCCGCATCGCCGAGAAGGCCCTCGCCCGCGACACGGGCGCCCGTGCCCTGCGCAGCGTGATGGAAGAGGTCATGCTCGACCTGATGTACGAGCTCCCCGAGCACAAGACCGCCGGGGCCGAGTACGTCATCGACGAACACCACGTCGACCGCAAGCGAGCGCTGCATGACCTCCGCGTGCCCCGCAAGGAATCCGCCTAACACGGTTCTAGTTCAGGTCGTGCAACGCCCACACGCCGTTCACGAGCACGGCCAGGTGCACCCGCACGCCCGTGTCGAGCAGCGCGCGGCATGACTTGGCCCGCGTCGTGATCAGATGCAGTGTCGGCTCGATGCCCCCGCCCTCACGCGACAGCACCGGGAACGCTGCCCGGAGCAGTTCGGCGTGCTGGTCCGCCCAGGACGCCGCCCCGAGCAATCCGCGTTCCGGTGATTCGCCGTTCGCGAAAGACAGCATGTGCAGCACGCCATCGTGGGACACCGCCATTTGAACGCGTGGCGCCACCGGACACGAGGATGAAAGGGGACGCAACCCCAAGCCGGACAGGACGGCCGAGAGGTCCGGCGTCGAGCACGCCTCGCGTGCCGACGTCTCGGCATGATCGGCCTGTGGGGGGGCTGTTGGTGCGACGGCGGGCGACTGCTCGG
Source organism: Phycisphaerae bacterium (assembly GCA_022180725.1). Classification (GTDB taxonomy): domain Bacteria; phylum Planctomycetota; class Phycisphaerae; order Phycisphaerales; family UBA1924; genus RI-211. The sequence continues at coordinate 307,684 of BQMO01000014.1, forward strand.
AAGAGAACGCTCGCGCGCCGGTCGCGTGTGGAATCGTCGCCCGGATCATCGCGAACAGTTCGGCCGGGGTGGGCGAGGTCTTCGAGCGGTGCAGCGAGATCGTCGTGCACGAGCCGATCTTGTCCACCGCCGGGGCCACGTCGAGGGGGTGAGACAGGAACAGCGACACCGTCTTGGCGACCTTCTCGCTGGCGGCCGACGCCGTCGCAACATCGACGCCCATCACGGCCAACCGCACCGGCGGGCACGATTCGCCCGCCGCCGATGCCAGGTTCTTGATGGTCCGGTAGGAGGCTACCACCGCGGGGTCGTCCGCGCCGGTGAGCAGCGTGACCCGGGTCAATCCATCGGAGGTTGCCAGGTCGGCCTCGGAGGTGTCATCCACGCGGAGCATCCACCGCGACGTCTGGGCCGCGGCCTGCGCGATCGCGCCCGCCAAGGCGCCTTCCTGTCCGCCCCCGATCCGCGACCGCACGGGCGCGTTCAATCCTCGCGGCAAGACAAGGTCCAGCCATGTTTCGCCGTTGCTGACCCGGAGCAGCGCCACGGGCACGCGCTCCCGCTCGGCGACCGACTTCGCGTACTGCGTGACCCAGGCCGAGCCGAACACCGGAAGGTGCCCGAGAATCAATCCTTCAATCTCGGGGGCGCCCGGGGTCGGCAAGGCCGATGGTGACGACGAACGACCTTCGTCCGTCGCCGTCGCGACGGGCGGGGAAGATTCGCCACCGAGGAACAGATCGGCCAACGCGTCGAACTCCTCGGCGGGGTGTTCCACGGCGGAAACGGCGTTCGGGTTGAATCGAAGCGTGGTCACGCGGAAACTCTCCGTGCATCCGCGGTCGACGGCGAGAGCGGTGAAACCGCCGGTCCGACGTGCAGGATGCTGTCCTGGCCTCCAAACGGATTCGGTTCGCACTGGTCGTTGTGCGGGTCGGCCGTCCATTGCCCATCGATCACCAGCCGGTACCGAAACTGCCCGGGGGGCAACTTGACGCACAACTCATACACCCCCAGGGCCGTGTTCGCACGCATCACGTGCGATGTCGTTGACCAGTCATTGAACGACCCGGCAACCGCTACACGCGACCCCACCGACTGCGGTTGGACAAAGAGCACGCCCTGATTGGTCTGGCTCACGCCGTACAGCCGCGCGATCGACGCGCTCGCCGTCACCGTCGGTGCGGGGGGGGGCGATTCCAGTCGCACAACGCCCATGCTGCGCACGGGCGGCTTCGCCATGGTCTGCGTCGCGGGACGCGTCGGTTCCCCACCCCCGGCCACATCGGTTTGTTCGGTCGCCGCGGCGGCCGACGCGAGGCCCGTGTGGGCTCGCTCCCCGGATGGCGTAGGCCCTGCCCCGGCTGGTCGCCCGGTCGCCACGCGACGCAAAAACTCCTGCGCGCGCCTTGCGACATCCTCGGCTCGGTTGATCGGCCTGGGGTCGGCCGCCGCGGCCGGCACCACCGGCAGGCCGCCCGTGTCCGTTGCGGGCTTCTCCGCCAGCATCCGGGCGCTGGGGATGGGCACGTGCACTTCCGGCGACGCCTCATCCGCCAACTCCTCTGTCGTTCCGGGCACACTTGCCTCGGCCGGCCCGAGCAGCACGCCGCGCACCCACCCCGCCAAGGCCGCGTAGTCCTTCGCCCCGATCGAATCTGGCGCGTAATCGACCACCGCCTGTCCGAACGAGGCCGCCTCGCGCAGCGACGCGTCCCGCCGAACGATGACCGGCGCTACACGCCCCTTGAACCGCCGATGAAGTTCCCCGAGCAGGTCCGTGGCGACCGTGTTCTCTTCGTCATGGATCGTCGGGAGCACCCACGCAGGCAACTGCATCCCCAGCCGCCGCGCCAGCGTCCGCACCGTGGTCACCTGCCGCGTCGCGCCCTGCAACGAGAAGAACCCCGTCTCCACGGGGATCAGCACCAGGTCCGCCGCGGCCAGGGCGTTGTACGTCAACAGCCCGATCGAGGGTGGGCAGTCGATGCACGCCAGGTCGTACTCGTGACGGAACTCGTGCAGCACCGCCGCCAGGCGCCGGTCCCGGTCCAGCAGGTCGGCCAACCCACCCCGCGACGCTTCCAGCCCCGCCAGTTTCATTCTGCTTGGGGCGAGGTCCAGGTTTCGCCCCACGCGCCACAGCAGCCGGGGCGGGTCGAGCGGCTTGGTCCCGACCGACAGCATCGCGTCGCCGATGTCCAGTTCAATCCGGTGTTCCGGAACGCCCAGCCCCGCGGCGCAGTGCGACTGCGGGTCCATGTCGATCAGCAATACCCGCGACCCCGCGCGGGCCAGCACCGCGCTCAGGTTGATCGCCGTGGTGGTCTTCCCGCACCCGCCCTTCTGGTTGATGATCGCCACCGTCCGCATGGGCGCCTCCTCGGCGATGGTCACCCGCACCGCCGTGCCGTGGTACATATCGGACGGGAACCCTGGAACGGATCGAAACTTGCGCCTTGCTGTGTCACCCGCGGAGGCCGTCAAACCCAGCCGCGAGCGCGGCGGGGTCCGGGCTGGCTACCACCCGGGCCTGACCGGGGCCTGTCGGCAAAATCACACGAATCGCCCCGCCCCGCGCCTTCTTGTCGTGCGCCATGGCCGCGACCAGGGCACTGGTGTCAGGCAGGCCGCGAACTTGCGAGGGCAGCCCGGCCGCCTCCAGCAGTTCGTCGACGATCGCCAGGCCGGTCGCGCCGGTCATGCCGAGAGCCTGCGCCGTCACGGCGGCCGCCCGAAGTCCCAGACCCACGGCTTCCCCGTGCAGGAGCATCACAGGGCGGCCATCAGGCATGCTCAGCCCGGGCAAGACCTCCAGAACATGCCCGAAGGTGTGCCCCAGGTTCAGCAAGGCCCGCCCACCCGTCTCGTCGTCCGCCTGTTCGTGCTCGTCCCGGGCAACCACCTCGGCCTTGAGCGCCACGTTCCGGCGGATCAACTCCGCCATCACATGGCCGTCCCGACGTGCCGCGGCGAGATTCGCCCGGGTCCACCCGAGAAGGTCGGCGTGCCCCGGCCCCACGCTCGCCCCGATCATCGCGTGCTTGATGCATTCGGCCAGCCCCGCGCCGACGTGCCGGGGTGGGAGCGTCGAGAGCACGTTCGGGTCGATCAGCACCACCCGGGGCTGATGAAACACCCCGACGGCGTTCTTGAGCAGGTATTCTCCGCCGGGTGGGCCTACCGGAAGGTTCACCGCCGTTTTTCCGCCCACCGCCGCGTCCACCATCGCCAGGAGCGTGGTGGGGCACTGCACCACGGCGATGCCCCGGCGGTACAAACCCGCTGCCAGCCCGCCCAAATCCCCCGTCACGCCGCCGCCCACCGCCACGACCACGTCGCCCCGCTCCACCATTGCCTGCGCCATGCCGCGCAGCAGGCTCGCCAGCGTGTCTATCGACTTGTCCCGTTCCGTGGGCGTGACGGGGAGCACGATCACCTCGAACCCCGACGCACGCAGGCTTCCCGTGGGATCATGCCCATGGGCGCGCACGCCGGTATCGATGATCAGCGCCGTCCGGCGTGCGGCCAACCCGACGGCTTCGCGAACATGGGCCCCGAGACTTTCGAGCACCCCGGCCCCGATCGCCGCGTCGTACGAGCGGTCGTGCGAACTTGCCGGCAGGCGCACGCGGACGCGAACTGGCTCGGCGGGCTGTCGCATGGTTCGCTCACCGGGCACGGCGGCTCACGACGCCTCGTACCGCATCACCTCGCGCACGGCATTGTCCTTGTCCATGATGAGCACGATCGGGCGATGCCGAGCATATTCCTGCTCGTCCATGTGCGCGAAGTGCATGATGATCACCAGGTCGCCCGGCTCCACCAGGTGGGCCGCGGACCCGTTCACCTCGATTTTCCGCGAGCCGCGCTCGCCCCGGAAGATGTACGTCTCGAACCGCTCGCCGTTGCGGCAGTTGGTGACGAGCACCTTGTCGTTCACACGCATCGCGCATCGATCGAGCAGGTCGGCGTCGATCGTGATCGACCCGATGTAGTCGGGCAGCGCCGCCGTCACGGTCGCTCGGTGGATCTTGCTGTGCAGCACTTCTCGAAGCATGGCGTATCGCCGGCGGAGTCAGGCGCCGAGGTTGGCCCGGTCGCGCGGGCGCTGGTCGGCGCGTTCCCATTCAACCCGGGGCGCGTCGCCCCACAGCATTTCCAGATCGTAGTGCGAACGCGTGTTCGGCTCGAACAGGTGCGTCACCACGTCCACGCAGTCCAGCAGCAGCCAGCGCCCGTCGACGTCCTTGTCCGTACGCCAGGGCGTGAACCCGCGCGCCTTGCCCAGGTCCTCCACGTGCTGGAGCACCGAACGCATCTGCCGGTCGGACGTGCCCGAGCCGATCACGATGTAGTTCGTGACCTGGCTCTTCCCGCGAACATCCAGCAGGACCACGTCCGTGCACTTGTCGTCGTGCAGCATCCGGGCCGCCTCGATGGCGAACTCGCGGGCCGCGTCCGGCGGGGGCGCGTTCGCCGCGGGGGCGGTGCGCTTGGCGCCTTTCGTCTTCGTGGACGCCGCGGGGACGCGCTTCCGCGCCGGCGTGGTTGCCTTCGGCGTGGTCGGCTTCGACGCGGCTCGCCGTGTGGTTGATGGTTTCTTCTTGCGTTCGGGCATGGGCCGCTTAGGGTAGGCTAGGGGGGTGCGAAGAGCGTTCGTTCCGCGGCGAGGCGCCGCACGACGACCGCCCCCGGCGAGGGCATCAGCGGCACCCAACCCGTCGGCCGGTCCGGGCGCGCGATCGTCAGCGGTGCGGGGCCATGGGCGTGCGCCTCGGCCGCCCGCTGAGGCGTGTTGCACTCCCGCGACAAGTGAAGCAGCACCGTCTGCCGCCTCGGGCGGATTTCCGCGACCGCCGCCGCCGACTCCGCGTTGCTCAGGTGCCCGCTCCCTCCCATGATCCGCGCCTTCAGGTACGCGGGTCGGTTGGAGGCCACCTGCATCGCCCGGCAGTAGTTCGACTCGATGGCGAGGACTTCGACGTCCGCCAGATGATCGATCAGCCCGGGCGTGACGCGGCCGACGTCGGTCGCGTACCCGAGCGTGCCCAGGCCGCGTACCGCCACGCGGAACGCCGCCACCCCCGCCTCATCGTGCGACATCACCACGCTGGCCACCTCCACCCCGGGCGTCGGCTCGAACGGTTCCGCGAACAAACGGGCCTCGGGGTGCAGCACCCCGTCGCGCACCGCCCGCCCCCGGTGCGATGCGTGCAGGTACACGCATGTCCCGATCGACGCACGCCCCAACCACCCCGGATTCCAGTGGTCGCGGTCGAGGTGCGTCAGCACGATGGCCTCGATGGGCACGCCCTCGACCCCGGCCTCGCGCAGCATCAGCCGTGTACGGCGTGGGCTGAGTCCCGCGTCGAACAACACCAGCGACCGCCCTCGGTCGCGTTCGAGCAGCAGCGCGGAGCAGTTGCCCCCCGAACTGCTCGACAGCACGCACAGGGACGCGGCGCGCAGCACGCTCATGCCTCGGCGCCCTCGTCCTCATCCACGCCCGCGCACGCCACCAAGCCTCGCTTCGACCCCGCCACGAACTCCGCCATCTCCCGCACCGCGGGCGAGCGCTCCCCCAACTCGCGCAGCACAGCCAACTGCTCGGGCCGGGGGCGCGGCGTGCGGAACGCCAGCCGGAACGCGTCACGCACGTTCTTGATCTCCTCGCGGGCAAACCCGTTCCGCCGCATCCCCACCACGTTGATCCCGAACATCAGGTTCCGCTCCGCCGCGATCACGAACGGCGGGACGTCCCGTGCAATCGCCGCAAGCCCGGAGACGAAGGCGAACCGCCCGATCCGCACGAACTGGTGGATCGCCGCATGGCCCGAGAGCGTGGCCTTGTCGCCCACCTCCGTGTGCCCCGCAAGGAGCGATCCGTTCACGAGAATCACATCGTTCCCGATCCGCGCGTCGTGCCCCAGGTGCGACCCCACCATCAGGAAACAGCGGTCGCCGACGGTGGTGGGGGGGCCTTGCCCCGGCGCCTTGCTCGCCGCGTGAACTGTTACATGCTCCCGGATAAGACACTCCGCGCCGATCCGCACCCCAGCCGTCGGCGAGCCGAGTTTGAACTTGTAGTCCTGCGGCGGGAACCCCAGGCACGTGCCGGGGTAGATCGTCGTGTTCGCGCCCACCTCGACCGGACCTTCCAGATGCGAGCACCCGACCAGTTTGACCCCGGCGCCGAGCCGCACCGCGCCCCGCAGCACGCAGTTCGGCCCGATCTCCACCCCCTCCCCGAGTTCACACGAGGGATCGACCAGGGACGACGGGTGAATCGTGGTGCGCGGCATGGGGGCGAATCGTACACTCATCCATCGGCGTGTGATGGCAGCCCGCCGTGCGAACGCGAATGGTCGAATGCCCACGCCGGATCCCCATCCCGAGTTGGTCGTCGAGCACCTGGGGCGCATGCCCTACGCCGAGGCCTATGTCGCGCAGTCCGACCGCGTCACTCGTGTCCTCGCCGCTCGAGAGGCCGCCGCCCCGCGGCCTTTCGCGGGCTTCCTCCTCCTCGTCGAGCACGACCCGGTCGTCACCGTCTCCAACCGTCCCTCGGCCATGGCGAATCTCGTTGCGACGCCCGAGATGCTCGCCCGCCAAGGCGTCGCCCTCGAGCGAACCGACCGCGGCGGGGACATCACCTACCACGGCCCGGGCCAAATCGTCGTCTACCCCATCCTCGACCTCAACCTCCTGAACCTCGGCCTGCACGACTACATGAGACTCCTCGAACAAGCCGTCATCGACACCTGCGCCGATTGGAACATCCCCACGCAACGCGAACCCGGGGCGACCGGCGTCTGGGTGCCCGCAGGCCCGATTCACCCGACCGCCTCCGCCAAGATCGCCGCCATGGGCGTCCGCGTCCGTCGGTGGGTCTCCATGCACGGCCTGGCGCTCAACGTCGAGACGAACCTCGACCACTTCCGCCTCATCGTGCCATGCGGGCTGGTCGGGCGCGACGTGACATCAATGCGGCGTGAACTCGGCGATGCCACCCCGAGCCTCGACCGCGTGGAGCGCGCCCTGGTCGATCACCTGCGAAAGGCCATCGCCTTGGCCCATAAGTCTGCTATCGAAAAACGCCGGAACGCCGCTTCGTCGTGAACCTATTTCGGGGCGGGCGTGGTCGAGTCGCCCACCGGCGTGGCTTTCGGCGGGTCCGTCAGACCGAACTGCTTCATCAGGCGATCGCTCAGGTCGTCGCCCGCCGCCACGCGAATCACCGGCCGCGCCAGCATCTCCTGGATCGCCCCGCTCACGTTGTCCGAGCGAATCTGGATCGGCCCCGTGCGGCTCGCGATGACCAGGCTGTACCCGAGCTCCGAGGCCAGTTTGTCCGCCGCCTCGCTCACCAGCCGATACGCCTCCGTTGCCTGCGCGGTCTTGAACGCCTCGAGCTGAGCCTGCGCCCGCTGCGCCTCCTGCCGGAAGGTCTGTTCCTTCGTCCCGATCGACTGCCCCAGCGGCTGCTTTTCCGGGTTGGTGTCGTCCATCCCGCGGTACTGCGCCACCAGCGTCTCCAGTTCCGTCTGCATCGGTTGAAGACCGCGGTTCAACACCTCCACCTGCGTCCGTTGCCCCGACGTGTACTTCTCCGTCGACAACAGCCGGTCGGTGATGCCGAGTACGTCGGCGACCGCGACACGTTGCGCCGCGATGCCGCTCGCGGCTTGGGCCTGCGCGGGGTCCGGGCGAAAGGCGATCACGCCCAGCCCGAGGGCCGCCGCCACGCCGAATGCGATCACAAGTCGTTCCGAGTTCCGACGGACAAAGGTGGTCATTGCTGTGTTCCCGAGGGGGGGGGATGGCCATGGGCGGGAGTGTACGCGCGAATAGAACGCCGAATGGCACCCGACCATCCCCGTGTCCTGAAAGTATTTCCGCCACTTTGCTGGCCGTCGAGTCGGGTTGGTGTATGTTCTCGTTGGCCGATGCTGGGTTGGGAGAGGCAGCGACACTTGGGATGCCCGCCATGCCGCTTCGATTTCATCGTTTCGCCCCTGTCGCGCTCGCAGCACTCGCCGTGCCGGCATTCGCCGCCCACACCAACAACATTCTCATCACCGGCTATTGGCCACCGACCAACGAGATGATCCGACCCTTTAGCCAGAACCCGACGCAGAACCCGGGCGGGTGGCGGGGCGAGAACTGGGAAAACCGCGGGTACGACATCTTCTCCTTCTTCCCTGAGTTCCCCGGCATCACCAGCCCCCCGTACGGCCGCGGCCAGGGTGACTTTGAAGTGGATTACCAGGACGCCTCGGCGGACTTCTGGCGGGTGGTCGAGGAACTCCGCCCCATCGCGATCATCACCTTCAGCCGCGGGAGCGCGGGCAGCAACTGGGAACTCGAGAGCCGGGCACGCAAACTCCCGCTCAACGCCTGGACACCCGACTACCTCGCGCCGACGCGCCCGACGCCCGATCTGCCCATCGCGAACGAGCCGGACAACTTCATCCGCTACTCCTCGCTCCCGATGACGCTGATCCGCGACGCCGTCAACGCGTCCGGGCTTGGCATCCCCGCGTTCATCGACACCAGCAACAACTTCGGCGGCACCTTCGTCTCCGAGTTCACCAGTTACCACAGCGCGTGGTACGCCAACCTGAACGCCGACCCCAGCGGCCCGGCCTGGTGCATCGCCGGCGGGCATATCCACGTTGGCGGCGATACGCCCGTCGCCGGCGCGACGCTCGCCACGCAAGTCACCCTGCGCACGCTCACGGACTACCTCGACACCGTCGTGCCCGCGCCGGGTACGGTCGTACCGATCGCGGTGGGTCTCTTCGCGGCCTCACGCCGTCGCCGGACGTAGATATTCGTCGTCGCGCCCACGAAACACTCGTGATAGCATGGCCGCCACGACTTCCCTTGCTCAGGGGACGATCGCGGAGGACGTGTCATGGCACGAAACACGCTCATCGTGGTGATCACAGCCGCAATGGCGCTTGGCGCGCTCGCGCAGACCCGTGAACCACAGCCGGTCAAGGTGTTTATCCTCGCCGGTCAGTCCAACATGGCCGGGCATGCTGTCGTCGACCTCACGGGCAAGGACTACAACGACGGCAAGGGCACCCTCGTCGCGATTCTGAATGACCCCGACAAGGCGACCACGTACCGCCACCTTCGCGACGAGGCCGGGCACTGGCGCACGCGCGATGATGTCCTCGTGCGATTCCGCCCTGAGCACGGCCCGCTGCGCGTCGGCCCCCTCTCCGTCGGTTTCACGACCCACGAGGGCCGCCATCACTTCGGTCCGGAGCTGCAGTTCGGCCACGCCGTCGGCGACGCCATCGACCATCCAGTGCTCCTCATCAAGACCGCCTGGGGCGGCAAGAGCCTTTACGAGGATTTCCGCCCGCCCTCATCCGGCGGCACGCCCGGGCCGTACTACACGAAGATGATCGCCGAAGTCCGCGAAGCGATCGCCGAGTTCCGCCATGACTTCCCCGATTCCAACGCACGCGGTGTTGAACTCGCCGGCTTCGTCTGGTACCACGGCTGGAACGACGGCTGCGACCCTCAGCGCGCTGTTCCCGAATACGAAGCCAACCTCGTCAACCTCATCCGCGACGTCCGCACAGACCTCGGCGTGCCCAACCTCCCCGTGGTCATCGGCGAACTGACCGGCCCGTGGGTCCAGGCCCCCGGCTCGTGGGACACTCTTCGAAAGGCCCAGGCCGCCGCCGCCTCGCGCCCGGAGTTTCGCGGCTCGGTCGTCTTTGTCCCAACGAACGACTTCGTGCGCCCTCGTGATGATTCCCCCAACCCGACGCACGAACACCACGAGTTCGGCAATGCCGAAACGTGCCTGCTTGTCGGCGAGGCCCTCGGGCGAGCCATGCTCGGATTGATGACCCCGGCGACGGAGACGAACGCCCCGCCACCAACCATCACGCGCGGCGAGATGTCCGGGTACATGCTCGTTCCCGTCGAACGTGCCCCGAAGGAGTTCAACGCGGGATTCTCCCTCTACGCCGCGGCGTGGCCGCTCCTTGATCACTACCCCGGTGCTCGCTTCCAGACCGGCCTCTTCGGCACCTGGATGTTCGCGCAGTACGACAACGACAAGCCAAAGGACCTCTACTCCGACATCGAGGGCGGCCTGGGTTGGTGGCGCGACACGCGATTCGCGACCTCGACCCCGAAGTTCATCATGGGCGGCGTCGCCCTCAACTTCTCCATGTGGGCCAACGGACCCGGCGCGGGCAAGGGCCGCGATTGGTCCCGTCCGTTGGGCAAGTACGGCGTCGCGCAACTCTCACCGTGGGTGCTCTGGCCGCCCGACGGGCTGAACCTCGCCCAAGGCACCTGCGGCGAACTCCTCGGTTACGGGTACCTCCCGCTCCCTCTTATCAATCCCAAGCCCACGACCGCGGGGAAGGACGTGCCCACCGGGGGTCAGTGTTGGACGCTCTTCCTGAACTCCGCCAACTTCAAGGGACCGGTCGCCTTCTTCACGCCTTACTTCTGGTCCGAAGCCGCCGCGGAGCGCCCCGAACTCGCCGGCCTGCTTCTCGACACGCGACCCTCCGAACCCAACAAAGCCTTCCAAATGGAAACCCAATGGGTGCCCGCGATCATCAGCACGCATCATGCCGGCGATAATGACAATCGCACCTTCGCCCGCACCGCCCCCATGGCCTTCCCCATCGACGACGCCGGACGCACCGTCGTGCTCCACAAACTAACCGTCTACGCGCCCAACGCGCTCACCGAACCTGTCCGCCAATGGTTCGCTGGCGGCGCAACCGCCACCGGCGCCATCGACCCCGCCGCTTCATTTATCCAGTCCTTCGGCCGCGGTGGCGGCTCCACCTGGCGTATCTTTCCCGACGCAACGCCCGACCCCGACCGTCGCGAGATCGATTGGCGTGCCTTCGGGACGCCCATCGCCCACAACCCCGAGACATTCGGTTATCAATGGGACGCGTCGCTCGTACGCCCCGTGGCCGACGGCGCCGGACGGCGTGTGCGCCTTCCGGAATACTTCAGGCTGGCGGCGACGGCGGGCAAGCCGGCACGATGGGTCGCGATGCCGGCGGACGAGGTGCCGGCAAGCAGCGGGCTGCGCGAGGCGCGGTTCGAGCCGCCACAAGCGCCCGACCCGGGTGCCTACGTCACGCCCGACGCGCCGCAAAGCCCCTTCCGCACGCCGGGTTACGTCGCCGGTCCCTTCGAAGCCACGCTCGGCGACGGGAGCGTGGTGACGTACGCGTGGTACCGCTTCGCCGACCAACCCGCGATGCTCAACGCCGACCTGACCCCCGCGCAGCGCGAGGAAGCGCAACGCCGCGCCGAACTCCTCCACCGAACGTGGACCAAGGACCGTACCTACCTCGCGCCACCCTCGACCGGCTCGCTCGCCTCGCTCGACCCGGCCCTGATCGTGACGCCTCCGCCCGGCCTGGATGCCGGCTACGTCCCCATTGTCCTCGGTCAGGAACGTCGCTCACCGGCACCGTGATTCGGCACCGAGATCGCCGCCGCGCCGTCGATCTCGGTGGCACGGGTGTTCGCCTCGGTACCACCTGTCCCGGAAACGCAAACGCCCCGGCCTTACGGTCGGGGCGTTCACTTCGAACGGGTGGGTCGCCCAGTTTCTGGACGACCCGGGCAATAGTGGGCGCGGGGTGGTGTGACGACCGGGGGCTCGGGGACCCAGAGACACGGCGCGTGGATGCGGCTCTCCGGCAAAGCTGTCTCTACGATGCTCCAAGATGCCGTTGTCTACCGCACAACCCGACACCACCCTGCCGCGTTTGTGGTGCGTTGCAGCCTCCGACGCCCACATCGTCGCGGTGTTGGCCCGCTGCTACGGCGAGCCCCGATGGACGTGCGTGCTCAGATGGAAATGGAAGGCACAGACGGTCGAAGAGGGCGCATGGACCACCATGCACGTCCGAGCCCATCGGTGCACGCTTTCTCCCGACGGCGAGTTCTTCCTGTATCACGCCGAAGGTCCGACGGACGGCCCGTTCTCCGGCTACTTCGGCGGCGCGTTCGCTGTGTCGCGATTGCCTTGGCTCTCGGCCCTCACGAATCCGGAAACCTGGGGACCGGGTGGCGGTGGCGAAAGTCGTGACGCGTTGTCCGATACTGACCAACAAGCGCTGTGGGCCAAGTTTGAAGAGTGGCCGGCGTATGTGCGAGACGAGCACTGGCCCCGTCACCTCGGTCCCAGCTGGAGGTCGCTTGCGCTTGAGCAAGCCGCGCGATTCGGTGTCCAGATCGGAAGTCGTGGGCATCTTGCCGCCATCTCCGAACTCGACGGCACGGATCTCTCGCTCGTGGCCGTTGTCGACGCGGGCAGGAGCAAGCACCATGACCCATTGTGGAGCGTGTGGCACGACGACATTCGGTACTTCCTGATCTCCCGCCCTGCCGCTTCGCGGCCTCCTCAGGCCATACAGGGAGCGCGGTGGCTCCACGCCGCCGAGGGCGGACATCTCCTACTTGCCGACGATCTGGCGGTGCTGAAAGTGTTGCGGTTCAAGCACAACAGTGATCTGGACCAGTTGCCCAAACCCGTCTTCGAGTATTCGCTGCGGACGCTCACGCCTACGCCAGGTCCTGCGCCGGCCTGGGCCAAGGCCCCGCTGTCGCCCGCGAGGTAACTGGCTACCGCCACCGGATGTCCGACAGTCCAAAAACGACAACCCCCGGGTTTGTAACCCGGGGGTTATGCGAATAGTGGGCGAGGGGTGGTCTGACAGCCTGCTTTTCAGAGCCCCAGAGACTCTGCGCAGGGATGCAACTGCCCGGTACGGTTTGAACGGCATCTCGGGTTATTCAAGTGGCGAGAGACCCCGAGAGATAGTCGCAAAGTCGCATGATTTTGGCGGGCAGAAGGCCGCGCGGCTGCATAGGAGGTATCTGACGATGCATGGATACGGCGCTGCGCAGGCCGTGCCAAGGCGCTGTTTACGTCTGCCGCGTATCTCGGCGGGGTCGCGTACTCCGGGCGAGCAGCGCGGCTGGACCCTTGCCGGACTTGTAACGGAGCAACCGAAGCCCGTTCCCCACAACCAGGAGGCTTGCGCCCATATCCGCGACCACGGCCATCCACAGGGTCGCGAGCCCCACGAGGGCCAGGATGAAGAACACCGCCTTGATCCCCAGGGCCACCGCGATGTTCTGCCGAAGCACTCGTGCTGTTCGCCGGCTGAGCTGGAAGAACGCCGGCACGCCGCTGAGGTCGTCCCGCATCAGGGCGACGTCGGCGACCTCCAGGGCCGTGTCCGTTCCCGCCGCACCCATCGCAATCCCGATCGATGCCTCCGCCAGGGCCGGGGCGTCGTTCACGCCGTCGCCCACCATGCCGACGTGCCCCCACTGGTCGTTCAGTTGCTTCACCGCCGCGACCTTGTCTTCGGGGAGCAACTCGCCCCGGGCGTCATCGATGCCCACTGTCTTGGCGATCGCTTCCGCCGTGCGTTGATTGTCCCCGCTCAGCATCACCGTGCGCAGGCCCATGGCGTGCAACTGTCGCACGGCCTCAATGCTGGATTCTCGCGGCGCGTCGGCCACGGCGATCACCCCCAGGGCGGCACGGTCATTGGTGAGGACGACCGCCGTCTGCCCCTTGGCCTCCAGTTCTCCGAGGACTGACTCAACTGCGGGCGTACAGACGCCGCGCTCGTGCGCATACCGATGGTTCCCGAGGAAGTATGGGGTGCCATCGATCCGTCCCGTCACACCCTTGCCCGTGACCGAAGTGAACTGCTGCACGGGGAACAGCGGTCCAACCGCCTCGATCTTTTCTCTTGTCCAGGTGGCAGTGACAGCACGCGCGACGGGATGGTCGGAGCCTGCATCGACACTGGCCGCAATGCGCAAGATGGTGTCCGGGTCCAGCGAATGGAGCGCTTTCACACCCTGGACGCGGGGCTTGCCCTCGGTGATGGTCCCGGTCTTGTCCACCGCGATCACGCTCAGTTTGCGGCCCTCTTCCAGGTAGACCCCGCCCTTGACCAGGATGCCCCTGCGTGCCGCGGATGCGAGCCCGCTCACGACCGTCACGGGTGTCGAGATGACCAGCGCACACGGGCACGCGATGACCAGAAGGACGAGCGCCTCATAGACCCAGCGCATCCACGGCTGCTGGAACAACAGCGGCGGAACGAGCGCGACGAGGATCGCGAGGACCACAACCGTGGGGGTATAGGCGCGGGCGAAGCGATCGACGAAGCGCTGCGTCGGCGCTCGGACCGCCTGGGCTTCCTGGACGGTGCGGATGATCCGGGCAAGTGTCGTCTGGTCCTTGCCGCCCTTGACCTTGAACTCGAGCACCCCGCTCTCGTTGATCGTTCCAGCAAACACCTGACTTCCCTCGGCCTTGTCCACCGGGACGCTCTCGCCGGTGATGGGGGCCTGATTCACCGCGGATTCGCCCGCGACCACGACGCCGTCCAGGGGCAGCCGCTCCCCCGGGCGCACGCGCACGACGGCGCCAACCGGCACCTCGTCGGCGGGCGTTTCCTTCCACGAGCCGTCCGGCTGCTTGACGTATGCCGTCTCGGGCGCCATCTCCATCAGGGCCCGCACGGCGTGCCTGGCTCGCTCCAGGGAGTACTTCTCGATCAACTCCGCCACCGCGAAGAGGAACACGACCATCGCGGCCTCGGGGTACTCGCCGATGGCGAAAGCGCCCACGACGGCAATGGTCATGAGGAAGTTGATGTTGAGGGTGATCGTCCTCAGGGCGATCAGGCCCTTGCGGAGCGTGGGCAATCCTCCCAGCAGCACCGCGGCCGCGCTCAAGAGCAGAACCGGCCAAGTGTGTTCGGAGGCGGACGACCATGCGACCACTTCCGCGGCAAAGGCGAGCACGCCGGATGTTCCCAACAGCACCATTTCGCGCTTGGACGCCACCGGTACGACGGCCAACTGGACCCGCCGCTGCACCTCCGGCCAGACCGGTCCACTGGCGTCCGTCGGCGCCTTGGTTCCGGTCGGCCCTTCCTTCGGCACGACTGGCGTCATCCCCACCGACCGCACACGGGCAGCGATTGCTTCCGCCGTGGCCCTGTCCGGATCGTGCTCGACGATCATCCGCCGGTTCATCACGTCAAAGGCGAGATCGCTGACGCCGGGCATGGTTCCAACGGACTTCCGCAGCACCTGCTCCTCGGCAGCGCAGTCGAGCTCACGGACTTCGATGGATGTGCGGGATGGATTGGGCATGAACTCTCAGGGCTTCGGCTCGGTTGCTGGATGAACATCCGGGTGGTGCCTGACCCTGAGAACCGAGCCATCGGGGGGCAGCCCGGGGAAACGGATGGAGTAGACCCCGTAACTTCCATAGCGCGTGTGGGCTCGGCGGAAAGCACCATGCCGCGGGGTGGGCGTTCCTGCGGTGGCGACAGTGTCGGCACGGTAGTTCACCTGCGCGTCATAGACCGTGACCCCATCCGGCGCGATCACCGTGACATCGATGTGCCCATCCAAATCCCGCGGCACGCCGCGTTCGAGACGGCCCGCGATGACAAGATCGCCTCCCTCTTCGTACACGTCGGGTGGACGACGCAGAACGCGGTCAATCTTGGGTTCAAGCGTGACGCGTCCGGCGGCAATCATGTCTCCGTGACTCATGCAGCCACCGAGAAGGCAGATCCCAGCGAGCGCGGCCAGTCCAATGCATTTCGGCGTTCGAAGCGGTGTGCAGTTCACGGTGGTTCCTTCGGTGATTGGCCGCGTCCGGCGTGCGTGTCGTGCTTTTCAGCATGCCTTGAACCTCGGCGCTTGCGGAGTTCTTTGGAGATCGAGATGCTGGCGTAGACCGCCAAAGCGGTGAATGCGAACGCCACCGCGGTCAAATCCAGCGGCAGGCCAATGTGCCTGTGGCGGTGGTAATGGTCGGCCACCGACGCGTAAAGCGCCACGTCAATGCCAGCGGCGAGGAGAGCGAGCAGGGCCAGCAGCAACAGCGCGGACCGTACCGAGAGCGGCCGGTTGCGGCGCAGCCGGCCCCACTCGCTCTCTTCGTTCGCTTTCCCTCGTTGGCCCCCCGCGGGCGTCGAGGGTTGCCTCTTCGATGAAGGCCTACTTCTTGGGTGTTTCCTTCCCATGATCGTGCCCGTCGCCTTCCTTGTGGTCGTGCTGGTGGGCCTTGCACTCCCCGTGGCCGACGCAGCGGAGGTTGGTTCCCTCGCGCACCCACAGGTGGGCCTCGTCGCCCTCGCCGGTGACGAAGTACTGCGTCTCGGACTTGACGGGCTGGGATGCCCCCTGGCCCATCAGGATGCCGGCGAGGGCGGTGAGACCGATGCCGGCGACGATCCCGAGCATCACGTTCTTGCGGTTGGTCTGCATGTTCGATTCCTTGGAAAGTCGGGCTCAGGCCGAGCCCTTGGGTGATTCGCCGGGCTTGTCTCCGGGCGACGCGCCAGAAGACGAGGCCGGCGATGATGGATCAGAGTTTGGGGGAAGCGGTGCGGGCCGCGGAACCGCCGCGGTCTCGGAAGGCCCGGACGCGGGCTGCGCCGCGGCGGCATGCACCTCCAGCGGACCGCTCTCGGGCCGCTCCCACTCCTGCGCGACGGGCTCCGGTCGTCCGGACGGATCGCGCCCCGTGAAGATGCGGTACAGAGCGGGCAGCACGACGAGCGTCAAGAGCGTGCTGGAAATCAGCCCGCCGATCACTACCGTCGCAAGCGGCTTCTGGACCTCGGCCCCGGTGCCGCTGGCGACCGCCATGGGCACGAAACCCAGCGAAGCCACCAGCGCGGTCATGAGCACGGGCCGGAGCCGGACGAGGGACCCGCGGATGATCGCGTCGTCGCGGGCGAGCCCCTCACGCCGCAACTGGTTGATGAACGACACCATGACCAGGCCGTTGAGCACGGCGACGCCCGAGAGCGCGATGAAGCCGACGGCGGCCGAGATTGAGAAGGGCATGTCACGCAGCCACAGGGCGATGATCCCGCCCGTGAGGCCCAACGGCACGGCGCTGAAGACCAGCAGGGCGTACCGCACGCTCTTGAAGGTAGAGAAAAGCAGCAGGAAGATCAGCCCGAAGCAGATCGGGACCACGATGGTGAGGCGCTCCTTGGCGGCGACCAGGTTCTCGTACTGGCCGCCCCAGACCAGCCACTGTCCGGCCGGGAGCGAGATCGACCCGACGGCTTTCTCGGCGTCGCGCACGAACGAGCCGAGGTCGCGTCCCCGCACGTTGCACTGGACGACGATGCGGCGCTTGCCGTTCTCCCGGCTCACCTGGTTGCGGCCCTCGGCCACATCCACCTTGGCCACGTCTCCTAGTGGAATGAAGCCCATCTCCCGAGTTTGGACCAGCCCGGCCAACCCTCCACCATCGGCGGCGCTCGCGAGCGCGCCGACCACGCCATGCTCTTCACCGCCCGGCAAGGGGATGGGCAGGCGCTCCAGTGCATCGATCCGGCTGCGGATCTCGTCGGGCAGCCGAACCACCAGGTCGAAGCGACGGTCCCCTTCGAAGACCAGCCCTGCTTCCGCTCCACCCATCGCGGCCGCGACGACCTGCTGGATGTCGTGGATGTTCAGGCCGTAGCGGGCGATGGCCGCACGGTCAATATCCACGGTCATCACCGGGAGACCCTCGACCTGCTCCATCTTCGCATCCGCCGCGCCGGAGACCGATTGGATAGCGGCCAGGACCTGCTGGGCTGTTCGCGTCATAGACTCGAAATCGTCGCCATACACCTTGACCGCCACATCTCCGCGCACTCCGGAGATGAGCTCGTTGAAACGCATCTGGATCGGCTGGGTAAACTCGTAGTTGTTGCCGGGGACCGTCGCCACGGTCAGCTCGATGAGCTTGATGAGCTTGCCCTTGTGGCCCTCGATCTTGGGGCCTTCGTGGGCGTGGCCTCCGCCCCCTTCGCCGTGTCCGTGCTCATCGTGGCCCCCGTGCGAGCCCATGCGCTCCATCTCTTCGGTCTTCTCGGCGATGAGCCGGTCGAGGTCGGCCTCGCTACGCCACTGGCTCTTGTCCTTGAAGATGATGAAGGTGTCCGACACGTTGGGGGGCATCGGGTCGGTCGCCATCTCCGCGGTGCCCGTCTTGGAGTACACGAACGCCACCTCGGGGATGCCCGACACGGCCCGCTCCACGTCGAACTGCATGGCCTGAGACTGCGAAATCGAGGTGGACGGGATGCGCATCGCGTGCATCGCCAGGTCCTTCTCGTCGAGCGTTGGGACAAACTCCTGTCCGAGGCGCGTGAAGAGCAGCGCCGATCCGAGGAACGCGACGACGGCCCCCGCCACGATCCCCCAGCGCAGGCGCACTGAGAAGCGGACCACGGGCTCGTAGACGGCCTTGGCCCAGCGAACCAGGAACATCTCCTTCTCCGTGACTTTGCCGCGGATGAGGATGGCGACCATCGCCGGCACGAAGGTGAGCGACAGGATGAACGCGCCGATGAGGGCGAAGATGACGGTCATCGCCATCGGGTGGAACATCTTCCCTTCGATCCCGGTGAGGGCGAGGATCGGGAAGTAGACTGTCACGATGATCGCCTGGCCGTACACCGACGGCTGGATCATTTCCTTGGCGGCCACCATCACCTCGTGGAGGCGCTCCTGGAGGGTGAGCACCCGGCCCTTGTGGTGTTGCGCCTCGGCCAGGCGGCGCAGGCAGTTCTCCACGATGATGACCGCCCCGTCCACGATCAGCCCGAAGTCGATGGCGCCCAGCGACATCAGGTTGCCGCTGACCTTGTTCTGCACCATGCCCGTGGCCGTCATCAGCATGGAGAGGGGGATCGCGGCGGCACAGATGAGCGCCGCCCGCACATTGCCCAGCAGGAGCAGGAGGACGACGATCACGAGCACGGCGCCCTCGAGCAGGTTCTTCTGGACGGTCTTGATCGTGGCGTCCACGAGCTTGGTGCGGTTGAGAACGGTCTTGGCATGGATGCCTGGCGGCAGGCTCTTCTGGATCTCCGGCATCTTGGCGTCCACCGCCGCCGCCACGGTGCGGCTGTTGGCACCCAGGAGCATGATGACCGTGCTGACGACGACTTCTTCGCCGTTCTCGCTGGCGGAGCCGGTGCGGAGTTCGCGCCCGACCCCCACGCCCCCCGGAACGACGATGTCGCGGATGTGAATGGGAACGCCGTTGCGCGTGCCGACCACGATGGCGGAGAGCTGCTCGATGTTCTCGACCCGGCCCGTGGCCCGCACCAGGTAAGACTCACCCTTGTGCTCAACGTAGCCCGCGCCGGTCGAGACGTTGTTCTTCTCGATGGCCTCGATGACCTCGGAGAAACTCAGCCCGTACGAGACGAGTTTCATGGGGTCGGGCTGGACGTGGTACTGCTTGACGTACCCGCCGATGGCTTCGACGCCCGCGACGTCCTTAATCCCCTTGAGCTGCGGACGGATCACCCAGTCTTGAATCTCGCGGAGGTACGCCGCCAGCTCAAGGTCGTTGCGCAGGCGGCGACCCTCCGGCGTGAGGTAGGCCCCGTCGCTCTGCCACCCCACCTGGCCATCCTTGATCGTCGCGCCCTTGCCGTGGGGGTGCGCGTACTCGACGGTGTACATGTAAATCTCGCCCAAGCCCGTGGCGATCGGCCCCATCACCGGGTCCACGCCGGGCGGGAGCGATTCCCGCGCCTCGCCCAGGCGTTCGCTCACCTGCTGGCGCGCGAAGTAGATGTTGACATCGTCCTCGAAGACGGCGGTTACCTGTGCAAAGCCGTTACGCGAGAGCGACCGCGTGGACTTCAGCCCGGGGATGCCGGCGAGGGCGTTCTCGATGGTGAACGTCACCTGCTTTTCGACCTCGACCGGCGAGAGTGAGGGCGCGGTCGCGTTGATCTGGACCTGGTTGTTGGTGATGTCGGGGACCGCGTCGATCGGGAGTTTCTTCAGCGAGTAGACCCCCACCGCGGCGACGAGCGCGGTGAGGACGACGATGAACCAGCGGTTCTTGATCGAGAAGTGCAGGACGGCTTCAAGCATGTCGGGCCTCTTTGGAATGACGGGAGTTGTTCAGGAGCGGAGGTGTGCGCCGTAGATCAGTGCTCGTGGGCCGCAGAGCCCTTCCCGAGTTCGGCCTTCAGGATGAACGAGCCGGCCACGACGAACTTCTCGCCCTCGACAAGCCCGGCCAGGACCGGAACAAGACCGCCAATGGTCGGGCCCACCGTGAGCGCCCGCTTCTGGAACGTGTTGGGTTCGCCCGCGACCGGTACGAACACGGCGGGCCCGCCCTCGACCGTCTGCACGGCCTCTTGGGGGACCGCGACCTGCGGTGTGGGTTCTGCGCCACCGGCCTCCGTTGCGACGATCTCGACCTGGGCGAACATGCCGGGCTTGACCGCGCCGTTCCCGAGCGCCGTGCTGGGGACTTCGATGCGGACCTGGGCGGTGCGCGTGGTGGGGTCCACCAATGGCGCGATGAACGCGACGGTCCCCTCGTACTTGTTGTTCGCGCCCGAGCCGACCACTACCCACGCCTTGGCGCCCAGCGCAATCGACGGGAGCCGGGCCTCGGGGACGTCCGCCAGAACCCACAGCGTGCTCGTGTCCGCGAGCACCATCAGCGACTCTCGCTCGGGGTTGACGAGTTCTCCCAGCGTGACTTCGCGCTGCACGACCTGGCCGCCGATGGCTGCGCGGATGGTGTAACGAGGGGCAATCTCACCTGTCGAGGCGAGTCCTTCGACGGCGTTCTGATCCATCCCGAGGAGGTGCAGGGCGTTCTCGGCGGCGACCGCCGTCGCCTCGGCCGACTTGAGGTTCGCCACCGCCGCCTTGTACTCAGCCTCGCGCTTCTGAACCTCGGTCAGCGAGATGCCCTGGGACTGTTCCAGCAGACCCTTAGCGCGATCCCAGGCAGCCTTGGCAAGGTCCACCTGCGGGGCCGCGGCCTGGGCCGCCGTCCGCTTGAGCAGGTAGTCGGCTTGCGCCTGGCCGAGTTCGGGGCTCTCGACCACAACCAGCGGGTCGTCCTTCTTGACCTGGTCTCCGAGCCGCACCTTGATCTCGACCGCGCGGCCGCGGAGCGGCGAGCCGACGTGGGCCATTGCCTCGGTGTTGAAGCCGACGCGGGCGGGCGCGATGAACGTCGGCTTGAGCGCCCACATCTGGGCCTCGTCCACCTTGACGCCGTAGCGCTCGACGGCCTCACCGGTCAGCTTGACCTCGTCGGCATGCGCTTCCGCAGCACCGTGGTCGTGGCCGTCACCCTCGGCGTGCTGCTCCTTGGCAGGTGCAGCGCCGTGGTCATCGCCATCGCCCTGCTGGTGTTTCTTGCAGGACGGGAGCAGCAGCGCGAGCGAGAGCGCGGGGATCAGGACGGGCGAGAGTGAGCGGCGGATCGACAGGGCGTGAATCATGGGATGTGCTCCGGCGCGGCTGATGCCGCCGAGTTCAGCGGTTTGAGGCGTGAGAGACGTTGACGGTGGGGATGGGGTTAACTGACGAGACAGGCACGGTTGGGGGGGCGGGCGGGGTTGTCGGCGTGGACTCGCCGAGCGTCGCGGCCACGCCCGGACCACCCACCGCGCGTTGCAGGCGCACGAGAGCGACCGACATCTGCTGCTCGACCTCGATGGCCTTGGCCCGGGCGGCGCGCAGGTCCTGCTCGGCGAGGAACAGGGCCGTCACATCGGTCTGGCCCGCGCGATAGGCATCCTCGGCCTGCTGCCGGCGCTGCTGCTGGAGGGGGATCAACTCCGATTGCACCCGGTTCAGGTTGGCAGCGCTGGCGGCTAGCGATTGGAAGGCCACGCGGACTTCTTCCACAACCTTGCGCTTGGCGAGCGTGAGGTTGTGGCGAGCCTCGATCTGCTCGGCCGTCACGCGGGAACGCCTGGCCTGGCCCGTGTCGAACACGGGTATCGGTGTCGAAACCGAGGGTCCCACGGTCCAGTCGCCGTCGCGCTGGGCATCGATGCCGACGCCGAGCCCCTCCCACGGGAGGAGTCGCGCGAGCGCGGCGTCGTCGCCGAGCGCGGCGAGTGTCCAGGCCACCGCCTGGACTTCCGGCCGGTTCTGCAACCCCGCGTCGATCCAGCGGGCCTCGACGGTGGACGCAAGGGCGGGGGCCGCCCACGGGTCAACCCGCCACGCGGCCAAGCCGGACGGTTCGCCGATCAGACGGGCCAGACGCAGACGCTCTTCCTGGAGCTGCCTCCTGGCTTCCGCGATGTCAACGTCGAGTTCGACCCGCTGGGCTTCGAGCGTGGTCAGGTCGCTGCGCGTGCCCTCCTGCGCCTCCAAGCGCGCCCGGGCGGTGGCCACGAGCTTGTCCAGTAGTTCCCGGCGCTCGACGAGTACGGGCACGAGCGATTCCAGGGTCTGGACCGCGACGTACCGCTCTTGCACGTCCGCGACGGTGTCGAGCGCCACCGTCACCGAGTCGGCCGCGGCTTGACGGAGGCGGTTGTCCGCCGCGCTCGACTGCCGCGGGATCCTGAATGCCTGGATGAGGTCCTGGGCGAGCGAGACTTCGATCTGCGGTGAGCCGGGGCCCCATCGAAGGACGAAGTTGAGCACAGGGTTGGGCAGGAGCCGGGCCTGATCGGCGTCCGCCATCGCGATCCGGACGCGAGCGAGGGCCGCTTGGAGCCCCGGGTCGGTCGTGGCGGCACGGCGAACAGCGTCACCCAGCGTCAGCGCATCCCCGGCTTCGGGGGCTTCGTCAACCGGGCCACCGTCGGTGCGGAACTCGATGGCCTGGCCAAGTCCGAGTGCGGCAGAAGCGGCGGTTTCGGCCGCGGGATCAGGCCGGCTGGTGGCGCAGCCCGCGAGTTGGATCAAGACTAGGGCGGCGGCGCACGGAATCAGGGCTCGCCCCGCTCGCGCGGCCTGGATAGCGCGTATGTGCATTGGATGTCCTCGGAAGGCGGAATCGGTCAGGTGATGCGTGGGAAAGCCGGTGGCCGAAGCCACCACGGGCCGCGCTGCAAAGCAAGTGCGGCCATACCTCAGGCGCTGCGAGAAACAGCGCCGGGAACGGACCCACTGCCTAGACGAGGAGAATCACAGATCGAAGCCGTTGGAGCGAATCCGGCGGTCGCTGCGGCCGAGCGCGATCCCAGAGGACCTGGGCCGGAGGCGGCAGATCGAAGTGAAGCGCAATCACCGCCACAATCACCGGGATCGGAATCGGCACATCGTTTGTCGTGCGCGGCGGCGCCTTCGTGAGTTGGTGATCGCCCTTGATCGGCGTGTCATCGCACGGGTGCGCCGGTCCAGTGTCGTCCCCCGATTCTTCGAGGTCCGACCCGCAACTGCTCACGCATTCGCCGCTGGCGTTCCGAGTGCATCCCCACTCGATTTTGGACCCGCCGTGGCCATCGCGGCAGACGACCATCCCGCTGGCGAACAGCGTATTGGTCAGCCCGAACCAGATCAGGCAGAGCCAGGCGAGGGCGGGATTGACGCGATTGCGGGCCATTTTCGGGATTCTGGAGGCGGCGGAGTATATCGGCTCAGTGGCGGGGGGATGTGCGGTAGGGCTCACGGATGGCCAAGTCTCATTCGAGACTTCTTGGTCCAGAGTAAGTACTGGTGCCTCTGGTGCCCTTCTACAGTTAACTCCGAGGGTTGGTTCGCAAGACCGACTCGCACGACAGCCCGGAAAGGGCCGCGCGACGGGGTGACAGCCGCCCACGGAGTGTCGTACCCGCAATGACCCTCCTGGTGGGCTCGCCAACGTGCGGCGTGAAGAGGCGCCCGGTCGCACAGCGGGAAGGGGATGACACACCGAATCGCCAACATTCTCCGGTACTTTTCTGCTTCAGTCGCAAAGTCACAGGTTCAGGCTTCCCACCCCCCGCGTCACAGGCAGCCGCCTCCAGCTACGCCAGTTCATCCGCGACCGGCGTTGTCGCCTTCGACGTGCTCGCCGCAATTGCCCTTCATATCGAGTACGTGCCCGTCCCGCCGCCGCTAGAACTCGACCCACTCCCGCTGCCCGACCCGCTGCCGGAGGATGACGACATCGACGAACCGCTGGACTTGCCCGAGCCGGACGAGGAGCCGCTGCTGGAGGACCCGCTCCCGGAGCCAGAACCCGAGCCCGAGCCGCTGGAACTCGACCCGGAGCCGGACGACTGCGCCGTGGCGGGCATGTCGTTGTGAACCCACACGCCCTCGGCCGAGAACGTGTTCGTGCCGGGGATATGGATGGCGACCGTTCGCGTCGGCGCATCCACCCGGACAACGGATTCAACGAGTTCCTCGGCGAGACGTTCGCCGATCAGGTAGTCGCCCTTCTTGATGAGCTCCGCGGATGAGAAGCCCCACTCGTCCCCGCGACGCATGAGGAAGGGGTGCTCCGGCGTCGCCATGATCCGGCGATTGATGACCACGAACCCAGTGTGCTCGCCGAGCTTGACGCCGGCCACGCGGCCAACGGTCGGGATCGTGCCGCGCATCCCCCGGTGCGACAGCCACTGGTACTGGGCGCGGTAGGGCACATCGACCTCGAGGCCCGGGACCTTGATAGTGGCCACGCGGTCGCCAGGCTTGAGGTTCTCGATCGGCGTGACGCGGCCGTCGGCCAGGCGGACCAGCGTGCCGAAAAGCAGGCAGTTCGACCCGCCCGAGCCCCCGGAACCCCCGCCGCCCGATGATCCGCCACCGCCTCCTGAACTGCCACCACCAGATCGGAAGAGCACACGTCTGAACTCCAGTCACCGTACGTAATCTCGTATGCCGT
>BQMO01000015.1 GCA_022180725.1 Phycisphaerae bacterium
GTGCTCTTCCGATCTGATGACCCTCCACCCCCGCCGCCGCTGGAACCGCCGCCGCCCCCACCCGACGAACCGCCACCTCCCCCCGACGATCCGCCTCCGCCGGATGAACCACCACCCGACGATCCTCCGCCCGAGGACCCGCCACCGGAGGAGCCCCCGCCGGACGAACCGCCGCTGCTTGCCCCGGAAGAAGCACCGGACGATGCACCGCTGCTCATCCCGCTGGAGCTTCCGCCACCGCCGGAAGAACTCGCGCCGCTCGATCCGCTGCTGCTTCCAGAACCCGACGACGATCCCGAACCGCTCGATGACCCAGACCCGCTGGAGCTCGAGCCACTGCTCGATGAACCACTGGAGGACGAGCCGCTCGAGGAAGATCCCGACGAGGACGACGAACCGCTGGACGACGATGACGAACTGCTGCTGCTCGATGAGGACGAGGAGGAACTGCCCTCGCTCGATGCTGAGGACGAACCGGACCCGCCGCCACCGCCGCCGGTGGTCGAGGCCCAGACCGGGATGTAGAGGAAGTAACGGCGGGGTTCGTCGCTCACTTGTTCTCCTCCTTGGCGCGATACCACCCGGCCGTGTCCACGGCCTTGGCGCACTCCGCGCCGGCCGCCGCGACAGCGTCGGCGAACTCCATCCGCTCGAACACGCCCAGCTCGCTCCCCGGAGAGCAGTTGATGACCTTGAAGCCGTGCAGGTCGAAGTGCGGCTTGAGCGCCTCGAACCGCTTCTGGAGCGACTCATAAAGGATGTTGTTGTGCCGAATCGCCTCGCGGGTGCGCTCCTCGCTGAAGGCGTACTTCCGGTCGCCAGTCATCTTGAAGTCGCACCCGAGCAGGTAGACCGTGCGGAAACCCAGGTAGTGCAGCAGGTGCAGCGCCGCCAGCATGACGCTCCGCTTGCCTTTGATGCCGAGCGAATCGGTGTGCTCCCCGTCCTGTCCCCAGTTGATGGTGTCGCTCTTAAGGAATCGGCTGTGATCGAAATGGTCGCTGCGGCGGTAGAACAGCACGCCGGGCATCTGGCGGACCTTGAACGCGCTGGCGCGGAACGAGCCGTCCGGATTCTGGACCCGGAGGCGCTTGTCGAAGTGCGAGACGGGGACGATCTTCAGGATGCCCGGGTCTTTCCAGCCGGTGTCGATGAAGCGACCGGGGTCATCCACGCACGTCCACAGTGTCGGGCGGTGCAGGGACCAGGCGTTGTTCACTGCCATCGTGACGACGCCGCGGCGGTTGAGCTGCGACAGGTCGATCTCGTTGAGCGACGGCCCCGAGAGCATCAGGAACGCCGATCGCCCCCGGTAGAAATCGCACAGTGACATGGAGTCGAAGTCGGCTGTGTAGAGCCGAACGCCGGACCGCGCCGGCCTGCGCTGCTTCAGTCCCGCCTGCAACGCCGCGATGTCGCCGCTGTTCTCACGCATCGTTGAACACCCCTGCGATGTACCTGGGGGCGCCCAGTCCCTGGCGCACCGTGCCTACCCGGCTGATCCGCTCCAGCCACCACCCGCGCGGCTTCACCGTTGGGTGTAGCCCCTCCCCGTTCACTTTGGTCTTGCTCTCCCGCGTGCAGATCGACAACACGAACCGCCCGCCACCACACACCGCGACCCGCCGCATCTCGTCGAGCACCTCGTCAACTTCCTCGGGGAGCAGGTGTTCGAGGGCGTCGAATGCGGTCACCACGTCGGCGATGCCCGCCGAGACCGGGACGCGATGCATGGGCGCCACGATGTCCGCCTCGGGGAAGGCGAAGTCCACGCCGAGCCCGTCGATCCCCAGCCGCCGGAGGTGCTGTATAAAAAAGTTCCGGCCGCAGCCGAAGTCCACCACGAACCGGGGCTTGAACCCCTGCACAATCGAATAGGCGTGCCGCCCGTGGTTGGTGGAGCCGTAGGTCGAGCCGGTCAGCGCGAGGTACTTCCTCCGCTCGTGCTCGCGGCGAGCTTCCAGGTCAACGGGGATGGTCTCGTGGGGGTCAGACATAGAGCCACACCGGAACGTCGAACTCCATCAACTCCACGCCGTTGAGGGCCTGGAAGCACCACACCGTCCCGCCGCGCGTGTCGCGCTCGGCGGTCATCTGCACCGCCACCCCTTTCAGGATGGGGCGCAGGATCGGGATCGCCGCCTTCCGCGGGCAGAACCCGGCCGGGTCGAACGGTTCCAACTGCCCGGGCACGAAGTAGGACCGCACCCCACCGAATCCGTCCGTGCCCTCCGGCTCCTGGTCCGGCACGTCGCTGTGGTGCGATTCGAACCGGTTGATCGCGTACTTGTCGGGATCGCCATCCGAAGACAGGCCGTTCTCGACCTTGATATAGCGGCCGAAGGTCTCGCTCTCGGGGTCGCCGTCGATGGCGGCCTCATCCCACGGGTAGCGCCAGCGGAACCGTTCGCCGGTGATCTCTGTCGCCTCGCCGAGGATGGCGACGATCTTGTCGGAGCGCGGACGGCCGATGTCCACGACAGCCCATTTCTCGCCGACCCCGTCCTCCTTCCACAGGATGACGCTGCCACCCGAGCCGCTCGATACGAGCACCCGCTCGCCCGGCTTGATGTCGGCGAAGGCGTGCTCTTCCTCCTCGACGTACAGGCGGACGGGCGTGACGCCGTGGATCACGCACGGCCCCATCTCGCCGGCGATGATCGGCTCGCGGGCCACCACGAACCGGCCCGGGACGGTCTCTTCGTCCGGCTCGATCCCTTTGAGCGCCATGCGGTTCTGGAAGGTCTTCTCCGGCCCCTCGTCCCCGGGCGGGAAGAGCGGACCGTCGATGGCCAGCACGTGGTAGCGGTCGAGGTCCGAGCCCGAGTCGTTGCGGACGGGCACGACGCCGTGCTGGCGGCCGCCGTCTCGGAGTTCGCCGGAAGCGCGATCCTGCTGGCGACGCTTGAGGTCGAGTGCCGCATCGATGAAGGCGTTGTACGCCCGCGCGGGGACGCGGAGCGGATCGCCGGGCCGGACTTTGCGGAGGTCGTCTCCCATAGTGGGGGTCAGTCAAGTCCCAGTGCTGCGAAGCCTCCGTCCTCGTACACGCGCTCGATGTACGCCGCGATCGGCCGCTTCACGATCGCCTTGGCCGCCGCATCTTCCTGGTCGGCGTACCGCACCCACAGGTACTCCCAGCCCTTCTTGGAGATGCCGGTGATGGGTCCGATGGTCAACCCCGAGACGTTCGGGCTGGCCGCGAACCGGTACGTGAGCTCCCAGTCCGCATCCTCGCCGAGCTGCGTGCGCTTCGACCCCGATGCGCCGAGGAAGAGAACTTCACCGGGTTCAAACCCCTTGAACGGGTCGCTGTTGACCTTGCCCGTCAGGTTGAAGAGGATGCCCTTGTACGAGGGCGTGATCTCCTCGTCGGGCTTGTAGTGCGTCTCGGTGAAGTTGAACACGGGAACCGTGATGTCCACGCCCTCGACGCCGTCGGCGCTGACGCCGATCGCGCCCTTGAAGTCGGGCGCTGCGCCCACGCCGGGCGCGGGATACCGGTGCACGGCCGCCAGCGATTGCGTGATGTGCTGCGTGCCCCCGCCGGTATCGAAGGAGTACACCGCCTCGCCGCCGGGGGTGATGCTGCCCGAGGACTGGCCGTAACGCACGACGCCGTCCCACAGATCCGGCCCGACCGGTTCGACCGAGACGGACTGACGTGGCAGGCCTGCGAAGGTGTCGTCTGATTCGTCCTCCAGCGCATCGCGGGCGGCGATGGCGTCGTCGGTGCCGAGCACGTTGAATGCCAGCTCTGCCGAGGGGTTCTGCCCCTTGGTGAGCCGCCGCGAATCGAACTTCTCACGCACCTCGATCGGCACTCGCTACTCCGTTCAGGTGAACGCCAAGCCGCCAGCGCCGACCGCGTCGGCCAGGCGCTTGGTGTTCTTCGCCGTCTGCTCACTCGCCCGCGCAGTCCGTTCCGCCGCATCGCCGCCACCCAGGCCCGCCACGCCCGCGGCGTTGAACGTGCCGGTGACGCTGATTCCTTTGCCGATCGCGGCTCCGAGTCCCGATAGCCTGTCCTCGAACTCCGCCATGAGGTCCTGCGGGGACTTCCGCCCCCCCGAGCCGCGCTCCGCGTCCGCCGCTTCGCGCTTCTTCCGGGCCAGCTCGATGGCGTCCACGAGTTTCTTCTTCGCGGCGTCGAGCGCGGCCTGCGATTCCGCCAACCCCGCCTCGGTCTTGTCCTTCAGCGACTTCTGTGCGTCCTCGAAGTCCTGCCCGATGGCGGCGAGTGTGGCCTCGTGGATGGCCGCGGACTGCTCCCGTTCGGCGGCACGCTCCTTCTCGCGCGCGGCCACGGTCTGCTGGGCCGCGTTCTCCAACTCGACAAGCCTTGACTCCAACTGCTGATCGACGGCCTTCTTCGCGGCGTCCACGTCGAGCCCGGAGTCGAACAGCCCTTGGATCTCCAGCATGCGCTTGGCGACCCAGGACGACGCTTCCTCCCAGATCATCTGGAAGCCGGTGGCGAAGTTGGTCCAGGCCTTGGAGAGGAAGGCGACCGTCTCGATCCAGCCAACCTCGAGGGCGTGGAACACGATCTCCGCGGCGGCCAGCGCGCCGTACCACATCGAGTACGCGGTCGAAACGAAGAACTCCTTGGCCCCAAGCCACGCCTTGTTCAGCGCCGCCACGCCCTGCTGCCAGATGACCTTGAGCGAGAGCCAAAGGATCTCGGCCGCCAGGGCAATGTCGCCGGCGGCGAGGGCATCGGCGATGCCACCGACGACCTTGCTGACCCACTCCCGCAGCGCCGTGAACTGCTCGCCGAGCCACGACAGGGCTTCACCGCCGACACCGGTGGTAACGACAAGCACGCCGCCGAGCGCGACGATCGCGGCGATGACCAGACCAACGGGCGAAAGTACCGCGCCGATGGCGGCACCGATAAGGCCGAATGCCGTGCCGATCCCACCGATGATCCCGGCCACCAGGCCCAGGGCCGCACCGATCCCCGAGATGACGTACCCCAGGGCGATGATGGCGACGCCCGCGACGGCGACGGCGGCCGCGACCTTCAGCGCCCACACGACGAGGTCCTTGTTCTCTTTGATCCAGGAGGTGGCGGTCACGACCACGCGGGTGATCCGCTCGGTGATTTCCTTGATCGTGGGTGCGAGCGCCCCGCCGATTGTGAACACGCCCTGCTTGAGCACCTTCCAGAGGGTGCCGAGGGCGTCGTTGAGCTCCGCCGCGTCGCGGGCGGTCTCGGTGCTGACCGTCAGCCCGAGCTTGCGGGCTTGCTCCTGCATTTCGTTGATGCCTGCCGCACCGTCTGCCATCAGAGGCAGCAGCTTCGTCCCCGCCTTGCCGAAGAGTTCCATCGCGAGCGACGCCCGGAGCGCCGGGTCCTGGATCTTCGAGATGCGGTCGGCGAGCAACTTGAACTGCTCATCGGGCGACAACTTCGCCAGGTCGGCCACGGTCAATCCGAGCAGCCCGAGGGCCTCGTTTGCGCCCTGCGATCCCTTCGCGGCCTCGACGAGCGACTTCTGCATCACGCGGAGGCCGTTCTCCAGCGTCTCCATGTCGGTGCCGGAGAGGTCGGCGGCGTACCCGAGCTCCGAGAGAGCCTCGACGCTCACGCCCGTCCGCTGGCTCATCTTGTCCAGCACATCCCCCGTGTCGGAGAATGCCTTCGCCGTGCCGAGAAGCGCCGTGACTGCCGCCACGCCGATGCCCGCCATCTTCGTGCCGATGGAGCGCAGCCCCGCGCCGAAGGCTTCGAGCTTCTTCTGGGCCGCCTTCAGTCCGACCGACAGCTTGTCGCTGACGCCCAGCTCAATGAAGGCCCTGCCTGCTCGGATGCCGCGCGTGTCGGCCACGGTCAATCACCTTTCCTGATTGAGTTGCGCCACAGCAGCGGAAGCTGCGGACGTTCCTTCTCCAGCGCTGGAGCCATGTACGGCCTGGGCGCGATCTTCACCTTCCGGGAAGTGAGCCTTCCTCCTCGCCGCGACAGGACGATTGTCTCGCCGCCGTACTCCAGCACGTTGGGAGCGGTGCTCTTCTTGAAGCCCACCGGGCCGACGACTACGGAGTCGGCGGCCTTGTCGTACCCGAAGAGGATCAGCCGCCGCAGGCTCCCTTCGTGCGAGTGCGGCGGCGATCCCGGAGGTGCGGACTTCTTGCGCTTGCGGATGCTCGTCTTCGCCGCCGTGCGGATGAACGCGCCGGCCTTGCTGAGCACCTTCCGCTTGGCGTTGTCGACCGCCGCCATCACGACGTGGCGGTCGAAGAACATGTCTTTGATCCGCATGGTGATCACGCCGTGGTCCCGCCCCCCACGCCCCCCGCACCATTCCCGCCGGTGAAATCGCGGCCCTTCTCCAGGCCCTTGTTGAACGATGCCTCCTTCTCCTTGCGGAGCCGGCCCGAGCCGAGGAACAGTCCGACGATGCCCGTGAGCGCCGGCAGCGCCGGCCCGAGCACAGGCAGCCCCGCGACCGTGGGCCCCACGGTGTCGAGCGCCGAGAGCGTGAGCTGGCTGAAGAGGCCGCGCAGCTCCCCGGTCTTCTCGATGTTGTTCTTCCACTGCGCGCCGGTGGTCTGCGTCTGGTTGAACCAGTTCTGGTACTCGGTCTCCGCCTCGTTGAGGCTGAGCGTCGAGGGCAGGCCCGTCGTCTGCTGGATGTTGTTGGGCGTCTTGACCTTGACGATGTCGCCGAGGTCGAAGCCGGCGCACGAAGCGAGCACGAGGGCCAGCAGGAGCAGGCCCACGATGTAGACGTAATGGCGGGTGGAGAGCGAGCTGAGGAACTTCATCCGTGAGCCTCCTGTGGCATCTTGCCGTCGATGAACACGTCCTTGAGGACCGACACGCCGACCTTGATGGGTCGCTGGCGCTTGGAGAAGGGATCGAAGTCGCTGGGGTTCAGTCGGCGGGATCGCTTGGGGTCGCGGTTGGTGTTGGCGATGACCGCCATGAGGCTCGCGGCGATCGACCAGTCGTGACGCTGGCGGCCGTCGAGCATGGCCACGAGTTCGCGCAGGGTCAGGGGCCCGGGGTCGACGCCGACGATTCCGGCGCACTGCCAGACGAGGCGCCAGCAGTCTCCAGCAGCCGGTCGGCGAGCCGGTCCAGCTCCCCGCTGTCCAGTTTCTTCTCCACCAGGTCGCGGGCCCGCTCCATCACCTTCTTCGTGGCCTGGAGCACCCGCCCGAGGTTGGCCCGGTCCCTCGGGCTCGGGCAGAAACCCACGAGCTCCTCCAGCACCGCCGTGGTCGCGGCCTCGATGGCATCACCCGCCATCGCCTTTCCGAACTCCTCGTCGGACACCTTCGCCGCGTCCGCCTCGGGCTTGCAGACCGCGTAGACCACATCGCACAGCAGGACGGGATCGCGGATCAGCTTCTCGATGAGCGTGCCCTCGATGACCTGCATGAGGTCGACGCCCGTGAGCCCGCGCACGCGCTTGAGCGCGGCGACGTTGATGTCCACCGTCCAGGTCCGGCCCGCGTTGTCCTTGAACTGCCGCATCCATGCCTCCGTGCTCAGCAACCCGACAATCCGACGCCAACCCGACAGCAAACCAACAGCCTCAGCCGCCGATCCACGACGGGGCCGTCGCCGAGTACGTCACCTTCGCCGTGACCGAGACGGTGATGGCCTCCTCGAGCGCTTCGTTCCGAGAGAAGTTGGTGATGGAGAAGTCCGCTTGCAGCCCCTGGCCGCCGGTGTCGTCGAGGATCTGGAGCCCGATCGGATCGTTCTGGAAGAACGCGTTCTTGATGGCGGTGAACCCCGCGTCCGCGGTGTCCCAGACCATCTCGAACTCGACGCTCGCCTCCTTGAGCGTGGCGACCGTGGCCCGCCATCCCGCGTTCGCGCGGGTGGTCACATCCGCCTCCCCCGCCTCCAGGCTGAGCGTCACGTCGCGGGTGTTGCCGAGGGGAAGCCATCCGCCGCCGCCCCCTTGGCCGCCGACCTTGTAGAGCAGCTTGGCTTCCATGCCGAGTTTGATGGCCATTGTCGGATTCCTTTCACTCGGCGCTGTGGCCGACCACGAGCATGCTCTCGCCCGCCTTGCTCTTGACCTTGACCTTCGAGAGGTCCACCCGCTCGAAGTAGTACTGCGTGCCGGGCGCCACCGGGATCTCCTTGCCGTCCGTACCTTCGAGGATCGCGTCCTGTGTGTTGGTGTGCGCCGCCGCCAGCGTGAAAGTCGCGACCACGGATGTGCCCGACATGGGCACGTAGGCGTTGTCGAGATCGACCTTGAGCGTGATCAGGTTCCGCACAGCTACCTCCGCACCCGGTACGTGACGCTCAGGACACTCGTGAAGACCCGGTGCTGCTCCAGTGACTCACTCGACACCACGGGCTCGTGGGCGATCCCGATCCACGCCGCATCGGGCGCATCGGGCAGCCGTTTGAGCCGGACGTGGTCGGCGATTGCCTCGACAAGGTCCAGCAGACCACCGATCTCGGCAGCGTCTCCCTCGGCCGGGAGCTTCTTCTGCACGCCCACGTCGAGCACGCACTCGAAGGTGCTGCTGTCCCGGCTCGCCGCGGCGATGGCGATCGTGCGCGGCACGATCGACACCCGCAGGTCTTTCAGGTCCTCCAGCGTGAACGCGGGCTGGAACATCCGCACCGCGTTCACGGGCTGCCCGAAGGAGCCCGCGTTGATGTGCGCGGTCAGCGCATCGGCGATGGAGACGATGGTGCTCAGGGCGCACCACCCTTCGCTGCGGCCATGCCCGACACCTTGCCCTCCAGATACGAGACGCGCCGCTCCATTGCCTGGTACTCGGCACGGATGGACCTGGCCTCGCCGATGAACTCGTCCATGCGCTTCTCCAACTGCTGGAGCTTGGTGGTAACCACGCCCCACTGGACGGTCATCGCGCCGGCGGCGAGGATGATCGTGACGAGCACGCCCGCCCACCGCGCCTTGGTCCCGTTCTGTCCATTCCCGTCTGCCATCACGTCTCCGTGCCGATGTGCTTGGTGTGAATCCGAAGAACCCTGCGGTACGGGTCGCTGTACCGGAACGGGGGTTGGCCGCCCGGCGCGTTGACCTCATACACGAACACGCTTGCCCCGACCGTCTCACGCAACTGGTCGCCCGCCCGCGGCAGGGTCGGGCCGGCACCCAGGTCCAGGTCCGCCGTCCGCACGAGGAAGTCCTTCGACTCCGTGCGATGGATCAGCCCCGCGTCGTCGGCCTGCTCGAACTCCGTCTTGCCGATGGTGGCCTGGAGTTCCTTGGTGTCGGGCCCACGCTGGTAGACCACAGCGCGGCTCATGTGCTTGTGCCGCTGGTCATCCAGGAACTCCGAGCCCCGGTCGAGCAGGTCGCCCACGGGAGCCTCCTCGTCGGGTCACTGCAGGAGCCGAACGCGGACAACGGTGTCGGCATCGACGGTGGTCTTCACCGCCTTGCCGATCAGCTTGTTCGCGCCGGCGGCCGCGTTCTTGGTGGCGTTCTGCGCGCCGGCGTCCCAGTACGTGTTCGTGCCCGCGGGGATGGCGCTGCCCACGCCGCCCGCCTTGGGGAAGTCGAACACACCCGAGACCGCCAGCGAGCCGAGCTGGTTCGCCTTGATGGGCGCCACCGTGACACCCACCATTTCCGCCTGGACCACGACCGCACCGACCAGTGTGTCGGCCCCCGGCGTGTAGTCGATTGCCTCGCCTTCGTGAACGAACTTTGCAGGTCCTGCAGCCATGCCGCCTTCTCCTTCGCCGGGAATGACCCCGGACTGTTCTTCTCCGGCGCCTCCGCCGATTGGTGTCTCGCCCATACCTCTTTACACCTCGCCCTTGCTCTTGATGCCACCGCGGGTGTCCTGTAGCGCGACCCCGAAGTCGTGGTACCCGCGCATCCGCACGCCCAGCTGGCTGAAGTCCGCGTCGGAGGTCTCGATGGTCGGTGCCTCCTGTCCGTTGAGGAACGCGGTCTCGATCACGGGCAGGTCGCTCGGGTCGGCGAGGAGGTACCACGCCTTGGCCGAGTTGCCGACGTAGAGGGCGTTGGAGAGGTAGCGGCTCACCTCGATGCGGAACTTGCCCTGGTGCGGGTTGGCCACGGGGAACTTGGTGTTCGCCGTGGTGTCGCGCATCTCGACGCTCTTGTAGAGCTGCGTGCCCACCGCCGAAAGCGCCGTCGGCACCAGCAGGATCGACGGCATGACGCCCGTGGGCTTGCCGTCAGAGTCCACCAAGTCCATGAACGTGACCTCGCCCTTGGTGAGGCCGTCGATGCCGAGGGCAGTGTCGGCGCCCGAGATGAAGTTCTTGTTGCCGACGGCGAAGAACGCGGCGTTGTTCATGAACGCCGTCCAGAACACGTCGTTGATCTTGAGACCCGAACCGCGGCCGAGCTTGCGGGGCACGGTGGTGATGGCGCCCAGGTCGTCGTTGATGATGTCGCGGCGGTCGATTGAGAGCATCAGACCGTAGGTGTCGGCCTTGTTGCTGTAGGTCTCCTCGCCCAGCGTCCCGTGCTTGAGCTCACCGCCGGGGGCGACCTGCTCGTACTGGTCCTTGCCGACCAGGCGGTAGCTGGTGACGGTCTTGAAGTCTGACACGTTGCGAACGGCGCAGATGCTCCGCCACACGCGCTCGACGCTGAAGAAGCCCTCGAGGAGGAACTTGTTGGCGACGTTGGAGAGAATGCCGCCGACGTCGATGGTGGTCATCCCCGCCTCGATGCCCCGCCCGAAGGCGGCCTCGAGGACGCGGCGGCTGTCGCGGAAGGTCCGGCCCGTGTAGCCGTTGGCGATCGCGGCCTCGATGAGCAGTTCCTGGAGGCCAAGCCCGCTCTGGAACCGCTTTGCCGCGACCTCCAGCGCCTGCGCGGAGCAGACCTTCTCGATTCCTTCGAGCTTGGCGCTCTGGAAGCACGCGGCCTCCAGGACCTCGCTGGTAATGCTCGTGTCGGGTGCGTGGATCGCCGGGGCCTTTGGACGGCTCGCACGGAGGACTTCGAGCTCGGTCCGCGTGGCGTCCCAGCCGTCGCGGATGGCCTGGGCCTCGATGTCGAGGTACTTGCCGGCGCAGATCTTCCGCACCGCCGCGATACGGCTGGTCTCCGCTAGTGCCTCGGCACGGAGCGCGGCCGCGCCCGCCCCGGGCGCGGAGTTGGCATCACCGCCGGCTGGACCGCCGCCGGCACCCCCACCCCCGCCCGCGCCCTGATGGGCGGCGATGGAGGCGCTGGTGCGCCCGTCGGCACCAAGGTCGACGAAGCTGATCTCGCCGAGCGTCGACTTGCGGACGACGTTGATGGGGCCGGAGAACTCCAGCCCGTTCACGATCGCCTTCTGCGACTCGCGGATGAACTCGAACTCCTCGACGCTCGCGCCTACGGACGCCTGCCACGGGAAACCGTTCCGGGAGGATGCGACCACCTCGCGGGCGGTCGCGGTATCGCGCGAGATCACCCCGGTGGCGACGAGTTGCCCACCCTCGACCCGGATCGCATCGGTGTGACCGACGCCCGCGGCCGGGTCATGGGCAAACCGGATGGGGCGGCTTTGCGATGGGACCGCCAGCCCGGCGAGGTCGAGTACCACAGGGTGCCGCCAGCCGGCGACGCGCATTGCTCCGCCGGTGTACGCCAGCATCTTGAAGCGCGGGAGCGCCTTCTCGGCATCCGTGCCCCCAGCGCCGGCGGCGATGGCGGTGATCTCCGCCGTACCCGTCAGCGTGAGCGGAGAGGTGCCCGCGGGTGCGGCGGCGGCCTCAAGCCACAGACGCTTCGGAGTGCTGCGGGTTGCCGGGGCTGCTGGAGTCTTCGTTGCCATCGGTGTCGTCCTCTTGAGGTGCGGGCGCGTTGCCCGTCGGGGTCGTCGGAGCGGGGGTGAGCCCGAGTTCATCCATGAGCGCCCGCTCCTTGGCGCGCTGGCGGAGTTCCTGCTCCCAGTCGCGTCCCTGGCGGGCGTACTCGGCGGCGAGGGTCGTCGTGTGATTGGCCAGGCGCGTGGCCTGTGCGGTCGCTTCCTTGGCGGGATCGACGTGCTCGACGCCATCCCAGAACCATGCGTGCTCGGGCAGCGCCACCCCGCGCTCACGAAGCGACTGCGGGAGCAGCCCCTCCACGAGCACGGCCTCGTTGAGCCACGCCTTGAGCAGACGGTCGAGCACGGCGAGCTGCAGGTGGTGCTGCTCAACGCGGATGCTCTTGAAGTACACCTGGTGGTCCAGGCGGCCGCTGGCGTAGTTGTACCCCGAAGAGTTCCCCGCCGCGACGTTGAACGGCATGTTCAGGCAGCGGGCGATCTCGTTGAGGATCTCGCGCTTGAACTCGCCGAAAGTCGTGGTCGGCTGCTCGGCGTGGACCTGCCCGAGCTTCCAGCCGCCGGGGAGCACGGTCGCGAGTCGCTGTTCGAGCTCGACCTCGTCCATCGGCTCCAGCGGGTCGGCCTCGCCGTTGGGCGGAGCGTCGGTGTAGATGACCGCGGCGAAGTTGGCGGCGGTCTCGGCGGCGGCGATGGTCGCCAGGGTGTACCGGCGGAGCTGCGCGAACAGCGGCAGCGCCGGCGTGATGTCGGGGATGCCGCGGAGCTGGCCCGGCCGATCGGCGCGGAAGTAGTGCACGACGGCCGATGCCGCGAAGGTGTCGTAAGCGGTCAGGTCGTCGATGGGCGCCCGCAGCAGCCCGCTGTCGCCCGGATGCCGCTTCAGCACTCGGTACGCGGACGGGTTACCCCACTGGTCGAGCACGATGCCGTCGATTTCGTCCGTGCGCCCACGCCGCAGCAGCGGGGTGCAGACCTGGTCCGCCTCGATGAGCTTGAGATCAAGGGAAACGGGGGACCCGATGGCGGGGTTGTTGACCAGGAGCGCGAACGCCTCGCCGCTCTCGGCTCGGGCCAGTCGCATCGTTCGGAGCTTGCCCGCAAGGTCCACCGCCCGGGACCACTGCTCGAACGCATCCTCGATGCGGGCGTTGGCGTCGGCGTCGGCCGTGAGCATCTGCAACCGGGGACCGGTGCCGATGGTGTCGTTGGCGAGCGTGAGGGCGATGCCTTTGGCGTAGGAGTTGTTGGCAACCTCGTACCGGGCCCGGTTGCGGAGGATGCGCCGCACCTCCGGGTTGATCGCGGCGTTGGGGGACAGGCCGTCCGCGTTCGCCCAGTGCTTGCGGTTGTCCGGTGTCGTCTGCGCCGAGTCGAATTTCGCCACCACGAACCGCCGCCCGCGGCCGCCGCGCGGAGCATCCGTGCTCCGCTCGGCGGTGCGGCCGTTTCGATTCAGGAGGTTGACGATGGTCTTGAACATTGGGAGTGGTCAGACGGAGCCGGGCGGGACGACCTTGGCGAACTTGATCCCGAGGCCGGGCTTCCTCGCGGCGTCCTTGGACGCGAGGTAGCGGTCGGCCTCGATTTGGTCCTTCAGCGGGTGCTGCTCGACGGACTGGCCATCCACCGCTGCCTTCGCGGGCTGCGAGGCGTTGTCGCGGATGAACTGCTCGAGATCGGGAGTGGGGTCGGGCATATGAGTCCCCGGCGCACCGAGCGCGGGGCATCTGCTGGCTCCCTATGCCGTTCCGGACAGAACTGCGCGTCGTCAACGCGCACTCGTGCGACTCGTTCCACCGGTAGAACCCGCTGCCGTCTCACGCCGCGCCGATTCGCTCAGAGGTCGTGATCCGGCGTCCGCAGTGACGGCACGCACGACGACGGCGGATGGTGCCGCTCGGTGTGGGCCGCGTGTAGAGCACCTCGAAGTGGCGACATCCGCACGCCGGACACTCGATGCCCTTGGGGGCAGACGCTGTCCGTGGCTTGGACGGGGTCTTGGGGTTCACGCCGAGCGCCCCCTGAGTGCCGAGAGTTTGAGCCTGGGGCGGGTCACGACCTTGTGGTCCGTGCCGAAGAGCACCGCCCCCTGCATCGACGCGGCGACCGCCGTTCCAACGAGGCAGTCGAACCAGTGGTTGTCCAGTCCTTCGACGCGGAGTTTCCACTCGTCCACCGTGCGCCCGCGACCCTCCGTCTTGACCCGGTACTCACTGGTCAGGTGCTCGGCGAAGAGCCGGTGTGGCTCGGGCTTGGCCCCGAAGAGGGAGAGACACCCAGGATCGCCCATCGGCACCGCGATCCGGGCGTGCGCAAAGGACTTCCAGTAGTTCGTGTCGAACACGACGTGCCGGACGGCGCGTTTGCCGGTGACAACCGGGATGCGCCAGTTGAGCCCAACGCGATCGCCTCGCTTGCGCTTGTAGTCGCTGAAGGGGATGCTGCTGGCCCCGACGTAGCGCCCGTGGCTGGGCATGAGCACCCCCGCGTGCGCGCTTTGACGGCAGAACTGGTACACGACGTCCGTGGACGAGCCCCAGTTGGCATCGATCAGGCAACGGTCGATCCGCACCATCGCCCCGTCATCGCGCCGCCACTCGCGGGCCAGGTGCGAGGACATCAGGCGCTCCAGCCCGGCGTAGATGGCCCCTTCAACGCCGGCGCGAGGGGAGCACGTCCCCAGCGTGCGGCGCATGTCCCGCAGCGTGAAATAGGCCGCCTTCTGGTCCGGCTCGGTGCCGTAGTCGATCACGTAGCCGGTAAAGTCGTCTTCCCAGGCCGCGACGAGGTAGAACAGGGCCTTACCCTGCACGTCCACGAACATCGTCAGCCGCGTGCAGCCGATGGGCACTTCGGCGCGGGCCTGGCCGTTGAGCTTGGCGGCGATGGAGTCGGCGTTGAGCAGGTCGTCGGCGGCCTGGATCTCCGGGAGAGGCTCGTTCTGGTACTCCGCGAAGAACGCCGCTTCGTCCTGGAGTTTCAGGTTCATCGCGTGCTGGACCGCAGACAGTTCGTCGTGGTTGAACCGCTCCGGCCAAGCGATGACGGCGCCCTCGTCCATCGCCGTGCGGTGCTGGCCATAAAACGCGGTGGCCGCCGCGATCCCTCGGTCGTTTCGCAGCCCCTCGGCCCGCAGCTCGGCGTAGCGCTGCCAAAGCGCATCACGCACGGGGAACGAGTAGACCATCTTCGTTCGCTCGCCCTGCCATTGCGGGTGCTTGTCGCGGTCGAGGATGCGGTCGGCCAGGTCGTCGGGGCGGACGACCGTCAGTGTCATGAGGCCCGCGATCTTCTTCCCCGGGCCCGCGAGACCCAGAATGGCTCCCGCGAGGATGCGTTCGCGGTTCGCGCACTGTGAGGGCGAACGGGCGCTCTCGTCAGTCTGTGGGTCGTCGATGAGCACGAGCGACGGGCGCGCCGAGGTGCCGTCCGCCCGCTTGTGCTTCATGCCGCGGATGCGGCCGGTGATCCCGGCGACGCGGATGATGGCGCCCGCGGCCGCCGAGTCGGGGATCGTCGGCAGCACGATCTCGCGAGCGGTCCAGCCGATGTGCGTTTGCTTGCCCTGGTAGAGCTGCCCTGAAGCACGCTGGTGGATGCCCTCCAGGCAGCGGATCGGGTGGCAGACCTCTGGGAAGTCGCCGGCCAGCAGCTCGCTGTTCTCCAGCTCCGCCTTGATGCTCTCCAGCATCCCGGCGGCGTGCTCCTCGTCCGAGCCGATCAACGCCACGAAATCCCGGTGTCCGTAGAGCATCGCCCACAGGCAGGCGACTTCGCAGAGCGAGGTCTTGCCGCTGCCACGGGGCATCGCCATTGCAAACAGGCCGCCCTCGAGAACCGCCTGCTCAATCTTGGCGATGACCTTCAGGTGGTCGTCCGACCATTTGAGGTGGAAGGTCTGGAGGAAGTACGTTTCGCAGAAGAACCGGAAGTCCCGGGCCGCCCGCTCGCGCCGCGCCGGATCGGCCACAAGCGGCAGGTCGCCAATGTCGCGTCCCGAGAGCGAGAGCATGGCGTTGCGCAGCCGCGCCCGCTCCTTCATCGCCTCATAGCCCGTGAGCCCCTCCGGCTGCCGGGCCGCTTCCACGAGGGCCTCGTGCCTCGTGGTGACGAGCCAAGCGACGTACCGGAACAGGTCGACCTTGCCGGCGTCGCCGTCGCTGGCGACGCGGAACCCGGCGCGGGTACGGTGCCGGTGGAGCTGCCGCTCGCTCACCACCTCGCCCAGCGGCGTGCTGTTGAGCAGCCGCGCGAGTTCGCCGGGCTTGAGTTTGCGCGGGTCAATCGCCACTGGCGGACATCTCCTTCACAAGCCACGCGGCGTAGTGCACGAGGTTGAGCGCGCCGTCGGCGTTCACCGGCGCACCCGCGTCGATGTCGGCGCGCAGCATCGCTTCCGTAACCGACTTTCCGCCCAGGCGTGTGAGCACGCGCGCCGCATCGTGCACAGGCAGCGCCGCGGGGTTGAGCCGGGACATTCCCTGCCCTGGCGATGTCGCCCCGGAACTAGGCGCGTGTTCGGGAGTCATCGCGGACCTCCCGGCGGGAGTTGCCCACATCTCCGGCATAGTTGCCCACAAGGGTGAGATTCACGGCGATTCCTCGCGCATTCGCCTTGCCGGTGCGCGGATGTCATGGCTTCATGTGACCCACGCGGGCGGGAACAACGCCCGCAACGGAGACCACGAGTATGAACGCGAAGAACCGGAAGACGACGAAGCCCGCCGCGACGGAGCCCTCCGCCGCCGAGACGTACGCGCAGCGCCGCGCCGACATCGCCCGCCTGCTCGACGTCCTGGACATGGAACTCACCAAGCACGCCGAGGGCATGAAGGGCGACCCGACCAACTGGGGCCGCGTTGGCGACCTCGGCAAAGTCCGCAGCGACCTCATCGACCTGGTCGGGTTCATGAGCGGCATGGAGCGCGAGGAGGTCGAGCGCTTCCTCGCCGAGTAACCGCCCGCACGACATCCACCCCCACGCCCACGAAGGAGCACGCCCATGAACATCAAGACGATCGTGATCGAAGGCCACGAGAGGGACGTCAAGATCGGCCGCACCGAACGCGGCGCTGAAGTGACCATCGAACAGAACACCCGCCACGCGGGCAGGCAGGACATCTGCATCGCCCACATCGCGCGCGACGAGGACCGCGATGCCCGCTACGCCAAGGCGGTCGAGGTCGCCAAGGTCGTCTATGGGACAGACCGCCGCGGCCGCGCCGCTGCCACCAACTCGATGATCCACGACGTCCTCAACGAGATGGAGCGCGTCGCCGGTTGCTAGCCGCGAGGCGGCGCAGGGAACCGCGCCGGCCCCGATTCCCCGCCGCAGCGTGCGGCGGGATTCCGCACCCCTGGTTTGGAGAATCGCATGAGTACGAAGACCAAGAAGCCCCGCACCCCGAAGATGTCCAAGAGCGCCGCCCGCGCCGAAGGCGCGGCCAAGACCGAGCGCCTCCGCAAGGCCGCGCTCGCCGAGATCAAGGACCGGCTGGACGGCAAGCCCGTCGATCCCGCGAAGGCCAAGGGAGGCAAGACCACGAAGACACCCAAGGCCCCCAAGGAGAAGAAGCCCAAGCGCGTCAGCGCCTTGGACGCCGCGGCGCAGGTCATCGCGGGCGCGAAGGTCCCCATGCGGGCCAAGGAGATGATCGCGGAGATGGAGGCCAAGGGCCTCTGGAAGAGCCCCGGCGGGAAGACCCCCGAGGCCACGCTCTACGCCGCGATCATCCGCGAGATCGCCGCCAAGGGCGAGAAGGCCCGCTTCCGCAAGCACGACAAGGGCCAGTTTGTGGCCGGGAAGGGGGCCTGACCCATGCTCACGGTCAAGAAGTTGTTCGAGGCAATGCAGGGACTCAACCCCGATGCCCAGGTCGTCGTCGGCATCATCGACGGCCCCCGGTTCAACGCGGCCTACGCGGAGCAGCAGGTCTGCGGGACGGCGGATGTCGACGAAGACCACCGCATCACGCTGCGCGACTCGACCGCGCCGGCCCTCTACCTCTGCTGCTACGAGCAGCCGCGTCCGTGGGAAGGGCAGCAGCCCACCATCAACCCCGACGGCACCGCAACCTTGCGGCACGACCCCGAGAACAAC
Organism: Phycisphaerae bacterium; assembly: GCA_022180725.1. Taxonomy (GTDB): domain Bacteria; phylum Planctomycetota; class Phycisphaerae; order Phycisphaerales; family UBA1924; genus RI-211. Next base: position 17,861 of record BQMO01000015.1, read on the forward strand.
AACCCCAATCCGGGAAAGGAGTCCTGACCCATGAAGATCGCAGACGTTCAGGTCGGGGGCCTCTACATCGCCAAGGTCTCGGGCGTGCTCACCACGGTGCGCGTGCTCGCGATCCGCGAGGTCCCGCCCGCCTGGCACAACCCCAACAGCGCCCGCTGGCGCACCCGCATCGACGTGGTCAACGAGCGCACCGGGCGCAAGACCACCTTCTCGTCCGCAGCCAAGTTGCGCCGGCCCGCGCAGGCCGCCGCAGGAAAGGAGCATTGACCCATGACACGCGATCAACTCGAGAACCACCTCCACGCGCTGCTGACCAGCGCTGCACATGACTTCCCGCACTCCCCGCGGCCGCAGGGGACATTCGTGGCCAACTCGCCACGCGCTGGTCTCTCCGGCATGCGGGTGGTCACGCCCGACGGAACGACCTTCTACCTGGCCGTCCTCGGCATCGACGCCTTCGAAGACGAGGAGCCGGGTGCCGGGCCCGGCCCCGGCACCAACGCCCTCCGCGCCGCGGCGATGGCGCTGCTCGACGCTCGGGATGCCGAGATGCTCACCGAGGAGGAATGGGAGGGACTGGCGCGGGCGGTCGATCCACCGGCACTGCTGCCCGAAGGTGCCATCCACCGGTTTGTCTACGATCCCGCCGAAGGCCTCGTCCGCGTGGTCGAAGCGGGTGGGAAGACGCTCCTGCGGCAGAGCGCCATCCCCGACGCTCTCGCCGCCGTGGCCGAGTTCGCCCAGTCCCGGACCGAACCGTTCTTCATCGAGGGAGCACGTCAGGCCGAAGGCTTCCAGTTCGGCCGGAACGACGTTGAGGCCGCCTGCGAGTTCATGGTCCATCTCGGTCTCCTTGCGCGCGAGGCCGACGGTTCGTACAGCGCGCACGGAGAGGACATCGCTGACAAGGCGCTCGCCGCCATGAACGCGCTGCCCCAAGCCTGAGCGGATCACGAGCCGCTCCCCTCCGCCGCGACGACCGTCGCGGCTTTCTCTTCGGCCACAGCCCCCACGGCGTTCGAGCCCAGCCGCTCCGCCTTCCGGCCCGTGAACTTCTCCCACCGCTGCACGATGACATCGCAGTAGAGCGCGTCGAGCTCCATAAGGAACGCCCGGCGCCCGGTCATCTCCGCGCCGATGAGCGTGGAGCCGGAGCCGCCGAAGAGGTCGAGCACGTTCTCGCCCGGCCGCGACGAGAACTCGATCGCCCGCCGCGCGAGTTCGACGGGTTTCTCGGTGAGGTGGACCATGCTCTGCGGGTTGACCTTCTTGATGGACCACGTATCCGGCACGTTCGCGGGGCCGAAGAAGCGGTGGGCCGCGCCCTCTTTCCAGCCGTAGAAGCACCACTCGTGGTTGCCCATGAAGTCCTTGCGGGTGAGGACCGGGTGCTCCTTGATCCAGATGATCGCCTGCGCGAAGTAGAGCTCGCACCGCTTGAGCACGGGCGGGTAGTTCCCGCAGTTGGCGTAGCCGCCCCAGATGTAGAACGTGCCGCCGGGGATCAGCACGCGGGTGATGTTCCCGAACCACGCGGCGAGCAGCCGGTCGAACTCGTCGTCGGACACGAAGTCGTTAGCCAGGGGGCGGTCCTTGGCGCGGAGCTTCTTATGCGTGGCGCGGCTCTTCTCGGGGTAGCGGTTGAGGTCGGCGCTCTGCTGGTCGTGCTGGTCGGATTTGCCCGGCAGGGCGAAGGAACTCAGGCCGGCGACGATCGCGTTGTTCGAGCGGGGCTCAACTTTCACGTTGTACGGCGGGTCCGTGTTCACGAGGTGGATCGGCTGGCCATCGAGCAGGCGGTCCAGGTCCGCGGGCTTGCTGCTGTCTCCACACATGAGACGGTGATTGCCGAGCGCCCAGACGTCGCCCGGCACCGTCGTCGCGGCGTCCGGTGGCGCCGGCACCTCGTCGGGGTCGGTGAGGCCTTCGTTGCCCGCGGGAGCCATGATCGCTGCGAGGTCCTCGGCGCTGAAGCCGAGCACCGCCAGGTCGAAGTCCACGCCCTTGAGGTCGGCGAGCTCGATGGGCAGGAGTTCCATGTCCCATGCCGTGAGCGACGCGACCTTGTTGTCGGCGATGCGGAGCGCCTTGACCTGATCGGGCGTCAGATCATCGGCGCGGATGGTCGGCACCTCCCTGAGCCCGAGCTTCCGCGCGGCGCGAAGGCGTGTGTGCCCGGCGATGATGACACCGTCGGCGTCGATGAGAATCGGAATCTTGAAGCCAAACGCCTCGATGCTCTTGGCCACCGCATCGATGGCGGCGTCGTTGATGGTGCGGGGGTTGCGGTCGTACTCCTTGACCGCGTCGATGGGGAGCATCTCGATGTTCACAGCGATCTCCGTTGTTGACGCGGCATGACATCGCGCCGCGCGGGAGGCGTGGTGGCCCGCCGCGGCGCGGCAGGTCCGGGGATCGCTGGCTCGATGGATCGCTCGGGCTAACGGGCCCGTCCGGGCGGATTGGCCGCCAAGGGCGCGACTACCCGTTGGCCACGGGTTCGCCCACGTTGGCCCACGTCGCGTTCCTGGCGCGGAGGCGTACCTCCCCCGCCAAGCGGGCCGCCCCGCCGCCGGACGCGCGAAACAAACTCTGTCGCCAAGCGCGGCTGTTCCCGCGGGCGTAGCAACGCGTCCTGGCCCGGGAAGTACCTACCGACCCCCTCACCCCCGCCGTTAGGCTTCGGGCTGTTGGGCTCGTGGTAGGCGCTCCCTGGCACGCGACCTGCATGGGCGCGGTGGGGCGGGAGGGGGGAAGTACATGATTGAAGAGAGAGATCTTTCAATCTTTCAATACCTCCCTTATGCCCGTGTCCGAGCCCGCGCGTACGTGCTCCGCGTGCGCGCGCGGTGAATGGGTGAAAGATTGCAAGATTCCGTTCAGGGCAGCGCATACACCACCTTCGGCCGCGTCGCGGAGGTCTCCTCCTCCTGCCGCAACTGCTGGGTTTCCACGAGGTTGTCGATCACTTCCTGCCGCTCCCGCTGGGTCAGCCACTGCGTCTTGCGGCAGAGTTCACTGCGGGAGATCCTTCCACCCGCCTTGCGCACCACCCGGACCACTCGCTTCTGCCTCGCGTCGAAGACGCCGTCGGCGACCCACTCGTGGGCGATGTAGAGCATCCGCCGCGTCAGGTATGACGACAGGTCGCACGCCCATCGGGCGGCGTCCTCGTCGATGACCGGCTTCTGGGCGTTGGCGGAGCAGGCGTAGATGAGGGCGAGCCGGCACGCCTTCTCCTCTGCCCGCGCCCACAGCGACCGCCCGCTTTCGTCAGGCTTGCCGAGCTCGGCGTCCACCAATACCGCGAGCGCATCGAACACCGCCCCCGCCTCCGGTGTGGCCTGGACCACGATCGGCTGGGGGTGTTCGGGCGCGAGATTGCCACCCGGCTTGAACGATCCCCACCAAGCGGCCGCCTGCTTGATCGCGTCGGGGACGGCAGTTGCCCGGGCGCGCTGCCGCGCCGGCGTCTCGGCCGATTCGAACACCAACAGCCGGGCGATGAACCCGTCGCTGAGGCTGTCGGCGGTGAGCGACTCGAAGAAGTGCTCGGGTACGGTGGTGCCGTAGACGCTTACGCACGGCTGATCGACCACCTTGTTCCGCTTCTTGTCGGCATACGCCTTGCCCCGGAACACGGTGTCGGCGCTCGAGTAGAGCTTCATGAGCGCCGTCAGCACGTTGAACAGGTGCGGGGCCTTCTTTGGGTCGCCGATCGTGCGGAGGAAGCGACCGAACTCGTCGATCTGGAACAGGATCGCCGGCTCGGCCTCGACGGCGGTGACGAGCCCGGCGTCCGATGCCAGATCCTCGTTCCCCTCGTGCTCGACCATGTCGGCGGCGAAAAGGATGTTCTTGTTGACCTTGCGGGCGTTGTCTTTGCCCGCCCCGGAGGGCGCGACGCCGACGCAGTAGACGTTGGTGCGGTTGCCGCGCTCGTCGCGCACCTTGCGGGCCGCGAGCACGGCCTGGAGGCAGATTCCCGCCGCCAACGCCAGCACGGGCTGCGGCCGCGTGGCGGTTGCCAGGTTGTGCGCGATGACCTGCTCGATGAGGCCGGGCACACCAAGCAGATGATCGGGAAACGGGCCGGGGTCGGCCGGGCGCTCGGATCGGGGCCGCTCGCCGGGAGCGCGGCGGCGCTCGGGATCAAACCCCGAGAGGTCCACGTCACTGGCCTCGACGGGCCCCGCGTCGCGCAGCCAGCCGTGCGGGCGGTCATGGGGCTTACTCGACGCGTCGCCGACCTTGTGCTGCAGTTCCTTCTCCGACCACGGCGGCTGGCAGCGCGGGTTGTACCGGTCCCACAGGAGGCCGAACGCGGTCTCCGCGTCGAGTCCGAACCCGTGCACCATCGCGGTGGCGGCGGCGTAGGTCTGGCTGTGCCCGCCGGAGCCGGAGATCGCCGGCGGGATGCGGTCCAGGTACGCCTCGGCGCGCCGCAGGACGGCGTCTGGGGCGGCAACGGGTCTCGCCACCCCGTGTCGCGAGGTCGGTCGCGCTGGCGGGAGCGCATCACCATGTCGCTGCTTCCTCACCGCCTCGGCCAGGGCCGCGACCGCCGCGTCGAGCGTCTCGGCATCCACCACGGCGGGCTCGCCCTCGAGCGGGTCGTACGTCTCCCCGCTGGGGTGGATGCTCGGGCCGACGACCGTCTGCGCACCGGTGCTGCGCAGCTCGACGATCATCTTCTTCGACGCCGGGTCCTGGTGCTTGCGGGTCTTCGTTCCCTTGCTGACATACCACCAGTGCGACAACGGCTTGCCGGGCCGCCCCGACTTCGTGTCCGTCGGTGGCAGGAACGTCGGCGCGAGCGCCACCGCCTCCTCGCAGTCCAGGTCCACGTCCACCAGCCAGCCGCTCGGCTCGCCGAGCAGCACGCCGATGTTCCCCATGCCGTTGAAGTGCTGGGGCAGGTCGGCGTCGGCCAGACGCATGTCCGTCCATCCCTTGAGCACGGGCACCTTTGTCCCCGCGGGCACGGGGATCGGCGCGTAGCCGCGCGCGAGGTACCACCGCGCCGCGTCGAGCAGGTTGGACGGCCCGCCGCTCATCGCTTACTCGTCGTCCCCCTTCGCCTTGACGCCGGCGCCCATGATCTTCAGCATCTGCGCCGCTTGCTCGCGGTCCTTCTTGCTCGCGCGGTAGTCGAGCAGGCGGTCGAGGTCCACGACGGGCTTCACCGCGTACTCGAAGCTGTGCTCGCTCCCGGCCAGTCCCAGGGCGTGTGCGATCGCCTGCGTGCAGCGGCTGGAGCGGTGCGTTCCCGCCGCCGCGAGCAGCAGCGGAACCTCGGCCCGGGTCTGGCCGTGGTACATAAGGCCGCCGACACTGCGGGCAAGCAGTGACCCGACGCCCTTCGCGTCGTTCTTGTCAATGGAAGCCGAGGCCACATGCCGGCCCAGCAACCGTCCGTCCTTGTCCGTCTCCTCGATGGTGGTCGTGATCATCGTGAACTCCTGGTTCAGAAGGGAATCTCGTCGTCGGGGATGCCGTATGTGGTGCCGACCGGCTCGGGAACTCGCTCGGGCAGGCCGTCGTCCCCCTCAAGCCGCGCCGGCTTGTCGCCCAGGCGGTGCGACACCACACGCTCGAACTGCTCGCCCGCCTTCTTCTCGACCGTGATGTGCAGCGCCGGAGCGAGCGCGCCGGCCCGCGCGAATTCGACCGCCTCTTCAGTGCCGCCGGGTAATGGCTCGACCGAGCGTGCCCGCCACCACGCCTCGGCCTTCGTCCGGGCGTACCCGGTGTGGTCGAAGCAGATCCACTCGCGGAAGTAGCGGTTGAACCCGACCCGGTACTCGACGCGCATCGTCAGCGGCGCGGCGGGGTCGTTCCGCTTCATGTGGACGTGGTACGTGGTCTCGCTGACGTGGTGCTCTTCGCGCGTCGTCTGGCCCGACAGGATGCCCTCCGTGCTGGCCTGCGCCTCGTGCTTCTGCTTGTTGGGCTCGGGGAACTGGTGCCCGCACTCCGGGCAGGTCTGGTAGCCCGCCGCGATGAGCGCGTGGCACTGCGGGCATTCCTTCGCCGGCGCCTCGCCCTCGCCACGGTCATCCGTGGTGACGCGGATGGCATCCACGGGCCCGTGCCGAAGCACGTTGCCGCCGAAGTCGAGCACGAGGCAGTCGGCCTTGCCGGGGTGCAGCCGGAAGCCCCGGCCGACCATCTGGTAGTACAGGCCGGGCGACATCGTCGGGCGCACCAGCGCGACGCAGTCAATGTGCGGCGCGTCGAAGCCGGTGGTCAGCACGTTGACGTTGCAGAGGTACTTGAGCGCCCCCGAGCGGAAGCGGTCGAGTATCGCGCTGCGCACGCCTGCGGGCGTATCCCCGGACACGAACCCGCACTCGATGCCGTGCCTGGACTTGAGCACCTCCACGATGTGCTGCCCGTGACGGATGCCCGAAGAGAAGATCAGCGTGGCGGTGCGGTCCTTGGTGTGCTCGACGATCTCGGCGCACGCGCCCTCGACCAGGGCGTCCTTGTCCATCAGGTCCTCGACCTCACTGGCAACGAACTCGCCCGCACGAACGTGCAGGTCGTCGGTGCTCACCTTCTGCAACCCTGCCTTAGTTCGCAGCGGAGAGAGGAAGCCCTGCACGATCAGCTCGCGGACGCCAACCTCGAAGCAGACGTGGTTGAGGATGTTGCCGGGCTCGCAGATCGGGCCAGACTTCATGCGGAAGGGCGTCGCGGTCAGCCCGATGACGCGCACCAGCGGGTTCACGACCTTGGCGTCGGCGATGAACTGCCGGTACATGCCCTCCCCGTCGGGCGGGATCAGGTGCGCCTCGTCCACGATGAGCAGGTCCACCGGCCCGAGGTCGCACGCCCGCTGGTAGATGGATTGGATGCCCGCGATGGTGACGGCGTAGCCGAGGTCCTTGCGCTTGAGCCCCGCCGAGTAGATGCCCACGGGCACGTCCGGCGCGATGTGCCGGAGCTTGTCGGCCGCCTGCTCCAGCAGTTCCTTGACGTGGGCCAGGATGACCACACGCCCGTTCCACGGCCCGACCGAGTCGCGGCAGATGGTGGCGATGACGGGCGTCTTGCCGCCCCCAGTGGGAATCACCACGCAGGGGTTGTCGTCGCGGGTCCGCAGGTGCTCGTACACCGCGGCGACGGCTTCAGATTGGTAGGGTCGGAGGTTCATGGTTTGATTCGCGTGATCTCCACCAGCACCTTGCCGCCAGGCGTCACCGGGCCGCGCTCCACTTCCAGCCGATCAATCTGCGAGTCGTCGCGGTAGGCCCCGCCCTTCGCCAGGGCATCGAGCAGCGCCTTCTGCACGTTGTCCAGGTCGCGCCGGCGGCCGTCGGGTGGGCAAACGGTGACGCGCACTGCCAGCCGCCCCTCCATCCGCTCCACCCGCATCGCCGCGAGGGCGGCGCAGACGTCCGTGCGGTAGCGCCGACCCTCGCGGCTGATGACGGTCCTCGGCCCCACGCGCCGCCAGATGTGGTTGACACTCGGCGGGTACGGGAGCTCGAGGACGCGACCGGATGGGCTTATCGCTTCCAGGGCGGCGTGCTCCCCGGGCCCGCCGAGGTGCCGACCGGGCGCGTGGCCCCTGCCGCGGCGCTCGCGCCCTTCTTGGCGTAGCCCTTGATGACGTTGGTGAACTCGCCGTTGTCGTCGCGCTTCTTCAGCCCGACGTTGATCTCCAGCGGGATGTTGTGGAGCTCGACCGAGTCCTTCGGGGCCATGACGCCGACGGCGCGGCAGATGGCGGAAAGCTCTCCTCGCGCGATCTTGACGGTCATCTCGCTCTTGTTCTCGAGGTTGAGCCGCGCCCACACGAGCCGGCCCTTGTACTCGCCGTCGATGATCTGGAACGTGAGCTGCAGGTACTTTCCGCCGCCCGCCTTTGTGGGCTTCATCTCCGTCTCGGTGACGACGGCGGTGTACTTGCCCGCGGGGATCGGGTCGAGGGCGACGGAGGGGTCCACGTTGTTCGCGTCAAAGTTGTTCAGGTTTGCCATGAGTCAGAGTCCTTTCAGTTGGTGGCGGCCGCGCTCTCGCTGGGCGCGGTGTCGGGGTTCTGGGTGATGGGTGCAGCAGGTCCGGGCTCGCCGCGCGAGGAGGCGACGTGCGCCGCGAACACCCGGTAGTCGAGCGGCAGTTCCTCGGGCAGGTTCAGGCGGTTCTTGGCGACGTGCGCCGGGCGTTCGACGGTGCGGACGATGCGCTCCCCGGTGCCGACGCCGTTGTGCTTGGCCTTGTTGAACCCCTCGTCGACCTTGACGGTGAGCACCTTGTAAGTGGCGAAGAGCACCTCGTCGGCCCACTCCTGCACCAGGGCCGACGCGAGCTTGTGCAGGCGAGGGGAGTAGCGGTCGTAGGGAACGGTTTCGGGGTTTTCGAACTTCTCGATCTTCGCGTGGGCGATGACGATCACGGTCATGCCGCGATCGCCGCGGAGGGCGTCGAGCGCGCCGAGCACGGTCCGCCACTTCTCGATGGCGAAGGCGTAGCCCTTGGCGTACCCGATCTTCTCGATGCTCTCGGCCTGCTCGTCCTCGCAGACCTCGCGCCAGATCAGGCGCTCGAGCCAATCCAGCGAGTCGATGACGACGGTCCTGTACCCGTGGTCGCCGGAGTACAGCGATTCGAGCGCCGCCATGACGTCGCCGAGGCTCCTGGCCAGCGGGAACGACTCACAGTCGATGTCCCCCAGGCCGTCCTCGGTGGGAATGAAGATGGGCTTCTCGGCCATCGCGCCGAACGTGGACTTGCCGATGCCGTGCGTGCCGTACAGCATCACGCGGCGCGGCTTGGGGTTGCGGCCCCGGTTGATGTGGTTCATCAGGCTGGTGGGGGTGGCTGCGGTCATGGGGTCTCCGTGGCTGCGAATCTCGGGATCGACGTCCTCGGGCCAGATGTCGCGCGAGAACGCGCCCTGGCCGAGGCGGACAAGGGGGATGCGGGTGGTCACGCGGCCGACGCCGCCACCGGCTCGGGGGCGGGCTCCTTGCGGACGGTGAAGGCGCCGCGGCCGAACTCGTGGGACAAGAGCGACGCGTAGATCTGCGCGACGGCGTCGCCAACCGGCGCGCTACCGTCCACGCGGATCTCCGAGCGCAGGGGCTCCAGCGAGTACGACACTTCCGTGCGCACACGGGCCTCGCCGTAGAGACCCTCGGCGGCCAAGAGTGACAGCCGCAGCGTGGCCTCCGCCTCGCTCATGTCCACGTCGCGGCAGAACTGGAATCGGTGCGTCTGGCACATTCGAGTGGCTCCATGGGTGCCGGGGTCTCTCCGAACGGCGGAGCGCCCAGGCTCGGGAGAGATGAGCCGGGCGCTCCGCGCGTCGGTCCGCAGCGAGGCACTCTGGGCCTCTGGTGGTCCCCTATGCCGTCGCCTCAGGGCCTGCGCGGTCGTCGGGATTGAACCGGTTGCGGATCGCCGCCAGGGCGCGGTCGATCTGACGGCGGGAGACGCGGCGGATGCGGGCCGCACCAGCCACGCCGTGGTCGATCACGTCACGGAGGAGCGCCCGCTCGCGCCGCGTGAGCGCGGCGTCGATCGCGCGGTAGGCTTCGAGCACCTCGATGTGCTCGATGAAGTTGACCGTGTCACGGCCCGTGCGGCGCAGGTGATCCGCCTCGCCCGTGACGCTCGCGAGCGAGTCGAGCTGCCCGTCGCACTCGACGAAGGTCCCCTCCAACGAGATCGCGCGGAAGCCGTCGCGGCGTTTGATGCGCCGCCGACGGCGCAGCTCCATCGCCACCCAGCTGGTGAGCGCTGTGTTGACGAACGCCTCGATGTTGCCGCGCTGGGCGTCGAACAGCCGGGCCTTCGTCCAGAGATACAGCGACATCTCCTGCCGCAGGTCCTCCTCATCGGTGCGGGAGAACCCGGGTCGCCGGCACAGGTGCGCGGCCTTGCGGCGAATCAGCTCACTGGTGAACGGGTGCGAAACGACGGTGCTGCGGATGGACATTGGACCTCCGAGGCCGGAGGTCTTGCTCGCCCGCCAGTCACGCCGACGTGGGCTGTGTCGCGGCGACATGCCGCGAGGGATTCACAGGCGCGCCCGTGACTGGCCGGTTATGAGCCGACCGGCCTCGGACGCAGGCCCGGGTGTCGCGGATTGCTGAAGTTCGCTGCGATCGGTCGCGGGCACTGACGGCCTGCAACCCCTGAAAACACAGTCACTTCCGATACTGCTGGTTTTTCTTGGCTCTGTCGCGGGGTTGCGACGCGACAACGCGGCCGACTGACCCGGAGTCATCCTCGCGGAGGACGGCATCGATCCCGCCAGCCCGATTCACGGCGCGCCAGACTTTGTCGCGCGAGATCTTCGTCCCCATCTGCTCGGAGAGCGCCTTTGCGGCTTTGTCATACGACCCGTGCTGCTTGTACGCGGCCACGAGTGCGTCGTCCCCCAGATGTGACTTGAGCTCCGACTTGACCTGATTCCGCACCAGGCCCTTTCCGCGCGCGTCGAGCGACACACCACCTGCCGCTTCCGCGAGGCGATCAGCCTCAGCGATCGCTTCGAGGACCGCCTCCGCGTCGAGGTTGACGACCTCATCCGTGAACGACGCCGCCGCGTGAAGGGATATGACCGCCGGCACCCGACCAGGCCAGGAGCTCGGGCTCGGAACTCGATGTGGCACGAACACGACGGCGCGGCCGCCGGTTCCGATGTGTCGCGTGACCGCGCCCCCATCGTCGTCCGCTAGGCGCATCGCAAGAACGACCTCTCGAGTCGACTTCCGCCACGGCATGCGCCCAAGGTGCCAGAGACGTCCCGGCACGACGGGCCGTGCCGAAGGGAGCCCGAGTGCGCCGGCGAGTACGCCCGCGAGCCCCTCCGCATTGACCTCCCAGCCCTGGCACATCGCCGCCGTCACCTCGACCCGCAGCGACTCGGGACACCAGATGAAGAACCGCGAGAGTGTGTTTTCATCCGAATCCCGTTCATCAACGACCGTGACCGCCTCGATATGGTGGTCGTCACAGAGGGGGCACGGTGCGGTGAGCCCCGTCGGCGCCGGCCGGACCAGGTTGATGCGCCGGCATTCATCGAGTGCGCCCGGCGGCCACATGCTGATCTCGGAGTGGTCGAACAGGTGACCCGCGCAATCTGCTCCGACCAGGAGCAGGCGGAACACATCAGCCTTGGTCATCGGTCACCTCCCACAATCGCAGGCACCGCTCGCCAACGACACGGACCTCGTCGGGCTTGCTCTTCAGGTTGCTCGAATGGGGCACGGACACCTCAAAGGTGAGCGTCGGCTGGCGGCCGACGCCGTTGTGGATGAACCGGATGGAGAAGGTCGCCTGGATCACGCGGAGCCCCTCGATGGGCAGGTTCTCGCGCCGGAGCCACCGGTCCATCTTCCTGTAGATGTCGTTCCGACCGGCCCTTGGGTCGGCTTTGACCTCGATGTGCCCGCCGGTGCCGCGCTGCACGATCCGCAGGCGCGTGATGCGTGCGTCCTCGACACGATCGGCCGGGTCGGTGGGGAGGGGTAAGTCGCTCCGGAGAAGGTGGTCGAGCCGGTAAGACGGCTTCAGCGGATCAACGGGCGGGATGTCCTTCTTGAGCACCGCCTTGCAGAAGGCCACCTGAAGCGGAGCCCACATCTTGCTGCCGCCGGGCGCGACGATCTCCAGCGATCCCTCGTCCCCGCTGTAAACGAACACGTTCTCGAACGCATACCGGTCCCAGCGGACCACGGGCTGGTTGTCGTTGCCATCGAAGACCAGGTGCTTGTCGGGGTAGTCGTCGAGGTACGCGAAGAAGTAGTCGGCCCCGTCGGCACGCCGGTAGTGCTCGACCATGCAGTGCTTGCCCCGCAACTGGGCGGGCCCGTACACCGCGGAGAGCGCGGTGGCGAGCGGGGCGCACAGCGCGGCGGGATCAGCGAGCTGCAGCTTCGGCAGGGCGTTTCGGCGATTCCAGAGCCGCCCCCCGCACAGCGCGTCGGCGCGGGCGAACATGGCCGCATCGTCGAACACGTCCTGGGCGTGCAGGTAGGACCACATCGCCTTGTCCGCCTTGCTCTGCTGGGCGGTGAACTCAACGGCCTGCTGCGGGTGGCGTGCCAAGATGCCCTCGGCGAGCACCGCCACGCCGCGGTGGTCGGCCAACTCGTTGACGTCACGGACGATCATCTGCACTTCGCGCTGCTTCCCGTCCGTGAGGCCCTGCCAGCCCTGGAAGACGGGTTCGATCTTGTGCTCCGTGAGCGTGTCCCACGGCACGTCGGTCAGCTCGCCGCGGCGCTTGAAGAACTCGCGGAGCAGTGGGTTGGCGATCTGCTTGAGGATCTTGCGGGGGTCGAAAGGCTTGGCCATGCGGTCGGGTCCTTTGTCGTTTGGTAAACCGTTGACAGCGGGAGCACGACAAACCTCCGCCCACGGAATCAAAACAGTGTGTTCGGTGCCTCGCGCAACAGGAAACCCAGCTTCTCCAGGCGAATGCGCATCGCCTCGGCTGACACTTCAAACTTCTCCGCCAGCGGCTTGCAGAACCGCTCCAGCCGCACGTCGTCGGGGTCGCGGTGACCGGGCCCCGACGCTGGCGGGAGTGTATCCAAAACCACGGGGTCGAGCCCGCCGCGCCATCCCTGCCACGCGGCCACCACGAGCTTCTTGGGCATCAACAGGTAACCGGCGAAGGTGTCGGCCTGCCACTCGACCGGCGGCTTCTCGCTGGAGCGGCACACGAACGCGGGCGCGCCGCGGCCGCCGAATAGGTGCGCCTGCGACGGGTCCTCGCGGTAGTGTTTCCGGTGAAGGCGCCAGTGGCCGGCCTCGTGCGACAGGGTGAAGCGGAACCGCCCAAGCATGGTGGGGCGCTCGTGCGGGTCCAGGGTGCGGTCGACCTTCACCAGGCCGTCCTTGAACCAGATCGCGCCGAGCACGTCGTCGTTGTTGAAGAGCGTCCGCAGATCATCGACCTCAACGGTGAGCTTGCACTGCACCTCCAGCAGTTCATCGATGGGAACCGGTGGCGCGGTGATCTCCTCGTGATCGCGCCCGTACTCAGCGATCAGGAGCATCGCCTCATCCTCGATGTGCTTCTCAGGGAGGAACGGCACCGCGCTGTTGGAGGCCCAGGCCATCAGCTGTTGTCTCCCCCTTTGAGCTTCTTCGCCTCTTCCGCCAGCTTCTTCAGCTTCTCGGCGGTGAGGCCCTTGGCGGCGCGGAGCAGCTCGGGCATTGCCTCGGGCTGGCTCTGGATGATCTTCGGCAGGTCCTCCGGCACGCGACCCGCCATCGCCACCATCTCGTCGGGGTTCTCGCCAAGGAGCTCGGCGGCGCGCTTCGCCAGCTTTGCCGTGATCGGGGAGTCCACCTTGTCCTGCTCAACGTGCGACAGATACGTTGGGCTCACGCCCAACATCTCGGCGAATCGGCGCAGGCTGTATCCCTTGGCGACACGTTTCTCGCGCAGATAGGCGCCAAATGACTGTCGTTTTTCAGCCATGACTTCTCATCCATTCACCGCCACGGCGGGTTGTGCCAATGTGGGCTGATCAGCTTTCATTGTCTTTGCCATCTCCTCGAACGACTTGACACCGCGCGCGAGTGCCGACTCGAGCTTGCGCTGCGGGACGAACAGATAGTGCCACGTGCCGTAAGCAGTCCGGCTCATCTTGTCGCACCACATCCGAGCGGCCTCTGACTTGAGCGCTGTATTCGGGCGGATCTCCCCCTTGGTCTCGGCGAGCCACGTTTCCTCGGCGCCGGACGGCGACTTCACTACGACGATGAAATCGGGGAAGTACTGGCGCGGACGATTGCCCTCGTAGTAGGTCACGGAGAAGCCGAATCGCTCATTCTTGAAGTAGCGGATGACGTCCTTCGCACCGTCGAGGAAATCAGCGAACTGCTTCTCCAGGTCCGTATGACACGGCACCTTGTTCGTGTGGCAGCGCCGACCCTCAGCAACAATCCCTGTCCACTGAAAGCGTCGCAGTAAGGTCGTGTCGAGCCATTCTGGATTTCCCAGAATCGGAACTGGTGACACACCCGCGACGCCGGCGCCCCGAATCGCGGTCTCAAGCACATCGAGCGCCTGGCGGCGCCAGTAGTACATGCCAATGTCTCGGGCGTCGGCCTTCGAGCCGTTGTGGGACACCGGCGTCACCCTCGACCCGAGGTATCGCTGCGCCACCTCCAGGAGCTCATCAAACGTCGGTCCGATCCCCAGATCAGCGGCCGCGCCCGGATTCGTCGCCTCGAACAGTTCCTCCGCCATGAGAAACGCTGTCTTGAGCAGCGGCCACTCACGGCGAAACTCGTCGAGCGTCATGACCGCTTCCGGCCGTCCGCCGACGACCGGACGCACCAGCACTTCCGGCGGCGTTTCCTTGGGGTTCAGAAGGAGCTGCGGTAGCTTGTCCACCTTGACGATGTCGGCGAGGGACGCCGTCACGCCGACCGCCCATGACCGAACGTTCGGTACACGAACCTGGTTCTTGACCTTCTTTGGATCGGGTTCGATCCATATCGGCTTCTGTCCCCATTCGCCCGTTTTCGGTCGCTTCCGCTTCTCGACGGGGAACCCGACAAACGGGATTCCGAATGCGTCAACCGTCTCTTCTCCACCGTCCTTGCGTTCCTCGAGCGGCTGGTTGAGCACGTCGTAGCTCGTTCGGCGCAGTCCCCGCCCGATGATCTGCTCGGTGAGGAGTGGGGACCCGAACGCTCTCAGGCCCAGGATGTGTGTCACACTCTTGACGTCCCAGCCCTCTGACAGCATGTTGACGCTGACGATGCCGCGAACGTTCTCGCCCGGCTTGCCGCGGGCGCCGACGGTGTTCACCATCCCTCGGAGAACTCCCTCGTTCCCCTTGTCCGTATCAAACACCTTCGAGTCGATCGGTATGGTCACCCACTTCGCACGGTCATCAACCGCCGGGTTCCGTAGGAAGTCGTACTCGCGCGTGAGGTGGTCGAAGAGCCAAGACGCCTTTGTTGCATTGTCCGCAACGCACAGCAGTACCGGACTCGGACCACGAGCGAACTCGAACGACTGCTGCCACTCCTCGTAGTCCTTTTTCCATGAGGAGTAGATGCTGGCGATCGCGCCCTTGCACGCCCTGATGTACTCCTCCTTGGTGCTGGCGCCCTTCACCAGATCCCACAAGTCGAGGTAGACGCGCCCCTTTTCGTCCGGATCGGGAAGGCGCACAACCTTCACAAGCCCGGATTCAAAGGCGTCGTACACGGAGAAGTCGGAGATCAGCCACTCGAACAAGGTGCCATCCGGTTTCGGCGACCCCGAGCCGTACCACGGCGTCGCGGACAGATCGATCACGAGGCCAACCCGCGCCGCCTTCGAGATTCGATCAAGGATCTTGCTCCATTTGATGTACTCGGCGTCCTCGCCCTTGCGGCCGCGCTTCTCGCCGTAGACGTGGTGGGCTTCATCGTTGATGACAAACACATCGCGCCATCCCCCGAGCAAGCGCCGAATAGGGGCATTGGCATCCTGGCCAGCGCGCCGGCGCATGGCTCGTAGAACCGACTGCGGAATGAACCGTCCCTCCTCAACGACCTCCTCGCCAATCCAATCATCGCGGCGATTCTCGAGCGGGATCGCCTGCCAGTTGCGAACCAACACCTGCGGATGAAACTCCTCGCGGTACTCCGGTGGCACCATCTCAAAGGCGTCGTACAGATTGTGTTCGCCAGCGGGATCAAGGCCGTCCCCGCGGGGCTGGCCACTGACACGGTCGCGTACGGTGAGATTGGGGACCAGGACGAGGAAGTTGGTCGAGAGAGGCGATCCGCTCACCTTTCGTTTGTGAAGCGTGGACCACGTCACCAGCAATGCCATGACCACCGTCTTGCCCGTGCCGGTCGCGAGCTTGAGCGCGTAGCGGAGCAGGTCGCCTGTCTCGGGCATCCGGTGTTTGCCCTTGACTTCATATAGATAGATGACAGTCTCGATTGCCTCGCGCTGACAGAAGAAGAACCGCTTGCCCAGCGCAACGCGTTCTTCCTCTCGCTCGAACCACCACTCGAGCAGACGCCTCGTGACGACCGCCGTGCCGCCGTATCCACCATCGCGCCACGCTCGGACCTCATCGCGTAGCTGGTTGACAACCGCGTTCAGCTCTTGATTCGAAGCCGACATGTCGTCGTACAGACCAGCTTCACGGCCAACGACACCCGAAATGCCGCCTTTGGAGTCCTTCGCAGAAGCCAGGAAGCGCATCGATGGGCGCCGGCCATCGATCAGCTTTGAGCGCCCCCCAGGCAGCAGCTGATAGTGCCGCGCCGGCTCTCGGTACGCGTCGCAGACCACCACCCTGTCAACAACATACGCCATCGCGCGGGCTCCTTAGGCGAGGTCCTTCACGATGGTGGATTCGTTGCCGTACACGTCTACGACCTTGACCGCGATTCGCTTGTAGGACCGCACGGGGAATGGCTCCGACTCGATCTTCAGCTTGAACTCCTCCGGCTCGATGTCAACCCGCAGCGTCGCCTTGAAGTTGGGAGCCTTCTTGAAGTCGAAGAACATCTGACAATCAACGAAGCAGTCGCCGTCGTAGTCCTCATCGAGATACCACGCCGAGATGTACCCAGACTCTGCAGCCTTGTACTCGGTAGATCGACGCTTGCGGTCGAAGAGTGCCACGCCCTTGAGTGTGACGGTCACCATTGTGCCGTCCTTCCCCTTTGTCGACTTCAGGCCGATGTCTGGGAGTGCGAGCGGAGAGAAGAGCATCTCTGGTTGGGTTGCCTTCAAGCCCTCAGACAGGGTGTCGGGGCGGATCATGATCAACTCGACCTTGACCTTGCCGCGCTTCTCCAGCTGAGACTTGACCTCGCCTACGTTCGCCTCGAACGCCCATCCAAGAACGTGAACTTCGAGCACGCCCGACGACAGGGCGTCCTGGACAGCGTCATTGATCTGCTTCGCGGTGACGCGCCCGGAGAGCGGGCCGACAGAGATCGCGATCTTGTCTTTCTCCGACTCGGCGACAGCATGCACCAGACCGGCCGCGCCCTGGACGGCCGCATCCTTGCGATAGAGCCTACAGATGACCTCGATGTAGTTTTCAAGCTTGGCGGGCTCAACGGCGCCGCCGGTGACAACGTACCCCTTCCAGTCTTCCACCGAATATCGACCGAGCGACAGCATCTCAAACGGCCCAGTGACCCTCAGCGATGACGGATCGGGGAGCGGGTCATCGACGAGTTCGACGCGTTCAGGCTCGCGCCCGGCGGTGATGCTGCCCATCGTCACCCGCTGCAGCTCGCGGTACTTCAGGCCGTCAGACACTCTGGCGCCTTTCAGCTGGTAGGCGGGCAGCACCGCCGACAGCAATCGCTGCCGGGTCACGTTCAGCGCGACGCGCGACGTGTCGCACGCGATCCAACGACGTCCAAATGACTCAGCGCAGAACGGCGTCGTGCCGCCACCACAGGTGATGTCCAGCACAAGCTCTCCAGGGCGAGTCGTCATAGCAATGCAGCGGGCGACGACTTTGGGGCTTGTCTGCACTACGTAGAACTTCTCACCCGCGAATCCGCTAATCACGGTGTCGGTCCAAATGTTCGTAATCGGGAACGCCTTAAAGTCGTCCAGATATCTCACGTAGCAGAGCGTCTTGCCGCTGGCGATGAGGCGACGAGCCTTCTTTAGCGCCTCCATGCCCTCCTGGTTTGTCTTCCACGTCGATGACCCGGCCGGGGAATACTCCCGCCCTTCAAACTTGACTGACCAAAGCTCGTGGGCTCGTCCCGGCCGCGTACTAAACAGGTTGTCCGGGCGGAACACGCGAGCGCCAGACGGCAGCGCCGTCGTTCCATCAGTTTCCTCATCCGTCATCCGCCGACGGGTGCCGTCACGAAGTTCAACCCACGTGTACTGTCCGGCACCATCACCACCGATCTCCTTCTCCCGATACACCGATGCGTAGCGGCAAGCGGCCTTGTCTTTCGCGTACCAGAGGAGGTAGTCCACCGGCGATGACAGGAAATCGCTCGACTGACTCGTGGTCTTGAAAAAGCTGATCTGTGACACAAAGTTGCTGGCGCCAAACACCTCGTCCATCAGCGCACGCACGCGGTGGAGATTCTCGTCGCTGATTTGGACAAAGATGCTCCCGGTATCAGCCAGCAGTTCGCGCGCCAGGTACAGCCGCTCATGCAGATAGGACAGGTATGTGTGGACACCCAGCGCCCAGGTGTCCCGGAACGCCTTGATCGTCAGAATGTCATCGGCCTTGTCCGCGTCGTCGTTATTGGTGGAATCCACGCGCTGTTGAAAGTTGGAGTCGTACTTGATGCCATAGGGCGGGTCGCAGTACATCATCTGAACGCGCCCGCGAAGGTTCTCGTAGTGAAGGAGCGATTCCATCACGTGCAGGGAATCGCCACAGATCAGCTTGTTCTTCCACCCCTCGTCGTGTGCAAAGAAGTCCACGCGGCGCTTCTTGTCTGATTCTCGGAGTGTCCGCTCAAGATCAGCAAAGAGGCGCCCCTGATTGAGGCCACCGTTCTTCTGTGCCGCTGCCTGCCGTGCTCGCTCGATGAGCTGAGCGATGCGGGACTCCGTGACGACCTCGTTTCGTTGAAGGGGCAGTACCGGCACCTGACGGCGGTTCCGCTTCCCGGCCCAGAACATCACCGGATCCGCTGCGGGGTCCATATCCAATACAACCGGGCGATCGTCACCATCGGGCAGCCTGCCGACCGTCACCGCCTTGGTCCAGCCGTTGTCCATAGGAAGCGTGACGACCCGTTCGTCCGCTGGGAGCAGCGACGTGTGCCCGGTCTCGGGCGTGCGCTGCTCCTTGACCTCGTCGAAGGTGTATCGGGTCACCTTCTTCTCGCTGGGCGGCTTCTTCGTTGTCGTCTTCTGGCGTGCCATCGGCTTTGAACTCCTCCCGATACTCAAGGCTTCCTGGGCGCGACCTTCGAGCCCGCGCTGCACATCCCGCAGTAGTCGCATTTGCCGCACTTCGCTGCGACGGGCGCAGCGGGCAAGGCCCCTGTGCGAAGAGCCGTCGCGGCGCTGAGAACGTTCAACTTGACGTCCTTCAAGAAGTCATCGTCGACGGACCGCGGCTTCCTCTTCCGTTCATCGAGCTCGTAGATCTCCACGTAGTCCGGGCGCCGGCCGGTCAGTTCCTGATATCCCAGCGCATAGATGTGCAGCTGCGTCTCCGTCACGACCTCGGGCTGAGCCCGATCGTTCGACTTCAGGTCCACAATGGTGGTCTGATTTGTGTCGCGCCGGCGCACCAGATCAATCCGGCCCGTGACGCTGACCCCGTGACCGAGATTGATCTCGATCAGCTTTTCCGAGAACTCCAGGTTCTTGAAGTCCGCCTGGTTGTCATTCAGGTAGTCCCGCACCACCCGCTCGGCTGCAGCCTCGAGCTGCGCTTTCAGTGCCGGATACGCATAGGGCGTGTGCATGTGCGTGTCGACGAGACGAGGAGCCTCACCCGCGTCGTACACCTGCCCCTGGATGGCCTTGGCGTGCACCTCCGCCAGCGCGTCGTGCAGTGACTTTCCATATCCGAGGCCCTCGTGGATGGGGGCGTTGAACCCGAACAGGACGCGAAGTTTGAATTGGTACGGACACTCGAAGAAGTACTTCAAATCCGAGAACGAGAAGACCACGTTGGCGACGCCGGTGCGCGGCGTCGGGGCCAACCTTGGGCGAGCCGTGTAGTCCGGGGGCCGGCGCTTGACCCACTTCGAGACGAGCACGTCATTCCAGAACTCCGACACCTTCTGGGCCTGTTGGTTGCCGGGGATCGGCGCCCAGGTCATGTGGAGAAACTTCTGGCTCCGCGTCATCGCGACGTAGAACAACCGGCGTTCGTCCTCGATCGTCCCCTCGTATCGCGGCTGCCCGCGCACTCCCGGGCGCGGCAGGAGATGCCAAACGGTCCGCCCCCCGGGCTTTCGCGCGGGGAACCGGTTCTTCCGCAGGGCAGGGAGGAACACGACCGGCCACTGCATCCCCTTTGACTGGTGGACCGTCATGATGCGCACTGCGTCGGGATTGGCGTACTGATTGTCCTGCCATCCCTCCGGATACGCGTCTTCGGCGCGGAACTGCAGAAAGTTCCCGAAGGACTCGTACTTCTCCGCGGGCTTCGAGTGATAGTGGATGGTCTCGTAGTCCGAGATCAGCTGGCTGAACTTTCCGAGGTTGTAGAAGACGACCTCGCCGCGCCCGTTCGGAACCAACTCCTCCCGTACACCCGCTGCCTCGAGGAAACTCAGGAACACGCGCTGGATGGAGTAGAACCCCCAGCGTTTCTGGTCTGGATCGGCCAGGGCTGCGCGGGCTGCCGCCGCACTCTTGATGGCTTGGCGGAGCGTGGCGACGTCGAGTCCGAGGTCGGCGTTGACCCACGCGGCTTCGACTGCCGCCTCGTCCACGCCGGGACGCGAAGCCATGAAATAGAACAACTGGCGGGCGGCCTCGGCCTCCGCGGTACCAAACAGATTGTTCATCCCGATCACGACGAAAGGGATGCCGGCAGCATCGAGAGCCTGCATGATCGGCGCGGCGTCCTTCTTCACACTCCGCAACAGCACGGCCATGTCGGACCAGGAGATGCCGCGGTCCTTGCCGTCTTCGCGGATGACGAGGCCACGCGAGGCGCCGCAGGTCTGGGCGATGAACTGCGCCTCCGCGTCGGGGTCGTTGAACGACAACGCCGTGATGTCGCCGGCCTCGTAGGCCTGTGCCGCCGTGGGTTTCATCGCCTTGGCGAGACGACCGGCGTTCTGACTGATGAAGTCTCGTGCGGTCTCCACCACGCCATCACTGGACCGGAAGTTCTCCTCGAGCGGGATCTGGGTGACCCCCGGGTACCGTGTGGCGAACGTCAGAATGTTCTCGACGTCGCTTCCTCGCCACTGGTACACGGTTTGATCGTCATCTCCGACCACGCAAACCCTCGCGCCCAGATCGTGAAGCGACCAGACGATCGCCTCCTGAACGGGATTCACGTCCTGGTACTCGTCGACGATCACGTAGCAAACTCGTTCAGCCAGACGTTTCCGCAGGTCGGGGTCATTCGTGATCGCATCCACAGCTGCAGTGAGGATCTCGGAGTAGTCCAGGTAGCTGCGCTCGTTGATCAGGTCGCAGTATGCGCCGAGCCCATCAACAATCGAACAGCCGGCGAGGGCGGCGTCATCCAAGTCGGCCTCACGCAGGATCGCCAGCGCGCTGATGTAGTGCTGTGTGTCCCTGTACCTCACCAGGGGCGCGCCCGCAATGTCGGTGGAGGAGGTCAGCCCGCTTTTCTTGCTGTGCCGGTCGACGAAGAGCCCCTGCTGAACGTCGTTGAGAACCTCGTACTTGAGGTACCTCGGGACCTCCGTCTTGATCAACTCGAGGCAGAACGCGTGGATGGTGCCGACGAACATCTCGGCCAAGCCGGGGACGTCGCCCAACGCGGCGCGGCATCGCGTGACGATTCGCTCCTTCAGTTCAGCGGCCGCCTTCTCGGTGAACGTGAACGCGACGATGTTCCGGGGAGCCAGCGCTCCTTCGGGCTTTGGTGTCAGGAGTTGCACAACTCGCTGGGCCACCACCTCGGTCTTGCCGGAGCCGGCGCAGGCGATGAGCTGGAGGTTGCCCATCGGACTGTTGATGGCGGCGGCTTGGGAGGGGGTGAGCTTCATGCTGGACCTGCGTGCACAGTTGCCACCGGCCGACCGGGCCGCGGCGTCCGTGTTTGCCAAACAGTTGACGGGATGATAACCTGCGGGTCACCGGCGTGCAACCGGTGACGGCGCGGGCCGGTCGATGCCGTGGATCGTGGAGGCCATCCCTTTGGAACAGCCGCGGATCATTGCCGGGCGGTACGCCCTGACCCCCAAGGTCCGGGCGGGCGGGATGTCGGACGTCTACAAGGCGCGCGACCTTGTGGGCGACCGCGACGTCGCTGTCAAGCTCTTCCGCGCCGGCGGCCTGAGCCAGGACCTGGTTCACGAGAGTTTCCGGCGAGAGTCTGCAGCGCTGCAAGAACTGAAGCACCCCCACATTGTCCAGCTGCTGGACTTTGGCCACGACGAGCCCACGGACCGACACTTTCTGGTGCTGGAGTGGGTCGACCGCAATCTTGACGAACACATCGCCACGCTGAATCGTGACGATCCCGAGGTCTGGGGGTGGGACAGCTTTGCGGAGCGCATCGGTCTGCCGATCCTCCGCGCCCTCGACTTGGCGCACCAACGGCGGTGCATCCACCGTGACATCAAGCCACAGAACATCCTCGTGTTGCCCGACGGCACGCCAAAGCTCACGGACTTCGGCATTGCGCGGCTGAAACGCCTGCTGGACCCCGGCATCACGCTCGCCCAGTTCATGACCCGGCCATACGCGCCGCCAGAGGAGGATCACGGCGAGTACACCGAGACGCGCGATGTGTTCGCCTTCGCGGTGCTGACGGTCCGCTGCCTGCTGGCGCGCCCATTGGACGACTACGCCGCCGTAATCCGAGCGCTCGAGGATGAGTGCGATGTCGTGCCCGAGGTACATGCCGTGCTCAGACGCGCCGTCTCCCGCGACCCTGCGGAACGGCCCCGCAACGCTGGCCAGCTGCTCGAGGAGCTGGAGACCATCCAGCGAGAGCGAAAGCAGCACTGGCTGAGAGAACGAGTGTGCTTCCTCCACCTTGCCCAGAACGCCGTTCGGAAGTGCGTCGATCTCTTCGGCATCCAAGACGTGGCTCAGGTCCAGGGACTGCTGCTCGACGAGATCAAAGAGGTCTGCGGGGTCCAGCGCCGGCGACTACCGGAACACATGGGGGGCGGGGAAGTCGACAATGAGTACGAACTGCTAACGCCGACGCTGGCGATCCATTTGGTGATCGGCCCGAACATGCCGGAGCAGTTTGCCGTGGAGTCGGTCAGGCGGCTGCCTCCCGCGTTGCTGGAGCGACTGCGAGAGAATGCGTGGCCGGCGCCGTTCACGTTCAAGTTCGGCCGAGCCGCGACGCGAGAACAGGGTGTCGAGATTCTGAACGCGTTCGAGGTCGGTCTCGCCGATCACCTCGACGGACGCAGGCTCTCAAAGGACCAGATTGAGGCCAAGCGCCTGTACGAGCGATGGATCAGCATTCTGAACGCGAAAACGGACGTGGAGCGCAATCGGCTGCGGCCGGTGCAGTATGACGGGATCGACATTCGTGGCAGCCGCGTTGCGTTCCGACTCACGTCGCCGGCCGAGGTCGATCTCATTGAAGGCATCTGGCGTGTTGACGATTCCGCATTCCGTGGCGAGTTGGATGACTTCGACGGCCGGACCCTGACCCTCTATCAGCCCGGTGCCGAGTCCATTCCCCTGCCGCGCAAAGGGGTGCTGCGCTTCGACACCCGCGCCGCTGAGGAGCCACTGGTACGGCAGAGGCGTGCGCTCGAGGACATTCGGCACGGACGCTCTCTTCGGTCGGACCTCGGTCGGTTTCTCACTCGGCCCGACGCTGCGTCCGCGCCTGTACCCGTAACCATCGCCGATTTCTTCATCAAGACTCTCGATGACGACAAGCGCAACGCGGTGGCGTCGGCGTTGGGGAGCGATGACTTTGTCGTCGTTCACGGGCCGCCCGGGACTGGCAAGACCGCCTTCATCGCGGAGCTTGTGCTGCAGCAATTGAAGACCAAGCCGGACTCGAGGGTGCTCCTGACATCTCAGACGCACATCGCCATCGACAACGCGATCGAGCGCCTCCTTGAGGCGTCCCGCGAGGTGCGTGTTGTGCGACTCGCGGCCGACCCCGATCGGGTCATGCCGTCGAGTCGGCCGCTCCTGCTTGATGCGCAGCTGGAACCGTGGATTGAGCGAGTAGTCACAGAGGGCGAACGCTTCTTGGAATCCTGGGCTGCAGAGCGCGGTCTGGAGCGGAAGATCGCACAGGTTGCCATCTGTGCCCGCAGGTTCCTTGCCGCGCGAGTCAGGGCGCGAACGCTCGCGGATCGACTGAACGCGGCTGAGCGAGCGCTTCGAGGCGACGAGCCAACGGAGGCCGATGCCAAGACTCGGCTCACCGAAGAGGAACTGGTCGGGCAGATCGAGGAGATCAAGCCCGCGCTGGAACGGGCGCGCCGCGAGCGGAAGGTCGCCGAAGAGGCGCTCAGCCGAATGGACGAGCGCATGGCCGCCATGAGCGATGCCGACCTCGCTGCGCAGCTTCAATCGCTTCTGCCCGCGACCGAGACGAGCAAGCAGCTGCTCCGTCTGCTCAAAGTCCACGAGGATTGGGCGCAGCGATTGGCGAACCCCAAGGATCTTCGTCCCGCGATTCTGGCAGAGTTCCAGGTGGTCGCGTCGACGTGCGTGGGCCTGGCCGGCCTCTCGGGATTTCGAGAACTGGAATTCGATCTGTGCATCGTCGATGAGGCGTCAAAGGCGACGGCGACTGAGGTGATGATTCCACTGAGCAGGGCGACCAGGTGCGTGCTGGTCGGCGACGATCGGCAGCTTCCACCCTTCCACGGCGAAGTCTTGCACGAGGCCGCACTCCTGGACAAGTACATGCTGTCGCGGGAGGATGTCGAGGAAACGCTCTTCGGGCGGTTGGCGACACATGGACCGAAGCCGTGCGTGGTCATGTTGAAGAAGCAGTATCGGATGACCAAGCCGATTGGCGACTTGGTGAGCCAGTGCTTCTACGGAGGAGACCTGGAGAGCGCTCGCACGGATCTGGACCCCGTGGTCAGCGCGGCGTTCGGCAAGGCCGTGGCATGGGTGTCGACGGGGGATCGTCCGGACCGTCGTGAATACCGCGCCGGCACCAGCTTCGGCAACGCAGCTGAGCTTGCGGTATTGCCAACGGTGTTGTCGAGACTGCATCGACACTGTGCGGCTGCAGGAGCGCACAAGCGCATCCTCGTGCTCACCGGCTACCTGGAGCAACGCACGCGACTGGTCGAAGCCCTTCGAACCCGCATTGCGGAGTGGCCCTCGCTCGACATCGAGGTGAACACGGTTGATGCGGCGCAGGGCCGAGAGGCGGACGTGTGCATTTTCAGCGTCGTGCGATCAAATGAGAACGGCCAGGCTGGCTTTCTGGGCGATCAGGAACGCATCAACGTCGCCATGTCGCGCGGAAAGGACGCGCTGGTCATCATCGGCGACGAGGCGTTCTGCCGGCGTCTCGACGGCGCTACGCCAATGAGAGCGGTCGTGGACTACATCGAGCGCAACCCTGCCGACGCCATCGTCCTCGCGGGAGGTGTCGCGTGACCGACCAACCGCTTCCATTCGGCATCGACCTGCAGGCGATCTCGGATCGCTTTGCGTTCAGCAAGCCCGGCATGCGCCTCGTGAACGCGTGCCTGGTCGGTTTGCCGGTGTACGAGCTGCCCTTGACCCTATTAGTTCAGGAGGTCCGCCCAATTCCCCCGCTCCAGGAGTTCGCCATGAAGGCGATCGACGAGGGACTTGGACATCCGGACCATGTTGCGGCGTTCTTGGGTCTCGGGCACCGGTCGGTGCGCCGCGTGCTGTCCGACTTGACACGCACGGAAGATGTGCATCTGGCAGCGACTGCAACCCAGGGACACCAGTATCTGGCGCTCACCCAGAAGGGAAAGCGCACTCTGTCGTTGGCGACTCTGTCGATGCCCCAGGACTTCGATGTCAACGTCAAGTACGACGGCCTGTCACGAGAGGTGGTGACCCTCACGAATGAGGCGCTGCTGTTCCCGAAGGACCTGCGGGATATCGGCATCCCAGAGATTCCGGCGTGCCCTGCCAGGCCCCCTCTGC
Source organism: Phycisphaerae bacterium (assembly GCA_022180725.1). Lineage (GTDB taxonomy): Bacteria > Planctomycetota > Phycisphaerae > Phycisphaerales > UBA1924 > RI-211. The sequence goes on from BQMO01000015.1 coordinate 43,593, forward strand.
CAAAGGAAATCCCCGTCGCGTCCGTCGAACGGATCGCGCAGCAACTGCGGAAGGGCCGCACTCAGATTCGCGAGGTACTCGCCGTGCGATCGGTTGGCCGGACGAAACGCCTGTACCGTCCTGGAGTCGCGCTCGTGTTTCGCCGGGGCCGGTCCGATGACGTTCAGGTCGTGCTCGTGCACGACGGTCGCGTGCGCGAGGACTATTCGGCTGCGTTTGCGAAGAGCAAGGCCGCGGTGCGCCTGGGAATCGTCAAAGAAGTGGTTGACGGCGACGACGTGAGCAGGCGGGCGGTCGATGCCCTTGGCCTTAGTCTACCGCCGGTTGCGCCCGCCGAGGAAGTGCTCAAGCGTGAACAGGAGGTCGCGGCAGCGAGGGAAGCGCTCGTCGCCGCCAAGGAAAAGACGTCAAACGCAGTGCCTGCTGCGATCGATCCCGTTGCGACACCCCCTGCAGAGGTTGTCGCGGCGCAGAACCAACTGGAAGGCGCACAGGCCCGGCTCGATGAGCTGCCGGTCAGGCACATCCACACGCCGGATCATCCCCCATTGCTCGAGCGGGCATTTCTTAAGGCGGAGAGCCGACTGTTGATTGTGTCGCCCTGGATCAGTGCGGAGGTCGTTGATCGCGCGATGCGACGAAGGCTTCAGGTGCTTCTGATCCGTGGCTGTCAGGTCACCATCGGGTGGGGTATCGGCGACCCGGATGCGGACCGTCAGATGCAGAATCCGAGGAACCGTGATGCCGTCCGCGAACTGGAGCAGATTGCAGCCCAGTTTAGGGATCGCTTCCGATTCGTCCGTTTGGGCGACACGCACGCGAAGGTGCTGGTTGTCGATCGGTCATTCTGCGTCGTATCGAGCTTCAACTGGCTCTCGTTCCGCGGTGATCCTGATCGGACGTTCCGCGACGAGCAGGGAGTCTACATCACGATGCCCGCGGTGATCGACGACGTCTACGAGAAGAACATGCGTCGCGTGCTCGATGCATCGGCCTAACCGCCGTGTCGCCGCCTCGAAGGATGCAACTCAGAAAAGTTCGTGCAGCAACTTGGTGATCTTGGCGGAGTCAATGCTCCCATTGGGCTCGTCACGAGTGACGACCAGGGTGCCGGCCTTTCCGCCGCCCTCATCCTGCGGCAATATGCCTTTGGATCTGTACCATGCGAGCTTCTCCTCCCAGCGCCTCCGGTACGAGGGGACGTGCAGCATCCCGCAGTGCTCCCAGTAGACGGTGACGCCCGTTTCCATGTCCTCGATTGAGAAGTCGGGGAACTTGGTGACACCGTCGATCGTAAGCGGACGCTCGTAGGCATACTCAATGGCGCGGCGGGCCAGGTGGTCGGCGATGATGACCTCGGACTTCGAGCGGACCATGTCGCCTCGGGACGTCCGGTGGATCAACCCCTCCTCGAAGAGCCGCCCATCGATTTCGATCGGCCTCGGAGCCTTGAAGATATTGGTGAGACGCCGAGCCGTCTCCGAATTGTTGTCGGTCGAGTACTTTCGCAGGCTCGCCCGGTCGCCCTGGTGGAGGATGACGATTCGGTTGCGCTGCCGCGTGAGCGCGGTGTAGAGCATCTCACGCGAAAGGAGCCGACATGGGTTCGGGAGCACGAGGATGACGGTACCGAACTCGCTCCCCTGCGACTTGTGGACGGTCAGGGCGTAGGCGAGTTCCAGAACCGGGTTGCCCTCCTCGCCAAAGTCACGCTCGGTAAAGGTGTACTTGTAACCGGGTTGGGAGGAGAACTCGACCTCCAGGTTCTCACGGTAGAACTTGGTCTTCGGGTCGCGCCCGCGCCAATAGAACCCCATCGTCATGCCGATCTCGCCGTTTGCGATGTATGGGTGGTCCTTGGCGGGATAAACCTTGCGGTGGCGGTAGCGGGGATGCGATGGGTCGGTGTTGATGAGGTTGATTACCTTGTCGCCGTAGACGATTTTCTCCGGTCCCTTGGGCTTTGGGGTCTGGTGGCCCCGTGCCGACGACGATTCGATCATCGCGCGACGGAAGGTCTCGTGGATAAGTCGATTGAGGTCGGGAACGCCGTGCGCGCCGGCGCGAACGGGGGACAACAGTTGCCAGCCTTCGGCAATCTCGGCCGCGCCGGGTTTGTCATCGCGCCGGGCGTTGAAGAAACGTATGTCATTCCAGGGCACGCCCCCCAGGGTGGCGTCAAAGCCGACAATGTCGTCTGGACCGGTAAGGGCCAGCTCGCTCACGAGCGTGTCAATCAACGCGGTACGCAATTCCTCTGCCGTGGTCCACGGGACGAACCGGACGTGCTCGCTCTTGCCCTTGGCAATGACCTTGTCGAACACGTCGTCCTCGCCGGGCGCAATAGGTGATCCGCTGAACCACTCGGCGAGCTGGAGGTCTTCTCGCTCCTTGCCCGCTTGGCGGCGACGAATGGTCAGCTCCGCATAGCCGGTGCCGACGCGGGGGAACTGCTCAGTGATGCCTTCTGGCGCAAGGTGCGTGATGATGTCGACGAACGGGCGGCCCGTGCCGATGGGCGGCAACTGGCGGGGATCGCCGATGAAGATCAAGCGATGTACGCCCTTGAGGGCCTGCAAGAGCGCGGCGAGCATTTCCTCCGTGAGCATCGACGCCTCGTCGATGATGACAGTCCGCGGGCAATCCTGCGGCGGTTTGTCGGAGAGTCGGTACCGGCCCGTGGTCCCCTCATAGCGATCCGGGCTGAGGAATTGGGCGATCGTGAAGCCCTTGAGCTTGAGGGACTTGGTTGACTGCTCCATGCGCACGCGCGCCTTGCCAGTGGGGGCCAAGAGCAGGATGTCGCCGGCGGCGACGTCTGGTTGCCCGCACAGAACAGACAGCAGCGTCGTCTTGCCCGTGCCCGCGGGGCCGATGAGCACCGAAACCCGCGACTCGGCCAACTCCTTCAGCGCGGCCGTCTTCTCCTCGCGGGCGCGCTCTTCAAGTTCATCCGGCTTGCCTGCCCCCTTGGTCGCAAGGTGGGCGTCGAGGAGCTTGCGCCAATCCGCCACGACCTCCAGACGTTTTCCCGCCGATCGCTTGGTGATAGATGTGCGGATAACGGCCCCCATCTCTGCGAGCCGGCCGAGTTGCAGGGCTGGCGCGCCGGTCGCCAGCGGAACCTCTGACACGGCATCGCCGAACGCCATCTTGGCAACGGCCATGAGGTCCGCATCGATCGAACAGGGGGGTTCGAGAGTCAGGTCACGTACACGGAGCACAACCTGATCCTGTGGGAGTAGCGAGTTCCCGCTGCTGGCGGCCTCCTCCAGCACCGATACCGTCAAGGCCCGGACACGCCTCGCGTCGGTGCCCGCGTCGAGCGCAGAGGGTTCGGGCAATGGGTGGACATTGCGCACGATCTCGTCGGGGAACACGCCGCGGTCGACGGTCCAGATGCTCATGGGGTCGTCGCTGAGACGGGTCAGTTCGTAGAGGAGATAGGGGTTCGACAGGATGTCGGCGTCGGTGCCGGTGATGCCCGCCTCCGCTCGCTCCTCTTGAACGTAGAGGAGGGTGGCCTGGTCAAGTGTGATCTCGAACCGGCTGAGGAGGCACAGCAGGGCGCGCCGCTCTGCCGGCAACTTGGCCCATTTCGCAGCCATCGTCTTGCCAATCTTCTCGGCGAGCGCTGCCGGCAGGTACTTCTTGGGATCGGCGAACGCACGATCGACCAGTGGCCACGGGTCAGCGTTCTCCCCGGCCTTCTCAGCGATGGCACGGGCAACGAAATTGCCCTGCTCGACGCCGAATGCCGAGAGCGCGGCACCCAGACCGGGACACGGCCCGCGAGCCTTCCACAGCTCGCCGAGCCGGTCATCGATCCACTGCAGGCACTGATCCCACTTGCCCGGCAGGTGCGCCTTCACCTTTCGCAGTGAGTCCGCGCAGGCAAGAAGACCGGCGATCGCGGCATCGTGGGTCACGAGCTGCGATGCATGCGAGAACTCCAGAAGCCGATCCTCGGGGGAGAACGCCGCGATGGTCGCTGGGTCGAACTCGGGGTCGGCCGCTGCCTTCTCGAGGGCCGCGTGGTAAGGAAGGATGAACCCGTCCTTGAAGTCGGGCCGGATCGAGTGCTGGACCAGCCGTTCCCAAAGCACGGACCTGAGCTTGCCGTTGAGGTCTTTGGTGTTGTACTCGTACTCGACGCAGGGCCCGATGTGAAGCACCCGACCCACGCCGATGATTATTCGGCGGCCTGCGGTATCCTCCACGAACGGAACGTGCTTCGCGTAGAAGAACACCAAAGATTCGTTGGGCTTGATGTGGGCGCAGAAGCAGTCTGACAGCGCCTTCTGGTTGTCACGGTGCTGCAGCCACTGTGTCTTGAACCCAAGGTCGGGCTCGCGATCGGGCAGTACGTCGAGTGCGTGCTCCGCCGCCAGTTGTTCCGCCGACTCGGCGAGCATCCACGAGAAGGGCACTGCCGGGGCGGAATATGGCGGATGTCGGAGCGGTGTCGGCACGAAGTGCGAGTGTTTTCCATCCTCTTTCCAGCTGTACGGATGAACCTTCGATTGGACCAGTTCGAACGGGGCCATGAACGTCGCCCGCTCCCCGACGCAGCATGGCCACTGTTCTCGTGGCAGAACCTTCAACGACTTCGTCGCGACGGCCTCCTCCGCGCCGTCATCTCGCGCCAACCCGATTCCCTTCAGCCGAAGGCAAGCTCCGTTGAGGGCCGGCTTCGCGCACACTCGTCCGTCCCATGCCGTGTCGTGCCAGGGGACGCGAATCGAGATGTGCCGAAGCGGGTGGTTCATGCGCGCTCCTGTTCACGCGGCATGTTCAGGTCGCTTTGCCCGAACCCAATGTCCGCGTTTGCCAAACAGTTGACGCGATGATAACCTACGGGTCAGCGGGCTGCAACCGGGCGGTCCAGAACGGTTCCGGTCCGGGCGGCTCCAATCGGTTCAGATCCTTGCACGGAGGCCTAGCAATGTCGAAGTCAAAGGGATTCAAGATCGGGCGCGACGATGACACTGGCCGGCTGAAGTCAGTTGCCCAGGCCAAGGCAGATCCGAGGAACTCATCCGTCGAGGTCATGCCCAAGAAGGGGCACGGCGACTCCGGCCGCTACGACGACAAGAAGAAGAAATAGTCGCCCGCGCTCCCGTCAAGCCGATCGGCGGTCCACGCCACCGACCGCGAAGGGTCAGGCCTTGACGCGCCCTCTCCCCAGCAGCTGCCTCCACAGCCGGCGCTGGACGCCCCATGACTGGACGAGGGTCAGGCCGCGGAGCATGCGCTCGTGGATCGGATCGCGCCCGTCGATGGTAACGGGCAGAAAAAGTATCTCTTCCTGGATGTCCGGCGCCAGGTGAAGCAAGTTCATGATCTGCGTCATGCGCGGCTGCGTGACGTGCGACAGGCGCGCTAGCTCGGATATGTCGGAGATCACGCCGTCCACGAGCAGTTTGTCGAAACGGATCGCGAGGGCCATCAGTCGCGCCACGCGCGGGATTCGGCCCTCGGGCGTCGGCGCGGGCTCCTCGCCGACGATGGCACGCTTGTATCGGCCCTTGATGGCGAAGTGGATGGGTCGCGTGACGGTTGTCATGCTGCCTCCTCAAGCCGGCGCTTGCAGAGCGCCGCGATTCCCTTTGGCCGGAAGGTCACCGAGACCGTCCCCGCGTCGGCGTCGTACTCCACCGTGGAGAGCAAGAGCCGTAGGACGCGGCCCCGCTCCCGGGGCGTCAGGTTGGCCCAGACGGAGTCGAACTCCCGAAGGGCCCCCTGTGCCTCTTCCCGCGTGATCGCGCCGTTGTCGATCTCGGCGATCCGGGTATCCAGGTCCGGCAGGCGTTTCCGCCCGGCGCTGATCCGCTCGTGCACGAGCGCCAAGCGACCGGTCGCGCCCGGAGCCGCGCTGTCCTCGGTGACAAGCGCCTGAAGCTCCCGTTCGAGGCGGGCGAGGTCGGACTTCAGCTCGCCCCTCTCGCGGCGAAGGCCCGCCCCTTCGCGTTCGACGGCCGCCCGTGCCTCCGCCACCACACGGTCCAGCACGTCGTGATCGCGCCCGAGCGCTCGGATTTCGTCCACGACGACCCGCTCGATCTCGCTTGCGGGGAGCGTGGTGGCCGGGCAGGTCGCCGCGCCGCGGCTGATCGCGCCGACGCAGCGGTAGTAGCGGTAGCACTTGTTGCGCTTCTTGCCGGTGAACGTGTGCGTCATCGAGTTCCCGCACGACTTGCACCGCAAGAGTCCCCGGAGGAGAGCCCCGTACTTGTTGCGGGCCTCGATCCCGCCGTGGCGACCGTTGGTCCTCAGGAGCGCCTGCACGCGATCGAAGAGCACGGGCTCGACGATGGGCTCGTGCTCGCCGTCGTATTCAAGCTGCTTGTGGACGATCTTCCCCTTGAATATCGGGTTGGTGATGAAGGCGTAGAGCGTGCCTTTGTCGAACGGCCGTCCGCCCAGGACGCGCCCCTTGCGGGTCACCCGCCTCTTGTTCGTCCAGCACCGGCGTGTGAGTTCGTCCACCACGGGGAGGAGCGATCCCTTCTCCAGGTACAGGGTGAAGATCTCTCGCACGCGGGCCGCCTCGCGGGCGTTGACGACCAGCCGCGGGCTCGGGCCGGAGCGATCCACGTCGTAGCCGAGGACGGGCGCGCCGCCGGCCCACTTGCCCTTCTTCTTCTGCGCCGCCACCTTGTCACGGATGCGCTCGCCGATGATCTCCCGCTCGAACTGGGCGAACGAGAGCAGGATGTTCAGGGTCAGCCGCCCCATTGAACTCGTGGTGTTGAACTGCTGCGTCACGGAGACGAACGACACGCCCTTGCGGTCGAACGACTCCATGATCCGCGCGAAGTCCAGGAGCGACCGGCTGAGTCGATCCACCTTGTAGACGACGACGCAGTCGATCTTCCCGGCTTCGACATCCCGAAGGAGGCGATCGAGTGCAGGCCGCTCCATGCTCCCGCCTGAGAACCCGCCGTCGTCGTACCGTTCGGCGTGGCAGAGCCAACCCTCGTTCTTCTGGCTGGCGATGTACGCCTCGGCGGCCTCGCGCTGGGCGTCGAGCGAGTTGAACTCCTGGTCGAGGCCCTCCTCGCTGCTCTTGCGGGTGTAGATGGCGCAGCGAACGCGGCGCTGCTTGGCGACCGTCGCGGCCGCGGCCTCCTCGGGCAGTCTGGGGATGCGCCTTCTCATTGCGCGTGCTCCAGGTGGAAGAAGCGGAACCCGTTGATGTGGCTGCCCGTGATCCTCTTCGCCACAGCCGAGAGCGTGCGGTAGCGCTCTCCCTCGTACTCCAACCCCTGGCCGTCGGGCAGCACCACGACACGCAGCTTGCGGCCCTTGTATTGCCGGACGATCGCGGAGCCCGCGGGCGGAAGCCGAACGTCGATTAGCGCGTTCGGGACCCGGCGTGTGCTGGTGACCGCGACGCCGGGCTGGGGCGGCGAGACTACCGTCCTCGGGGCCATCACGCGGACCTCCGCGTCGTTGGCCAGTTCCGCCGCCCGACGGCGGGCCCTTTCGCTCAGGTCGCCCTCGGCGTTGGCCTGAAGTCTCCAGGCGATCTTGCGGATCAGGTACGCACGGTGCCGCGTGCGGCACGGCTGACCGTGAAGTTGCTCGTAGCGCTCCGCGAGTTCGCCCGTGGTCATCCGCGGGAGACCATCGAGTTCGCGTTGGGTCGTATCCGACATGGCGTCTCCTCAGTGCATCGGCCTGTGAGCCCCTAACCCGCGGGCCGCGCGGCGACACTGAGGCCGGCATGTGGCAACAGTTCAAGTCGAGCGGGCGGAGATTCCTCTTCTGCCTCGATGTCCCGGGTGGAACGCGAACGGGCGAGGCGGACGGCGCGGATGACGCCCTGAGCGAAGATGCTGGCGACCTCGGCGTCCCGCTCGGATGGCGTCATGGTTTCGGGATCGCGCGAGGCGTGCATGCGGGCTCCGGCGACGGCGCGAGGCCATCTGTGGCTCCATATGCCGTCCGGGTTTCGGGAGCGCACCCGCGTGAACCGCTTGACCGACGTTCAAGCCCCGTCGCGTCGATGGCGCGCGCACGACCCTGGCGTTCACATCCGTTCTTCGCGCGCGACCTCCTGATAACCCCCGCCGTGAGAGACAGAGCCTGCGGAGAGACTTTCGCCGCCAGTCGCCGCGTGTTGGTCGGGGGCCCAGTTCGCCGGTTATGGCACGACCCCGGGGGAGAGACTCCCGGCATGCTCGCCAACCTTCGCCAATCCCGTGGGGGAATGCGAAAACGCCGCCGAGGTCTCTCGGCGGCGTTCCCTGAAAACCAAAGGGCCGGCTGCTTTCGCAACCGGCCCGGCAATAGCGGGGGCAGGATTTGAACCTGCGACCTCCGGGTTATGAGCCCGACGAGCTACCAGGCTGCTCTACCCCGCAATCTGGCCCAATCCTAGGTTCGTCACGCCCACATTCAAGCACCATGCAGGATTCTCGCGCCGAAACCGTGCACTCGTATGAGGTTCCGGCCTGCGCGAGCACCGATCAACCCCGCTGGACGCCCACGGGGCCTTGCCGCTACGCTCGGGGCGAGCATGGGCGAATCACCCTCCCGTATCCTCGCCAGACGCGCCCCGCTTTGAACGCGCATGACCCACCACCCGACGCCATCTCTCCCCGAGCGCATCCCCGTCCGGGTCTACGCGACCTCCGCCGAGGCCAGCCGAGCCGTCGCCGCCGAGATCGCCGCCCTCATCCGCGAACGCGCCGCCGCGGGCCGCCGGGCCGTGCTCGGGCTGGCCACCGGCTCCACACCCCAGGGCGTCTACGACGAACTCGTCCGCCTCCACAAGGCCGACGGCCTTTCCTTTCGCAACGTCACCACCTTCAACCTCGACGAGTACCACCCCATGGGCCGGGACGACCTCCAGTCCTACCGCCGCTTCATGCGGGAGCACCTCTTCGATCTGGTCGACCTCGACCCCGCGCAGACGCACCTCCCCGACGGTCAAGTTTCGCGAGAGCGCGTCGCCGAGCACGCCGAGCGTTACGAGGACATGATCCGCGACGCCGGCGGCATCGACCTGCAGCTGCTCGGCATCGGCAAGACCGGGCATATCGGCTTCAACGAACCCGGCTCCCCCCGCGACAGCCGCACTCGCCTCGTCCATCTCGACAAAGTGACCCGGATGGACGCCGCCAGCGACTTCTTCGGCGAGCGCAACGTGCCCCGCACCGCCATCACCATGGGCGTGGGCACCATCCTCGACGCCCGCCGCGTCATCATGCTGGCCTTCGGCGAACACAAGAGCGCCATCATCAAGCGCGCCGTCGAGGGCGACGTCTCGCCCGCCGTCGCCGCCTCCTTCCTCCAGCAGCACCCCGGCGCCACGTGCATCCTCGACCCCGCCGCCGCCGCCGACCTCACCCGCTTCAAGACCCCGTGGCTCCTCGGCCCCATCGAGCAGTTCGGCCTCGCGTGGGACCTGCCCACCACCCGCAAGGCCGCCATCTGGCTCGCACGCTCCCTCGACAAGCCCCTCCTCAAACTCACCGACGAGGACTACAGCGAACACGGCCTGCAAGACTTGGTAACCGCCCGCGGCGGGGCCTATCAGATCAACCTCGAAGTCTTCCGCGCCCTCTCCCGGACCATCACCGGCTGGCCCGGGGGCCGCCCGCGCGAGGGCGACAAGCACCCCGCGCCCCGCCGCGTGGTGGTGTTCAGCCCGCACCCCGACGACGACGTCATCTCCATGGGCGGCACATTCATCCGCCTCTGCGAACAGGGGCATGAGGTGCACGTCGCCTATCAGACCAGCGGCAACATCGCCGTCTGGGACGAGGCCGCGATCCGCCATGCCGACTTTGTCAGCGAGTTCCTCGCCGCGTTCCCGAAGGTCGGCGGCGCCGAGGCCGCCGAACGCCTCGAAGCGAACATCGCCGCCTTCATCCGGCGCAAACGCCCCGGCGAGGTCGATACGCCCGAACTCCAACGCATCAAGACGCTCATCCGCCGCACCGAGGCCCGCGCCGCCGCGAAATATTCCGGCGTCCTCGAGGAGAACATTCACTTCCTCGACCTGCCCTTCTACGAGACCGGGCGCGTGAAGAAAAAGCCCATCGGCGAGGACGACATCCGCATCACAGCCGACCTACTCGAGCGTGTCCGACCCCACCAGGTCTACGCCGCCGGCGACCTCTCCGACCCGCACGGCACGCACCGCGTCTGCCTCGCCGCCATCACCGCCGCCCTCCGCCGCCTCGCCGACCGCGACTGGATGCGCGAGTGCGTCGTCTGGCTCTACCGCGGGGCCTGGCAGGAGTGGGGGCCCGACGAGATCGAAATGGCCGTGCCCCTCAGCCCCGACGAACTCGCCCGCAAGCGCGTCGCCATCTTCAAGCACGAAAGCCAGAAGGACCGCGCCCTCTTCCCCGGCCCCAACGACCCACGCGAGTTCTGGCAGCGCGCCGAAGACCGCAACCGCGCCACCGCGCGCCTCTACGACAAACTCGGCCTCGCCGAGTACGAGGCCATCGAAGGCTTCGTCCGCTGGCTGCCGGAGACGCCGCGATGACCGCCGCCTCCCTCGCTGTCTGCTCCTGGTCGCTGCGGCCCACCGACCCGAACGATCTTGTTACCAAGATCGCCGCCTGCGGCCTGTCCGCCGTCCAACTCCACCTCGACCCACTCCGCGACGGCTCGTGGTCTGAACATGCAACGACGGACACGCTCGCCCGCGCCAACATCCGCCTCGTGTCCGGCATGATCTCGATGAAGGGCGAGGATTACTCCTCGCTCGATGCCATCAAGCGCACAGGCGGCGTTCGACAGGACACTCTCTGGGGCGACAACTTCCGCGCCGCCGAGGCCAACGCCGCCCTCGCCCAGCGCCTCGGCCTCTCCCTCGTCACCTTCCACGCCGGCTTTCTCCCTCACGAGCGGGGCGATGCGCTCCGCCGGACCATGATCGACCGAGTCCGCCAACTCGCCCAACTCTTCGCCGCCCGCGGCGTCCGCCTCGCGCTCGAAACAGGCCAGGAATCCGCCGACACGCTCCTCGACGTCCTCGCCGAACTCAACGCGTCGCTCGCCACCCGCTGGCACGTCGGCGTCAACTTCGACCCCGCGAACATGATCCTCTACGGCATGGGCGACCCCATCGACGCCCTCCGCCGCCTCCTCCCGCATGTCCGCCAGGTCCACGTCAAGGACGCCCTGCCGACGAAGACCCCCGGTTCGTGGGGGGAGGAAGTCCCCGTCGGCACAGGCCGAGTCGATTGGCCCGCCTTCTTCGCCCTCCTCCGCGAATACCCCGTCCCCATGGCCATCGAGCGCGAGGCGGGGGAGGCCCGCGTCGAGGACATCCGCACCGCCGCGTCGCTCATCCGCCGACTCACGGGAGCGATGGCATGACCCCGGTCCGTCTGGGCGTGGTGGGCCTTGGCTTCATCGGGCAAACCCATCTCCGCGCCATCGCCGCCGCGAAATCCGCCGGCCTGCCCGTCGAACTCGTTGCGGTCGCCGACGCACGCCCCGATCTCCTCACAGGCCGACTTGCCGCCGTCGGCAACCTCGACCTCAACGGCCAGAACGACGCCCTCTTCGACCCCACCGTCACACGCACCTTCACCCACCCAGGCGATCTATTCGCCCTCTCCGACCTTGACGCCGTCGTCATCGCCACGCCCACCGACACGCACGAACCCCTCGCCGCCGCGGCGCTCCGCGACGGCAAGCACGTGCTGCTCGAAAAGCCCGTCGCCCTCGATGTCGCCACCATCCGCCGCCTTGCCGCGGCGGAAGCCAACTCAGGCCGTCGCCTCGTCCCCGCCATGGTCATGCGACACTGGCCCGGCTGGCCCTTCCTCGCCGACTGCATCCGCGATCACCGCTACGGCCCGCTCCACGCGCTCCGACTTTCGCGCCTCGGCGCACGCCCCGCATGGTCCCCTTTCTACGCCGACCCTGCCCGCTGCGGCGGGGCGCTCGCCGACCTCCACATCCACGACGCCGATTTCATCCTGCATGCCCTCGGGCGACCGACCCACGCCCTCTCGCTCGGCCACCTCGATCACGTTACCACGGCCTATCGCTTCTCCGCCGCCACGACCGCGCCGATCGTCCTTGCCGAGGGCGCCTGGCTCCCCTCCCAGGGCCGAGGCTTCCGCATGCGGTACGTCGCCGAGTTCGCCTCCGCCACCGTCGAGTTCGACCTTGCCGCTTCGCCAACCGTCCGCATCCTGCGCGACGATCGCGTCGAGCACCCGGAAATTCCGCTGATCGACGGGTTCACCCCGCAAATGCACCACTTCATCGAGTGTGTCGCCGCGTGGAAGCGTGGTCTTCCCGGCCCATCCGCCGCTTCGCTCCGCGATGCCGTGGATGTCACCATGCTACTGAATGCCGAACGAGCATCCCTCTCGTCAGGTAGTTGGGAGTCTGTATTGTCCGGAGGTGATTCTCATGTTTGACTTGCACTGTTCGACGCCGTCTGGTAGTCTGACCATTGTTCGTGGTGTTTCTTGCGCCCGACTTCTCTCGGGTCGCATTGGTTGGTCCGAGTCTCGCATGCACGCTTCTTTTCGCGTCCTCCGCGGCGTTGCCGCATCGCTCGATTCCGTGGTTTCGCACATCCGACGGGCCGTACGCACGGGCGCAGGGGTGACGCTCGTGATCGGCCCGTCGGTCTTTTTGGGCGCCTGCACGCCGCTGATCCACCTCGGCCCGCCCGAGCAAGCCGCTCCGCCCGTAAAGCCCGAACCTCTCCAGCCCTACGCCGAGCACATCCCCGTCGCGGCCTTCAACCTCGACATGATCCCCATCCCCGCGTCCGCCGACGGCATCCTCAAACCCTTCTGGATCAGCAAAACCGAAATCCCGTGGGAAGCCTTCGACGTCTACGCCTACCGCCTCGATGAAGAGGCAGGCCAGCCCAAGGTTGATGCCGTCACACGCCCCAGCAAGCCCTACCTCCCCCCCGACCGCGGCTTCGGGCACGAGGGCTACGCCGCCATCAGCATGTCCTTCAAGAACGCCTCGGAGTTCTGCGTCTGGCTCTCGAAAAAGACAGGCAAGAACTACCGCCTCCCCACCGAGGCCGAGTGGGAGCATGCCGCCCGCGCGGGCGGCACTGGCTCCCACGGACTTTCCGTCGAAGGCACGGCCTTTGCCGCCGCGCTCCGCGAGCATGCCTGGTTCGACGCCAACAGCGACGAATCCCCGCACCCCATCGGAAAGAAGAAGCCCAACCCCTGGGGACTCCACGACATGCTGGGCAACGTCCAAGAATGGGTCACCGGCCGCGATGGCCAACCTGTCACCAAGGGCGGCTCCTACCGCGACGACGCCGAAGCCCTCGCCATCGCCGCCCGCGTCCCGCAAACCCCCGCCTGGAACGCCAGCGATCCACAAATCCCCAAGAGCGCGTGGTGGCTCTCCGATGGCCCCTTCGTCGGCTTCCGTATTGTCTGCGAACCGTCCACTGTGAAGTACGAGGAGAAGAAGCCATGAGCGATGGTCTTTCCCGTCGTGACGTGGTCCGTGCCGCGAGCGTTGCCGCCATGCTGCCCCTGGTCGGAGCCTTCTCCGCCTCCGCCGCACCACGACGCAACCCCACCCTGAAGATCGGCATCATCGGGTGCGGCGGACGCGGCACGGGCGCCCTCGCCCAGGCCCTCAACGCCGATCCCGACACCGTGGCCTGGGCCGCCGGCGACATCTTCGCCGACCGTCTCGACGCCTGCCTCGCCAACGTCGCCTCCTCTGTCAAACTCAACGGCGAGTCACGCACCGCCATCCCCCCCGAGCGCCGCTTCGTCGGCTTCGACGCCTTCCAAAAAGTCATCGACTCCGGCGTCGACGTCGTGCTCCTCACCACCCACCCCATCTTCCGCCCCGAGCACCTCAAGGCCGCCATCGCCGCCGGCAAGCACGTCTTCGCCGAGAAGCCCGTCGCCGTGGACGCCCCCGGTATCCGCTCGGTCCTCGAATCCGCCGCCGACGCCAAACGCCGAAACCTCTCCCTCGTCGTCGGCTTCTGCTGGCGATATCACGACGGCATGCGCGCCACCTTCGAGCAGATCAACGGCGGCGCCCTCGGCGACATCACGACCGTCCAGACCACCTACTACACCGGCACCCTCTCCCGCCACCCGCGAAAGCCCGAATGGTCCGACCTTGAGTTCCAGTTCCGCAACTGGTGGCACTTCACCTGGATCAGCGGCGACCATGTCGTCGAGCAGGCCGTCCACTCCATCGACCGCCTCGCCTGGGCCACCAACGACCGCTGGCCCGCCCGCGTCATCTGCCTCGGCGGCCGCGCCGCGCGCCAAGGCCCCGAGCACGGCAACGTCTTCGACCACTTCTCCGCCGTCTACGAGTACGACGGCGGCATGCGCACCTTCCACGCCTGCCGCCAGATCGACGGCTGCCCCTCCGACAACACCGACTACGTCTACGGCACCAAGGGCAGCGCCGTCATCAACGGCTGGACGCCCACCTTCCACCTCAAGGACCTCCGCGGCGACACCCTCTGGAAGTACAAGGGCCGCAATGACCGCGACATGTACCAGAACGAACACGACGACCTCTTCGCCGCCATCCGCGCCGGAACGACCATCAACGACGGCGAACGCGCCGCCTACACCACCCTCATGGCCCTCATGGCCCGCATGAGCGCCTACACCGGCCAGACCATCGCCTGGGACCAGGCCCTCAACTCCAAGGAATCTCTCGCCCCCGCCAGCAGCGCCCTGGCCTGGGGCGATTGGCCGACCCCCGAGGTGGCGGTGCCGGGCAAGACGAAGTTCGTCTAAGACGCACGGCTGCCCGTCTCCGCCATGGCTCGGCATGCGCCATGCCCGAGTATCATCCGCCATGCGCATTACTGTCCTTCTGGCCGCCTGTATCTCGCTTGCCGCGTGCGCGACTTCCCGTGAGTATCGCTCGCATCCCGCGTCGGCATCGCCCGCCTCGCCGACCTCCCGCGACGACCGCATGGCCTGGTTCCGCGACGCCCGCTTCGGCCTCTTCATCCACTGGGGCCTCTACGCCATCCCCGCCGGGCAATGGAACGGCCAGCGCGTCCGCGGCACCGGCGAGTGGATCCAGACCAACGCCCCCATCCAGGTCGCCGACTACGAGAAACTCCGCGATCAGTTCAACCCCGTCAAGTTCGACGCTCGTGCCTGGGCCAGGGCCGCCAAACAGGCCGGCATGAAGTACGTCGTCATCACCAGCAAGCACCACGACGGCTTCGCCCTCTTCGACAGCGCCGTCACCGAGTGGGACGTGATGGCCTCGCCCTTCAAGCGCGACATTCTCAAGGAACTCGCCGACGCCTGCCGCGCCGAGGGCCTGCGCATCTGCTGGTATCACTCCATCATGGACTGGCACCATCCCGACTACCTCCCACGCCGCAAGTGGGAAGTCCGACCCGCCGACGGCGCCGAGTTCGACCGCTACGAGACCTTCATGCGTGCCCAACTCAAGGAACTCCTCACGAACTACGGAAAGATCGGCATCCTCTGGTTCGACGGCGAGTGGGAAGACACCTGGACCCACGAACGCGGCAAGGCTCTCGACGCCTACGTGCGATCCCTTCAGCCCGACATCATCATCAACAACCGCGTCGACAAGGGCCGCAACGACATGGCCGGCCTCAACAAGGAGGGCGACTGGGCCGGCGACTACGGCACCCCCGAGCAGGAAGTCCCCGCCACCGGCATGCCCGGCGTCGATTGGGAATCCTGCATGACCATGAACGACACCTGGGGCTTCCGCGCCGACGATCACAACTGGAAGTCCTCCACCGAACTCATCCGCACCCTCTGCGACATCGTCAGCAAGGGCGGCAACTTCCTCCTCAACGTCGGCCCCACCGCCGAAGGACTCATCCCCGAACCCTCCCTCACACGCCTCGCCGACATCGGCCGCTGGATGGACGCTAACAGCGAGGCCATCTACGGCACCCACGCCGGGCCCTTCCCGCGGCTCCGCTTCGGCCGCTGCTCCGCCAAGCCGGGCGCCCTCTACCTCCACGTCTTCGACTGGCCCGCCGACGGCCTGCTCCGCGTTCCCGGCCTGCGCAACCGTGTGACCGCCGCCCGCATCCTCGGCTCCGGGGAACCTGTCCGCGTCTCCCGCCTCGACGACGACGTCATCCTTCAGGTCCCCGCGGCGCCCCTTCACGACGCCGCCACCGTCATCGCCCTTTCCATCGTCGGTGAGCCGGACGTTGTCTCCGGCCCCATCCGACCGGGCCCCGACGGGCGCATCCTCCTCGACGCCGCCGACGCCGAGATCCACGGCCAGCGCCTCAAGTACGAATCCAAGTACGGCGGAAGCCTCGGATTCTGGACCAGTCACGAGGACTACGCCCAGTGGTCCGTCCAGGCGCCGCGTGGCATGTACCAGATCGTCGTCGACCTTTCCTGCATCCCCGAGGCCGCCGGCTCCGAGTTCGTCGTCGAAACCGCCACCCAGTCCTTCACCGGCGTCGTCCCCAGCACCGGCTCGTGGGGCACCTTCACCCCTTTCAAGTGCGAGGTCGTCGAGATCACCTCCGACGAACCCTTCCGCGTGGTCGTTCGACCGGGGGAATCCTTCACGGGAACGCTCATGAACTTGCGCGTCGTGCGGCTGATCCCGACCGACGAGCACGACCATCGCGAAGCGCCCGGGCCGACCTTCCCCTGAGGTCCATCCAGTCCTCCGCCGTCATCGCCCAGTGCTCGTGGTCTTCCCACGCGCCGTTGATCCGCAGGTACCGCTTCGCCAACCCCTCGAAGCGGAAGCCCAGCGACTTCACCAGCGCCTTCGACGCCGCGTTGCGCGGGATGATGTTCGCCTCTACACGGTGCAGTTTCAGACCCTCGAACGCCTGTCGCAGCGCCAGCCCCAGCCCCTCGCGCATGTACCCCTGGCGCGAGAACGCCTCCCCGATCCAGTACCCCGCCGTCGCCCCCTGCATCGGCCCGCGCACGATGTGATTGAGACTGATCTGCCCGGCGATCCGCCCATCCTCGCGCAGGCAGATCACGTACCGCTGCGACTCCCGCGTATCGCACGTCGTCATCAGCCGTCCGAACGCCACGTCCGACGGGAGCATCTCCTCGATCCCCGGCGGGGTCGGCTCCCACGGTCTCAAAAACGCCTCGCTGTCGTCGCGCAGCCGGACCCATGCCGCGCGGTCCGCCCCGGTCGGATGCCGCAGAAACACACGCTCCCCGACCTGCACGGCCCGCAACAGCCCCGGAATGTCCTCCTTCGATTTCACGCCGCCATCGTACCGCGCGACTACCCCAACGCCGTTTCGATCTTTGACCGCACACCCTGAATCTCAGCGATCGCCTTCAGAATCGCCTCACCCAGCGTCTTCTCGTCCCCCGTCGTTCTCAGTTTCGCCCGGACGTCCTTCAACGCCTTCACCGTCTCGGTGATCGAGTCCACCGCGGCCCGGGCCGACTCCAACCTCAGCACCGCGGCGCTCTTCTTCAACTCGCCCACCGTGCCGCCCAGGGTCTTCATGATCCGCGCCAACTCCTCGCGACGCGTCCGCAACGCCTCCACGGCGTCCTTCGTCACCGCGATGTCCAGGTCCATGATCGCCAGATCCGCCACCTGATCCAGGGCGTCGGCGTAGTCCGGGCTGCGGTCGATGAAGTCCGCCAGCGCATCCTGCGCCCGCTGAACCGCCGCACCCCCGCCCTGCCTCGCCGCGTGCGCCTCCCGCAGCAGCCGATCCAGTTCCTCGCCCCAGTCCGCCATCGTCTTGTTGTCACTCGGCATGGTGCTACTCCTTCGCGGCCTGCATCCGGTCCGCGATTCCCTTCACCTCCACGACAACCTCCATCAACCGCCGCGTGTTGATCGAGCCGCCCTCCCGAGCCGCCGCGACCAGCCCCGCGTGCGCGTCCATCCACGCGCAGATCGCTTCTTCCAACCCCGTGAACAGCCGCTCGGTGTCGGCGAGCGACGCCTTGACCGACGCCGCGCGCGACTCGACCGCCGCGAGGCGTGCCCGGGCCGCGTCGATCTGCTCCCGCACCGCCCGCAGGTCCGCCGCCGACGCGTTCGTCTCCACGTCCACGTCCTTATCCAGGGCATTCAGCATCTTCAGCAACGCCAACTCCCGTGTCTCCAGACGCGTCAGGTGCTTCCGGTACTCCCGATACGGTTCCCCGCCCGCTTGCCGTGCCGCCGACTCCGTCGCGCGACGCTTGCCCGCGACCGTCGCGCGCAGGCTCTCCACGTCCGCCAGCAACAGTTCACCCGCCCGCTGCACGACCGGATCGGTCGCCTCCAGGGCCCGCCGCAGATCGCGCGTCGCCTTCATCCGGATCAACTCCCGCAGCGCCACCTTGCCCAGATCGACCGCGCCTCCCGCCACCGGCGACAGCGGCGAGGCCTGAAACACGCCCACCAGGTTCATCACCGAGGCCGCCAGCGCGTCCACGTTGCCCTGTGCGTTCGCCGACGCCTCGACAACGCCCGCCAGCGAGTCGGTGTAGTCCGTGAGCGCCCGCATCAACTTCTCGCGATACACCGCCTCCTCGCGGATCGACTTCGCGAGAGCCATGTACTCATCGCGGCGCGCATGAAGATCAGCCGCCTTGGGGTGCGACGCGGGTACGTCGAGCAGACCCGCCATCCGCTCCTGAGCCGAGGCCGACGCCTCGAACCCCGCGGCCGCCGACTTCTCCATCGACAGCGTCGCCGTTGCGAATGGCCTGACGTCCGGCAGCGACCCGCACCCCGCGAGCCCCGCGACGATGGCCCACGCGATCACGCGACCCCAGCCAACCCGCGCCCCGCCCCTCAACGTCCGCGTGATGCTCATGCAAGACTCCTTTCGTGACTCACCCTACCCGAGCCGCCCGACTACCGCCCGGCGTGTGACGCGGCGGCTCGATTTCCCACACGCCCGCGTGTGCTTCGGAGGCCCTGACCGTCATCACCCCGCCCGAGCGTACTTCTCAATGAGTGCGAGTCCAGCCTCTCTGGACACGCGGACACGATTCTGCGCGCCATCGTGTTCTTTGGCGGAGCCACTGTTCCGTGGACGGCGACGACGCCGGGCCGCGCGGCCAGCGTCCGATTACCTGCGAATCGGCGCTTCAGCGGTGTCGTTTGGGCCGGTTCCCGATCAGTTCGCGTGGCACGCCCCGCAATCGCGTGTATCGTTCAGCGTTCAGCCGCCCGTGGGGCCGGAGTCCGTGCCGTGAAGCCCATCCTGCTTGCCTCCGCCGTTCTGCTCGCGGCCACGCACGCCGCCCACGCCCAGATTCTCTGGAACGAGTTCACCCAGGGCGATCTCTCCGGCGATCGGTTTCACCCCACGCCCTTCAACCTCGCCGAAGGCTCCAATATTCTCTTCGGCGTCATGACCGGCGACGACGGCACGGGCACGATCGATCGCGACTATTTCAGCATCACGATCCCGCAAGGCCACGTCCTCGCCCGCATCGACCTGCTCCTCTACCTCTCCGACGACTTCGCCGCGTTCGCCGGCATCCAGCCCGGGCCGATCTTCCCCAACGATCCCGACACCGTGCTCCCCGGCGACCTGCTCGGCTGGGTCGTCTTCGGCTTCGACCATGAAGGGCAGGACCTGCTCGCCGAAATGAGCCTCAACGGGCAGACCTTCACACCGCCCCTGCCCGCGGGCACGTACACCCTCTGGGCGCAGCAACTCGACAGTTTCACCGAGTGGACGCCCGACTTCGTCGTCGAACCTGTCCCCGCGCCGGCGACCCTCGCGCTCGCGGCCCTTGGCGTGATGGCGATGCGCCGCCGCCGTTCAACCTAGCGCTTCTTCTTGACGCTTTTCGCGCTCTTCGCGATCGGCTTCTTGCCCGTCGCGCCGTTCCCCTCAGTAGTGCCGCCACCCGCGACCGGCGTCGGGCCCCACACGTTCGCCTCCGCCGCCGCGTGCGCCGCGATCATCGGCATCTGCTTGCCCGGCGACTGCATCGCCGCCACCCCGTTGAGTTTCACCTGCCCCGCGGTCAGCCCGGGGAAGTGCTCCCCCTGCCAACTCGCCGGGTACTTGGAATCGTCGAGGTCCAAGGCCGCCTGCGTCGGCAGCAGCGGGCGGAACGTGTCGCACATCACCGCCAGCTCCGCCGTGTACGTCGCGTGCAGCGAGGCCTCGATCGTTCCCGGGTGCGGCCCGTGCGGAATCCCCTGCGGATGGGCCGTGAGCGACCCCACCTCGATCCCCTTGCGGCTGCCGAAGTTCCCCTCGACGTAGTACAGCACCTCGTCGCTGTCGAGGTTGCTGTGGTTGTACGGCACCTTGATCGCCTGCGGGTGATAGTCGAGCATCCGCGGGCAGAACGAGCAGATCACGAAGTTGTGCGCTTCGAATGTCTGATGAATAGGCGGGGGCATGTGCAGCTTCCCCGTGATCGGCGAGAAGTCGTCGATGTTGAAGATGAACGGGTAGTAGCACCCGTCCCACCCCACGATGTCCAGCGGGTGGTAGTGGTACGTGTACGAGTGCACCAGGTCCCGCGCCTTGATCCGCACCTCGTATTCGCCGCGCTGATCCCACGTCATCGGGAACTCGGGCAGTTTCAGGTCCCGCTCGCAGTACGGCGCGTGCTCCAGGTACTGCCCGTGCATCTTGCTCACGTACCGAGGCGGCGGGCCGATGTGGCTCCCGTTCACCGTCTCGATCAGCAGCACCTTCCCGTACGGCATCGTCTCCACGGGCGGGCCGCCGTCGGCGGGCTTGCCGTCTCGCCCGTTCACCCGCTCGTCCCAGATGATCGTGTAGATCACGCCCTTGGGGATCACGAGGTAGTCCTTCGGACCGAACTTCAGCGTCCCCAGCATCGTGTGGCACACGCCCGAGCCGAAGTGGATGAACAGGCACTCGTCCCCCTGCCCGTTCTTGTAGTGGTATGACATCTGCTCCGCGGGGTTGCACACCGCCATCTCGCAGTCACCATTGCCGAACAGCACCACCCGCCCGGTTACAAAGTCCCCGTTCGGCGGCATCGGCGCCGAACGCACGTGCCGCATCCGCATCACGTCGGTCTCGACATACTCCACCTTCGTCGAGTACAGCGGCTTCCACCCGTACACCTGCGTCGGCGGATGGATGTGGTACATCGTCGTCGTCGGGCCGACGAACCCCTCCGTCCCGAACACCTCTTCCGAGTACAGACACCCATCCGGGCGGCGGAACTGCACGTGACGCTTCTGGGGGAGTTGACCCAGGCGGTGGTAGTACGGCATGACAACCTCCTTCGCGAAGGATCGTAGCGGGGCAGGGCTTGACGCATGCCGTACACTCCCCGACGGGCGAGCCTTGCCCAAGTTTCACGGGGGACGGTTACATGTCAAACCTGAACGGTCACTTTGACGTGATCATCATCGGCGGCGGCCCGGGCGGGTCGACCACCGGCGCCCTTCTCCGAAAATACAACCCCAACCTCCGCGTGCTCATCCTCGAACGCGAAACCTTCCCGCGCGACCACATCGGGGAGAGCCAACTCCCCCCCATCGGCCGCGTGCTCCACGAGATGGGCGTCTGGGACAAGATCGAACGCCACGGCTTCCCCATCAAACTCGGCGCCACCTATACCTGGGGCAAGACGATTTCACCCTGGACCTTCGGCTTTATTCCCGACCGGGAGATCCCCGATTCGTACAGCCGCCCCGGAACCTTCGAGGGCTGGCGTCAGCGTGTGTCCTTCCAGGTCGACCGCTCCATCTACGACACCATTCTCCTCGACCACGCCAAGGAACTGGGCTGCGACGTGCGTCAGGCCGCCAAGGTCAAGTCGATCACCCATGACAGGACCAAGGCCGGCAAGCGCGTCACGGGCGTCGAACTCGAGAGCGGCGAGAAGTTCACCGCCCGCTACTACGTCGATGCCTCCGGCAACGCCGCGGTCATGCGCCGCGCCCTGGGCATCAAGGTCGACGCGCCGACCCTCCTCCGCAACGTCGCCTTCTGGGACTACTGGTCGGCCCCGGGCATGAACAAGGCCATCCTCGAAAAGAAAGCCGTCCGCATCCAGATCCGCAGCCTCCCCTACGGCTGGGTATGGTACATCGCCCTCTCCGACGACCGCACCAGCGTCGGCCTCGTCTGCAATGCCGAGTGGTACAAAACCTGCGGCAAGCGCCCCGACGATCTACTCATGGAAAGCCTCCGCAGCGAGGCGACCGTTTGGAACCTCATCAAGGATGCCACCCGCAAGGGCAAGCTCGAATCCACCACCGACTGGTCGTACGTCGCCGACGAGACCTGCGGCGAAAACTGGTTCCTGGTCGGCGAGTGCCTCGGCTTCGCCGACCCCATCCTCTCCGCGGGCCTCACCCTGACCCATACCTGCGCTCAGCACGCCGCCAGCACCATTCTGGAACTCGACCACGGGGAGGAAGACGCCGCCTGGCTCCGCCGAGAATACAACAACACCCAGCGACGCCGCGTCATCCAGCACATGAAGTTCGCCGAGTACTGGTACACCGGCAACGGACAGTTCTCCGCCGTTCGTGAGAACTGCGCCGCCATCGCCAAAGAAGCGGGCCTCACCATGTCCCCTGAAGAGGCCTTCCGCTGGCTGAGCCACGGCGGGATCGACGACCACGTCGGCCAGTTCGCCATCGGCGGGTTGGGGCTTTCCGGCGTCAAGTCCGTCCAGATGCGGCTTTCCCACGATCACGCCGGCGACGTCACCTACACCATCGACGGCGCCACCGACCTCGTGCTCAACCTCCGCGGCGCCACCCGCACCGACATGGCCCACCCCGAGAATGGCCGGGTCATCCGCCTGCCCATTCTCGAGCGAGGGAAGTCCCGCGTCCCACTCACCGGGACCTACGCCGCCGTCGTCGAGGTCCTCAAGCGAGCCTCCACCGTTGATATGGTGCTCGCCGGCCTCCAGGAGTACGCCCGGCGTCACTTCGCCACCGCCATGGACGCCCGAGGCTTCCTCTCCAGTTGCACCCAAAGCATGGAAGCACTCGCCTCGCAAGGGTGGATCGAAGTCCGCCGACGCCCCAACGCCCCGGCCATCTCCCTCAAGACCCCCGAAGAAGGCGAGATCGTCTACTCCGAAGAGAAAGGCCCCACCCGCGTCGATCGGGGGCTGATCTGACTTCCACTGCGTTTCATATCGACCCCGACATTGCCAAGGCGCACACGCCCCCCGGCTCGCTCTACACCGACCCTGCCGGATTCGGTGCCGCACGCGACCGTGTCTTCGCCCGTTCCTGGCAGTTCGTCGGCGACACCGACGAGGTGCGTGTGCCGGGGCAGGTCAAGCCCTTCACGCTGCTGGAGGGGTGCCTCGACGAACCGCTGCTCCTGACGCGGGACTTCGACGATCAGATTCACTGCATGTCGAATGTCTGCACGCACCGCGGGACGATCCTCTGCGAGAAGGGCCGCGGCGAGGGCGGCGGGCACGAACGCACCCTGACCTGCCGGTACCACGGCCGACGCTTCGGTCTGGACGGCGCGTTCAAGTTCATGCCCGAGTTCAAGGGTGTCGAGGGCTTTCCGTGCGAGAAGGACAACCTGGCGAAGGTGCCTTGGGGGCAGTGGGGGAAGTGGCTCTTCGCGTCGCTCGCGCCGTGTGCGCCGCTCGACGACGTGCTTGCGCCGGTACGAGCGCGGATGTCATGGCTGCCGCTGGATCGGTTTGTGTACGACGCGTCGCGCTCGCGGGACTATCTGGTGCGGGCGAACTGGGCGTTGTACTGCGACAACTACCTCGAAGGGTTTCACATCCCGTACGTTCACGCCGGGCTGAACGAGGTGCTCGACTACGGCGCGTACGCGGCGGAACTCTTCCCGTGGTGCAACCTGCAACTGGGCATCGCCAAGGGTGGTGAGCATTGCTTTGAACTGCCTCGCTCATCGCCGGACTTCGGGAAGAATGTCGCGGCGTACTACTGGTGGGTCTTCCCGAACCTCATGCTGAACTTCTACCCGTGGGGGCTGTCGGTGAACGTGGTGAAGCCGCTGGGGGTGGGTTCCACGCGGGTGAGTTTCATTTCGTACGTGATGGACGCGACAAAACTCGACGCGGGCGCGGGGAGCGGCCTGGATAGGGTCGAGCGAGAGGACGAGGCGGTGGTCGAGGCCGTGCAGAAGGGGCTGCGGTCGCGGCTGTATGACCGCGGACGCTACTCGCCGACGCGGGAGCAGGGTGTGCACCACTTTCATCGGCTGCTGGCCGCCGCCCTCGCGGGATCATGACGGCAGCCGGACTTCGATCCCCTCGACCCAGGCGTGCAGGATCAGCATGTGCAGTTCCTGAATGCGGTCGCTGGTCTCGCCGGGGACGACGATCTCGTGCGTGCAACGGCCTCGCATCACGCCGCCGCCTTTGCCCAGCAACGAGATCGTGGTGAGGCCGACGGCTTTGCCCGCGTCAGCCGCACGCAGGATGTTGGGCGAGTTGCCGCTGGTAGAAAGCAGAATCAGGCAGTCGCCCTTTCTGCCCAAGGCCTCGACCCATCGCGAGAACACAAACTCAAAGCCGTAGTCGTTGGCCGTGCAGGTAATATGCCCCGCATCGGCGCAGGCGATGGCCGCGAGGGGGCGTCGGTCGTTGCGGAAGCGGCCGGTGAGTTCCTCCGCGAAGTGCGCGGCGTCGCACAGCGAGCCGCCATTGCCGCACGCGAGCACCTTGCCCCCGGCACGCAGGCACTCGGCGAGCACGCCCGCACACCGATCAACCGTCGCGATTGCTTCGGCATCGCTCTGGAAAGCGTCCAGCACACGCGCGGCATCTGCAAAGCAACGACGGAGCGATTCGGGCGGCATCCATGTAGAGTATCGACCTCTCGCCCCCGGCGAAATCCGCGCCGCCGCGCAACTCCCGACGCGTACGCTTCTCCATGCGCCGAATGGCATCCGCCTGCATTCTGGCCGCGGCCTCCCTTTCCGCCGCGATGTTCGCACAGCCGCCATCCCCGCGCATGGAGCGCAGCCCGCACGAGCAGGACCCTGCCCCCCTGGGCTTGGGCCGCCTCATCCCGGACTTCGACCTCGCGCCCATCGAAGGACCGCCCACGTCCCTCTCCGCCGTCTTGAAAGGCCGCCGGGGTGTCGTGCTCGTCATGACCAGCACGACCTGCCCTGTCTCGCGTCGATACGCCCCGCGACTCGCCCAGATCGAAGCCGACTTCTCCCTTCGGGGCATCCCCTTCGTCTACGTCAACACCGTCCGTGCCGAAACACTCCCCGAGATGCAGCGGCACATCCGCGAGTCCGGGTTTACGGGTCTCTACCTCCCCGACCGTGCCGGCCGACTCGCCGCCGCGTTGGGCGCACGCACCACCACCGAGGTCTACGTGCTCGATGCCTCGCGAACCCTCGTCTACCGCGGCGCCGTGGATGACCAGGTCCGCGTCGGAGGCGTCGCCGATGCGCCGTCGCGCCACTTCCTTCGCGATGCCCTCGCGTCGCTGCTCGCGGGACGGCCGGTAGCAACACCCGCGACCTGGGCGCCCGGCTGCCTCCTCGACATCCCCGCCCGCGTGCCCGGCGAGGCAGGCAACCTCACCTACTTCGGCCGCATCGCCCGCATCCTCGACGCCAACTGCCTCGCCTGTCACCGCGAGGGCGGCCCCGGGGCTTACCCCCTCGATCACTACGGCGCCGTCGTTTCTCGCGCCGCCATGATCGAGGCTGTGGTCCGCGACGACCTCATGCCGCCGACCCACGGGCTTCATCCGTTGCGTGATTCGCAGGGGAGGCGTCTGTGGAAGAACGACCGCACGCTCGACGAGTCCGACAAGCGTGATCTGCTCACGTGGCTTCGTTCAACACGCCCCATGGGCGACCCCGCCGACCGACCCGTACGGCGTGAGCCGTCGCAGACGTGGGAAATCGGCTTGCCCGACGCGATCTACTCAACGCCCGACGTGGCCGTTCCCGCGGAAGGTCCGCTCCAGCATCAGCGCATCATCGTCCCCATGAACCTCGGCGAGGCCCGGTGGGTGTCCGCGGTCGAGTGCCGCCCCATGATGCGCGAAACCGTGCACCACGCGTTGGTGTGGGTGCAGCACGTGAACGAGGACCCCGGGCAGTCCGTTGAACCGAGTTGGAGCCGATTGCTGGCGACGTATGGCCCGGGTGATGGCGTGACACGCTTTGCGCCCGTATCGGCGATGAAACTCGAGCCGGGGTCGCGGCTCGTGGTGGACCTCTACGCCAAACCGATGGGAAGGCCGATGAACGCCTCCCTCCGGGTCGCTGTCCGATTTGGCGAGAAACCGCAGCGTACGCTCGTCAGCGAGACACTTGTCGGCCCGGAGTTCAACCTGCCAGCGGGCCATCGCGGTCCGATGGATCTGCCGTCGAAGGTCTTGACGAATGGTCCGTCTCGAATCACGGGAATCACCCCGGTCTTCGGACCGCGGTGCGTGAAGGTCGCCTTGTGGACGCAGCGCCCCGGTGAAGAGCGGCAACTCGTGCTGAAACTCGACCGGTATGACTTTCGTTGGCGGCTGCGGTATGAGCCTGAAGAACCGATCCTCCTGCCGGACGGCGTCACGCTCGGCGCCACGGCTATGTTCGACAACAGCGAGCAGAACCCCGCGAACCCCGACGCGGGGCGGACGGTTGTGGTCGGGTTCACGAACGATGCGGATGAACCGATGTTCATCGGCCTGGAACTGATCGACGAATCGCCCGAACCATGAACTGGAACGCGGCCCGGCTCGGAGAGCCGGGCTACCCGCTCATGCCTCGATCTCTTTCCGCAGCGCCGTCCATCCATCGCGGATCACCTTGTCCGCCGCCGCCCGTACCAGCGCCGCCGGAGCGGCCTTCACCAGCCCCGTCATCGCCGTCACCTTCGCCGTCCATTCCAACGCCGTCCCGCCCGCGTCCTGCGAGAGCATGAGCGCCGCGTCGATATCCAGCGTCATCCCGATCCCGCTGCTCTTCACTCGGATCAAGGCCCGCTCCGGGGCTTGTACCTCCGGCACCGACATGGTCGCCTTCACGCTCCCGCCGATGAACGACAAGCCCGGCTTGACCACGCACCGGACCGCGTCCGTCCCCACGCGCTCGCTTGAAACGAGCCCCGGCACGGCCTTGGCCAGTGAATCGAGATTCGTCACCACGCCGAACACCCTGCCGATGTCCGCCGCAAAGGTTTCCCGCCCGCTGAACGGGTCCGTGATCGACGCCATGATGCCTCCTTGGGCCGAGGGGTAGAGCGTAGGGATGGGCCTGTTCCCCGGGCGGACGCGGGGGCGCAATCGTCATGCCCGATGTGGCAAGTCGCCGATCCATCCTCTACCCTCTGGGTCCATGACCGAATCCTCCTGCGGAGTCCCCCGATGAGCCGAGTGGAGTTGAAACTGCCCCAACTGCGCCCCCTGGGCGCCACCCAACGAACCGATGCCTGGTGGATCCAGCCCGTGCTCACCCTGCTGGGCCTGGGCGCGTTCATCGTCTACTCGACGTGGGCCGCTCTGCAGGGCACGCACTACTGGGTCCCGGGCACCAACTACCTGTCGCCCATGTACTCCCCGGTGCTCTTTGACTCCTGGCAGATCGCGCCCGCCTCCTCGGGGCACGCCTGGTTCGGGGCCTGGCCCGATTGGATTCCCAAGAACCTCTGGGTGCTCAGCATGACCCCCGCATTCCTGATCCTCTGGGCGCCCGGCGGCTTCCGATTCACCTGCTACTACTACCGCGGCGCCTACTACAAGGCCTTCTGGGCCGACCCCGTGTCCTGCGCCGTCGGTGAACCCAAGTTCCGCGGCACCCACTACCGCGGCGAACACAAGTTCCCACTCCTCCTCCAGAACATCCACCGCTACTTCCTCTACCTCGCCCTCGTCTTCCTCGTGTTTCTCACGTACGACGCCATCATCTCGTACCGATTCCTCGGCGACGACGGCCAGAAGCACTTCGGCGTCGGCATCGGCTCCCTCGTGCTCACCATCAACCCCATTCTCCTCGGCGGGTACACGCTCGGCTGCCACTCCCTCCGCCACCTCATCGGCGGCAAGAAGGACTGCATCACGGATTGCTCGGGGGCACGTCAGGGGGCGTACCGCGGCGTCTCCTGCCTCAACCGCCGCCACATGCTCTTCGCCTGGCTCAGCCTCTTCTGGGTCGGCTTCACCGACGTCTACGTGCGGCTGGTCTCCATGGGAACGTGGACGGATATCCGAATTCTGTGAACTGCCCGCGAAGTCGCGCTCGGCGCGCCGCTCGGTGAACCGGATTGATTGCGGTGAATCTCTTTCGGAGTAAGCATGTCGGACTATCAAACGCATGAACACGACGTCCTGGTGATCGGCGCGGGCGGCGCGGGCCTTCGCGCCGCGATCGAGGCCGCGTCGGTCAAGGGCCTTTCCGTCGGCCTCGTCTGCAAGAGCCTCCTGGGCAAGGCCCACACCGTCATGGCCGAGGGCGGCATGGCCGCCGCCATGGCCCACGTCGACGACCGCGACAACTGGATGGTCCACTTCGCCGACACCATGCGCGGCGGGCAATACCTCAACAACCCCGTCATGGCCGAACTCCACGCCAAGGAAGCCCCCGACCGCGTGCGCGAACTCGAAGCCTGGGGCGCGCTCTTCGACCGCACCCGCGACGGCCGCATCCTTCAGCGGAACTTCGGCGGCCACCGCTACCCGCGCCTTGCCCACGTCGGCGACCGCACCGGCCTCGAAATGATCCGAACCCTCCAGGATCACGGCATCCATCAGGGCATCGAGGTCTACATGGAGCACACCGTCACCACCCTCCTCAAGGATGGTGACCGCGTCGTCGGCGCCTTCGGCTACGACCGCGAACGCGGGCGCTTCCGCGTCTTCAAGGCCAAGGCCGTCGTGCTCGCCACCGGCGGCATCGGCCGCGCCTTCAAGATCACCAGCAACTCGTGGGAATACACCGGCGACGGGCACGCCCTCGCCTACGACGCCGGCGCCGACCTCATCGACATGGAGTTCGTCCAGTTCCACCCCACCGGCATGGTCTGGCCCCCCAGCGTCCGCGGCATCCTCGTCACCGAAGGCGTGCGCGGCGAGGGCGGCCGCCTCGTGAACAAGGACGGCAAGCGCTTCATGTTCGACGACGTCCCCGACCTCTACAAGAACCAGGTCGCCAAGGACGCCGAAGAAGGCTGGCGTTACGTCACCGGCGACAAGAACGCCAACCGCCCGCCGGAACTGCTGACCCGCGACCACGTCGCCCGCTGCATCAACCGCGAGGTCAAGGCCGGGCGAGGCTCCCCCCACGGCGGGGTCTACCTCGACATCGCCTGGATCAAAGAGAAACTCCCCAACGCCCAGGAGCACATCAAGAAGAAGCTCCCGAGCATGTACCACCAGTTCAAGGAACTGGCGGGCGTGGACATTACCACCACGCCGATGGAAGTCGGCCCGACGACGCACTACGTCATGGGCGGCGTTCGCGTCGACGGCGTCACGCAGATGTCCACCGTCCCGGGCCTCTTCGCCGCGGGCGAGTGCGCGGGCGGCCTCCACGGGGCCAACCGTCTCGGCGGCAACTCCCTCTCCGATCTCCTCGTCTTCGGCAAGCGTGCCGGCGAGCACGCGGCCAAGTGGGCGCAGGCCCAGAAGCCCTCCAACATCAACGCGGCCCAGGTCGAGTTGGCCGCGAAGCAGGCCCTCGCCCCCTTCGAGCGTTCCGGCGAGAATCCGTATCAGGTGCAACTCACCCTGCAGGACATGATGCAGGACAAGGTCGGCATCGTCCGCACCGAGAACGACATGGCCGCCGCCCTCGACGGGCTGGCAGCCCTCAAGAAGCGCGCCGCCGCCGTCAGCATCGACGGTAACCGCGAGTACAACCCCGGCTGGCACACCTGCCTCGACCTCCCCAACCTCCTCTGCGTTTCCGAGGCCGTCGCACGCTGCGCCCTCGACCGCCGCGAATCCCGCGGCGGACACTTCCGCGAGGATTACCCCGACAAGAGCAAGGACTTCGCCGGCCACAACACGGTCATCCGCAAGGCCCCCGACGGCTCCATGAAACTCCTCCGCGAGCCCATCGTGCCCCTCACCGACGAACAGAAAAAGGTCATCGACGCCAATAAGTAAGGTAATCTCAGAACGCAGGACGAAGGACACAGGACTCCCCCATGCCCCAAGCAACCTTCCGCATCTGGACCGGCGCCGGCGACGATGCCGTCTTCAAGGACTTCGCTACCGACGTATCCGAGGGCATGGTCGTCCTCGACGCGATCCATCAGATCCAGGCCGAGTCCGCGCCCACGCTCGCCTGCCGCTGGAACTGCAAGGCCGGCAAGTGCGGTTCGTGCTCGGCCGAGGTGAACGGCAAGCCCCGCCTCATGTGCATGACCCGCCTCGACACGCTGGACCTCTCCGTCCCCGTCACGGTCGAGCCCATGAAGTCCTTCCCGCACGTCCGCGACCTCGTGACCGACGTCTCGTGGAACTTCCGCGTCAAGAAGTCGATCAAGCCCTTCAAGCCCCGCAAGCCCGACGCCCCCGACGGCACCTGGCGCATGCAGCAGGCCGACGTCGACCGCGTGCAGGAGTTCCGCAAGTGCATCGAGTGCTTCCTGTGCCAGGACGTCTGCCACGTCCTGCGCGACCACCACAAGCACCCGGAGTTCGCCGGCCCGCGCCATTTCGTCTACACGGCCGCGCTCGAGATGCACCCCCTCGACACCGAAGACCGCCTCAGCCACATGAAGAACGAGGGCGGCATCGGCTACTGCAACATCACCAAGTGCTGCACCAAGGTCTGCCCCGAGCACATCACCATCACCGACAACGCCATTATCCCCCTCAAGGAACGCGTGGTGGATGAGTACTACGACCCGCTGACCCGGCTGTTCAAGGTGTTCACGGGGAAGTAGCCGACGGGCCGTTGTGGAGCCGCGCTGCGGCGATGACCGAGCACGAGCCGCCAAAATGACGGCAAACGGCTCGGTTATCCAACCATCATCAATGTCACGATCACGAAGCGATGACCCGCACCCGGCATCATCGGCCGGCGTATGCTCGTTGGAGGAACTCATTCTGCAGCAAGGAACTCATTGACGATTCATCCCCCCCTCCGTGAACTTCCACAGTCCGACGCTCACATCAAACCCACGCCATATCCCTGGTTTGAAGCCGACGATTCGAAGCACGAACGCGCTTCGCCGGCAACCATCCGCGTCCGAATCGTGAATCTGTTCGCCGTGCTCGTGCCGATGGCCGCTCTGGCCGTCGCCATCGTGCTCTCGTGGGGCACGGCCTTCGACTGGACCCAGGCCGCCATTTTCGCGGGCATGTCCCTTTTCACGGCCCTAGGCGTCACAGTCGGCTTCCACCGCCTGTTTACGCATCGGTCCTTCGAAACCGTGGCGCCCGTCAAGGCCGTGCTCGCGATTCTCGGCTCAATGGCCGTGCAAGGCCCGCTCCTGCAGTGGGTCGGCGAGCATCGCCGGCACCACCAGCACTCCGACGGCGAAAGCGACCCGCACTCCCCGCATCAGCATGCCGGCGGGTCGTGGGGCGAGGGATTCATGGGCACCCTTCGCGGCTTCTTCCACGCGCACATGGGCTGGCTCTTCGCCGGGCACGTCCGAGGGACCGGTCGCGTCATCGGCGACCTCCGTGCCGACGCGATGCTCGTGGCTATCAGCCGATCCTTCATCTGGTGGGTCGTGCTCGGGCTGGTCCTTCCGGCGGTGCTCGGCGGGTTGATCACGATGTCGTGGAAAGGCGCGTTGCTCGGCTTCCTCTGGGGCGGGCTGGTCCGCGTCCTGGTCAACCACCACATCACCTGGAGCGTCAACTCCGTCTGTCACCTCTGGGGCAGCAGCCCCTTCCGCAGCGGCGACGAGAGCCGGAACAACGCCGTCGTGGGCGTCCTGGCCCTCGGCGAAGGCTGGCACAACAACCACCACGCCTTCCCCACCTCCGCGCGCCACGGGCTTCACTGGTGGGAAGTGGACCTGAGTTACTGGGTGATCAAACTGCTCGAAGTCCTCGGACTGGCGTGGAAGGTCCGCGTGCCCGACCCCGTTCGCCGCGAAGCCAAGCGCCGGCGCGACGAAGTCATGCCGGAAGGCAGCACCGGCCAATGACACAAATGAAAACCGGGGCCTCATGGCCCCGGTTTGTCCTTCAGAATCCTGCGTTCAGGCAGTACTCGCGTGGCTTACCAGCCGCCGCGACCGCCCCCGCCGCCGCGCGGGCCGCCGCGACCACCACCACCTCCGCCACCGCCGCCGCCCACGCGGGGCTTGGCCTCGTTGACCGTGAGGTCGCGTCCATCAACGTTCTTCCCGTTCATCCCGGCGATGGCCGCGTTGGCCTCGTCGGAGGTGTTGAACTCGACGAACCCGAAGCCGCGCGGGCGGCCGGTGTCGCGGTCCATCACCAGCGACGCGGACTTCACCTCGCCGAACTGGGCGAACAGGTCGCGCAACTGCGACTCGGACGTATTGAACGACAGATTCCCGACATACAACTTTGTCATGTGCTTCCGATCCATGCCCTTGAGTGATGCCGGTGCTTGAACTCGGGCGGAGGAAGCGTCGGAGGTCTGGTCATGGGCTTCCACAGTTGGAAGCCCGCTGCGAGAACTGCCGAACTGTAGGCGGTCGGCGATGAGGCGGATGACCCTGATCTCGCGGAATCGGTGCTTTCCGCATCGGGATTCACCCGCTCGGCGAGGCCGACTTCCCGCCCCCCCGGACGTTGTGGTATGCTGATCTCACACTCAGAGGAGTCTCCCATGGGCAATCTGCGTACGGCTTGGCAAGACGCGAAGAAGACCGTCCCCGGGTCCGACAAGGTGTACAAGAGCGGACTAGGTCCGCTCCTCGACGCCGCCGAATCCGCCAACAAGGCCTTCACCGATGAAAAGGGCAAGGACGCCAAGTACTACGACCCGGTCAAACTCACCGAGAAGGCCGTCAAGGTCGTCTCCGCGGTCGACAAGGCCCTTCCCATCGTCAAAAAGTACATCCCTCTGACCGCCACCACTCCCAAACTCAACTCCACCATCAAGGCCATTGAAGCACGCCTCAACGAGTACTCGGCGAGCGCGAAGAAGAAGATTTCCTCCCCCGGCGACCTCGCCAAGTGGAAGGCCGATCGACTCAAGGGCGTCCTCAAGTATTCGGGCATGTAACCACTTCTCGGCCCAAGGGCCGCGGACCCCGGTTACACCACCGTTGCGCACCAAACAGCCCCCGGCGCGTATCACCTGGTGCCGCGATACGCGGCTACCCGGGAGTCTTTCCATGCGCACGCCCCTCGCTCTCCTCGTTCTGGCCGGTTCGATCGCTTCGTTCCCCTCGACCCTTGTCGCCCAACCTCTTGACCATCACCCGCCCCAGTGGATCATCCCTCCCGCTCCGCGACGCATGCCACCGCCCGCCGTGCACGAGGTGAATCTCTCCGCCGTCAACGTCACGGTCGAAATTACCGACCAGGTCGCAACCACGACCCTCGATCTGGCGCTCACCAACCCTGCGGATCGCCCGCTCGAGGCCCAGTTGATCCTCCCCGTGCCCGACGGCGTCGCCGTGCGCTCCCTCCAGTGGGACGGCACCGGCCCCGAACCCAAGGCCGAGGTGCTGCCTCGCGACGAGGCCCGCCGAATCTACGAGGGCATCGTCCGCTCCATGCGCGACCCTGCCCTGGTCGAGTTCGTCGGCCTGAACCTCATCCGCTCCAGCGTCTTCCCCGTCCCCCCGCGCAGCACCCAGCACCTCCGCCTGACCTACGAGCAGGTCCTCCCGCGCGACGGCAACCGCCTTGATTACGCCCTTGTGCGTGGCGAGGCCCTCGCCGAGGCCGGCGTCCCGTGGACCTTCGCCGCCGACCTCAAGAGCAAGCATCCCATCGCCACGGTCTACTCCCCCAGCCACGACATCACGCAGGAGCGTCTGGGCCCGGGGCATGTCCGTGTGAAACTCGCCTCGACCAACGCCGACCCATCCCGCGGATCCATCCGCCTCGCCGCGGTGCTCGAAGACGCCCCCGGCACCCTCGCCACCAGCATCTTCACCTACCCCTCAACCGATCCCAAAGACCCGGGCGGGTACTTCATGATCCTCGCCGCCCCGCCGGTGGATTCCCGATCCCGTCCGCCCACGCCGCGAGAAGTAGTCCTGGTCCTCGACCGATCCGGTTCGATGCGGGGCGAGAAGTTTGAACAGGCCCGCAACGCCGCCATCCAGGTCGTCCGTGGCCTGCGCGACGGTGAATCCTTCAACATCATCGACTACTCCGACTCCATCGCGTCCTTTGCCCCGACGCCCGTCGTCAAAGACGCCAAGAACGCCCGCGACGCCGAGGCCTACCTCGCCGGCCTCGCCCCCAACGGCGGCACCAACATCCACGACGCCGTCCTCGAAGCCCTCCGCCCGGCGCCCGCCGATGGCGCCATGCCCATGGTCCTCTTCCTCACCGACGGCCTGCCGACCGTGGGGGAGCGTCGCGAAGTCCGCCTCCGCGACGCTATCGCCGCCACCAACGCCACGCACCGCCGCATCTTCTCCTTCGGCGTCGGGCTCGACGTCAACGCGCCGCTCCTCTCGGCTATCTCCCAGAAGTCCCGCGGCGCCACCACGTGGGTGCTGCCGCAGGAAGACATCGAGGTCAAGGTCTCGCAGGTCTTCCGCCGCCTCGATGGGCCCGTGATGACCTTCCCCGTGCTCGCCGCCTTTGGCCCCGACGGACAGCCCTCCTCTCGCGTCATCCGCGACCAGATGCCCGCGGATCTTCCCGACATCTTCGAGGGCGACCAGATCATCATCCTCGGCCGATACCACGCCGACCAGCCCGTGAAGACCCGCCTCGAAGGCTCGTTCTTCGGCCAGCCCCGCGCCTTCGACGTCACCATCGACCCCGCCGCCAGCACCACGCGGCACTCCTTCGTGCCACGCCTGTGGGCCATGCGCAAGGTCTCGGCCCTGGTCGACGAAGTCCGCCAGGCGGGCGCCGACGGCAGCCAGCCCAGCGAAGGCCGCCTGAAGGAAATCACCGACGAGATCATCCGCCTCTCCACCACCTGGGGCATTCTCACCGAGTACACCGCCTTCCTCAGCCGCGAGGACGCCGACTTCTCCCGCGGCCTCAGCGCGCTCAACGCCCCCGCCCGCGAAAACCTCCGCGACACCGCCATTCGCCTCCGCTCGGGCGCGGGCGGCGCCGCCCAGCAACTCGACATCGAGGCCAAGCAGGCCGCCGCCAACACCCAGACCGCCAACCGCTACGTGGGCCGCGCCCCCGCCGTCGCGGGGCAGGAGGCCCGCGTCGAGGCCTACACCGTCGCCGCCGTCCAGAACGTCGCCGACAAGACCCTCTACAACCGCAAGCAACGCTGGGTCGACGCGTCGATCCTCGAACAGGAGAACGAGAATCCCGACCGCGTCGTCGAGTTCGGCACCGACGCCTACTTCGCCCTCGCCGCCCAACTCGCCCGCGAGAATCGCCAGTCCCTTCTCGCCAACCGGGGCGAAATCTACCTGCTTGTCGAGAAGGAACGCGTCCTCATCAAGGGGCCGTAACCTTCCCGCGACCCCGCCGATGGATCCGCGGAGGAGGTTACATGCCGCTCGGTCGAATCCTTGTAGTTGAAGACGACAACGCCATCCGTCGCGGCCTCGTCGACCTCCTCCGCATGTCCGGGTACGCGCCGCTCGAAGCCCCCGACGGCGCCGCCGGCCTCGAAACCGCCATCACCGCCGAGATCGACCTTGTGCTCCTCGACATCCTCATGCCCAAACTCGACGGCTTCGGCGTCCTCCGCGAGGTCCGCAAGGCCAAGCCCTCGCTCCCCGTCATCCTCCTCACCGCCAAGGGTGAGGAGCAGGACCGCGTCCGCGGCCTGCGGGATGGCGCCGACGACTACGTCGTCAAACCCTTCTCGCCCAAGGAACTCCTCGCCCGCGTCGAGGCCGTCCTCCGCCGCTCCCCGGAACGCCCCACCGGCGTCAAGAAAACCTCGATCGCCGGACGTGTCATCAACCTCGAACGCCGCGAAGTCACGCTGCCCGACGGGCAGACCTCCGCTCTTTCCGAGCGCGAAGCCGAGGTGCTCGCCTACCTCATCACCAACCGCGGCCGCGCCATCGCCCGCGACGAACTCCTCAGCCGCGTCTGGGGCCTCGACCCCCGCGGCATGCACACCCGCACCGTCGACATGACCATCGCACGACTCCGCGAACTTCTCCAGGACGACCCCACCCAGCCCGCCGTCATCGTCACCGTCCGCCAGAAGGGCTACATGCTCGCCGGCGAGGGAGACGCGGCGTGATCGTCCGCCGATCCATCCTCGTCTTCGCCGCCGGCGTCCTCGGCGTCTTTGTCGCCCTGGGCTGGATGACCTTTCATGCCCTGCGCCTCGAACGGGCCGAACTCGAAGCACGCCGCGACGCCAAGCACCAGGAATCCGTCCGCCTCGCCCTCTGGCGCATGGACGCCGCCGTTACCCCCATCATCGCCCGCGAGGCCGCCCGACCCTACTTCCACTACCAGCCCTTCTATGTCCCCACCCGCGCCTACGGCCGGATGCTCGACCAGCCCGCCGCCGACGACGTCCGTGTCCCCTCGCCCCTCCTCGGCGCCGACGAGCCCTTCGTTCGTGTTCACTACCAGGTCAACGCCGACGGCTCCCTGATCTCCCCACAGACACCTTCCGGCGATATGGAGGACAAGGACGCGTACATCACGTCCTACATGGACGCCACGCTGCGAACACGCGTCAAGGAACTCTCCACCCTCCTCACCGCCGACGTCGCCGGCAAGGCCGAACGAGCCGAATCGGTGCTCCAGAGCGGCGCCGGGGGCTACCGAGTCGGCCTTGCCGCCACGCAGGAAGAAGCCAACGCCCCGCAGCTCGCCGCCAGCGAGAAGGAGTACAAATCACGGCAGGAGGCCGTCACCAGCGCCGCCAATGTCGCGCAGCAGGCCAATCGCGCGCCCAGGAGCCAGCCACTCGAGTTTTCTGACGACTCGACGCGAAAACTAGCTCCGGCGGCCGGGCAGGACACGCCCCCGCCGGGCCGGGCGAGAGAGTCGGGCGTCATGCCCGACGCCGCCGACACCGCCCCCGCCAGCACGACCACCCCCGTCCCCGCCGAGGGCGATCTCGACGTCATGACGGGCACGTTCGCTCCTCGCTGGATTATCCCTGAATCAGGCGAGCCCGAACTCGTCTTTGAACGAACCGTCACCATCGGCCGCGAATCTCTCCGCCAGGGCTTCTGGCTCGACTGGCCGACACTTCGTGCTCAACTCCTCGCCAGCGTCGCCGACCTCTTCCCCGAGGCCAAGCTCGCCCCGCTCCGGTTCGGCGTCGAATCCGCCGGTCCTTCCGTCCTCGGTCGCACCCTCGCCGCCATTCCCGCCGAACTCGTCACCCCCGCCCCGGCCTTCGCCGATATTCCGCTCCTCACGCCCGTCCGCACCACCCTCGCCCTCACCTGGGCCTTGGCCCTCGCCGCGGTGGTCGTCCTCGCCCTGGTCCTCCGCGCCGCCATGGAACTCGCCGAGCGCCGCGGGCAGTTCGTTTCCGCCGTCACCCACGAACTCCGCACCCCGCTCACCACCTTTGTCATGTACAGCCAGATGCTCGCCGACGGCCTGGTCCGCGACGAGGAATCGCAGCGGTCCTACATCGGCACCCTCAAGACCGAGAGCACGCGCCTGGCCCGTATCGTCGAGAGCGTCCTCGACTACGCCCGCCTCTCCAAGCGCCAGCGCCCCTCGACCGTTCGCGCCCGACTCACCGCCGAGCAGATCGTCGATAATCTCGTCCCCGTCCTGCGCCAGCGATGCGCCCAGGTCGGCATGGAACTCGTCGTCGAGCGAGAAAGCCTCCTCGATTTCCCCGTCACCACCGACCCGCCCACCCTCGAACGCATCATCTTCAACCTCGTCGACAACGCCTGCAAGTACGCCGCGAACGCCCCCGACAAGCGCATCCACCTGATCGCCCGCGTCGAACGCCGCGACCTGGTGCTCGCCGTCAAGGACCACGGCCCGGGCATCGACCTCAAGGACCGCGCCTCCGTCTTCCGCGCCTTCACGCGCGGTCAGAACCAGGAAGCCGGCAACATCCCCGGTTTGGGCCTCGGCCTCGCCCTCGCCCAGGGCCTCGCCCGCGAGCTCGGCGGCGACCTGCGTCTCGTCTCCAACGGCCCCGGCGCCGAGTTCCACGTGCGGCTGCCCCGCGACTAGGCGATAATCCCCCCGCATGCCCACCCGCAGGACGCGACGTACCACCTCATCCGCGAAGCCGTTGCTCACCGCGCGCACCGCCGACAAGCACCGCCTCTACCAGGTCGCCGTTCAGCACCCGCCCGCCGAGATCGACTTCGTCACCCACTGGTTCCAGAAACTCACGGGCCGCCACGCCCGCCGCCTCTGCGAGGACTTCTGCGGCACCGGGCACACCGCCTGCGAGTTCGTCCGCCGACACAAGGACAACGTCGCCGAGGGGCTCGATCTCCATTCGCCCACGCTGGCCTGGGGACGCCGCCACAACCTCGCGAAACTCACGCCAGAGCAGCAACAACGCATCGCCCTCCTTCAACGAAACGTCCTCCATCCGCGCGGGGCCGACAAGGCCTTCGACGTCATCCTCGCCATGAACTTCAGTTACTGGATCTTCAAGACCCGCGACGCCCTCCGCGCCTACTTCGCCGCCGTGCGCGCCGCCCTCGCCCGCGACGGCGTCTTTTTCCTCGACACCTGGGGCGGGTGGGAGTGCATGAAGGAAATGAAGGACCGCCGCCGGTGCGCCGGCGGGTTCACCTACATCTGGGACCAGCACCGCTACGACCCCCTCACCGGCGACCTCACCTGCCACATCCACTTCGAGTTCAAACGCGGCCCCGCCATGAAACGCGCCTTCACCTATCACTGGCGACTCTGGACCGTTCCCGAACTCAAGGAACTCCTCGCCGAGGCCGGCTTCCGCAGAACCACCGTCTACTGGGAAACCGAGAACGCGCACGGCAACGGCACCGGCGTCTTCCTGCCGCGGAAGCACGGCCTGGCCGACGCTTCCTTCGTCGCCTACCTCTCCGCCGAGAAATAACCCTCACACCTACCCTTCCGCAATGCCCGCCGACCGCACCGTCACCGGTCTTCTTGACCTCTCCCACGACCTCCGCGACGTTTCCACGTTGCTCGCCGAGGCGCTTATCGGCGTGTCCAGGGTCTTCGACGAGGCCCTCGATTCCGACCTCCCGCCCGTCGCCCGCCTCACGCGTCACGTCGAGCGCTACCGCGGGAAGATGGTCCGCCCCACGCTCACCATCCTCGCCGCCCTGGCGTCGCATCCTTCTGTTCACGCTGGGGTGCCAAGCCTTCGAGGCGGTGGGGGAGCATCCTCCCCCGAAGGGGGAGGTGCCGAGTCTTCGAGGCGGAGGGGGGCTTCCTCCCCCGAAGGGGGAGGTGCCGAGTCTTCGAGGCGGAGGGGGGCTTCCTCTCCCGAAGGGGGAGGTGCCGAGTCTTCGAGGCGGAGGGGGGCTTCCTCTCCCGAAGGGGGAGGTGCCGAGTCTTCGAGGCGGAGGGGGGCTTCCTCCCCCCCTCACTCCATCATCACCCCCGACCTCCTCCGCGCCGCCGCCGTCTGCGAGATGGTTCACATGGCCACGCTCGTCCACGACGACGTCCTCGACGAGGCCGACACCCGCCGCCTCGGACAGACCGTCAACTCGCTCCACGGCAACGAGGCCGCCGTCATGCTGGGCGACCTGCTTCTCGCGGCCGCCTATGAGCAGTGCTCCCTCCTCCCGGACAAGGAACCCTCGCTCCTCATCGCCCGCGCCAGCGTCGTGATGTGCGGCGGGGAACTTCTCCAACTCCACCACCGCGCCGACTGGTCCCTCGACGAACCCACCTACTTCGAGATCATCAACCGCAAGACCGGCGAACTCATCGCCGCGTCCGCTACCATGGGCGCCCTCCTGGTCGGCGCCGCCCCCGAGCACCGCGACGCCCTCGCCGCCTTCGCCCGCGATGTCGGCGCCGCGTTCCAGATTCAGGACGACCTGCTCGACCTGCGAGGCGATGAACGCGTCGTCGGCAAGTCCCTCGGCCGCGACCTCCAGAAAGGCAAACTCACCCTCCCCATCATTCATCACCTCGCCGCCGCGTCCCCGATCATCCGCGGCCGATCTCTCCGTCTCCTTGACGATGCCCACGGTTGCAAAAGTGCACAGCAACTGACAGGTATTACCCGCGAGCTGCTTCACGCCATTTACCAGACAGAATCCGTCCGCCATGCCGCCTCCGAGGCTTCCGCGTTAGTTCACCGGGCCGTGCAACGGCTTGATCAAATCCCCGAATCACCGGCCAGGGAGGCGTTGCGCCGATTGGCCGAGGCCGTGATTGATCGGGATTACTGAACCTCGATATCCGGTATCCTCGAATCGAGAACATCATCCACAATCACCCCTTGCGTCGATTGTGCAGTTCGGGTATAGTTTGAGTCGAAATCTGACGGATTCAAAGCACGAGACACTCTCCTCGTGCGAGTTATGGCAAGTGGCGTGATCGGCAGCGAGTTTGGCCCAGTGGGGTGTGTGGGTCGTTTACCAGGTACCCAGGCACACGGAGCATGCACATGAACAGCGGGCTGCGTCGACGGAATGTGGGCTTCACGCTCATCGAACTCCTGGTGGTCATCGCCATCATCGCCCTGCTCATCGGCATCCTCTTGCCTGCGTTAGGTAAGGCCAAGGCCATGGGCAAGTCCCTCAAAGAGCAGGCGCTCGCCCATAACCAGACCGTTGCCTGGGCCGCGTATTACGCCGACTCCCGCGACAAGATCCTGCTCGGCGGCGCCCACTGGGCTTGGAACCACGCCCCGACCAACGTCTACGGCCTGTACCCGGCCGACCCGTGGGAAAAGGGCAAGTTCATGGAAGGGTCGATCACCAAGACCTGGCCTTGGCACTTCCTCGGGAACAACTACTTCCCGCACGATTCGATCCAGATCGACAAACTCACCTACATGGATTTCTTCTCTCGCCCGAATCAATCCTTCATCGTCCAGGACCCGCTCGTGGGGTACAACTCCAACTCCTACGCGGCCGCGATTGGGTATCACCCCACGCTCGGCTACAACGGCGTCTACGTGGGCGGCACCTATTCCTTCGGCGCCTTCCGCGGCCAACTCCCCGGAGGCACGTGGGGCGACCCGGCCCCGGGAGGCAACCCGCGCGTCTCCGGTTCCAACTTCTACGTGCAGAAAGCGTCGGACTTCAACAAGCCCGACCAGATGCTCGTCTTCGCCTCATCCCGTGGCGGCGACGTCGCGACGGGTTCGTGGTGGAACTACGGCGCGGGGCAGCCGAACTCCGGCACCATCCGCCCGGGTTACTACATCGTGACCCCGCCCCGTCCGCACCCCACCAACCGCGCGGGATTCCAATCCCCCGTGCAACTCGGCTGGGGTTGGACTTCGGCCAGCAATACCTTCAACCGCACCATGGTGCCGAGCACCTGGGGCATGCTCGATTGCCGGAACTTGGGCCGTGTCGTGACCGCGCAGGCCGATGCCAGTGTTCGCCTGCAATCACTCGAGGACCTGCGCGACATGCGCAAGTGGGCCAACATGGCCCGCGACCCTGACTGGGTCTGGCCGACGAGTTACACGCAATACCGCTGGTGATCGTCGAAATCGCCTCAGCAAGCCCCGCACGAGCGGGGCTTTTTTCGGCGCTACGGGCAGCACACTTTCGGTCACCCGCGCGCCGGCCCCAGCAACTCCTCCGGCCTCGCCAGGAGCGCCACGATCTCCGCCAGCGCCAGCGCCGCCGTCGCACCGTCCACCACCCGGTGGTCGCACGCCAGGCTCAGCGGCAGCAGCAGCCCCACGCGGAACGTCCCCTTGCTCACCACCACGCCTTCCTTCGCCCGCCCGACGGCCAGGATGCCCACCTCGGGGTAGTTGATCACCGGCGTGGCAAATCGTCCCGCGTGGCTCCCCACGTTGCTGATCGTGAACGTGCTCCCCATCAACTGCTCGCGGCTGGCCGTGCGGGCTCGGGCGCCCTCGGCCGCCGACGTGATCGCCCGCCCGATCTCCAGCACCCCCAGCCGATCGCCATCCCTCAGCACGGGCACCATCAGCCCGTTCTCGGTGTCCGTGGCGATGCCCAGGTGCACGCTGCGGTGCTGCACGATCGACGCGGCGTACGTCTCATCCTCGGGCTTCTCGTCCACCGTCGCGTTGAGGGCGCGGTAGGCCTGCTGGCAGAGCACGCGGCACACCGCCGAGGCCACGAACGGCAGGAACGACACCTTCTCCCCGCTCGCCGAGGCCAGTTTCCGCCGCAAGGCGTCCAAGGCCGATACGTCCGCCTCGTCCATGACGGTGAAGTGCACCGCGCGGTTCATGCTCTCGCGCAGGCGGTTGGCGATGGTCCGCCGAACCCCGCGGAAGGGAATCCGCGTGATCTCATCCCCGGAGGGCGCCGCGGTCGTGATCCCCGCGGGCCGCTCTGTGGCCGTGGGGCGGGCCGGCGGTGCCGTCGTGAACGACACCTCGACGCGGGCCGGGGGCTTGCCCGCGGGCTTGGGGGCGATCGACGGGGCGCTCATGTCGCACCCGCCGCCCTTGCCCACGCACGCCCGCACGTCCTTCTCCATCACGCGTCCGCCGATGCCCGTGCCCTTGACCGTGTCGATGTCCACGCCCAGGTCGCGAGCCAGCCGTCGCACCGCGGGGGTCGCCAGGGCCTTCCCGCTTCCGGCGCTCATCATCCCCACGACCGTCCCCTCGTCCTCGGTCCGTGCGGGCGGCTCGTCGTGAATGTCCACGCGCCCCGGCACGGGCTTGGGCTCCGTGTGCGCCCCGTTCGAGGCGTGGGCCGAGGCCGGCGCGGTGGGGGCCTTCGGCGACGCCACGCCTCCCGCGCCCTCGTATTCCACCAGCGGCACGCCGACCTTGATGACGTCGCCCGGCTTGCCGTGCAGGGCCTTGATGGTGCCCGCGCGGGGGCTGGTCACCTCGACCACGGCCTTGTCCGTCTCCATCTCCGCAAGGACGTCAAGTTCGCCGACGGCCTGCCCCACCTCGACCCGCCACTTGATCAGTTCCGCCTCGGCGAGGCCCTCGCCCAGGTCGGGGAGCAGAAACACGTTCGGGTCTTTCGATGCGGCGTGCGCCATGCGTACCTCTCGGCCTGAAGATGCGTCACCGGGCCTTCGATTGGCCCTTCGGCCCAAGTCTAGTGCGCGTCCGGCGAGATCGCGCCGCCTCGGGCCGTAGACTCCGTCATGTCCACCCTCGAACTCCGTGAGATCGCCCGCCGCGAGGAAGGCCGCCAAGCCCGCGCCCTCGCCGAGGCCGCCGAGTTTGCCCTCCCAATCGCCGGCGGGACGGTCGGGCGGGGCGTGCCCGGCCTGTGGCACAACTACGCCGTGGGACTGGGACTTGCCGGCCCAGTGGCCGACGCCGACCTCGACGCGGCCATCGCCTTCCATGCCGATCACGGCGTCGAGCCGCGCATCGAACTCTGCCCCTTTGCCCACGATTCCCTCCTTGCCGGCCTCGCGAAGCGGGGCTTCGTCCTCCGCCTCTTCGAGATGACCTTCTTCCGCGCGTTGGACCCGGAGTGCCCCGTGCAGCCGGTTTTCACGCCGCCCGCGGACCTTCGCGTGGAGATCGTCAACGCCGCCGACCCGGCCGCCGTCCGCGAGTTTGCCCGCACCGCCATCGCAGGCTTTCTTCCGCCCGAACAGGCCATCACCGACGACATGATCGAGTCCGCCTCGCGCAATGTGCGCCACCCGCGCTCGGTGGCGGTGGTGGGGCGGCTCGACGGCCAGACCATCGCCGCGGGGGCGATGGAAGTCGCCGGCGAGTCGTGCGCCCTCTTCGGCCTCAGCGTCGCCCCCGCGTTCCGCCGACGGGGCATCCAGCAGGCCATGCTCGCGTGGCGACTCAACCACGCCGCTTCCCGCGGCTGCCGCTTCGCCTGCATCGGCGGAAAGCCCGGCGAGGGCACCGAGCGCAACGTCCGCCGCATGGGCTTCACACTCGCCTATACCAAGGTTCACCTCGTCAAGCCCGGGCCGGGGCTGACGCCGATGCAAGGTTGACTCCTGCCGACTCCGGCGAGTCGCTGCCGGCGCACGGCTTCCCGCTTCACAATTGGTTCACTCTGCGAGCCCCCCCGGGAAGTCGCCGCCGAGGGGTCACCGCTAATACGCCAGGCACTGCATCACCGCCTCTTCCACGCGCTTCGCGTCCGGCAGGTACTGGCCTTCGAGTTTGTAGTACGGCATCATCACGTCGAACCCCGCCACGCGCTGCACGGGCGCCTTCAGGTGCAGAAAACTCCGCTCCTGGACGATCGTCGCGATTTCCGCCCCGAACCCCGCCGTCTTGGGCGCCTCGTGCACGACCACGCACCGCCCGGTCTTCTCCACGCTCCGCACGATCGCCTCGGCGTCGAGCGGCGAGATCGTCCGCAGGTCGATCAGTTCCGCCGAGACGTCCTCGGGCAGGTGGTCGAGTGCCTCGTTGCACGTGTGCACGCACGCCCCCCATGAGACGATCGTCACGTCGGTCCCCTCGGCCACCACCTTCGCCTCACCGATGGGGATCGTGTACGCCTCTTCGGGAATCTGCTCGCGGTGCGAGCGATACACCCGCTTGGGCTCGAAGAACACCACCGGGTCCGGGTCGCGGATGGCCGAGAGGAGCAGGCCCTTCGCGTCGT
This sequence comes from Phycisphaerae bacterium, assembly GCA_022180725.1. Lineage (GTDB taxonomy): Bacteria > Planctomycetota > Phycisphaerae > Phycisphaerales > UBA1924 > RI-211. Next base: position 88,202 of record BQMO01000015.1, read on the forward strand.
AGGGCGTGCTGGGAATGACGACTTTCAGGCCGGGCGTGTGGGCGTAGATCGCCTCGGGCGAGTCGCTGTGCAGTTCCGGAGCGTGGATGCCCCCGCCCCACGGGACGCGGACGGTCATGGGGACGGTGATGCTCCCCCGCGAGCGGTTGCGATACCGGGCCGCGTGGTTCACCAACTGGTCGAACGCCGGGCCGAGAAACCCCTCGAACTGAATCTCGGGCACGGGGCGCATCCCCGCCATGGCCAGCCCGATGCTCGTCCCCATGATGCCCGATTCGGAGAGCGGCGTGTCAATGACGCGCTCCGGCCCAAATACCTTCTGCAACCCCTCCGTCACGCGGAAGACCCCGCCGTTCAGCCCGACGTCCTCGCCGAGACAGACCACGCGCGTATCGCGCTCCATTTCCTGGTACAACGCCTCGTTGATGGCGTCCACGAGCGTGAGGCCTTGCTTGATCATCGCTTCGGTTCGAGGCATGGGTGCTCCAAATGGCCAAATCGCAAAGGTGCAAAGGGCCAAAGCCCAGTCACTTCTTGGATGCGCGGCGTGATCGGGTCAGAATCGCCCCGAATATCAGCCGCAACTCTTTCGTTTCCGACTCCACACCGGTCAGTCGCTCCGAATTGATCCAGCCTCGCTTGGCGACAAATCGAAGCCAGAACTGGACTTCCGAAAGTTCTTTCAAGATTACGCTAATGCCACGACAAAAATCTGCTCGACTCATGGCTTCAGCCGTCTCAAACGTGTTGGCTCCAACCGATGTTCCTGATCCGTACAACTGGTCAACGACGCGACGACTCTTTCCTGATTTTTCAACGGCATCCGCAACATCTGCGACACGATGGGAGAACAACTCAACCCGCTCCAGCAAGTCTTCCCGAAGCCGTCCCATTTCATCTCTCCGACACTGTTCGCCGTTTCCTCTTTGCGCCTTTGCACCTTTGCTATTTAGCACTTTCCCGCAGCCCCGCCTGCTCCGGCCGCTGCCCGAGCGAGTGCGTCCGCATTGTCCGCCTCTGCGTTTCCATCTCCGGCGTCATTGTCTCGAAGGTGTAATCGAACATGTCCGTTACGGGCGGCACCCCCGCGCCCTCCGCCGCCTTCACCACGTCCGACGCGGTCTGCCGACCGGCCTCGTCCGCCGCCGCCTGCTTCGCGTCGTCCCACAGCCCCTTGCCCGTGAGATACTTCCGCAGGCGGATCAGCGGATCCTTGCCCATCCACGCGTCGACTTCCTCGCTGTCGCGGTATCGTCGGGCATCGTCGGCGGTGGTGTGGTCCGCCAACCGGTACGTCACCGCCTCGATGAACGCCGGCCCGCCGCCCGAACGGGCGCGCTCGATGGCGTCCCGGCTCGCCTTGTAGACCGCGAAGAGGTCGTTCCCGTCCACCTGGATGCACGGCATGTCGTACGCCAGCGCCTTCTGCGCCACCGTCGCGCTGTTCATCTGCTGCTCGCGCGGCACGGAGATCGCCCACTGGTTGTTCTGGCAGAAGAACACGCACGGCACCTGGAACGCGCTCGCGAAGTTCATCGCCTCGTGAAAGTCGCCCTCGCTGGTCGCGCCGTCGCCGAAGTAGGTGATGGCGACGCGGGGTTCCTTGCGCATCTTGAAGGCCCAGGCCATCCCGGTCGCGTGGAGCATCTGCGTGCCGATGGGCACGCACAGGGGCAGGGTGCAGACGCCCTCGGGAATCTTGCTGCCACGCTCGTCGCCCATCCAGTACATGAAGACCTGGTGCATGGGCTGGCCATGCATCCAGAGCGCGGCGTTCTCTCGGTAGCAGGGGACGAGCCAGTCCACGCCGCGCTTGGCCGCGAAGCCCGACCCGATCGCCGCGGCCTCCTGCCCCTTGTTCTGCGGGTAGGTCCCCATTCGCTTGGCACGCTGGAGCTTGAAAGCCGTCTCGTCGACAAACCGGCACTTCACCATGTACCGGTACAACTCGACGACGTCCTCGTCGGACAGCGTGTCCTTGGCCAGTTTCTCGTCGAGCACCCCGTGCTCATCGAGAATCTGGAGGTACTCGACCTTTCCTTCGTACGCGATGCGGGTGGGCATGGGCAAGAATAGGCCGCGACGATTCCACGCTCGGCGTGCCGGCGCCTCACCAAAGAAACAACCGCGAGCATTCAGCCCGCGGTTGTGTCACCATGCCTTGGATGTATCTTACGGGCAGGGCGCGCCGCCGACGACCAGTTCCACGGCCTCGACGTCGTTCCCGTTCACGGCCCCGTCCTGATTGAAATCCGGATCGGGCTGGCAGAAATCACTGAAATCGCCGCCCACGGCCAGTTCCATGATCTCCACGTCGATGCCGTTCACCGCGCCGTCGCAGTTCACGTCGCCGTCGCACGTCGGCCCCCCGGGCGGCGTGCTGACCCAGAACCCGCCGCTCAGCGTAAACGACCCGCCCGACATCACGCCCGCGTCGGGCTGCCCGATCGTCCCGCTCAACGTGAAGGCGCCCCCCGCGGAGGTGCCGCCGCCGCCATCGATGGTGTACCAGTCAATTGTCGGTTGGGCCTGGGCCGCCGAGGTGATCGCCAGCAAGGCAACAAGTGCGAAACAGGTCCTCATGAGGTGCCTCCCGATTTGACCGGTACGAGTGTCGCACACGGCCTTCATACTGTCAAGCGAAGTTCTCGTACGAACTGTCCATCGATTCTGAGTATTTTTGCATTATTTTCGGACGGCCCCGGATTCCATCTCACGGGGCGTTGTTCTCGGATCAGTTCGCCCCGCCGGCGGGGCGTTCCCCGGCCCCTGGCCCACGTCCCTGTGGCGGTCGCGCAGGCCGTGCCGCGGCCGGCGGGCGAGACAGCAACTCCGGTGCGCACGCCAGCCGATACGCCACAATCGCGGCGTTCGTTGACGACTGCACCAGGTACTCCGCGATCGCCAGGTCGTACGTGTCGTTCTGCGTGTGCCAGCCGTAGCCATAATCCGCCCGTCCGACCTCGTCCCAGAAGAAGCCGGGCACCCCGGCCTGAATGAACGACTGATGGTCGCTCCCGCCGCCGCCGGTGCGCATCTCCCCTTGCTTGCGGATGTTGACGTTCAGGTACTTCTTGTCCACCTCGCTGTAGAACTGGTTGTTCGTCGGGGCCGTCGCCGCCGCCAGGTAGTCCACCTGCGAGGTCGCCGCGGGAATCCCGCCCTCGTAGTTCGTCCCGCCGTCGTCCACGAAGACCGCCGAGATCTTCTCCAGCTTCTCCCGGTTGGCCTCGACATACGCCCGCGAACCCAGCAACCCCTGCTCCTCGCCCGTCCACAGGATGAACCGGATCGTCCGCTTCGGCTTGGCGCCCACCGCCATCAGAATCCGCGCCGCTTCCAACGTCACGCTCGAACCCGTGCCGTTATCCGTGCACCCTTCCGACCCCGGGCCGTTCCATGAATCCAGGTGCGCCGAGATGATCACCACCTCGTCCGGCTTCTCCGTCCCGGGAATTTCCGCGATCGTGTTGTACACGGGGATCGGCCCCTTCGTGAACGTGCAGTTCAGGTCGAACTCCGCCTCCACGGGCTCCCCGTCGGCGACCCGCGAGTTGATGAAGTCGTAGTCCGACCGCCGGATTACGACCTGCGGCCCCGGAGGAATGGCGTCCGCGTCCAGGTTCCGCCACCCCGGCGCCCCGCCCGTCCACACCCGCTCGTCGCTGCTCGTCGTGATGTACCCCGCGATCGGCTCCAGGCTCAGACGTTCCGCGATGCTCAGGTTCTCCGGCGATGTGCCCTCCGCCACCTTCCGCCTCGCGTCACGCGCCACCTGGTACCGCGTCCCCACCCGATCACGTATCCCGCGCTGCCCGACCGCCGGCGGCGCCTTGATCAGCACCCACGAGCCGTACAACTTGGGCTGGACGGCCAGAAACTCCTCGGCGTTCTGCGGCTCCTTCACCACCGGACCTCGCACCGGTCCCTCCGTGCCCACCGCCCAGGCCTGCCACGTCAACTGCATGTCGCGGATCGGCTCATACTGCGACTCGCCACCCCCACGTGGCGTCCGCTTCAGCACCACCTTCCCGTACGAAGGCCCGCGATCAAACCGCACCGGGATCTCGCCCCACTTGTCCAGGTGCGCGTTCGACAAGCCCCACGACGCGAACTGGTCCTTCGTCCAGTTGTTCGCGTTTTCCAATGCGCTCGACCCCGTCAGTCTCGCACCGATCTCCTTTGTCAGATGCCGAAGATGCGACATCACCTGATTCCGGTTCTTTCCCTCGTCCAGAATCGCCCGAACCACCGCCGGATCGCCCATCTCGATCTCGGGGCATGGAGTTTCAACCCCGTCGATCACCGCCACCCACGACGATGTCTGGGCCTGCGCCAGGAGGCTCCCGGCCAGCACCACGACGCTCCACGCACCCATCTGCCCCAGTTTTAAGGTTCTCATACGATTCATCCTTCAAAACCTCTGTTGCCCGCATCGTTGGCGGTCGCGCCGGCGGCCTGCCCTGCGCCTCAGACTACCACATTCAGGCCGTCATCGCGTGTTGGATTGACGCCATTCTCGGCGTACACTCCCCTCCCACAGTTTCACCCCATGCCGGGGCTTCTGTATCGCACCTTCCATATCCCGACCAGTTCGGGTTGACTTGACCGGGAGAGAACCATGTCGCAGTCGGCTGTCGCGGATCGTCCTAACACCGTTTCCATCAAAGATGCCGGCCCCTGCGCCAAACTCATGGCCATCGAGATCCCCGCCGAGACAATCGCGGGAAAGCTCCGCGAGTCCCTCGACATGCTCGGGACCGAAGCCCAGCTCCCCGGCTTCCGCAAGGGCCGCGTTCCCAAGGCGCTGATCGAAAAGCGTTTCGGCCCATCCATCCGCAAGGAGGCCAAGACCGAACTGGTCACCCAGGCCGTGAACCAGGCCGTCGAAGAGCACAAACTCAAGGTGGTCGGCGCTCCGACCGCCCAGGGGCTGGACAAGGCCGAACTGATCGACGGCAAGCCCTTCGCCTTCGAGGTCGAGGTCGAGGTGCTCCCGGAGTTTGATCTTCCCCCCATCGACGGGATCGCGGTAAAGAAGCCGACCATCGATGTGACGGATGCGATGGTGGACGACGAACTCCGCAAACTCTGCATCAACGAAGGCTCGCTCGAGTCGCGTGACGTGGCCGAGCCGGGTGATTACATCACCGGGCACGCCGTCATGGTCGACGACAAGGGGACCGAGTTCTACAACCTCAAAGGCGCCGTCATCCAGAAGCCCCTCGCCGAGGCCAAGGGCAAGGGCATGATCCTGGGCATCATGGTCGACGACTTCGACAAGCAACTGGGCGCCCCCAAGCCGGGCACGACGATCACCGTCAAAGCCAAAGGCCCCGAGCAGCACGAGGTCGAGGGCATCCGCGGGGCCAATCTCACCATCACCTTCCAGGCCGAGCGGGTCGACCGCATCATCCCCGCGCCCACGGCCGATATCGTCGCCCAGTACGGCTTCGAGAGCGAGGCGCAACTCAAGGACCGCATCCGCGCTCGCATCGAGGAACGCGTCAAGAGCGAACAACTCACCGTCATGCACCAGCAGATCGCCAAGCACCTGCTCGACAAGACGACGTTCGAACTTCCCCGGCGACTCTCCGCCCAGCAGGCCGCACGCACCCTCGCCCGCCGCCGCATGGAACTCATGCACCGCGGCGTCGATGCCCAGAAGATCGAGGAAAACCTCGCGGCCCTGCGTTCCGCCTCCGCGGCCGACGCCTCCCGCGACCTCAAGGCCTTCTTCATCCTCTTCCGCATCGCCGAGGACCTCAAGATCCAGGTGCAGGACGTGGAGATCAGCCAGCGCATCGCGCAGATGGCCTTCCAGCGCAACGTCCGCCCCGAGGCGCTCCGGGCCGAGTTGCAGCAATCCGGCCAGCTCTCGCAGGTGTACCAGACCATCCGCGAGCAGAAAACCCTCGACGCGCTGCTCAACAAGGCCACGATCAGCGAGATGCCCGCCGAAGAGTTCAACAAACTCATGAAGGATCAGGCCGGGAAAAACTAAGTCGTTCAGCGGTCAGCGTTCGCCATACGTTCAGGCCTTCGGCTCGTCCTCGATCGGGTAATCACCCACAAGGCGCTGGTTTAGCGCGCCGCACGAGGGGCAGATCCGTCCGTGGGCCCCGCCCGGCGTCGCCGCCAGGTCCTGCCCGCACCCCAGACAGGTCGTAGCCGTCAGGGGACGGGTCAGTGTGTTCAGCACCAACGCGACCGCCGCTACCGCCACGCCCACCACGGGCCACGCAGGCAACGCCGTGATCGAGATTACGCCCAGCGCCGTGGCGGCCACACCCACCACGACCCACAACGCTCGCCGACGCAGCACGTTCATCCACTCCAAGTCACAACCTCCCGCGTAAGTCGCCAAGCATAGCCCCACGCCCGGGCTACAGAGGGCGATACAGGTCAATGGTCTGCTTCGCACGCTCCGGGTGGGGCGTCCCCGCCAGTTCCACCGCGTCCTCGTTCTCCGCCGCGCTCGAGATCACGATCGTCCCCACCCCCATCACGCGATTCCAGAACGTCTGCGTCACCCGGATGTTCTTGATGTCCGTGTGGAGCACCTCGCTGGTCTTCTTCGACAGCAGCCCCTCCACGTCGATCACCCGCTTGGTCGTGATCCGGATCCCGCTCCCCAGACACAGCACCTTCCATACCGCGAGCACCACGCACCCCGCGCCCGCAACCGCCAGACTCGCCCACCCCAACGGCGTGGCCCAGAGCAACACCCCGCCCACCAGCCCCCCGAGTGTCGCGGCGAACACCAGCAGCGCCGCCACGGGCCTCGACCGGAAGAACGCCGGCCGCAGCACGAGCACGTCTACCTCCGGCCCCCGCGCCGGCGGCAGGCCCGCCTGCGCCGCCCGATCCGGCGTCCCTGACTCTCCAGCAACCGCCCTCAGCACGTTGATGTCACCGCAGTGGGGACATTCGACCTTCAGGCCGACCACGGCCCGGTCGATCTCGATCGATTTGTCGCACCGGTCACACCGAATCAGCACCATGGCGGGTCTCCTTCCAGACTGGGCGCTCCGCGCCACGCTCTATACTCATCGCCCGATGCGCATTCTTCTCGTGAACTGGGCCAGACTCCCCGACGGACCCCTCGAGGGCGGGGGGGTCAACGGCTACTGCGGCCAACTCGCCGTGGAGTTCACCCGACAGGGCCATCAGGTCGCCTACCTCTCCTCGGGCCAAACCTACACCCGCGGGCCCGACAACGCCATCAGCCCCTGCCGCACCCGGCGACTTCCCGACTTTCAGGGCATCCAGGTCTTCGACGTGATCAACTCCCCCGTCCTCTCCCCAGGCCCCTGCCAGGCCCGTGACCCGGCCGCGGAAGTATCGTCACCGCCGCTGGAAGCCGAACTGTCACGATTCGTGGCCCTCTTCCGGCCTGACATCGTGCATCTGCACAACGTCGAGGGATTGTCCGCCGGGTCCTTCGCCGCACTCCGATCGTCCGGCGCGAAAGTCGTCTTCTCCCTCCACAACTACCACACCGTCTGCCCCCAGGTGTACCTCATGCACAAGGGCATGACGCCTTGCCGCAACTTCGACGCGGGCCGAGCCTGCGTCGGCTGCACTCCGGACTTCGACCCCGTCGCCGAGCGATTCCAGCGAGCCGGTCCCCCGATCGACCTTTTGCCCGCGCCGCCGTCCCCTCCAACGCGACCATCGCTTCTCGCCCTCTTCGCCAAGCCTGTCCCGTCCCCTCCTCTCGCGCCGCCGCCATCGGCACCGCCGCTCCCCGGCGCACCGGTTGAAACGGTCGCCGACCTTGCCGCCCCCATCGACGCCCCGCAAAGGCCTGCGCCCAGCACCGTCAGCGACCTCGCCCCCCTCGACAACGATCCCAGCCCCGACCCGTGGCCCGAGGCCGAGGAGAACGACTACGCCCGCCGGCGGCGTGCCTTCGTCCACGCCCTCTCCACGTGCGACACCGTTCTCGCCGTTTCCGAGTTTGTCCGCCGCAAGTTCATCGCCTTGGGCGTCCGCCCCAAGGTCATCCGCACGCTCCACATCGGCACGCGCATGACCGATCTCGCCCTGCCCCCCGCGCCCATGCCGCCGCCCGACCCGTTCCGCATCGCGTTTGTCGGCTACCACAACCATTTCAAGGGCCTTCACTGCCTCCTCGACGCCCTCGATCTTCTTCCCGATTCAGACCTTGCCCGGATCGACCTTCTTGTTTCCGCCAAGGCGGTCAGTTCCATCGAGCCTCGCCTTCAGGCCATGCGTCCGCGCCTCGCCCGCCTGAGTGTCGAACATGGGTACCGATACGAGAATCTGCCGCACCTTCTCCGCGATCGTCATTGCGGCATCGTGCCCAGCGTCTGGTGGGACAACGGACCGCAGACCGTCCTCGAGTTCCTTGCGTGCGGCGTACCTGTCCTCGGCGCCGACCTCGGCGGCATCCCCGACTTCATCACCCACGAACGCAACGGCCTGCTCTTCCGCGGCAACGACCGCCACGCCCTCGCCGCGTCAATCTCACGGCTCCTGAACGACCCGGGACTCATCGCACGGCTGCGATCGGGCGTTACGCCCCCCAAGTCCATGCAGGATCACGCCAACGAACTTCTCACGCTCTACGCCGGCATCGGCACATGACGCCTTGCGCCGTTCCTACCCTACCCGGATGCGCGTCTGCCTTGTAAGCAGTGAGTTGGCCCCCTTCCGCGGCTGGGGGGTTGGCGCGGCCACCGCGTCCCTGGCCCTCGCCCTCCGCGAGGCCGGGCACGAGGTGCACCTGCTCATCGACGACCTTCCCGGCCTGCGCGAACGCGGCGGACTCGAGTTCCCCGGCATCCACATCCACATTCTCGAACCTGCCGACTTCGCCGCCGCCCTCGACCAGGTCCCCGCCGAATGCACCCGCCGGCCGCTCGTCGTTTATCGCCGCCTCGCGGATCTGCATACCCGACTGAAGTTCGATGCCATCGAGTTCAACGATTTCTTCGCCGACGCCTATTTCGTGCTTCAGGCCCGGCGTGTCTCGGGACTTTTCGCCGAGGTCCGCGTCGCCATCCACCTGCACAGTCCCATTCTCCTGCTCCGACACCTCAACCAGCAGCCCGACTACGACCTCGACATTGCGCTCATCAACTCCATGGAGGCCGCGTGCCTTCGCGGGGCGGACCTGCTCTTCGCGCCCTCGCACGCCATCGTCGCCAAACTCCGAGAGTTCGAGGGCCTCACGCCCGCCCTGGACAACCCGGGCCGTGTCGCGATCATCCCCTACGCCCTCCCGCCCATCCCGGCTGCCACCCCGTCGCCACCCACCGAGGCGCTCGAAGTCCTCTTCTTCGGCCGGCTTGAAACCCGCAAAGGCATCCAGACTCTGATCGACGCCGCTCAGAGGTTGTTCGCCGCGGGTGAGGAATTCCGCGTGCGCATCGTCGGGGTTGACACCGACTGCGGTCCGGGCCGACGTTCCATGCGCGATCACCTCCGGCGGCGGATCGAGCCCCAATGGCGGACTCGGTTCATCTTCGAGGACAATCAACCCCGCGAGGTGCTGGCCGATTACATCCGCAAGGCCACTCTCTGCTGTTTCCCGGCCATCTGGGACAACTACCCGAATGCCTGCCTTGAGGCGATGGCGATGGGCGCGTGCATTATCGCGTCCAACGCCGGCGGCATGGCCGAGATGATCGAGCACGGCGTCAGCGGCCTGCTCGTCCCACCGAACGACGCGCCGGCCCTCGCCGAGGCGCTCCGGCTGGCCCTCGCCGACCTCGCCCTCCGCCGTCGGCTCGGCGAGCACGCCGCCACGCAGGTGCGCGCCATGTGCGAACCGGCGTCCATCGCAGCGCGGCACCTGGACGCTCTGGCACACGCTCCGTCCGCCCCTTCTTCGCTCGTGGCGCGATCGCCGACACGCGTCGCCGCCATCATCCCCGTCTTCAACCTCGGCCGCACGCTTCCGGCAACGGTGGAATCGCTTCGGCGTCAGACTTGCCCGCCCGACGAGATCATCCTTGTCAACGACGGTTCCACGGACTCCGAGACGCTCAACGCCATCGCACGCTTCGAGCGCCAAGGCGTTCGCGTCGTCCATCAGCGCAATCAGGGGCTCGCCGCCGCGCGAAACGTCGGCCTCACCGCCACCGACGCTCCGTGGGTTCTCCCTCTCGACGCCGACGATCTCCTCGCGCCGGCTTTCATCGAGCGATGCCTTGAGGCGGCGGCACGGAACCCCAGCGCCGTGCTCGTCACTTCGCACATGACATGCTTCCACGACCACCCCGCGCGGCCGACCATGACCTACGTCCCGCTCGGGTTTGTCCGTGAGGTCCTCCCCGCGGCCAACGTCGCGTCGTCGGCGATCGCGTTGATGCGGCGAGAGGCCGTGCTCGCGGTGGGGGGGTACGACCCGGCGATGGTGGCGTTTGAGGATTGGGAGATGTACTGCCGTCTCGCCGCCGCGGGGCATGAGGCTGTCGTGATCCCGGAGCCGCTGATCCACAACCGAATCCGCCCGGATTCGATGCTTCGCTCGCTGCCCCCCGTCGAGGACCAGACCCTCTGCGCGCGCATCCTCGAGCGCCACATGAACCTGTCGCCGCGGCCCGACCGCACCGCGCGGATCATCCTTGCACGATCGGTCCATGCTTCGGAGGGCCTCGATCACGTCGATGACCGTGCCCGTGCCCTGATTCGTGAGAACCTCCGCTATCGGCTGGCCGACCGCGTGCATCAGGCGGCCAGCACGATCGGGGTGAAGGACGTGCTCAAGCAGGCCGTCCGCCGCGCGGCACCGCCAGCCACGTCATCAGATCCCACAACGGGCGGATGACCTTCCGCCCCGCTTCGCTCAGCACGATCGCCGCGAACACCAGGTCGAAGTTCGGAAAGATCAGAACCTGTGCCCGCAGCCCGGGTCGATCGCCCCCGTGCGAAAGGCACCACACGCGCGGATCCTGGACCACGTGCAACCCTAGCGCGAACGCTCCCCCATCAGGCCCGCTCACGCTCGGGATAAGCATCTGCCTCGCCAACGCCGGCTCGATCCACCCGCTCTTCCCCGACGCCGACGCGAGCACCGCCCGCCCGAACCTCGCCATGTCCAGCGCGGTCGTCCACAGCCCAGACGAGGCCGCGCACGGCGTCCAGGTTGGCGCCACGGGCCGGCCGTCGGACGCGATCTCCTCGCCCAGCGGGTGTGACGGGAACGGTTCAAAGCCGCTGTCGCATAACGCCAGCGGGTCGAGGAGTTCGCGACGCATCAGCACCGCGAACGGGACGCCGAATCGGCGTTCGAGGGCGAGTTGAAGAACGGTGAAGCCGATCGAGGTGTAGCAGGTAACCTGCCCCGGGGGGTGGACGGCTTCCGCGGCGTACTCCTTGCCGTGGTCGCCGCGCAGCACGCCTGACGCGTCGGCGACGGTGCCCACCGGGAGCCAGGCGCCGATGCGGTCGGCGAAGCCGGCGGTGTGTGAGAGCAGGAGCCGCGGGGTGATTTCATTCAAGCGCCACGCCGGCGGCATGTCGCTAAGCACGTAACCCACCGGCTCGTCAAGGTCCAGCCGGCCCTGATGGGCCAGACGCAGGGCGAGCATGGCCGACCAGGGTTTGGCGATCGACGCGACGCGGAAGGGCAACTCCGCGGGGGCGTCGAACGCGAGGCCTCGGATCGGGCGGTCGCCGACGGAGATGGCGAACTGCGCCCCCCGCGCCCCGATGCGTGCCAAGGCCGCCGGCATCCGCCGTGCGATCGTTTCGATGAGCCGCGCCTCCGTCAGCGCGGGGTGCAGACGAGCGATCGCGTTCACCGAACGAGCGATCAGGCGTCGCCGCAACCATGTTGCCGGGAATCGCCCGTCGTTTGGGGCGCCCATGCTCAGGCGTTCCACTTCCTTGGCGGTTCACCTCTGTAGGCGGAGAGGGGGCGGATGAGGCGGTTATTGGCGTGCTGCTCCATGACATGGGCGCACCACCCGGAGACGCGCGAGGCGACGAAGATGGGGGTGTATTGGGGGACGGGGATGCCCATGGTGAAGTACGTAAGGCCGCAGGGAAAGTCGACGTTGGGGTGGATCTTCTTCTTGTCGAGCATGATGGCCTGGACCTGCTCGCCGAGGCGGAACCACTGAAGGGCCGCGTGTCCGCCGGGGTTCCTGGTGTCCTTTTCAGCGATGGCGCGGCCGAGGGCGTGGAGGATGGGGGCGCGGTGGTCGCCGTTCTTATAGACGCGGTGCCCGAAGCCCATGAGTTTGCGCTTGGTGTCGAAGGCCCGCTGCATCCAATCATCCACGGCCTTGGTGCCGATGCCCTTTTCTCCCACGTCGTGCATGATCTCCTTGAGCATTTCCATGGCCATCTCGTTGGCCCCGCCGTGCAGGGGGCCTTTGAGGGCCGCGATGCCGCCGGTGACCGCGCCGTGCATGTCGCTGAGGGTGCCGGCGATGACGCGGCTGGTGAAGGTGCTGGCGTTGAAGTCGTGCTCGGCGTAGAGGATGAGGGACACGTCCACGACGCGGGCGTATTCGGGGCTTGGCTTCTGCCCGGACATGAGGTACATCAGGTTGGCCGCGTGGTCGAGGGCGGGGTCGCCGCCGGTTTCAGGGGCGACGAGCGGGCGGCCGTCGATGACGTTCTGCATCTGCCCGATGATCGTCGGCACCTTGGCGAGCAGGCGCTTGGCCTTCCGGAGGTTGGCATCGGCGGCGACACTCTGGCAATCCGGGTCCGTGTGCGCGAGGATGGAGACGGCGGAGCGGAGCACGTCCATGGGGACGGCGGTGCCGGCCTTGAGCGCCGGGCCGGTCTCCTGCAGGAACCGGGTGACGTGGTGGGGGATTGGCCGCTCCTTGCGGATCTCGGCCTTGAATCGGTCGAGTTCGGCGGGTGAGGGCTTGTGGCCCTCCAGAAGCAGGAATGCCACCTGGTCGAACGTGGCGTTCTTCGCCAGGTCGTGAATCTCGTAGCCGCGGTAGAACAGCCCGCCCTGCTCCACCGAGCAGATCGTCGTCTCACCCGCGATGATGCCCTCCAACCCCTTCGCAAACGCCGCATCGGCCTGGGACATGCGTGCTCCTTGATGGGACATCGTAGGGAGGAAAGAGTGGAGAAGTCCGCCGAACAGCGTGGCTAGGGAGGGCGTGCGTGACACGTGGCCGAACCCGGCAAGGCTGGCGCGCGCGTCCGGGGCGAGTTCGGTGCCGGCGTCGAACGGCACGTTCCGTGTGTCGCCTCGTCGGTGTGAGCCGTGTCGGGGAGCGAGGCCACGCTAATGTCGGCGCGCGAAGGCGGGTCGCGGGGCGGCGTCTGGGGCGCGGAGTGCTCGGACGCGAGTTCGGCGAGGAGGGAATCAAGAGATGATCCCCCTCCGCCCTCGTGGGAGGGGGACCCCCTCCGGCTCGTGGACTTGCCGCCGCCGCCTTGGGGGGAGGAGAGCCCCCTCCGGCTCGAAGACTCGCCACCTCCCCCTTCGGGGGAGGAGAACGCGCTCCGGCTCGTGGACTCGCCGCCGCCGCCTTGGGGGGAGGAGAACGCGCTCCGGCTCGTGGACTCGCCGCCTCGCCCTTGGGGGGAGGAGAACGCGCCCCGGGTCGTGGACTCGCCGCCGCCGCCTTGTGGGAGGATTGGCCCACCCCCCGGCCCCCTCCCTCCGGGAGGGGGTGATGAGGCGCGGGCGATGCGGAGGAGGATCCAGGCGGCCTTGCGGGCGGTTTCGCGGGAGCGGCGGCGCTGCTCCTTGGCGGGGGTGTCGGTGCGGTAGATGGGGTCGTTGGCCTCTTCGTCGAGGTACTCGTCGATGATGCGTTCGCAGGCGAGGACGGCCTTGGAGAGGCGCGAGTCGGCGACGAGTTGGTTGCGGCGGACGGAGGCGGCGTGGATGGCGTGCAGGCGCGCGCGGGTGTCGTCGCGGTCCATCCAGAGGGTGAGGGCGTCGAGGGTGGTGTGGAAGCGGCGGGCGAGGGCGAGGAGGGAGAGGCCGGGATCGCTGAGGGCTTCGAGGACGCGGACGGCGACGACGGGCGGGGGATTGAAGATGGGCGGTTTTTCGCCGAGCGGGTCGGGTTCGTCGGAGAGATCGAGGCCGCCCTCGCCGTCGAGGATGCAGGTGGGATAGGGAGCGGGCGCGTGAGGGGCGAGTTCTGGGATGAGGGAATCAAGAGATGATCCCCCTCCGCCCTCGTGGGAGGGGGACCCCCTCCGGCTCGAAGACTCGCCACCTCCCCCTTGGGGGGAGGAGAACGCGCTCCGGGTCGCGGACACGTCAACTTCCTCGTGGGGGGAGGAGAACGCGCTCCGGGTCGCGGATTCGGCATCTTCCTCGTGGTGGAGGGTTGGCCCACCCCCCGGCCCCCTCCCTCCGGGAGGGGGTGGTGGAACGGGCGGGATGGTGGGCGCGGCGGACATGGGGAAGGCTCTGGAAGAAGGGGGTGGAGTCGCACTATGGGCGCGCGGGAATGGCGCGGCGGGGGCGCGGGGAGACGCGCAAGTGAGTGCGCGGCGGGGGGAATATTGATTGGAAAAGTCGAACGGGGGCATGGGGTGTGGGGCGCGTTGGCGCGCGCGAGGGTGTCCGAGGGCGTGCCGACCACGGAGCGTCACGGTTCGCGGACTGGTCGCGGGGTGTGGCTTGGTGATCAGGCCGGGAGCGCGATGACGAAATCGCTGCCCTTGCCCGGTTCCGAATGGACGTCGATCCGTCCTTGGTGGGCCTCAACGATTCGGCGGGTGGTGGGGAGGCCCAGGCCGCTGCCGCCGGCCTTGGTGGTGAAGTAGGGGGTGAAGAGTTTGGGCAGCACGTCGGGCGCGATACCCGGGCCGGTATCGATGACGTGAATCTGGAGCGTGGCCTGGCCGTCGGGGTCTGACGCGCGGGCCGTACGCACGATCAACTCGCGAGAAGCCGCGGCCTCGCTCGGCATGCCCGCCATGGCTTGCAGGGCGTTGAGCATCAGGTTGAGCACGGCCTGCTTCATCAGCCCGGCATCGGCGTTCGCCGACATCGGCCCGGGCGCCGGGTCGGCCCGCAGGCGGACACCTTGCTGCTGCGCCTGGGGCGAGAGAAACTCGACAAGGTCGGCGACAACCTCGT
The DNA here is from genome assembly GCA_022180725.1 of Phycisphaerae bacterium. Taxonomy (GTDB): domain Bacteria; phylum Planctomycetota; class Phycisphaerae; order Phycisphaerales; family UBA1924; genus RI-211. Next base: position 103,257 of record BQMO01000015.1, read on the forward strand.
TGAGGTCGATGGGCTTGAGGTCGAGCCGGAGTTCGCCGGCGTAGGTGAGGAAATCGGTGAGGATGCCGCGGAGGCGTTCGACCTCGCGTCGGAGGGCGGCGGCGCGGCGTGCGAGGCGTTGCTTGTCGGCGGGGTCGAGGGGTCGGCTGTCGGCGAGATCGTCGAGGCCTTCGGCGATCAGTTGGGCGTTCAAGCCGATGGTGGAGAGGGGGTTTTTGATTTCGTGGGCGAGGCCGCCGGTCATGGCTCCGAGTTCGGCGAGGCGTTCGGCGGCGCGGGCGCGACGCTCGGCGGCGCGGGCCTTGGCCAGAGAGCGGCGAACCTGCACGCGCGTCATCAGCACGGCAATGCCGAGGCCGAGCAGCAGCCCCAAACTGGCAGCGAGAATCGGATGCACCGGCGAGAGGGTAGGGACGCGCGGGGAGGACGCTTATCGCCGCGGGGAGTTGGTGTAGCCGGTGGGTTTGGCGGCCTGGGTGACCTGGATGGATTCCACGCGGGCGGCGCGGGTGGCCTTCCAGCCCTTGTCGGTCTTGACGGCGTCGTAGTTGACGGTGGCGCCGTCCTTCAGCACGCGGAAGCCGTCACCCTGAATGACCGAGTAGTGGGTGAAGATGTCCTGGCCGTCGGGGCCGATGATGAAGCCGAATCCCTTGCGCGGGTCGAACCACTTGACCACGCCCTCGACGCCGAGGAGTTCTGCAGAAGGGGGATTGGTCGACGGCTGCTGCTCGCTCATGTGGACCCCCGGCGATGACAATCGCCCCCGCGGCGGAATCGCCGAATCAGGGCCAGAGACATGCGTTAAGGTACCATTGAGACCGGGGATTGGTCAAGGGCATGCGTAGGATCGTTCGATCCCGGCATAAAGCAAGCGTGGCGCATGAGTTGCGCGTTACCGACCATGCCTCATTGATCGGCTCCAAGTCAGCGAGTCGAGAAGTCGCGAGCGGAACACCCATCGAGTGTGTGCAGAAGCGGGTTGTCGGACACGTGCCGTCCATATTCAAAGGACGTTTCCCCAGGTCGGTAGTAGGGCGACATGCGATGCGAGGCGATGATTTCGGCGTGCCCATCAACACATCCCCCTGCCCCCTGAGGTGATCCGCGCCGTGACGCGTGCCACAAGCAATCATCGCTCATCAGTACCTTGAATGCTGGAAATGCAATGTCGGTCAATCGGATGGCGCGAAACTGTGCCGGCGGCATCAGTCGCGTCTCGGGCCTCCAGAACGCGGGGTCCGCGATGAAGGTGCATGGGTACTGGTAGTCCCAGAAGTGGTCGGGCACTTCAACATGAAACGGGCTGCGGAAACCATCACGCGAGCCTGTCGCGTTGTAGTACCCGTACGACATGACCACCGGCCACATGTAGTACGCGCTGAAGTAGTGCACCTTCCAGACTCGCCCATCCCGATCCTCGATCCATGTCGAATCGCCCGGCAACGGCTTGGTGAAATACGGAAACTGCTCGCGATAGTCCTGTGAGTAGAGGAGAAACACGCCCGCGTGCTGCCGCAGGTTGTTGAGCGTGACACTATCACGGCCGGATCGCCGGACGTGGCGAATCACCGGAAATGCAATCGCGAGGAGTGCCGCGATCACGACGATCACTATCAGGACCTCGGTCATCGAGAAGCCCCTGCGGCCGCGAGTGTTCGCCCCAATGATGTTCGGCTTCTCGACGTTCGCGCGAAGCATGACCAGCATCATGGCCGGGGGGACTGCCAGGAGCATGTTCTTCCCGATCACCCACGCGGCCTCACTCTGAAATGTGGCCCGATGGTCCAAGATTCCAAAGCATGCGCAGGCCGGGGCACCACCCATGGCGGCCTCGATCGTGTAGGCGACCGAGAATGCGAAAAGCATGAGGAGCATGACCCATGCCGTGGCTGCGCGTCGCTCCGGCACGAGGCTATGGCACGCAAACATCGCGACTTCGAGTATTGGCAACCCGATGACAAGCGATCCTCGCACCGCGCGGCTGTTCAGCAGCCGCCAAGTTGCGAGTTGACTTTCAAACTCGTTCAAATCCATTAACTTTGAGAAGCCCGCGATGGCGAATGCCGATGCGGTGAGCCAGCACAGGCTGGTGATGTATCGCAGCATGGCACGTGACTCATGGGCAGGATGTCAAAGGCGCCACGATTCGCGAGGACGTACAGAGGATTGTTTCCGTCGGTCCCTGTCGGCAGACCCCGCCCACGCAGACTCGATTCTCCCACTTGCACGTCTGCTGGGCCTCCTGCACGATCGTGGTTTTGTAGCCTGATGGCGCTGCGACGACCCAGTTGATCGTCGAGTTGGTGATGATAATGTCGACGCAGGTTGTGGCGCCGCACGGCTCGCTGTCCGGTCCGTTGATGATGGCGTTGCAGCAGGTGTTCGTGGAATCCTGATAACACTCCCCCGCCCACAGCAGCGCCGATGCCAGGCACAGCACGCTCACCAGTGTCATGGTTTGTCCACCCGTCTTCATCGTTGACTCCTTTCGATCATGCACCGCGACTGCCTCGAACACGCCACCACCACCCTGCCCCGAGCAGCGCAACAAGCGAACCGCCGATGGCCCATCCGGCCCAGCGGAAGTGCCGTCGCGAGGCCTCCCGCGGAGATTCGGCGGCCCGAAACTGGATCACGCCTCCCGGCTCAAGTCTCGCCGCGGCCGGGACATCGCCGCGGAGGTCGACGATCGTTTCCGGCGACACATCGGCCACGAGCACGTCGTGCTTCCCGATGGTGGGCGTTCGAGCCAATGCGGCGACCCGGTCCGGAGTGGGCGTGGCGATCTCCCGGAGCACGAGCGTCCATTGATGACCCGTCTCGGTTTTGTGTACGACTTTCCCGGCTGTCCAGAATCCGTCATGAACCTTCCAGTCGGAATATTCAGAGCGTGTCCCATCGGTGCTCGACACCGAATGAACCAGACCCTTACCGACCGAGTCATCCCAACCTCCAACGGCCGTGAATGTCACCGCCGTATCACCGACGATCGCCTCGGCCTTCCAACGTGCCCCGGTTGCCTCGACGATCTGCCAGGAGCGTGCCCGCGGCGGGAGTTGCGCGAGCCCTCCGGTCATGAAGTCGAGCATGTCAGTGAGGTACTCGTACCTCATGTCGGCGTAGTCGCGGCCGAGTGGCGGCCTCGCCGCATCCACAACGGTTACTTCCGTGTCGTACCAAATCCATGCATCATCGCCAACTCTCCCGCCGCTCTGCCAACTCGCGCCGTCCGGGCTTGGGTCGTGCTTGGCGATGCGCCATCGGCCGTCAGCAGCGGCGAGATAGCGATGGGTGTCGATGCCCTTGTCGGCGGCGTCACGGACCTTCTGCTGTTGACCCTTGAGTGGATGGTCGGGATACGCGGAAAGATCGCGAGCGACCGCTGCGGCGGTTGCAGGGTCCATGGGGATTCGCAGGTTCACGTCCCACCGCGCCTCGATCGCAAGTGCGTGGCCGATCTGTTCGCCGAGCATGGCACGTTCAAGGACCCATGCTTGAATCTGATCACGAGACTGTGCCAATACGAGTCGCTGCCCCAAGAGGGATGCAACGAGAATCGCCACATATACGAAGCGCCATCTCGTGCCGGGAGTACCCATAGCGACAGAATATCCCCCCACAACCACCCCCCCCCTCCCCCAGTACCCCGTGGGGTCGCACCGCCCGACAGCACCCGCTCGCACCTTGTATGAGCACTCGCCCATTCCACTGCGTCCGCCACCTAGCGATCTCTACCAGTCACGGCGCCCACACGCACCCGCCTCTCGCAACGTATGATGACTTTTTACTCACC
>BQMO01000016.1 GCA_022180725.1 Phycisphaerae bacterium
CCCGGGCCGGCGGCTGAACGTTTGGCGGTGGTCACGGTCCCCATGGGATAGGGTTGGGGGGTTGGGGGGGAGTGTCAAGGAAGGCCGCGGCCGCCTGTCATTCAGGCCGCGTCACCACCATCGCCGCGCATTGGCCCGCGATGGATTGGCACGTGACGAGCACGGCGCGGAGGGACGCAGGGGCGGACGCGACCTGTTCGGCCCGGACCTTCGCGGGCGTGCCGGCGTGCAGGCGGGCGGGGAGGGTTTGTGTGTGCAGGCACCAGGCGGCGACGGCGGCCTGGACGGAGGCATGCCCGGCGTAGAGGTTGCCCATGAAGGGGGTGAGGGTGACGGCGGGGAGGCTGGCGAGGCGCAGGCCGAAGACTTCGGCGAGGGCGTCGGCCTCGGCGCGGTCGAAGGCCGGCACGCCGCAGCCCTGCGGCACGACGGCGTCAATGTCGGCGGATGTGAGGGCGGCGTCGCGGAGCGCGGAACGAATGGCGGAGGCGAGCGCCTTGGCGGACGCGTCGGTGCCTGATCCCCGATGCAAGGCCGCGGAACTTGATTGGGCGGCCCCGAACCCGGCGAGCGTGGCGTAGACGCGCGCCCCGCGAGCGTTGGCGGCATCCTGGCCTTCGAGCACGAGCAACGCGCCACCCTCGCTCATGAGCGTGCCGGGCGAGGCGGGGTCGAAGGGGCGGATGACATCACTGCCGGTTGAATGGCCGTCGGTCGGGGCGAGGTGGCCTGCGCCGCAGAGGCGGAGGAGGCCGGTGAGGTTGAGTTTGGATTCGGCCCCGCCGGCGATGGCGGCGTCGGCGTTGCCCCGCTCGATGACGCGGGCGGACTCGCCGAGGGAGAGCAGCCCGCTGGCCTCGCCGCAAGTGTGCGTGTTTGAGGGGCCTTCGCACCCGTGGATGATGGAGACGTGGCAGGCGAGCATGTTGGGGAGGTACTTGAGCATCCAGAGAGGCGGGAGGTTGTTCATGCCCCCCCCGCCGCCGTCTTCCGTACCCCAGGCGCGCAGAGAGAACCCGCCGGTGCGGTCGCGTGTTTGGGGCGGCGCGGCGGGATCAACCGCGGTGGCCATGGCGGCGGCGAGTTCGGCGGTGTCGGCGGCGATCAGCCCGGCCCCGATCTGACAGGCGAAGCGGTCGGCTGGGTAGGTCGGAGCAGCCTGACTTGTGTCGGCATGGAAACGCGTCGAGAGGCGGGCGTCGTCCACGGCGAGTCGCGCCGCGACGACGGCGATCTCTGTATCCCGCGCCATGACCTTGATGGCCTTGCGGTAGGCCTTGGGCATGTGGTCTTTCGTGGGCAGCTCGCCCACTTGGCCGCCCAGGCGCGAAGGGAACCCGGACGGGTCGAGGGCGGTAATCGGGCCGAGGGCGCTGCGCCCGGCAACCAGACGTTCCCACGTCGGTACCATACCCGTGCCCAGCGGGGTGACGGCCCCGATCCCCGTGATGACCACGCGTCGTCGCATGCGGGGGAGTCTATGGGCACGGTGGGACGGTCGGCCCAAGGAGAATCGCCATGGCACGCTGGATGCTCGCCTTGCTCGCGTGTGTGTGCCTGTGCTGCCCGATGGCCATGGCCCAGGAGGACGAGCCGGACGTGGCCCCGCCGAAGAAGGAGGTTCACCGGATCGATCCGCCCGACACGCCCGTGGGGCGGCAACTGGCGTGGGTGCTGAAAGTCGTGAACGGGCAGGAGCCACTCGGCGACCTGTCGGCACGGTTCAGCACGCGGTTTTTGGAGGTCTACAGCGCGACGGAGATCACCACGACGCTGACGACGCTCCGCAAGACACGGTTCGGGGACAACACCGTGGACCTCGTGCAACTCAACTCGGAGGACAACGAGGACACGCTGTCGGGGATCATCAACGGAAGGCAGTCGAACCGGTTTTTGTCGGTGTTCATCGCGCTGGACGAAAAGACCGGGAGGATCGCCGGACTGAAGTTTGACCAGGCGGGGTACTCGTGCGCGGCGGGGGACTGGGAGACGTACGGCGGGGAGTTCGGACGATTGCGCGGGAACGTGTCGTTCGCGAGTTACGAACTGGTGCCGATGGACGAGGCCGAGCCGACGGGGCCGTACCGGCTGCGGCCCGTGTACGAGATCACCGAGCGCGACGCGGATTCGGTGAGCACGGCGTACCGGCTGTGGGCGCTGGCGGTGGTGGCGCAGCGCGTGGCCGACGGCAAGGCGGGGTGGGACGACGCCATCACGATCCGTGACGAGTGGAAGTGCATTCCCGGCGGGCCGACGGCGACGCTGGCCGCGGGGACGACACTGCCCATGCGCGAGGTAGCACGGCGGAGCGCGGCGGGGAACGACTCGACAGCGACGGATCACCTGTTCCACACCGCCGGGCGGGACGAGATCGAGGCGTATGTGAAACAGACGTGCAAGTACCTCGGGCGGACGTTCCCGGTGCTGAGCGTGCGGGAGATGCTGTTCCTGAAGTTGGATACGAAGCCGGACGTTCTGAAGCGGTACGGGGAGAACATGGCCGAGGTGCGGCGTGAACTGCTGATGCGCGAGGGGATCGCGGCGGGTACGCCGAACTGGGCGGGGCTGGAGGAATGGGAGACGCCGCGCGGGGGTGACAAGGTCGGGTGGTTCGTGAGCGTGGCGGACCAGTGCCGGGTATGGGCGGACCTGCGCCGGTTGGAGCAGAAGCCGGGCATGGAGGCGTTGGCGGAGGCGACGCGGATCAACGCGGCGGGTGGCGAGGGGGGGCTGCGGCTGTCACCGGAGCAATGGCCCGACGTGCGATTCGTGGAGGGGGTGGAGCCGGGCGTGCTGAGTTACGCATGGCTGCTTCGCCGGGCCGACGGGGCATGGTACACGATGGCGATGACGTGGATCGACACCGAGAAGGATGTCGATGAGGCACGGTTTCTCGACCTGGCCCGGGCGGGGTTTGAGATTCTCGCGAAGCACGAGTCGAGCACGGCGGGCAGCGCGAAGTGAGTGACGGCTGGTCGCGGCGAGCGAACGCCCGGCGCGAGCCGAGGCGTGGTTGTCGGCGTCGGGCCGATGTTTGGCGGCCCATAATTTCGATGAAACCTTCCCCCTAGTGAGGTGCGAATCGGTCCCCCCGGCGTTGGCGCGGCCTATCGTCCCGCCCCCCGGGTCGATATCTTCGATCGTCTTTCGTTTGGGTTCAGGGGGGAGTGATTCCGGCCGATTCCATGATTCCTGTTGGGGAGCCGGGGGCAAGAGGGCGCACGCCACGATGTCGGACGCGATGGTTCATTACAAGACCAATGACGAGGTCGAGGGCCTGCGCGTCCTCGGCGAACTCGGGCATGGCGCGGCGTCGGTGGTGTACCTGGTGCAGGACCCCAAGCGCAAGCAGATCTACGCGCTCAAGCACGTGCACCGGGGCAGTTCGAAGGACGACCGGTTTCTGCAGCAGGCCCTGTACGAAGCGAAGGTTGCGCAGAAACTCGATCACCCGAACATCCGCAAGATCATCCGCGTCGCGAAGCACGCGAAGATGTTCATCCACGTGACGGACGTGTTCCTGGTCATGGAGATGCTCGACGGCATCTCGATGGAGAAGAAACTCCCCAAGACGTTCGACGACGCGGTGACGATCTTCCTGCAGACGGCGGACGCGCTGCGGCACATGCACTCGCGCGGGTACGTGCACGCGGACATGAAGCCGAACAACATCATGGTGGTGTCGTCGGCGGGCGGCCCGGTGGCGAAGATCATCGACCTGGGGCAGAGTTGCGAGATCGGGACGATCAAGCCGCGCATCCAGGGGACGCCCGACTACATCGCGCCCGAGCAGGTACACCGGCGGGCGATCACCGAGCGGACGGACGTGTACAACCTGGGCGCCACGATGTACTTCACGCTCACGGGGAAGACGGTGCCCAACGCGCTGTCGACCAAGCCCGACTCGCTGATGAACCGGCTGGACGACAAGCTGATCCCCAAGGCCCCGCCGGCGATCAGCCTGAACCCGCGGATTCCGCCGAAACTCAACGAACTCATCATGCACTGCGTGGAGATCAACCCCGAGGACCGCCCGGCGTACATGACGTTCGTGCGCGAGCGGCTGGAACTGATCCTCGGGCAGATCCGCTACCGCAACGAGCAGAGCGGGCTGAACAACAAGAGCAGCAGCGGATCGACGATCGGGTTCATCTACGAAGACGCGGCCAACGGGGGCAAGGCGTCGTAAGACCCGGACGGGGGGCGCATGGCCGGATCATCCCTCGACCTGCGCGATGCCCAAGCCGTCGTGGCGGCGTTGCGCGCCGGGGCCCAGGCCAATCGCGGCGCCGCGTGCCGACAAGGCTCGATCGATGCCGTCGCGGCGCCGGGGCGGCTCATCGCCACCGGCGATCTGCACGACAACCCCGTGCACCTGGAGCGGCTGATCCGCCTCGCGGGCATGGTCGAGGGAGTAAGCCCGGCGGAGCATGGGACCACGCCCTGCCACCTCACCCTGCACGAGATCATCCACGGCGACCGGCTCGTGAACGGGATGGACTTCTCGTACCGCGTGATGACCCGCGTGGCGGCGCTGAAGGCGCGCTACCCCGCGCACGTGCACGTGCTGCTGGGGAACCACGAACTCGCACAGATGCAGAAGACGGGGATCGTCAAGGACGGGGTGAAGAGCGTCGAGGCGTTCTCGGCGGGGCTGGAGTATGTCTTCGGCGAAGAAGCGCCGGCGGTGGCCGGGGCGGTGGACGAGTTCGTGCGGAGCATGCCGCTGGCGTTGCGGCTGCACACGCCGCGCGGGGACATCCTGTGCGCACACAGCCTGCCCCCCGCGGCATCGATGGGGCGGTTCGACACGACGATCCTCACGCGCGACCTGACGGACGATGACTACGCCCCGCGGCAGGGGGCGGCCCACCTGATGGTGTGGGGTCGCGGGTACGACGCGGAAGGGCTGGAGGATCTCGTGGAGCGGTGGGGTGTGTACCTGTTCATCCTCGGGCACGAGAAGGCCCCCGAGGGCGTGGTGTTCGTGCCGCCCAACGCGGTGGTGCTCAACAGCGACCACGAGAAGGGCGTGTATCTTCCCATCGACCTGTCGGCCCCGCCCACGCCCGAGGGCGCGGTCGGGCTGGTCAAGCATCTCGCACGGGACTGAACGATCGCGGTGCATCGTGCCATGATGGGCGGCGGTATCGTTGCTTGTGGACCCGCTGACGCCGACATGCCCGCGATGCGGCTACGACCTTTCGGCGGCGACGCTGAAGTGGGAGGAAGCCTGCCCGCTCGAGGGGTCGTGCTGGGAGTGCGGCCTGGGGCTGCGCTGGGCGGACGTGCTGCGGGCGGACCGCCGGGCCGACGAACGGCACGTGGAGCACGCGAAGGGCGCGTGGGCGACGTGGGTGGCGGCGTGGCGGTCGCTGCTGTGGGCGCTGTGCCCGCCCGTGTTCTGGGCGCGGGTGAGGCTGGAGTGCTGGGTGGTGCCGCGTCGGCTGGCGGTATGGGTGGCCGTGGTGTTCGGCACGCTGTGGGCGGTGAACGGCGTGGTGTCGTGGGTGGAACTCGGCGCGCGGTTCGGGTGGACGTGGAGTACGTTCCTTGATATTGATGCGGCGCAGGCGTGGGTCGCGCCGGCGGGTGCGTTCGTGCGGCGCTGGCAGTCGCTCGGGCCGATCCGGATGACGTTCGCGCCCTTCTGGCGCGACACGGCGTGGGGACCGGGGTATGCGCCGCTGCTCGCGTGTTCGCTGGTGTTCCCGCTGCTGATGCTGGTGCTCGCGGCGACGCGGGCGCGGGCGAAGGTACGACCGGTGCACGTCCTGCGGGCAGCGATCTTCGGGCTAGCGTGGCTGGGGCCGTACTTGCTGCTGGTGATGGCCCTTCGGGTGTTCATGGCGGCGGTGGTCGCCGGGCCGCGGGCGGGATGGATGTACATCTCACTCGGGGGACGGATGTACGACGTGCTTTCCATGGCGTACTACGCGAGCGTGCTACTCGGACTGGGGTGGATTGCGTGGTGGTGGTGGTGCGTGCTGGCACGAGGGTGGAGGATCGAGCACCCCGGTCGGGCGTGGCTCTCGGCGCTAACGGCGGGACTGCTGACGGCGGCGATCATCCTGGCGTTGGACCGGCATCTGCTGTACCTGCTCGTGACATGAGGGCGTTGGAGTCGGCGCGGGGGCGAAGCCGCCATACGCTCCGGGCATGGCACACAACGCGACCGTAGCGGGCACCCTGGAGTACCTTCGCAGCCGAGACCCGAAGGTGGGCGAGTTGATCGCGCTGGAGGCGGGTCGGCAGGCGAGCACGATCGAACTGATCGCGAGCGAGAACCACGTTTCGGCGGCGGTGATGCTGGCGATGGGGACATGCCTGACGAACAAGTACGCCGAGGGGTATCCCGGCGCGCGGTATTACGGCGGGTGCGTGCACCACGACGCGCTCGAGACGCTGGCGCGGGAGCGGGCGTGCGCGATGTTCGGGGCGAGGTTCGCGAACGTCCAGCCGCACAGCGGGGCGCAGGCGAACCAGGCAGCGATGATGGCGATGATGGAGCCGGGGGACACCTTCGCGAGCCTGGTGCTCAAGGATGGGGGGCACCTCAGCCACGGGATGAAGATCAACTTCAGCGGGCGGTTTTTCCGTCCCGTGCACTACCCACTGCACTACGACAAGGCGCACGCGGACTATGAGCGGATCGATTACGACGCGGTGCGGCGGGTGTGCCTGGAGGCGAGGCCGAAGATGCTGCTGTGCGGGTACTCGGCGTACCCGCGGGTGATCGACTTCGCGAAGTTCCGTTCGATCGCGGACGAGTGCGGGGCGGTGCTGATGGCGGACGTGGCGCACATCGCGGGGCTGATCGTGGGCGGGGCGCACCCCAGCCCGTTCCCGCACGCGCACATCGTGACGACGACGACGCACAAGACGCTGCGCGGGCCGCGGGGCGGACTGATCCTGACCAATGACGAGGAGATCGCGAAGAAGATCGACAAGGCGGTGTTCCCCGGGGCGCAGGGCGGCCCCTTGATGCACGTGATCGCGAGCAAGGCGGTGGCGTTCGGGGAGTGCCTGGAGCCGTCGTTCAAGGAGTACGCCTCGCGCGTCGTGCGGAACGCGAAGGCACTCTCGGGGGCGCTGATGAAGCGGGGGTATCGCTGCACGACGGGGGGAACGGATAACCACCTGATGCTGGTGGACCTGCGGGCGCGGGCCGAGGCGCTGACGGGCGCCGACGCGGAGAAGTGGCTGGAGCGCGCGGGGATCATCTGCAACAAGAACGGGATCCCGGATGATCCCAGGCCGCCGCGGGTGACGAGCGGCGTTCGGCTGGGGACGCCGGCGGTGACGACGCGCGGGCTGAACGAGTCGCACATGGACACGATCGCGGGGTGGATCGACCGGGTGCTGAGCGCGGGGCTGAAGGGCGAGAACGAACTGGCCGGGGAGTGCGAGGCCGTGCGGCGCGAGGTCGCGGCGTTGTGCGCGGCGAACCCCTTGCCGTCGTAGTTCGGGAGTGAACAGCATGCGGCCTCTCTCGCCTCGGCACGTCCTCGGCACGCGGGTGATCGTCCTGTGGGCGCTGCGCGTCGTGAGTGTCGTGCTCGTGGCGGTTGGGTTGTACCTGGTGATCAAGCGCGTGCTCTTTGCCTTTATTTCGGGCATGGGTTTCATGAACATGCTGACAACATGGGAAGGGGTCGGGGAGGAACACTCGCTGTACCGCGGCCTGGCGTTCATGGCGGTGGGTGGCACGTTGGCGGCGATATCCGGCGTGCTGGCCATATGGATCATCCCGGCGATGGCGTACATGTGCCCGAAGTGCGGATACGAGCCGCCCACACGTGACGACCCATCACGATGCCCGGAGTGCGGGCTGGATGGAGTGTTCTCAACCGAGGAGCGTGAGCCATGAGCGGAGCGATGTCGCGGCGTGCGGCGTGCGGCGCGATTGTCGGAGCGGCGGCGGGCCTGGCCGCGGGGTGCGCCGCGACCGAACCGAGCGCCCCTCCGCCGCGACCAGCGCCGACCCCCCCACCGCCTTCTTTGCCGCCGGCTCGCCCGCCTGCCGCGCCAATCCCCCGTGCGCCGACGCCGAACTCGAACCCACCGAAACTGGTTTCTCGCCTGAAGCCTGTGTTCGATTGCACGCTGTGGTCGGACAAACCCGGGGGGCTGCTGCCCGGGTGCGAGCGGGTGTACCTGACGGACCGGGCGTGGCGTCGGAGCGATCATGAGACGTGCGCCCCGTACGACCCGCTCCGATGGGAGCGGTACCTGCAATCGCTGCCGCCCGGCGCGCTGCTGGTGATCGACGAAGAGTGCCTGAAGGACAGCCCGTTTGTATATGGACGTGAGACGGCGATGCGTGAACTGGAGCAGCGGCTGGAACTGCACCGGGTGGTGCGGCGGGTGCGGCCGGACGTGGTGAACAGCGACTGCTGCGGCCCGCTCCCCCAGGCCAACCAGCCGGCGTATGTGTGGAACGACGCGGGCCAACTGAAGAAACTGCGGGAGAGCAACGACCTGACGATGGCGGCGGCGAGGCCTTGGCTGAAGGCGTTGACGGTCGAGGTTTACTTCACCCCGCGTGAGGGCAAACCCATCCGGGCGTCGTACCGCGACGACGTGGAGGCAATCATCGCGGGCAACGCCGCGGAGGCCCGGCGGTTCACGGACGGTCGGCCCGTGTACGCGCTGGTGTGGCTGCGGAGCAAGGGCGAGGCGGGACGCGGGTGGAGCCGCTACTTCGGCGACGAGGTGGCGCGGTTCATCCTCGACGAGAGCGTGCGGCTGTACGACGGGGTCATCCTGTGGGACCGCACCTTTACCGAAGACGGGAAGGACCTGGGCACGAAGCGGTTCGACCCGAGCGACCCGGCCATGGCGATGATGCTGCGGTGGCTGCGGGAGCGCGAGCGGTAGCGTTCACCGCGACGAGAGGGCGAGGGTCTCGGCGACGACGCGGACGGACGAGGGAAACAGCCCGGCGGCGGAGTCTTCGTAGCACGCCGGGTCTTCGCCGCACCAGGCACGCGGAATGGACAGGGTCGCGGCAAGTTCGAGCGCGGCGTCGGCGTCGGCGGGGAGGAGTTCGCGCGGGCCGTCGATGGCGAGGACGAGGACCAGTTCCGAGGTGTCGGCGCAGCGGTTGTCCCACGCCGCCTGGATGAGGTCGGCGCTGCCCAGGCGCGCAATGTCGTACTCGACAAACGCCCCGGGACGCCACACCACGCAGTCGCACCGCTCGTCGGTCTGATGAAAAACGGCCAAAAGCATGGGTCCGCTTGGTTCGCAGGCATCGATGGTCGATTCCGTGCTTGCGGCGATCACACGGGCGCCGCCGTCGGCGGTCATGTCCGTACGCGGCATCGGCTGGAGCGCGATCGGTCCGGGCGCCGGTGGCGACGGGAGATTCAGCGGCGGCGCGGGCCAGAGCACCCAGGCGAGCGTGACGGCGGCGGCCATCGAGGCGATGGCCAGCAGCGGCGCCCAGACACGGCGGCGCGGCGCGACTTCCCCGACCAGGGCGAGGGGCATGCCCCGCTCCAACTCGTCGGCCTCGCGAGCCATGCGGACCAGATTCAGCAGATGATCGTCGCGCATCGGAGTGTTCCCCGTTGTTTATTCACGTGGCGCGTCGCGGCGCTCGGCGGACTCGGGCCGAACGCCGAACCGGGCGAGGATTCGCCGGAGTTTTCCGAAGGCCGACTGCTTGGCCTGGTTGGCGGTGCTCGGCGAGATGCCCAGCCGTGAGGCGATTGTTCGGTCACCGGCCCCCTCCGAGGCCATGCGGAGAATCCAGCGTTCCTGTTCGGTCAGGTCCGCGAATCGCCCATCGAGGGCCTGACGGACCATGTCGAGCGTCTCGGCGAGCGAGGCGGCGTCGGCGGTGGCGGGGTCGTCAGGGTCGACGTGCTCGTCGGGCGAGGTGGCGTCCGTGGCCTTGATGCCGCGGAGGTGGCGCAGCCAGGTGTTCGACGCGACGGCGTACACGAAGGTCGAGATCGCGGACCTGGCCGGGTCGTATCGACCAGCCCGGCAAGCCTCCCAGACGCCCGCCCAGGTGCGTTGGAGGAGGTCGTCGATGAGGGTGGCATCGCTGGTTCGACGGGCCAATAGCCGGCGGAGGCCGGGGTCGAGCCGACGGTGGATCACCTCGAACGCTTCGCGATCACCCCGAGCGACCCTTGCCGCCGCGTCGGCCAGGTCTCGCGCGGGGCCTGGTTGGTCAGTGGGTAATGGCATGCACGACGTGAATCATGGGCAAGAACGCCCGGGAACGCGCGCACGATTCACGTCCCCTGAATGCACGGTTATTGACCGCCGGGGATGGTGCGCTCGGCCCGATGTACAGCCCGCATCAGGCCGTCGGTCAGTTCCACGCGGAGGACAAGTGTCGGCGTTCCTCCCGATGAACGGACGAGAGGTTGGGATAGCGGGAGGGAGAACTCGTAACGGGCGCCGCCCAATCCTTCGCGGTAGGCGTCGCGGAGCTGCATGGGTGTGCAGGTGAACACGGCGAGGCGGGCAGGCTCGCCCTCGCTGCCCGCGCGGATGTCCGCGGGCAGGGCGACTACCTCGATCAACGCGGACCCCGCGATCTGCACGAACCTGCCTCGGCCGTCGAGCGGGCGGAATGCGACGGCGACGTGGGTCGCGGGCAGAGCACGATCAGCAGGGTCCAGCCCCGACATGGCGTCGATGACGATGCGCGTGGCGACGGGGAGAGCCTCGACGGCGTCCGCGGCGGGGACGGCGCCGGCGCGGAGCGTCTCTCGGAGTTTGTGCGCCAGTTCGTCGCGCTCGCCGCGGGCGGCGGCGGCTTGTGCTTCAAGATCGATGATCTGACGGCGGAGGCGGTCGTTCTCGGCGGAGGCCGATCGCTGCCCACCCACCGTACAAGCGGAAAGGACCGGCACCAGCAGTACCCCGAGAGTCAGCCACGCGCGCATAGGCGAGGGTAGGTCCGCGGGATCAGCCGTCGCTGTCGGGCTGGGTGGCCGTGCGGATGATGGGCATCTTGGTGAGGACCTTGTCGACCAGCCCATAGTCGAGCATTTCCTGCTCGTCGAGCCACTTGTTGCGGTCGCAGTCCTTGGCGATGCGGTCGATGGGCTGGTTGGTGGCCTGGGCGTAGATGCTGTAGAGGCGGTCGCGGATGCGGAGCATCTCGCGGGCCTCGATCTCGATGTCGGTGGCCTGGCCCTCCATGACCCCGCCCAGAAGCGGCTGGTGCATCAGGTTGCGGGCGTTGGTCAGGGTGTATCGCTTGCCCTTGGCGCCGCAGGCGGCGATGACCGAACCCATGCTGGCGGCCTGCCCGATGATGTAGGTCGCCACGTCGGGGGCGATGAACTTCATGGTGTCGATGATCGAAAGGCCGGCGGAGACCGAGCCGCCCGGCGAGTTCACGTAGAGGTGGATGTCGTTCTTGGGGTCTTCGTTGGCGAGGAAGAGGAGCTGGGCGACGATGAGGTTGGCGATCTCGTCGGTGACCGGGCCGCCGAGGAAGATGATGCGGTCCTTGAGAAGGCGCGAGTAGATGTCGTAGGCGCGTTCACCCTTGGCGGATTTTTCGATGACGATGGGGACGAGGTAGCCGGACATGATTGAGATTCCCGAAAGTTCTGGGCGCCGCGGGCGCCGTCGTGATTAGCGGACGCCGGGGAGGACGGAGGTGCTGGCCTTGGGCGGCTCGGTGAGGACTTCGTCGGCCAGGCCGTACTTCACGGCTTCCTCGGCGGAGAAGTACTTGTCGCGTTCGCTGTCGCGCTGGATGTTCTCGAGGGGCTGTCCGGTGCAGACGCTGATGATCTTGTTGAGTTCGGCCTTGGCCTTGATGATCTGCTCGGCCTGGATGCGGATGTCCTCGGCCTGGCCCGTGATGCCCCCGTAGGGCTGGTGGATCATGACCTTGGCGTGCGGGAGCATGTAGCGCTTGCCCTTGGTCCCGGCCGTCAGGAGCAACGCCGCCCCGGAGTACGCCCGCCCGAGGCAGTACGTGGAAACGGGGGACGACATGAACCGCATGGTGTCGTAGAGGGCGAGGGTGTCGTCGACGGCCCCGCCGGGCGAGTTGATGTAGAAGTTGATGTCCTTGCCCCGCCCGATGTTTTCGAGGTAGAGCAGTTGCATCATGACCCGGGCGGCCGAGCCTTGGTTGATCTCACCCACGAGGAAGACGATGCGGTTCTCCAGAAGGAGTTCGTCGATCGTCATTTCGCGGGTTCGCTGGTAGGTAACGCCGGCGGCGGGCATGCGGAGGTTCCTTGTCAGATTTCACGGCCGAGCGGGCCGTCGGCCCAGTGTAGGGCCGAGAGGGTCATTATCGACCCGCGCCGACCCGGTGTTCAGCGAGGTTGGCGGCAAACCCTGTGCCCAACAGGACCAAACCCGGGACCGCATGCGGGGCCGAGACTTGCGCCACCCCGGATGCTTCCCGGCGTGGGCTGCCGGAACGGCAGACGGCGGTGCAACCGGCCGCGGCGCGTACGCTTGGACCATGAAACGCAGACCATTCGGTTGGATCGGCGCCTGGTTGGCGATGACCGTGACGGCGACACCCGTGCTCGCGTGGGACGCCGCGGGGCATCGGATGATTACGCGGCTGGCGCTGGAGGGGATGCGGGCGAAACTGGGGACCGAGGCGCCCGGGTGGCTGCTGGATTCGACGAGCGTGAAGATGGTGGCGGACCAGGCGGTGACGCCGGACCGCTGGCGGAGCGACAAGACGCCGCAACTCACGCACCTGAACAACCCGGATCACTACGTGGACATCGAGCAACTGGCGGAGTTCGGGCTGACGCTGCGAACGGTGCCGCCGCTGCGGCACGAGTTCGTGCGGGTGATGAGCCTGGCGCGGGAGAAGCCGGGGTTCACGGGCAAGCCGATCAATGAACGACGTGACCCGGCGCGGGTGCAGGAGTACCCCGGCTTTCTGCCGCACGCGACGCTGGAGAACTACGGGAAGATCGTCTCGGCGATGCGGGTGGTTCGGGTGCTGGAGCGGCTGGACGACCCCGCGCGGGCGCACCAGTTGGAGATGGCGAGGGCGAGCGTGCGGTATTCGATGGGCATCATGGCGCACTACGTGGGCGACGCCGCCCAGCCCCTGCACACGACCATTCACCACCACGGCTGGGTGGGGGAGAACCCGAAGGGGTATTCAACGGACAACGGCATCCATTCGTACATCGACGGGGGGGTGATCCGGGCGCACCGCATCACGGCGGACGACGTCCGCCCGAAGTGCAAGTTCGAGGAGCGTGAGACCTCTCCGACCGGAGCCTCGGCGGCGTGGGAGGCGGTGTTGAGCGAGTTGGAGCGGAGTTTTGCGCAGATGGAGCCGCTGTACCAGTTGCACAAGGCCGGGGAGTTTGAACGCGAGTCGGGGAAGGCGTTCATCGAGGAGCGGCTGGCGGACGGGGCGATGACGCTGGCGGGGCTGTACGCCGCGGCGTGGCGCGAGAGCACGCCGACGCAGAAGGACGTGGACGAGTTTTTGCGGTATGACGGCGTGCCGGAGTGACGCTCCCGGCGGTGGCGCCGGCCGATATCATGGTGTTGTGAGCGACGCCGCCCCCACCGCCGTGATCGACTGCCGCGAAGTGGTGAAGCGGTTCGACGGGCGGACGGTGCTCGACGGGGTAACGCTGGATGTACATCCCGGCGAGACGATGGTGATCATGGGCGGGAGCGGGTCGGGGAAGTCGACGCTGCTTCGGCTGATCATCGGGTCGTTCGAGCCGGACGCGGGGGACGTGAAACTGTTCGGGCGGTCGATCCGCGGGCTGCGGGGCGACGCACGGGACGACGTGCGCCGCCGGCTGGGAATCCTTTTCCAGTCCGGGGCGCTCTTCAACTCGATGACGATCTACGAGAACGTGGCGTTGCCCATCCGCGAGCACACGGACCTGGACCCGGCGATCATCGACATCCAGGTGAAGATCAAGCTGGAACTGGTGGGGCTGCTGGAGCACGGGGACAAGTACCCGTCGCAGATCTCGGGGGGGATGAAAAAGCGTGCGGGGCTGGCCCGGGCGCTGGCGCTGGACCCGCAGATCCTGTTCTACGACGAACCGAGCGCGGGGCTGGACCCGGTGACCAGTGCTCAGATCGACCGGCTGATCGTGGACCTGTCGAAGAAGCTGGGTGTGACGAGCGTGGTGGTGACGCACGAGATGGATAGCGCGTTCACCATCGCCGACCGCATGGCGATGCTGGACAAGGGGCGGATGCTGCGGGTGGAGACGCGGGAATGGTTCGACGCGCTTCGGCGGACGCCCGAGGATCGGACGGGCGAACTGCCCGAGGCGGAGCGGCTGATCCGGCAGTTTCTGCGGGGGGACGCGGAAGGCCCGATCACGGACCGGAAGGACGCGGGGCTGTTGCAGCGGACCCTGCTGGGGGACGGTCCGTCGGTGGCGAGCATGCCGAGCCTGACGCCTACGCGGTAAGCGGAGCGCGGGGCGGCGCGGTACCCTGCGCGAGCCATGACGAACGCGCGGAACAACTTTCTGGCCGGGGTGTTTGTGCTCGCGGGGGTGGTGCTGGCGGTGTGGGCGTCGTTCATGCTCGCCGACCGCTCGTCGTTCGAGTCCACCATGTCGTTCACGGTGCGGTTCCCGATCGCGTCGGGGGCCTCGGGGTTGAAGCACGGGAGCACGGTGCTGCTGGGGGGGCAGGAGATCGGTCGGGTGCTCGACGTGGGTTTTGACACGGGCGCCGACGCGCGTCCGCGCGCGGTCGACGTGCGCGTTGAGGTACGGTCGGACCTGGCGCTGCACGAGTCGGCGGTGGTGCTGCTGGAGAAGCCCCTGCTGGGGACCCTGTCGAGCATCAACATCACCGACCCCGGGGCGACAGGTTCGAGGCTGGCCGACGGCGCGGTGATCGCGGGCGTGACGGCCCCGCCGGCGTTCCTCGCCGACGCGGGGTTCGGACCGGAGCAGTCGCGGCAGGTGCGCGAGGCGATCACGTCGATCGAGGCGACGATGCAGAACGTGGCGGCGATCGTCGAGCGCAGCGGGCCGAAGGTGGACCAGGGGATGGACGACGCGCAGGCGGTGCTGGCGCAGTTGCGGGCGAAACTCGACGAATGGTCGGCGCGGATCGATTCGACGACGGCGAACGTCGATCGGGCGTCGGCGCGGCTCGAGCCGCTGCTCGCCAAGGCCGAACTGACCCTCGACGACGCCCGCACCACCATCGCCGCCATCCGGTCGCTCATCGACGACAACCGCAGCCGGATCGACGCCACGGTGGCCAGCCTGGAGCGAGCGGCGGCGAAGATCGACAGCGACACGATCGAGTCGGTCAATGTCGCGTTGCGCGAGGGGAAGGACGCGCTGGGGGTGTTCTCCGACGCGGTCAGCCGCGTGAGCGCGCTGGTGGGCGAGCAGACGCCCAACCTGCGGCGGACGCTGGCGAACCTGCGGCTGATGTCGGACCAGTTGAAACTGACGGCGATCGAGGTGCGGAGCCAGCCGTGGCGCCTGCTGCACCAGCCCTCGACCAAGGAACTGTCCAGCCAGGTGCTGTACGACGCGACGCGGTCGTACGCGGAGGCGGCCAGCGACCTTCGGGCGGCGAGCGAGGCGATGCAGGCGGCGGCGGCGCTGCACGCGGCGGGGGCCGGGGGCGTGCCCGACCTGGGGATGCTCTCCACGCGCCTGGGCGAGGCGATCGCGGCGTACCGCCAGGCCGAGACGTACCTCATGGACAAACTCGTCGAAGCGGATCGGCGGAAATAGCCCGCGACCGAGGAGGGGGCGGGGTCATGCAGCGTCGCCACCATTACGAGCATGCCTTCGAGGCGTACCTGCGTGCACGGCGGATTCCGTACGTGGCGGTGGACGAAGCCCGCAAGGCGCTGCTCCCGGCGGGCGCGCTCGGGCCGATCTCGGACGGCGCGGGGTCCCTGAAGAGTTTCGACCTGGTGATCTACGGGGAAGGGGCGAACCTGCTGGTGGAGGTGAAGGGGCGGCGGATCGTGCCCCGGCGCGGGCGGGTGCTGGGCGCGCGCGACCCGAGTTCGCCGGCGGTCTCGACGCCCAGCGCGGGACGGTTGGAGTGCTGGGTGACGCAGGATGACGTGGAATCGCTCGCACGGTGGGAGACGCTGTTCGGTCCGGCGTTCGAGGCCGCGTTCGTGTTCGTGTACTGGTGCGATGAACTCCCCCCCGACGCGCTCTTCGAGGAGATTTTCGTGGATGGGTCGCGGTGGTACGCGATCAAGTGCGTGCGTCTGCGCGACTACCGCGGGGCCATGCGCACGCGCAGCCCGAAGTGGCGCACGGTGGACCTCAGCCCGTCGGCGTTCGCACGGCTTGCCGGCCCGCTGGCCACACCGGAACCCGGGCGTGGGACACGGGGACCGCATGTCGGCATCACGGCGGGGTCGTTCGCCCACGCGGAGTTGCCTCCGTTGCCCGCGTTCGACCGCCTGGCCGGCCCGGGGTAGGGCATGGGCGGGCGGGTCGGAGTTGTGCTAAACTGTTCGCCATGCAGCAGTTCCTGAATACAGCACGGCGGGTTGTGTCACGAGCCGTCTGGGCGACGGCGAGCCTTGGGCTGGCCGGCGTGGCCATGGCCCAGGGTCCGCAGGTGGGCGCCCCCAGCCCGCCGACGCCGGTGAAACCCGACGACCCCCCGGCGATCATGAGTTTCCTGATCATGATCGCGATGATCGCGCTGGTGGTGTTCGCGAACGCCATCCCGACCAAGCGCGGGCACCAGGACTGAACCCGCGTGAATCGCCGGAGGCGTCCCGATGGAACAACGCGAGCGGTGGTGGAAACTCCCGAAGGGTCGAGGCGGCCTGGTCGCGGCGAACGTGGTCCTGCTCGCGGTGCTCATCGGGCTGAGCCTGGTGACCCCCGCCGGGGCCGGGCACGAGGCCCAGCCGCCCGGGCGGGCGCGGGGCGAGTACACGATGGTCGCGGGGAAGATCAGTTCCGGCGGGTCGTCGGTGGTCTACGTCGTGGACACGTCGAACCAGGAAGTGGTGGCGATGAAGTGGGACGCGTCGCGGCAGACGATGACGGGGGTGGGGTATCGGAGTCTCTCGGCCGACAGCCGGGCGACCCCGGGGCGGTAGGAATCACACGATGAATGCTCCACGCAACACCACGATGCTCTGGGCCAGCGCCATCGCGCTGGGGCTGCTCGCGCTGGTGCAGGGCGTGCGCGTGGCGGACTGGCCGGGCGAGGCGCGGGCGGAGATGGTCGCCCGCAGCGGAGTGGTCACGGTCATGACAGCGGACGGGGGCAACGACGACGTGCTCCTGGTGCTCGATGAACGGGCCGAGACCGTGTCCATCTACAAGACCGACACCCGCAACGGCGTCCAGCACGTGCAGACGCTGTCCCTTCCCACCCTCTTCACCGAGGCCCGCGCCCGCGCGCTCGGGCGTCCGTAGGCCGCGGCATCACCATGACGATCGTTCCCCTCCCCCAGTTCGAGGCCGACGTGAAGGCCATGCTCGAGGAGGAGGACCGCGCGGCGTACGCGGCGCTGAAGGCGCCCAAGTCGCTGGTCGTCCGCTTCGGCGCACTCAAGTACGTCGGGGAGTTTCCGTACGCGGGCGACATCAAGCCCGGATGCGGGAGCAAGATCGTCGTGCGCACGTTTCGCGGCACCGAGATCGGCGAGATGCTCACGAGCACCTGCCCCAACGCGGGGTGCTCCAAGAGCGTGTCGCGGCAGGAGATGCTCCGGTACATCGAGAACTCCGGCGGGCGCGATTACCCGTTCTACACCGAGGGACGCGCCCTGCGCGTGGCGACCAAGGAAGACCTCGACGCGCAGGCGGCGATCGAACAATCGCGGCACGAACTCCGCCTGCGGGCCCGCGCGATCGCGGAGCGGCTGAGACTCGCGGCGAAGATCGTCGACGTCGAGCCGATCCTGGGCGGCGAGTCGGTCACCGTGTTCTACCTCTCCGAGGAGCGTGTCGAACTGCGCGACCTGGCCCGCGAACTCGGGCACGCGTTCCGCGTCCGCGTCGACCTCAAGCACGTGGGGGCACGCGACGAGGCCCGCATCACCGCGGACTACGAGAAGTGCGGGCAGTACTGCTGCTGCAAGAACTTCCTCAAGGTCCTCAAGCCCGTCTCGATGAAGTCCGCCAAGGTGCAGAAGGCCACGCTCGACCCGCTGAAGATCTCCGGCCGGTGCGGGCGGCTGATGTGCTGCCTGCGGTACGAGGACTCGACGTACGAGGAACTCCGCAAGCGTCTGCCGCGGAAAAAGACGCGCGTGGGCACGCCCGAGGGCGACGGCCTCGTGCTCGACGGGCAGATTCTGACGCAACTGGTGCTGGTCGAACTCGACGCGCTGGGGCCGGATGGGAAGATTCAGCAGGTGGCGGTGCCGGTGGAGAACCTCACGCCGCCCACGAGCACCGCGCCACCGTCGCGGCCCATGCCCCCGGGCATGATGCCCGGCGGCCCCGGAGGCCCGAGCGCTCGCCCCGGCCCGCGCGGCGGCCCGCCCAGACCGGCCAGCCCGCGCCCGCCAGGCCAGCCGCGCATGCCCGGTCATCCTGATCCGCGGCGAACTCCATCCTCGCCTGGTTCGCGTCCACCCCAGGCGTCAACCCCAGCTCCGAACCGTGACGCCGAGATCGACGAACTGCTCGGGGCGATGGAGGACGACCTTGGCGATTCCACGCCGCGCGAGGGGTCGCCGGGGGTTGAAGGGGATCGCCCGGACGGACCGGGCGGCCCGCGACGGAAGCGACGGCGGCGACGACGCGGAGGCGGCGGCCCTCGCCCGCAGGACGGCGGCGGTCCATCCCCCCCGCCCGCCTGAGCCGCGCGATACCCTGCGCCCGTGACCACCCTGGTGACCCATCACGTCGTACCCGACGGTACACACGGGGCACGCGAGTATCTCCTGACCAACGGCCTGGGTGGGTTCGCGCTCGGATGCGCCGATGCCCGGAATCGTCGGCGATATCACGCATTGCTGATCGGCGCGACGACCCCGCCTGTGGGTCGGGTCATGGCCCTGGCCGCCATCGCCGACACACTGGCCGTCGAGGATCCCGCGGGCCACGTCGCGCGGCATGCGCTGACGGACTTCGCCTTCGCGGGCTGGTCGGGGCGGCATGGCCTCACGCCGACAGCGTTCTCAACCAACGGGGTGAGCGCGACATGGACCTACGCCCCTTCCCCCGGGGTCCGCGTATCGCGCTCGCTGACTCTCGCCGACGGGCGCAACGCGGCGGAGGTGACGTACCGCGTGCAGGCCCCGGGGCGGGCATGGCTGGAACTGCGCCCGCTGGTGGGCCTGCGTGATTTTCACGAACTGGTGCGCGGGCAGGACGACCGCTGGCGGTACTACACGACGTCGGACGAGGCCGGGGCCACGATCTACGCCGGGGCGTGGAACCTCCGGCTGGCCACGACGACCGGGCGATTCTCGCTTCACCCGGATTGGTGGTGGAACTTCGAGTACGCGATGGACCTGGCCCGCGGGCAGGACGGGCGCGAAGACCTGTATTGCCCCGGCACGTTCGTGTGCGACTGCGGCGACCACGGCGGCGAAGTGACGCACACCCTCGCCGCGTGGATGGATGATGGGCCGATGCCCGTCGGGCTGCACGCGCCGAAGGTGGCGCGGCTTCAGGCGCTGGTCGCCGGGCTTCGCCCTGATCCGCGTGAACGCGAACCCGCGAAACCGGGGCGTCCCGCGACTCGTCGGGCGGACGAAACGCTCGCGGCTCTCGCCGTGGCGGCGGACCAGTTTGTGGTCGTGCGCAACATGCCCCATCTTGGTCGCCGAACGTCGATCATCGCGGGGTACCCGTGGTTCAGCGACTGGGGCCGCGACACGATGATCGCGCTGCCGGGGCTGCTGCTGACCACGGGGCGGCACGCCGAGGCGTTGAACGTGCTCACGACCTTCGCCGCGATGCGGCGGGATGGGCTGATTCCCAACTGCTTCGACGACGCCACGGGGCAGGCGCAGTACAACACGGCGGACGCATCGCTGTGGTTCATCCACGCCGCGGGGGCGTACCTCGCCTCGAGCGAGGACACCGTTGGGTACCGCACGCACCTTCTCCCGGCGTGCGTGGACATTCTGACGGCGTATCGGCGTGGGACTGAGTACGGCATCCGCATGGATCCGGACGATGCGCTGATCGCCGCGGGCGATGCGGGCACGCAGCTGACGTGGATGGACGCCGCACGCGACGGCGTGGTCTTCACGCCCCGCTTCGGCAAAGCGGTGGAGATCAATGCCCTGTGGATCGACGGCCTGAAGCAGGTCGGGCGGGCGAAGGGACGCGCGGGGCAGGAATGGCTGGACCTTGCGATCCGGGCCGAGGGGTCGTTCCTGCGGCGATTCTGGTGCGAGGAAACCGGTTGCCTGTTTGACCGGCTGGAGCCGGACGGGGACGGCGGGTGGCGAGGCGTCGCGGAGGTGCGCCCGAATCAGGTTTATGCTCTGGCGCTCGACGTGGCGTTGCCCCGCGAGCGAGCAGCGTCGGTGCTGCGCGTGGTGCGAGAGCGGCTCCTCACGCCGCGCGGCGTGCGGACGCTCGCGCCGGGTTCGCCGGGGTACCGCGGGCGATACAAGGGAAGCCTGTTCGAACGTGACGGCGCGTACCACAACGGCACGGCGTGGCCCTACCTGCTCGGGATGTATGCGCAGGCCTTGCTCGACCACGGCGGCGACGACGCGGACGTGATGGCGGCCCTGGGCGGCGTGCTCGACGACCTGCTGGGCCGGGGTACGGCGGGGGCGCCGATCGGCACGATCGCGGAGGTGTACGACGGCGAAGCACCCCAGGATGCCGGCGGGTGCCCGGCGCAGGCGTGGAGCGTGGCCGAGGTGCTGCAGGCCTACGTCGCGTCGCTCCGGGGGTAGGGACGCATGCGGAGCCTACGATGCGGCCGAACGCTCCGAACGCGGCACGTCGCCGAGAGGATGGGAAGCGTTCGGACGCGTGTTGTGAGCCGAGGCGGCATGACGGCGCGTGTGCGGGTGGCGTTTCGATCACCCGAGCCTCACCGGAGCGTCTGCATGTCCTTTGCTCGATTGGCGTGGATCGTGACTCTCGGCGTCTTGTTGGTAGGCGTTTCGCCGACCCGGGCGCAGCCCACGGCGTACGAGACGATCGTCCAGAAGCACGCCCTCGCGATGGTGAACATCAAGTTCATCCTCAAGGCCCAGGGGCAGGAAGAGGAATCCGAGGTGCCCGGGGTCATGATCGAGAAGACCGGGCTGGTCCTCGCGAGCACGATCGGGCTGGGCGAGATGCAGACGCGCTTCGGGGGCATGAACATCACCCCGACGAACATCAAAATCCTCATCGGGGACGACACGCAAGGGGTCGATGCGAAGATGATCGCCCGTGACGGGGACCTGGCGCTGGGGTGGTTCCAGATCGATGCCCCCGACGAGAAGGGATACGCCGCGGTTGATTTCGCCGCCGGCGCCATGCCCGCGCCGGGCGACGCGCTCATGGTGGTGTCGCAACTGGGCAAGTTTTTTCATCGGGCCAATGTGGTCACCGAGGGCAAAGTCTCGTGCGTGACGGCCAAGCCGCGGTCGGTAATTCTCCCGAGCATCACGCTGGTGGCGTCGGACTTTGGCGTGCCGGTGTTCGACGCGCAGTCGCGCCCGGTCGGGCTGTTCTCCGCGGTCCTCCCGGACAAGGACGAACTGGAAGGTTCCACGGGCGGGCTGGAGGAGATGATGAAGGGCATTCCCGGGCTGAAGATGATCATCCCCGCGGCGGAGATCGTGTCGGCGACGGCGCGGGCCAAGGAAGAAGCCGCCAGGAAGAAGGCCGAGGCCCCGAGCGAGCCCGCGCCGGCAACGCCGTAACCAGCGTTCGCGACCATCCACCCGCCTGACCCCTCGGCCCCGGCGTGGTACGCCGCGCGCCCTGACCTATCCTCCGCCGTGAACGACCGCTTTCAACGCCGCATTCTCGACCACCTCCGCCACGAAACCTACACCCCGCGGCGCACGCCCGAACTCGCGGACGACCTGGGCATCCCGAACGATCAGAAATCGGCGTTCGTCGCCGCCCTGCGCGCCCTTGAAGACGAGGGCAAGGTCGAGGTGAACGAACAGGGGCGGGTGTCGCTCCCGTCGCTGGCGTCGCGCGGCGGGCAGGTGGTGGGCGTCTTTCGCAAGACCATGCGCGGGTTCGGGTTCGTCACGCCCGACGAGCCGGTCAAGGAGCGTTCGGTCTTCATCCCCGCGGACGCCGTGGGCGAGGCACTGACGGGCGACACTGTGCGGGCACGCATCGCCCCCGACCGGCGCTCCCCCAACGGCGACGGGTACTCGGGCACCATCGTCGAAGTCATCGAGCGGCATGCGACCAGTTACACCGGCACGCTCACGAAGCGGGGCGGGCAATGGCTTGTGCAGCCCGACGGGCGGCAGATCACCACGCCGATCGTCGTCGCCGACGCCACGAGCAAGAACGCCAAAGAGGGTGACAAGGTCGTGGTGGAACTGACTCTCTGGCCCGAGGGCGACCTGCTGGCCGAGGGAGTCATCACGCGCGTGCTGGGGGAGGCGGGGCGGCCCGACGTGGAGACGCAGGCGGTGATCGCGGCGTACGACCTGCCGGGAGAGTTTCCGCCCGAGTGCGTGCAGCAGGCCCGGGACGCGGCGGCCCGCTATGAGCGCGAGATCGCCGACTACACCGCGCGGGGCGCCGCGGCGCTCGACGGCCGGCTCGACCTGACGGGCGACTTCATCATCACCATCGATCCGCCCGACGCCAAGGACTACGACGACGCGATCTCCATCCGCCGCACCGACCAGTTCGAGGGGGGCGGGTGGGAGGTCGGGGTGCACATCGCCGACGTGGCGCACTTCATTCCCCGGGGCAGCCCGCTGGACGAAGAGGCCCGCGACCGCGGCAACTCGTGCTACCTGCCCCGGCACGTCATCCCCATGCTGCCCGAGGTGTTGTCCAACGGCATCTGCTCGCTCCAGGAACGCGTGCTGCGGTACTGCAAGTCGGCGTTCATGACCTACGACAGCCGGGGCGAAGTTCGCGGGGAGGGCGTAGCGCAGACGCTGATCAAGAGCAGCAAGCGGCTGACATACCTCGAGGCGCAGGCGCTGATCGACGGGAACCTCGACGAGGCGCGGAAACACGCCAAGACCGAGCCGATCTACAGCGAACAGTTGATCGACACGCTCCGCGAGTTCAACCGCTGCGCGAAGGCCATCCAGGGCCGGCGCGATCGGCGGGGCATGATCGTGCTCGACCTGCCCGAGGTCGTGCTCATCTACGACGAGCACGGGCACGTCATCGACGCGGAGCGCGAGGACGACGCCTTCACGCACAAACTCATCGAGATGTTCATGGTCGAGGCCAACGAGGTGCTCGCGCGGGTCTTCGAGAACCTCGACGTGCCGCTGTTGCGGCGCGTACACCCCGACCCGGTGCCGGGCGACGTGGACGGCATGCGCCGGGCGGCCATGGTCGCGGGGTTCAAGGTGCCCAAGAACCCGACCCGCGAGGAACTCCAGGGGCTGCTGAAGGCCACGCACGGGACGCCCGCGGCCCGGGCGATCCACATGGCCGTGCTGCGGACGCTCTCCAAGGCCGAATACAGCCCGCAGCAGATCGGGCACTTCGCCCTGGCGAGCGAGGCGTACGCGCACTTCACCAGCCCCATCCGCCGCTACGCGGACCTGACGGTGCACCGGGCGCTGGCCGAGTATCTCCGCCGGACCGAGAACGGCACGAAGCGTCCGCGGGGCGAGCGCGAGCAGAAGGCCCTGGGGCAGGACCTGCTCCGGGCGAAGGATTGCCTGGCGTACGAGGATCTGGTGGAGATCGGTCGGCACGCGACGGCGCGCGAGGTGAACGCCGAGGCCGCCGAGCGCGAACTCCGCAGTTTCCTCGTCCTGCAACTGCTCTCCAAGCACGTGGGCGAGTCGTATTCCGGCGTGGTGACGAACGTGAACCCGCGCGGGGTGTTCGTGCAACTCGACAAGTACCTCGCCGACGGGTTCATCAAGAGCGAAGACCTGCCCGGCGACGTGACCCGCGAGAATCTCACGCCCTTCTGGAAGATCGACACCCGCACGGGGGCGCTGGTCGATCAGCGTTCGGGCCGATCGTTCAACTTCGGGGACCGCGTGTCCGTGCGCATCGCCAATGTCGACCTGGCCAAGCGGCAGATGGACCTGGTCATCGACGACGCCTCAACCCGGGCTGGGGGTAAGGCCAAGAAAGTCGCGCCCCCGGCGGTGGGCGGCGGTCTTGGCGGCGGACCAAAGCCCGGCGGGTTCGGTCCCGGCAAGTGGGACAACTTCAAGACCGGGTCCGACCGGCGGAGCCAGCGCAGCAAGAGCCGCGACAAGGGCAAGAAGCACCACCGGCGCGACCGCTGACCGTTGACGCTACATCCGCTCGACCGTGGGGATGCCCAGCACGCCCAGGCCGTCGGCGAGCACGCGCCCGGCGAGGTCGCACAGGCGCAGGCGCCCGTCGCGCTGCGCGGGCGTCTCCGCCGCGAGCACCGGGCACTGGTCGAAGAACGTGCTGAACACGCCGGCGAGGTCGTACAGATACTGGCACAGCCGGTGCGGCTCGAGCGTGTCGGCTACGCCCCGCACCGCGCCGGGGTAGCGCAGCAGGGCCAGCGCCAGGTTCTTCTCGGCGGGCAGGTCGCACGCGAAAGGGGCGGCCTTCCACCCGTCGCCCACGCCGCGCTCCGCCGCCTTGCGGAAGATGCTGCGGATGCGGACAAAGGCGTAGAGGAGGTACGGCCCGGTGTTGCCTTCGAAGGAGAGCAGCCGATCGAACCCGAACATGTAGTCCTTCACGCGGTCGGTCGAGAGGTCGCCGTACTTGAGGGCGGCGATGCCGACGGCCTCGGCCACGCGGCGGGCGTCGTCGCCGGCGAGTTCGGGGCTGCGGGTCTGCACGGCGTTGGCGGCGCGGGCGAACATCTCCGCGATGAGGTCGGCGAGCTTCACGCTCTCGCCCGAGCGCGTCTTGAAGGGACGACCGTCCTCCCCCAGCACCGCCCCGAACGCCGCGTGCGCGATCCGCGCGGGGCGCCCTGTCTTCGGGTGGATCGCGTACCCGGCCTTGATCGCGGCGGCGGCGAACTGGCGGATGTGCAGGTTCTGCCGCGCGTCGATGGCGTACACGATCTCGTGCGCGCCCAGTTTCTGCACACGTCGGCGTACGGCGCAGATGTCCGTGGTCGCGTAGAGGAAGCCCCCGTCGCTCTTGCGCACCAGGCACGGTTCCTTGATCGGTTCCCACATGGGCGTGCCGTCGGCGGCCTTGTCGGGGGCATCGACTCGCACGATCAGCGCTCCCTGATCGGGCACGGCTACCCCGCGCGCAACCAAGTCGTCCACCATCGGCGCCAGTTCGTCGGCGTAGGAACTCTCCCCGGCATTGGCCTCGGCGGTGCAGTTGACGTGCAGCGCGGCACACACGTCCAGGCAGACCTTCATCGTCACGTCGTAGATGCGCTGCCAGACGCGGTAGACCGCGGGGTCCTTCGCCTGGAGTTTCACCAGCGTCTGCCGGGCCGCGGTGAACGATTCGGTCGCCCCGTTCACCTGCTCCTCGAGTTCGGCGAGGGCCTTGGGGCCAAGCCCGTAGCGCTTCACGGCTTCGAGGCCGGCGATGTCGCGTTCGCACTCGGCCTGGGCCGTCTTGTACGCCGCGTCGAGGTCATCGAGGGTCAGCGAATCGAGCGAAATCACGCCCCGGGCGGCCTGGTCCGCGATCCGCCGTGTCACCATCGCGATGGGCAGGCCCCAGTCGCCGACATGGTTCTGGCGGATGACGGCGTGCCCCAGCCGCTCGAAGGTCCGCGCGAGACAGTCCCCGATCACCGGGCTACGCAGGTGCCCTACGTGCATCTGCTTGGCGAGATTCACGCCCATGAGGTCGACGACGACCGTGCGCCGGTCGGCGGGGGTTTCGATACCCAGGCCGGCGGTGTCCATCGCCGAGAGCGCGTCGCGCAGCGCGGCCGGGCGCAGGCGGATGTTGATGAACCCCGGGCCGGCGATGGACTTGTCCGTGAGCGGCTCGGCCAGGCCGGCGAGATCGACCGCCTGCACCAGAGCCGCGGCCACCTCGCGCGGGTTCTTGCCGACGCGCTTGCCCAGCCCCATTGCCGCATTGCTCTGAAAATCGCCGATCTCGGGGGACTTGCATGGGGTAATGAGCGGGTCGGCGCCCGCGGCCTGCGGAAAGGTCCTGTCGATGGCGGCGCGGAATCGCTCGGCAAGAAGTTGAACGGGATCGGCCATGGGGCGGATGGTAGGGAGGAAGTTCCGAAGTTCCGAGGTTCCGAAGTTCCGGAGTTCCGGAGTTCCAGAGTTCCAGAGTTCCGGAGTTCCGGAGTTCCGGAGTGCAAACGCATTTGTACGAAACACTCGTTCAGGCGGACGGCGATCGGCTCTTTGCCACGAGCCGTTGTGCCGAGCATGGCGTCAGGGAATCAATCGCGCCAGCCCCTCCGCGATCTGCTCCGCGACATCCGTCAGACTCGTCGCGGGCAGGTGGGCGAGCGGGTCGTCGATGAGCACCACGCGCCCCTGCCGAATCGCCGACGTGTCGAGCGCGCGGAGCGACCCAAGCCGGGCCATCGCCTCCTTGCCAAGCGACGGAGCCTCACGCTCACCGCGCGGCAATGTGCGGGCCGAGCGCGGCAGGATGAGCACGATCACGTCGGGCGCGATTCGGCGGACGTCTTCGAGCGCCAGTTCCTGCCACACCCCGCCGGTGGTAATCGCCGGCGTCGCGCCGAGCCGCACGAGCATGTCGTGGTGAAACGAGCCCGGCCCCAACGCCGCGGGGGGATCGACCCCCGCCAGCAGGAGCACGCGTCCCGCGCCGGCGAGTTCGGGCCTGGGCCGGAGCGCGGCGTGCAGACGTTGCACGGCCCCGTACCCCTCGGGCGAGCCGTCGGCGTTGCCGACCAGCAGCACGTCGAGTTCGTGCGTTTCGCGCTCGACGTCGTCGAGCGTCAGAAGGCGGCAGTCGTGCAACACCCAGCCTCGTTCCGCCGCGAGGGTGCGCAGCCGTTCGGGCAGATCACGCGTCCCCCATTGCGTGAACACATGCGTAGGCCGCGCGGCGACCAGGGCCTCGTAATCGATCTGGTGTTGATCGCCACAAACCGGCACGGCCACGTCGAGGATGAGGTCCGAGGCGTGCCGCCCCACGATCTCGTGTTCGCGCCCGAGGTGGCGGAGCATGACCGCCACGGCGGGGCTGAGGGCGACCAGGCGCGGGCCGGCGGGAGGGGGCGGCGCGGGCGTCGGGTCGCCGCACGCGGCAAGAACGACAAGCATGAACAGGGCCAGCATGCGCACCGCAGAGGATAGGGGTCGCGGGGTCTACCGCGGACCATCGTCGACACTCGTGCCCACTCGGTCGCGCAGGTTCGCGAGAAACTCACGCGGGTAGAGCGGGAAAGCCCACGTGCGGTCGAAGATCACGTCGGCGCGTACCCCACGGACGCGGAGTTCAGCGGCGCGGCGGTCGAGTTCCGCAAGTTCCGCAGCGTAGATCGCGCGGGCGCCCGCGGTGACGGCGTGAAGATCGCGGAAGAGCGCCGCACGCTCCGGGCGCGATTCAGCCGCGTCAATCGCCGCGACGAGTTCCCTCTTTCGGGCGTCACCGGTCGCGTCGCCCAGCATTCCCGGATCGTGCCGGGCCCGGTGCGCCGTCCACGTGGCCGCGGCGACCTCCTCCGGGCGGGGAACGTCGCCGGTGTCGAAGGGCAGGTGCAACGTTGCGGATACCACGGCCGTGGGCGCGAGGGTCCAGCCGAGCCAGCCCCGCATCCAGTCCTCGGTGACGAGGTCGTACATCTCGCCACCCAGGCCGTGAATGAACAGGTCGCACGCCCCAGCCCGGACAACGGCGGTCATGAGCAGCGCCCGCGGGGCGAGTTCCGCCTGCGGGATGCCCCCGAGCTCGTCGCTGAAGACCGGTTCACGTGGGCGTCCCGCCTGCACCCGCCACAGCGGCAGTTCCACGCGGGCGGTCGTCATCGCGAGGGCTCGCACGCGGGCCCGCGGATGGGCCGCGGCGGCGCGGTTGAAGGCCTCCACGCACGCCGGCGGGTCGCGCCGCATCGCGTCCACCGCCTCGGCGAAGAGCACGGTTCGCGCGAGCGCTGTGGCGAACACCGTGCGCGGTAACGGGCCGAAAGGCGTGAGCAGGTCGTCGCGAGCCGCCGCCAACTGAGCCGCGAGCGTGGGCACGTCCTCGTGGGCCGCGAGCGCCCGGTGCATGGCCCTCAGCCCGTCGCGGGCAAAGTCGAACCCCGGCGATGGGTCGGCGCTAGCCGGGTCACGCGGGCGCAATGGCGGGAGCAACCCTGTCGGCGTGTCCACGGGCGGCTCGGGGCCGGAGAGGAACGAGAACGCCGCGCGGGCCGGTCCCGCGGCCGGATAGTGCACCCGCCATGGGGTATTGGAATCCTGATCGACCTCGAGCCACACCGGCGCGGCTCCGGCGCGTTCTGCAAGACGCGCCGCCGCGAACCACTTGGCCAGAATCCCGGGATGCCAGAACTCCGACTGGTGGCCCGACATCACGATCGGGCGGTCGGTGGGCAGGCCGAGTTCGCGGCGGATGGCGTGCGCGCGCGAAGCGGGCGCGGGTTCACTCGGAAAATCGAACGAACGCGTGGCACGGTACTCTACGGACAGCGGCATTCGCACCCGTCGTCGTCGATGCCCAGGAGCGCGGCCCGGGGGAGACGGTCCGCCCGGCGGCGCAACTCGCGGTGCAGCACGTGACGGTAGTGCGCCAGTCGTTTCTCGGCGTCGTCGAGCACCCCGCCAAAGGTCCGCGTCGGATCATTGTAAATCAGCCGCACCGGCAACTCACGCACGCGCAGCCGCTGCGCCGCCGCCTGCGCCCAGAACTGCATCGGGAAGGCGTAGCCCCGCACCGTCGGTCGCAACGACCGCAGGGCCGACACGCGATAGGCCTTGAACCCGCAGAACGAGTCGGTCAGGAGCGTGCCCAGGCATCGCGAAAGCCGGCAGTTGAGTTCCGCCGTGATGGTCTGGTTGATGGCGCGCCGGTCGGCGGGCGGACGGTCCTGGGCGCTCGCGGCGCGCAGGTACCGCGAGCCGCTGATGACATCGTGCGTGTTCTCGGCGGCGGCCTCGAGGAACTCCGGGATGGCCGCGGGCTCGTGCTGATCGTCGCAGTCCATCGTGATCAGCCAATCGAACTTCTCGGCGACGGCGAATCGGAACGCATCGCGCATCGACGACCCATACCCGCGGTTGTTCACGTGACGAAGGATCTCGACGGGGTACTCGGGCAAGAGGCGCGCGGTGCCGTCGGTTGAGCCGTCGTCCACCACGAGCACGTGGGGGGTGACCGTCAGCACGCGTTCCAGCACGCCGCGCACGTATTTCGCTTCGTTATAGACCGGAATTGCGACCAGGGTCCGCATGCACGCCCTCCTCTCGCTTGCGAATCGATACTACGGCGGCTTGTCGGTCTGGGTTCGGGTCGCCCTACAGCCCCGGACCGATGATCGTCTCCTGGGCGAACTCCGGCTGACCGCCCCGGCGGGCCTTGGCCAGGCTCGTGAAGGCGGCGAACCCGAAGGGCATGTCCTCGCCGTTCTGTCCCTCGGCCTGTGACTCCTGCGCGGCGCTCTTGATCTGTTCCATCAGCCCGGCCGAGAGCGAGTGAAACGCCCGGATCTCGTGCAGCGGCAGCGTGAAGGCCTGCCCCTCGGGCGTTTCGATCTGGAACACCGTGCATTCCACCTCGGTCGAGAGCGTGCGGTCGTCGGCCGTGTCAGACAGGCTGCACGCGAAGAGCGGATAGACCGCCCCCACCGCGATCCGCGCGCCTTGCGTCGTGATGATCGCGATGCGCCCGTCGAAGACGTCCTCCGCCGCCGCCTCGCCCTCGGCCGTGCCCTCGTCGTGCTCCGACCGCTGAGCCCACATCACCGAGAGGCTCATCAGGAACTCCCGCACGACGTTGTGCCAGAAGAGTTCCCGCGTCGCGGCGATCTTCCTGGCATCGATCAAGACCACGTTGGGCGGCGGAAGGGCGGGGGCCTGGCGCGGACGGGCCTTCGTCCGCACGCGGCGCTTGGATCGGGCGGGCATGCTCGGCTCCTCGGCGGGGAAGTTTTCGCCCCGCGATGGTACGTTATTGCGCCGCGAAAAGCCGGGCCTTGGTGTCGAGCCGGGCATGGTCCGATCGGTGGCCTCGGATCAGCGACCGCCACTTCGTCGCGTACCCCGAGGGACGATCGAGCCGGCCCTGCCCGGGCGCGGGGGTTCGCATCACTTCGGGCACGCGGACCAGCGCGGCTTCGAGCGCGTCCAAGGCCGATTCGGCCTCGTCGAGCGATCGCCGGGCTCGCCCCGCCGCCTCCCGGTAGCGGCTGGGGGCCACGCTCCGGCGCGACGGGTCGGGCAGATCGAGCGCGCGCTCGGCCGCCTGAGTCTGATCACCAATCCGCGTCAGCGACCGTTCGGCTTCGGCCCGCGTGCGGGTGGCGCTCACGTCGATCTGGCGAGTAATCACGCGCGGCCCCACCTTCAGGTGCTTGCTCGCCGCCGACCAGTCCCGGAGCACCGCCTCCGCCACACCCACTTCGTGCATGTCCTTCGCCGTCATCGAAAGGGCCACGCGACCGTCCACGTCGCGCGTGATCGATCGGCCCGCGGGCGGGATTACTTCGGCGATCTCGACGCGGGACGCCCCTTCGCCCGTCACGATAAACCCCGTGCCAAGGCGGCCGACCAGGGGCCAGGCCAACTTCGCGGCACGCGGGTCCAGCCGGGCCAATAGCCGATCGTGCAGTTCGTCCACGATCACATCCCACGGCGGGGGCGATTCGACCAGCAGTTCCGACTCATTCCGCGCCGATCCGGCGATGACCAGGCGATCGCGCACCAGCACGCGCTGGGCGAACAGCGCCAAGGCCGCCTGCCCGGGGCCGACGCGTTGGTCCTCGCCCCCGTCGAGCCACGCGACCGTCGGGAGTTCGACATCCCGCAGCACGGCCCCCATGCGGTTCACGAGATCGAGCCGTGATTCGTTCCCACCCAACTCGACGACCAGCAGCCCCACACGCTGCGCCCTGGCCTCACGCAACGCGGCCTCAAACTCGGCCACCGCGGCCTCGCAGTCCAGATCCTCCGCCAACACCAGCCGCATCGCCGGCACGGGCGGCGTCGGCGTGGATTGCCCTTGCACCGACACCGACCATGTCGCGAGCACCACCACGGCGGCCATGAACAGTCGGGTGATCATGCGTCCAGTTCCACGTCGATCCGTCGCCCTTCGGGCGAATCCTCGAAGAGTACCGCGCCGCGCGAATCAACACCGACCGAGTACGTACCGCGGACCTCGTCGCCGTCTCGGAGCGTGCTCGCGGTGATCGTGCCCTCGCCCGCGTCCAGGTACACGTCCGTCCGATCCACCAGACGTTCGACACGAACTACGTTCAACATCCTCGGCCCATGGTCCGCCAGCGTCACCTGCCCGGGGCGAATCCCCAGCACCACCTCGCGCCCGGGGAGCGTGCCCGCCCCGGGCCCCCGCACCGACCCAAGGTCGATCGGTCCCAGAACCCCGGACGGGTGAAATCGCGCGGGCGGTCCGGCCTCGACACGGCCGCGTAGAAAACACATCGGCGGCCGGCCGAGAAATCCTCCCACGAACCTCGTCGTGGGGCGAAGATGCACCTCCCTCGGCGGGCCGACCTGCTCGATCCGCCCCGCCCGCATGACCGCCAGGCTGTCCGCCATGGCGAAGGCCTCGTCCTGATCGTGCGTCGCGAGGATCACCGTGCACCCGAGTTCCGCGCGGACACGCATGATCACGGCGCGGGCGTCGCGGGCCGACTCCGGGTCCAGGCTCGCGCACGGCTCATCGAGGAGAAGCACCCCGGGCCGGCGGATCAGTTCGCGCGCCAAGGCCGCCCGCCGGCGCTGTCCGCCCGATACTTCGCCCGGACGGCGTTGGAGCACCTCGGCAAGCCCCAAAGCCCCGGCGACCTCGCCGACGGCCCGGTCGACCTCGTCACGGCCGCCACGCCCCGCCGCCGCGAGACATTCTCGCAGGGTCAGGTGCGGATACAGCCCGGCGTCCTGCACCACCAGGCCCACGCCGCGCGAGGCGGGGCTGGCCTGCGTCATGTCCCGGTCGTCCAGCATCACCCGACCGGCGGTTGGTTCCTCCAGCCCGGCGACGATGCGGAGCAGAGTGCTCTTGCCGCACCCCGAGGGGCCGAGCACCGCGAGGCAAGCCCCCTCGGGAACTTCGAGCGTTACATCCTCGAGCGCGATCACGCCGGAGAACTGCTTGCGGACGTGCTCAAGGGCGAGGCGCATGGGGTGTGCAGAATACCGCGCGGCGTCGCGTCGGGTTCGCCGTCCTTCACCAGACGGTACAACCGGACCATGTTCCCGCGACACGCCCGTGGGATGGACCACGCACCCAAGTCCGATCCGAGAACACCCGATGCCCCGGGCACTGCTCGCCAAGGAGGGCTGCCATGGGACCGTCCGAGAAGACTTTCAATCAGGTCAAGAACATCCTGAACAAACTCGATCGCTCGATCGATTCCCTGCGGCAACAGCGGACGACGCCCGCGACGGCGCCGGCCACGCACCACGAAAACCTGCGCTTGACGCCCGCGACGCCCCCGACGGCCAGGCCCGCCGGCGCCTTCGGTCGGGCCACCCCGATCCGCCCGGCGTAACGCCGGTCAGGCCAGGCTCGCCGCGTACTCCTTGAACGCCGCCCGGAACGGGCGAAACTCCAGCCCCAGGTCGGCCCGCACCTTGTCGTGCGAGGCCGTCGTGTCTTCCGCCGCCATCCGGGCCATCCCCTCATCAAAGGGCAGCCACGATCCCACCCCGATGAACTCGGCGGCCATCGCGGCGCACGCCGCCGGACCGGCTGGCATCGCATGCGGCTCCAGGTCGTGATTCGTTCCCGGGGCATGGTCGCGAATGTGCCGCAGCACGTCGGGCATCGGCAGCACCTCGCTCCCCACCAGGTTGTAGACCTCCCCCACCGTCGCCGGGTTCGTCAGCGACGCCACGAAGGCCCGCGCGACGTCGCGCACGTCGATCGGCTGGGTCATCGGGTCGGCCAACGTCACCGCGCCCAGCGGCACGCGCGTGTCCTCGACCTCGCGCCCGAAGTACGGGATGAACAGGTACGGCGCTACGTGCCCGCTCGCGAGTGTCGCGATCATCCGCACGAACTCGCTCGCCGGCCCGTGGATCAGCCCCGGACGGAAGATCGTCCAATCCAGGTCCGATCCGCGCACCGCCAGTTCCCCCTCCCACTTCGTCCGCTGATACGCGCAGCACGCCACGTCGCGGACGTTGATCGCGGACATGTGCACGAATCGGCGGATGCCCATCGCCCGGCACCGCTCGACCAGCAGCCGCGGCCCCTGCACGTGCACCCGCTCGAAAGTCTGCATCCGGCCCGGGCGGCGCACCTCGCGGAGAATGCCCGCCAGGTTGATGCACGCCTGCGCCGAGGCGAGCAGTTCCGTCACGCGCGCACTGTCGAGCAGATCGCCCGCGAGAACCGTGACCCGCGACCGCGGGAGCGCCCGCCGCGCCGCCTCGGGGTTGCGCGTCAGCACCCGAACCTGGTACCCCGCGGCGACCAGGTCCTGCACGATCGTCCGCCCGACAAACCCGCTCCCCCCGGTAACCGCGACTGTGCTGATGGTGCTCATGCGACCACGACGGTAGGTCCGGCGCGCCCCGGACGGCGGCCCGTACCATGGCCCGTGTCCCTGAACGCCCAGGACCTGCATTTCGCGTACCCCGCGGGCCGCCCCTTGCTCCGCGGCCTGACCGCGTCGTTCGCCCCCGGGCGCGTCACGGCGTTGCTCGGCCCCAACGGTGCGGGGAAATCCACATTCCTCCGATTGCTCGCCGGCCTGCTCAGCCCCACGCAAGGCCGGGTCATGCTCGAGGGGGTCGATCTCGGGTCTTTGCCGGGGCGGCAACGCGCTCGTCGCGTGGCGTACATGGCGCAATCCTCGGAGGTCGCCTTCGCCTTCTCCGTGCGCGACGTCGTGCGCATGGGCGTCTACGCCGTCGGGCACGGGGGGGAATCACGCGTTGACGCGGCCCTGGCCGCAACCGATACGCGCGACGTCGCGCACGAACCCTTCGCCACGCTCTCGGCCGGACAACGACAACGAGCCGTCATGGCCCGGGCCTTCGCCCAGTTAGACCTGGGCACGCCGGGCACGGCCAGCGGCACGGTGCTTCTTGCCGACGAACCCGTCTCCGCGATGGACCCCGCCCGGACGCTCCACGTGCTCGACATGCTCCGTGAGGTCGCCCGGCGCGGCGTATGCGTCGTGGTGGTGCTCCACGACCTGTCGCTCGTGGTCCACGCCGCCGACGACGTGGCCATGCTTCGACAGGATGGAACGCTGGCCTCGCACGGCCCGCTGGAGGCCGTGCTGAACGCCACCGCCCTCCGCGACCTCTACGGCGTTCCCTTCGAGCCGCTCGAAACCCACGGGCGACTTCGAACCTTGCTCCCGACCACACCCCGACGTGCATGATCCGAACGGCGAACAATGCGCCATGGTTCAACGACTCGCGCTCTCCACCCTTGTCTGCTGTCTGGGCGTCGGATGTTCGGACCGGAACACGCCCGCCGCGCTCGCGCCCGCCGACCAGACCTACACCGTGCTCGGCACGATCGAACAGCTCCCCGCCGACGGCCGGCCGCTCATGGTCCACCACCAGCCCATCCCCGAGTTCGTCGGGAAGAACGGCCGGGTCGTGGGCATGCGCGAGATGACCATGGAGTTCGCGAACCTCGCGCCCGGCGTCAGCCTCTCGGGCTTGAAGGCCGGCGATCCCATCTCGATGACCTTTGAAGTCCGGTGGAACGCCACACCCCGCACCCGTGTGACCGCGATCTCGGCCGTGCCCGGGTCGAATACCGAACAAAAATAAAACCCACGCCGCAAGGGAAACAAAATCCTTGCAGGCGTGGTGGGGTGTGCGCGAAAAAAACCCGGCACTCAGACAAAAACCGAGCACCGGGTCTCGTGGGGGCTGTGTCAATCGTCCTCGCGGGCAGGACGCTTCACGATTCGCAGCCATGGCGGACGCGGTTGCATCGTGGCTTCAAAATTTTTTCGCCACGATGACTCGGGTCTAGGTAGTTGAAACTGCCGGGTTTGCGCGTGGGGCAAGCCCAAGGCGTTCCATCACCTGGCACAGATCATTCCAGACCTGCGTGCGGGTCTCGACGGTGTAGTTCCGCAGCACGTACGCCGGGTGGAACGTGGGCATGAGCGGCACGGTGTGCCCTTCGGCCAAGGCGTACGTTCGCCACCGCCCGCGCATCCGCGTCATGGATTCGTCGGTGTGCAGCAGGGCACGCGAGGCGGGCAGTCCGAGCGTCACAATCGCGTCCGGTGCGAGGATGGCCACCTGCTCGCGAAGGTACGGTTCGCAGAGTTCGATCTCGCGGGTCGAGGGGGTGGCGTTGTTCGGCGGGCGGGTCTTCAGCACATTGCAGATGTACACGTCCTCGCGCTTCAGGCCCATGCCCAGGATCATCTTCTCGAGCAGTTGCCCGGATCGCCCCACGAACGGCCTGCCCTGGCGGTCTTCTTCCTCTCCCGGCGCTTCCCCCACGAACACCAATCGGGCAGCCAGACTCCCCTCCCCCCACACCAGCCTCGTGTGCGCGGTGATGAAGTGCTGGTGCGGAGCCTCGGCCTCGTACTTGGCTCGCAACGCGCTCATGGCCTGCTCACGCGCCGCGAGGTTCCCCCGCGGGATCATCGCCGATGAACTGCACGCCGCCTTGGGGGGCTCGATCACAGACGGCTTGACGTTGATCGTCACTTCCGCCGGCGTTGTGGACGGAGGAGAGGGGCGTTGCGACACGTTCCGCGATCGCCCCGTGTAGGCCGGGACGAAGTCCACCCCGAGCAGTTGCGCCGTCTGCGCGTGCTGGCGAACCACCCGATTGAGCGTTGCGTCGTCCACGCGGGATTATTCCTGCGAAACGGGCGAAGAACCGA
Organism: Phycisphaerae bacterium; assembly: GCA_022180725.1. GTDB lineage: Bacteria > Planctomycetota > Phycisphaerae > Phycisphaerales > UBA1924 > RI-211. The sequence continues at coordinate 36,019 of BQMO01000016.1, forward strand.
CGCCGACTACTGCGGCGTTGCAGGTGGAACGGCCGGCGGCTCATCCGGATTCGGCGCGGGGGGTGCTTCGATGGGCGGGGTGTTCGCTGGGGCGGGCCTCGAATCGCGCGGCGTGGCCGTCCCCGTCCGCATCCCCGGAACATGCCCCCCGCCGCCGCCGCTGCGGCCCTCGATCAGGCCCCCGACGTACGCGCCGACGAGCAGGCCGACGGCCAGGCCGACGACGAGGCCGGGCAGGAACGCCTTGAAGAACGAAGGACGGACGCTGGGCGGCGCATCGGTCATGGAAACCCCCTTGGACCACGACATGGTACCCAAGGGACGTTCAACGTGCCCGACGCGTACGGTGGACCCACCTGGCGTAGTCGAGCGTTGCCGCGAGGGTGTGGCCCGTCGGCGATCGACCCGACGGCCCGAAGGCGGTGTGCCGACGCCACGTCCAGTACGGGCCTTGAAAGCGGAATCGCGTGATACAGGCCAATCGGAGGAGTTGCCACAGGCCGCCGACGGTGTCGAGAAGGTGCCGCATGGCGTCAGGCCCCCGCGAGGGCGCGCTTGAACCACTCGACGGTTTCCGTCAGCCCGTCGTCGAGCGAGGTCACGGGCTCATAACCCAGGAGTTGGCGGGCCTGGGCGATGTCGGCGAGGCTGTGGCGGACGTCCCCGGCGCGCTCCGGTCGAAAGGCCGGGAGAACATGGGGCATGCCGCAGTGCTTGGCCATCGTCGTAGCCAGGTCGAGGATGCTTGTCCGCGTGCCCGTGCCGACGTTGACAACCTGCCCGGTGAGCCGGCTGGGGCACGCGCCGGCCAGCAGCGTGGCGAGCACCGCGTTGCCCACGAACGTCAGGTCGCGCGTCTGCGATCCATCGCCGAAGACCGTGGGCGATTCGCCCGCGAGCAAGGCCTTGGCAAAGGCGGCGACGACGGCGGCATAAGCCGAGTCAGCGCTCTGCCGCGGGCCGAACACGTTGAAGTACCGCAAGGACACCGTGGACAAGCCGTACGCCGAGGCCCACACGCTGAGGAGGTGCTCCCCGGCGAGTTTCGAGGCGGCGTAGGGGGAGAGCGGCCTGGGGAGTTGCGTTTCGACCTTGGGCAGGTCGGGCTGGTCGCCGTAGGCCGAGGACGACGCCGCGAACACCACGCGTCCGGCTTTGGCGCCCCGGGCCGCTTCGAGCACGCGCAGCGTCCCCGTCGCATTGACCGACCACGTCCGCTGCGGTTGCTCGATCGACCGAGGTACCGACCCCAGGGCCGCGAGGTGGAAGACCGTCTGGCACCCCGCGATGGCTTCCCGGAGCGCATCGTCGTCGAGGATCGACGCGTGCACAAAGCGGACCCGGTCCGGCTCGAGTTCGATCAGGCCCGCGAGGTGCTCCAGGCTCGAGTTCGAGAGGTCGTCGATCACGCGGATCGTGGCCCCGAGTGACAAGAGCGCATCGCACAGATGCCCGCCGATGAACCCGGCGCCCCCGGTGACGCAGACGCCTCGGCCCTCGTAGAAGGTTCTGAGTTTGGCGACCTTGTCCGCGGGGAGTCTCACGGGATGGAATGGTATGGTGGCACGCCGTCCAGTTGCCCGCGGTTCATGGGCACGCCCCGCCGCCGACCACGATTTCAACGGCCTCGACGTCCAACCCATTGACGGCCCCGTCGCGGTTGAAGTCCGGGTCGGGCTGGCAGTAATCGGACAGGTCGCCCCCGACGGCTCGCTCCTGCACTTCGATGTCGACGCCGTTGATCGCCCCGTCGCAGTTCACGTCCCCATCGCACCGAAGGCGGAACCACTGCGACGCGGGGATTGGGTTGCGCGTGCCCCCATAGGGGCCGATCGAGGCGATCAACCCCGCGCCGCCGCCGGCCTCAAAGAACTCGATGCGGACGCGGTGCAACCCGGCCTGAAGGCCCGTGGTCGCCGCCACGTCCGTCATCCCGTGCAGCCCATCGTTGTTGATAAACACGGTTGAACCGAGGATCATCCTCGACCCGTCGTCGGAGTTGATCCCGAGGGTGTACAACCCGGGTGTCGCGATGCTGACGAAGCCCTCGAAGACCGCTCCGACATTGTCGGCCTGATTCGAGGTCGCGAAGTTCCCGTCGGTCGAGGCGTAGTTCACGTTGGGCACGGTGTCGGTGGCGTAGGGCGTGAGCACCGCGAAGTTGGGCAGCACGCTCGGGTTGGTCAGGGCGTAGTAAGCCACGTCCACCAGCGGCTGCACTTGGCTCATGGTCGCATCGGGGGCCTTGAACGTCGCCGGGTCCGTCACGACCGCGATGACCGACGTGGTCCCCTGCTGGCTGTTCACGTCGGACACGGTGTAGGTGAAGGAATCGTTCCCATTCACGCCGAAGGGGGGCGTGTAGATGAGTTGATCGCGTCCGCCGGGGCCGGTACCCACCGAGCGGACGACCGTCCCACCTCGCTGCGAAGGCGACTGGAACGAGGCGATGGTCATGGCGAGGCTGTTGGAGTGCCAGTCGTTGGCGAGCACGTCGATGGTGACGGGGACGCCCGCGATGACGTTGCCCGCGGAGTCGGGCACGGGGTGGCAGAGGGGATCGTCGGAGACCAGGAACGAGGTGATCCAGTTGGACCATGCGCCCGACGACGCGGCGAACTCCCCGATGCACCAGAAGGTCGTGTCGTTGGTCGGGTCAATGGCCATGTCGAAGTAGTCGCCCCAGCGCCCCGTGGCGGGGGCATCGCCGGTGCGGACGATCTCGGGCACACCCATGCGACCGGCGGGGTCGGTGGGACGGCGGCCCGAGACGGCCACCGCAGGGTTCATCGTCTCGGACGACACCGCCAGCACCATGCCGATCTCGCCGTTCGCGTTGGAATACACCGCGGGGAAGTAGGCGTGCAGCCCGGGGCCGGGGTCCACATTCCCCGACTGCGCCAGCGTGCACGAGCCGGAGGTGGGCCAGTTATTGGTATTGATCTCGTACCAGCGTGCGAGGTTGCGCCCCCCCGAGAGAATGGTGTGCGCGGCGAGGAGTTTCCCGTTGCGCCAGCAGACGTTCATGATGCGGCTGTCGACCGTCGACAGCGTGCCGCTGGGCGTGGGCGCGGCGGACGGCCCGGCGTACGACGGGACCGTCACGTTCGTCCCCACGATCACGGGGTTCGTGAGCGGATTCGTGATCGCCCGCACGCGCATCTGCGTGGACGAGTTGGTGGACAGGAAGTACGGCGCAATCGGCGTGCCGAAGTGCTGGGCCACCTGGACCGAGGCGGCGCTCGAATCCCGCAGCGTGGAGTAGGTCGCGGTCGAGCCGGTGAGCAGCGGGGCCTTGGCAAAGACGCGGAAGCCCGTGCCCCCGAACCCGGAGACATTCAGCCCGAAGAGGTTGCCCGTCACGTAATACGCGTTGGCGTCGTACCCGAAGCCGGGGTAGTCCCACCAGTAGGTGCTCCCGCTCACGTTGATGACGCAGTCGGTCCGGTACTTGTACCACACGCCGTTGGGGTCGCTGTCGTCGGAGACCGCGAGGCAGATGTACGCCTCCTGCGAGGCCGAGTAGTACTCGGGGGCGATCACGACAAAGCGCTGGGCCAGGTGGTCGTAGAAGCACTTGGGGTCGAAGGTGAAGCCCTGGGCGCCCACCGTCTCGAAGAAGCCGGGGTTGCCCGAGTTGTTCAGCGGAATCGAGAACTGCACCGCCCCGGCCTTGGTGTACCAGGCGATCTGCATGTTCACCGTCGACAGCACGTGATTCGGGCCGACGGCGAGCGTCGGGTCGGGCGGGTTCCACCCGGTGGCGCCGATGGCCGGCCAGGTCTGTTCCACGCGCGCCCGATGCTCCGCGAGCGTTGTCCCGGCGATCGGCGCGTCCGGGGGCACGTCGGCCTGCGGCTCGCCGTCGGCGTTCGGCGTCGGGGGGTGTGGAGGGAGCACCTCGCGGACACGACGGGTGGCCACGAAGAAGTCCGCCTCCTGGATGGGGTTCGCGACGGTGCGAGAATCGAACACGACCGCCGGCGACGAACCCCAGGCCACCTGCCCGGGCCGGGAAAGATCGATCGGCTGCTGCGTGCGGCGAGTTCCCGCCGAGGGGGCCTTTTCGCCGGGGAAGGGGGCCATGGGCGACGCGGGGACCGGGTCCGGCGCGTCAACCGACAACGTGGTGGAGCACGCCGCCAGCCCGACCAGCGGGGCGGTCAGCAGGAGGGAACGAACGACGCGGGCGATATTCGGAATCGTCATGAGTACCCCTGAATGCAGAATGATGCCGCAGCGTACCCGAGGATGCGGGATTGTCCAATGGAATCGGCGGAATCAGACGCCCTATTCGGGCAGATACGCGGGAATGTTCCGTGTCTGATCGGGTTTCGTGCTCACTGTTGAATGACGAACTCATCAGCCAGGAGCACGAGGCGTCCTTCGGCGTCACGCACGGTAAGTGTGGCGCGAACCTTCAGCCACGCGGGCGTCTGGGCGCCCGCGGTGTGCGTGAGCGCCTCGTCAACCCAGCGGGGCGCCTGCAGTGGAAGGCGGTAGGTATGGGTCGCGGCGTCGAAGCGCGAGGAGTTCGACGTCGGGTCGGCGAAATCGGGCACATCCCACACGAGCGCCTGCGTTTCGATCCCCGGGGTCGGACCGCCTCCCGGACGGAAGAGTTCGACGGTCAACGGTCCGAGGCCTTTGACGGTGTCGTCGTAGGCGTCCTTGAGTTCGAGGTGCAGGACCAGCAGGCATTGATCCGGGCTGTTCTTCGGCCCGGCGGGGTCCACGTGCGTCAGGGCATGGATGCGAAGCAGCACCGGATCGAACGGGTGCGCGGTGCGCCCCGAGGGACGATCGCGCCGCGACGCGAGCGGCCCCTGCGCGCACGCGGCGAGCACCAGGGCGAACAAGAGCGCACACCAGGCGCCGGCATTCAGGCCGGGCCGTGCGGTGTAGTGCGGCCGAGTTGACAGCACTCGCGTCATCATGGGCGTACGGGCACCCCATCGGCGGTATATTCGACCGGCGTGGGCAGGCCCAATCCCTCGAGTTGCGGCAGGATGATGTCGCGGTCGCCCACGAGCACCAGCACGCCCTTCTCGATGGGGAAGGCGTCCTTGGCCAGGGCGTTGAGACGCGACGCATCGAACGTGCCCATGGCGGCGGCGTCCTGGGCGAGTGAGGCAAAGGGCAGGCCGACCTCGACCAGCCCCGACGCCGCACCCACGATCCCCGCGACACCCTCGAAGGACTGCACCAGGTCGGTGCGGATCGACTCGCGGGCCTTGGCGGCTTCGTCGGGGGCGATGTCCCCGCCGCGGATGCGGTTGAACTCCATCAGAAACTCCCGCAGCGAGGCGCCGGTCACGTCGGCACGGACGCTGGAGGACGCGACAAACCAGCCCGTGCTGGGTCGCATCTGGAACGCCGCCCGCGCGCCGTAGGTGTACCCCTTGTCCTCGCGCAGGTTCGCATTCAGGCGGCTGGTGAAGGTGCCGCCGAGGATGGTGTCGAGAAGTCGATAAGGCACGCGGGCCTCGTCGCCGGCCCGAGGACCGGGGGCCAGGAATCGCACGACGGTCTGCACGGCCCGGGGGCGGTGCACCAGCACCACGCGGAGTGAATCGGAGGTGGTCGCGGCGATGGGCATGGCGGCGGCGCGCGGGCGCGAGCCGGTCCACCCCGCGAAGAGCGCGGTGGCCGCCGCCTCGGCCTCGGCGCGGGACACGTCGCCCGCGATGAGCACCGTGGCGCACGCGGGGTCGAAAAGGCTCGCGGCCCGCGCCTTGATCTGCGGGAGCGAGAGCGGTTCGACGGTCTGCCGCGTGCCCGAGGAGGGCCACGCGTAGGGAGAAGCGTCGCCAAAGAGCACGCGCTGCCCGACGCGCCCCGCGACGATCGTCGGGTTGTCGTCCTGCTGCTTGATCGCGTCGAGATGCAGCCGCTTGACGCGGTCCCAATCCTCGGGCTTGAAGGCCGGCTCGCGCAGCGCCAGGCGTAGCAGTTCAACCGCCTTGGGCAGGTTTCGCTTCACAACCGTGAGCGAGGCGGAGGCCGATTCGCCCCCCGCGCCCACGTCGAGCGAGGCGCCCAGGCCCTGCACGGCGTCGGAGAAGGCCTCGGCGGAGTACGGCCCGGCGCCCTCGGTCATCATGTCCGCGGTCAGGCCCGAGAGCCCCGCCGTCGCGGGCACATCGAGCGGCCCGCCGGGCGTGAAGACCACGCGCACCGAAACAATGGGCAGGTCGGGCTTGGTCCAGAGTTGCACGGCGACGCCGTTGGCGAGCGTGAAGGTCGTGGGCGCGGGCGGGTTGAACGCCGCGGGGGCGAGGTCCGTCGGGCGCTGGTCGCGCGGCGTGGCCTCCCGCGCGGGCTGGTCGGGCAGCACCCGCATGATCAGCCGCGAGTCGGGCGTCAGCGTCCTTCGTGCCCACGCGAGCACCGTTTCAGGCGTCGCGGTGCGGTAGCGGTCGAAGTCGCGGGTGAACCCGTCGGGCGTGCCCCAGTAGAAGTTGTACGCGTTGAGTTGATCGGCCTTGGCGAGCACGGACTGGAGTTGGCTCACCTTGCCCAGTTCGATCGAGGCCTTGCGCTGCTCGAGTTCCTCGCTCGTGATCCCATCCTTGAGCAGTCGGGCCAGTTCTTCATCCATCACCGCCTCGATGCGGTTGAGATCGGCCCCCTCGGCGGCGATGATGTCAACGCGAAAGACCGACTGGAGCAGCGCCGATGATTGATACGCCGACACCTCGGCGGCGAGTTTCTCGTCGAGCACCAGGCGCTTGTACAGCCGGCTCGACTTGCCCTGCGAGAGCACCGCGGCCAGCAGGTCCAGTTCGGCGTCGCCCTCGGCCATCTGCGGGGCGCTGTGATACGCGAACGCGATCTTCGGCAACTGCACCTGGTCCACCGTCGTCGCCCGCACGACCCGCCCCAGCCGCACTGGCTCGGCGGCTTTGTGCATCGGGTCGGCCCCGCGGGGGAGCGTCCCGAAGAGTTCGGCGATCATCGGCTTGACGGCGGCGGGGTCGAAGTCCCCCGCCACGCACAGCGACGCATTGTTCGGCACGTAGAACGTCGCGAAGAAGTCGACCACGTCCTGCACCTGGGCGGCCTCGAGGTCGGCGTGGCTCCCGATCACCTCGTAATGGTACGGGTGGCCCATCGGGAACATGATCTCGGTGATCATGAGTTCGGCCTTGCCGTAGGGCTGGTTCTCGATCGACTGCCGCCGTTCGTTGCGCACCACGTCGCGCTGCTTGTCGAGTTTCTCCTGCGTCATGGTGCGGGCGAGGTCCTCGAGGCGGTCGGCGTCGAGCCAGAGGAGCGTGGGCAGCAGCGACGCCGGACCGGTCGAGAAGTAGTTGGTGCGGTCGAAGGAGGTCGTGGCGTTGTTGGACCCGCCCCCGGTCTCCATGAGCACGTCAAACTGATTGCCGGGCACACGCTCGGTCCCCATGAACATGAGGTGCTCGAAGAGGTGGGCGAAGCCGGAGCGGCCCGGCGGCTCGTCCTTGCTTCCCACGCGGTACCACGTGTTGACGGCGACCACGGGCAGCGAGCGGTCCTGATGCAGGATCACGGTCAGGCCGTTGTCGAGTTGATACTTCTCGAACGTGACGGACTGGGCCGCGGCTTGGGTGGTCAGGGCCGCGACGACGCCGAGGGCAAAGGTTCGGAGCATGGTGAGGTTCCGGAACAATCATGGCCGCGCACCGTGCGCGACGGGGGTGCGATCATCGTATCCGAAGGCTACTTGGACGCCGGGTCGGGCTTCAGGCTTGTGATGAGTGCGGCGATTTCGGCGTCGGTCAGGCTCGTGGTCGAGCCGCGGAGCATGCGCTCGAAGTGCGCGATCTCGTGATCGGCCGCGGGGAATCCGACATTGCCCCGGTCGGGGTCGTTGCTGTCGGCCAAGACCGAGCCGTCGGGACTCAGGAACACGAACCACGGAATCCCCCCCGGCTTCGGGTTGTACTTCGCGAGCATTTCCTTCCCGCCCGTGGTGCGGTCCTGATCGACTTTGCAGTCCACGAACTCGCGCGCCAGGATGGCGGCCACGTCGGGGCGCGCCATCCACGCCTCCAGCCGATGACACCACACGCACCACGGGGCGCCGAAGTGCAGAAAGACGCGCTTGCCGCTCTTCTTCGCTTCGGCGAGGGCCTCGTCGAGCACGGCCCGGGCCTCGCGCGGCGCGGCCTGGTGCTGCTTCAGGAACGCGTTCACCTTCGCCCCGTCGTGGGCAATCTCGCCTTTGATCTGGTCGGGCTTGAGTTCGAACGCCTCGGTTTCCTGGTTGGCCAGAGGCGTCCCCGCGCCGTCAAGGATGGTGAGGAAGGGGATGCCATGGCCCTTGAGGTCGGCGCCGTACTTGGCCGCCAGGTCCATGTGCTTGTCGAATCGTCCCACGTCGACGTGCACCAAGTCGTACTCGTACTGGAGCGTGCGTTTCACGTCGCGATCGGTCGAGGTCAGCGCGTGCAGGCGGACGCACCACCCGCACCAGTTCGCGCCCCATTGGATCAGGACGCGGCGGTTCTCCTTGGCGGCCCGGGCCAGGGCGGCATCGATCTGGGCCTTGGCGTCGGCGGCCTCGTCGTACACCGCGGGAGCCTTGGCCTTGGTGGGGGCTGCGGCCGTTGTCGGGGTAGGCGTGGGTTGGCCGAAGGTCGGCGAGGCCGCGCACGCAAGTGACACAAGGATCGCACGGGCGGAGGTGAGTCGCATGGGAGGCTCCGTGTTCATGGCGTCCACGGCCCGGAACGCGGCGACTGATCGTCCGTCCAACCATGGAACGCCCCTACAGTAGCGCACAGGGGAATCATGGAGACCATCATGCGGACGACGTGGATTCGGCGAGCGGCGGTAGCGGCGATCATGACATGCGGCGGGATGGCCTGGGCGCAGGATTCGGCCCCCAAGGCCGACCCACCCAAGGACAAACAGCCCGAGAAGGCGCCGGCGGCCACGCCGGGACAGCCCGAGAAATCCCAGGATGAGAAGAAGGAGCGCTACGTGTACGTGAACCTCAAGACGACCCTCGGCGAGATTGTGCTGGAACTCGACGGCGAGAAGGCCCCGATCAGCGTGAAGAACTTCGTGGAGTACCTCGAGAGCGGGCATTATGACGGCACGATCTTCCACCGCGTCATTCCCGGGTTCATGGTCCAGGGCGGCGGGTTCGACAAGGACATGAAGCAGAAGTCGACCAAGTCCCCCATCAGGAACGAGTGGAAGAACGGGCTCAAGAACGTGCGAGGGTCGATCGCCATGGCCCGCACGAGCGACCCCAACTCGGCGACGAGCCAGTTCTTCATCAACGTGGCGGACAATGCCTTCCTCGACCAGGACCGGGGCGACGGCGCGGCGTACGCCGTGTTCGGGAAGGTCGTGAAGGGCCTGGACGTGTGCGATCGGATCGTGGCATCCAAGACCGTCGTGCGCGGCGGGATGCGCGACGTGCCCGAGACACCCATCGTCATCGAGAAGGCGACGAAACTCTCCGCCGAGGACGGCGCCAAGGCCAAAGGCGGCTCGTAACGCGCAGAACGCGGAACGGCGTGGTACCATCGCGGCGCGCGGGGAAGCCCTCGCGTTCCCGGAGGTGCGCGCATGCCCAGATTTTTTCGCGTTCTGAATCGACGCTTCGGCCCGCTCAGCCATCTCTCACCCGACGAACTGCGCGACCAGCGCCGGCGGATGTTGAAGGTTTCTCTCGCGGCGGGGGCCGGGCTTCTGCTGAGCGGATGCGCCTCGCTCGGCGGACGTTCCCGGCCCAATGGCAAGCGCGTGGTGATCGTCGGCGCAGGATTCGCCGGGCTGGCCTGCGCGCACGAACTGCGGGCCGTGGGGTACGACGTGGTGGTGATCGACGCGCGGAAGCGCGTCGGCGGGCGGGTGCTCTCGCTGCGTGATTTCATTCCCGGGAAGGTCGCCGAGGGCGGGGCCGAACTGATCGGGAGCAACCACGTGCACTGGCAGGCCTACGCCGCCCGGTTCCGGCTGAAGATGCTGGACATGAGCGACGACCCGGTGCCGATCGAACTGGGCGGACGATTGATCGAAGGTGAGGAAGGCGAAGCGCTGTGGGCGGGGGTGGAGGGCGCATGCTCCAAGATGAACGATCTTGCCAAGGACGTGGACGCCGAGCAGCCCTGGCGGACGCCGGACGCGGCCCGGTTGGATGCACGCCCGCTCTCGTGGTGGATCCAGGGGCTGGGCGCCCCGCCGGACGTGAAACTGGCGCTTGCGGCGAACCTGGGGGGCGACAACGGGGTGCCGGTGGATCGGCTGAGTTTGCTGGCGATGCTGAGCCAGGTGAAGGGGGGCGGGCTGTCGCGGTTCTGGGAGGAAACCGAGGTCGCCCGCTGCGCCGGGGGCAATCAGCAACTGGCGGAGTGCTTCGCGCGCGAACTGGGCTCGTCGCGGCTGATGCTGGGGACGCCGGCGACGGAGATCCGCGCCGACGGCCCTGCGTCCGCGGTGACGCTGGCGGATGGGACCGTTGTCCAGGGCGATTCGGTGGTGCTGGCGGTGCCGCCCACGACATGGCCCAAACTGCGGGTCAGGCCCTGGTTCGACCGGGCGGCGGGCGTGCAACTCGGCAGCAACGTGAAGTACCTGACACGCGTGAAACGTCGGTTCTGGGCGGAAAAAGGCCGCTCGGCGTACACGCTGAGCGACGGGGAGATCAACTGGACCTGGGAGAGCACGGACGGGCAGGGGGATCGGGGCGAGTTCGGGCTGACGGCGTTCTGCGGCGGCGAGGGGTCCGAGGCGGTGCGGTCGCGGACGCCCGAGGCGCGGGACGCGCGCCTGGCCGAGGCGTTCGAGGGATGGTTCCCGGGGTACCGCGCGAACCTCGCGGGGGTGCGGTTCATGGATTGGCCTGGTGATCCGTGGACGCTCGGGGCATACTCGGCGTTTGCGCCGGGGCAGATCACGACGGCAGGGTCGAGGCTGCACGAGGGGCTGGGAAACCTTCAGTTCGCGGGCGAGCACTGCTCGTTCGCGTTCATGGGGTACATGGAGGGGGCGTTGCACTCGGGGGTGAGCGTGGCGAGGCGGATCGCGGCGCGGGACGGGATGAAGTTGCCGCCGCGGGTTGATCTCCCGGCGGAAGCGGTCGGGTCGGGGGCGTAGTCATCGTGGGATGTTCTTGCCCTGAGGATCGGTGTCGGAGGATTGGGTGCGCGCGAGTTCGTCGCGCAGGGCGGCGTCGATGAAGTGCTCGATGCGGTGGGCGGGGTCATGGAGGTGGTCGGTGGGGAGGCGGAGGTTCTCGGCGAGGAAGGACTCCCAGAGACGATGCCCGCGGATGATGGCGCGGGCGTAGGCGAGGCCGCGCGGGGTAAGCGCGGGTCCGGTCGCCCCGGCGGAGACCAGGCCGCGGAGGTTGAGGAGCACCACTGCCACGGGGTTGGGTGGGCGAACGTCGTGAGGCGCGGAGCCTTCGTGCGTGCGGTACAGGTCGGCGAGAAGGTCCTCCTGGCGGATGCGCAGGGTGAGCGCGGCGCGTCGCCACGCCTGGGGGATCAGGCCTTGGGTCGGTGAGCCGAAGAGCGCCAGCGTGAACTGCGCGCCCAGGGCGATGCTGATGGCCCCGGCGACGGAGGTGTTCAGGCGAACCGCGAGGAGGTACCCCCCCACCGCGCCAATCACGGCGACGGCGGCGGCGATCCAGAGCATGCGTGATAGACGCGTGGTGAGAAGGGAGGCCGTCGCCCCGGGCACGATGAGCATGGCGACGACGAGGATGGAGCCGACGGCCTCGAAGGCGGCGACGCAGGTGGCGGCGATCATGGCGAGCAGGGCGTGGTGGATGATCCCGGCGCGGAACCCCATCGCGGTGGCCAGTTCGGGATCGAAGGAGGACAGAGCGAGTTCCTTGCTGAAGAGTCCGAGGAGGGTGACGTTGATCAGAGCGCACGGGGCGAGGACGAGGAGCGAGCGGGGCACGTGCATGCCGAAGATGGGGCGCGTGTCGAGGGCGGCGGCGTCGATGAGACCGTAGAGCACGCACCCGGCGTCGAGGTCGACGTTGCGGGCGAAGAGGCTGAGGAGGAGGACGCCGAGGGCGAACAGGGAGGTGAAGACTACGCCGAGGGCGGCGTCCTCGGGAACGCGTCCGAGTCGCGCCACGCCCGAGGAGATCGCGGCGGTTGCCAGCCCGGCGACAAGGGCGCCCACGAGCATGGGCAGGACGCCACGGGAGCCGGTGAGCAGGAAGGCGATTACCAGGCCCGGGAGGATGGCGTGGGAAATGGCATCGCCGAGCATGGAAAGACGGCGGAGGACGAGGTAGACCCCGGGCGTGCCGCAGGCGACGCCGCACGAGGCGGCGACGGCGATGGTCCACCAGTCGGCAGGGGCGAGCGCGGGCATGGAGGCGAGGGTGGACATGGGTGTGGCTAGAGAAACGGGTCGCGCGCCGGCTCGGCACCGACGGGATGAGGGGAGTGGGGGAACGGGCCAGGCAACCGACCCTGCGTCCGTAGGCGGCCCTCGAGTCGGGCGATGACCTCGGGAGGAAGAAGGTGTTCGAGGGCGTCGGCATCGCGGTCGACGTGATCGGGCGCGATCGACGCGGAATCGATGAGGAAGAGTTCCCAGAGGCGGTGGGCGCGGACAACCGCCGCGGCCCGCGTTCGACCCGAGGGCGTCAGGGCGACAGGCCCTGCCGCGTCGTGCGACGAGGGTTCGATCAATCCTTGCCGAGCCGCAAGGCTCGTGGCCTGTCGGAGTTGGGCCGGGGTCCATGCACGGCGCGAGGCAAGCGGCGGAACTGATACGCCCGCGGAGGACGGCTCGTCCTGCTCGTAAAGGGATCGCAGGAGATTCTCGACCAGGATGCGGCGCCGCAGGGTGCGACGGCGCAACCACGCGGCGAGAACACCACGGCGCGGAGCGAGGAGGAACGACGCGGCGAAGAGGAGGGCGGCGGCGACGGCGATGGCGGGGCCGGCCGAGACGCGCTCGGCCAGCGCACTGGCGCCCGCGCCCAGGACACCGGATGAGGCGCCGAAGAGGCCGGCGAGGAACAGGACTGGGACGAATCGGTCGGACCAGAACCGGGCGGCGGCGGCGGGGATGATGAGCAGCGCCACGGCCAGCACCGCCCCCACCGCGGGCAGGGCGATGACCGTGCACAGGCAGATGAGGCCCATGAGCAGCAGGTCGAGGAACAGCACGCGCCGCCCGAGCGAAGCGGCGTAGGCGCGGTCGAAGCAGAGCAGGCGGAGTTCCTTGTAGAAGAGCGCGACGGCGAGCAGAATGGCCACCGCCACGCCGGCGATGAGGAGCACGTCCTGGCGGATCATGCCCGCGGCCTTGCCGAAGAGGAAGGAATCCAGCCCGGCGCGGGCGCCGGAGGGCTGGTTCTGGATGATCCGCGAGAGCGCGATGCCCAGCCCGAAGAACACGGAGAGCACCACGGCGATGACGGCGTCCTCCTTGAGCCGGGTGTGCGCGCGGATCAGCGTGATGCACAGCACGGCGAACAGGCCGAAGACCAGCGCCCCGGCGAGGAAGGCGGGAAAGTTCCGGTCTCCCACGACGAAGTAGGCGGCGCAGACGCCGGGGAGGGAGGCGTGCGCGACGGCGTCACCGACAAGGGCCCGCCGGCGGAGCACGGCGAAGGCGCCGATGACCCCCGACGCCATCCCCAGCAGCAGCACGCCCAACAACACCACTCGGGTGTTCGCGTCCTGCAGGGTGATGAGTCGCCAGACGTCGGACACGGCTAGGCCTTTCGGATGGCCTCGGCGGCCTCGTCGAGGAGGGTGAGCCGCCCGCCGTAGGTCTTCTGGAGGTTTTCGTGCGTGAATACAGAGGCCACGTCACCCGCGGCGACCAGTCGCAGGTTGAGCATGACGACAAAGTCGAAGTACTCGGGGACGGTCTGGAGGTCGTGGTGGACGGCGACGACGGTACGACCCTGATTGCGCATGGCGCGCAGGAGCAGGACGATGGCCTGCTCGGTGGCGGCGTCAACCCCGGCGAAGGGTTCGTCCATGAGGTACAGGGCGGCCTCCTGGACGAGCGCCCGGGCGATGAAGACGCGTTGTTGCTGCCCGCCGCTGAGTTGGCTGATCTGCCGGTCAGCGAAGGACCCCATGCCGACCTGGTCGAGCGCGGTTCGGGCGGCCTCGAAGTCGGCACGGCGCGGCGGACGGAGCCACCCGAGCCGGCCGTAGCGGCCCATCGTGACCACGTCGAGCACAGAAACGGGAAAGTCCCAATCGACGCTCTCGCGCTGGGGGACATAGGCGACTTGGGAGCGCTGCGCGCGGAGGTCGTTCCCAAAGACGCGGACATACCCGCTGGCGAGGGGCACCAGGCCCAGGACGGCCTTGAGAAGCGTGGACTTGCCCGCGCCGTTCGGGCCGACGACGGCGACAAGTCGGCCGGCGGGAATCTCCACGTCGACATCCCACAGCACCGGGCGCTTGTGGTACGCCACGGTCAGGTCGTGCACTTCAATGGCGGATGGTGAGGGGGCCATGGCGTTGCTATCGGCGATCGGGGGCGGCGAGGCCTTCGAGGATGGTGCGGACGTTGTGGCGGACCATGCCCTCGTAGGTGCCCTCGGGTGTGCCGGGCGCCCCCATGGCGTCGGAGAAGAGCGAGCCGCCGACGCGGACCTCGTGCCCGCGGGCGCGGCAGCCCTCGCGGAGGGCCTCGATCGTGCGCGGGGGCACGCTGGTCTCGACGAAGACGGCGGGGATGCGCCGGGCCACGAGCAGGTCCACCAGGGCGTTGATGTCCTTCAGGGCGGCCTCGGAATCGGTGGAGAGGCCCTGGATGGCGTGCACTTCCAGCCCGTAGGCACGCCCGAAGTACCCGAAGGCGTCGTGCGCCGTCACGAGCACGCGGGCCTCGGGGGGGAGGGCGGCGAGGGCGTCGCGCGCTTCGGCATGAAGGGCGAGGAGACGGACGCGGTAGGCGTCGGCGTTGGCGGCGAAGTCGGCGGCGTGGGCCGGGGCGTACCGCGTCAGGGCGTCCTGCACGGGTGCGATCGTCTGCGACCAGAGTTCGACGTCGAACCAGACGTGCGGATCATGCGCGCCGTCCACGGCCATGAGCCGGGCGGGATCGATGTGCTCGGCGACCGCGATCACGGGCTTCGTACGGCTGAGTTGCTCGAGCACTTCGCCCATTTTGCCCTCCAGGTGCAGGCCGCTGTAGACGATGAGGTCGGCGTCGCTGAGCAGCCGAACGTCCCCGGGGCTGGGCTTGTAGAGGTGCGGGTCGACGCCCTCGCCCATGAGGGCGACGACCTGGGCGTGCGGTCCGGCGATGTGACGGACGACATCGGCGACCATGCCGGTGGTGCAGACGATGCGCGGGATGGTCGCGCTCGGCGGGGCGGGCGAATCACACCCGGCCACGAAGAGCGCCCCCAGGGCGAGCAGGCCGAGCATCCTCCGTCGAATCATGGTGAACCTCCGAGCCGTATTGATTTGCGATGTAGTCTAGGCTACATTCGGTATTCGATCCACGCTATTGTAGCCAAGGCTACATGGAGGTCCTATGACGGCGTTCGCCGCCGTGCTCGCCCACACGCTACCGCCGGCGTTGCCGCCGGACCCGTTGGTGTCGGATCGACCCGATTTTACCGAATCGACCGGGACGATCGCGGCCGGGCGGGTACAGATCGAGGGCGGCCTGACCGCGGCGTGGGGCGACCATGCCCGGACCATCGCCGGCCCGGAACTGCTCGTCCGTCTCGGGCTGGGTGATCGGTTGGAGTTGCGTCTGGCGCCGCCCGGGTTGGCGCATGACGGCGACGACACCGGGTGGACGGATGCGAACGTGGGGTTCAAACTGCGACTTTCCACCGATGGGCCGCGGGGGCTGGCGTGGAGCATGATCGGGCAGTTGGCGATTCCCAGCGGGGACGCCACCTTCGGGGCCGAATCACCCGAGCCGGAAATCAAGGTGCTCTGGTCCTTTGATCTGAACGACCGCGTGAGTCTCGCGGGGAACGTGAACTGTGCCGCGCGATCGGATACTGACGGCGGGCTGTTCGTCGAACCTTCGGTATCGCTCTCGCTGGGCGTGGCGATTTCCGATCGACTCGGTGTGTTCGCGGAAGGATTCGCGTTCTATCCGATCGGAGGCGGAGAAGCCGCTGCGTGGTACCTCAACGCGGGTGCGACCTACGCGCTGACGCCGGACCTGCAACTCGACGCGCGGATCGGAACTGGGCTGGGCGGCCCGGCCGACGAACTCTTCGCGGGCCTTGGGATCGCGGTGCGATACTGAGTCGAGCGGCGGGTATGCTTGGCAATGCCCGGCGCGAAACGGTCACGCACGACAAACTCGGGCCCCCGCTGGGCCTTGGCATCCCAGGCCGAACGGTTCCGCTCGGCACGGGCGGCGCACGCGGACGAGACAGCGGAGGACTACGCCGAGGCGATCGCCGACCTGATCGCGCGCGAGGGGAGCGCCCGGGTGACCGCCCTGGCGGCGTGCCTTGGCGTCAGCCACGTGACGGTGATCCGGGCGTTGGCGCGGCTGTCGCGCGGCGGGTTGGTGGTGGTCATGCCGTACAAGGGCGTCGCGCTGACGCGGGCCGGGCGGGCGTTGGCGGCCCGGGCGAAGCATCGGCACGGGGTGGTGCTCGCGTTTCTGCGGGCGTTGGGGGTGCCGGCGCGCGTGGCGGAGACCGACGCGGAGGGCCTGGAGCACCACGTCAGCCCGGCGACGCTCCGGGCGATGGAACGGTTCGTGAAGCGGTAGCGGCGTTGCACGCCCGCCCCCGAGTCTGGTAGGCTGCGGCGAACGCATCTTTCCCCCGACGGAAGCCGTCGGGGCCGGAGCACATCACACTCATGAGTACCCCTTCAGCAGACGTGACGGCCGCGGTCGACCCGATGGCGTCGTTACCGCCGGACGCGACCCCGGAACAGAAGGACGCGTACTGGTTCCAGCACGTGTATCAGGGAGACAAGGTCCCGCAGTTGACGCTTCGAGCGGTGCTGATGGGGGGCATCCTGGGGATGCTGATGGCGGCGTCGAACCTGTACACGACGCTGGCGATCGGGTGGGGGTTCGGGGTGGCGATCACGGCGTGCGTGATGTCGTTCGTGATCTGGAACATCTTCCGGCTGATCTCGGGGAAACTGCTGCTGAGCATCTTCTGCGGGATGGGCCTGGTCGTGCTGCTGGGCACGGTCGCGGTGCTGCACTTTGTAACGAAGCACATCGAACTCACGACGGCCGGGTGGCTAGCGGGCTCGGGCGTGGCGGCGTTTCTGCTGTTCTACGCCCTGCTGCGCAAGCCGGTCTCGCAGATGTCGATCCTCGAGAACAACTGCATGCAGAGCACGGCGAGCGCGGCGGGGTACTCGACGGGCGCGACCATCGCCACGATGTTCGGCGCCCTGCTGCTGCTCCAGGAGCCGGGAGAGGGACAAACCAACGCGGACATCAAGAACATCGCCATCCAGCCGGTGTGGGTGGTGGCGGGGTTCACGATGCTGACGGGGCTGATGGGGGTCTTTCTGGCCGTCCCGCTCAAGCGGCAGATGATCAACCACGAGCAGTTGCGTTTCCCGTCGGGCGTGGCGGCGGCGGCGACGCTGAAGAGCCTCTACAGCGGGAGCAAGGACGCGATCACCAAGGCGTATGCGCTGATCGCGGGCATCGGCATCGGGGCGTTGGTTGGCGTGCTGAATACGGGCGAGGGCACGCTGAAGTTGCTCGACCGGATTACGCCGTCGTTCCTGCGGCTGCCGGAACTGGTGCCGCACGACGGGCTGTGGAAGGTGCATGGGAAGGGATTCCCGGCGTTTGGGTTCGAGCCGAGCGTGCTGTTGATCGCCGCGGGGATCATCACGCGGCTGCGGGTAAGTCTGTCGATGCTGGCCGGGGCGTTGATCCTGCACCTGTGGGTGGCGCCGTACCTGGTAAGCCTGGATCAGCACACCGTGGGGAGCGGGTGGACGAAGCAGGCGGACGTGTGGGTGTTCGACGCGCGGACGCGCGACAAGGACTACATCACGAACATGCCGGTCAACGTGCGGGCAGACATCAACGCGCAGGCCGTGGCGGCCAAGCCCGAGGCGTTCCAGGACGACCCGGTGAACAAGAACAAGTTCACGGGGTCGGTCCTCCGCGTGCAGGTGTGGAGCCTGTGGGGCGGGACGGCGGTGATGGTGTTCGCAAGTCTGACGGCGGTCGCGCTGCAATGGCGCACGGTTGTCCGGGCGTTTACCGGTTTAGGCGCGTCCAAATCGGGCGATGGCGCGGGCGACCCGCTGGCAGCGATCGAGGTGCCGGTTCGGTGGATGATCATCGGCATGGTCCCGATCGCCGCGGGAATGCTGGGGTTGCAGATTGTGGCGTTCCACATCTCGTGGTGGGCCGGGTGCATCGCCATCGCGGCGAGTTTCTTCCTGGCGCTGGTCGCATGCCGGGCGACGGGAGAAACCGACACCACCCCCATCGGCGCGATGGGGAAGGTGATGCAGTTGATGTTCGCGGTGTTCCACCCGGGCAAGATCGTGCCGAACCTGGCGTCGGCGGGCATCGCGGCGAATACGGCGAGCGGGGCGGCGGACCTGCTGACGGACCTCAAGAGCGGGTACCTGCTGGGCGCCAACCCTCGGCGACAGTTCCTCGCGCAGTTCACGGGGGTGTTCTTCGGGACGATGGCGATCGTACCGGTGTGGTACCTTATGATCCCGACGAAGGCGGCGCTGGAGAAGTTCGCGGCCCCGGCCACGCGCCAATGGGAGGCCGTGGCGCGCGTGCTGACCAAGGGCGTCGATCAGCTGCCGCAGTCGGCGCAGATGGCGATCCTCATCGGGGCGCTGGTGGGCATCGCGCTCCCGATCATCGAGAAGTATTGCTCGCCGAAGGTGCGCGGGTACCTGCCCAGCGCGATGGGCCTGGGGCTGTCGTGGGTGATCCCGTTCGGCAGCGCCCTGGGGTTCGCCATCGGGGCGGTCTTCGGGCGCGGGTGGGAACTGGTGAATCGCAAGAACGCGGATCACTACTCCATCCCCGTCGCGTCGGGGCTGATCGCCGGGGAGAGTCTGGCGAAGGCGATCATCGCGATGGCCGCGACGGCCATGGGACTCCTTGGCGGATAGCCCGCGTGCATGTCCGAGAATGCACAGCGGACAGTTCAGTTCTCAGAATCGCGCCGCCGCACGTCATACGTCATGTCGGCTCGGTCGATCTCCTATCCCGGCCCTCGGTTCGGCCGAGGGTGGAGTGCGCCCGTGACAATTCGATTCAAGACATTGCTGGTCATCGGATGTACGACGGCGGTCCTCATGGGCTCGCTGTTCGTTCTCTCGCAGTGGATGCTCGCACGAAGGTTCGAGGGGCTGGACCGCGACGTTGCAGCGGCCGCAACGCAGCGTGCGTTCGATCTCATGACCTTCATGGACGATCCGCTCGACCAGGCCTGTGTGGACTGGGCGAGTTGGGACGACACGTATGCGTTCATGGACGATGGCAACGACGCCTATCGCGAGGCGAATCTCACGCCCGATTCCCTCAACAACCTGAAAATGCATGTTCGGCTGATGATCCGCACCGACGGTACGCTCGCGTACGGCGACAGCCGCGCCGGCGGCGAATCCACGTACGAGAACACCCCGGACGAGTTGTACGCCTACCTGCACGCCCGCCCTCCCCTGCTGGCTCGCGCACTGGAGCAAGGTGGGATCCGCGGGTGGGTGCGGCTCCGCGACGGCCTGCTTGGCTTTGCCGCACACCCCATCCTAACCAGCGAGCACGGGGGCCCTGCTCGGGGCGTCTTCATCTGGGGCAAGTTCTTTGATTCGGCGAGGGTCAACGACCTGTGCCGTTTGACCAACACCAAATCGGAAGTTCTCGGGAACGCGCCCCCGCCCACCGGGGAGGACTTCGACGAGCATGGAACGTGGGTCGCGCCGCTCGACGGACAGACGATGGCCGGGCATCGCGTGCTCCGCGACGTTGATGATCACGCGTTCGGGATTCTTCGCGTCGCCGTGCAGCGTCGATCGAAAATGCGGGGCGAGGAGGCGGCGACTCAGTTCGGGTGGGTGGTCCTGCTCGGCGCGGCAACGTGCGCCGGCGCCACCGCCCTCCTCATGGGACCCGTCGTCATCGGTCGGCTGGAGCGGCTGCATCGCGCGCTCAGGCTGGTCGCGGTCGATCGCGAGAAACGGGTGCCCGTGGAAGGCCGCGACGAACTCGCCGATGTGGCCGCACAGGTGAACGCGACGCTCGAAGCCCTGAGCGAAGCACGGCTGCGCGCCGAGGATGCGAGCCGCATGAAGGGTGAGTTCCTGGCGAACATGAGCCACGAGATCCGCACGCCGATGACGGCGGTGCTCGGATACGCCGAGGAGTTGGGCGACCCGACCTTGAGCGAGCCGGATCGTCAGACGGCGGCGAGGACAATCCGCCGCAACGCCGAGCATCTTCTGACCATCATCAACGATATCCTCGACATCTCGAAGATCGAGGCGGGAAAGATGACCGTCGAGCATGTGGCGTGCCAACCCGCCGAGGTTGTGGCCGACGTCGCGAGTTTGCTGCGGGCGAAGGCGGTGGAGAAGGGGCTGGAGCTGCGGGTGGAGTTCAAGACGGGCGTGCCGCGGACGATCCGCAGCGACCCGACACGGCTGCGCCAGGCGCTGATCAACCTCGTGGGGAACGCCGTCAAGTTCACGAAGGAAGGCAGCGTGCGGATCGTGCTATCGATGGACGGCGTGGGGCCGGAGCCACGGCTGAGGATCGACGTGATCGACACGGGCATCGGGCTGACCAGCGACCAGCTCGGGCGTCTGTTCGAGGCGTTCAGCCAGGCGGACGCGACAACGGCTCGCCGCTTCGGGGGCACAGGGCTGGGGCTGGTGATCTCGCGGAAACTCGCGGTGCTGCTCGGGGGAGATGTCACGGTATCGAGCGAGGTAGGCCGTGGGAGCACGTTCAGCGTGACGGTCGCGACCGGCGACGTGTCGAACGAACCGTTGGTTTCCAGCGAGACCGAGGCCCATCACACCGAGCGTTCGTCCGCCAAGCCGCTCCCAACCGTACGCGGTCGCATCCTGCTGGCGGACGACGGCGCGGATAATCAGCGGCTGATCGCGCACGTGCTGCGGAAGGCCGGGGCGACGGTGGACGTGGTGGAGAACGGGAAGGACGCCGTGGACCGGGCGCTGGCGGCCCGCGCGAGCGGCCGGGCGTTCGATGTCGTGCTCATGGACATGCAGATGCCGGTGATGGACGGGTACGCGGCCACGCGCGCCCTACGCGCCGCCGGCTACACGGGCACGATCATCGCGCTCACGGCGCATGCGTTCGCGGAGGAACGTTCGAAGTGTCTCCACGCCGGGTGTGATGAGTTCGCGTCGAAGCCGATCGATCGTGCGGCGTTGCTGGGAATGTGTGCGGTCGCGTGCGAATCACCGGCGACGCGGCGGGCGGCCTAGGTCGGCGTACGTTCGGCGGGCGTTTCAGGGGTCGCCACCGCAGCTCTCCCGACCCGCCACCACAGCACCGCGGTGATCGGCACCGAGACGGCGTACACGATCCCCAAGCCCGCGATGGTGAGGAGCGGGTCCTTGAGCATGGCGGCGGCCAGCAACCCGACGCCGACCAGGAGCGGCGCCACGGCGCGGCGCGTGACCCGCAGGGCCTTGAGCGAGTACATCGGCACGCGCGTGACCATGAGCACGCCGATGAGAAACGCGTTGAGGACCACGGCCCACCCGGGCAAGTCCCACGCGTCGGGCCAGTATCGCGAGTTTGCCAGGAAAAGCGGGACGAGGGCGATGCCCGCGGCGGCGGGCGAGGGCATCCCCCGGAAGAACGGGGCGACACTCTCAACGCCACCCTTGGCCGGTTTGGGCGGGTGCGGCTCGGAGGTGAACCGCGCCAGCCGGATGGCGGCGCCCAGGGCGTAAGTCATGAACGCGGCCAGGGAGAGCAGCCCGGATCGACCGACGAGTTGGTCCTGACCCGCGAGCCACTGGTGCAGGATGATCGCCGGGGCCACGCCGAAGGACAGAAAGTCAGAGAGGGAATCAAGGATGGCGCCGAAACCGGAGGTGACACGAAGGAGCCGCGCGGCCCGACCGTCGAGCGCGTCGAAGATGCCCGCGAGAAACACCGCGGCGAGGGCACGGTCCCAATCGGGCTTCAGGGCGTAGTGAATGGCCGCCAGGCCTGAGCAGAGCGCCAAGGTCGTCAGCATGTTCGGGATGAGCACGGCCGCGGGAAACTCGCTTTGTCTCGGGCCGAGTTTGAGGAACATGGACGCCTCCACGCGATCGAGGGCTACGGCTGCAGACAGGCCAGGATGGTCTCGCCGGCGACCGTCTTCTGCCCCACGCGCACGGCTACTTCGGCGCCATCGGGCAGGTAGAGGTCGACACGCGACCCGAATCGGATCAGGCCGAAGCGTTGACCGGCGCCGAGCGTGTCGCCGGGCTTTACACGGCACACGATCCGCCGAGCCACCAGGCCCGCGATCTGCACGACGGCGAGGTCATGCCCGGCCTCGGTGTGCAGATGCAACGACAGGCGCTCGTTGTCGGCGCTGGCCTTGTCGAGCGAGGCGTTCAAGAACTTTCCCGGGCGGTGGACGACGGCCCGGACCGTCCCGGCGGCGGGGACGCGATTGACGTGCACGTTGATCACGTTCATGAACACGCACACGCGCGCCCGCGGCTCGGGGGACATTCCTAACTCGGCGGGAGGCGGGGCGCGGTCGATGAGACACACGACGCCATCGGCCGGGCTGATGAACGCGCCCGGGTCGTCGGGGATGCGCCGGGGGGGGTCGCGAAAGAACCACGCGCACCACGCCGTCAGGAGGATGGTTAGCCCGATGATCGGGTAGGCGAACCGTTCCATCCCGAGTACGTGCAGGCCAAAATATGACGCCGCGCTGACAGCCACGGCCCCGATCGCAAAGCCCAGGACAATGATGCGGCCTTCCGGGGCAATGATCGGGGACGGCTCGTCCGGGACGAGCGCCGGCGTGGCAGGAGGATCGGCGGATCGTGGCAGGGCGCTCTGAGACACGGCGGATCGTATTCCCCAGACTGGTCATTCCGATTGACGGGGGCAGGAAGGTCCGGTAAGAGGTACGGGGCCGGGGTGGATGAAGGGTGACGACGAACGGCACGATGATTCCACGGTGACTCCGTCGAAACCCAAAGTAATTCTGGTGTGCGATGATGAAGCCCCGATCCGGCAGATCATCGCGCACAAACTCCGCGCGGCGGGGCATGTCGTGCACGAGGCCCGGAACGGGCAGGAAGGGTTCGATGCGGTCGCTATTCACGGGGTTGCGCCGGACCTGATCCTGAGCGATTACCAGATGCCGATGATGAGCGGGCTGGAGATGTGCGCCCGGCTCAAGACGCTGCCCCAGACGTCCGCCGTGCCAGTCCTGATGCTCACCGCGCGCGGGTACATCCTGGATGCGCACGATGTAGCACGGACGAACATTCGCGCGGTGATCGCCAAGCCATTCGGCGTGAAGATGTTGCTGGACCGCGTCGAGGACCTGCTGGGCAACCCACCGCCGGCGAGCAAGGCCGCGTAGGGAGTACCCGCATGCACACGAGCGATCTTTCAGGGTTGTTGCTGGAGCGGTGCGAAGCACTTGGGGTCGGCGCCTGCGTGCTCTCGGCCGAGGGGCGGTTGACGGCGACGACCTCTCGTCCTCGCTCCATGGGGCCGCTGCTCCGAACGGCGCGGGCGCTGCAGGGCCTGTGCAGCATCGGCATGACGGAACCCGGCGAGGCGGAGATCACGCCCGGCATGGTGCTCGTCGTGATGCCGTACGAGAACGCCCGGGGTGAGCGTGCGCGGCTGGCGGGGCTGGCGCCAACCCCGGAAAGCCTGGGCACGCCCGAGTTTACGGCCATGTGCCGCGATGCCTGCATTGATCCTCGCGTCGCCCGGGCCGACCTGGCCGGGCTGGCGCGGCATGGCGCCTCGTCTCGGGCCATGCTTCGGGCCATGCTCGAGGCGACCATCCGCGATGCGCTGGCGATGCATGATCGTGATGAGGCCCTCGCTTCGTTCACGGCCCAGTTGTCCGAATCGTTCGACACCATTGATCTGTTGTACTCGATCGGGCGTTCGATGCACGGACCGTTCGATGGTCCGGGCTTTGTGGGCATGGTGTGCGAACGGCTGCAGACAACGCTGCCATTCACGTGGGCGGGCGCGTTCTTTGTGAATGAGCCGTGGGCGCCGGCGAGGGTCCGGGGGTTGTCGATCGTGCGGGGAATGCCTCCTCGGCGAGCGGATGAACTCTCGCGTGCCGTGCTCGAAGTGATGAACGTGCACGAAGCGAACTCCCGGGTGATGAGTGATGTTCCCATGTTGAGCACCCCCGATCAGCCGCAGGTGATCGTGCAGTCCGTTCAATGCAACGGGCGCGGCATCGGCGCACTGGTGCTGGGGGGCAAGCACGGACCGGACCCCTTCGTGAGCAGTTACGACACGCAACTGCTCGAGGCCGCGGGCGGGTTTGTCAGCGCGTTCACCGATAACATGGCGTTGTACGACGCGCAGCAGGCGCTCTTCACGGGCACCGTGGGGGCCTTGACGGCGGCGATCGATGCGAAGGACCGGTACACGTACGGCCATAGCGAGCGCGTCGCGTGGCTGGCGCGAGAAGTGGCGTTGTGCGCGGGCATGACCCCGGACCAGGCCGAGCGGGTGCACATCGCCGGATTGGTGCATGACGTCGGAAAGATCGGCGTGCCCGAGGCGGTGCTGTGCAAGGCCGGGCGACTCACCGAGGAGGAGTTTGCCTCGATCAAGCAACATCCGGTCATCGGGCAGCGCATTCTGCGGGACATACCGGGCCTGGCGGATATTCTGCCCGGGGTGCTTCATCACCACGAGCGCATCGACGGGCGCGGGTACCCGCACGGGCTGCGCGGCGAGGAGATCCCGTTGATCGCCCGGATCATTGCGGTGGCGGACACGTTTGACGCGATGAGCAGCAACCGGTCGTACCGACCTGCCATGCCGCGCGAGCGGGTGCTCGCCGAGATCGGGCGGTCGGCGGGGACACAACTCGACGCGACCCTCGCGAAGCACGTCGAGCGGATTGACTTGACGGGATTCGATCGCCTGTACGCCAAGTACCTGGTCATCAACGCGGCCGCGGCGTAGCGACGCTCATGGCACCGGCTCACGCCGCCATGTGCTCGGCACGCGGCGCATGGTGTCTGGGGTGAAGTATCCCCAAGGCGGATTGGTGAAGAGCATGGGATCGGCGACCAAGTTCGCCCCATTCGAGGCCGACACCGAACTCTCGACGATGCATGCCCCGCGGATATGCACATCATTCGTGAACGACACGCTGACGCCCGCCCCCTGGATATGGACCACGCCCCTGATCATGGACGGGTAGGTATCGGTCGTATCGGTGTCCGACGAGGAGGCGTGCGGCGACGACAACGGATTGAAGTTCACCCCCGTCGCCGATTCGCTGAGCGGCGACAGTGATCCCTGGAGCGTCACAGTTGACGTCGCCACGCCGCTCACAATCAGCGCGGGATAGTTCCCGGGCGGAGGCTCCCAGAGCGTCGTCCCCGAAACCACAAGCCGAGCACCCGCGGCGAGCGAGATGACCAGCGTCGCTTCGAGGCGGGCGTTGGTGATGGTCAGCGTCGATCCGATAGGCACGCTGATGGAGTACACCCCGCGGCTGCTGGGGAGCCCGAACGGATTGGACGTTGGCGTCAGCAAACGACCGGAGATGGTTCCCGACGGGATCAGCCCAAACGCGATCGGCGTGGCGATGGATTGATAGGCGGAGGAGACATGGCGGTGCGGCATGAGCCGGGGCTGCACGCCGGTCTTGTACCCGCCCGTGACCGTCCCGAGGAGATTGAGCGTGGCGGCGCATTCGGCCGAGCCGTCGAGCGTCGCGAGCAGGTTCACCGTCAGCAGTTTGCCGCACGCCATCGAGCCGCCCGTGGCATACACCGTGCCACTGACGGTGAGGTTCTCGTCGGTGTACAGGGGCAGGCCGAGCGCTTCGAGCGTGGATCCAGCGGGCTCGAGCGCGACGCTGTAGGCCCGTGCCGCCAAGCCGGAGCGTCCTACGCCCGTGATCCGAACGGAATCGAAGACATTATCCACGAAGGACCCGTCGTCCTCATCCATGAGGCCGTACGTCATGGTTGCGTGCTGGAGGGAAACCGGGTCCAGGTACTTGCCGTGGGTATAGGCGTTGCGCCATGAGGCGTTTGATGCGATGACCTGCGTGCCCCAGGCGAGAGACGCCATCCCCGCGGCCCGGGCGGTTTGCTCGTCATGGCGCAACGACGTCGCGGCCCGATTCGACGCGGTGACCAGTGATCCGCCGATCGCCATGGCCGCCACGAGCGTCGCCAGCCCCAGCACGGCGACATAGGACGTGCCACGGCGCTCGGTGGGTCGGCGGGTGATGGTTGGCGGGCTGGTCATTCGCCGACGCTCCTCAGCCCTGACCGAACGGCAAGGACCTTCTCGCGGAACGATACCGACACGACAACCCGCTTCAGCCCGCTTGGGATCGCGGATTCCTTGTCCGGGTTCTCGAGCGTAACCCAATGAACGCGGACGTTCCGCGACCAGAACCGCGTCCCGGGGATCTTGACACCATCATCGGACACGATCGTCTTCTCATCGAGTGCGTCATAGTCATCGACATCATCGCACGTGGATCGATCGTCGTGACTTTCCCCCGGGTTCAGCCCGAGTGTTTCGGGTGCGGCGCCGTCCTCACGGTATGGCTTGGCCAGTATCTCGTCGAGCAGAGCGTCGGCGAGCGCGATCGCGGTTGCGCGGTCCGCATCCGACGCCCGGGCGCGGACCGCCGAGGCGCTGACGTTCAGCGCGGCGCCGATCATCACCACGACGACGAGCATCGACATGACAGCCTCGACCAGCGTGAAGGCTCGACGATTCGCTCGTGCGGCACGGGTCATTTCTTCACCTCCATGAGGGCTTCCGCGCTCTCGCCCATCATCATGACGGATTCCTCGTGGAGGACCGGCGTGTTGAAGAGTGTCCAGCGACCCGCGACCGCCGGGGTCGATTCGTTCATGACTTGCACCGTGTACCGGATCCCGCGCACGATCGTTTCCGTCGCGGCGGGTTCGGGCATTCGCACATGACCCCACACGGTAAAGACCAGGCTCTCGCCGGGCTTGGTCCATGAAGTTCCGCCGTTGATCGACCAGAGGTGGAACGCGTCGGCGGTGGTCGAGCGTTGCACGAGCAGGTCGACGTAGTCATTCCCGGAGGATTGACTGAAAACCAAGCACGCGGCCTCGTCGGGCCTCAGCCCGACACAGTGAAGGTCCGCCACGTCCATGGTGCGCCAGGTCGCAGACATGGCTGTTTCGAGCACGGTCCGCTCGGTCAGCACGCGTGAGGTCGGTTCGCCGTTGCGCTGCGTGCGGACCTGGACCTTGATCACCGAATCCACGTTGTTGCCCTGGCGGCACGTGAACTGGGCGCGGGAGATGGACCAACCGACGGCTTCGGGAGGGAGCGAGGGACGGAACCATTGTGCACGCGTGTAGGTATCGCCGCTGTACTTGCCGATCTGCCGGGCCGCGGTGAGGGTCGCGGTGGTGAACGAGGCCACAACCGTCTCTGCGCTTTCGGTATAGGTAGTTGGTCCGATTCGCTCTTCCGTGATGGTGGTGAACTCGAGCGCGTGAATATCGGGCGCGAGCACGATCGGATCAAGACCGTTGACGGTCCAGGTCAGCGGATCGCCCGGCGTGCCCGACCATGCCACGCGGATCGTGTCGGGGACGCCGTCCCCGGTGCGGTCCGGCACGGTGAACTCGATC
Organism: Phycisphaerae bacterium; assembly: GCA_022180725.1. Classification (GTDB taxonomy): domain Bacteria; phylum Planctomycetota; class Phycisphaerae; order Phycisphaerales; family UBA1924; genus RI-211. The sequence continues at coordinate 63,804 of BQMO01000016.1, forward strand.
ATGTGGGATTCAACCGAGAGGACAGCGGTCGCCACCGCGAGATCGTCCGCGATCATCGCCATGGCATCGGTCGAGGCGGCGACCACCGCGGCTTGGTCCTTCTTCGCGGGGACGGCGCGCGAGGCGAACAGCACCGCCGTCTGCGCCCCGACGATCACCAGCGCCATGATGGAAATCGCCAGGAGCATCTCCACGAGGGAGTACCCCGGACGCGCACCCGGTCGGCAGGATGGCGTGCCGGTCGCGTTCATTTGACGGACGCCTCCCCGTACGGCCCGTCGAACCGCACGATTCTCGCGTAGTCCCCCGCGGTCACCATGACCTCGCCGTTGTCCACCAGCATGCCGTACGCGTTGAAGACGGCGACCTGGCCACCGCCGAAGTCCGCGGCGGCGAGCGTGACGCGGTACGGGTCCTCCCGCAGGAGCACGACGAGTTCACCATCCTTGGTGCGCATGTCCGGGACGCCGGACACGGTGTACGCGTGGGAGGCGACATTGAACGTGATCGTCACTTCGGCGCTGGACGCACGGGCGAGGCTTCGTGCAAGGCGAACGTCCGCCATGATTCGCGCCGCGGCAAGGTCCACGCGGCGCCGGGCCGTCGCCTCGGCCCAGCGGGGCATGACCATCGCCACGAGCGTCGCCGTGACAGCGAGCACGACGATCAGTTCGACCAGGGAGAACCCTGCGCGCACGAAGGCCCGGCGTCGAACGAACGCCGGGCCTTGTGGATGCATCGGTCGCATCGCCCCCTCCTCACGCGCGGGGCGCGCCCGGGCCGGGGTCGGCCCGAGCAGGATTAGTACGTGCTGTACGCCTTCCCGGCGGCGTCGGACTCGGTGGCGCCGGCGAAGATGGCGCCGGTCGAGGCGTTGTAGACCCAGGCCACGTCCGCCGCGTTCGCCGCGGCGACCTTGGTCAGGCCCTTCTTCGCGCCCACGGGCAGCGCGGGAATGGACCGGAGGTACGGGCCATAGATGTACGTGGTGGTCTTGGTGGCGTTGGCCGTGCCGCCGGCGTCGGTATACGTGGTGAGCTGCGCCTCGAACGTCGCGACCGCGGGCCAATCGGTGTCGGTCCCGCCGTGCTCGGTGTGGTACAGGTCGAGCGCGTTGCGGAGAATGGTGAGGTTCCCCGACAGGGCGGCGTCGCCCGCGCCGGAAGCGCCGCGGCTCATCCGCGGGATCGCGATCGCCGCGATGATCCCGATGATGACCACCACGATCACGAGTTCGATCAGACTGAAACCACGACGCGTTGCATGCCGCATGACTGCCTCCGGTTCCCCACTACCGATCTGGGGGGCTTGGCTGAGTGCTTCCGCAACCGGGTTCGATGCCCGGACAACTCATGATCGGGCACCTCGTGTCATGGCTGCACTCACGAGACGCCCAAGCCATGCTGGACGCCGTCATACTCGGCACAGTCGGTACCGCGCGATCGATCTACCGCGGCGACACCCCGGGACGGGGCACTTCCAGGGTGACCTCGCGGCCATTCACGCGAACGACCGCCCGTCGGTCGGCGGCGTTGATCGAGTCCAGGACCACGGTGTACCGGACCTTGTTCTCGGACACGACGTCCACGCTCTGCCCAACACGGAGGGTTTCGCCGTTGATGACGGCGTGCGTGCCGTTGAAGACCGACGTCAGGCGCAGCGTCGGCATCGCCGGGGCCTCTTTCGGCGCCTCGCGGCGGGCCTCTTCACGCACGGGCAGTGTTACGCTGCCCCGCCACGCGACCGGGCCGGCGAACACATCCTCGGGCAAGGCCGGCCCGAACATGTTCGAGTCGGCGCTCGCCCGGTCCGAGGCGTACGCGGCCTGCCGAAGTCGCGTGGCGAGAGATTCGCGGCTGATCCCGGCCGGGCTTGTGCTCTGCGACGAGGGACCGATAGCCTCGGTGACGACGCCCGCGGATACGCGTGACGGCCCGGTGCCCCCTGGCTGAAGGACGATGCGATCGACCACCAGCGCGACGACGCCCAGGGCGAGGATGGACACGGCGAGATTGCGGCGTTTGGTTGGTTCCACGCCGCAACTGACAATTCAGAAGCCGGATCGTCAAGGTCGAACGCCGGTTTTTTCCGCGGGCGCGGCCTTCGAAGCATCCTGATCGACACGCGTGTACCACATCAGGTCCAACGAAAACCGTACCGGTTCGTGAGGGCTTTCGGGCCGGCCTGACACATTCAACGAAACCACTTCCATGTCCGGGAACGATTCGTGAAGATCGTGCAGGAAGAGGCCGAACCGGGCGGACGGACCGTCGCCGCCAATGGTGATCGGCACCCGTATGAGCGGCTTTCCGGGAATGATCGGCTTGGGTACGACCTCGCGCACCCGCACCCCGGACCCTGCGCCAACGTCGGGAATGGCCGCCATGCGCTGATTGAGGCTCGCCGCGGTTTCGAGCGGCGTGGCCTCGGCAAGCCGTGCACGCAACGCATCACGCGCCGCCCGTCCGGCCACCAGCGCGCTTTCCTTCTCGGTCAGTTCTCGTGTTCGATCGGCGAGTTGCGCGTGCAAGGCGACCGAGTCGGCCCGCGCTCGGCGGATGGGTTCGAAACCCACCGCGTGCGCGAGGATCGCGAGGATCACGAGAATCGCTCCGGCCGCGAAGTCCACGGGCGTCAGGACATGGAGAGTTCTCATGGTCGCCGCTCCGTGGGCCGTGCGTTTCCAAGTGCGCACGACACCGAGAAATCGACCTGGGCGGAGGACGCGTCGGGATCGGCACGCTCCCGCGTTTCGGTCAGGGTGACGGTCTGGAACACGCCGAGCCGCTCCAGCCGTGCGACAAACTCCGAGGCGGTCCGCTGCGAAGGGGCGACCCCCGTCATGGCGACGGACCATGGACCCCGTACGGGCAGGTCCGAACCCTTCATGCCAGCGGCGCCGGGGTTCATCGTGATCGTGAGCCGCTGAAGCGCGACCTCTTCGCCGTTTGCACGGGCGATCAGCCGGAGCAAATGGCTCCAATCGGGATGGTCGGTAACGGCGTCGATCAGGTCGATCTGTGCACGGAGTTTCGCGAGGTCCTTCTCGAGGATTTTCCGTTCGGTTTCCCTCGCATCGAGTCGGACCTGCACATCGGCCAACGCTTCGGCGGGCGAGAGCGTGCGCATGCCCGTCGCGTAGGCGCTCCACGCGACGACCAGACCCATCACGTAGAAGCCCAGAGTGAGGGACCAGAGGCGCACTCGGTGACGCCGGCGGAGCAACTCCTTGCGGCGGCGCGAGAGTAGATTGATCGATGGGATCACGCCGCCCTCCGTGCGTTCGTGGGCAGATCGAACCATGCCAAGCCCATCGCGGCGATGCATGACGCGTCCGCCTGGCACGTTCGAGACGGGGTCATGGACTCGAGCGTCAAGGGATCAACCCGGACAACCTGGGCCGAGACCGCCTGCGCGAGGCGATCCTTCAGACCCGGCAGGCAGGCCGCGTCCCCCACGATCAACACCGACCGCGTTGGTACGTCGGGGTATCGATGCGTGATGTAGGTCATCGACCGTTCGACCTCTGGCACCAGGCGTTCGAAGTACTCGGTCGCCATGGAGCGGACCGACACGGACCGCGGCATTCCTTCCGACGCTCCGGCCAGCGCGTCGTGCGCCGCGAAGGACGAAAGTCCGAGCCGCGTGGCCGCCCGGGCGCAGACATCACCCCAGGCGACGCCATCGACCACGCGATCAACCACGACGATGCCCTGGTGTACCACGACGACGCCGAGCCCGTCCCACGACGCATCCACAATGCAGGTCATTCCATCCGGGTCGTGCAGCGGGGCGGTGGCCCGCGCGAGCGCCAGCGAGCGTACGTCCAACGCGATCACGGTCAACCCGTGCGCATCGAGCATCGCCAGGAACGGATCAATCGCTGCGGAGGCCAGTCCGACCCCGATGGCATGACACCCATCGCGGGCGCGCGCGGGTGGGGGGACATCCCAGAGGGCCAACTCGAACGAAGCCGGGTCGACGCGATGGGCGCGGGCCATTTCCATTCTGGCGATCTGTTCGATCGGCGCGCCGCTGGTTCGCGGCGGGAGTTCCAGATGCGACGTCATCAGCATCGACCCCGGGACGCCCATGACAAGAGACGTACCCTCGAACCCGGCACGTTCGATCAGGCCCGCGATCAGCGCCGCATCGTCGGGTGAGGCGACCGTGCCGTCGACGGCCGGCCGAACCGCCTGCATGCAGGACGTCAATCGCCGCTTCGCGCCAGGACCACGGACACCCTGCGCCACGGTGATGCAACGCCCGGCGATATCGACGCCGATCGGAGTCGGGGTTGTCCACCACCGTGCCGGCATCAATGCCGCCCTCCCGCCGCCGTGAGGTCAAAGAGCGGCAGAAACATGCTGATCGCCATGCCGCCCACGACGAGCCCGAGCACGATCAGGATCAGGGGCTCCAGAAGCCCTGTCACGGTCTTGAGGGCGAGGTCGTTGTCCTCGTCCATGGCGTCGGCAAGGGTCAGGAGCACGTTCGATACCTTCCCGCTGCGCTCGCCGCTTCGGACCGCCTCGACGAAGTTCGGAGGGATCAGCGCAGGGATGTTGATGGCCGCGCTGAAACTTTCACCGCGCGTGACATGATCTTCGGCCCGCGCCAGCATCGATTCAAACCGACGAAGCCCGGTTGCCTGTCGGGTGAGCCGGATGGCCTCCAGGAGCGTGACTTTCCCGTCGAGCAGTACGCCCAGCACGCGCGACATACGTGCCGTGGCGTACCCACGCGTCAGGTGACCCAGGTGGGGCAGACGGAGCATGAGATTTTCGACCATGTCCCGACCACGCGCGGTCCGTACATATACCCGCACGAGCACCGGGATCGCCACGAGAAGGCCGACGACAGCGAACCAGTACTGTCGCGCGAAGGCCGAAAGGTCCATCAGCACCTGCGTCGTCGGCGGGAGCGGGGTATCGAGGGACTTGAACAGCCCCTCGAACCGCGGGAGCACGAAGCCGAGCATCGCGAAGGTGACGGCGAACGCCACGGCGATGAGCAGGCAGGGATAGACCATTGCCCCGGTGATCGTCTTGCGCACACGAACCTGCTGGCGCGTGAAGGCCGCCAACCGCGTGAGCATCGCGTCGAGTTTTCCGCCGCTCTCCCCCGCGGCGACCAGGCTTCGGCATACGCCGTCAAAGTACCCGGGGTGGTGCGTCATCGCCTCGGAAAGTTGCACTCCCTCTTCGAGACGGGCCCGGATGTTCCGCAGCACCGCGCGGAACGGGCCTTCCCTTTGCTGCGATTCGAGCGACGCGAGCGCCTCGACCAGCGGCGTGCCCGTGCTCACAAGCACGGACAACTGACGCAGAAACCCGGAGACCTGGTCCAGCCTTCGCAGCGACGGTCGCGACGTCGCTCCCGCGTTCAATCTCGTTGCATCGCGTGGCGGACCGATCTCCGACACGAACACCCCGCGGCGCTTCAGCGTCTCCGCGGCGGCGTCCCGATCAGCCGCCTCCACGACGCTCGTCACCGGCTTCCCGGCGGCGTCATACCCCGTGTACGCGAACTTCATGCGGCCTCCTTCGCGGACGGCGGCTCGGGGGCTGCCATGGCCGTCGTAGAGGTGCTGCGGTTCGGGTCCTCCGTCTCGTCATCGTTCTGTGTGACGCGGAGAATCTCTTCCAGATTTGTCTTGCCGTCGAGCGCCAGGAGCACGCCCTCTTCGCGGAGCGTGAGCATGCCCTGCTCGCGCATCTTGGCGCGGAGTTCGTGCGTGGGGCGTCCGTGGTGGATCATCCGGCGAATCTCGGGGGTGACTTCGAAGACCTCGTACACGCCCAGGCGCCCCTGGTAGCCGCTGTCGTGACAGCGTTGGCACCCGGCGCCCTTGCGGAAGACTCGCCCGCTCTCGTGCTCCAACCCCGCGTCGCGCAGGACGTGCTCGGCGGGGTAGTACTTCGTCGCGCAAGCCGGGCAGATCGTCCTCGCCAGGCGCTGCGCGACCGCGCCGTTGAGGGCCCCGCTCAGCAGGTAGGTCTCGATGCCCATGTCGACCAGCCGTGCCACGGCCCCGGGGGCGTCGTTGGTGTGCAGCGTCGCGAGCACGAGGTGCCCGGTCAGCGCCGCCTGCACGGCCACGCGGGCCGTCTCGTCGTCGCGGATCTCCCCCACCATGATCACGTCCGGGTCCTGTCGCAGAATGCTCCGCAACGCCCGCGCGAAGGTGAACCCGATGGCCTCGTTGGTCTGGATCTGGTTCACCAGGTCGAGCTGGTACTCGACCGGGTCCTCGACCGTCAGGATGTTGATCTCCGGGTCGCGGAGCAGGTCGAGCGCGGAATAGAGCGTGGTCGTTTTGCCGCTCCCGGTCGGCCCGGTGACCAGCGCCATCCCGTGCGAATGGCCCAGAAAGCGCTTGAAGGTCTCCAACGACTTCTCGCGGAACCCCAGGTCTTCGAGTTTCACCTTCAGGTTCGCCTTGTCGAGCACGCGCACCACGATCTTCTCGCCCAGCAGCGTCGGCATGCTCGACACGCGCAGGTCGATCTCGCGCCCCTCGGCCACGATGCGCACGCGCCCCTCCTGGGGCAGCCTCTTCTCGGCGATATCCATTTTCCCGATGACCTTGACACGCGACACGATCGCCGCGTGCATGCCCGGCGGCGGTTTCATCAGGTCGCGCAGGTTTCCGTCGATGCGGTACCGGATGCGCGTGCCCTTCTTGTCCGGCTCGACGTGAATGTCGCTGGCCTTGTCCTTCACCGCGGTCAGCAGCGCGATGTTGACGAGGTTCATGATCGGGCTGCCCGCGACCATGGTGTCGAGATCGGTGGTCGGCCCTTCGTCGACGGTCTCCCGTTCGACGACCTCGACCGCCGTATCCTGGAGTTTGGTCAAGAACTCGTCGACGTCCACATCGCCCGTCGAGTACTTCTTGACGAACTCGAGGATGTTGGCCTCCATCGCCAGCACCGGGCGCACGGTGCAACCCGTCAGGTGGGCGATACGGTCGATGGTCGGCAGGCTCTGCGGCTCGGCCATGGCGACCGTCAACTCATTCCCGAGACGAAACATCGGGATCACGCGGAGACGCTCGCATTCATCGGCGCCGAGCACCTTGACGAGCGCGGGGTCGATCAGCCCATGCCGCAGGTTGACCCCCTTGATGCCGAGGCATCGCGCCAAGGCCCGCACGAGCACGGAGGTGCTGATGATCCCCTGCTGCACGAGCACCTCGCCCAGCATGCGTGAACCGCCCTGCTGCGCGGCGAGCGCGGAGGAAAGTTGTTCCTGCGTGATGTGACCATCGCGCAGCAGCACGTCGCCGACTCGAAGCCGTGCACTTCCCGCCGCGCTGTTGGCTCGATCCTCGGTCACAGGAAACTCCGTACCGCGGACGTCGTGTCCTCGTAAAACTCGAACCGGTTGCTCAGCCCGGTCAGGTCGAGCACCTCGCGCAGGGTTTCGCCCGCGCCGCACAGCCGCAGCGCTCGCCCGGTCGCGGACAGTTCGTCCGTCACGCTCGCGAGCGTCTCCAGCCCGGCGCTGTCGATGTACGGAACGGCGGACGCGTCGATCACGAAGCGTCCGAGACTTCGTCCCATCACCTCCCGCACGTGGGTCCGGCATTGCTCGGCGTCGGCGAGCACCAGCGGCCCGACGGGCTTCACGATCGTCACCGCGCCCTGTCGTTGTTCCTGAATATCCATGCGCCGCTCCGCGTTGCTCCCTCACGACCCCATCCCAACCGACCCCTTTCCGTACTATCATGCGGCCAGCCGTCTCGTCTCCGACGGCGCGATCGGCAGCGTCAGCGTGAACGTGCTTCCCTTGTCGAGTTGACTGTGAACAGTGATGTCGCCCCCGTGAAGGCGGGCTACCTGCCGCGCGAGCGCCAGCCCGATGCCCGACCCGGTAATCCCGGCGATTCGTCGATCCTTGGCCCTGTAGAACCGCTCGAAGACCAGTTCCTGCTCCTCGGGCTTGATACCGATGCCGTTGTCGGCCACCGCCACCGCCAGAGTGTTGCCTTCCACCACCACGGTGACGGTGACGCGTCCTCCCGCGGGCGTGTACTTGAGCGCGTTGCCCACGAGATTGTGCAGCGCCAGGAGCACTTTGTCGCGGTCCCCCTGCATCACGGGGAGTTTGGGCGGGAGTTCGAACGCGAGCGTGATGTCCTTATCCTCGGCCTGGGCCCTGAAATCCGCGTGGAGTTCCTCGAACAGGGCGTCGAGCCTCACCTCGGCGCTGCGCAGTTTCAACGCACCCGCTTCGATCTCGGCGACGCTGAGCATGTCCCCGACGATGCGCTCGAGCCGTCGTGTTTCGCTCGCGATCACGTTCAGGCACTTGGCACGGACCTGCTCGTCGCGCTCTCCCTCGTCGAGCAGCGTTTCGACATACAGCCGCATGCTGGTCAGCGGCGTTCGGAGTTCGTGGGTCGCCTGGGCCACGAAGGCGTTCCGGCTTTCATCAGCGACGCGCTGCTGCGTGATATCCTCGATCACGACGACCGCCGCGGCCCCGTCCTCGCGCCGCAGCCTTCTCGCCGTGGTCCGCAGCACGGTGCGATCGCCCTGGGCGCCGGCGCGAGCGAACTCAACGCTCGCCCGGACGCCGCCTTTCCCCCCGATCAACTCGGTGATGGTGCTGTTGAACTCCGGCTCGGGCAGGAACTTCGATACCGGTTGGCCGGCGATGTCCTCCCGCGTCGCCTTGAGCAGCACGCCCGCGGCGCCGTTGACATACCGCACCGCGGTGTCGCTGTCGAGCACCAGCACGCCGATCCACAGTGCATCGAGCGCCGTCGTGACGCCGCCTTCCGATACACCGGCTCCGGCGCCCGTGGCGGCGGCGACGGCGGACGGATGAGCCTCGCGAAGCTGGTCACGCTCGGCGATCAGTGCATTCCACGCGACCGCGTCCGGCCCGAACGCCTCGTGGACCCACAACGAGCCGCGCGTGGCTTTCCCCGACGCCTCCCACCTTAACGCATCCCCCACCGCGCCCAGCGCGCGCCACCGTCGCCGCATGGTCCGGTACACCAGCAGCAGCCCGCCCAGCGCCGCGGCGCCGATGGCCCCCAACCCCGCCTGCGCCTCCCAGTCCGCCCACGCCGGATACTCCACGTTCGATGAAACCTCGAGCAGCGCCTGCCCACGTCCGTTCACGAGGATGGGTACGTAGATCGTGATCACCCCATCCTCCGACGGCGACCCGTCACCCGGCGCGGCGATGGGCGGCCAGTTCTCCGGGACGCTCCGGCTGATCTTTTTCGGATCGGCGTCCGCGAGCACCGTCCCGTCCCCCAGAACAATGCGGCATGACCTCAGCCTGTACGCCTGCGCGGATTCGGCCACCAGACGCCGCAGCGAGGTCCATTCCGTGTCACTCAGGCCGGTTTCGGCACTTCGGGAGAGCAGCTGCGCCACGATGCCCGCCTGCGCGGCTCGCGACTGCTGCATGCTCGTCCGCAGCGTATCGAGCGACCACCATCCGCACGCCACCAGCACGCCCAGAACGATCGAGGCGGTCGCCAGCCCCGCGGCGACCACCACGCGTTCACCGCGTGCCATACCCCAGGTTCGCCCGCGGGACGTGGGTGGTTGATCCGGTTTGGGCATCTCGATCGGCACGCGGGGCACCTTTCCTCGCTGCGCGCGGCATCGCGCTGCGATGCTATCGGTCGATACGGTCCGCGACTGTGCTCAACCCGGGCACGCGAACAGCATCCGTTCGGATCATGCGGCTCCGTCCGAGAACCGATACACTCCGAATCGAACTGAACTCGGCATGCTCGCTTGAAGTGACATCCATGGCGCCACGCATGACGCACATCACCTTTCTCTCGACCGTCGCCGTTGCCGCGACTTTGTTATCGGCCTTCACCCTCCCACCCCCGACCGTTCTCCCCGTGGTCGAGACCGATCCGGTCCCCGACGCCGGCGATGCGGCGGATGACCCCGCCATCTGGGTCCATCCGCGTGATCCGAGCCAGAGCCTTGTGATCGGCACCAATAAACGTGGCGGCCTGGCCGTCTACGACCTCGGGGGCAGTCAGATTCAGTATCTCCCCGTAGGTGAAGTGAACAACGTCGATGTACGCGACGGCTTCATGCTCGGCGAACGCGCCGTCGCGCTGGTCGGCGCCAGCCATACCACGGGGAAGTACATTCGACTTTTCTCGATTGACCCGGATACCCGACGCCTTACCGAGATGCCGGACGGCACAATCGTCGTCGGCCTGCCCAAGCCCTACGGGTTTTGCTTCTATCGGAGCGTGAAGGATCGGGCGCTCTACGCCTTCGTGAGCGACCAGGGCGGCTCGGTCGAGCAGTGGAAACTCGACGGTTCATCCGGCGTCGTCGCCGCGACGCTCGTACGGACCATCCCGATCGCCTCACAAACCGAGGGCCTGGTCGCTGATGACGAACTCGGCTGGCTGTATGCCTCGGAGGAGAAGGTGAGCATCTGGCGCTTTCCCGCCGAACCGGGGGAAACGACCAGGGGGGTTGTCATCGACCGCGTCGGCAAGAAAGGCCCCGTCGTGCCCGACGCCGAGGGGCTGGCCATCTGGAAGGGACAGAACGGCCAGGGCTACCTGCTGGTCTCCAGCCAGGGGAGCAGCACGTTCGCGGTGTACGAGCGCACCCCACCCAACGCGTATCTCGGCTCGTTCTCGGTCGGTGCCTCGGCGAGCATCGACGCCGTCACTGGCTCCGACGGGATCGATGTCTGCAGTGCATCCCTCGGCGCGGCGTATCCCAACGGGATGCTGGTGGTGCAGGACGATGAGAACCCCGGGCGGAATCAGAACTTCAAGTTCGTTCCGTGGGAGCACGTAGCCCGCGCGCTCAAGCCGGCCTTGCGTCTACGGCCGTGAACGCGGCGATTGAGCGATGTGCCCACGGATCACAACGCGCCGGGAAGCGCCTCGACCCGCGCGAGGCTTTGTGCCACGGCAGCCTCGTCCAACCCGGTCAGGGTTACGTGCCCGACCTTGCGCCCGGCGCGTGGGGCCTTGCCATACAGGTGCAGGTGCGCCCCGGGAATCGCCAGCACGACGCGCGGGTCGGGGATGTCACCGATCAGGTTGACCATGACGGCCGGCCCGAGGCTCCGCGTATCGCCCAGGGGCAGCCCGGCCACGGCCCGGCAGTGATTCTCGAACTGGCTCGTCGCCGCCCCTTCGATCGTCCAGTGCCCGGTGTTGTGCACGCGGGGCGCCATCTCGTTGGCCAGCAGCCGCCCCTCATGCTCGAAGAACTCGACGGCGAGCACGCCGACGTACCCCAGCCGCTCCATGATCGCCCGCAGGTGCGTCTCGGCCTGTTGCTGCAACGCGGGCGATACGTTCGGCGCCGGGGCCGTCGTCCGACGGAGAATCCCGCCCCGGTGCACGTTCTCCACCAACGGGTACGCCACGAAGGTCCCGTCCTCGCCGCGCACCGCCACGAGCGAGAGTTCTCGCGTGAACGGCACGAACGACTCGAGGAAGACGTCGCGGCCGCTGCGCCGGTCCCACTCCGCTTCGAGTTCGGCGAGCGTCCGCACAATGGCCTGACCCTTGCCGTCGTACCCGCCCCGGCGCGCCTTGACCACCAGCGGCAAGCCTATCGACGCCGCAGCGGCGGAAAGCCCCGCTCGTTCCATGGGCCACACCTTGGTATGAAGGTTCAGCCCGCACGCATGGAACAAATGCGTTTCGTTCATTCGGTCCTGCGCGACGCGGAGCGCGTCGGGCGTCGGCGCGACACGCCCGCGCGCGGCCAGGTAGGCCGCGGCGTCCGCGGGCACGTTCTCGAACTCGTACGTCACCACGTCCACGCCCGCCGCAAAGCGGTCCAGCGCGGCCCGGTCCTCGTACGACCCCACGATTAACTCGCCCACGTGCCCCGCCGGCGCCTCGGGGGAAGGGTCGAGAAACCGAAATCGCATTCCCAACGGCACGCCCGCCAGCGCGAGCATGCGCCCGAGTTGCCCTCCCCCCAACACCCCGATCAGCATGTCGGCCTCCGGAACTGCGCTCGCAACGGGCTACCGCAACGGTTCCGATGTCGCGGCACCGCGGCTCCGAGGAACGCGTGCCTCGCTTCCGGATCTCGCCGCATGTTACGGTCGGCCATCACTTCCTTTTTCCTCGGCGCACTCGGCGACGCTGTGGCAAATCATCCCTCGGGTCGCGTCGGGCCAGCACATCCGCCGTCTGGCGGGCGCGGTACGATCGGAGCCTCGATGAGAGCGACGCATCTGTCGTCGCCAAGATCGCCGCCGCGAGCAGGCCGGCGTTCTTTGCCCCGGCCTTGCCGACGGCCAGCGTGCCCACGGGCACGCCGGCGGGCATCTGGGCGATGGAAAGGAGCGAATCCAGCCCCTTCAAGGCTCGGCTCTCGACGGGCACCCCGAGCACGGGCAGATGCGTGATCGCCGCGACCATGCCCGGCAGGTGGGCCGCCCCGCCCGCACCGGCGATGAGCACCCGCAGCCCCCGCCCCGCCGCTCCGCGGGCGTACTCGAACATCCACGCGGGGGTGCGATGGGCCGACACCACGTGCACCTCGTGCGGAATACTCAGCGCGGCGAGCACGTCGGCGGCCTCGCGCATCGTCTCCCAATCCGAGCGCGATCCCATGATGATCCCAACCCGCGGCGTGTCGTCATTTCGTCGTGCCATCGGACGGCAGTGTACCGGCCCGAACGCGCGGGAGTTCGGTCGCCCTTCGACAGCCCCTTAGCGGTTCAACTGAATCCGCAGCCGCCACTTCGACGCCGTGTCGTTCGACGTCGCCGAGATGAACTCCTGCCGGCGGCTTTCCAGCCGCAGGTAACGCCAATCCGGCTGCACCCGCAGCGGCACGCCCTTGTCGTCGAAAAACATGAACTGGTACTGAATCCGCGTGAACTCCCCGGCATCGGACTTGAGCCGGATCGGCACCGTCACGCTCATCACCTCGCCCCGGTTCTCTGCCACGTCGCCCACCACGATGTACTTCCAGATGCTGCGCTCGACCTCGATCTGCGGGTACTCGCGCCGCGCCCCTTCCGACTGCGGCTGACTCCAGCCCGCCTGATTCTCGGGGCTGGTCGTCGTCGAGAGCGTGTCCTGCTTCGCGCCGTAGGGCGGCTTCTTGCCCACGGCACACCCGCCCAGCATCAGCCCGCCCAACGCCAGTCCCATGATGATCACCCGTGTCATGTGCGCTCCTTTCGATTTGAACTAGGGGTTCGTTCTCTGCCCCGCCGCGGCGCCCCGCAGCCGCTCGATCGCGGCCTGCAGAGCCTTGCTGCGGGGTTCGTACGGCGCGTGCGGCCTGGCGAAAAGCCGCTGATACCCCGCCGTGCCCGGCAGCGGGCACACCAGCGAATCACCACCTTCCAGGATGTGACGCCGTGACTTACCGTGCTGCTCCTCGATCGTGAAGGTGATCCCTTCCTCGCGGTAGAGATTCGCCAAGTCCGACGACGTCATCCACGTCAGGTTCCCGGCTTCGTGATACTGCGCCATCACCTCGGCGCTGGGCGTTCGCACGCACCGTCCGCCGAAGAGGTACGGCAGGTCGTCGCCGGGCACGCGCCAGGGGTAGCGGTCGTTCGCGTAGATCAGCCCGTTCGAGGTAATCGCCGAGGCGCCCCACCCCGGCGTGCCTTGCAGTCGAACGTACCGCATCTGCACCGCGCTCGCAGAGGGCGGGTCGAACCCAAACAGCGACATGCGTTCGCTTCCGACGGCGAGCTCGATCGTGCTCATCGGCGCTTCAATGAGCAGGGGGACCAAGTACGTCCGCTGCGGGAAGAACTCGCAGTGGCGCGTGTCGGCGCTGGCGCTGGCCTTCAGCAATGCCCCGAGCACCGCCACCCCGGCCCCGATCAGCGCCCGGTTCCGCCGCGCTTCGTCGCTCTCGTCCTTGCCCTGCGGCGTGGTCGCCACCACGACACCCCCCACCACCATCAGGGTGCCCAGGGCGCTCTTGGTCTCGCGCACGCTTTCCAGACTGTTCCACATCAGGTCGCGGGCCATCGGGTTCACGTCGAGACCCGGCGGGACGCCTTCCAGCAGCGTCGTGCGGGCGCCCCCGGGTGACACGACCGCCGCACGCAGCGGCTCGTTCGTTGACGGCGTGATCGGAACAAATCGCGCCAGCGCGCCGTCCTCGCCAAAGGCCTGTTTCACCGGCCCTCGCCCGTAATCGACCACCAGCACCGTGTTGTAATCCCCCGCCGCCAGCACGTCGCAGAGCGGGCCGAGGCTCGGGTCGATCCGCCGGGCCTGCGCGAGATTGTCCTGCGCCTCGTCGCGGCGTCCCAACGCCGCGTTCGCCACCGCGTTGAGCAAATACCCCAGCGTGTAGTTCGTGCCGACCGGCGCATACCCGCGGTCGATGACGGCGTCGGGGTTCTTGCCGGCGCGTTCGGCCTCGACCGCCCGTCGCGCCAGGTCCTCGGCGGTCATCCGACCGCCGCGCTCGTTGTCCCCGAAGTCACGCAGGAGAAACAGCGACGATTGGGCCGCTGCCCGGGCGTTGTCCCACTCCCCGCGCATCGCCTTCTGCACGCCGATGTACGTGTACGCCAGGGCCTGTTCGAACGGCTCGCCCTTCCACACCTTCACCCGCTCGTTGAACACCACCGAGGCCACCGTCTTGTCCGCGTTCAGCCCCTGCGTGCGCAGCAGCGCGTACAAGTCGTTGGCGGGGAGCTCCGCGGCATCGGGCTGCCCGTCGGCCAGCGTCAGGATCAGCAGCCGAAGTCGATCGAGCAGGTAGGACTTGTCCGACGGGTCATCGTTCAGGTGCTTCTGGATCGCCTCGCGGGCCTGCCCGTAGTCCCCCGCCAGGGCCGCCGCCTCGATCCGCCGGTCAATCCGATCGCGCGACGCGCACGCCGTGACGCACACGCACAGCATGAGCAGCACGCGCGTGCAGATCCCGGCGGGTCGCGGCGTGAGGATGCGAACTTGAACAGGTGGGGCGTTCATGCTGCGTCAGTTCTGCTCGTCGTGCCCGCGGCGCCGCTGCGGTGAATCGCTTCAGTCGTACGCCTTCCCGAACGCCGCCTTCTTGAACTCGACCATGTCGGTCCACGCTACCTCGCGCGTATCAAGGCTCGTGATCCGCATTTCGCATTGGTAGAAATCCGTCCGGTCGCGTCCCGCGGCTCGGGTGGCCGAACGGAAAGTCGCCTCCAACTCGTGCGTGGGCTTGCGGCCAGAGGCGTATTCGCGATCAAACTCGTTCGCCGAGACCGATCCTCGCAGATGCTCCGCGGGGATGACGAACACGACATTGCGCAACCGACGCAACGGTTCAAGCCCCTGGCTATCCCGCACCCGCGCCATGATGTACCATCGATCGCTCTCGGGGATGATGTCCGTGCTCAGGTTCTCCACCTTCGTGATCGCGACGGTGATCCGTGGTGACTCGGGCGTGCGCGACCGCAGAAGGTCGCTCTCACCCAGCTTCGCCCCGAGTTCAACGGCGGTGTGCTCGATGTCCGAGACGCCCAGCCGTGACGATTTCGGCGCGCCGGCGCACCCGGCCAGCCACGCGCCCGCCGCGAGCGCGGCGGTCACCCCGAGCATCCATGCCGTGTGCACGACAAACCTCCCCGATGCTCACGGCATCTGTTTGATCTCGTACGGCGTGTTCGTCCAGATCATTTCGCGCGACTGCGCGTTGCTCAGGTTGAAACTCATCATGTACAGGTTGATCGCCTGGTTCCCGCGGTCCACCCGGTACATTTCCCCATTGAGAAAGTACGTCATCCCCGGGTTCAGTGGCGTCGTTGAGCCGGTCGCGCCCTCGGCGCCGCCGAGTTCCAACTGCCGCAGTTCTTCCATCTTCGCCCGGCTCTCGATCCACCGGATGCGGCTGCGGGCCACGTTACTGTTGATCAACTTCTGCCGTACCCGCGTGCGGAACGCCTCGAAGTCCATTGTCGGCACGATCATCGTCTTGTTCACGATGTCCCCGAACACCACATTCACCCGCTGCCCCGAGTTGAACTCCGGCAGCGCCACGATGTCCGCCACCAGCTGCTGCGCCACCTGGTCGGAGAACTCGATCAGCGCCGCCGGCTGCACCTGCGGGCTGCGGCTCTCCGCCCGCGTCGTGTCGTTCGGCTCGATCCGATGCGTCCGCTCGCCCTTGGGCGGCGCGTTGCACGCTGCAACCCCCACGACCAGGCCGCCCCCAATAACCGCCCACGCCACCCGGCCCCACCAACTCGATTTGTTCATGTTCGCACTCCCATTGATGAGGTGCCACATCCCTGCACACTCCCCAAGATTGTATAGACGCCACTAACTTCAATACGGTTCCCAGATTTGGTCTTTCGCAAAGTCGCAAACCATTTTCTTGAATGGTCTTAGGCCTTCCTCCACGCCGCTTCATCCAGCCGCGGGAACGTGACCTTGCATTGCCCTTTCTTGACCCCCTCCACGCGTGCGAAGCCCTTGTCGTTCAGCGTGCCGGAGCGCACTTTGCCGTCGGGCGTCGTCACACGATAGACCTCGCCGGCGATGGGCTGGTCGTCGTCGTCGAGCAGTTCGATTTCGATCCACGTGGGCGGTTCGTCGGGGTCTGAGGACTCGCTCGCGGCCTCTTCCGCGGCGGCGGGGTCGATGTTGGTTGAGCCGTACTTCCCCGTGCCCGCCTCGCGCTGCTCGAGTTTGACCTTTTCGACTTCGCCCGGGTCGGCCACGTCGGCATCCGCCGCCTCGTCAGGCTCGGCGGGCGCCACCAGGCTCCCCATCTTCACGCTCTCAGCGCTCGCCATCGCGTGCTCCTCGTTCAACCCTTCTTCGCCGAGACGGCCGTGTTCTTCACGTTCTTGTCTTTCGACGCCTTCTTCTCCTGTTCCTGCTTCTCCTTCTTCTCCTTGGCCTCCTTCTCCTTCGCCTCTTTGGCTTCCTGAGCATCCTTGGCTTTGATCTCCCGCCAAGCACTCAGCGTCATCCCATGCGGGCACACACCCTCGCGCACCGCCCAGCACGACCCCGGCACCATGTTGACCTTGTTCGACCGATGCGCGGGGATCGCCCTGCACTTTTTCGGCCGGGTCGGGTCCTCATTCAGGTCATTCGGCGGGGTTGTGTTCGACTTCGAGGTCGACCACCAGTCCGCGCCGCACGGCAGGAGTTTCGGCTGGTTGTTGTGCGGGAAGATCGTCTCGTACCCGGGCAGGATGCACGACTCCAGACTCTTCCCGCACTGAAAGTGCGCGTGCGTCGGGCTGTCCGTGTTCGGATTGCCCGTGCGCCCCATGGTGCCGATCACGTCCCCGGCCTTGACCTTCGCCCCCGCCGGTTCTGACACCGTCGCCATGTGCAGGCATTGAATCAGCGAGATGGTGTTCGTGCGCCAGGCCTGCACGCTCGCGACCAGCCCCGCCGCGCTCCCGCTGTTGTTGTAGGTCACTTTCCCGGACTTCAGCAGTTTCCCGCCGCACGTGGCGAAGACGGGGTCGCCCACGTTCGAGGCGCAGTCGATGCCATGGTGCATCTTGGGGATTTTGAAGTTGACCAGCGCCGCCTCGAGCGTCGAGAAGTACTCCGGGTCTTCCTGGGTCTCGTCCGCGCGCGGCAACTTCCGCTTCCATCGCCCATCGGGCATTTTCGTGAGCAAGTCCTGATTCGGGACAACGTTTTCAAGCCCCTTCAGCACAGCGTCCTCGAACGACATCGGCCCCTCATAGTTCAGGTGCATCTCGAGCACCACGTGGAACGGGCCGTCCATCTCCTCCTTCGTCAGTTTCTTCTTGCCCGTCGAGATGATGTCGATCGTCGGCTCCTTGCCGGGCTTGTAGTCCTTCGAGTTGAATGTCTTCTTCCGCGTAATGGCGTTGAAGACGGGCATGAAGTCCTTGCTCGACTGGTCGTCCTTGATCGCCTCGTCGATCTCCTTCTTCATGTCGCTCTCGGAGGCGCTCCACCACACGACCTTGATTTCCTTCGCGGGCCGGGCCGACAGCACGTACCAGTCCCCCTTGCCCGAGGGAAGTTCCTTCACCGTGTCGCGCCAGTCCCAATCCTTGCGCCGTCCCTTATCGGTGTAACTCCCGTACCAATGCCCGTGCGGCCCTGTGGAGGTTGACACGACCAGCGTCGGCCGGCCATTCACCAGCGCCCGCGAGGCGTCCCCCGCCGCCGTGCGCGGCTCGAAGTGCACCGTCTTCTCCGGCGGCTCGAACCACGTCGGCTGGCACCACACCATCGCGTAGGTCGAGTGCTTCGCGGGGTTCTTCACCGCGTCCGGGCCGGTCGCGTCGTAGTCCAACGCGATGAAGTTCCGCAGCGCCGCCTCGTGATCCTTGCTCGCCAGACTCCAGTGCGAGAGTTCGGCCTTGGAATCGGGCGCGTCCGGCGCGAAGTCGTTCTTGCCCCGCGCATACCGGGCCGTCATCGTGGGGTTGGCGCCCATCTTCCCCGCGTCGGCAAGGGCCAGCAACTTCATGTGCGCCATCTCGAGCGTGATGCGGCCTTTCTCACCCACCGGCACGATGATCTTCAGCACGCCGTCCGGCCCGGTGGTGAACATCCCGTCGATCAGCCCGCGCAGAAACTTCACCGCGGTCGGCAGCGCGTCGCCCCCCTTGCCCGTGCTCGAGTACGGCTTGCCGCGCAGCGCGTGGTACAGCGGCGCCAGGTTGTCCCGCTCGAAGTCGTCCCACCCGCCCCCGTCCGCGGGGCCGGTGTAGCGGTACTTGGAATCCACCCCCTTCCACAGCCCGAGCAGCTTGACCAGCCCCTGCACGTGCGCGGCAAAGAACACCCACTTGCTCTTCTTGTCGATGAGTTCGTTGCGCTTCTTCACCGCGTTCTTCTGGGCGCTGCCCGTTCCCTTCTCCGCGTCGGCCTTGGCCTTGTCCAGGGCCTTCTGGTCATCCACCGTGAATACCGGGGCCGGCGAGGGGGGTGTCTCGACCGCCTGGAACGCCCCTTCTTCAACGAGTTTCCCCGCGTCCCCCGATCCCTCCAGGTGTTCGACCGTCAGCCGGCGGACGAACGCACCCGGAACCGGTTGACGCGTGTGCGCGTCAAGGATCGTGAGCAGCACCATCGCCGGCGGGGTGAACGACGCGCTGACGACCTTGGCCTGCTCCTTCTTATCCAGCGGTGCGGCAAGGATCGCCGGCGTGGGTTGTCTCACGCGCGTCGCGCTGGCCTTACCCTTGTCGCCTGATCCCGCCATCCTGCGCTCCCGTCAATCGAAGTACCGCTCGTCCTCATCCTCGTCCAAGTCCACGTCCTGCGGGATGTGCGGCGGGTTGGGAACCACCAGGTCCGGGTCCGCGAGGGTCACGTCCGCCGCCCGGCTGGGCGTCACGCTGTTACGTTCCGGCGCGTGCTCTTCCAACTGCTCGCAGGCGCCCGAATGCGATTCCTGCTCGTGGACCTTGCGCAGGCGACGGATCAACTCCGGCCCCGGCTTGCCCGTGACATCCAGCCCCTCGACCGTCTGGAACTCCGAGATGCCCCGGGCCGTCAACGGACCCCAAATGCCGTCGATCGGCCCGGGATCGATCCCCAGATTCCGAAGCCGCTGCTGGATGCCCCGCACCGTGTGCGCCGGCGCCAGTTCGCCGACCTCGACCGGAAACTCCCCCCACGGCAGGCGCAGCCGCACCGACCTTGACCCGCCCCGCGGCAGGTCGATCTGCGCGATGCCGTCGCCGTCCGTCTCGGCTTCGGGCTGCTCCTCGCGGTTCAGGATGAATCGATACTTCACACCCTTCATCGGCGCGTGATCCAACCCGAGAATGGCGATGCGAAGGGTCGTCTTGCCAGGCCGACGAAATGAATGCTTCTGCTCGGTCGCGCACGATTCCTTGCGCTCTTCCAGCGTCGGAATAAAAACCTTGTCGCCCGGGTGCAGGATGTTTGGGTTGCCGCGCTTGGCACGGAGTGATTCGTTCTCCGCGTGCTTCCAGATCTTCATCCAAGGCACGCCGTACTGCTCGCCGATGAGCGACAGGCAATCGCCTAATTGAACCGTGTACCACGTGCCGCTGCCCATGACCCTTCACCGCCTCCGTACATATCGCGGCTGCAACCAGGGAAATCGACCCGCCTCGACCGCGAACTTTACGCCTTGCTCCACGTCCGCTTGTCGAGGTTCGGGAACGTCACCTTGCAATCCCCCTTCTTGATCCCTTCCACTCGAATGAAGCCCTTGTCGTTCAGCGTGCCCGTCTTGGTCTGATTGTCACTGGTGACGATCTTGTAGGCCTCACCCGGTCGGGGCTTGCCGTCCTGATCGACCAGTTCGATTTCAATCCACGTCAGTTCCTCGGCCGTGGGTTTGGCGTCGTCGGCGGATTCCTTGGCCGCTTCGTCAACTTTGGCCGAGCCGTATTTCCCCTTGCCGCTCTCGCGTTCCTCGGCCTTGCGCTTCTCGACCTCGCCCGGGTCGGCGGTATCGGCATCCTGCGCCTCGTCCGGCTCGACCGGAGCGACCAGCGACCCCATCTTGACACTCTCCGCACTGGCCATGCCTGTCTCCGTAAAAGTCGCGAGCCGCTGATCACGCTTCGGACGGCGTATCGGATGATGAACTGGGCGACGACCCACTCTCCGCCGGCGGCACGGGCTGCTCGGGCGGGTCGGGCCAGGGCTTGGCGTCCACCTTCTGCTCTTCCTCGACCTTGTCGATCATGGCCTTGGTGACTTCCTTGGCCACGCACAGGACCTCGCGTTTGCCCCCGGGGAAGTTGCCGCCGGCGGTGCCCGCGGGAGTATCGTCCCCCGCGCCGCCGCCGAAGATGTCGTCCTTGAGTTTGCCGAAGTCGGTGTCCAGCCCGATGCCGCTGCTGAGGGCGTCCTTGGCGGCTTTGACGCCGTCCACGACCTTCTTCACGTCCTCCATCTTCTTTTTCGCGTCCGAGACCATGCCCTTGACGGGCGAGATGGCGTTGGTGGCCGCGCCCATCGCCTTGCCGAAAAGTTCGTCGAAGAGCAGGTCGTAGACCGGGAGGATGGTGTCGCGGATGATGAGCGCGGTCAGTTCCGGCAAGCGCG
Organism: Phycisphaerae bacterium; assembly: GCA_022180725.1. Lineage (GTDB taxonomy): Bacteria > Planctomycetota > Phycisphaerae > Phycisphaerales > UBA1924 > RI-211. The sequence goes on from BQMO01000016.1 coordinate 84,784, forward strand.
CCAGCAGCACTTCCATTGTCAGGGCGTCTTTCTCTCTCGCGCCGTCGATGGCGTCGCGCAGCCGCTCGCCGAGGTTGTTCATCGCCAAGTCGAGGATCGGGTCCAGGTGCTGCCCGAACTTCTCGCGCGCCAGGTCGCGGCCTTTCTCCAGGAATGCCTTTTTCGTGAGTTTCTGACCGAAGAGGTTGAACATTCCGTCGGGGCCATCCTGAAGAAACGCAAACTGCTCCACGATGATGTCGAGCAACGTATCGAAGAACCACTTTCGGCCCAGCACGCGCAGCGCGTCCTGCGTGAATGTCATTTCCAACCCTGCCCCCATGGCCCGGCTCAAGATGAACTGGAGAAGAGCAATGCTCTTGGGCGTGATCTTCTCGAACGTCTTGCTCACGAACCCGGGCAGCGAACCCAGGTCGAGCACCTGCTCCACCGAGCCGGTGACCACGGCGATGATCTTCTTGCGGACGCGCAAGTTCCCGTCGGGCAGGCGCTTGTCGGTGGCGCCGCTGTTGAACGCCGCGAAGATGGACGCCAGCGCCGCATCACCCGGCGTCGGGGGTGGGGCCGCTTCTTCCGACAGAAAGTCCTTGACCTTCTTTACCTTGTCGTCGACCGACTTCTTGACCTCCTCGACCTTTTTCTTGGCGTCCTCGACGGCCTTTTTCGCGTCGGCAATGGCCTTCTCGATCTCATTGTCGGGCTTGTCGGCCTGCGACGGCTCGGGGGCCGGTTCGTCGGGCGCCGGCGGTGGAGGCTTGAACCACACGTGGAACGTCGGGACGCATTTTTCCTCGATGGCCTTGAGGGTCATCGCGTACGACGCCGCCTCGATCGCGTCCTCGTACTCGTCGCGGATGGCCAGGTACATGCCCAGGTAGATATCGAAGGGCTTGAAGACGATCTTCTGCACCGTGGTCGCGGCCTTCATGAGCGTGCCGCCGACGCCGCCCAGAGCGCTGCCCGCGGCCCCGCTCACCGCCCCCGCCGCCGCGCCGAGCGCCCCCCCGGGGCCGCCCCCGCTCTCGTGCTTGAGTGCCTCGTCGGCCATCTTCGTAACGAAGTCCGCGTAGTTCGCCCGTGCTTTGTGCAGGTCGATGCCGGCGAGGTGGATCGGCGGGTACTCGATCTCTTTCAGGTTGATCGACCCGCCCGCCTTGGTTACCCGCTTGATGAGTTCGTCGAACCGTGCGGGGTCCAGCCCCGTCGAGCCGCTGCCCATGAGCACGTCCATCGCGGCCCCGGCCATGCCGAGAGCGCCTTGGCTGTCCTTGTGCTCCTTGAAGATGTACTGAGCGCTGGTGAGGAAGCCGTGCAGCAACAGCGATTCGCGTTCGAGCGCGTCGCGGAACATCACGCCGTGGTCGAGTTGTGTTTCCTTGTGCTGAAACTTGGACGCGGTGTCCTCGTGCGTCAGGCCGAAGTGCACAAACTCGGTGGGCGCATCGTTCCCGAACTGGTTTTGCGGGTTCTCCGAGCCGTTCGCCGTGGGCGACAGATTGCCGGTCACCGCCGGGTTCGGGTCGACCAGGGATTTGCCGATGTGGAATGTCGCCTCGACATCGCCCGCGGCCTGAGCGTTGCCGCCCATCGCCCCGGTGAGCGTATCGACCGCTGAACTGACCGCATCGAGCATGACTCAATCCTCCACCGCCCGCTACACGTGTTTGTCGTCGATCGTCTTCTTGGTGTTCTCGTCGGCCTCGCCCGTGGGGTTGAGGCCGTACTTTTCCTGAAACGCCTTGATCGCGGCGACCGTGCGTCGGTCTTTCAAGTCTCCACTCGCACCGCAGGCGTACCCCATGTTGTTCAGCCGCTGCTGCACGCCGCTGGGCGTGTCCCACGGGTCCAGCCCACCGACCGTGACCGGGTACACCTCTTTCCCGTTCTTGAGGCGGAGTTCGCCCCCGCGGCAATCCGGCGGAATTTCCTGCTCCAGGATGCCGTCGCCATCGGTGCTTCCCGTGAAAAGTTTCCCGTCGAGCACGAGGGTGTACGACTCGTTCTTCCGCGGCTCGCCGAGGCGGGTCAGCCGCAACTTGATCTTCGCCGGAACGCCCTTGCGCTTGAACTTGTGCTGCGACCCGGTGGCTCGGGTTTCCTGCTTTTCGGTCCTCTCGGGGATAAAAACCTCGTCACCGCGCGCGATGATGTTCGGGTCCTTGCGCAGGTTCTTCAGCGACGAGTTCTCGGGGTGGTTCCACACGGTTTCCCAGAAGAAGCCGTGCTCCTCGGACAGGCTGGTGATGCTGTCCCCGCGTGACGCCGTGATCTTCTGCCCTTCGGCCATCGGATTCCCCTCCCCGTCTACGCCGGTTCCCAAGCCTCGGCGTCGAGGCGTGGGAACGTGACCTTGCACGACCCCTCGGTAATGCCGTCGACGCGGGCCACGCCCTTGTCGTTGGTGCTGGTGTAGTGGGCTTCGTCGTCCGGGTCGACGACCTCGACCTCCTCGCCGCACACCGGATTGCCCGACATGTCCACCAGGCACACTTCAATCCACCCCTTCTTCTCGGGGTCCTTCTTGCCTTCCTTCTTCTCTTCCTTGGCCTCCTGCGTGCGCTCCTGCCCCTGATACTTGCTGACTTCGCCGGACTCGGCGTTGTCGGCGTCCTGCGCCTCGTCCGGCTCGGTCGGCGCCACCAACCCGCCCATCTTGACGCTCTCCGCACTCGCCATGATCCGTCCCTCCAGCCGTGCTTACCCGATCGCCACGCTCGGTGCGCTCAGCGCCGCGGAGGCCCCGCCCTTGAACGTCGCCGCGGCCCCGGCCTCGAACGTCGCCGCCGCGTCGGACTTGCACGTCAGCGGCCCCGACGACTTGAGATCGCCCGTGCCCGAGGCTTCCAACTTCAGCGTGCCGCTCGATTTGCCCTCGATCGCCGAGTCCGCCGTCATCTTCCACGTCCCCGTCTTCACGTCCGCCGAACTGCTGTCGATCGCGATGAACGACCCCCCCACCTTCAGGGTGATGTTCGTCCCCGCCTCCAGCACGATCTTGTCGGCCTTGATCGACACCTGCCCGGCCACCTTCGTGCTCTGGTCGGCGCCGAACTCCTCGATCACGTTCCCGCCGACCTCCAGCGACTTGCTGTCGGCGATCGCCACCGCTTCCTTCCCCGCCACCGCCACGTTCCGGTCGGCGCCGATCTTCTCCTTCATGTTGTTGTCGATCGTGCGGCTGTGGTCGTTCTTGACGTGCACGAGCTCGTTCAACTCCACCACCACGTGCCGCTCGTTGCCCACCCACTGGAAGTAGTCGTTCTTCACGCGCACGTCCATGTTCTTCTCCGCGTGGATGAAGACCTGCTCCTCTCCCTTCTTGTCCTCGAAGCGGATCTCGTTGAACCCCTCGCCCCCCTTGCTGCTGTTGCTCTTGATCGCCGACATCGTCTTGTTGTCGGGCAGTTTGTACGGCGGCATGTTCTCGCCGTTGTACACCCGACCGGTGATGATCGGGCGGTCCGGGTCGCCCTCCAGGAAGTCCACGATGACTTCCTGCCCGATGCGAGGCAGAAAGAGCGCGCCCCATCGCTTGCCCGCCCAGTTCTGCGAGACCCCCACCCAGCACGAGGCGTTCTCGTCGCCCTTGTTCACCCGATCCCAGTGGAAGTGCACCTTCACCTGCGCGTACCCGTCGGGGTCCGTAAAGATCTCCTCGCCGTCCGGGCCGACCACGAACGCCGTCTGCGGCCCGGCGACGTACGGCTTGGGCGTCGTCCGCGGCGTGCGGAACTGCACCGTCGCCGGAATGCACGTGAACGTCACCTGCGCCACGCCGCTCTCGCCCCCGTCCGCTTTGCCCATCTCGAACTCGTCGCTGTGGATCGCGCACGTCACCCCGGTGCACACGTACTCGGCGTTGAAGTCCGCGCGCGGATAGTTGACGAGTTTGAACTTCGCTCCCGCGGTCATGAACCGAACGTCGCCCGACGCCCGAACGACGCTGTGCGACGCCGCCAACTCTTCGTTCCGCACCGCTGCGTACGCCGTCCCGTGCGCATGCTCGTAGTAGTTCCCGGGGAAGTCGTACACCTCGTGCTCGGCCTGGGCGTGCTGCTTGGGATCGGCCTTTTCGGCGTACAGGTTCTTCGTCGGCGCCTTGTAGTCGTAATCCACCAGCGCCACCTTGCCCGGGCGCACGCGCATCTCGCTGGTCACGTCCCACACGCGTTCATAATCCAGCCCCGTCTCGTCCGCGGGAAGGTACTTGATCTCTTCGTATCCCTCGTTGACCTCGTGCTTCGCCGGCGAGTCCGTCAGGATCATCACGTGCTTGCCGTTCTCGTGCTTGAACCAGTAGTAGATCCCCTCGTGCTCCAGCAATCGGCTCACAAAGTTGAACGCCGTCTCCCGGTACTGCACGACGTAGTCCTTCGCCTCGTACGTCGCCGTCAGCCGGAACTCGTAATCGCTGAATCCCATCCCGTCGAAGACTTCCTTCACAATGTCCGGAATCTTCTTCTTCTGGAAAATACGGCAATCGGCCGTCCGCGTCAGGAACCACAGCCAGGGCACCATCTCGGCCCGGTACTTGTTCGCGCCTTCTTCACCCTGGTACTCCTCCTGCGAGAATCGGCTGATGAACCCGTTGATGAACCGCGTCTTCCCGTTCGTCAGGTTCACGCGGATCGATACGTTCTCGCCCACGATCTTCGTGAAGTCCAGGTCGCCCTTCTCGCTGCGCAAGTCCAGGTGCACCACGAACGGGCGGCCCAACTCCTCCGTCATCGAGAAGCCCTTGAGGAGCAGCACGTCCTTGCCCAAGGGAGTGTTGATCGCGATTGCCCGTTTGTCCTGCGTCCACTTCGCCATACCCATGCCCTCCTCGCGTCATCAACCCTTCGGCTTCTTGCCCTCGATCTTGACCTTGCCACTCTCCGGTTTCATCATGCCGGGAATCTTCTTTTGCCCCACGACATCCTTCGCCGTGCCCGCCTCGTCGCCCGTGGACTTGGTGGGTTTCAGCGGCGCGTTCGGCTCGCGCGTCTTCAACTTCAGCGGCTTCTTCGCCGGCGCGTCCGGCCCGGGCGGCGTGGGCATCGGCGGCGGTTCGGGTGGCAACAACTCCAGGCTCGAAATCTGGTTCTTCGCGATGTACAACACCCGGTCCTTCTTGCCCCGGCTGGCCCGACCCAGGAGCGCCACCACACGACCCCGCACCTTGTACGCCTTCGCCTGTGCGTGCGTCCCCACGCCCGACTCCCGCAGCACGAACCACGCCCCCACCGTCGCCTCGGCGGTACAGACCAGTTCCGTCCCGCGGTCCAGACGCTCCACGCTGATCGAGTCTTCCATGTCCATGTCCCGCAGAACGTCGCTCACGGCCTTCTGCGGGTTGTCCTCGTCGTCCAGCGGGTCCATGCTCCCCGTGTTGTCCATGTACTCCAGCGTGTTGCGGATATTGCTCCGCACGTTGCTCTTGAGGCCCTTGCCGAAGCGTTCGCGCGCATCCTTGAGTTTCGAATCGCCGCCCATCGAGGCGTACTCGCGGATGACATCTTCCCCCACGATGTTGACGTCCTCGCCAAGGCCCAGCACGTCCCCGACAGGGCTGGCGACCGGCCCCTTCCCCAGCGTGAAGATGCGGAACGCGGCCTCGGGGCCGACCTGCTGGATGATCGCCGCCAGAACCCGCGCCGCCGCGTCGAGGTCCGGCCAGGTCCGCGCGTTCCACACGCGCGTCACGACCTCGGCCAGCAGCAGGGCCACGCGTTCGAGCGTCCGTGAGAGCGATACCACCCCCGCGACCGCCCCCAGCGCCGGACCGGAGTCCGGCGCCCCGCCGTGGAATACCTCCCGCACGATGCGCTCGGTCGTCGCGGGCGAGCGCAGGCGGTTGACCAGGACGCGCCAATCCTCCGGCAGGTACACCCCGGCGCGCTCGGTCACGAAGTCCACCCGGGCGTGGATGGAATCGGGCGCGGTGTCGCCCTGCTCCGAGGCGCTCCGACGCGACAGCGTCCACACGCCCGCGTCCAGATCACCCCGGGCTACCCGTCCGAGATTGCCTTCCCCGTCCTTCATCCCCTCCCTCACTCAAAGTCGTACACGAACTCGCTGTCCTTGACGGCCACGTGCACGCGATTCACCGTGCGGCCTTCCATCAGCCGCTCCAGCAGTTCCTTGCCCACGCTGGGCAGCAACTGTCGCGTGATGATCGCGTCGATCGCGCGGGCGCCGCTGTCCAGTTCGGTCACGCGGCTCACGATCAGGTCTTCCACCGCCGCGTCGTACGAGAACGGCACCTTGTGCCCTTCCTTCACACGCTGCCCCACGCGCGACATCTGCAACTTGATGATCGCGCGCATCATTTCGTCGCTGATCGGGTAGTACGGGATGATGTTCAACCGCCCCAGCAGCGCCGGCGGGAAGACTTTCAGCAGCGGCTCGCGGATGCCCTTGACCAATCCTTCGGGGTCGGGCTTCAGGCTCGGGTCCTTGCACATCTTCATCACCAGGTCCGTCCCCACGTTGCTCGTGAGCAGGATGATGGTGTTCTGGAAGTTGATGTCCACGCCCTCGCTGTCCTTCATCATCCCCTTGTCGAAGACCTGGAAAAAGACCTCGTGAATGTCCGCGTGCGCCTTCTCCACCTCGTCCAGCAGCAGCACGCTGTACGGCCGGCGGCGCACCGCCTCGGTCATCACCCCGCCCTTGCCGTACCCGACGTACCCGGGCGGTGAACCCATCAGCAGGCTCACCTTGTGCGCTTCCTGATACTCGCTCATGTTGATCGTGATCAGTCCCTGCGGCCCGCCGTACAGCGCTTCCGCCAGCGCGATCGCCGTTTCGGTCTTTCCCACGCCCGAGGGCCCCACCAGCAGGAACACGCCCACCGGCCGCCCGGGGTTGTCCAGTTTCGCCCGCGCGAGTTGGATGCGCTGCCCGATCGCGTCGAGCGCATGCCGTTGGCCGATGACCCGCTTCTCCAGGATCGACCCGAGCGAGAGCACCGTCTTCATCTCGTCCTTCACCATTTTGCCCAATGGGATGCCCGTCCAGTCCGACACCACGCTCGACACCGCCTGCGCGTCTACCGCCGGCGTGATCAGCGCGTTCTCGCCCTGGAACGCCGACAACTCGGCCTTGAGCCGCTTCAGATCCTCCTTGATCTTCTCCCGCTCGTCGTCGGACACCTTCGGCTCGGGCGGCGGGGCGCCGTTCTTGCCGGCGTCCTTGGCGTCCCCCGGCTGCGCGCCCGAGAGTTTGCCCCGCATCTCCAGAATCTTCGCGACGAACTCCTTCTCCTTGGCGTACTTGGCCTCGAGCGCGTCCAGCGCCTTCTGCTCGGTGGCGATAGTCTCGAGGAGTTCTTCCCGACGTTTGCCGTGCTCGCCGCCCGCGCGGATTTCCTTGTCCAGAATCGCCAGTTCGCGGTTCAACCCGTCGAGGCGCTTGCGCGTGTCGTCGATTTCTCCGGGGGTGGCGTGCAGGCTGACCGCGACGCGCGCGCACGCCGTGTCGATCAAACTCACCGCCTTGTCGGGCAACTGCCGCCCCTGGATGTACCGCTTGCTCAGCTTGACCGCCGCTTCGAGGGCCTCGTCGAGCACCTGGATCTTGAAGTGCTTCTCCATCACGTCGGCCAGCCCGCGGATCATGAGCAGGCACTTGGCCTCGTCGGGCTCGTCAACCTTCACGACCTGGAAGCGCCGGCTCATCGCCGGGTCCTTCTCGATGTGCATCTTGTATTCGCTCTGCGTTGTCGCGGCGATCGTCCGCAGTGTGCCGCGGGCGAGCGCCGGCTTGAGCAACTGCGCCGCGTCGGCCGTGCCCGCCGCCCCGCCTGCCCCCATGAGCGTGTGCGCCTCGTCGATGAACAGGATGATCGGCTTGGGGCTGGCCTGCACCTCGTCGATCACCTGACGCAGGCGATTCTCGAACTCGCCCTTCATGCTCGCCCCGGCCTGGAGCAGCCCCACGTCGAGCTCGAGCAGCCGAACATCCTTGAGTTGCGGCGGAACGTCGCCCTTCACGATGCGCTGCGCAAACCCCTCCACCACCGCGGTCTTGCCCACACCCGCCTCGCCCGTCAGGATCGGGTTGTTCTGCCGACGACGCATGAGCACGTCGATGCATTGGCGGATTTCCTCGTCGCGCCCCACGATCGGATCCATCTTCCCCGAGCGGGCATTCTCGGTCAGGTCCTTGCAGTACTTGGCGAGCGCCTCCTGCTTGCCGAGCTGCGCCGGGGCCATCGCCCCGCTCGCCTCACCCGGCGCCCCGGAGATGCCCCGCTGGTCCGCCGCCGACAACACCGCCTCGGGCGAGCCGTCGGTGATCTTCAGGAACTGCTCGCCCAACTGGTCGGCGTTGATCTTGGCGAACTGCTGGCTGATCTTCCCCAGCAGGGGCTTGAGGTTCGTGTCGTTCACCAGCGCGAACACCACGTGCCCGCTGCGGATCGACACCTCGCCGAACTTCAGGCTGGCATACGCCCACGCCCGTTCCATCGCGTCGCACATCCCCGCCGAGAGATCGCACGCGTTGGCCCCGCGCGGCAGGCGGTCCAGCGTCGCCTGCGTGTCCGCGATCAACTGGTTCACGTCCAGGTTGAAGGCCTTGATGATCCGGTGCAGATCGGTGTCCTGCGTCTGCATCAACTGGTGCAGCCAGTGCACGAGTTCGACGTACGGGTTCCCGCGGAGTTTGCAGAACACCACCGCGTTGTCGAGGGCCTTGTACCCGATCGAGTTCAGTTTGCCGAAGAGTTTCGAACGAGGAATATCCGACATGCCGTGCGTCTCCACCTTTCAGGAGGGGTGAGGGCGAAGCCGTGAGCGGCGTCAGTACCGGCCATGGCTTCGCGCTGATCCCTCGGCCATCAATCGCTCCCATCCAACTACCGCGGGCTGCGGATCACCAGTTCGTCTCGGTCCTCCGTGTTGTCCTGGCTCCGCACCCACGACGTCCACCCAAGTTTCGATCCCTTGCCCAACTGCGTGCCGGGCACTTCCTCCGCCCGGAGCACCAAGACCGCTTCCCACGAGAACTCGTCCCCGATGTAGTTGCGGATCCACGCGTCCAGCCGCGTGGCGCTCGCCGATCCCGGCAGCAGCCGCTCATAGTCGCGCAGGCTCATCGGCCCGAGCCGGATGCGGAACATGCCCTGGCAGTCCCACACGCGCGTCCCGGCCACGCTCATCCCCTCGCCCTGCGTCCCGAGCATCGACGACAAGCCCCCGGACCCGAGCCGGCACCAATACTGCTCGGACAACTCCATCCACCGCCCGGCAAACTCCTCGACCGACGCCTCCACCCCGAAGTACGACCGCAGGATCGCGCACAGGCCCTCGGGCCCGCGTGCATTGCCCGACAGCCGCCCGGCGAAGTGCAGTTTGCCTACGTCGGGCACCGCGTCGCGATACCGAACGTCCTCGCTCCCCAGCCCGAACAGCGCCCCGATGTACGTCGCGTACCGGTCCCCATCGAGCGTCAGCAGCCGCTCCCGCTCGCTCTCGTTCAGGTTGTCCCCCGCCACGGGCGGACCCGCGCGGTCGTAGGTCGCCGGCATCTGGCTCGCCGCCCACGCCCGGTAAAAGAGCGACACCATCCGGTGATTGAAGATGTCCAAGAATCGCGCAAACGTGCGGTCCTTGTGGTGCAGTTCGCGCTGGTATGCGTATTCCGTCAGGTGCAGGGGGAGCGGACCCATCGGGCCGAGCATCCCCATGAAGTTCACGAACAATCGCGCAGGCGCGTTCGAACGGGGGAAGTGGAACTGCGCGATGCGGCTGGGCGGAAAAGCCAGCGAAGGCTCCTGCGCGAACCGCACCGGGTCTTCGCTCGCCCGCGATGAGATCCCGAAGCCGGGTTCATTCCCATGCAGCGCCTCGATCCGTCTCACCAGCGCGAAAAAATCATACCCCCACGCCTGCACGTTCAGCCGGTCCCACAGGTCTTCGCGCTGGGCCCTGTCCACGCGCCGCTCCACGCTCCGTCGCTCGGGAGCCGAAACGCCCGAATCCGCGGCCCGAAGCATGGCGTCCAACGGGTCGCTCGACCCGTTCGCCGGCTGGGATGCCGAGCCCACCGGCTTCACAGCACGGGGCGTTGTCCGATCTTGGCCGGCCACCGCATGATCTCCCCGCGTTCATCCGTACGGACCACCGTTTCGGTGAACGAGTTCATGGAAACGTACCTCGCGAAGAACTGCTCCAGCACGGCCCCGAGCGCGAACACCCCGGTGCCTTCGAACTGCGTCTCGTCGAACGTCACCGTCACTTCCAGCCCCCGCGCGAACGACACCACCCCGGGCGTTGGCACGCGACGGCTGATCCCGCGCGTCTGCACCCCACGCACGCCGTCGATCTGCTTGCGCACCACCGGATCGCCCACGTCCCCGTACAGACGCAGCAATCCGCGCAGCGCCGCCGCCCCACGTCCTTCGTCCGCCGAGATCCGCCCGTCTCCGTCCTTATCCTCATCCGTCAGGCTCAGGTAGTTCAGCGTCAGATGGCTGATCAGCCGCCACCCGGTTTCGCCCTCCGCGTGGCTGGCCCGGGGCGGTGTCGGCCCGGCCAGCACGCGCACGTGCTCGACCGGCGCGCCGATGTCCAGCGTGAAATCCGTCTTGCCCTTGCCCACCGGCATCGCCAGCGCCAGATCGCGGTTCGTGCACAGCGTCTCGACCGACAACTGCTTCAGGTCTGTCGAATACGGCGCCGCCTGCGAATCCACCAGCGCGACGTACACCTCGCCTCCCGCGTAACTGCTCCGCGAACCCGTCCGGCGTTCCCGCTCGGACAGCGCCCGCGGCACGCGGTACGTCGCGTAGTACGCCCCCGCCGAGCCGGGCCCACCGTCCACGTCGCTCGCCGCGTAGAACGGCCTGAACGCCCGCTCATCATCGCTCCGCAGCCCATACCCCGTGACCTGCCGGATCGAATGCACCTCGTAATCCAGCGGCTTGGTTCGATCCGGCACCACCAGGAACTCGCTCGACTTGTCGCTGACGTAGATCCGCTCGGCGCGCCGGGGGAACAGATTGACCGCCGGCGTGCAGTGCAGCGCGAAGTTCCCCGCGTCGACCGCGTTCTCCAGGTCCGGGTTCTCCGCCCCGAACGCCACGATCACGTCGATCAGCGACCCGTCGCCCCGCGCCAGCGCCGTGCCGATCCCCTGCACTTCGACGAACCCGAACCGCTGCGGAAACGCGAAATACTCGTGCAGCAGCCGATACCCCTGGAACGACCGCGCGTCGTACGGCAGCAGGCTCTCCGACGCTTTGAACCCAACCCGCTGAATGCACTCGGGCGACAGGTTGGCCTGCCACGCGCCCACGCGCTGCCCCGTCGGCACCGGCCGCACAAGGACCGCCTTCGCGTGCGCGAAGAACTGCTCGTAGATGCGCCACGGCGTCGCGTCCGATCCCTTCAGGTACAGCCGCAGGTTCGGCATCTTGATCTTGTTGAACGTCAGCCCCGCCGTCGCCCGCAGCCGCACCCGCACCGCCGCACGCACGCCCTGGAGCGATGTCCGGGGCCTGCCATCCCCTTCCGGCGCGCCCCATACCCGCCCGAGTTCCAGCATCCCCACGTCACGCGTGTAGTACTGCGCCTCGACGATCTCCACCGGGTACAGCACCGTGTCCTGCGACGTGCGGAACTCGCACGGCGTCATGTCCCGCGCGGGCGTGCTCCGCAGCACCGTGCCACGCGGCACGGTGTACCCCTCCGCCAGGCCGCCCTCGCCCCGGTCCGGCTGCATCTGCACCACGCACATCGAAGGTGTGGGCGCCAGGTAGTGCGGATAGACCGTCTCCAGCAGGTTCTGCGTGAACCGCGGAAACTCCGCATCCATCTTCAGTTGCACGCGCGCCGCCAGGAACGCAAACCCCTCCAGCAGCCGCTCCACGTACGGGTCCACGCACGGAAAATCCTCGATGGCCAGCCGCCCGGCGATCTTCGGAAACTCCACGGCGAACTCCTTGGCCACCGTTTGCAGGTGCCGGAGTTCGCGGTCGTAATAGCGGATCAGTCGTCGGTCCATGCGCGTGTGCTCCGACGGTTACCCCGTGCTTCCCTCGCGAATCTCCGTCCGACCGGTCTCCAGGTCGACCGAGGTCCGCACAAACAACGCCTCGGGCATCGGCAGCGGGCACAACTCGCCCGCGATCTCAAACTGCAACTGGTTCCCGTCGCTCCCCGCCCCAGCCGCCCGAACCCCCAGTGTCCGCTGCACAATCCGCGGCTCAAACGCCGAGATCGACGTGTGCACCAACTGCTCCACCTGCCCCGCCGAGATCCCCGATGCCGCCAGCCCCGTCAGGTCCGGCATGCCGTAGTTCAGCACGCTCCGCGCCACCAGCGGGTATTGGTGAATTTCATCGTCCATCGGCCGACATCCGCAGTTGAGCAGCCATTCCAGGTCGCGCAGCACCGCCGCACGCAACTGTCGCATCGACATCACGCGCTTCTCGCGTGACTCCTGCCGATTGCCCGGCTCGTCGTCCGTGAGACGATCCAGCAGCGACGGTTGCAGGCGTTCTTGCGTCGTCAGTTCGGCCATGCACCCTCCCGGCCTACGCCGGGCCTCCGATCTTCACCGACCGTGTTTCGAGCAGCGCAAACTCGCCCGCGTCCGTCGCGAACATGCGCTGGCCTACCGGCCGCTCGCGTCCGCCGTCCTGCACGAACTCCGTTTTCCGCCCCAACCGGATGCCCGCGTCCCACGACGCGCGGTGCGATCCGGGATACCGCGAGGGGATCAGCACCACCTTCTCACCCCCGGATGACAGCACGATCTGCCCGGGCATCCAGACCGTGTCCCGCAGGTCCGTCGGCGGTTCCAGCCGAAGCATGCTGATGCGGCTCCACGGCACCCAGTAATACTTCCCATCCACCAGGGCCTCGAGCATCGGCCCCAGCGCCTCGTCCGCGTCCGCGATCCATTCAAACGCGTGCGGCGTGGACGTCGCCTCGTCCGTGCCGGTCAGGATCGTGCCCGCGGTCGCCGGCGCCTGCTCGAACGCCTTCGCACGCAACTCCGCCGCCGCGTCGTGACGCCCTTGCCCGTCCAGCGCCGCCGCCTGCACCATCATCCCGATCCACTCCTCGGGTTCCCCAAGAATCAGCGGCTGACGCTTCCCCGCCCACACCTCCTCGCGGAACTTCTCGCACAGCATCACCGCCCGATAGACCTGCGCCATCAACTGGTTCTCGGCGTCCAGCTCCGCCGTCACTTCCAACTGCGTGATCGCCCGGTCCCAGTGGCCCATGACCGCGAGCACCTGGAACAGCATGACCCGTGCCTTGCCGTCCGCCGGCGCAGACCGCACGCACTTCTCCGCCTCAGCGAGGCATGGTTCGATCTGGCCGGCCTTCAGGTGCTCTTCGGGCGTCACGGGTACTCCCACGGTTTGATCCACCGCCGACGTCGCCGCCGACGGGTTGCCCGCAAGGACGTGGCGCACCGCCACCCGTGCGGCAAATGAACACCCTCACGGGGATGCCTCCCCGCGAGGGCGACTTTGCTCAGACCGCCGCCCACGCGGCGGACATCACTCAGGCGCGATTGTGCGTGTTCAACTTCTGGTTGAAGGTCACCGACGTGGACGCACCCCCGCCGCCGTCTTCCTTCTGAACCTGGTAGAAGATCTTCATTTCTTCCGCCGTCATGGCGATGTTCTCCGTCGGGATTTCATCCCCCGACGACCCGCCCTGTGTCTCGACCTTGGTGATCAGGCAGTTCACCATGTCGATCTTCAGGAAGTCCAGCGCCTTCTCGCCGCCCGACTTGCGGACGACGAAGTTCACCGTCTTGCTCACCTTACCCGTGCAGCAGCGGATGAACATCTCGGGCGAGCCGAAGTGCACCTTCTGTGTGAACGTGAACTCGTTGAGGTTCGCCTTGCCGGCGGTGAGGCCGCCGCCCGCCGACGCGGCGCCCGTCTGCGTCACGCCGTACCCGAACGACAGCACGTCGATCCACTTCTCGTGACCCTGGTCCATCGATTCCCCGGTCACCCCTTCGATCTTCAGATATGCATCAACTGCCATGGCCGCTTCTCCTTACGTTCCTTACACCCGGGAAGACTCACGCCCTCCCTTTTCCCGCGCGGGAAGGAACACCCCTCCCGCGACTTTCCGACCTCGGATGGGTTCCGACACCGATCCGATGTTCGCCATACCTCCAATCACTTCTTCTGCGACGGCAACTTGCTGACCAGACGCAGCGACACCGTCAGACCTTCGAGCTGGTAGTGCGGCTTGAGGAAGAACTTCGAGGAGTAGTACCCGGGGTTGCCCGGCACTTCCTCGACCACGACCTCGGCGCCCGCCAGCGGGTGCGTCGCCTTGTACGTCTCGGTCGAGTTGCCCGGGTCAAAGTCCACGTACTTGTTGATCCAGTCGTTCAGCCACTTGCTCATCGCCTCGGCGCTCGTGAATCCGCCGATTCTGTCCCGCACCATGCACTTGAGATAGTGCGCGAACCGGCACGTCGCGAACAGGTACGGCAGGCGCGCGCCGAGGTTGGCGTTCGCCGTCGCATCCGCGTCGTCATACTCCGCGGGCTTGTGCAGGCTCTGGGCGCCGATGAACACCGAGTAATCGGTGTTCTTCCAGTGCGAGAGCGGCATCAGGCCGTTCTTCGCCAGTTCCGCCTCGCGCCGGTCGGTGATGGCGATCTCCGACGGGCACTTCATGTCCTGCCCGCCGTCGTCGGTCTTGAAGGTGTGGACCGGCAGGCCCTCAACCATGCCGCCCGACTCCACGCCGCGAATCCGCGAGCACCAGCCGTACAACTTGAACGCCCGCGTGATGTTGACGCCCATGGCGTACGCCGCGTTCATCCACGTGAACTTGTCGTGCTTGGCGCCCTCGGTGTCCTCGTCGTACACGAAGTCGTCCACCGGGTTGTTCTTCGGGTCGTACGGCGCCCGGGCGAGCACCCGGGGCATCGTGAGGCCCAGGTACCGTGCGTCGTCGCTCTCGCGCAGGCTCCGCCACGGGGCGTACTCGGGCGTCTGGAAGATCTTGGTCAGGTCGCGCGGGTTGGAGAGTTCCTGCCAGGTCTCCATGCCCATCAGGCCGGGGCCCGCCGCCGTGATGAACGGCGCGTGCGCCGCCGCCGCGATCTGCGCCATGCCCGCCATGATCTCCACGTCCTGGGCGCCGTGATCGAAGAAGTAGTCGCCGATGATGGCGCCGTACGGCTGTCCGCCGGGCATGCCGAACTCTTCCTCGTACAACTTCTTGAAGAGCGGGCTTTGGTCCCACGCCGTACCCTTGAACTTGGCGATGGTCTTGGCCAGGTCCTTCTTCGAGATGTTGAAGACGCGGATCTTGAGCGTCTCGTCGGTCTCGGTGTTGTTCACCAGATACGACAGCCCGCGCCACGTGCCCTCCAGCTTCTGGAAGTCCGGGTGGTGCAGGATCTGTGTGACCTGCTGCGTGATCTTCGCGTCCAACGCCGCGATGATGGCCTCGATCGACTTCACCGCGTCGTCGGAGATGAGTTTCGTGTTCTCCAGCGCCTGCGACGCCAGCGTCTTCACCGCCGAGTCAATCGCGTCCTTCACCGTCGACGTTTTGGGCTTGAACTCCTTCTGCAGGAGCGACTCAAGATCGTTCCCCTCGAGTTGAACGCCCGCCAACCCTGCGCCTTGTGCCTGTGCTTCGGACATCGTCTGTTCCTTTGCGCCGAGCGTTCACGGTCGCTCGGATCGTGTGCGAATCTACCCCCGTACGCCCTCCGCCGCGCGGCCTCAGCCTTCCTTGGGCTTCGGTGCGGTCGCGAGACTCTTCATCAGTTCCGGGTCCGCCAGAACCTTGTTCATCAGCGACTCGGCCCCGCCCTTGCCGTCCATGTAGGTCAGCAGGTTCGAGAGTTGCGTGCGCGCTTCGAGCAGCTTGGCCAGCGGCTCAACCTTGCGCGCGATCGCCGCGGGCGAAAAATCGTCCATGCTCTCGAACGTAATGTCCACGGGGATGTTCCCCTCGCCCGTCAGCGTGTTGGGAACCTGGAACGCCACGCGCGGCTTCGTGCTTTTCAATCGCTCGTCGAAGTTGTCGACGTCGATCTCCAAGAACTTGCGGTCCGCGACGGCCGGCAACGCGTCCGCCGGTTTGCCCGACAGGTCCGCCATCACCCCCATCACGAACGGCAGGTTCACCTTCTTCTGCGCGCCGTACAACTCCAGGTCATACTCGATCTGTACGCGCGGCGCCCGGTTGCGTGCGATGAACTTCTGACTACTGGCCTTGGCCATATGTTCGTCCCTTCAAGGAATGCCCGGGCGGCCAACCGGCCCCCCGATAACGTGCTTCCATAACCTACCACAACAGCGACTTCCCCACCAGCCCCCCCCCGCCGAATTCCGCCCAGTTTAACCTCGCCGGCGCTACGAACTCGAACCGTCCGATCCCGCCTGGGCAATGTTGTCCAGCGTGCTCACCGCGTCCGGCGTGAGCACGCGCACAATGTCCCGGAACCCTTTCCCCACCATCACCTGGGCGCATTTCACGATCATGGGCACAGGACTGGATGGCTCGTTCATCTCGTAGTACCGAATCACCTTGTCGAGGGCCAGCGACGCTTCTTGCGCGTTGGTCACTTCCCCCGAAAGAGATTGTCTTCTTCCTCCACCGCCGCCGCCGCCAGATGAATCGCCGGTGTCCGTTTGGCTATCATCACCCGAACCTGACTCGCCGCCATCCAATCGACGGCGGATCTGGGTGCTGGCATCCTTGAGGATGGTTTGCAGGTGGGAAATATCCGGCCCGATGCCGGCGCCGCACTTGTCCCCGAAGATGTTCGAAATGGCCGAGAGCGATTCGTTGGCTTCTTCGGCCGACTTGGCGATTTCCTCCAGTCGCTCCCTATCTGTCTCGGCAAAGGCCCCGTCGATCATCGCGAGCGTCGGGCGGGGCTTCTGCTCGCCCCCCTCGGCGGAGGCCTGACCTTCCGCGGCGGGTGTCTCGGCGAGCGTACCCGAGGCGATCGCCATGTCACGCAGCGAGAAGTTCCCGAGTTGACGCGACTCGCAGATCGGGCACTCGTAAATCCGGTCGAGCAGCCGCGTCTTGTCGCCGAACGTCGCCATCGGCGTGGCCAGCGCCGCGAGCGCGTTCACCCGCTCGGTCGGGTCGTTATTGTCCTCGGCGTCGAGCACGGGCCAGACCGTGTCCCAGTGCTGCTCGAGCCACGTCTGAATCACCTTCAGCCCGTCGCGAAGTCCCGGGTACCCCTCGAGCCGAACCGCCGCCAGGGTGAGCAGGATCGCCAACCGCAGATGCCGGCCCCGTGCCAGCAGTTCAACGGCCTTGTCGCGCACTTCGCGCCAGTCCGGCTCTTCGCCCTTGGAGAACTGCGTTTCTTCCTTGCCCTCGGCCAGACGCTCGAGTTCAAGGTACGCCTTGTCCCAGCGCAGATTCTCGCCGCAGGGATTCTCCCCGTCCAGGGCCTTGGTCAGACTCTCGATGTTGATCAGCGCCACCTCGCACCACCCATCTTGCCCCGACGGGGCGGCCCGTCGGGGTACGTTTCACCGGGAACCATCTCCTAGAACATCGCCAACTGGTTCCCGTAGATCGCGGCCTTGAGTTGCTCTTCCGACATCGCCGCGGGGAGCATCTCGCCGATCAGCCGGTTCTTCGGGATCGACGTCTCGAACGGTGACAGGCCCATCGCGTCGAGTCGATCGCACACCTCGCGGGCCGCGTCGAGGAACACCAACGCGTCCTTCTCCTCCGCGGTTGCCCCCTCGGTCCGGGCCTCGAGATACGCCCGGAAGCCCTGCCCTGTCGGCTCGTCCACCGTCGTCGAGTACGCGTTCCATGCCTCGCCGATGGCGTACTTGATGTCCTCGACGCGCTTGGCGATCTGCGGCTGGCCGCTCTCGTCGAGCACCGGCTGTCCGTCGGCCCCGAGGACGGGCGCGTACATCAGTTCGCGGTAGGCATCGACCGCGGCCTGCACTGTCTCGGCCTGCAGACGGTTGAGCGCCACCTCGTACTTGGGCTTCAGACGGTCCTCGGGGATGTCGCGGTATGTCGCCCATCCCACGAGGAACTCGACCGTTTCCTCAAACTTCAAGTCGCGGACGTACACACCCATTTCCTGCAGCGGCTCCCGCAGCGCCCGGCCGACGGTCACCGGCGTCGCCACCTCGCGCGTCTCGGTATCGCGCGGGATGGCGCCGGCGATCGACGTCGCGATTGACGTGCCGGGGTTGCCCTTCGACGACAGGTCCAGCCCGAAAACCTGGGCTGTGTTCGCAGGGTTGCGGAACAGGTTGATGTTGACCCCGCCCGCGATCCCGTCGGTGCCCTCGGTGAAGTTACGGATCGAGAAACCGACCGAGGCCAGCCCGCCCTGGATCAGGCCCAGGTTGTTCGAGAACAGGACCAGGTCCCGATCGGCGGCGTTCAGTGTGCCGACGAAGTCGAACGACCCGCCGGCAACGATGTCGGTGCGGCCCGCGTCGGCCACCTCGAAGATCGGCGCGTTGGGCGCCACCGCGTTGCCCACGACCTGCTTCTCGAAGAACGTGCCCCCGCCGCGGGCGACGAACCGGATGCTGTCGGCCCGGACGACGATGTCGCCCAGCGCCGTGATGTCGCCCAGGCGCACCTCGCCGGGGATCGACACCTGGCTGTTGTTCGCGCCCGAGCCGACCAGCCGGAGCGTCCCGAAGACCGTGATCTTCTCGTTGACCCCCATGCGGATGCCTTCGTTGCCCGCAACGATGGTGAACACATCCGTCGCCGCCACGGTTGCCGCGTTGATGGTTCCGTCGAGATTGAAGGCGTCGGCGAAGACGAGGGTCGCCGCCTTCTGGGGCGTCGTACGGGCGACAAACCCGGACCCGGTGTTGATCGACACGCCGCGGAAGATGCCCGTCGTGCCGATGCTCGCGCCGACGCGGATGGCCTGCTGGCTCGCGGTCGACGAGAACGTGGTGTGCAGGAACAGCCGCGGGAGCGAGGCGTCGCTCGCCGCGTTGATCCCGTTGCGGAAGAGCATCTGACCCGATCCGCCGTCGATGACCGTGTCGGCCCCGATGAGCAGGGTGTCGTTGATGGTCATGCCGCTGGTCGTGCGGACGTTGCCGCCGAACCGGGTCGTGCCGTCGGCGTTGGTGGTGAGGCTCAGCAGCCGCATCCCTTCGCCCACGATGCCGTTGAACCGCGTCACGCCGCCGACGGCGGCCACGGTCGTGCTGTCAATGGTCAGCGACCGGTTGGCGCCGCTGCTGTCGACGGTCGAGCCGAACGTCAGGTCGTTGACCTCGATGAGCGTGTTGGCGCCCAGGAGCACCCGGCCGTTGTAGACCTGGTCGTTGGTCGTGCGGACGCGCCCGCCGTTGATGGCGATGACCCCGGCCCCGGGGTTCGTCACCGTCAGAGCGTTGAGCGCCCGCAGCCCGCCAACCTCGCCGCTGAAAGTCAGGGTTCGGCTGGCGCCGCCGACATTGATCGTCAGCGTCCGCGCGGTCGTGTCGCTGTCGATGTCGTCCTGGAACAGGATGTTTCCATCGGTCGATGCGATGGTGATGTTCCCGCCGAGAACCACGTCGCCGTCGAAGTCGAATGCGCCGACGCCGCTGATCGTGAGGTTGCCGTTGAGCGTGCCCGCGCCCACGTAGGTCTGGTTGCCCGTGGTGCGGACCTGCTGGAGGGTGTAGGCCCCGCCGGTCACATCCAGTGTGCTGAGGGCGAACTCGCCGGCGCCGACGCCCAGGCCGATGTTGCCCTGGAGAAAGACGCCCGCGCCCGCGTTGTTCGTGTCCTCGCGGGCATTGATGACCAGCGCCTGCGGCGAACCGCTCGCGTTGACGGTGCCGGTGATGGTGATATCACTGCCCGAGGCGCCGGGCGTGAACAGCCCGCTGGCGCCCGCGACAAGCACGTTGCCGGTGATCGTCAGGGTGCCGGCGTTGTTGACGCGCAGGTCGCCGTTCAGCGTGGCCGTGCCGGTGTAGGCCTGGTTCCCGTTGGTCTCGACGCCGCGCAGTGCGATGGTGGTCGCGTTGACGGACAGACTCGCGAGGAGGGCCGAGCCGCCCACGTCCGACGCGAACGAGGTGGCGCCGGTGGTGGTAATGGTGAGCGACCGCGGGGTGATCGTGTCGTTGGAGTCCACCGTGCTCGCGAACGCCGCACTCGCGCCGTTCAAGACCACGTTCGCGTTGAGCCGCACGGCGTCGTTGTACGTCTGGGCCGCGGTCGTGGTGACATTTGCGCCCAGCCGCGTAAACCCGGCCGCGTCGGTGGTGAAGTTCGCCAGCGCCGCCGTACCCCCGACCGCTCCGTTGACGATCGTGCCGCCGCCGGTGTTCACCGTCAGCGATCGGGCCGAGCCGTCCGTGTTCACCGTGCCGTTGAAGGTCACGTCGCCCAGGGTGGTGCTCGCGAGGGTGGTATTCGCGCCCAGCACGATGTTGTCGGCGAAGGTGATGGCGTTGAGAACCGTGATCGCCCCGCCGTTGAGGTTTGTCGTGCCCGCCGCGTCGGTGGTGAGCGAGCCCAAGGCACCACCCGCGGCCCCGCCCACGACGCCGCCCAGCGTGGTCGTGGGCGAGTTGATCGTGAGCGAACGGCCCAGGCCGGTCGCGGAGTTCACCGTGCCCGCGAGGTTCACGAACGTGCTGCCCGTGATGATCACGTCCGTATCGAGTTGCGTGTTGCCCGAGACCGAGATGCCCACGCCGGCGAGGTCGCCGTTCAGGAACAGCGTGCCGGCGGAGGTGTACGACTGACCGCCCGAGGTCGTCACGGTGAAGAGCGTGATGTCATTCGCCGACACGATCAGCGTCGCGAGCGGATCGCCCGCGCCCACCGTGCCGTTGAACTGCACGTTGCCCGCGCCCGCGTCGACCGTCAGGCCCCACGGCCCGAGGGTGTCGCCGTCGACCGCACCGTTGAAGGTCACGTCGCCGTCGCTCGTCCCGTTCGTGGTGATCTGGATGGTGTTCGTCAGCGTCGTGCCGCCGTTCACCGTCACGCCACCGCCGGCGAGCGTCGTCAGATCATCCTCGAGCGTCACGTCGCCCGTGTACGTCTGATCGCCGTTGGTGATCACGCCGCTCAGCCCGATGGCCGAGGCGTTGATCGTGAGCGAGCCGAGCGCCTCGGACGCGCCGACCGTGGCCGAGAAGAACACGTCGGCCGTCCCGGCATCAACCTGCAGGTCGCGATCGTTGCCCGCACTGTCCGCGTCGACCGCCCCGCCGAACGACACCTGCCCGCCGGCGAACGACCCGGCGTCGGTCGTATCGATCAGCACGTTCGCGGCGATCTCGATCGTGTCAAAGAAATCAACGGTGCCGCTCTGCGTCACGATCCCGGCTGCCAGGCGCGTCGGGCCGAAGAACTGGAACGAGCCGTTCCCCGTGGCGCTCAGGGCGTGATCGAGGCGGATCAGCCCGGTCGGACTGCGGAAGATGAACGGGTCGAGCGCGGTGAAGAGGCCGCCCGACTGGATCGTGCCCGTGCCGTCGCTCCGGCCGATGGTGATCGACGCGAATCCGTCGCTGAAGAACCCGAGTTCCGTCGCCGTCAGGTCCAGGTCGCCCGTCACGCCCGCCCCGGCAAAGAGGATGTCGTCGCCCGCGTTCAGCGTCTCCAGGCGGATCGCCCCGGTCCCGACGATCGTGTTGCCGAAATCGATCTCCGGCCCGCGGAACGTCACCGTGTTCGCGAACGTGTCGCCCGCGCCGAGCAGCGCCAGCGTGCCCGCGGTGGTCTCCAGCGTGATGTTCGCCGACACGCACCAGTCCGACGTGACCGTCAGCGAACCGACCGAGAGGTCCGCACCGAAGTCAACGCACCCGCCCGTGCCCAGGCCGCAGAAGGTCAGCAGCGCCCCGGCGAACTTGCTCCCGTCCGTGATGAACACCGAGCCGTCGTTCGAGCACAGCGTGTAATCGACGCCCGCCGGGGTGTCGCCGAACTGCCCGGCCGTCGCGGTGAGCGCGTTGGTGACATCGGCGTCCTGCTCGTGCACAAAGGTCGTCGGCGAGGTCGAGCCGCCCGCCAGCCCGCGGAACGTCGGCGCGTTGGTCAACGCATCGACCAGCGAGGTGGTGCCCGAGCCGCCCGTGCCGTCGCCGGCCTGGAGCATGATGGTCGTGCCGGCGAGGTCCACCCCCGCCGCCGTGAAGGTCAGATCGCCCGTGCCGCTCGTGCCCGCGTGGATATCGATGGTCGCCGCGGTGATGTCGTCGGCGATGCCGATGCTGCCCGTGGCCGTCGCGGTGTAGGTGCCGCCGGCGGCCGAGCCGTTCTGCGCGATGGTCGCGCCGGCCACGGTGATGGCCGCGGTGCCCGCGTCCAGCGCGCCGGTGTTGGTCACCGCGCCGGTATGGTTGATCGCGATCGCGTTATCGATCGTCGTGATGCCGCCGAGTTGCGTGAAGTTGACGCCGGAACTCGAGAAGCCGTCCTCCGCCGACACCAACCCGCCCAACCCGACCGTGCCGGTCGAGGTGAACGACACCAGCCCGTCGGCGGTGATGGTCGAGAGCGACGCGATCGAGCCGGACGAGGCCACCACCAAGTCGGTCAGCGCCGTGGCGCCCACTTGCGCGTTGAAGGCCACCGCACCCGTGCCCGCGGTGATCGTCAGCCCCTGGTTGCCGGTCAGTGCCGAGTTGAACGTGACGTTGCCAAGACCCGCGCCGGTGTTCAGTTGCACGTCGGCCGTCAGCGTCGTCGTACCCCCGCCGAAGGAAATGGCATCGTTCGTGGTCGTAATGTTCGCGCCCAGGTCCGTGGCCCCGGCGCCGAGTTTCGAGAACGCGCCGTCAAGATTGAACGCCACGTTGGCGATGGTGAGCAGGCCGTTGTTGGTGATCGACACGCCCCCGCCGCCCGTCGTGGTGGCGCCGGCGTTGAAGGTGAACGTTTCGCCCGTCAGGCTGATGCCGCCCGCCCCGATGGTCACCAGGCCGTCGAAGTTCGACGACCCGGCGTTCTGCGTGAACGACGACGCGGTGATGGCCCCGTCGAAATCAGCCGTCGTATCCGCGACGCTGACGACCGTGATCGCGCCGAGCGCCGTGCCCGAGCCGATGGCCCCGCCGACGCCGATGTCCCCAGCCGTGCCCGCCCGGAACGTGAGGTTGAA
Organism: Phycisphaerae bacterium; assembly: GCA_022180725.1. Taxonomy (GTDB): domain Bacteria; phylum Planctomycetota; class Phycisphaerae; order Phycisphaerales; family UBA1924; genus RI-211. The sequence goes on from BQMO01000016.1 coordinate 107,857, forward strand.
CGCCCCGTCGATGGTGCTCGACGCGGTGATGTTCGCGCCCGCGGCGACGGCCCCGGCGTTGGTGCTGTCCCACAGCGAGTTGGCCAGGAGCGTCACCGGGCCGGTGATGCCGATCGTGCCGCCCGCGGTGACCAGGTTGCCGTTGATGTTGTTGGCCGCGCCCGTGATGGCGATGCTCGCCCCGCCGACCCCGCCCGCCGTGTTGTTTGTTCCGGTGATCGTCACCGTGCCCAGCGTGCCGACATTGGTGATCGAGTTGGTCGTGCCGGCGAAGAGCAGGTTGGCGTCGGCGGTGGTGCCCGTCACGACGCCGCTGGTCGCGACGACGCCCCCCACGCCCCCGGCCCGGAAGCGCATGGGGTCGCGCAGGGACGCCGTGCCGATCGTGACCGTGCCCGTGCCCGCCGCGGAACCGATATCGATGAACGCGAAGGCGTTGTTCGCGATGGCATCGAGGTCGGTCTGCGAAAGGCTCAGCGTGCCCGCGCCCGTGCCCACTCCGATGCTCGTGGCGTTGGTCGCGCCCACCAGCGTGAGCGTGCCCGTGCCCGTGCCGGTCACGGTGTTCGCCCCGCCGTTGAAGTCGATGCCGTTGCCGCGCAGCGTGAGCGAGTTGGCCCCCGCGGCCAAATCGCCGCCGAAGGTGATGGTCGCCGTGCCACTGGTGAGCGTGAGGCCGCTGGCCGAGAGCGTCACGTCGTCGTCGCCGTCGGTGAACGTGATCGCGTCGTTGGTCGTGCTGATGTCGGCGCCCAGCGTGGTGAGGCCGCCGTTGCGGACAAAAGCCCCGTCCAGCGTCAACGCGGCGTTGATGGTGAGCAGGCCTCCGCAACTGGCGGTGAACGCGCCGCCGTTAGTGGTCGTCGCACCCGCGTTCACCGTGTGCGCTCCGGAACCCGTGAGGATGATCCCGAAGCCCACGCCGCCGTTGCCCGTGAGCAGGCCGTTGTACGTGCCCAGGTTGTCCACGACGACGCCGATCGAGCCCGCGGTCACCGCGCCCGCCGTCACCTCGTCGGACTCGAAGATGAGGAGCCCGCCGAGCGCCGTGCCCGTGCCGACGTCCTGCAGGGAGACGTCGCCGTCGGAGCCCGCAAAGATATTGAGCGTGTTGGTAAACGCGGCGGTGGAGTTCACGTCGCCGGTGATCGTGATATTCCCGCCCGTGGTCACCGTGCCCGCGCCGGTCGTGTCGAGCGTGGGTGACGCCCCCGAGAGCGTCACCGGCCCGAAGAGGTTGATCGCGCCGCCGCTGGTCTGAATGTCCGCCCCGAGGTTCACCAGTCCGCCGATGAGCGAGACCGAGGAATCGGCGTTGGAACCGACGATACCCGTGCCGGTGACGAAGATGGTGCCGGTGCTGTTCGCCGACATGGCGTCGAGGAACGTCGCGCCGCCGATGTCGATGTTCCCTGTCTGCCCGGTGCGTCCGAAGGCGATGACAGCGGCGGCCTGGTTCGCCAGGGCCGCCAGGTCCGTCGCATCGAGGCTCAGCGTCCCCGCGCCCGTGCCCACGCCGATGGTCGTGGCATTGGTCGCCCCGCCGAAACGGAGCGTGCCCGCGCCCGTGCCCGTGACCGAGTTCGCCCCGCCGAAGTCGATCGCGTTGGCGAGCAGCGTCAGGTTGTTCCCCCCCAGGCCCAGGGTCGAGTTGAAAAAGATCCCCGCGGTGCCCGCGGTGAGCGTCACGTTGGCCGCCCCCACCGTTGCCGTCGAGTTGAACGTGATGGCGTCGTTCGTGGTCGTCAGGTCGCCCGCGATGACGCAGTTGCCCGCGCCGCTCTTGGTGAACGTGCCGTCGAGGTTCAGGGCCACCGCGCCGATCGTGAACGTGCTGGCCGTGGTGATGTCGAAGATGCCGTTGGATGTCGTGGTCGCGCCGGCGTTGAGGTTTACCGTGCCGCCGAGGATGGTGATCCCGCCCGAGCCGCCCGTGAGCAGTCCGTTGAACGTCGCCGTACCCCCCGCGTTCGTATCGACGATCATCGTCGTCGCGGTCATCGCCCCGAACGTGTTTGTCCCGGTTCCGCTCGTCGTGATGTCGATCGTGGTTGCATTCACGGACCCCAACAGCGCCAGCCTGGCCGCGGTGATCCGGAACAGCGACAGGTCCGTGCCCGACGCCCCCGTCACCGTGACGTCGCCGGTCACCCCGGCGATGAAGTTGATGCTCTCGGTCGCGCCCCCGGCCGTCCCGCTCAGGTTCCCCGTCAGCGTGATGTGCCCGCCGGGCTGGGCGGCCAGCGTGGTGTCCATCGCCACGTCCGTCGTCAGCACCGTGTTCCCGGTGATCGAAATATCGCCGCCCAGGGTGAGGAGGTTCCCGCCCAGGCTCACCGTGCCCGCCGTGAACGACAGGTCCGACCCGATGTCGTTCCCGCTCACGGCGCCGGTGGTGAACACCGTCCCCGTGGTCGAGAAAAGCACGTCGTCCTGGAAGCCGGTCGACGCGATGGTGATGTTCGCCGTCTGCCCGCCGCCGCCGAAGGTGATCAGCCCGGCGACGCCGTCGGCCAGGGCGACCACGTCCGACGCATCGAACTGGGCCGTACCCGCGCCGCCGGCGATGCCCAGCGTCGTGCCCGTGGTGGCGCCGGCGATGCGCAGCGTGCCCGTGCCGTCGCCCGTCACGCTCCCGAACCCGCCGGCGAGATCAAAGTCGTTCGCCAGGAACACGACATTCTGCCCGTTGATGTCCGCCGCCTGCATCGTCAGTGTGTTGGTGCCCGCGCTCAGCGTCGAGGCGCCGGTGAACAGCAATGAGCCGGCGCTGAACGTCAAGGCCGAGTTGGTGGTCGAGATGTTCACGCCCACCGAGGACAGCCCGGCGCCCGACTTCGTGAAGCCCGTCGCGCCGGCGATGTTCCCGCCCGTGGCGTTGAAGGCCGTGGCCGCATCGAGGGTGATCGCCCCGGTCGTGGTCGCGCCGCCGTTGAAGTTGATGGTGGCGGACGTCACGTCAATCCCGCCCGCGAGCGCCGTGATCAGCCCGCCGAAGGTCGCGCTGGTGGTCGTGGTCACGTCCACCGTGGACGCGGTCACCGCGCCGGCCGACAGCGTGTCGCCGTTGTCAACCTGGAAAAGCGTCAGCCCCGTGGTGTTCCCCACGGCGCTGGAGAAGAGGATCGCCCCGGTCGTGCCGCCGCGAACGACGAGGTTGAACGCGCCGTTGACCGTGCCCGCGCTTTCGACCGCCGCTCCGCCGGCGCTGCCGCCGCCGTTGGTTGTGTCGAGCAGCACGTTGGTTGTCAGCGTGATGTTCCCGCCGTTGAAATCGATCGCGTCGCCCGTCGTGACGATGTTGCCACCCAGGCTCACCGTGCCCGCGCCGTTCTTGGTGAACGCCCCGTCCAGGGTCAGGTTTCCGCCGATGGTCATCGCCGTGCCGCTCGTGGCGGTGAACACGCCGCCCGAGGTCGTGGTCGCCCCGGCGTTGACGTTCAGCGTGGGCGCGGAGAGGGTGATGCCCCCGCTCGTCGCGTTCAGCACGCCGCTGTACGTCGCCGACGTGACCGCCGTCGCGTTCATCGTGACAGCGAAAATACCCGCCGAGGCCGACGTGGTTCCGCTGTTGGTGATCGTGAACGCATCGAGCCGGAGCACGCCCGTGCCCACGGCCCCGCCGAGCGTGACGGCCCCGCCCGTGCCCGCGTGGATGGTCAAACTCTCGGTCGCGTCGGTCGTGCCCGAAACCGACCCGGTGATGCCGACATTCGCGCCCGCCGCCGCCGTGTTCGTCGTCAGCGACACGCTCGTGCCCAGCACGACGTTCCCGTTGAGTTGAATCGCGGCCCCGGCCCCGGAGCCGGCCGTGGTGATGCTCCCGCCGAGGTTGATCCCCGTCGTCCCGGTGATCGTCGTGCCGAACGGCGCGATCGTCGCGTTGATGTTCACCGTCCCGCCGCTGATCACCAGCGCGCTGTTCGCCACCTTCGACGCGGTCGAGAGCGTGACATCGCCGGCGCTCGACGTGATGGTGTAGCCCATCCCGGCGAACGCGGCCCCGAACTGCGCCGCCGCGGGAATGTCCGCGTCCACGATCGACGCGTCCTGCTGATACGTGAACGAGGTCGGCCGGGTCGCCCCGCCCGCCGCCGCCCGGAAGGACGGCGCGTTCGTCAACGCGTCGATGAACGACGTGCCCGCGCCGCTGCCGGCGATCAGTTCCACCGTGGCGGCCTGGAGGTCCACGCTCGCCGCGCCGAAGCGCACCGACCCGCCCGCGTCCGCCCCGCCGTCAAATCCGCCGTGCAGCCGCAGCGCCCCGCTGTTCACGGTGATGTCCGCGCTGGCGTTGATGACCCCGCCCGTGATGAAGGTCGTCGGTGCGGCGAACGTCGCCGCCGCGTTGATGTTCACCGCCGCATCCAGCGCCGAACTCCCGATCGTCACCAGCCCCACGCTCGAGGCGATCGCCGAAAGATCGCCCGTGTTGATGTCCAGCCGCCCGCCGCCGGGCGCGGCCCCCGACAGCCGCGTCTCGATCGCCGACCCGGGCCGGAGCGTGAGATTGCCGGGGCCCGTGATGCTGTTCGCGCCGCCGTCGAGTTGCACGTCCGAATCGCTCGTCAGCGTCAGCGTCGTGCTCGCGCCCAGCGCCACGGCGCCGTTCAGGTCGATCGTGCCCGTCCCCACGCTGAACTCGGTGTTCACGCTCGTGGTCACCGTGTTCGCGAACGTCACGTTGTCGTTCGACGTGGTGATCCCCGTGCCGCCCGCGAAGGTCGTGCCCCCGCCGCCGGCCTGGGTGTACGTCCCGCCGATGTTGATCGTGCCGTTCACGGTGTGCGTGCCGTTGTGATTGACCGACACATTCCCGCCCGCGGTCGTCCCGATCCCGTTGCTCGAAATCGTCGACGCGTTCGTCACCGTCAGCCCGTCCAGCCCGGAGATCGCGCTGCTGAATGTCACCGCCGAGCGACCCGTGCCATTCCCCGCGACCACGCTCAGCGTGTCGCCCCCGTTGCCCGTGATCGCCCCTGAGAAGGAGATCGCGCCCGTGTTGTTCCCGTTCCCATCGCCCGTATCCACCGTACGCGCGCCGCTCACCGCGACCGGCCCGGTCAGCGTGATCGTCCCCGACCGCACCGTCAGGTCCGCGTTCAGGTTGATCGATCCGCTCGCCCCGCTCGTCAGCGTGATGTTCCCGCCGGTGTCCCCGTTGTTCGTCGTGTCGAGGTCCGCCCCGACGGTGATCGAGCCCGTGGCCGTGCCGTTCCCGTCGCCCCGGTTCCCCGCCGTCAGCGCGATCGCCCCGCCGCGCGTCGTGATGCTCGCGTTGATCGTAATGTCATTGCCCGCAAAGAACGTGATCGATCGCCCGGCGTTGGTGTTCAGCACCGCCTGGTTCACGATGATGTTCCGGTCCGCCTGCAGCGTCACGTTCGCGTTGACTTCCAGCACCTCGTCCGACAGCGTGATGTCCGTCGTCGTGTCCGGCTCGTTGAAGTTCACGATGTTGTCGGCCATCAGCCCGTCGTCGGCCCCCGTGTTCTGCACCGTGATATCACGCGGGTCCAGCAGCAGGTCGCCCACGCTGCCCTTGGCCGCGCCAAGGTCGGCCCCGCCCCGGAAGACCAGGAACTCCTTCCCCGACACTTCGGCAAAGCCGCCGTTGCCCCCGTTCGCCCCGCCCGTTGCGCTGATCTCACCGTAATACCGCGTGACCTGGTCGGCCCACACGATGACCTTGCCCCCATGGCCCTTGTCCGTCGCGTCGGCTCGGATGGTGCTGTCGCCGGTAACAAAAGTCTTGGTGGCGGTACGCTCGGCGCCCTGCCCTTGGAAGTTGCCGCCCACGAGCACCGTGCCGCCCCCGCTGCTGCCCGAGGCGTCGATGGTCGCGCCGCTGAGCGCGACATTCTCGCCGAGCACCTTCACCTCGCCGCCCTTGCCGCGCGTGTTGGTGGCATCGATCGTGCCGCTCGCGCGCACTTCGCCCGTGCCCTGACCCTCGAGCGTCACCTTCTTCGCGGTCGTCGTGCCGGTATGCCGCACGGCCATGCCGATCACGTCGCCGGCGCCCATCGCCACGCGCCCGCCCTTGGCGCTGATCGTGCCCGCGTTCTCCGTCGCCGCGCTGCCCGCCGCGGCGCCTTTCCCCGCTTCCCCGTTGATCTTCAGGAACACATTCCCGTTCTTCTCGCCCACCAGCACCTCGTCGCCCGAGGCCATCACCACCGTGCCCTGCGGGGCCACGATCGCGCCCTGGTTCGCCACGCGGTCGCCCACCAGCGCGACGTAGTTCGCCGTCAGCGTCCCGTAGTTGCTCACCTCGCCCTTCAGGTTCGTGAACCGGTCGATCCCGCGGACAAAGTCCTTGTCCGAAAGATTGCCGGCCGCGGCGTACATCTGGTTGACGTTGATCACCGACCCCTGCCCGAACATCACGCCCGCCGGGTTGATCAGGTACACCCGTCCGTTGGCGATCAGGCTCCCGTCGATCCGCGTGGGCAGGCGGCTGTCGATGCGGTTCAGCACCCGGCTCTGGCTGTTGGGCTGGAGGAACCGGACGGTTTCTCCCCGCGCAATATCGAACGACCGGTAGTTGATGATGCTGTTGTGGCTCGCGCGGATCAGCGTCTCCGCCCCGTTGCGGGAAATGTTCACGTTCCCGCGCACCACCGTCGCCCCCTCCGGGCCGGCCATCGCCGGGCTGCACACCGCCGCCACCAACGCACCCGAGAGCGCCGCCGTCCACCCGCCCACGCGGCCAAGACCGTGACATTCCCCGAAGGCGAACCGCTCCGCCCGCGACAGAAGCCCACGCACCGAACGACCCGACGACGTGTTCATGCTCGACATTGCATCCTCGCTTCCGGTGGTCGCCCGCCCTCGCGTTCGCCCCGGCTAATCCGCCCACGATCCCCCGGCCCCGATCCCCCGACCTCCGCCCGATCCGTATTCACCGCGCCTTCGCGCTTTCGTCCTTTAGTACAACACCGTCACCGAGAAGTGCACGCGGTTGTCCCCCGCGCTGATCTCGTTGGCCGGGTCGTCCAGGTCCTGGAGCGCAAAGCCCCAATCCAGCCTCATCGTGAAGTTCCGCTTCACCTGCAACTCCAGCCCGAGGCCCGCGCCGACCAGCGAGTAATCATCCTCGGTGATCGTCGTCCCCTTCCCGTTGCGCGACTTCGCCGCGTCGATGAAGCCCTTCAGGATGAAATCCCAGTCCGCCCGCCCGAAGTTCTGCTGCGGCTGCCAGCGGAAGTTGTTCCCGAACATCCCGATCCGCTTGCCCAGCAGGGTGCCCGGGTTCTCCTCCACCCCCAGCGCCCGCGGCAGGTGGAACCGATACTCCAGCGACGCGACCACCAGCGAGTCACCCGCGATGACCGATTCGGGATACCCACGCACCGTGAACATGCCGCCCGCGATGTCCTCCTCGCTCGCGATCAACCGATACCCGAACGCGTACTGCCCCCGCACCGACGCCACCAGCTCGTGCGCCAGGGTGGTCGGCCCCTGGCCTTCATCACCGCGATACCCCCCGGGGTTGATCAGCGGCTCGAGGAACATCGAATGCTCGGCGCTGAACTTGACCACTTCCCACGAGTTGCTCACCTCGGGTCGGCCCAGTTCCTGGATGTCGCGTTCGTCGATGTCCGAGATCGCGCTCCACTGCGCCTCCAGCCCCAGGTCGATATACGTGCTCACCGCCTCCGTATACCGCTCGAACCGCACCCCGAGGTACGGAATGAAGAAGTTCTCGTCGCCCCCGCTCCCGCCGGTCTCGGAAATCTGCTCGGTCTTCCACCGAAGCCCGCCGTACACGTCGAGGAACGCCTCGCGGTGCTGCCACACCGTCCCGATCACCTCGGCCCCGAGCGTCACCGTCTCGCCCTCGAAGTCGTCCGTCGAGTTTCCCACGTCGCTCGCCGTGAACTCCGTGTACGACCCGAACGTCCGCAATCGCACCCGGTCCGACAGGATCGGGAACTCGTAACTCAGCAGCAACGCGTGCGACGCGCTGAACCCCGCCGTCGTGTAATCAATCCGCAAAACGTCATCGTGCCCCGACAACTGATTGTGGACGAACCCGAACCGCTCGCGCCACTCCGCCGTGGTCGACGTCCCCGTGTTGCTCAACTGCGCGTACAACGACCAGGGCTTGCTCTCGGCCACCAGGTAGTCCACCACCACCTGTTCCGGCTCGCTCCCGGGCGAGATCGCCACGTCCACGCGCCGGCCCGGGTGCCGGTTCAGCCGCGCCACGTAGTTATCGATCCGATCGCGGTGAAGCAGATCTCCCGGTTGCAGGGGGGACTGATTCCGCACGCGCATCTGCACCGCGTCATCACTATCGATCCGATCGGTCGGCGATTCTGCTTCGCCGCTCGCCAGACGATCCCCCGACGAAATCGTGCGCACCTGCCCGACCTTGCCCGTCCACACGATCACGCGAAGTTCCGCCCGGGCGCCGCCGCGCTTGTCCGCGCCCGTGTTCTCGTCGATGTCCTCGGGGTGCATCTGCACCGAAATGCCGATCAGTCCCTGATCGTTCAGCGCCGCCACGATCCCCTTGCACACCTCGTTGATCCCGCTGCGGTAGAAGTTGCCCCCCGCGCCCTCTTGAATGTCCCCGATCCGAACCTCCAACGTGGGCAGTCCGTCACGTGGGTCCACAAACCCGCCCGCCGACACGCCGAGCTTCACCCGCCACTTCGCCACTTCTTCCAGCGACGGCTGGTTCGGGTGCTCCGTCTTGTACTCCAGCACGAACCGGCTCACCGAGTAGGCCGGCCCTTCGTCCACCGGAGCCGTCGCGGCGGCTTCCGTCCCGGACTTGGCCGGCGTCGTCGCGGGAACCCCCGCGCCGGGCTGGATTGCATTCACATCCAGCGGCGGGGGGTCTTTCGCCGCATCCTGCCCCAGCACCGGATTGCACAAACCCGCAATCCCCAGCCCGAACGCTGTCACGACCGCGCGCGCCAACAGGCCACGACATGCGTTCGTGTGCGTCACATTCATCCGCTCGCGTGTAGCGCTCATCCCCGATCCTTTGTGTCCAATGGTCACCACGCACGACCACCCGCCGAAACGCGGCTGGCCGCCTCAAACCCGTTCGTGGACCCGCGCCCCCGCGACCCGCCCACGTTTCTCTTCCACAGACTAAATCCAATCCCTATCCGCCGTCAAGTGCCAACACTACTACTAGTCGCGCGGATTCTGCGCGATAGTCATTGTTTCCCCGATAGATACCCGTTCGAGGCCAGCGCCGATTTGATCCGGTCCCCCGCCCCGGCCGCTCCGGCCTCGCGGGGGGCTGAAAAGGCCAGCCGGAACCCGACATCACTCCACCACCCGCCAACCTGCGTCCCGGACACCGCGATAGCCTCCTCCGGCTTGATTTCGCCCGGAGACAACGCCGACGCACCAATCACACGGACTTTCTCCCCCCGTCCGATCAGTTTTTCAATGTCCGCGAGGGTCGCCGGCACAGCATCCATCGCCCCGGCATCCTCAAACACGATCTCCGCGACGTTGCCGATCAGATTCCGAAACTCCCCTTGGCTCTCCCCGCCTAATGCGCCCTGGAACCACAACACCCCATCATCGCCTTCGACCGCGGGTTTGTCATCGGTGATCGGTGGAATCGGCCTGCCGGCGGGCCGGAAGACATTCGAACTGGGATACTCGCGGTCTGACGCGTCGAGCGCTTTGATGTGATCGAAAGCCCGCTTCCAAGTAGCGTCGCGCCGATTCGTCGCCCCAACACCACCCCCTTGGGCGGTTTTCCATTCACCCGGCGTCGGTAGGCGGCACCCGGCGAGGCGAGCCATGAGCATCGCCGCACGGGCCGAAACCTGCTGCATCGGCGAGTCCCACGTCGGCGGATCGATCTTCATCCCCTCGGGGTAGTAGGCCTTCCCGGCCATGCTCGGGCTGCCACGCAGCCACCCCGCCGAGGTGTCCCCGTCGCCGATCGGCGAGGGAACGATCTTCCCATCATTCCACACCCAGGCCCGCGGCCCGCGGCGCATATCCAGACCGCCGGTATCCGAGGACGGCAGGGCCGTCTTGAACTCGGCCCATTTCCCCGCCGCGTCGATCGCGCCGGCGAACTGCCCGACCGAAACTTCCGTCGTGGCCAGGAAGGACACGTCGTCCCCGCTGGCCGGTTCGATACGGCGGAACTCCACGCGGTGCGTGTTCCCGCCATGCCGAAGGGTGTAGGCGACGCGGTCCCCCGCCGTGCCATCTTCCATGATCCATCCCGCGGCCCCGGGACCGAGTTTGCCAAGGTCGAGTTCCGCCCCGCGGCCGCGCAACGGTTCGAGGGCCGCGAGCAACGCCGCGGGGGCGCCGCCAGTGGCCACGTCCAGCCCCTGCACCTTGGCCACGAACTCGTCCATCGCGGCGCGTTGCGCCGCGTCGCGGGCCGCGCCGGACTTGCCCGCCGCAGCCTCCACTGCTTGCGCAAAGGCGTGCCGGGCCAGGTTGTACTTCGCCCACGTCGGCAGGCCAGCCAGTTCGGCCTCGCCCGCGCCCAAGGGCGCCATCGCCGCCATCCCTGCGCGGATCATCGCCTCATCGGTCAGGCTGGACTTCGCCCAGCGTGACCACATCTGCGCGCCGGTGCGCGTGGCCTCACGCGTCAGGGCCGCACGCCGGTCTGCGTCTTCCAGCCGTCCGAGCACGGCGCGCACTTCCTCGGGCAGCACCTTCGCCGCGATCGCCAACTCCTCGGCCGTGCCGGGCCAACCCGTGCCATCCAGCAGCCGCCACGCCGTAACCACTTCCGAAGCACGGACCCGCGACAACTCGCCCTTGGCCTCGCGGATCGCCGCGAGCAGCGCCGCGTGATTCTGCTCGCCCGACAACTTCGCCAGTCGGTCGCAGCGCGTGGCCAACGGCCCGAGCGCCACGCCCAGGTCCTTCCATGCCGGGTCGGCCCGCATGTCCGCCAGCGCCGCCGTGATGGTCACCCCCGCCTCGTCCGGCTCGTCGGCCCGGAGACCACGGGCCAGCATCCCCTCAACCCGCGCGGCCTTGTCGAGCAACCCGCTCGCCCCACGCGCCCACGACTGGAGCGATGTTCGCGCTTCCTCCGTTTTCCCCGCGTCGCCCGCCACCACACCGTCCGCCGCCGAGCGGATGGCGTCCTCGCGCTTGCTCTCGAAGACCTGGTTCACCACCCCCATGTTCGCTTCGGAGAGCGTGGGGATCGGGCCGGCGCTCAGGCTGGTCAACCCCGACTCGGCCTGCACGAGCGCCGCGGAGAGCGCCTCCACCCGCGCCCGCGCCGCCTTCCACCCTTTCGACGGATCAATCCCGCGCATCCCCGCGGCCCACGCGGCCCGCATCGGCGGGGCCGACACCTTCGGCGATGCCGCCACACCCTCGGTGTACGCCCGGATGCGCCCGTAGGTCTCCGCGAGGAGCGCCTCGGCTTCGCCCGCCACCGTGGCCACTTCGCCTTCGACGCCCCGCATATCCGCGATCAGTCGATCACGCCCTGATGGATTGAACGTCGCCGTACGGATGAACTTTTCTTCCTTGTCCGCCGCGCGATCCACACGCTGCCGGAGCGCGGGATCGACGGTTCGCCCTTCCTCGGCGGCCTCACGCTCCAAGATCGCGAGCATCTCGCGGGTACGCGAGACCAGCGCCTCGAACCCCCACCCGGCCCGTGGATCGCCCGATCCCACATCGCTGATCGTCGACGGCGGGGGCTTGGGAACGATCCGCGGCGTTTCGTCGGGCTTGACGGCGTTCGACCCCGAACCATACGGCCCGGGCGCGGGCGAGGGTTCATCCGACCCCCCGCCGCGCGAAAGCACGAACAGCACGACGACCGCCACGACCGCGACCACGCCCGCCCCGATCAGCAGACCCTTCTTGCCGCCCGAACGAACGCCCGGGTCGCCCGTGGCGCCGCCGGAGGGCGCCCCCTTCGTCGCGGCCCGCGTCCGACGGAGTTTGCCCTCGCGCCAGTCCTTGACGCGCGACTCGACGCCCGCGGCGAACGTCGCGTCGATCGTGTAGGGCACGTCGCTGGTCAAGGCCAATCCCTTGGGGGTCGCGCGGATGCAGAACAACTGCGGCGGCTTCGGCTCTCCCACGATGATGTCGAGATAACTCTGCCCGAGCGCTTCGAACACGAGGATCGGCGCGGCGTCGGAAAGTTCCTGCCCCAGCAACGTAAGCCACCCGAGGACGCCTTCGCCCCCTTCCTTCAGGACGCGTGGCACACGAAGGTGCTGCGCAGGCGGGGACTCGGCGACGGACCGCGAAAGCCGCATCGACCCGGTCGGCGGGCGGAACGCCGCCATTTCTCGATCAACCTCGTACATCACACGGGTCACGCCGCTGGTTGCCGAATCGCCCCCGGTCATGGTCGGGTCCGTGAGGAGTCTCGCAAGCAGCGCGGCGTCGGCGCCGGTGTCGGTGCTCGCGCCGTCGGCGAACGCCACCGCGGCTCGTTCCTCCAGCGCGCGTCGTGCCTCGCCGATCGAGAGCCGCACCAGTTCCGCGGCGTTGGTCTGCGTGACCTTGCCCTCGATCTGTTCGAGCAGCGGCATGATGGTCGCGATCGACCACGCCGCGGGCATCCCCTCGACCAGACCGCACACGCACATGGGGTACTTCGAGCGGCCCTTGCCGTCCTTGCTCGCCCACATCCGCCCGACGAGCAGCCCTTCCGGCAGACGCCAGTAGAACGCGTGCCGGAAACCCGGCAACGCCTGCCCCTCGCCCAACCGCTCCCACGATCCCGAGTCGATGTTCCCCGCGATGCCCTCGGCATACAGCACGCGCTTGGCCCGCACCAGCGCGTCGCAGTCCAGCCCGATCTCCTCGATGTGATCATCCCAGCCCGGGTGCTTCCCGAAGGCTGCCACGTGCACCCGCACCGAACTCATCGAGCCGTCCTTGCCCATCGGATTCTCCGCGCCGCCCCACGGCGCCTCTCATTACCGTTCCGGCCATTCGCGCCACATCGGCCACGCCGACCGCGCCGGGACTTTCGCGTCCTTCTCCATGGTCACATCCAGCCAGAGGTAGTACCCGCCCTGGCTCACAAAGACCTTCCAGGTGCCCGTGTCCGTGCTCGACCCGTCGAGCGAGTCGATCAGCCCAGCGCGGAGCACGTGCCACGCCCCCGGCAACTGGATCTCCGCCGCGGGCTTCACCTGGACCTTGTCCCCGGGGGGCGGGTCGGCGGTGAACAGCCCGATCGAAGCCCGCTTGCCTTCCGGCAGGGGCAACGGCAATCTCAGTTTGTCGGCTTTATCCGCGGTCATCGTGGTGGTGAGGTTAAACGCCTCGCCCACCGGGGTATCGTCGATGTACAGGCGTGCGTACCGGAACCGGTCGGCGCCCAGTTCCCCCGCGCCGCCCCGCGGCGGGGCCGGGGGTGAAGGGTTGGGCGCGATCTGCACCGTCACGGCGCGGCCCTTGTGCAGCGCCGATGTCACCGCACTGAGTTTGGTGAACCATGTCCGGGTCTGCTCGTCGCGGGTCACGAAGTTCGCGCCGGAGAGTTCCTTCAGCAGCGACTCGACATCCTCATCGAGTTCGGCGTCCTTCACCGCCGACGCCGCCCCCGATCCTCCCGTCGCCGACGCGAGCCTCGCGACAGCCTCGGCGGCGTCGCGCAACTGCCCAGCGGAGAGGTCCGGCATGGACTCCGGGCCGACCACCAGCGGCACGCCCCGCGAGGCCGTGAGCAGCGTGGTCCGCGCCCCGGCCATGTCCTTCTGCGTGGCGTCGATCAGCATCCGCACGCCGTGCAGTTGGACGTCGTTCCAGTACTTCAGCCCACGCCCCGTCGGACGGAACGCCGCGAAGTACCGCTTGCGCACGTTCCCGTCCACCCAGAGTTTGATGAGTTCATCGCGGGCGTCGGTCGCCGGGCGGGCGGCCAAGGTCTTCCAGTTGCGCAGCTGCTCGCTCAGCCCGTCCTTCTCGCCCTGCATGAACTCCTTGCTCTCCAGCCCCGCGAACGACGCGACCAGGTCCTCGCGGTCGCGGGCGTGGTTGTCCGCCCGGACAGACTCGGGCACGGCGTCGTAGGCCTGCCGGGCCAGGTCACGCACCTGCTCGAGCGAGCCTTGCAGGTCCGCGGTGAAGATGTCGCGGATGCCCGTACGGAAGATTTCCCACGAGGCGACGCTCGCGCGGCTGCGTTCGAGGGCCTGCGTGCGCCAGTAGGCCACGAACCGACGCGCATACTCCGCCGTCACCTCGCGCGCCAGGCGATACGCCCGATCCTCCTTGATCGCGTCGGCGCCCAGCATGCGGCGTTTGCCGCTGGTGCCCGGCTCGACGAGGTCGCGGAGTTGTCCATAATCGCCCATCGTCTCCCGCGCCGTTTCGATGTGGAACTGGTTGTCAAACTCGGCCTTGCCGTCGAGTTCCGAGAGCGGGATCAATGGCGCCACGAGCCGCTTGACGACCTTGGAAGGGTCGTCGCCCCGCAGACGCGACTCGGCCAGCCGCCGCGTGCGGTCGGCGAGCACTTCCCAGTCGCGTGGCCAGGTCTGGATCGCCAGGATCGCCGAGTCATAATCGCGCTTGTCGGTGGCCACCGCGACGGCCCGCCCGGCGACCCGCGCCGCGTCCGCCGCCGCGTCCTTGAGTTCACGCCGCTGCGTGTCGTCCAGAAGCCGCAACCCCGCCGGGAGCGCCTCCCACGCACGCCACGCGTCGGCCCCTTCCGACCACGCCTGCGCCTCCTGCGCATGCACGGCAAAGTCCATCGTCAGCGTGCGCACCGTGCCCTCGGGCGCCGCGACCGCCGGCTGCTGCGCCGCCGTCAGCGCCGCCAGCGCCTTCTCAAAACTTCCCCACCGCGCCGCGTACGCCCGAGCCTCGAGCCGATCGGCCCGTCCCAGGACGACCATCGACGCCAAGGACCGGATTTCCGTTTCACGCTTGGCCAGGTCTGCCTTCACGCGGTCGCCCACGTCCTTGCGCTTCGCCGTCAGCCGGGTGCGCAGTTCGCGCAGCACGGGCTGGGTCCGCTGCTCTTCCTCGCCCGCGGCCCGCGCCAGCGTCTCGCTCTTGCCCTCCAGCAGCGCCTCGGGGGCCGCCGGCAACTGCTCGATCAACTGGTCGAAGTACGCCTCCACCTCCTGCTGCAACTTCGTGCCCGCCTCGGCGAGCAGTTTCACGGGGTCGTCGGCCCGGTCGCCCAGCGCCTCCACTACCTTGTCGATGTCCTTCTTCGCCACCGACATCGCCGTCAGGCTCTCCATCGCGTCCTGTTCGAACTTCGCGTACTCCGCGAGCGTGCGGGGCGACTGTCCCGCACCCGCGCCGGACGTGGGCTGCAACGCCGTCATCCGGCGAAGGTCGCTCTCCGCCTCGCGGAACTTCGCCAGCCCCTTCTGGAGCCGGTCGAGGTGCCACATGTCGCTCCCCTCGCTGGCGCCCAGGGCCAGAAGATGCTGCAACAAGCGGTCCGTCGCGTCGCTCACGATGTTGATCGATCGGGTCTCGGTGCAGGCGAACGCGGGGGAGGGTTTCAGGTCCTCGCCGAAGCCGTTCGGATACGCGCTGGCGACCGCCTTCGCGAAATCGTCCTTGACGCCCAAATACGCCTTGCGATCGGTGTAGATGACCTCGGGGAGAACGTACCGGAACATGACGTCGGCGTCGATCGCCGGGCGCGGGCCAGCCTTGGACTTGCCCTTCCCGCCCCGGGCCGTGTCCGCCGCGTCGCCGATGGCGCTCAGCAGACTCCCTTCCGCCGCCGGGGTCTTTCCATGGGCGTAGGTCTGAAGTCGGACCAGCTGGGCCAGCGAGGCGACCGCATCCGGGCCCCAGCGGGACTCATTCTGGAGTTTGCTGCGCACTTCCTCGACCAACGGCACGAGGGTCGTGCGCTCGAAGAGCGCCCGGTGGGCCTTCTGCTGCTCGTCGAGGAATCCGTCGCCGAAGCCGAGGAACGGCCCGATGGGCTTGGCGATCATCGGCGTTTCGATGCGCGTCTTGGCCCACTTGCTTGTTTCCGCCAGCAGACGGGCGGGCGTGTCCACATCGCCCAACGGCTCGGAGCGTTCGAACACATCCGTCGCCCGGAAGGTCACCATGCTGGGGTTGCGCGGGTCGCGTCCCAGCACGTCCAGATCGAGCGGATCGATATCGCGGGACTTGTCGCCGAGCAGCGCGGCCTTGACGTTCGACCAGAACACGCTCGGCGGCCCCAGCGACGACCGGAAGCCCAGCAGCCCGAGCACCGTCAACCCGCCGATGATCACCGTCGCCGCCAGCGCCGTGCCCACGAGCAGCGTCCGCTGACGCTGCAGCGTCTTGCTCACGTTTACCGCGCGCGTGACCAGGCCCTTCTCGCGGAAGATCTTCGCGAGGAAGACATCCCGCAGGAAGTAACTCTTGTCCTTGTCCCATTCCTTCCCGCCGGGGATCGCTTCCACATCTACGCCCAGCGCCGCCGCGAGGCTCACGTCCAGGGCCTGCCCCTCGCGCATGGAACTGGTGAAGTAGATGCCGCGGAGGAAGAGCGGCTTGGGGCTCCATTCACCCGCGACGAAGATCATCTCGAGATACCGGCGCAGGCGGGGCGCGATGCGCATGAGATTGTCGGGCAGTTCGAACATCTCGTCGACCTGGTCCGTCCGCCGCGCGTTGGCGTCCGACGTGTGCACCGGGTTCTGCAGCAGGCCATACCGCCGGCGGATCAGCCGTTGCCGCACCGAATCCAGGTGCTTGTCCACAGTGGCCGGGTCGAACTTCTCGTCGAGGTTCGCGGGGTTGCTCCACCCGAGGATCTGGTGCTGCACGTCGGGGGAGGTGATGGTCTCGAAGAAATCGCGGAACCCGATGATCTTGTCGCACTTGGTCACCAGCACGCTCACGGGGAATCGCACGTCGAGCGTGCGCTGCACCACGTCGAGCTGCCGGGCGATCGCCCCCGCCGTCTGTTCGATCTTCTCCGAACTGTCCTTCAGGAGGCTTTCCGACGAGATGACCAGCAGCAGCCCGTTGATGGGGCACCGGGGCCGGGCCGTCTTGAGCAACTTGAGGAACGACTTCCACTCCGGGTCGTCCTCGGTCATGAACATGCGCCCGGCCGTGTCGATGACCACCGAGTGGTTCGTGAACCACCAGTGCATGTTGAGCGTGCCGCCCGCGCCCTGGAGGCAGTCCTGCAGGCCCGGGGGGAACCCGACGTTGCAGTGCCGCAGCGCCTCGGTTTTGCCCGAGCCCGCGGGGCCGACGAGCAGGTACCACGGCAGGCTGTACAGGTCCTTGCCCGCGGACTTGAACGTCGCGACACCCTCCTCGAACTTCTTGCGCAGGTCGTCCATGCGGGCCTTCTGCGCCGGGTCGGCCCCCGCGCGCCCGCCGCCGCCCTTGCTCAGCATCGCCGCGAACGGCTTGGCCTTGGCCTTGTCGCGCAGCCACAGGATCAGTTTGAAGAGCACCAGGATCAGCACGAGCACGAGGATGCCCAGCGCGATCCAGCGGAACAGCGACCGCATCGGCCCGGGGACGAACGACATCCCGATCGACAGGATCCCTGCGCCGCCCGCGAGCATCACCATCGCCTGCACCGGACGTGGAAGATTCGAGAACATACTGAACATGCGCCGCCTCCCGACTTCGTGTCTACGACCCCGACTTCCCATCCTCCGCCATGCTCGCCGAGATCGCCCGCAGTGAATCCGTCAACTGCGCGCTCGCGTCCTGGAACAACTTCACGTACGCCACCATCAGCGTCCCCACCATCACCACCAGCACGATCACCAGCGTCGTCAGGCTGCGGTTGGGCGGCAGGGTCAGATTCCGCGTATCCACGTTCTCGTACGCGTCCGGGCAGATTCTCGCCGCCTGGTCCGCGTCGATCATCCCCCGCATCCGCGCCGAAATCTCCAGCATCTTCCGGCGGATGTAGTCCGGCTGGCCCGTGTACAGCCCCGTGAACCCCAGCCCGATGCACACGTAGAACACCGCCAGCCGCATCGTCGCCGACTCGCTCGGGTCCTTGAGCGCGTCCTCCAGCAAATCCCAGAACTTCTCCTCGAAGCCCAGTTCGCCCAGTTCGTGACTGATCGGCTTCCACCCCGGGGGCAACTTGCTGTTCAGGATCATCGAGTCGGTGAAGAACACCAGCACCTGCTCGACCTCGCCGTACGGCCCGGCCAGCCCCGGCGTCTGCTCGGCCTTCTGCCGCATCTCCGCGAAGATCGCCTTCAACTCGCTCCGCACGATGCCCCAGTCGCTCCGGCCGCCCTTGCGACCCAGCCTGTTCAGGCGGCAGACATACTGAAACAACGGTTCGCAGATCTCAACAAGCGTCGCCATAACGCACTCCAATCGAGTTCCGCAGTTCCAAAGTTCCGGAGTTCCGTCGTGAAATCCACTTCGGGATCGACACGCTTCTTCACTTCGGAACTCCGTACCTCGGAACTCCGGAACTTCCTCACGGCACCGTCATGTACAGGCTCACGTCCTGGTAATCCAACGGTTCCATCTCCGCCCAGCGGATCGCGAGAGCCTTCTCCCCGCTCGCCCGCTCCCACATCTTCTGGCTCGCGCCCAGGTCCATCTTGAAGTAATGCAAGTCCACCGCCCCGGGCAGTTCGAGCGGGGGCACGCGTTCCCACCCCAGTTTCACGCCGAAGATGTTCAGTTTGATCATGCTCTTGGGCATGACCTTGAAACGATCCTGGTCTTCCACCAGCGCGACCAGTTTCGTCGCGTCCATCTTCGTCTTGATGCCGATGTACCACCCGTTCGGCTGCGTCAGGTGCTCGTCGGTCAGCGCCGCCGCCAAGTGCGCCCCGTCCTTCACGAACGGCACCTGGAGGAATCGCTTCTGCACGTCGCCCCGCAGCAGCGGCCTGATCCGCTTGTCCATCTCGAAGAAGACCGCGCCCGGGTTGTCGTGGTCGTACTTGGGGGCCTCGAAGGGGTCGCGATCGGGCGAGAGGCCCGCCAACTCCGCCTGCATTTCGCGGAGCAGCAAGTAGGCATCGAAGGGGGACATCGTCCCCGCCCCGCCCACGCCCCCCGCCGCCAGCGGAGGCAGCAGCGCCGCGAACTTGTTCAGGGTGCGCAGCCGAAGCACCTGCAACATCTGCGGGCCTTTGAGGTTCTCCTGCACCCACCCCGCGCGCGTCATCTGGTTGACCAGCTCCTTGCGCGACGCCTCGACCGCCGCCCCGAGGTCCCGCACGATGTTCCGCAGCGTCGCCGAGCCGCCCAGCACCATGCACGGCGGGATGAACTTGGGGTCGGGCCGCGGCAGGGTCTGCTCCTCCGCCGCGTGCGTGATCCGCAGCAGCGGGATCACTTCAAGGTCGGTGGTATCCTCGTTCTCGACGACGAGGCGTGCGTTGATCCGCCGGACGATCACCGCCTGCGCGTTGTCGCCGGTGTTCTCGTCCGTGCGCTGCAGTTCCGCCACGCGGTAGAGCCGTTTGACGCGGGCTTCTTCCTGCACCGCCCGCCGCGCCGCCCCGCCCCCCCCCGTCCTCATCGCCTCCACCGTGTTCGCCCGGGCGGCCTGCCACAGGGGATCGGAAGAGCACACCTCTGAACTCCCGTCACCGTACGTAAACTCGTATGCCGTCTTCTGCTTGGAAAAAAAAAAAAAAAAAAAAAAA
>BQMO01000017.1 GCA_022180725.1 Phycisphaerae bacterium
GGTCGGCGCGCCGAGGTCCTGCCGGCCCGCGGGCGGGGGCAGCCCGGCGAGTTTGGATGGGCCACCCCGCGCAAAGGCACCGGCGACCGCGATCACCGCGCGAGAAACCCCCCCGTCGATCGGCGCCTTCCCCGGCGGGAACGGCACCCGCGGATCAACCCGCATGGACGGGGGCACCGGGTCGATCGTGACCGGGTCGGGAACGGCCGGGGGGGGGGGGGGCGGGGGCGGGGGCGGAGGCGGGGGCGGCGGCGGGGGCGAGCACGCCACGAGCATGGCTCCGGCGGCGCACCCCGCCGCGATCGGCGCGGCGGCGACGGAGAGGGCGAGCACGGTCTTGGCGGCGGCTTGGACGGCGTTACGGGGTGTCATGCGTCAATACCTTTACATCTCGATTGATCCGGCGGAACAGTCCGGCGAGGGTTTTCCCGGGCGCCAGTTCAACATACTCCACGCCCGTCGTGCTCGACATCGCCACGCACGTTTGAGCCCATCGCACCGGGCTGGTCAACTGCTCCACCAATCGGCGACGGATCGTATCAGAAACTGGCATCCCGGCGAGCGGGGCATGCGGCATGGCTGTTACGTTTGAATACACCGGGCAACGAGGCTCGCGGATGGACGTCGTCGCGAGGGCCTGCGCGAGTCGTTCGGCCGCGGGGGCCATGAGCGGGGAGTGGAACGCGCCGGCGACCGGGAGCATCGCGGAACGGAGGTTCATCGCCTCGGCGGCCTTGGCGGCACGCACGCACGCCTGCTTGTGCCCGCTGAGGACGACCTGTCCCGGGGCGTTGAAGTTGGCGCCGACGAGCACCTGCGACTCGCGTGCCTTCGTGCAGATGTCCTCGGCCTGTTCATCGGTGGCGCCGATCAGTGCGAGCATGCCGCCGCCGCCCCCGGCGCGGGCCTCGGGGCTGTCGGCCGCGTCCTGCATGGCACGCCCGCGGAGCGTGACAAGTTCCAGCCCGTCCTCGAAGGTCATCGCTCCGGCGACGACGAGCGCGGTGTACTCGCCCAGCGACAGCCCCGCCGTCGCGGCGATGGGCTGTTCGCCGTTGCCCATGTTCCGCTTCGCGAGGATGGCCCGCCAGCAGGCGATGGCCACCGCGAAGATGGCGGGCTGGGAGACGTCGGTCTGGTTCAGCCGTTCCGCGGGGCCTTCAAAGCAGAGCGTTGTCAGCGGAGCACCCAGGCGGGTTCCCAGGCGGGCCGTGGCGGCGTCGAGCACCGCACGGGCCTCGGGCGAGGCGTCGTACCACGCCTTGCCCATGCCCACGGCCTGGGCGCCCTGCCCGGGGCACAGCACGATGACCGGATTCGTCATGCCGCATGGTAGGTCCGGGCCCATGCCCGGCGTACCGTCCGCCATGAGCACCGATCTGACGTTTCGCGATTTCCAGACGCTGATCCGCGATCGCTACTACGCGACCGACGCCGCCCGGGGCACCCCGGGCACGTTCATGTGGCTGATCGAGGAAGTGGGGGAGTTGGCGACGGCCCTGCAGGACAACGCCCCGGGCAAGAACCCGACGCCGGCACAACGCGCCAACCTTGAGGAGGAGTTCGCCGACGTGCTGGCGTGGCTCGCGACACTGGCGAACATCAACGGCGTCGACTTCGAGCGGGCGCTGCGGAAGTACACCCACGACGGGGGCGTGGAAGGTGTGAAGCCGTAGCGATGGTCAGCGTGCCTCGCGCGGCGCCGGTTCGACGGATTCCGGGTCGGCGTAGGCGGTGCGCGGCACGCCCGTCACCACGCGGAGTTTCAGCCAGATCAGCAGCGCGAACCCGAGCGCGAGGCCGCACGTCAGCAGGACGGCCGAGGTGCGCGATGAGACGATTCTGCGGAACGCGGGGTGGTTCATGGCATGGCTCGGGAGGCGTTACGGGGAGAGACGCTGGACGGTGACGCGGCCCGTGTAGGCCTCGACTCGCAGGCGGAAGTTCTGCGACGAACCGGAAAGATCGACCCACGCCTCGGGCGCCGCGACGGTGCTCTGCGGGGCGGTAACCGGGCCGCCGAGTTCGTCGAAGACGAGCATGTCGTTGGGGAACGTGATCCCCGTGATGCGGGTAAACCCGAACATGTCGATGTTCAGCCGGCGTTCGTCGAGACGGTCGAGGGCCAGGTCGATGGTCGTCCCGTTGACTTCCGCGATGACGTACCGATGTTCGTCCGGGAAGAAGACCATGGCCCGGCCGCGTTGGAAGGCGATCGCGTCGGACTGAGCTTCAGTGATATCGGCGACCATGGAGCGGAGCGCCCCCTGCACGCGCAGGGCGTCGGTCGAGGCGAACGACGGCACGATCAGCGCACCGGCGATGCCCATCACCGTGACGACGATCAGCAACTCCACGAGCGTGTAGCCCGAGCGGTTCCTGCATTGAGGGGCGACGACCTGGTTCACTCACCCTCCCGACCGCGCGCGGCGGTTACGGCTTCGGCGCACCGTCCTGGATCTTCACCGGCGGCATTTCCACGACTTTCACGTTCATGACCCTCGACATCGAGGCGTCCATCTTGTCCAAGCGAGCGGCGATCCCGCGGAGTTCCGCCAGCATCGCCTTGCGCTGTTCGGCGGCGCTGATCAGCCCGGTCGCGTCCTCCGGCGGGGCCGTCTGTGCGTGCGCCGACGTGGGCATCGGGGGAGTCGTCCGCCCGAGCAGGTTGATCGCCAGCAGGCCGGCAATCAGGGTCAGCACGACATTGGTGTACGTTCGGGGGGCGGCGGTCTTCATGAATGGAACTCCGTGGGTGTTCATGGGACCATCGGTCATTGGCCGCCTTCACTGGACAACTTCGGTCGGATAACCATGTGCGGGCGTTACGGGCGGGGCAGGGGCTGGTCATTCGCGTCGTACCCGGCCGCCCAGACTTCGCCGGAGACCGGATCGAAGACCCACCCGTAGTTCATGTGCCACGCGTTGTCCGCGGTGTTGTTCAGCACGATGAGACCTGCGTTGGCCCCGCCGACATACATGTTCTTCGGGGGTTCGCGCAGGTACGGCGCGTTGCCGATGAGTTCGCCCCAGGTGCCATTGCCGGCGGTGATATTCGGGTACACGTTGCCCGAGCGGACGTAGTAGATGGCGAGGGCCTTGCGGATCTTCTGCAACTGGTCGTACGTGCCGACGCGCTGCGCATCCTCGGTGGCGGAGGCGAACTGCGGGACCACGATCGAGGCCAGGATGCCGAGGATGACCACCACGATCAGGATTTCCACGAGGGTGAACGCGTGACGTGGGCGATGCGGTGTCATGAACTCCCTCCCAACGCGGCCGCGATCATGGCGGTCCGGTCGTGGCCTCCGCGCGAATCGACGGGGCGAGCCGGCAGGCCCGCCCGTCGTGTGATCAGATCATGCGGTGCGGCGTTCAGGGAATGCCGGGCGTGATCATGTCGGTCGCCTCGTCGTAGTAGCAGGCGCCCAGGGTGCCGGTGGCGGCGTCGTAGTGCCAGCCCGCGTTGGCGGCGCCGGCAACACCGGCGACGACAGCGGTCTGGAAGCCGGCCGGGGCGGCGGGGTTCTTCGGGGCGGCCTTGATGTAGCCGTCCGAGAGGTCGCCGTCGCCGTTCGGGTCGATCAGCCCATCC
Source organism: Phycisphaerae bacterium (assembly GCA_022180725.1). Lineage (GTDB taxonomy): Bacteria > Planctomycetota > Phycisphaerae > Phycisphaerales > UBA1924 > RI-211. The sequence continues at coordinate 3,596 of BQMO01000017.1, forward strand.
CACAGCTGCGCGAGCGTGGGATACGAGTTCGTCCGGGCCTTGAAGAGCTCGATCTGGTTCTGGAGGCTCTTGAGCTGCGCCCGCAGGTTGCCCTGCTGCGCGTCCTCGGTGGCGTTGGTGAACTGCGGGACCACGATGGCCGCGAGGATGCCCAGGATCACCACCACGATCAGAATTTCGACGAGCGTAAAGGCCTTCTTCATCCGGTTGCGCATGCGCAGACTCCTTCGAGAGACACCAGGAACTCCCGAGGGACACACGCCCCCGGCACACGATCCACCTGGCCGTTCATCCACGGGCCCGATGGCGACGGCCCCGGTTCCAAATGCGAGGCCGACGCCCTGAAGATCGATTCCCGCCGCCTCGCGATCCACTCCGGGCTTCGTCACGAATCGCGATCGGACGCGTCTGTGCCGACGCTGCGGGGTGTGGCGGCACCCACCCCATGCGCGATGATCCGAGAATGATCGAACGTCTGAAAACAACAAGCCCCGGGCTGTGGAAGGCCCGGGGCGAGGGATGGTGGAGTGGGGGTGGGGGGGGTCAGCGCCCTTCGAGAATTAGCGGGAGAAGATCGCTATTCGCGATGCCCAGCGAGCCGAGCAGGGCCGCCGCTGCGGTCGCGTCCGCGTCGTTCCCAGACTTGGCCAGCGAGAGCAACTGCGTGACATGCCGCGGCTGGAGCATGTTGCCGAACGTGCGGGCGGAACCCGCCGCCCGTGCGAGGAGCGCCGTTCGATCCTCTCCGGTCGCCGTCAAGGCCGCCTCGACGACCGCCTGCTGCGCCCGATCCTGTTGAATCCGGGCGAGGATGTCCGCGATGGCCAGCCGCGTCTGGCCGCCGGTGTCCGACAGCGCGCCGATGAGCGGCAGGGCGGCGTCGGCAACATTGAGAACGGTGTCGTTCGCGACCGCGAGATCGCGCATCACCGCCAAACTGCGGTCGGCATAGGCCCGGGCTTCTCCCGCGCTGATCGGCCCGCCGGTGCTGGTCTGCGCCAACTCCGTCAGCGCCGTCGCGAAGGCGTCGTCCCCGATCCCAACCTGGCGCACCATCACGCCGGCGTTCGCGTCGTACCGGTTGCGCAACTGCACGTACACCTCCGGGGCCGTCAGGCCCATCACCGGTGTCGCCGCGGTCTTCGACGTGCCCTTCACCTCGGCCACCAGCGCGGGGAATCGCTCCGCGGAAAGCCCGATGGCCACGACCAGGTCGACCGCGGGGGCCTCGGCGATCGGCGCCGCCAGGTCGGCGAACGAGCGGGCCTGCGGCATGACGGTGTACCCCAGGCGCTGCAGCACCCGCCGCGCGTTCTGGTACGACTCGACATCCTGCGCGATCACCGCGGCGTGCTGCGACGTTGCGTCGCGGATGGTCGAGGCCAGGACCGGCACCACGCGTTCCGCGCCGGAGAACGAGGCTCTCGGGCGGCTGGCGGCGATGGCGATCGCCGCCTCGTATTGCACGCGACGATTCGGGTAGGTCAGCGCCTCGACGAGCGGCACCCGTCCGGCACTCGATGCGATGGTGGATGCCCCCGCAGTCTGCCCGACCGCGGAGAGCGTCCGACGCGCCAACGGCGTGTCGCGATTGTCGAGCGCCCGGGCGAGCACGCGCTGGGCCACGTCGGCCCCCGCCGCCACGCCGTAGTAGTCGGCATTGCGGCGTGTCGCCGCGTACACCGGGTTGGCGTACCCCTCGGGGGTGTCGATCTCGCGCGAGAAGTTGGCCGCGACCCAGAGGGCCATCGTGTCCGCGTCGACCGACCCGCCGGAGGATTCGAGTTTCATGGACCGCTCGGCGAAGCGCATGGCCATCGCTTCGTGGAAGACGGGGGTTCGAATCGCCGTCATGACCAGCCCGCCCGACGGCTCATAGGACCAGAGCAACTGGTGGGATTCGCCGGGGAAACTGACCGTCTCGGGCTTGTGGGCGTAGTAGGCTTCGCCGAGTTCGCGGTAGAGGGCCGCGGGGGACGCGTTCGCGCCGCCCAGGCGTTCGATGGCGCGGGCGCAGGCGGTGCGGACGGCGTCGGAAGAGGCGGATTGTCCCACGTCGGCGAGGGCGGGGATGCTCGAACGCCACGAGAGCAGCCCGAGCACGTCGGCGACCTGTTCCTGATGCGCCGGGGGGAGGGCGGGCAGCGCCGCCGACAGCGGCATCACCGCCTGCCGACCGAGCGCGACCATGACCCCCTGCACCTCCTGGCGACGCGGGTCATCGCGGGTCAGGTAAGTCTTGAGCAGTTGCGGCATGGCGTACTCGCCGGCGTTGACGAGACGCTGACGCGCCAGCAGGCGTGCGCGGGCGTTCCCGGTGAGCGCGGCGATATTCCGCGCGATTTCCTCCGGGTCCCGGGCGCGGGCAAGTTTGCCGTCCTCGAATGCCTTGGTCATTCGGGCGGCGACGTCCTGAAGTTCGGGAACGCGCATGGCCCGCTGCCAGGCGTCTTCGAGCCGGGCCGGGTCTTCCGTGCGCTCCACGAACGCGACAAACTCGCGGTCGGACAGTTTCAGATCCAGAATCTCGCGGCCCTTGGCCTGGGCGAGGTCATGACGCTGAATCCGCACGTAATGGACGAAATCGGCCACGAGTTTCTGCCGTTCCGCCTCGGCCGCCTTGGCTTCGAGCGTGGGCTGGGCCAGGCTCGGCGCGGCGAGGCCCCCCGCGGCGGTCATCGCCGCGGCGAGGATGAGGCGGGCGATCCAAGGCGACCGGGCGCAACCCAGCCGAACAGACGATGCCTGGCGGTATGTCACGATCAACTCCTGCGCGTATTCGGACGCGGGTGGTCGGCAAGCACAACCCCCGGGGCGCGTTCCCCTGACGGATGCCTCCCGAACCTGGGGCAGGAGTGTACCGCGAACCGGTCGCGCGCGTCAACCGAGGGCGCTCGGCCCTGACGGGCCGGTTGGGTGGCGGTTTGGGTTCGTCCCGTAACGCAATCTGTGCGCGATGTTCGTGCCCATGGTGAATCACCGGGTAGTGAAGTCCGATGGGAAGGCACGGAATCGCTGGCCTGGCACGCGCTCGTGCGTGCGGGGAGAGTGAGGTTCGCCGTTGACACCCCATTCGTGAGACGAGGTGAGACCATGCCGTTTGACAAAGAAGTGCTGACCACCGGCGAAGTCGCGAAGATCTGCAACGTGGCGCCGCGGACGGTGTCGAAGTGGTTCGATTCCGGGTCGTTGAAGGGGTACCGCATTCCCGGGTCGCGCGACCGTCGAATTCCATCGAGCGAGTTGATGCGGTTCATGCGCGCCCATGGCATCCCGCTGGAGGGGCTGAACTCGGGGCGGACGCGCGTGCTCATCGTGGACGGCGAGCGCGATGTGCTCTCGACGTTGGAGCGCATCCTGACCGAGCAGACGTCGTACGACATCCGCACGTCGAACTCCGCGTTCGCGGCTGGGATGGAGTGCGAGAAGTTCAAGCCGCACGTGCTGCTGCTGGACTTGCACCTGGGTTCAGACGCGGACGCGCGGGCCTTCGCGGAGAACGTGCGTCGGAACGAGCATCTGCAGTTCACCAAGATCGTGGCGATGAGCGGGAAACTCACCGACGGGCAGAGCCAGTCGCTCCGGATGAACGGGTTCGACGGGTTCCTGAAGAAGCCGTTCCAGGTGCGTCAGGTGGTCGAGGCCATCGAGGCCGCGACGAATCTGGTGTCGTAACGGGGCCATGGATACGAATGTGACGCCCGGGGGTTGTCCCCCGGGCGTTTTTCATGGAGCGATATGTCGCCGGGACGTTGGCGCACCGCGACGTCTCACGATGCGATCGGTGTCGGCGCCGTGGGCAAGGCGACCGGCAACGATGGTGATGAGGGGCTTGCCCACGGTCCGTCGGCCGAGGAACGGGGTGTTGCGCGAGCGGCCACGGAGGTCGTGCTCGGCGATCGTCCATCGGAGCGCGGGGTCGAGGATGGTGACGTCGGCGGGGCCACCGACGGCGAGGGCGCCCAGCCCGACGGCGTCGAGGTTGCACAGACGGGCGGGTTCGAGCGTGAGGAGCGCGATGAGGCGAGGCCAGGTGATGGCGCCGGAGTGGACAAGCGCCTCGGCGTAAAGGGCGACGGCGGTTTCCAGCCCGACGAGGCCGAAGGGGGCTTCCTCGAAGGGGAGGGCTTTTTCGTCCTGGGAGTGCGGGGCGTGGTCGGTGGCGAGGATGGTGATGACGCCGTCGACGACGGCCTGGCGGAGCGCGGCGACGTCGGAGGCCTCGCGGAGCGGAGGGTTGACCTTCGCGGCGGTGTTGTACCCGTCGCAGGCGTCGTGGGTGAGGAGAAGATGGTGCGGCGAGGCTTCGGCGGTGATGCGCTGGCCCGCGGCCCGCGCCCGGCGAACGAGATCGACCGAGCCGCCCGAGGAGATGTGCTGGACGTGGTAGCGGCAGGCGATCGAGGCGTTGAGGCGCAGGTCGCGCTCGATGATGATTTCCTCGGCGACGCGGGGCCACCCGCCCAGCCCGAGACGGGTGGCGACATCGCCGGCGTGCATGGCGGCGCCGCGGGTGAGAGTGGGTTCCTGGCAGTGCTGCATGAAGGCCAGGCCGGTGCGCTGGACGGTCGTGAGGACACGGGCCATCATGCCGGCGGAGGCGATGCAGTCGCCGTCGTCGGAGAAACCGACCGCGCCATGCCGCGCGAGGAGTTCGATCTCCGTGATCTCGTCCCCGCGGCGTGCCTTGGTAGCGGCGGCGACAGGAAAGACGCGGCAGACGGCGGTACGTGCGGCGCGGTCGAGCACGTTGGTCAACGCGTCGGGGGCATCGAGCGCGGGCGTGGTGTTGGGCATGCAGCAGACGGTGGTGAACCCGCCCGCGACCGCGGCGAGGGAGCCGGTGTGGAGCGTTTCCTTATGCTCGCCGCCCGGTTCGCGCAGGTGTACGTGGGGGTCGATCAGCCCGGGCGTGACGAGGCAGCCCTCGGCGTTGATCACGACTTCGGCGTCGGCGCGGGGCAGGCGGCGGCCGATGGCGGCGACCTGGTCGTCGGCGATGGCGACGTCCAGGACTTGATCGAGTTCGGAGGCCGGGTCGATCACGCGACCGTTGCGGATGAGGAGGGAACCCATGGCGCGGGAGCGTATCACCATCACGCGGGCGACACGACTTGACACGGCGAAAGAGAGGATGGGACGGGCGGTGATATATGGATATCATTATCCGGTAATGCCGGTGTCCCAAGCCATGGCCCACACCACGACATCCTCTTCGCTGGAATCGGTCGGTGCGGACGGTGTGCCGAACCCGGTGCCGGTTGCGAGTTCACCGCGGCGGCTCAACCTGAGCGAGAATGAAGGATCGCATCACGAACTCGCGCTGCCGTGGGAGGCGCTCGCGTCACACCTGCATCGGTACCCCGAGGTGAGCGACTTGGGCGCGACGCTCGCGTCGGTGCACGGCGTGGCGGCCGGTCGGGTATTGGTCACGGCGGGAGCGGACGACGCGATCGACCGGTTGTGCCGTGTGGTGCTCGGGCCGGGGCGGAGCATGGTGCTGCCGTCGCCGACGTTTGATCGGATCCCGCGGTATGCGGCGATGGCGGGGGCCGTGGTGTTCGGCGTGCCGTGGGTGGACGGGGCGTTTCCGATCGAGGGGTACCTTGAGCACGTCGGGGCGAGGCCGGCGATTGTCGGAGTGATCTCGCCGAACAATCCAACGGGGACCGTGGCGACAGCGGACGACCTGGAGCGGCTGTCGCACGCGTTCCGTGATTCGGTCATCCTGCTCGATCATGCCTACGTGGAGTACGCGGACGCGGACCTGACGCCGATGGCGTGCGCGTTCCCGAACGTGGTGGTGACGCGGACGATGTCGAAGGCGTGGGGGTTGGCGGGGCTGCGCGTGGGGTATGCGTTGGGGCCGGCGCAGGTGCTCGCCGCGATGCGCGAGGCCGGGCCGGTGTACCCGGTATCGGGGCTTTCGGCGGCGGTGGCGCGCGTCGTGCGATCGACGTGCGGTGAATCCATGCGGCGGCACGTGGAGCGTGTGCGGCGAGAGCGGGGTGAACTCGCGTTGGTGATGCGGGGGCTGGGGTTCCGCGTGCCGGAATCGCAGGCGAACTGCGTGTGCGCATGTCATCCGGCCGCGGAAGCGATCCACGCGGCACTCGCGGCGCGTGGCGTGATGGTGAAACGGTTGGACCCGGCGTCGCCGCAGGGGCCATCGCTGCGCATCGGGTGCCCGGCGAACGAAGAGGACTTCGCATTTCTCATGGGGGTGATGCGCGAGGTCATGGCGGCCGTTGCGCCGTGAGGCGACGGGGCCTCATGCCTGGCGGAGGAGGGCGGCGTAGGCCCCGTCGCGGTAGCGTGCGGGCGAGTCGCCCGGCAGGCCGAGCGGCATGACGCGTTCCTCGGCGACGAGGCGCAGATCGAGCGATTCGGCCCAGCGGGCCTGGGCCTCGTTCTCGGCGTGTTCGAGGCTGCACGTGGAATAGAGGAGCAGCCCGTCGGGCGCGAGCAGCGACACGCCACGGCGGAGGATGGAGCGTTGGGTATTGACGAGGCGCGTCATTTGGGGCTCGTCGCAGCGGTACTTGGCTTCGGGCCGGCGCGGGAGCACGCCGGTGTTGGAGCAGGGGACGTCGAGGAGAACCAACGCGGCGGATCGTGCGGCCGCATGGTCGAGGGCGTCGGCTTCGACCACGGACACGCGTGGATGCCCGTCGAACACGCCGCGCAGCACGCCGAGGCGCGTCGCGTCGACATCGGTTGCGAGAATCTTGGCGTGGGGGAAGGCCGCGGCGAGGTGGCGTGTCTTGGTGCCCTGCCCGGCGCAGAGATCGACGAGGAGCGTGCCGTGATGACGCAGAGGATCGCCGGCGTGTTGAAGTGCTAACGACACCGCGGCGGTCGAGGCGGCGTCCTGCACCCAGAGGTCGGCGCGGCCGGTGAGGAGCGTGCGAAGGCCGGCGCCTTCGCCGGTGTAGACATGGCACCCGGGCGTGTCGTGGGGCACGAGATTCTCGGGAAGGGGCGAACGGGCGAACGCGGTGTTCAGCACGATCGGCGGGTGGAGGAGCGAGTGATGCGCCAGACGGCGGGTGACTTCGTCGCCGAACTGGGCACGCCACGAGGCCAGCAGCGGCGCCGGACAGCCGGAGGCTTGTGCCAGGCACTCGTGCGGGTCCTGGTCGAACACCGCGCGGGACAACGTCACCACTCCGCCGTCGGCACGAGGAATCGTGGCGCGAGGGTCGGATGGGGCGGGCGGCGCGTCGGGCGGCGTCAGGGCGCGGGTCAGGCCGCGGAGCACGGCATTGACGACGGGCGCGGTGCGTGGTGACCGGACGCGGGTGTAGGCGACGCTCTCGGAGACGGCGGCGTGGGGCGGGATGCGGTCGAGCAGGAGGAGTTGGGCGGCGCCGGCGAGGAGGGCGGCCTGGGTCGGCGTGGGGGCGCGGTCGAAGGGGTGCTTGAGGAATGATTGCGCGACGGCACGGAGCGTGATCCAGCGGCGGGCGACGGCGTCGCAGATCGTGTGCGCCAGGGCGGCGTCTCGCGGAGAAAGCCCCTCGGTCGAGGGGCCGTCGAGGTCGAGGTGCGGGAATCGAGCGGCCTGGGCGCGGAGGTATTCCATGGCGGCCCAGCGCGAGGGCGAGAGACGGTTGGGGTGCGTTCCTCCGGTGGGCGGCATGGGGCAGTGTACGGGTCGGGTCCATATCATCATGCCGTGTCCGCCGAGGCAACCCATGCGACGGAGTCGCCCACGCCGCCCGTGTTCGATCGACGGCGTCTGCTCGCGGTGCATCCCCTTCCGACACGGCGCGGGCTGCTGGCGGGGATGCGGATCCGCAAGAAGTTGATCGTTCTGCACACGCTGTTTTCGCTGGTCCTGGCGATCATTCTGATGGTGCTTTTGCGCCCGGCGGTGAACGCCGTCGTGGTGCGGGCCGAACAGGCGCAGGCCCGGGTGCTGCTGGACATCATCAGCGCGGCGCCGGAGGGGGGTGATCCGTCGGCGGGGCCGATGCTCGAGCGGATTCGATCGGCGGCGGTCGAGCGTCGGGGCACCGTGGCGGAGCTCGGGATGCGGCCGGAGGCTGTCCAGGCGGCGATGGCCTCGGGCGGTCGCGCGGTGGTGTGCGAGTTGGGTGATGGGGAGTATGGTGCGGCGCAGTACATTCCGTCGCGCGATGGGCGGGGGGAGATGTTCCGCGCGATCGTCGTGCGCAACACCGAGGCCCGCGAGGCGGTGACACGGGTGTACCTGCTGGTGGCGGCGGCGCTGGTGGGCGTGTATGCGCTGGTGGCGGCGGCGCTGGAGGTGTTCGTGCTGCCGCAGGGGGTGTACGAGCCGATCCGGCGGATGCTGGCGGCGGAACGCGCGGTGCAGGATGGGCGCACGGACGAGGAGTTGATCCCCGAGACGGCGATCCCCGCGGACGAACTGGGGGAGATCATGCGTTCGCGGAATGACTCGATCGTGAAGTTGCGGATGCAGGAGGCGGCGCTGGAGGGCGCGCTGGCGCGGCTGGAGTCGGTGGCGACGGATTTGCGGCGCAAGAACCACCTCTTGGAAGCCGCGCGGCGGAATCTGGCGGATGCGGACCGCCTGGCGAGCCTGGGCATGATGTCCGCGGGGATCGCGCACGAGTTGAACACGCCGCTGGCGGTGCTGAAGGGGCTGGTGGAGAGGCTGAACGCCGAGCCGGGCCGCACCATGGAACCGGCGCAGGCGGCGCTCATGCTGCGCGTGGTGACACGATTGGAACGACTTGGGGACGGGTTGCTCGATTTCGCACGGGTGAGGCCGCCGCGTACGACCGAGACGGTGATGCGCACGGTGATCCAGGAGGCCGTGACGCTGATCCGGCTGGAGCGGGAGAGTTCGGGCGTGGAGATCCAGAACGCGATCTCGGAGTTGGTGGTGGCGGAATGCGACGCGGACCGGATGGTGCAGGTGTTCGTGAACCTGATCCGGAATGGGACCGAGGCCGTGCGTGCCGCGGGGGCGCGGGGGCTGGTGACGATCGAAGGGGAAACTACTTCCCGAGATCGGGGCGAATGGGTCTCGATCCGGGTGATCGACAACGGGCCTGGGATCGACACGACGATCCTGCCAAGGTTGTTCGAGCCGTTCGCGAGCACGCGGCTGGACGCGCGGGGCACGGGGCTGGGGCTGGCGGTCGCGGAAGGCATCGTGCGGGAGCACGGCGGGGTGATCCTGGCCCGGAACCGCCCCGGCACGAGCGGTGCGATCTTTGAGGTGATGATCCCCGCGCACCAGAGGCCAACGCCGGAGGTCGGGGACCCGCTCGCGCCGAACGTGGAGCACGCTGTATGACCGCGGACCCAGCCATCCCGGCGCCCGACGCGATTCCCCCGTCGCTGGCGATCGTGGCGCTCGACGACGACGATGACTTTCGGCAGTTCATCGCGTCGGTGCTGGAGGGCGACGGTCACGATGTGCGCACGCTCGCTACGCCGGAAGCGTTCTTTGTCGCGTGCGAAGAGCGTCTGCCCGACGTGGTGCTGCTGGACATCAAGATGGGACGGCACAGCGGGGAGGACGTGCTGACGGAGATTCGCCGACGATGGCCGAAACTCGCCGTGATCGTGGTGACGGGGTATCCGTCGTTGGATTCGATGCGGCAGACATTCAAGCAGGATGCGTTTGACTATCTGGCCAAACCGTTCTCCACGCAGGAGCTGAGGCGGACGCTGACCCAAGCGGCCGCGTCGCTCCATCTTGGGCAAAGGCCGCAGGATCGGCTGCGGCGTGAACTCGGGCGGCAAGTTCGGCTGGCGCGATCGGAGCGCGGAATGACCCTCCGGGACCTCTCCGAGACGTCGGGAATTTCGGTGAGCCAGTTGTCGTCGATCGAGCGTGGCACGCACCTTCCGAGCGTGGAGAGCCTGGTGGCAACGGCGGGGGCGCTGGGGGCCAAACCGTCGGAATGGCTGAAGGCCGCGGGATTGTGAGACTTTGAAACCGGGTATCTGGTTGTTAGTGCAGACTTGACTTGATGCGGCGGGGGTGCTTCACTGAACCCGTGCCCAAGTCGCCTGGAAACGGACAACGCGGGCTGCTGTTTACGGCCTTCGAGCCGAGCGGTGATGAACACGCCGCGTGGGTCATTGCGGAGCTGAAGCGGCGGTACCCGGCGCTGCCGATCTACGCGTGGGGTGGGCCTCGGATGGAACAGGCAGGGGCGACGATCGTCGAGCGCACGGGCGACGATGCGGTGATGGGCATGCCGGGGCTGAAGAAGATCCTGGAGCATCAGCGGATCAACCAGCGGGTGGAGACGTGGCTGGCGAAACACCCGGTGCGGGCGCTGATCCCGGTGGATTCTCCCGCGGCGAACGGGCCGCTGTGCGAGATCGCGAAGGAACGGGGGCTAAAGGTCATTCACCTGATCGCGCCGCAGATCTGGGCGTGGGGCCGATGGCGGATTCACAAGCTGCGTCGGTTGACGGACCTGGTGCTGTGCGTGCTGCCGTTCGAGGCATCGTTCTTCGAGCGGCGACGCGTGCCGGCGCGGTTCATCGGGCACTTTCTGTTTGACCAGACGCGGGACGCGGCGGAGCTGGATCGACGGTGCGCGACGTTCGGTGACGGGCGACCCAAGATCGCGATGATGCCCGGGTCGCGCCCGGACGAGCTTGAACGGCACTTCCCGGTGCTGCTGAGCGCCTACGCGACGCTGGCGAAGATGTACCCCGGCGCGTCGGGGGTGGTCGCGGCGACGTCGGACAGTGTGGCGGCCGGGCTGCGGCGGATGGCGGAGGCACGGGGCGGGTGGCCCGAAGGACTGAAGATCGTCGTGCGCGATACCGACGCGGTGATTCACTGGTGCGACCTGGCGCTGGTCAAAAGCGGGACGGTAACGCTGCAGGTGGCTAAAGGGCGCAAGCCGATGGTGGTCTTCTACAAGAAGGCGAACCCGGTGCTGTTCCTGATGGCGCGGGCGGTGCTTTCGACGCGGGTGTTTTCGTTGCCCAACGTGCTGGCGAGGGCGCGGATCGTGCCGGAGTTGATCCCGCACTACGGGGGGGCGGGGCCGATCGTGCAGGCGGCCAACAAACTCCTCGCCGATCCTGTCGCGGTCCAGCATCAACTGCACGAGATCGATCGGATTCTCGAGCCGTTCCGGGGCCGGAACGCAGCCTCGCAGGCGGCGGACGCGATCGAGGAAGTGCTGGGCCTGCGCGGGGCGGCGGCGCACGCGGCGTGATCGTGAGCGTTACGACGTGCGGGGCGTCGCGGGGCGCGAGAGTTCGGCGCGGATGAGTTCGGCGAGTTCGGCGGCGTGGGCGGACGCCGCGGCGCGGGAGTTCCGCAGCATCTTCAGCCACATCCAGGGAACGGGGAGCACCGTGAGTGGGAGGTACCACGCGCAGGTGACGCCCAGGGACTTGGGGTAAGACTCGAAGTACGTCAGGAGCATGGAGTGGGCAAGCCAGACGCCCGGCCAGACCGAGAGGGCGATGACCACCCAGACGATGACAGGCATGCGGGGTTGGATCGTGAGCGAGAACGAAAGTCGCGAGCCGCCACTCTCGGCGCGCACCTGAATATGCAGGTGATAATCGAAGGGCGCGCCGTAGGCAACGGCCTCATGGCGTGTGCCGTCGAGAGCGCGGAAGCCGGCAAGTTTGCCGCGCTTCGCCAGGCCTTCCAAGCGCGTGCGGATCTCGGGGGGCGACAGCGGCACGACAAACGGCGGGGGGGGAGTAGACATCACGGATTCCGCTCATCTATCGGCCGTCCGGCGGTGCGGCTGCACCGATGAACGGCGCACGTTTCCGCATGGAGTGACGTACCGCATGATCAACGCCGCTCGTAGAGGTACGCCATGGGGACGGCCCGCGCGCCCTTGGCGTCGCAGACGGCCATCTGCCCGCCGCTCCACAGACTCGCGCCGCCCCACAGGCCGTCTTTGCGCAGGGCATAAAACTTGAGGTCGAATGTTGGGGTGCGACGGTCGCCCTCGGTCCGCCAGAGGCGTTTTTCCTTCATGTGGTCGAGGACGTACTTGCACATGTTCCGGCAGGCTTCTTCGGGGGTTTGTCCTGCGCCCATCCAGTCGACGATGCGGGCGGCGGCGAGAGTGACGATGTTGGCCTCGCCACGGCCCGTGCTGCCGGCGGCGCCGATGTCGTTGTCGCAGTAGTTGCCCGCGCCGATGATGGGAGAGTCGCCCACGCGGCCGGGGATTTTCCAGTTGAGGCCGCTGGTGGTGGTGCAACTGGCGACGTCGCCCTTTTCAGTGAGGGCGGCACAGTGAATGGTGCCGGTGACTTCCATGATGTAAGGCCTGGCGGCGGACTTTTTGGGCGGGCCGCCCTCGACCGGGGCGCCGCCGGCGGGAGTGTCGCGGAAGTTCGGGCCGTCGTTGGTGCGGGGCGCGGTGTCCTTGGCGGGGGAGGCTTGCCAAGGGAGCAGGTCCCAGGTCTTGCCCACGGGCGTGTCACGTTCGCTGTCATTGAGCCAGTCGTCGTCGAGGCTCATGTTCTCGCGCCAGTGCATCCATTCGCGTCGGGCGTGTTCGGTGAGGAGGTCTTCCTCGCGGAAGCCGTGGCTCTTGGCGAAACGGAGCGCGCCCTCGCCGACGAGGAGGCAGTGGTCGGTGCGGCGGAGGACGAGGAGGGCGACCTGGGCGGGATTCTTGATGTTGCGGAGGCTGGCGACCGCGCCGGATTTATGGGTTGGGCCGTGCATCACGCTCGCGTCGAGTTCAACGACGCCGTCGGCGTTGGGCAGGCCGCCCAGGCCGACCGAGTCGTCGTTGGGGTCATCCTCGACGATGCGGACGCCCTGCACGACGGCGTCGGCGGGGTCGTAGCCCTCGCGGAGGAGATCGACGGCCCGGGCGACAGAGCGGACGCCGTTGAGGGAGGCGATGGCGAGAGGTCCGCCGGCGGCCGCGTAGGGCGTGCCTCGCGGAAGTTCACGCGAGGTGGCGGCGGCGCTGGCGGCCAGGGCGGTCGAGGCGGCAAGAAAAGCACGGCGGTCGAACGTGGGCTGATGGGTCATGCCCATCAGAATACCGCGCCGCGTGCGAGGTTGCCGGATCACGATTCCGCGGCTTCGGCCTTGTCGCGGGCGGCGCGGTCGGCCTTCTTGCGGTCGGACTCGCTGAGGAGTTTCTTCCGCATGCGCACGCTCTTGGGCGTGATCTCGACCAGTTCGTCGTCCTCGATGTACTCGAGGGCGTATTCCAGGGTGATGGGGCGGGGGGCCTTGAGGACCACCGTCTTGTCCTTACTCGCGGCCCGCATGTTGTCGAGGTGCTTCAGGCGGGTGATGTTCACCGTGAGGTCGTTGTCGCGGCAGTGCTCGCCCACGACCTGCCCGTTGTAGACTTTTTCGCCCGGCTCCACGAACAGCACGCCGCGATCGGCGAGGAGTTCGCAGGCGTGCGTGGTGACGGCGCTGGTCTCGAGGCTGATGAGCACCCCGGCCTTGCGGTGGGGGATCTCGCCGGAGACGGGATCGAACCGCAGGAACGAATGGTGCATGATGGCCTGGCCCTGGGTGGCGGTCATGAGGCGGCTCTTGAGGCCGATGAGGCTGCGGGAGGGAATTTCGAAGCGCATGTGGGCGACACTTTCGCCTCGCGTGTCCATCTTCTTGAGTTCGCCCTTGCGGCCGCCGACGAGTTCCATGACCGGGCCGACGACGTCCTGCGGGGCGTCGATGACGAGTTCCTCGATCGGCTCGCAGGTCACGCCGTCGATCTCTTTGAGGATGACCTCGGGCTTGCCGACGGCGAGTTCGAAGCCCTCGCGGCGCATGGTCTCGATGAGGATGCCCAGGCTGAGCACGCCCCGGGCGGAGACCATGAACTCGTCGGCGGTCTTGCCCTGCTCGATGCGCATGGCGACGTTGCGCTGGAGTTCCTTCATCAGGCGTTCGCGGATCTGCCGGCTGGTGACGTAGTCCCCATCCTGCCCGGCGAAGGGCGAATCGTTGATCTTGAACATCATCGTCATCGTCGGCTCTTCGACGCGGATGGGGGGGAGGGCGGCGGGATTGTCCGGATCGGCCACGGTGTCGCCGATATCCACGCTCTCAAGCCCGACGATGGCGCAGAGATCGCCGGCCTCGACGGAATCAACCTCGTCGCGTTTGAGGCCCGCGAACTGGAGGAGTTGCCCGACCTTGGTCATGACCTTGGAGCCGTCACGCTTCAGGACCGCCACGTTCTCACCGGCGTGGATGGTGCCGTTGACCACGCGGCCGATGCCGATGCGGCCGACATACTCGTTGTAATCGATGTTGGTGATGAGCACCTGGAGCGGCCTGTTCGCGTCGGCCAACGGTGGGGGCACTTCCTTGACGATTGCCTCGAAGACGTCGCGGAGCGAGTCGGGGCGAGGTTCGGGGATGGGCCACTGGTCGCTGGCCCAGCCGTTCTTGCCGCTGGCGTAGATGACGGGGAAGTCGAGGGCATGGTCATCGGCGCCGAGTTCGACGAGCAGGTCGAAGACCTCGTGCACCACGTCCTGCACGCGCTGATCGGGACGATCCACCTTGTTCACGACGACCACCGGTTCGAGGCCGAGTTCGAGCGCCTTGCCGAGCACGAACTTGGTCTGCGGCATGACGCCCTCGGAAGCGTCGACCAGCAGGAAGCAGCCCTCGGCCATGCGGAGGACGCGTTCGACCTCGCCCCCGAAGTCGGCGTGGCCCGGGGTATCGATGATGTTGATCCGGTAGTCGATGCCGTCGGCGGCGTGGTAGTTGACGGCGCAGTTCTTGGAGAGGATGGTGATGCCGCGCTCGCGCTCGAGCGGGTTGCTGTCCATGATCAGCCCGTGCTGGCCGCCCTCGAGTTTCTCGAGTTCGCCGGCGCGGAAGTTGCCCGATTGCTTCAATAGATTGTCCACGAGCGTGGTCTTGCCATGGTCGACGTGGGCGATAATCGCCACGTTGCGGATACGGGTGTTGCGCGGGGTGGTGTCCATGCCGTTCGTGCCCGAGAGTGCCATCGTTGTCATCCGTGTCCTTCCGTTCTGCCGATCCGTCCCATGCTGCCCGGTGGGACAACACCCCCAGCGCCGGGCCGTGCGTAGCGACCTCGCCGCCATAGTCCTTGGGACCAGTGGGGATTGCGTGAATCGTAGGTCGCATGCGGGGCGACTTCCCGTGGCGGCGCACGAACAGGCTGGTTATAAGGCCCAGCGCGCACAGACCTGCACGATCGCGGCGGCGTAGAGGCCCGCGAGGAGATCGTCAAGCAGGATGCCCCACCCGGCGGGGAGGCGCTGGACCTGGTGGGCCGGCCAGGGTTTGACGATGTCGAGCAGGCGGAACGACACAAACGCGAGGGCGAGCGTGAACAGGGCGAGTGGCCAGGAGGCGAAGGTCGCGGCGGGGAGGAACATCAGCGGCAGGCACTGCCCCGCGGTTTCGTCGGCGACGGCGTTGGAGGGGTCTTTGCCCCAGCGGGCCTCGGCGGCGTCGCCCTGCACGATGCACGCGACGGCGAAGATCAGCGCGAGCACGCCGAACACGGTCGAGAAAAGCAAGGGCGTGTGATTCGGGCCCAACCCCGCGGCGTGGAGGGCGAGGGCGAGCAGGATGGGGGGGAGGGACCCCCACGTGCCCGGGGCGGGGCGCAGGCGTCCCAGGCCGAAGGTCGTGATCCAATGAAGGCCCATGCTCGACATGCGATTCCTTACGCCCGGCCGAAGAGCTTTTCCAACTCGCGGATGGTGAGACGGATGCTGGTGGGGCGGCCGTGGGGGCAGTTGGAACTGCGTTCAACCTCGCCGCGAAGCTTGACAAGTTCGGTGAGTTCGGTGTCGCTGAGGCGGTCGCCGGCCTTGACGGCGGCCTTGCAACTCATCATGTCGAGGACGTCGCGCATGGCGGCTTCGCCGCCGCGCTTCGCTTCGCGGACGAAGGCGGCGTCCTCGGCCCGCGTCAGGATTGCCTCCATGAACTCGCCGGCGTCAACGCCACGGTCGAAGAGGAACGACGGGAAGGTGTGCACGCCGAGGGTCGTCGGGCCGAGGGCCTCGGCTTCAATGCCGATCCGTTCGAGGAGCGGCGACAGGTCGGGCAGGCGTTCGACGGCCGCGGCGGAGGCCTGCACGACGATGGGCGTGAGCAGGCGTTGACGCTCCAGCCCGTCGCCATTGGCCGCGGTGACTCGGTGGAGGAGGTACTCGAACATCACGCGTTCGTGCAGAGCGTGCTGATCGATGATGACCACGCCCTGCTCGTCCTGCGTCACGAGGTAGGACTTGTGCACCTGGAGGACACGGTCCGTCGGCACGGGGACGAACGGCGATGCGGAGGAGTGGTGTGTGGGTGAGAGGTCGGCAGGGGCCGGGGTCGGCAGTGCTGAGGCGTCGAGGGTGGCGGCGGGCGACGCGGGGGCGCTCAGGCCGGGCACGGCGGCTTGGGGCGCGGTGGCCGGGGTGAAGCGCTTGAAATACTCAACGAAGCGCGAGGCCGAGGTTGCGGACGCGGCTCCGGCGGACAGGCCGCTGCCCGGGAGCGTCGCGGCGAGCGAGAGGGCTTCGTCGCGCGGCGCGATCGGGGGCTTCAGTTCGCCGAGTGTCGGGGTAAGGTCGGCCGCGCGGAGCGTTTCGCGCAGCGCCCGCAGCACGACGGAATGGACCATGGATGAATCGCGGAATCGCACCTCGGCCTTCTGCGGATGCACGTTGACGTCCACCCCTTCGGGGGACATCTCGATCATCAGCAGCACGGTGGGGTAGCGCGAGGGGTCGATCAGCCCGCGGTAGGCTTCGGCGATGGCGTGCTGGATGGTGCGGTCGCGGACGGGGCGGCCGTTGACGAAGACAAACTGCCATTTGCCGGTGCCCCGCGCAATGGCGGGGAGCCCGGCCAGTCCCCAGAGGGCCAGCCCACGCGCATCGTCGAAGCGGTCGGCGTGGACGTCGAGGAGTTGCGGGCCGAGTTCCTTGCCGAGCACGGCCAGGGCACGGTCCCGCGGGCCTTGGCCGGGGGGCAGGTCCATCACGTCGCGCCCGTCGCAGGAGAGGCGCAGGCCGACGGCGGGGTGGGCGAGGGCGATCTGCCGCACCACGTCGACGCAGCGTTCTTGCTCGGTGGCGACAGTTCGGAGGAACTTCCGGCGGGCCGGGGTATTGAAGAAGAGGTTCCGCACGGTGACGCACGTGCCGACAGGGCCGGGCGCGGGGTGGACGGGAGAGATGGCATCGCCCTCGAGATCGAGTTGCGAGGCCCCCGGCTCGTCCGCCGTACGGGAGCGCAGGGCAAGGCGAGAAACACTGGCGATGCTGGCGAGGGCCTCGCCGCGGAAACCCAGCGTGCCGATGCGGTCGAGATCGTCGACGCGTTCGACCTTGCTGGTGGCATGCGGGGCGACGGCGAGGGGGAGTTCGGCCGCGGGGATGCCGTGCCCGTCGTCGGCGACGCGGATCAGTTCGACGCCGCCCTGATCGAGGTCCACGATGAGTCGGGTCGCGCCGGCGTCGAGGGCGTTCTCGAGGAGTTCCTTGACGACGCTGGCGGGGCGTTCGACGACCTCGCCCGCGGCGATCTGGTTCGCCACGAGCGGGGACAGGATGCGGATGGGCCGAGGCGCGGTCACGGGGCATGATACGAAGAACATGCGGCGGCGAATGCACACCTGCCGGAGGGGTTCGGACCGGCACGGGGGCGCGTTCACTACACTCTGGTCATGCCCGACACCATTTTCTCGAAGATCATCCGGGGGGAGATTCCGTGCCATCGGGTGTACGAGGACGCACATGTGCTGGCGTTTCTGGACATATTTCCGCTCAGCCGGGGGCACACGCTGGTGATCCCAAAGGAACCCGCCGTGACGCTTGACGCGTTGAGCGACGAGGCCGCGGCGGCGGTCGGGCGCGTGCTGCCGCGCATCTGCCGGGGCGTGCTGAAGGCGACCGGCGCGACGGCGTACAACGTGCTGCAGAACAACGGCGCGGCGGCGCACCAGGCCGTGTTCCACGTGCATTTCCACGTGATCCCGAAGTATGAAGACGGGCGCGGGCTGGGGCTGGGCTGGAAGGCCGGGAAACTCGGGGACGAGGGAGCCGAGCTGGCGAAGCAGATCGCGGGGGCCCTGTGAGCGAAGCCGCGGCGTTGGAGCACCATCTGCGCACGCTGCTAGCCTCGGTCGAGGTCGCCCGGCGCGTGGTGGTGCTGGAGGCGTGCGCCTCGACGCAGGACGAAGCGGCGGCCCGAGCGGCGGGGCAGCCCGGGCTGATGGTGCTGGCGCTCCGGCAGACGGCGGGGCGAGGGCGGTTGGGGCGAGCGTGGGCGCATTCGGAGCAGGGGCTGGCCGCTACGTTCGCGTTGCCCGGCGAGATCGCCTCCGCGCGGCTCTCGATGGCCGCGGGGCTGGCCGCGTTGCACGCCTGCGCGGCATCGATCCCTGAGCCTGCCGGGCTCGGCCTGCGCTGGCCCAACGACGTGGTGCAGCGTGACGCGATCGCGCGGAAAGTCGCCGGGGTGCTCATCGAGCGTCGCGACGGGGTGGCGCTGGCGGGGTTCGGGATCAATGTTCGCCAAGCGGCGGCCGACTTTCCGACCGACCTTGCGGCGCGTGCGTGCTCGCTGGCGATGCTCGGATCGGCGAGCGGGGTGGCGGACGTGGCCGTGGTCCTCGCGCTGTGCCTGCGGGACGCGCTGGCGTATTCGGATGAGACGCTCCGCCGCGTTTGGCAGTCGCACGACGTGCTGCTCGGGCGAGATGCCACGTTCGAGCACCACGGGGCTCGTGTCTCGGGCCATGTTGAAGCGATTGATCCGACCGGGGCTATTCGGATGAGGCTGCCCGACGGGGAAAAACGCGATTTGCCCGCCGAGACGACCTCGCTCGTGCTCGATTGACGCTACGGCTCGTGCGAGGTGCGGGCGAGCAGGTCGAGCGTGGCGGCGGCTTTCCCGGCATCGATCGCGCCGGCGGCCGTGGCGAAGGCGGTCGGCCAGTCCGGGGCCGCGCCGGCGACGAGCAGGGCCGCCGAGGCGTTCAGGAGCACGATGTCGCGTGGAGGTCCTTTGACCCCGCCCAGCACGTCGCGAGCGATGCGCACGGCGTCGTCGAGGTCGAGGGCGTCGAGTTCATCCTCGCGGGGCACGGGCAGTCCCAGGAACTTCGGGTCGAACCGCTCGAGGCGTACCGACCCGTGCTCGACGTGGGCGATGGTGGTCGGCCCGCGTGTCGAGATTTCATCCAGCCCGTCGTCGCTGTGCACCACCATGGCGCGGGTGCATTCCAGTTTGGCTAAAACCTGTGCGATTCGTTCGACCAGGTCGCGTGCATACACGCCCATGACCTGCCGGGGTGCGCCCGCGGGGTTGGTGAGCGGCCCGAGCAGATTGAAGATGGTGGGAAAGCCCAACGCCGCGCGGGCGCGGGCGGCGTGCTTCATGGCCGGGTGGTGGTGCACGGCGAAGCAGAAGCACACGCGGGTCTTGCGGAGGCAGCGGGCCTGGACCGTGGGTGAGGCATCGACGTTGACGCCCAGGCCCCGCAACACTTCCGCCGACCCGCGTCCCGAGCGGCCGCGGTTGCCGTGCTTGGCGACAAGTACCTTGCCCTCACCCGCCGAGGCCGCGACGATGGCCGCGAGCGTCGAGATATTGAACGTCTTGCGTGCCCCGCCGGTGCCGCAGGTGTCGATGAGGGCGCCGGTCATCTGGGCGGCTCCGGGGATGGGGGTGACGTGCGCCCGCATGGCGCGGGCGGCCCCGAGAAGTTCGTCGACCGTGGGACCACGGCGCGCCAGCAGCGCCAAGACCGCCCCGATCGTGGCGTCTTCGAGCCGTCCGCCGAGCAACTCCTCCATGAGTTCGCGCGATTGCGGCTCGGTAAGCGTGCCGCTGGCCACCAGGGTGTCGAGCACTTCGCGGACGATCATGCCGGTTCTATCGGCTCACGGGACCTCCCGGCTTGGACGCACCCGGAGGTTCCTCGCATCGTACAGTCATTCATGGCGTATCCGAACCCCACGGTGCAGGCGGTGGTGGCGGCCACGCGACGGCGCGCGTGGGCGCGCGACGCCCTTCGGTACACGCTGGTGGGTGTGGCGGTAGGGGGGGCGGCCGCCGTGCTCTGGGCCGCGGGTTCCCGCCGGTTCGTGGCGCTGCCGCACCTTGGCTGGCCGAGCCTGAGCGCGCTTGTGGGCGCGGGTGCGGTGCTCGTGGGCCTTGTGGCAGCGACAGCGCGGCGGTGGTCATTGCATCAGGCGGCGACCCGTGTAGATCAGGCGTTCGGCCTGCACGATCGACTCTCGACAAGCATGGCGATGGTCCGTTCGACGGATCCGATCGCGGCACTGGTGCATGCCGACGCGGAAGCCGCGGCGAAGTCGGCCCGGCCGCCCGTACGAATCCGGGACGGCGTGACGTGGCGTGAACTCGCGGCGGTGCTTGCGGCCGTGCTCGCCGGGGTCGTGGTCGATCGGTATGTGGCGCCCGCCGCGCCCGTTTCGCCGACGGTGAGCCGTGCCAAGCCCGTGACGCCCGAAACGGCGTCGCAGGTACGCGAGATGGTGCGCGAGACGGACCCGGTGGTCCGCGATCGCGAGGCGGCTATCGAGCATGAGGCTGCGGTCGCGGCGTTGGAACGGGAACTTCAGTCCGGCGTACTGGATGACGCGCAGGCGAGGGCGAAGGCGGCGGCGATCGCCGAGCGTGCTGCCGAGCGGCTCGAAGCGGACGCGGCCGAGACCCGCGCGGCCTCCGACGCGGCCCGACGCGACCTTGCGGCGGCGGCGCGGCGCGCCGGAAGCCATCCGGGATCGCCCGCGGAGCAACTCGCCCAGGCACTTGGGCGCGAGGACGCGGTTCGGGCCGCCCAGGCCGCACGAGAACTGGCCGAGCGACTCCCCCGCATGTCGCCCGGCGAGCGCGAGGTGTTGGAGCGCGACCTGCGGGCGCTCGAAGAGGCGATGGCGCCACCCGCGCCAGACACCACGGCCGAACCTCGACCCGACATGCCCGCCGACGAGCACAGATCGGATGGCGGAGCGACGCCGATGCAGGCTGCGCGTTCGAACGATCAGCCCACCACGCCCCCGACACGGATCGAGGAGGGGCCACCGTCTACGCCAGCATCCGGCGAGGAGTCCCCACCGGATGCGCAGCAGCCCACCGACGGCGTGGCCTCAAACCCGACCAAGTCTCATGACACGCGCGATGCACTCCGAGAGGCGCTCCGCGAGGCACGCGAGCAGGTGAGACAGCCGCCGAAGCCACCGGGGGAGACGCCCGCCGAATCTACCTTGCCACCGGAACAGCAGAATAACTCGTCGCGTGACGAACGCGGGGAGATGGATGCGGCCTCGGGGACATCGACACCACCGAAGGACGGCGAGCCCGCGACGTTGCCGCGGGAAGGACCGTCGCGCAACCCTGATCCATCGTCCGCCGCGCCGCCCGAGCGACGCCCGGGCGACACGTCGCCCTCGTCAGAGACCGGGAGCGGCACGAGCCAATCGCAGTCGGACGCGCGTGACGAGGCGCGATCAACTCGTCCTGAATCAACGCCTCGACCTTCGGATTCGACCCCGTCGCCCGGGACTTCGCCGACTGGGCAGGGCGAGCGCGACGCCGCCCGGGATGCGGACGGAACACGTACTACACCGGACGTACCGCCGGCCGGGACATCACCTACTCAAACAAGAGAAGAGGAAGGCCGATCGTCGTCACCACCCGTGCCCGATGGGGGCGAGCGGCCACGCCCGGGGTTCGAGCGCCTGGCGGACGAACTCCGCAAACTCGCCGAACGAGAGCGGCTCGCCGAGCGTTCCGCCGAGGATGCACGCCGGCTGCGCGACCGGGCGAAGCGGCTTCTCGAAGAACTCAACCCCGCCGAGCGTCAGGAACTCGAACGCCTCGCGCGAGAGTTGGGCCAGGGGCAGCCGCGCGAGAACGAGCCGCCGAGTGCTTCGGACGAATTCATGCCGGGCACGCCGCTGGATGATCGGACGGAAACCGAGCGTCCCGACCTTGGCGCCACGACGCCGACCGACCGGGGCGAGCAACCGGGCCGAGTGACCGATCGGCGCGGCACGATCCGCCCGGAACTGACGCGTCGCGAGGGCGACCAGCACGGCACGGGTGGCGAGGCGGAGGGCGAATCCAACGCACCGCGAACTCCCCCCAGCGATGGGAGAACCGGCCCGGGCGAGGCGGCGCGTGTGCCCGCCGATGCGCGAGGGGGGCAGGAGCGAGCCATCGCCGAACTCGCGCCCGACGGCCTGCCCGCCGCGCCGGGGGATGCTCGCCCGGCGCTGGCGCCGGCGCTCCGCCGAGCCGCCCAGAGCGCCCAGCGCGACATCGAGCAGCGGGCCGTGCCGCCGCAGTATGCGGACCTTGTCCGGCGCGTGTTCCGCCGGTACGTCGATCGTCCGGTGAGTACGCCGAACTAGAGAGGTCTACACAACCCACGGGGTGGGGGTGAGGGTCGCTGTTACCTGGGTCAGGTGCTTCTCGTAGCCCGATCGGCCCATCAGCCCGAAGGTCGCCACCTTGCCGGTCTCGACCGCGGGCTGGTCGTACGCGTCAATATTCAACATCAGCCCGGCGTACGCCGTGGCGACCTGCCAGAGTTGGATGAACTCTCCGACATGGCGCGCGTCGAGGCGAGGGAAGCGGATGGTGTAGTTGGGCCGGCGGCTCTCGACGAAGGCGTATTCCGTTGCGCGTTTCTCCGCGTTCAGGAGCACCGACATGGGCTTGGCCTCGAGGTATGCGAGCGCCGGCACCCCGAGGCCGGCGGGGATGGTGATGTCCCGCTCGAACGCCTCGACCTCCAGGAATCCGAAGACCTTGTCGTTCGGACCTTCGCGGTACAACTGCACCTGGCTGTGCTGGTCGGTGGCGCCCAGCGCCTTGATCGGCGTGAATCCCGTGAACACCTCGCGCCCCTGGCGGTCGACGCGCTTGCCCAGCGATTCGGCCCAGAGTTGACGGTACCAATCGGCCATCAGGTACAGCGCGTTGCAGTACGGCATCATGACGTGGATCGTCTTGCCGCGCGTGGTCCCCAGCGTGCACAGCAGGAACGCGAGGAGAGCGGCGGGGTTCTTGAGCGGGTCGGGGTCGGCGCAGCGGGCGTCCATGGCCGCGGCGCCATCGAGCAGGGCGTCGATATCCACGCCGCACATCGCCGCGGAGAACAGCCCGACCGGCGAGAGCACCGAGAATCGCCCGCCCACGCCCTCGGGCACGGGCAGGGTGACGTACCCCTCGGCGTTGCAGATCTGCCGCATCGTGCCCTTCGCGGGGTCGGTGATGGCGACGACGTGGCCGGCGTAGTTCGGTCCGAGGGCCGTCTTCAGCCGATCGCGGATGATCATGAACTGGGCCGCGGTTTCGGCCGTCTCGCCGGATTTGGAGATGACGTTGAAGAGCGTGCTCCGCAGCCCACCGGGCTGGCCGGCACAGAAGTCGAGCACGGCCCCGACCTGGGAAGGGTCGACGTTGTCGAGCACGAAGAGGCGAGGCCCGCCCCGGGCCGAGGCGGGGAGCAGATTCCAGGTCGGGGGCGTCAGGGCGCTGTGGACGGCGATGTTGCCCAAGGCCGAGCCGCCGATACCCAGCACCACGAGTGTCTCGAACTGGCCCCGGCACGAGGCCGCCGCGGCCTTGACCGCCGACACGTGTTCGCGGCGCATCGGGTCGAAGGGAAGGTTCCGCCAGCGTTCCCAGCCCGTGCCGCGCGTCCCCGCGAGCGAGCGTGTGTGATCGGCCAGGGCCCGGATTGGCTCGGCCCCGGGCGTCAGCAGGGCGGGGTCCAGGCCATGGTCACCGACGCGTGGCGAGAGGCAGTTGGCGTAATCGAGCGTGAGCATGTCCGAGGGTAGTGCCCGGGGGGCGACGAACGGGATGTTGGGGCGAGACACCGGGGGGCTATCGGGCCTTCTGTCGGTTAGGGAAAGGTGAAATCCGGTCGAAAACGCACGGAAAACACGTGCCGCCGCAGGCCGACATGCCACTTGGCTTTGCGGGCTGGACAAGGGGCGGATATGCTTGTGCCCGAAAGCATGCGGCGTCTCGGATTATCTCCATGAGCGGAATTCGCCCTTGGCACATCGTGCTCCTCGCGGTCAGCATCCTGGCCCTCGGGGTATCGCTGTACTTCTCGCTCTCGCGCGAGGACGAGGTCGCGTTCGCGGACTCGATCATCCTGGTGGACCTTGAATCCGGTGATCTCATCGAGGCGGCGCTCCCCAAGAAGAAGGCTGTCAGCCCGCCCGCCGCGAACCCGGAAACCAAGCGCCGCTCGCTCTTTCCCGCGGTGGAGGCGGACGGCAAGTGGTTCGTCAACAAGCGATACCTGGCGTACGTGAAGGAGTTTGTTCCTTCCCCCGAGGCGGTCCTGATCGACGCGAAGAGCGGCGAGGTGAAGGTGCAGAACGCCAAGCCCCGTCGGGCGGATGTGGTGTGGTGATGCGATGAGCGGCAAAGGAGAGACGTCCATGCGGCGGGAAACAGGTCGGCCTCAGCAGCGGCGCGGGTTCACGCTCATCGAGTTGCTCGTGGTGATCGCGATCATCGCGCTGCTGATCAGCATGCTCCTGCCGTCGCTGGGCAAGGCGCGCGAGGCGGGGCGGAACATCTCGTGCCAATCCATGGAGCGGCAGTTGGCGCAGGCGCAACTCGCGTACGCGGGCATTTGGAAGGAGTATATCGCCAGCGCGGTGACCTCCAGCGCCGACGTGGTGTACTACGCCGGCGCGAACATCGTCGGGGACACGTCGGGGGCGATGCCCACGTCGGTGAACGACTGGATCAGCCCGATCATGGGCGACGCCGCGGGCCTGCCGGCGAACCGGGCGCTGCGAACGCTGACCATTTTCAACAAGTACGCGTGCGCCTCGGCGCGGGCCTTCAACGACACGCTGTACCCGCCCAGCGGGGGCGCCGCCGACCGGGCCGATTTCGATGCCGCCCAGACCGAACTGCGTTACCGCCAGATCAGTTATCTCGCCCCCGAGAGTTTCATGTACTACAGCAACTCCATGCCGTCGCTCTCGCGGCGGTACACCCCGCCGGGGCTGAGCGGGCCGGGCGCGCCGCTTCGGGCGTCGGGATTCAACACCCCCGCCGTCACCAACGTGAACTATCGCCCCCGCCTCGACAAGATCGGGAACCAGTTGTCGAACAAGGTGCTCGTCGCCGACGGGACGCGGTACTTCGAGAACGGCCTGCTCGATTTCGACATCCAGATCGACGCGACGTACGGCTCCTTCGTCGATTCCGGGCCGATCTTCCAGAGTTCGACGGCCTACGGGCGGAGTTTCGCCGCCGCGCCGAACAACACACGACTGACGTTCCGCCACAACAAGGCGATCAACGCCGCGTTCTATGACGGCAGCGTGCGCAACCTGTCCGCCGACACGGTGTACCGCCGCGTGGAATACTGGTACCCCAGCGGCAGCACGTTCACGGGCGGCCCGGCGACCCCCGAGTCGCTCGCCGAGTACACCATCGGCAAGCCGATTCCCTGAGACGCTACC
>BQMO01000018.1 GCA_022180725.1 Phycisphaerae bacterium
CCGAGTTTCACGCTGGCGACGCGGCCGACGGTCGGGATCGTGCCGCGCATGCCGCCCCCACGAGCGTGCGACAGCCACTGATACTGCGCGCGGTAGGGGACGTCGACCTCGAGACCGGGCACCTTGATCGTGGCGACGCTGTCGCCGGGCTTGAGGTTCTCGATGGTCGTGACGCGGCCGTCGGCCAGGCGGACGAGCGTGCCGAAGAGGAGGCAGTTCGAACCCCCACCCCCACCTCCGCCGCCGCCCCCACCCCCGCCACCACCACCTCCGCCTCCTCCGCCGCCACCCGATCCGCCACCGCCCGAGCCCCCGCCGCCGGAGCCGCCAGACCCGCCCGAGCCCGGGCCGCTGCCCGACCCGCCACCCGATCCCCCCGAGCCGCCCGAGCCACCCGACCCCGGCCCGGAGCCTCCGGACCCCGAGCCGGCCCCGCTGGTGCCGCCGGACGTGCCGCCGCCGCTGGTGCCGGAAGCGCCCGAAGTGCCGCCCGAGGCGCCGCTCGACGCGCCGCTCGACGCGCCGCTGCTGGCCCCGCTGCTCGCGCCACTGGATGCGCCGCTCGACGCACCAGATGAACCGCTCGACGAGCCCGAACCGCTGCTGGACGACCCGCTCGACGATGAACCGGAGGAACTGCTCCCGCTGGATGACGACGAGCCCGACGAGGAACTCTCCGAACTGCCGGACGAGCCGGAGCCAGAGCCCGAGCCGCCGGGGCCGCCGGTCGAGGCCCACACGGGGATGTAGAGGAAGTACCGGCGGGGCTCGTCGCTCATCCCTTGTTCTCCTCGTGGGGGTCGTTCGGATTCGCGGGCTGATACCACCCGGCGGTGCTGATCGGCTTGGCGCATTCCGCCGCGGCGTCTGCCACGGCTTGCTCGAAAGGCACGAACTCGAACGCCTTCAGGGCGCACGACTCCGGGTCGGGTGCGCAGTTGACCACGCGGAATCGCTGCTGCTCGAAGTGAGGCTTGAGGGCCTCGAAGCGTTTCTGGAGGCTCTCNNGGCGTAGCGGCGGTCGCGGTCCATCTTGAAGTCGCAGCCGAGCAGGTAGACCGTGCGGAAGCCGAGATAGTGCAGCAGGTGCAGGGCGGCGAGCATGACGCTGCGCTTGCCCTTGATGCCGAGCGAATCCGTGTGCTCGCCGTCCTGGCCCCAGTTGATGGTGTCGGACTTCAAGAACCGGCTGTGGTCGAAGTGGTCGCTGCGGCGGTAGAAGAGCACGCCGGGCATCTGCCGCACTTTGAAGGCGCTCGCGCGCATGGAGCCGTCGGGATTCTGGACGCGGAGGCGTTTGTCGAAGTGCGAGACGGGCACGATCTTGAGGATGCCCGGGTCCTTCCAGCCGGTGTCGATGAAGCGCCCGGGGTCGTCCACGCAGGTCCACAACGTCGGGCGGTGGACCGCCCAGGCGTTGTTCACGGCCATCGTGACGATGCCGCGGCGGTTGAGCTGGGCCAGGTCCAGCGCCGCCAGCGACGGCCCCGACAGGATCAGGAACGCCGACCGCTCCCGGTAGAAGTCGCATAGGGAAACGGAGTCGAAGTCGGCGGTGTAGAGGCGCACGCCGCTCCGCGCCGGCCTGCGCTGCTTGAGTCCCGCCTGCAACGCCGCGATGTCTCCGCTGTTCTCACGCATGGTTGAACGTCCCTGCGATGTACCTGGGCGCGCCGAGTCCCTGGCGCACCGTGCCGACGCGGCCGATCCGGTCGAGCCACCACTTCAGCGGCCGCACCGTCGGGTGCAGGCCCTCGCCGTTGACCTTCGTCTTGCTCTCGCGCGTGCAGATCGAGAAGACAAGCCTGCCCGCGGGTACGGCGATACGCCGCATTTCGTCGAGGACCTCGTCCACCTCCTCGGGGAGCAAGTGTTCGAGGGCATCGAAGGACGTCACTAGGTCGGCGATGCCGGCGGAGACGGGCACGCGGTGCATGGGCGCCACGATGTCCGCCTCGGGGAAGGCGAAGTCGATGCCCAGCCCGTCGATCCCCAGCCGCCGCAGGTGCTGGATGAAGAGGTTGCGGCCGCAGCCGAAGTCCACGACGAACCGGGGTTTCCAGCCCTGCACCAGCCTGTACGCGAAGCGCCCGTGGTTGGTCGAGCCGTATCCGGTGGGCATGAGCGCGAGGTACTTGCGCCGCTCGTGCTCGCGGCGTGCTTCCAGATCGACGGGGATGGTGGCACTCGGGTCAGACATAGAGCCACACCGGGACGTCGAACTCGACCAGTTCCATTCCGTTGAGGGCCTGGAACGCCCAGACCGTGCCGCCGCGCGTGTCGCGCTCGGCGAACATCTCGACCGCGACGCCCTTGAGGATGGGCCGGATCTGCGGGATCGCCGCCTTGCGGGGGCAGTAGCCCGCGGGGTCTTGCGGCTCGAGTTGCCCGGGCACGAAGAGCGACCGCAGGCCGCCGAAGCCGTCGGTCCCTTCGGGTTCCGCGTGGGGGTCGTCGGGCACCTCGCTGTGGTGGCTCTCGAACCTGTTGATGGCCCAGCGCGCCGGGTCCTCCTCACCGCCCGCCCTCTTGGACGACAGGCCCTCCTCCAACGCGATGTACCGCCCGAAGGTCTCGCTGCCGGGGTCGCCATCGACCGCCGCCTCGGTCCACGGGTACCGCCAGCGGAAGCGCTCGCCCTCGATCTCGTGGGCCTCGCCGAGGATGGCGACGATGCGACCCCCACGAGGGCGGCCAACCTCGACCAGCGCCCACTTCTCCCCGACGCCCTCCTCCTTCCACAGGATGGCCGCGCTCCCCAAGCCCGCGGACGTGAGCACCGTCTCGTCGGGCGCGACCTCGGCGAAGGCGTGCTCCTCGTCCTCAACGAGCACCCGCGCCGGCGTGACGCCGTGGACGACGCACAGGCCGACTTGGCCCTGCGGGATCGGCTCGCGGGCGATGGCGAAGGAGCCCGGGCGCGTCGCGTCGGTGGGCGTGATGCCCTTGAACGCCAGGCGGTTCTGGAAGGACTTCTCGGGGCCGTCCTCTCCGGGGAGGAACAGCGGCCCGTCGATGGCCAGGGCGTGGTAACGCTCCAGGTCCTCGCCGCTGTCGTTGCGGACCGCGACGACGCCACCGCCGATGAAGGAGCGCCCGCCGTCCCAGAGTTCGCCGGCACGCCGGTCCTGCTGGCGACGGCGCGATTCCAGCGCCGCATCGACGAAGGCGTTGTACGCCCGCGCGGGGATGCGGAGCGGATCGCCGGGCCGGACTTTGCGGAGATCATCGCCCATTCGTCATCCCAGTTGCAGCGCCGCGAAACTCCCGCTCTCGTACACACGCTCGACGTAGGCCGCGATGGGTCGCTTCACCAGCGCCTTGGCGGCGGTGTCCTCCTGGTCGCTGTAGCGCACCCACAGGTAGTCCCACCCCTGCTTGGTGATGCCGCCGATCGGGCCGATCGACAGGCCCGACGCGTTGGGGCTGGCCGCGAAGCGGTACGTGATCTCCCAGTCGGCCTCGGTGCCGCTGCCGCGCTTCGCGCCGCTCGCACCCAGGAAGAGCACTTCGCCGGGCGCGAAGCCCCGGAAGCCGTCGCCGTTGACCTTGCCGGTGAGGCTGAAGAGGACGCCCTTGTACGCGCCGGTGATCGCCGAGTCGGGCTTGTAGTGCGTCTCGGCGAAGGTGTAGACGGGGACGGTGATGTCGATTCCCTCGACGCCGTCGGCGCTGACGCCGATCGCCCCCTGGAAGTCGGGCGCGACCATGCCCGGCGCGGGGACGCGCTGCACGGTGGCCCGCGACTGGGTGATGTGCTGCGTGCCGCCGCCGGTGTCGAACTGAAACGAGGACTCGCCGGTGGGCAGGCCGCCGCCGCCCCCGCCTCCGGAGAGGGCGTAGCGGGCCACGCCGTCCCACAGGCCCGGGCCCAGCGGCTCGATCTGCACGCTCTGGCGGGGCAGGGTGGCGTAGTTGACGGGGGCCTCGGCCTCGAGGGCATCGCGCGCGGCGATGTCGTTGTCCGTGCCGAGCACGATGTACGCCAGCTCCGCCGAGGAGTTGGTGCCGTTGGCTGCCTTCACCAGGCGGCGGGACTCGAACTTCTCTCGCACCTCGATAGGCACTGATCACTCCAATCAGGTAAAGGCCAATCCGCCCGTGCCCACGGCGTCGGCGACGCGCTTGGTGTGCCGGGCCGTCTGCTCCGTCGCGCGGGCGGTGCGCTCGGCGGTGTCGTTGCCCGCGGCGAGCCCCTGCGCGGCCTTGGCGTTGAACGTGCCCCGTACGCTGATCCCCTTGGCGAGCAGGTCGCCCAGGCCCGCGACGCGGTCCTCGAACTCGGCCATGAGGTCGCGGGGAGACCTGGAAGGTCCACGCTCCGCGTCCGCCGCCTCGCGCTTGCGCCGGGCCTCCTCGATCGCGGCGGCCAGGCGCTCCTTCGCGGCGTCAAGGGCAGCCCGCGACTCGGCGAGGCCCGCCTCAGTGTCCTTGCGGAGGGCCTCCTGGGCGTTCTCGAAGTCCTGGCCGATCGCCGCGAGCGTCGCTTCATGGATCGCGGCGGCCTGCTCGCGCTCGGCGGATCGCCGGCGCTCCCGCGCGGCTACGTCGCGCTGGGCGGCGTCCTCGAGTTCCACCAGCCGGGACTCGAGTTGCTGGTCCACGGCCTCTTTGGCGGCGTCCACGTCCAGCCCCGAGTCGAACAGCCCCTGGATCTCCAGCATCCGCTTGGCGACCCACGACGAGGCCGACTCCCAGATCTGCTGGAAGCCGGTCGTGAAGTTCGTCCAGGTCTTGGAGAGGAACGCCGTCGTCTCGATCCACGCGACCTTGATGGCGTGGAAGCCGATCTCCGCCGCGGCCAGCGCCCCGAACCACATGGATTGCGCCGTGCCGACGAAGAACTGCTTGGCCTGGAGCCAGACCTTGTTGAGGGCCGCGACGCCCTGCTGCCAGGCGACCTTGAGGCTCAGCCAGAGGATCTCGGCCGCGAGTGCGATGTCGCCGGCGGCCAAGGCGTCGGAGATGCCGCCGATGACCTTGGTGGCCCAGTCGCGCAGGCGCGTGAACTGCTCCCCGAGCCAATCAAGGGCCGCCCCGCCCGCTCCGCTGGTGATCAGAAGCGCCGCGCCCAGCCCAACCACAGCGGCGACGACCACGCCGATCGGGCTGAGCAGCGCGCCCAGCACCGCGCCGACCAGCCCGAACGCCGCGCCGATGCCCGAGACCACGCTTGCCAGCACACCCATCGCCGCGCCGATGCCGGTGATGGCCACGCCCAGCCCGATGAGGGCGGCCCCAACGACCACCACGCCCGCCGCGACCTTGAGGGCCCAGACCACGACGTCCTTGTTCCGCTTGATCCAGTCAGTGGCGGCGACAATGACACGGGTGATCCGCAGCGACAGGTCCTTGATCGTGGGCGCGAGCGCCCCGCCGATGGCAAAGACGCCCTGCTTGACGACGCGCCACAAGATGTTGAGCGTGTCGTTGAGTTCCGCGGCGTCCCTGGCGGTCTGCGTGCTGACCGTCAGGCCGAGGCTGCGTGCCTGTTCCTGGAGTTCCTCGATCCCCGCCGCGCCCGAGGAGAGCAAGGGGAGCAGCTTCGTCCCGGCGCGGCCGAAGATCCCCATCGCCAGGGCCGTGCGCAGGGCCGGGTCGGTGACCTGCGCGAGGCGGTCGGCCAGGCGCTTGAACTGCTGCTCGGGCGAGAGGCCCGCGAGATCCTCGACGGAGAGCCCGAGCAGGGCGAGGGCCTGCTGGGCGGTGGCTGAACCACGCGCGGCCTCGACGAGCGACCGCTGCATGAACTTCAGGCCGTTCTCCAGCGTCTCCATGTCCGCCCCCGCTTGCTCAGCGGCGAAGCCCAGTTCGCTGAGCGTCTCGACGCTGACGCCGGTGCGCAGGCTCATCTTGTCGAGCGCGTCGCCCATGGTGGAGAAGACCTTGACGCTCCCCAGCAGCGCGGTGACCGCCGCCGCGCCGATGCCCGCCAGGCGGGTACCGGCGCTGCGCAGCCCCTCGCCGAAGGCCTCCAGACGCTTCTGGGCGCGGCGGAGCCCGGCGCTGAGCTTGTCGCTCACGCCGAGCTCAACGAACGCCCGTCCGGCCCGGATGCCCCGCGTGTCGGCCATCAGGTATCACTCCTAACAGCATCTACAATGGCGCGATGTGCCTCATGATCTATCTGGCTTCTGATCGCGACTGGCTTGCTCATCGTTCCGATGAGTGCGAGATCACGCCTGTCTCGGCCCCTGATGAATGGATGCAGCGACGGTTCTCGCATTCGAGGATCGCCTGTGCCACAACGGGCGGACACTGCAGCTGCGGATTCCTGTTTGACGACCCTTCCGACCTGGATAATCACGAAAGCAGGCGATCCCTTGCTGCGTACTTGCGGGCAGCACTTGACCGCGGTGCCTCGATCGAGCTTTTTGCCTCTTGGTGCGGCGATGAAGCAAATGAGGCCGTCAATCGGCGGGTACTCGTCCCAGAAGACCTGCTGGGCGCGGACCCGTCGTTCGAGGACTGCTTCGACGGCACTCCGCTGTTTTGCAACGTGGTCAGTCGCCGGTCCTGACATGGTGTCAGCCTCCCTTGCGAATCGAGTTCCGCCACAGCAGCGGCAACCTCGGCCGCTCCTTCTCCAGCGCCGGGGCCATGAATGGCCGCGCGGCGATCTTGATCTTCCGCGACACCAGCCGTCCGCCACGCCCCCCCACACGCGAGTGCACCACCGTCTCCCCGCCGTGCTCCAGGGCACGCGGCGCGGTGCTCCTGGCGAAGCCCACGGGACCGACCACGACCGAATCGCTCGCGCGGTCGTACCCGAAGAGGATCAACCGACGCAGGCTCCCCTCGTGCGAGTGCGGCGGATTGCCCGGCGGGGCGGTGCCCTTGCGCTTGCGGATGCTCGTGCGGGCCGCCGTGCGGATGAAGGCCCCGGCCTGGCTGAGCACCTTGCGCTTGGCCGAGTCCATTGCTCGCATGACAACGTGCCGGTCGAAGAACATGTCCTTGATGCGCATGGTGATCACGCCGACCCCCACGAGTCGCCCCCCAGCAGCCGCTGGATCAGGGCCAGCAGCGAGCGGCGTTTCGCCGGCGGGATGTCCTCGCGGTTCTTCTGCGCCCGGTGCGCGGCCCGGCGCAGTTCGGTGGGCGTGAAGAGCAGGTCGAGATCCGCGCGCCGACCGCCGCACACCACCTCGCCGCGGGTGGCGAAGTAGTCGGGGCTGGCGGCGGGATGCTGGTACGGCGGCCTGTTGGGCACGCGTATGAACTTACCGGGGACGATGCGCATGGGAGCCTCCTTGCTTGTGGGAGTGGCGAACCGGAATCGGCGCTGATCAGGCTTCACCGGTCAGGTCGCGGCCCTTCTCCAGCCCCTTGTTGAACGACGCCTCCTTCTCCTTACGGAGCCGACCCGCGCCGATGAACAGCCCGACGATGCCGGTGAGCGCCGGCAGCGCCGGGCCGAGCACGGGCACGCCTGCCACCGTCGGTCCCACGGTGTCGAGGGCCGAGAGCGTGAGTTGCCCGAGCAGCCCGCGGACTTCGCCGGCCTTCTCGATGTTGCCCTTCCACTGCGCGCCGGTGGCCTGCGTCTGGTTG
The DNA here is from genome assembly GCA_022180725.1 of Phycisphaerae bacterium. Taxonomy (GTDB): domain Bacteria; phylum Planctomycetota; class Phycisphaerae; order Phycisphaerales; family UBA1924; genus RI-211. The sequence goes on from BQMO01000018.1 coordinate 7,555, forward strand.
AACCAGTTCTGGTACTCGGCCTCCGCCTCGTTGAGGCTGAGCGTGGCGCGCAGGCCGGTCGTCTGCTGAATCGCGTTGGGCGTCTTGACCTTGACGAGGTCGCCCAGGTCGATGCCCGCGCACGAGGCGAGCACGAGCGCGAGCAGCGCCAGGCCGGCGAGGTACACATAGTGTCGGGTGGTCATCCGTCCTCCTTTGCAACTGCGGGGGTGACTGCGGGGAGCCTGCCGTCGATGAACACGTCCTTGAGCACCGAGACGGGCACCGTGATGGGGCGTTGGCGTGCGTGATGTGCGAACGGGTCGAAGTCGCTGGGCTTGAACGATCGCGTGCGCTTGGGGTCGCGGTGCAGGTTGGCGACGACGCTGAGGCACGAGGAGGCGATGGACCAGTCGTGACGCTGCCGCCCCTCGAGCATCGCCACGAGCTCACGGAGCGTCAGGGGGCCGGGATCGACGCCGACGGCTCCGGCGCAGTGCCAGACGAGTCGCCAGGCGTCGGCGGCGGTGGGCCCGCCCTCCCGACTTCCTCCAGCGCGCTCTCCGCCAGGCGATCCAGTTCCCCGCTCTGGATCAGGTGATCGATCCGCCGCGTCGCCAGATCCCGGGCCTTGTCCATGACCTCCCGCGTGGCCTGGAGCACCCGCCCGAGGTTGGCCCGGTCCCTCGGGCTCGGGCAGAAAGCCACGAGTTCCTCCAGCAGCGCCGCGGTGGCGTGCTCGATGGCGTCGCCCGCCATCGCCCGCCCGAAGTCCTCGTCGCTGACGCCGCGCGTGTCCGCCTCGGGCTTGCAGAGGGCGTAGACCACGTCGCAGAGCAGCACGGGGTCGCGGACGAGCCGCTCGAGCAGCCCTCCGGAACCGTCGATGGGCTGCATGAGGTCCACCCGCACGAGGCCGCGCACCCGTTTGAGGGCTGCGACGTTGATCTCCACCTGCCACTGCCTACCCGCGTTGTCCGTGAATGTCTGCATCCGTGTCTCCGTGTGCTGCGTGTCGGGGTCGGGGGTCTCGTGGGGGTTCAGCCGCCGATCCATGAGGGCGCCGTGGCCGAGTACGTCACCTTCGCCGTGACCGAGACGGTGATGGCCTCTTCGAGCGCCTCGCTGCGCGAGAAGTTGGTGATCGAGAAGTCCGCCTGGAGCCCCTGGCCGCTGGTCCCGTCGAGGACCTGCAGCCCGATGACGGCGTTGTTGAAGAAGGCGTTCTTGATGGCGGTGAAGCCCGCGTCGGCGGTGTCCCACACCATCTCGAACTCAACGCTCGCCTCCTTGAGCGTGCCGACGGTGGCCCGCCAGCCCGCGTTGGCGCGGGTGGTGACGTCCGCCTCGCCGGTCTCGAGGTTGAGCGTCACGTCCTTGACGTTGCCCAGGGCCGTCCACGCCCCGCCGCCCGCCTGGCCGCCCACCTTGTACTTGAGGACGGCCTCCATGCCCAGCTTGATCGCCATCGTCGTGCTCCCTGGTTCTTCTCAGCCGCTGTGCCCGATCACGTACACACACTCGCCCGGCTTGCTCTTGACCTTGATCTGCGACAGGTCCACGCGCTCGAAGGCAAACTGCGACCCGGGCGCGATGGCCAGTTCCTTCCCGTCCGTCCCCTGCACCGTCGCGTCCTGGCTGCTGGATGAGGGGACCATGAGCGTGAAGGTCGCCACCAAGGATGTCGCCGACAGCGCGACGTAGTTGCTGTCGAGGTCGATCTTCAGTGCGATGAAGTTCCTCATTGGCTACCTCCGCACCCGGTAGGTGACGCTCAGGACGCTCGTGAACACCCGGTGCTGCTCCAGCGATTCGCTCGCCACCACCGGCTCGTGGGCGATCCCCGCCCACGCGGCCTCGGGCGCGTCGGGCAGCCGCGTCAGCCGCAGGCGGTCGGCGATCTCCTCGGCCAGGCCGAGCAGGGCGTCGATCTCGGCCTGTTCGTTCTCGGGCGGCAGCTTCTGCTGCACGCCCACGTCGACGACGCACTCGAAGACACTGCTGTCGCGGCTGGCGGCGGCGATGCCGACCGTGCGCGGCACAACCGACACACGCAGGTCCTTGAGATCCTCCAGCGTGAAGGCGGGCTGGTACATCCGCACCGCGCTCACGGGACGGGAGTAGGTGCCGGCGTTGATGTGCGCGGCGACGGCGTCGGCGATGGCGGCGATCGTGCTCACTGGCCACCCCTCCCGTTCAGCCGCCCTTCGAGGTACGACACGCGCCGCTCGATGGACTGGTACTCGGTGCGCAGGGCGCGGGCCTCGACGATCAGTTCGTCCAGGCGCTTCTCGACCTGCTGGAGCTTGGCGGTGACCACGCCCCACTGGACGGTCATCGCGCCCGCCGCGAGCAGGATCGTGACGAAGATCCCCGCCCACTGGACGCGAAGCGAGGCCTTGCCGCCGTTGGTGCCGTTCTGTGCGCTTGCTCCCGTCATCACACCTCCGTGCCCACGAACTTCGTGTGAACCCGCATCACCCTGCGGTATGGGTCGCTGTATCGCCAGGGCGGCTGCCCGCCAGGAGCGTTGACCTCGTACACCAGCACCTGTCCCCCCACGCCACCAACCTGCTCCCGCACCTGGTCGCCCGCTCGCGGCGTGATCGGTCCCGCGCCCAGGTCCAGGTCCGCCGCCCGGATCAGGAAGTCCCGCGACTCGACGCGGTGGATGAGGCCCGCCTCGTCCGCCTGCTCGAACTGGGTGCGGCCGATGGTGGCCTGGACTTCCTTCTCATCGGTGCCCCTGCGATACACCACCGGGCGGCTCATGTGCCGATGCCGCTGGTCGTCGAGGAACGCCGCGCCCTGTTCGAGCAGGTCGCCCACGTCAGTCTCCTACTGCGAGAGCCGGACTCGGACGATGGTGTCGGCGTCGACGGTGTTCCGCACCGCCTTGCCGATCAGCTTGTTCGCGCCCGAGGCGGAGCTCTTGGTCGCGTTCTGCGCCCCGGCGTCCCAGTAGGCGTTGGTGCCCACGGGGATGGCGCTGCTCGCGCCCGTCGCCTTGGGGAAGTCGAACACGCCGCTGATCGCGAGCGAGCCCAGCTGCCCCGCCTTGATCGGCGCCTGCGCGACGCCCACGAGCTCGCCCTGCACCACCACCGCGCCGACGAGCACGTCGGCGCCCGGGGTGTAGTCGATCGCGTTGCCTTCCTGGATGAACTTGGCCGGTCCCGATGCCATGTGCGTGTCTCCTTGGGTCTACTCGCCCTCGCCGCCGATGGGTGTGCTGCCTCCGGGCTCCGCCGGGCCCTCGCCCGACGGTGGCCCCTCGCCCCCTCATGCCTCGCCCTTGCTCTTGACGCCGCCGCGCGGGTCCTGGAGCGCGACGCCGAAGTCGTGGTACCCGCGCATCCGCACGCCGAGCTGGCTGAAGTCCGCGTCGGAGGTCTCGATGGTCGGGGCTTCCTGTCCGTTGAGGAACGCCATCTCGATGACGGGCAGGTCGCTCGGATCGGCGAGGAGGTACCACGCCTTGGCCGAGTTGCCCGTGTAGAGGGCGTTGGACAGGTACCGGCTGACCTCGATGCGGAACTTGCCCTGGTGCGGGTTGGCGACCGGGAACTTGGTGTTCGCCGTGGTGTCCCGCATCTCCACGCTCTTGTAGAGCTGCGTGCCCACCGCCGAGAGCGCCGTCGGCACCAGCAGGATTGACGGCATCACGCCCGTGGGCTTGCCGTCGGAATCCACCAGGTCCATGAACGTGACCTCGCCCTTGGTCAGGCCGTCGATGCCCAGCGCCGTGTCCGCGCCCGAGATGAAGTTCTTGTTGCCGGCGCTGAAGAACGCGGCGTTGTTCATGAACGCCGTCCAGAAGACGTCGTTGATCTTGAGGCCCGATCCGCGGCCGAGCTTGCGGGGCACGGTCGTGATGGCGCCCAGGTCGTCGTTGATGATGTCGCGGCGGTCGATCGTGAGCATCAGGCCGTAGGTGTCGGCCTTGTTGCTGTACGTCTCCTCGCCCAGCGTCCCGTGCTTGAGCTCGCCGCCGGGAGCGACCTGCTCGTACTGGTCCTTGCCGACCAGGCGGTAGCTCGTGACCGTCTTGAAGTCGGAGACGTTGCGAACAGCGCAGATGCTCCGCCACACACGCTCGACGCTGAAGAAGCCCTCGAGCAGGAACTTGTTGGCGACGTTGGAGAGGATGCCCCCGACGTCGATGATGGTCATCCCCGCCTCAATGCCGCGCCCGAAGGCGGCCTCGAGCACGCGGCGGCTGTCGCGGAACGTCCGGCCGGTGTAGCCGTTGGCGATGGCGGCCTCGATGAACAGTTCCTGCAGGCCCAACCCGCTCTGGAAGCGCTTGGCCGCGACCTCCAGCGCTTGGGCCGAACAGACCTTCTCGAGCCCTTCGAGCTTGGCGCTCTGGAAGCACGCGGCCTCCAGGACCTCGCTGGTGATGCTCGTGTCGGGTGCATGGATCGCCGGCGCCTTGGGACGGCTGGCGCGGAGGACTTCGAGCTCCGTGCGCGTCGCGTCCCAGCCGTCGCGGATCGCCTGGGCCTCGATGTCCAGGTGCTTGCCGGCACAGATCTTCCGGACAGCCGCGATCCGGCTGGTCTCGGCGAGGGCCTCGGCGCGGAGCGCCGCGGCGCTCGGCCCCGGATCGACAGCGCCGCCGGTCGGACCGCCGTCATCACCGCCACCCCCGCCCGCGCCGTGCTGGGCGGCGATGGAGGCGCTGGTGCGCCCGTCGGCCCCGAGATCGACGAAGCTGATCTCGCCGAGCGTCGCCTTGCGAACCACGTTGATCGGGCCGCTGAACTCCAGACCGTTCACGATCGCCTTCTGGGACTCGCGGATGAACTCGAACTCCTCGACGCTTGCTCCCACCGAGGCCTGCCAGGGGAACCCGTTCCGAGAGGACGCGACCACCTCGCGGGCGGTTGCGGTGTCCCGCGAGATCACGCCGGTGGCCACGAGCTGCCCGCCCTCGACCCGGATGGCGTCCGTGTGCCCGACACCCGCGGCGGGATCATGGGCAAACCGGATCGGCCGGTTCTGCGAGGGCACCGAGAGCCCCGCGAGGTCGAGCACGACCGGGTGACGCCACCCGGCGACGCGCATCGCCCCGCCCGTGTAGGCCAGCATCTTGAAGCGCGGGAGCGCCTTCTCGCCCTCCGTCCCGCCAGCGCCGGCGGCGATGGCGGTGATCTCCGCCGTGCCAGTCAGCGTGAGCGGGGACGTGCCCGCGGGCGCGGGATGGGTGGCGGCGGCCTCAAGCCACAGACGTTTCGGTGTGACTCGGGTCTTGGGCGCGGTCGGAGTCTTCGTTGTCATCGGTGTCGTCCTCTTGAGGTGCGGGCGGAGTGCCCGTGGGGGTCGTCGGGGTCGTCGGAGTCGGGGACAGGCCGAGTTCGTCCATGAGCGCCCGCTCCTTGGCGCGCTGGCGGAGCTCTTGCTCCCAGTCGCGTCCCTGGCGGGCGTACTCGGCGGCGAGGGTCGTCGTGTGGTTGGCCAGGCGCGTGGCTTGAGCGGTCGCTTCCTTGGCGGGATCGACGTGCTCGACGCCATCCCAGAACCAGGCATGTGCTGGCAGCAGTGCGCCGCGCTCCCGCATCGACTGCGGGAGCAGCCCTTCGACGAGCACGGCCTCGTTGAGCCAGGCGGTGAGGATGCGGTCGAGCACGGCGAGCTGCAGGTGGTGCTGATCGACGCGCAGGCTCTTGAAGTACACCTGGTGGTCCAGGCGGCCGCTCGCGTAGTTGTAACCGGAGGAGTTCCCCGCCGCGACGTTGAACGGCATGTTCAAACAGCGGGCGATCTCGTTGAGGATCTCGCGCTTGAACTCGCCGAAGGTCGTGGTGGGCTGCTCGGCGTGGACCTGACCGAGCTTCCAACCGCCGGGAAGGACCGTGGCGAGGCGCTGCTCGAGCTCGACCTCGTCCATCGGCTCGAGCGGATCGGCCTCGCCGTTGGGGGGAGCATCGGTGTAGATGACGGCGGCGAAGTTGGCGGCGGTCTCGGCGGCGGCGATGGTCGCCAGCGTGTACCGGCGGAGCTGGGCGAACAGCGGGAGCGCCGGTGTGATGTCCGGGATGCCGCGGAGCTGGCCCGGCCGATCGGCGCGGAAGTAGTGCACCACGGCCGACGCGACGTACGTGTCGTACGCGGTGAGGTCGTCGATCGGGGCGCGGAGGAGGCCGCTGTCGCCCGGGTGCCGCTTGAGCACGCGGTACGCCGACGGGTTGCCCCACTGGTCGAGGACAATCCCATCGACCTCGTCCGAGCGACCGCGCCGCAGAAGCGGCGTGCAGACCTGGTCCGCCTCGATGAGCTTGAGATCCAGCGAGACCGGAGATCCGATCGCCGGGTTGCTGACCAAGAGCGCGAAGGCCTCGCCGCTCTCGGCCCGTGCCAGCCGCATCGTCCGGAGCTTGCCCGCCAGGTCCACGGCCCGGGACCACTGCTCGAACGCGTCCTCGATCCGGGCGTTCGCTTCGGCATCCTCGGTCAGCATCTGCAGCCGGGGACCGGTGCCGATGGTGTCATTGGCGAGCGTGAGGACGATGCCCTTGGCGTAGGAGTTGTTGGCAACCTCGTACCGGGCGCGGTTGCGCAGGATCCGCCGCACTTCCGGGTTCACCGCGGCGTTGGGCGAGAGCCCGTCCGCGTTCGCCCAATGCTTGCGGTTGTCGGGCGTGGTCTGCGCCGAATCGAACTTCGCCACCACGAACCGTCGCCCGCGACCACCGCGAGGAGCGTCCGTGCTCCGCTCGGCGGCTGTGGGGGGGCGGCCGTTTCGATTCAGCAGGTTGGCGATGGTCTTGAGCATGGGTGCGGTTCAGACGGAGCCGGGCGGAACGATCTTGGCGAACTTGATGCCGAGGCCGGGCTTCCTTGCGGCGTCCTTGGACGCGAGGTAGCGGTCGGCCTCGATCTGGTCCTTCAGCGGGTGCTGCTCGACGGACTGACCGTCCACCGCCGCCTTTGCGGGCTGCGACGCGTTGTCGCGGATGGCCTGGTCGAGACTGGTGGTAGGGTCCGGCATCGGATTGTGTCCTTGCATCAGGCCGAGGATTCCAGGAGGCGAGTCCAAAAAGCACAACGCCGCACAGAGGTGCAGCCCTGCACGGCGCATCACTTCTTGGCTTGCCGGTGCTCGGGGATCAGCCGCTCACCGTTCGCCTCCGGGAACCTCCGGCCAGGATGTCTACAGCACGTTGTACGCCGCGATAAGCCTGATGTCTCGTCTCCTCGCATCCTCAATAGCAGATGGTTACGCATATGGAACCGGTGCGTCTAACCGATCACTCGTTCCGTCGTGATGACGCCCTTTCCGCAGTTGCGGCACTCACGGCGACGTACGAGCCGACCACCTGGCCTAGCGCGAGTGTAGATCACTCGCCAGTGTGCACAGCCACACTTGGGACAACGCAGCCCTCGCTGGTCATCAGGCTTCTGGGCAACCACATCCATGTACTTCATAATCTGCTCCTCCGCAGATTGGACAGTCGCATGCGAGGACGCGGCATCACCCTCGCTTCAATGCCGAACAGCACCGCGCCCTGCATCGACGCCGCCACCGCCGCGCCGACCAGGCAGTCGAGCCAGTGGTTGTCGAGGCCGTCGACGCGCAGCTTCCACTCGTCCACCGTTCGGCCGCGTCCTTCGGTCTTGACCCGGTACTCACTGGTCAGGTGCTCCGCCAGCAGCCGGTGCGCCTCCGGCTTGCTGCCGTAGAGCGACAAGCACCCGGGATCGCCCATCGGGACGGCGAGCCGGGCATGAATGAACGACTTCCAGTAGTTGGTGTCAAAGACCACGTGCCGCACGGCGCGCTTGCCGGTGACGACTGGGACGCGCCAGTTCAGGCCGATCCGCTCGCCGCGCTTGCGCTTGTAATCGGAGAACGGGATGCTGGACGCCCCGACGTACCGCCCATGACTCGGCATCAGCACGCCCGCGTGCGAACTCTGGCGGCAGAACTGGTAGACCACGTCGGTGGACGAACCCCAGTTGGCGTCGATCAGGCAGCGGTCGATACGCACCATCGCGCCGTCATCACGCCGCCACTCGCGGGCGACCGTCGCGGCGATCAACCGCTCCAGCCCGGCGTAGATCGCGCCCTCGACGCCGGCGCGGGGCGCGGCGGTGGCCAGTGTCCGCCGCAGATCGCGGAGCGTGAAGTATCCCCCCGCCCCCCCGGCCTTCTGGTCCGGCTCGGTGCCGTAGTCGATGACGTAGCCGGAGAAGTCGTCTTCCCATGCGGCGACGAGGTAGAACAGGGCCTTGCCCTGCACGTCCACGAACATCGTGAGCCGCGTGCATCCGATGGGCACCTCTCCGCGCTGGTGCCCGCTCACCTTCGCCGCGATCTGGTCGGCGGTGAGCAGGTCGTCGATCGCCTGCACCTCCGGCAGCGGTTCGTTCTGGTACTCCGCGAAGAACGCCGCCTCGTTCTGGAGCCTCAGGTTCATCGCGTGCTGGAGGGCGGAGAGCTCGTCGTGGTTGAACCGCTCCGGCCACGCGACGGCCGCGCCCTCGTCCATCGCGGCCCGGTGCTGCTTGTAGTACTCGGTGGCGGCCTTGATGCCCCGGTCGCTGCGCAGCCCCTCGGCCCGGATTTCCGCGTACCGCTGCCACAGCGCCTCCCGCGCGGGGAAGGCGTACACCATCTTGGTCCGCTCGCCCTGCCACTGCGGGTGCTTCTCGCGGTCGAGGATGCGGTCGGCCAGGTCGTCGGGACGGACGACGGTGAGGGTCATCAGCCCGGCGATCTTCCTCCCCGGGCCCGCCAATCCCAGGATCGCCCCGGCAAGGATGCGCTCGCGGTTGGCGCATTGCGAGGGTGAGCGGGCGCTCTCGTCGGTCTGCGGATCGTCGATGAGCACCAGCGAGGGGCGGACGCTCACGCCATCGACGCGCTTGTGCTTCATGCCGCGGATGCGGCCGGTGATCCCGGCGACGCGGATGATCGATCCCGACGCCGCGGAGCCGGGTATGGTGGGCAGCACGATCTCGCGCGCGGTCCAGCCGATGTGCGTCTGCTTCCCCTGGTAGAGCTGCCCCGACGCCCGCTGGTGGATGCCTTCGAGGGAACGGATCGGATGGCACACCTCGGGGAAGTCTCCTCCGAGGATCTCGCTGTTCTCTAGCTCCGCTTTGATGGACTCGAGCATCCCCGCCGCGTGCTCCTCGTCCGAGCCGACGAGCGCCACGAACTCGCGATGGCCGTACACCAGCGCCCACAGGCACGCGACTTCGCAAAGGCTGGTCTTGCCGCTACCGCGCGGCATCGCCATTGCAAACAGGCCGCCTTCGAGCACCGCCTGCTCGATCTTGGCGATGACCTTCAGATGGTCGTCGGACCACTTGAGGTGGAACGTCGGTCCGAAGTACGCCTCGCAGAAGTATCGAAAGTCGCGTGCCGCCTTCTGCTTCCTCGAGGGGTCCGCGACTTCGGGCAGATCTCCGATGTCGCGCCCCGAGAGCGAGAGCATCGCGTTGCGGAGCCGGGCCCGCTCCTTCATCGCCTCGTAGCCGGTGAGCCCCTCCGGCTGGCTGGCCGCCTCGGCGAGCGCCTCGTGCCGCGTCGCCACCAGCCAGGCGACGTAGCGGAACAGGTCGACCTTGCCCGCGTCGCCAGCGGCGGCAACGCGGAACCCCGCGCGCGTGCGGTGCCGATGCAGCTGCCGCTCGCTGACAACAGCGCCCAGCGGCGTGCTGTTCAGCAGCCGCGCGAGTTCGCCGGGCCTGAGTTGGCGCGGGTCAATCGCCACTAGCGGACATCTCCTTCACCAGCCACGCCGCGTAGTGCACGAGATTGAGCGTGCCGTCGACGTTCGTCGGCGCGCCCGCGTCGATGTCGGCGCGGAGCATCTCCTCGGTGACCGGCTTGCCACCCACCCCGCCGATGCGCGTGAGCACGCGCGCGGCGTCCGATACGGGCAGCGCGGCCGGGTTCAGCCGGGACATCCCCTGCGGCGGGCCGGAACTAGGCGCGTGTTCGGGAGTCATCGCACACCTCCCGGACCTGCACATTCCGCCACTTGCCCCCATGTTTCGCGTAGTCGCCCACAGCGGGCAGATTCTCGGCGATTCCTCACGGAATGGACTTGCTGTTCGCGGGAACCGACGGCTTCATGTGTCACAACGCGGGGCGAACAACCACGAACCCCGCCAAGGAGACCCGAACGATGAACGCGAAGAACACCATCCCGACCAAGGCCGACCTCGACGCGATCCTCCCCTCGCTGCGGGCGATCGCCAACACCACGCCCTTTGGCTTCGCCAAGGTGGCGCACAGCGTCACCGCGAACCCGGACATCAGCATCGACCTGCCCACGCCCGGCGGCAGCCCGATCTGCATCAACGCCCATGTCGCCTACGCGTCGGTGTGGGAGGTAACGGTGTCGAGCGCATCGTTCCGCCTGGGCACGCCCGACGAAGTCCGCACCACCGCAGCGGTGCTGAACGTCGCCCACGCCGTCGCCGCACTCCTCGCATCCATTCCCGCCCGCTGAAAGGACGCCGGCATGAGCACCAAGCGCACGAGCATCGACGCCATCGCCAAGCACAAGGCCTTTACCGCCGAGATGGAGTGGGCCAAGATCGAACTGCTGCTCGAAACACTGGAGACGCGCAAGCGCGACAGCCTCGACATCCACGAGATCCCGGTCTGGTCGATCCGCGACCTGGTCCGCCACGCCTTCGAGAGCGGGTACCGCGAGGGGCTGCATGCGGGCTACCGCCAGGGACGAAAGGACGCTGTCCGGGAAGCGATGGGACGGGAGGCCCCGTCTGGACCGCGAAACCCTGAAGTCCCAACCGACGCGACGACCTGAAGCCCGCGTAACGCGGGCTTCGCTGTTTACCGGAGACCACAAGCACCCCGAACCCCAAGGAGAACGACCATGACGAAGCGCACCCCCAAGACCGAACCCACCGCCGCCGAGACCTACGCCGCCCGCCGCAGCGACATCGCCCGCCTGCTCGACGTGCTGGAGATGGAACTCGACAAGCACGACGAGCGCGCCAAGGCCGACCCGCGCGACTGGGGCCTGCCCGGCAACCTCGGCAAGGTCCGCAGCGACCTGATCGACCTCGTCGGATTCATCAGTGGGATGGAGCGCGAACGCATCGAGGAGTTTCTGCGCGACGCCGAGTGACCCCCACCACGCGGCGTCGCGGGAAACCGCGACAGCCACGCTTCCCCGCCGCAGCGTGCGGCGGTTCGCACCCGACAGAAGGAGTCCGACATGGCACGCAAAGGCACGATCAAGAACATGAGCAAGGTCCAGCGCGAGACGAGCGCTGCGTGGAAGGCCCGCAAGGACGCAAAGACAACCGCGACGCCCGACGACAAGGCTCCGCCGACGCGCGATGAGGCCAACCGCCTTGCCGAGCGGGCGGCGGTCGCGGTCTTTGGTCCGGCGGTCCTCAACCCCGCCCCGGACGCCGCCGCGAAGCCCGCGGGCAAGCGCAGCAAGGCCGCGAAGGCCCCCGCGCTGACCACGGTGAAGAAGACGAAGAGCGCCAAGCCCGCGACGGAGCGGAAGTCCGCCAAGGAGGCGAAGCCAAAGCCCCCGAAAGCCGCAGGCGAGAAGAAGCCCACGCGCCTCAGCGCTCTCGACGCCGCGGCCCAGGTGCTCGCCGCCAGCGAGGTGCCGATGCGTGCCAAGGACATGATCGCCCAGATGGAGGCGAAGGGCCTGTGGAAGAGCCCCGGCGGCAAGACCCCGGAAGCCACGCTCTACGCTGCGATCATCCGTGAGATCGCCGCGAAGGGGACGGCTGCTCGCTTCAAGAAGCACGAGCGCGGCGTGTTCGTCGCTGGGAAGGGAGCCTGAACCGTGTCTGCCACGAACCCCAGCGAAGCGCAACTCGAGGCCGTACTCCAGGCCGCCTTGTACCTGCTCGGCGCGCGGCAGGACCAGATGCTCACCATCGAGGAGTGGACGGGCCTCGCCCGGGCGGTCGCCGCATGTCAGGAGCGGAAGACCGCCGAATACCTGACCGACCACGACCTTGAGGACATCGCCGAGCGCTACGGCCTCGAATGGGACGAAGCGACGGACGGAGCGCTGCCCAGCCTCGATGAGGAGTAGGTCGCACATCACGCCTTGCCTCCAGCCGCGACCTTCTTCCGGGTCGCGGCTTTCTCTTCCGCCACACCCTTCGCCGGGAGCCGCTCCGCCTTGCGGCCCGTGAACTTCTCCCACCGTTGCACGATGACATCGCAGTAGAGCGCGTCGAGCTCCATGAGGAACGCCCGCCGCCCGGTCATCTCCGCGCCGATGAGCGTGGAGCCGCTGCCCCCGAAGAGGTCGAGCACGTTCTCGCCTGGCCGTGACGAGTACTCGATCGCCCGCCGCGCGAGCTCGACAGGCTTCTCGGTCAGGTGGACCATGCTCTGCGGGTTGACCTTCTTGATGGACCACGTGTCCGGCACGTTGTTCGGCCCGAAGAAGCGGTGGCCCGCGCCCTCTTTCCAGCCGTAGAAGCACCACTCGTGGTTGCCCATGAAGTCCTTGCGGGTCAGGACCGGGTGCTCCTTGATCCAGATGATCGCCTGCGCGAAGTACAGCTCGCATCGCTTGAGCACGGGCGGGTAGTTGCCGCAGTTGGCGTACCCGCCCCAGATGTAAAACGTGCCGCCGGGGATCAGCACGCGGGTGAGGTTCCCGAACCACGCGGTGAGCAGCCGGTCGAACTCGTCATCGGACACGAAGTCGTTGGCCAGCGGTCGGTCCTTGGCCCGAAGCTTCTTGTGCGTCGCGCGGCTCTTCTCGGGGTAACGGTTGAGGTCGGCGCTTTGCTGATCGTGCTGGTCGGCCTTGCCGGGGAGCGCGAACGAACTCAGACCAGCGACGATGGCGTTGTTGCTGCGCGGCTCGACCTTCACGTTGTACGGCGGGTCCGTGTTGACAAGATGGATCGGCTGGCCGTCGCGCAGCCGGTCCAGGTCCGCGGGCTTGCTGCTGTCCCCGCACATGAGCCGGTGGTTGCCGAGCACCCAGATGTCGCCGGGCACGGTCGTCGCGGCGTCGGGCGGTGCGGGCACATCGTCGGGGTCGACGAGCCCCTCGTTGCCGGCGGGAGCCATGATCGCCGCGAGGTCCTCGGCGCTGAAGCCGAGCACCGCCAGGTCGAAGTCGACGCCCTTGAGGTCGGCGAGCTCAATAGGCAGGAGTTCCATGTCCCACGACGTCAGCGACGCCACCTTGTTGTCGGCGATGCGCAGCGCCTTGACCTGGTCGGGGGACAGATCATCGGCGCGAATGGTCGGCACCTCCTTGAGCCCGAGCTGCCGTGACGCGCGGAGCCGCGTGTGCCCGGCGATGATGATGTTGTCCGCGTCGATCAGGATCGGGATCTTGAATCCGAACGCCTGGATCGACTTGGCGACCGCATCAATCGCGGCGTCGTTGATAGTGCGGGGGTTGCGGTCGTACTCCTTGACCGCGTCGATGGGAAGCATCTCGATGTTCATAGCGATCTCCGTCGTGGGCACCGGCGAGGGCGCGGCGCATGGGCGTCGTGGTGGCCCGCCGCGCACGCGGCAGGTCATGGATCGCTGGATCGCTGGCTGGTTGGTTCGCTGAATCGCTCGGGCGTCAGGCCCGTCCGGGGTGCGGCACACCGCCCCGATCCCCGCCCGTTACGGGCCGCGCCGGTTCGCCACGGGTCCGCCCACGTTGGCCCACGTCGCGTTCCCGGCGGGGCGGCGTACCAACCCCGCCACCGGGCGTCCCCGCGCCCGGACAGACGAAAGAAACTCATTCGCCAAGCGCGGCTGTTCCCGCGGGCGTGTCCTCCCGCCTCCGGCGTGGTAGTACCTACCGACCCCCTCGCCCGCCCCGTTCGGCTCACGGTAGGCGCGACGCCCGTGGGGGCGGCGGGGGCTTCTTTCCCTTCTTTCACCTTTCACCCCCCGGGGTCGCGCAGACACACACATACGCGCACGCGGGGGTGGGGGTGAGAAGGTGAAAGAGAGAAAGAAGTGTGTGTATGTGTCTACAGCCCGCATTCTGCCCCCTCTTCTTTCACCCTTCCTTCACCTTCCTTCCCGGCCAACCGGTAGATCAGGGCCGACCGCCCGGCCGTCGCCGCCGACTCCGCCAGCACGTCGCCGCGCTGCACGAGCGTGTCCATGAGGTCGTGGAACGAGCGAGAGTCCATCTTCATCCGCTTGAGCAGCACGCTGTGCGGCAGCGCCCCCTCGGGGGCCTCGCGGATCTTCCGCATCGCGCGCAGCGCGAGCTCGTCGAAGGGCGTCTCGGCCGCGTGGTTGGCGGCCATAAAGAGCATTCTCCTGGTCTGGTGCATCACCAGCCGCGACGCCCACCGCACCGCCTCGACGCCGATGCTGGGATCGGCGTGGTTCTCGCTGACGGCGTACAGCAGCGCCAGCTTGCGCGTCTGCTCGCTGGCCCGCCCCCACACCGTCGTTGCCACCGCGTCGCGCCGGCCCTCGGCCTCGCCGTAGGCCTGCTCGGCGGCCTTGCGCAGTTCAACGAGCAGCGCCCGGGCCTCGTCGGTGTGCGGCACGACGCGCGGCGTGGGATGGGAGTTGGCAAGGTTGCCCGGCCCCGGGCGCAGGTCGGACCACCACTTGGCCGCCGCGAGCACGCGCTCGGGCAGCTCGCTGACCGTCGGCTCCTGGCCAGCCCCGCGCGGGCCGGACTCCAGGATCAGCATGCGGGCGAAGAGACCGTTGGTGAGCATCCGCTCCGAGAGCGCGGCGTAGTAGTGGTTCGGGATCGCCGTGCCGAAGAGCACGAGGCACGGCTGATCGATGACGCCTGGTTCGTTCTGCCCCGCCTTGCGGCGCATCGGGAAGATCGAGTTGGACGCCGAGTACATCGTCAGCAGCGTTCCCATGATCGACTCGAACCGCGCGTCGCGGGCGCGGTTGATCGATTGCAGCAGGCCGTCGATCTCGTCGGTCTGGAAGAGCATCGACGGCGTGCCGTGGAGCGCGTCCTGCACGCCCTCGCCCGAGGCGAGCCGGTCCCCCAGCCCGGTGCCGAGCCCTACCGCGTGGAGCACGCGGGCGTTGATTTTGCGGGGCCAGTCCTTACCGGAGGAGGAGTGCGCCAGGCCGAGCAGGTACATGTTGGTGCGGTTATCGCCGGGGTCGCGGACCTTGCGCCCCGCCAGGAACGCCTGGAGCGCCAGCGCCCCGCAGAACGCCAGCGTCTGACTGGGGTAGGGCGCGGTGGCGAGGCAGTAGTCCATCACCTCGCCGACGAAGCCGGGGACGCGCAGGGCCTCGGGCGGCAGCAGGCCGGGGTCGTCGGGCGGGGGCGGCGATGGAGCATCCCCCACCGGCGCGCGGCCCCGAACGACCAGGCGCGACAGATCGACGCCGCCGAGGTCCTCGGGCCGCTCGGCGTCGCGGAGCCACCCGTGCGGGCGGTCGTGCGGCTTGCTCGCGGCGTCGCTCACCTTGTGCCGCAGTTCCTTCTCCGACCACGGCGGCTCGCAGCGCGGGTTGTACCGATCGAGCAACAAGCCAAGGGCCGTCTCCGGGTCGAGCCCGAATCCATGCACCATCGCCGTCGCGGCCGCATACGTCTGGCCATGCCCGCCCGAGCCGGAAATCGCGGGCGGGATGCGGTCAAGATATGCCGCGGCGCGTCGGAGCACGGCATCGCCCGCTGGGAAACGATCGTTTCCGAATGATCGTGACTGGGAAACGACCGTTTCTTCGCGCCCGTGCCGGGCTTCGGTGACAGCCTCGGCCAGGGCCGCGACAGCGGCGGCCAGTTCCCCGGCGTCGACCACGGCGGGTTCGCCGTCGAGCGGGTCGTAGGGTTCGCCGCTGGGGTGGATGCTCGGGCCGACGACCGTCTGCGCCCCGGTGCTCCGGAGCTCGACGATCATCTTCTTCGACGCCGGGTCGTGGTGCTTGCGGGTCTTCGTTCCCGCGCTGATGTACCACCAGTGCGACGAGGGCTTGCCGGGCCGCCCCGACTTCGCGCCCGTCGGCGGCAGGAACTTGGGCGCGAGCGCCACCGCCTCCTCGCAGTCGAGGTCGACATCCACCAGCCACCCGCTCGGCTCGCCGAGGAGCACGCCGATGTTGCCGCTCGTGGGGGTGCCGTTGAAGTGCTGGGGCAGCTCGGCGTCGGACAGACGCAGGTCCGTCCAGCCCTTGAGCACGGGCACCTTCGTCCCCGCGGGCACGGGGATCGGCGCGTAGCCGCGCGCGAGGTACCACCGCGCCGCGTCGAGCAGGTTGGACGGCCCGTCGCTCATCGCTTACTCGTCGTCCCCCTTCGTCTTGACGCCGGCGCCCATGATCTTCAGCATGTGCGCCGCGTTCTCGCGGTCCCTCTTGCTCGCGCGGTAGTCGAAGAGGCGATCCAGATCCACGACCGGTTTCACCGCGTACTCGAAGCTGTGCTCGCTCCCGGCCAGCCCCAGAGCGTGGGCGATCGCCTGAGTGCAGCGGCTGGAACGGTGCGTCCCCGCCGCCGCCAGCAGGAGCGGCACCTCGGCCCGCGTCTGGCCGTGGTACATGAGGCCACCGACGATGCGTGCCAGGAGCGCCCCCACGCCCTTGGCGTCATTCTTGTCGATCGGGGCCGAGGCCACGTGCCGCCCCAGCACACGGCCGTCCTTGTCCGTCTCTTCGATGGTGATCGTGATCATCGCGTACTCCTTGCTCAGAAGGGAATCTCGTCGTCGGGGATGCCGTACGTGGTGCCGACCGGCGCGGGCACGTGCTCAGGCAGGCCTTCATCACCCTCGAGCCGCGGCGGCTTGTCGCCCAGTCGGTGCGCCACCACCCGTTCGAACTGCTCGCCCGCCTTCTTCTCGACCGTGATGTGCAGCGCCGGCGCGAGTGCTCCGGCCCGCGCGAGCTCGACCGCCTCCTCGGTGCCGCCGGGAACGGGCTCGACCGACCGTGCTCGCCACCACGCCTCGGCCTTCGTGCGGGCGTATCCGGTGTGGTCGAAGCAGACCCACTCGCGGAAGTAGTGGTTGAAGCCGACGCGGTATTCGACGCGCATCGTGAGCGGCGCGGCCGGGTCGTTCCGCTTCATGTGGACGTGGTACGTCGTCTCGCTGACGTGGTGCTCTTCCCGCGTCGTCTGGCCCGAGAGGATGCCCTCGGTGCTAGCCTGCGCTTCGTGCTTCTGCCGATTGGGCTCGGGGAACTGGTGTCCGCACTGCGGGCACGTCTGGTAGCCCGCCGCGATGAGCGCGTGGCACTGCGGGCATTCCTTCGCCGGGGCGTCGCCCTCGCCACGGTCGTCCGTGGTGACGCGGATGGCATCTACCGGCCCGTGCCGGAGCACGTTGCCGCCGAAGTCGAGCACGAGACAGTCCGCCTTGCCGGGGTGCAGCCGAAAGCCCCGCCCGACCATCTGGTAGTACAGGCCGGGCGACATGGTCGGCCTCACGAGCGCGACGCAGTCGATGTGCGGGGCGTCGAAACCGGTCGTGAGGACATTCACGTTGCAGAGGTACTTGAGCGAGCCGGATCGGAATCGGTCGAGGATGCCGCTGCGCACGCCCGCGGGCGTGTCGCCGGACACGAACCCGCACTCGACGCCGTGCTTGGACTTCAGCACCTCCACGATGTGCTGCCCGTGCCGGATGCCCGACGAGAAGATCAGCGTGGCGCTGCGGTCCTTGGTGTGCTCGATGATTTCGCCGCACGCCCCCTCGACCAGGGCGTCCTTGTCCATCAGATCCTCGACCTCGCTGGCGACGAACTCGCCGGCGCGGACGTGCAGGTCGTCGGTGCTGACCTTCTGCGAACCCGCCTTGGTCCGCAGCGGGGAGAGGAAGCCCTGCACGATCAGCTCGCGCACGCCCACCTCGAAGCAGACGTGGTTGAGGATGTTGCCAGGCTCGCAGATGGGCCCGGACTTCATCCGGAACGGCGTCGCTGTCAGCCCGATCACCCGCACAAGCGGGTTCACCACCTTGGCGTCGGCGATGAACTGGCGGTACATCCCTTCGCCGTCGGGCGGGATCAGGTGGGCCTCGTCCACGATGAGCAGGTCCACCGGCCCCAGGTCGCACGCCCGCTGGTAGATGGACTGAATCCCCGCGATGGTGACGGCGTACCCGAGGTCCTTGCGCTTCAGCCCCGCCGAGTAGATGCCCACGGGCACGTCCGGCGCGATGTGCCGAAGTTTGTCCGCGGCCTGCTCGAGGAGTTCCTTCACGTGGGCCAGGATGACGACGCGCCCGTTCCACGGCCCGACCGCGTCGCGGCAGATCGTGGCGATGACGGGCGTCTTGCCACCGCCGGTCGGGATGACCACGCAGGGGTTATCGTCGCGGGTCCGCAGGTGCTCGTACACCGCGGCGACGGCTTCGGATTGGTACGGTCGAAGTTGCATTAGCACGGTCCCTCCTCGAGCAGACGCACGCCGCGCGACCACGAGCCAACCTGCTCGTCGGTGTGCCAGCATGGATCGGGCCTGCCGGGTAGCGACCCGGTGAGCAGTAATGGGCTGATCGAACGGCTGGCGATTAGGAGCAACTGCTGCGGCCAGTCGGGTCGCTCTGGGGCTGTCGCGGGCGAGCTCCACTTGCGCCGCTGTTCCTGCATGTACTGAGCGTGGCATGCACTGCAGCAGAAGCCCTTTCGGTACTGCGTGCTCTGGCACACCGGGCAGGGGGCGATCATGCGTGGATCTCCGTCACTTGAACCCGGACTCGGCCGCCCGGGGTCGCCCGGTCGCGCTCGACAAGCAGCCGGTCGATCTGCGAGTCGTCGTGGTAAGCCCCCGCCTTGGCGAGCGCGTCGAGAAGAGCCTTCTGCAGGTTGTCAAGATCGCGCCGGCGGCTGTCCGGTGGAGAGGCGATGATCCGTACTGCCAACCGACCGCTGACGTGCGGCGAACCCACCTTCAGCACTTCACGAGCGACGCGATCGCGGTAGCGTCGGCCCTCGCGGCTGATGAGTGTCGCGTTGCCAACGCGCCTGTAGTAGTGGTTCACGCTCGGCGGCCAAGGGAGCGAGAGGGTGATCATGCGGTCTCCTTCGTAATGCCCCGACCGGCGTCTCCGCTGGCCGGGACAGGTGTTGCCGTGCTCCCCATCGCGGGGATAGGGCCGGGACGCTTTTGGGCCGTGGAACCGGTGCCCGTAGGAACTGAATCCCTCGCATGCGTCGCGGATCATCGCGCCGGCTCAGCGCACCACGGCTACACCGGGTGGTTCAACCCCGCTTCCACGGCGGCGTGCTCCCCGGACCGACGCCTGCGGGCACGCGAGCGCCCGCAGCGCCGCCGCCCCCGTTCCCGCCCTTCTTGGTGTAGCCCTTGATCACGTTCGTGAACTCGCCGTTGTCGTCGCGCTTCTTCAGCCCGACGTTGATCTCCAGCGGGATGTTGTGGAGCTCGACCGAGTCCTTCGGGGCCATGACCCCGACGGCGCGGCAGATCGCGGACAGTTCGCCCCGGGCGATCTTCACCGTCATCTCGCTCTTGTTCTCCAGGTTGAGCCGGGCCCAGACGAGGCGGCCCTTGCGCTCGCCGTCGATGATCTGGAACGTGAGCTGGAGGTACTTCCCGCCGCCCGCCTTCGTCGGCTTCATCTCCGACTCGGTGATGACGGCGATGTACTTGCCCGCGGGGATCGGGTCGAGAGCGACGGAGGGGTCCACGTTGTTCGCATCGAAGTTGTTCAGGTTTGCCATTGGTCAGAGTCCTTTCAGTTGGTGGCGGCCGCGCCCTCGCTGGGCGCGGCGTCGGTGTTCTGGGTGAGTGGGGTGGTGGTGCTGCCGACCTCGCCGCGCGAGGCGGCGACGTGCTCCGCGAAGACGCGGTAGTCGAGGGGCAGCTCCTCGGGCAGGTTCAGACGGTTCTTGGCGACGTGCGCCGGGCGCTCGACGGTGCGGACGATCCGCTCGCCGGTGCCCACGCCGTTGTGCTTGGCCTTGTTGAACCCCTCGTCGACCTTGACGGTGAGCACCTTGTACGTGGCGAAGAGCACCTCGTCGGCCCACTCTTGCACCAGCGCGGAGGCGAGCTTGTGCAGGCGGGGGCTGTAGCGGTCGTACGGCACCGTCTCGGGGTTCTCGAACTTCTCGATCTTGGCGTGCGCGATCAGGATCACCGTCATGCCGCGATCGCCGCGAAGGGCGTCCAGCGCCCTGAGCACCGTCCGCCACTTCTCGATGGCGAACGCGTACCCCTTCGCGTACCCGATCTTCTCGATGCTCTCGGCCTGCTCGTCCTCGCAGACCTCATTCCAGATGAGGCGCTCCAGCCAATCGAGCGAGTCGATGACGACGGTCCTGTACCCGTGCTCGCCGGAGTACAGCGACTCCAGCGCCGCCATCACATCGCCGAGCGACTTGGCCAGCGGGAACGACTCGCACTCGATGTCGCCGAGGCCGTCCTCGGTCGGGATGAAGATGGGGCTCTCGGCCATCGCGCCGAACGTGCTCTTGCCGATGCCGTGCGTGCCGTACAGCATCACGCGGCGGGGCTTGGGCTTGCGGCCCTTGGTGATTTGGTTCATCAGGGTGTTCGTGGTCATGTGGTCTCCATCAGGAATGAGGTCTTGCGGAAAGATGTCGCGGACGAAGTCGCCTTGGCCGAGGCGGACGAGGGGCGGCCCAGTCGATCGGGGGAACGTGGTGTTCACAGGCCCGCCTCCTTGAGTTCTCGCTCCGCCTGGTCGTGGCGACGGCGGGCCTCATCGGGCGCGGTTCCGCGTGAATGCCCGCTACGGCGGTGCGATGTGGGAGGAGCACTGACCTTCGTGGCCTGTTCGCCACGCTCGAAGTGGGCCGCGTCCGCCTCGGCAAGCGCGAGGCCGAAGGCGTTCAGCCATTGGCGCGTGGTGTAGATACGGGAGCCGAAGCGCACGTGCTTGAGCCGCACGCGCTGGCCGGACGCAGCCTTGACGCCCTCGCGGCACCACCTCCACACGCAGTTGGGCGACGGTCGGCCCGGGGCGAGTTTCGCCGCCTGCGAGAGCGTGATATGCTCTTCCGCAGCAGGTGCCTCATCGCTCCCGCTCGTTGCCTTTCCGATTGAGTCTTGCTGGAACACGTGGAACTCCCCGCTCGTCTGACCCGGCCCTCACGGGGCTCGGGCTGCTTGCGATGGGGGAAGAATCCACGCTGTTTTGCGGCCGTAACTCGGTAACTCGAGTTACCGCGCGGCCCACCAACGACAACGGCCCTCCCGCGATGGGAGAGCCGTTCACGACAATCAGAAATCCTCCGAGATTCCGTTGTGGGTAACTCGGGATGCGACGGAGCGAGTGCTCTTAGCCATTGAACTTCGCAAAGGGCAAGAATGCCTCACCAGTCTGAGAGGCATGACGTCGCACTCGCTCAATGACCGACCGCAGGTCGGACGCGCCGCCTAGCACCGCGTAGATGTGTGCGTGGTCGAGTAGCAACAACGGTGTTCGCGGACCGGAGCCTGCCGAGATCGCGGCCGAGGAGTACCCAGCCATTGAGATCATGATGCCCATCGTGTTGTCGGCCTTCGTCTCGACCTTTCGGCGGAAGACGTCAACATCCGGCGCGCCCGCTTGTTCCATCGTGAACTTGAGCTCGACAAGATATGTGGTGCCGTTGTGCGAGAGCGACCCGTCGATCTGTCGATCCTCGTGCTTGTACGGGCGTCGGGCATCGACCTCTGAGAACTGAACAAGGTCAAAGAACCAGTCCTCAAAGTCGTAACCGGCCTTCTGCGTGCCAAGACTGCCCGTCAGCTCATCCAGCCGCTGCTTCAACTTCGCAAGGGACTGCTGTGAACGAGCCGCCCGAGCGCGTTCGGCGGCGTATCGCTCCCGGGCTTCAACTCGTTGCCTCTCCTGGCGTTCGCGCTCGGCCTCGTCCGTCTGATAGTGACGCAAGGCATTGACCGCTTCTACCGCCTGTCTGGTCTTCTGTTCGGTATCCTCCCATCCCTGCAAGTCCGGGAATGTGACCTGCTCAGCCAGCTCTCGTCCGAGTTGACGGAGGACCGCCGGCCCCTTGTCGGTCGATCGGAGTCGTTCAAAGAGTCGATCGAGAAAGTCCCGCTTCGTCTCCTCCTGATGCCAGGAGGCGACGAAGTTCTCGGAGATCCCGCAGCTCCGAAGGAACTTCGCAAGCGCCCGCTTTCGCCAGAACGAGGCGAGCAACGCAGAGTAGATCAAGTCCTCATGGTGCGCGGTGATCTCCCGAGTCGGCATGCTGAATACTACTGCGGATCGCTCTATCCCACCCGCCGCATGATCTCGGCCACCTTCGACTGGTCCCGCTCGGCGTAGACCGCGTCTGTCACGCGGGCGCTGGCGTGTCCGAGGACCAGGGCCGAGGCCTCCAGGCCGTGCTCCCGCCGGTAGAGCGTCGCGGCCGTGTGGCGGAGTTGGTACGGGAACCACCGCTGCTCCTTCCGCCACGCGTCCAGGGCCGCTGTGAGGCCAGTCGAAGCGAGGCGCTTCCGCCACGCCTCCCGGGTCTCATCGTCGCGCTTGGCCAGCGGCGCGGGCGGCGGGAAGGCCACGTCGCAGGCGTACTGCACGGCGCGGTAGTACGCCCGTGCGTCGTAGCGGTCGCCTGCGGTCTTTCTCGGCTCGGCCTTGCGGTTGGTCCCCGCGCGGTTGCCGCACGAGAGCGGCGTCTTCCGCGCCGCGGCCCGTATCGCCCGCCGCTCCGCGTCCGCCTCGGCGGGGCAGAAGAGGTACGCACCCGGCGGGCGGTCCATGAACCGCTCGAGCACGGCCTGCGCCTTGGGGCCGAGGAATAGCACGCGGTCGTGCCCCATGTACTGCGTCTTGTGCCGCTCGGGACGGACCACCCAGACCCCGTTGCCGCCGGAGGTGTCGATATCGCACGGGCGCAGGCTGAGCACCTCGTCGGGCCGGGCTCCCGTGAGCAACTGCAACCGCACGGCGGCAGCGACCGGGCTGGCCAAATACGGCAGCGTCTGCTCGACCACCTCCACTGGCACGGGCTTGACGACCCGCCCAGCACGCGCCTCGCAGCGCCCGGGCTTCAGCGGGTCCACCGCCAGCAGTTCCACTCTCACGCTCGCGGAGACGATCTCCTGCGACGCGGCCCACTTGAAGAGCCGGCACAGCCGCCGCACCTGCGCGTTGGTGTAGGTGACGCCCCAGCCTCGCCGGCCGCTCTCCGCGTCGTCGCGGATCATTTCGTCGCGGAGCCGCTGCAAACGCCGCGGCCCGAACGCCGACGCGGGCGTCGAGCCGTACGAGCGACGGAGCAGGCGGATCAGGGCCTTGAAGTGCCCCTGCTCGTTCTCGTTGAACTGCAGCGCCCGCGTCCGCCAGAAGCGGGCGCACAACTCGGAGATGGTGATGCCGCCCGAGCCGTCCGGCCCCCCGTCGCCGCCCGGCCCGCCGGCGGCGGGCTTCTCGAAGTCGGGGTCGATCAGGCGACGGCCGTTGGCCTCCCACTCGGCAACAACGCGGTGGTATAGCTCGCGGCTCTCCGGCGATCCGAACTCGCCCAGCCAGTAGTCCCGCCGCCGTTTGGTCGCGGCGTCGGTCAGGGTGACGATGGCTTGGTTGCGGTCGTGGCGCTTGCGATAGCCCGGGGTCTTCGGCACGGGGCACCTCCCGAAACTTCCAGCGCGGTGCGCGCACCGCGCGGAAATCGTTTCGAGCTGCGCCCCCGACCGTCGGGGGGTACCCGTAACCTACGGGTTCAGCAAGGTTTATCGAAGCGAGGCGGACGGGACTCGAACCCGCAACCACCGGATCGACAGTCAACGGGGCGAATCGCCCAACCATCGAGAAAACGCGGACTTACGCGACATCCCGCCCGCCCCAGCAGCGCCGGGAGCAGCGCCCGGGGCCAAAGCCCCGCTGGCCCCCGACCTGGCCGCGGTCGTCGCGGCATGGCCGACGCTCCCGCCCGCCGTCCGCGCGGGCATCGCGGCGATGGTGCAGGTGTCCGCCGCCACCCGCTGACCGTGGCGGATCGAGACGCATGCGGCAATGCCCGCGAGGTCCGGGCGTCCCGGCGTCTACGTCTACAGAAACGCCGCTGGTGCCGCGGGAGCCAGGTATCTGTAGACGTAGACGCCGTGGCAGATGCGTAGGTACTTGGACAACAACGGGTCGACCGCGATGCCTACGGGAACAGCCGCGAGAGTAAACAGAGTTTGCTTCGCGTGCCCGATCGCCGACAACGCGCGTTTAGCGAAGGCCCTGAAGGAAGGCAAGCCGTCGGCATCCGCACACTCGCGCATACCATCGCGGTTAGCAAGGAGGCATGCTGTGCAACAATACGCGAACTCCGGCGGCAACTCCGCAGTGACGGCATACGAGTTCGACGATGAGTCCATCACCGTCGAGTTCAAAGGCGGCGCGACGTACCTGTACACATACCAGAGCGCTGGCTCCCACCACATCGAACAGATGAAGGTGCTTGCCCAGGCCGGTCAGGGCTTGGGCACGTACGTCAACAAGAACGTCAGGAAGTCCTACGCGTCAAAGCTCGCCTGACCCTCGGCGCGACTCCATTTTCATCACGGCTTTTGGGTTCGCCAGGCTTGGACGACTGGCTTGTAGTCTTCGACTTCCAACGGCTCGGTCCAGCCAACACGCGGTTTGCGATTGCCCATTTCGTCCTTGTCAGCGATGACCTTTGGGTCTTCGCTGTCGGGGCGGCGTTCCTTGGGAGGCAGGTCGATCATGGCTCGGACCGGCAAGTTCACGGATTCCCCGACAATCAACGCTTCACCCGTCCGCAGAATCGGGAGCATGGCAAACAGGCCCTCGAGACTGTCGGATGAGCACGACCGAACGTGACTGCGATCGCCTTCGTTTGTCAACCGCATCGCGACTGTGGTGCCGCACTGCGAGAGGATGGTGCTGTCAAGTTCCGAGGGCCGTTGGCTGACCAGCATCAGACCTACGCCATACTTTCGGCCTTCCTTGGCGATCTGGCGAGCGGCTGATGATGCCCGATTCTTGGCCTGAGTCCCGAGATACACATGCGCTTCTTCAAGCACGATCAACAATGGACGGCGGCGCCCGCCCTCCGGCTTGCGCCTCCCCCAAAACACCGCGTCATACAGAATCCGCAGTATCGCGCCGACGAGATCGTCAAGCACCGCCTTTGGAATCCCCGACAGGTCGAAGACCGACACGGGCGTCGTCGCGCCAAGCCAGCCGGCGAGGAGGGTATCAAGGTCCGCGGCGGTTGAGCCATCTTTCCCTACTGACCACACTCCGGGCTTGTACAGAAACGCCATGCGCGGGTCTCGCAATCTCACTTCGAGCGCATCAAGATGGCCACGCGGAAGCCCTGAGTGCTGTCCCTTGTACACCTTCGGGTTTGCACCAGCACTCTGATCGACCGGCATGAAGTCTGGACGAGTCAGCGTGTCACTGTCACCCTTCGCGTCTACCGGCGGCGCACCAGTCTTGGCATACGCACGTGTTGCGTCACCCTGGTTTTGATTCTCGCTGACTGTATGTGTCGAGCACTGAGTTGAGTAGAGATGAAGCCAGAGCTCATGCACTGAGAATGGAAGCGGCGTGTCGATCGTGACGTCACCGGTCGGAA
Source organism: Phycisphaerae bacterium (assembly GCA_022180725.1). Classification (GTDB taxonomy): domain Bacteria; phylum Planctomycetota; class Phycisphaerae; order Phycisphaerales; family UBA1924; genus RI-211. Next base: position 32,996 of record BQMO01000018.1, read on the forward strand.
GACCGTGGTCGCTCCCGGCAGGGCGGGCTCTTCTTCGAGCTGCGAGAATCCACTCTTGTACCATCGCCAAGGTTGTGCCTGCGACGCCACCCATCGAGATTGCGATGAATTCTTCGGAGGTGAGCGCCCAGAACGGCACGTGCAGGTCACGCTCCCCGGTAGCAGTATCAGCGCCCACCCGAAAGACTGTCGCTCGATCGCCGAAGGCTTTGACATACTCGCCGTGCAGATCAAGCAAGACCACGCGAGCTGCTGGAAACTTGTTCTCGTCAGAAATCGCTGATAGCAGGCTGGCTACGGCCGTGGATTTGCCTGCGCCGGTGCTGCCGACGACGGCGGAGTGGCGACTCACCAAACGATTCAGATCGACGTACGCCCGAATGCCCTCCGCGCTGGCGACGCGACCGATGGACACATGCGACTCGGCATCCGTCGGCGCGTAGACTGACCGCAAGTCCGACTCCGTTACCACGTGGGCCGCGTCTCCAATTGACGGGTATTGCGAGATTCCCCGCTCGAACTTTCCACCACGCCTCCCTTCCCCCACAAGTTCCACGCGGAGCCAACGTGTTCCGAGTTGCGCCGCCAGTTCCGGCGGTCCGGGCGCGGCACCCGCGCCGACCTGAACAACGATCCCGAACAGATCGACATACCCAGCAGGAATCCGTACGAAGCTTCCGACCTGGCCGACTCGATAGCCCTCGCCACGAACAAACAACAGACCGTGTCCAGTGTCCTCGTCCAGCTTGATGCTGATGCGCGAGCCCGAGACATCCTCGACCGTCCCCAGGCGAGTTGGATCAGTGGCTGTGAATGGCATGGTCAGACTCGCTCCTGTGACCGCTGATCTGTTCCAAGAACAGCCCAAAGTGGTGGAAGTCGCCGAGATGGCTTCGGGTGACCCTCTCCGGCGTCGCGGCACCGGCCGCCGTCACGTCCTCGTCATAGAGCCAAGGCTTGTGAGCTTCGCCGCCGGTCGTCCCATCGCGGTACAAACCACTTCGGTTGCCAATGATGGCCCCATCGCGAGCAATGAGCGACAGGTTGTGCAGTTTCTCAGCGCACGCAACCGCGGGACCAACATCGGCGAGTTTGCCAAACATCAGCGCGAAACACTGGGCCTTGCGGTTCCCACGTAGCCCATCGAGCAGCACCTCGTTGAGGTGATCGTCAAGGAAGGAATAGCCGCACACGACGAGGAGCGGCGGGCTGCTGTCCTTGCGGTTCGCATCCGAGCGGAAGAACGCACGAAGTCGATCGAGCATGGCCAGATACGGCATGCGGCGGCTCTGATCGTACTTCAGGTGCGAGGGATAGATCATCACCTTGCTGGCGTCGGCCTCGCGGGTTACGCGCACAACGCGCGTTACCGTCTTCCCCGCGACGGTCTCGTCGAGACGCTCCCAATTGATTGACCCGTGCAGCTTCCACAGCCGGGTCCAGCGCGTCGGAATGGCATCGTGTTCGATGGACGCGAGGTCGAAGAACGGTTCGCGAGAACCGACGAAACCGTCGAAGTGAGGCAACGGGTGCTGCTCAAAGGCTTGCTCAAACAGCAGGTCATAGTTCGGTGTGAATACCTCGACTGGGCTCAACCGCTGCACCCCCCCAATCCACGATGCGAACCGGTGATATGAGCAACGGTGCGCAGGGAGTGATTGCTTCATGGCCCCCATTATCAGTCCGCAGACCTGCTGATCGAGCGGGCCGAGTTCGGCCTTTTTCATTCCCGACACGTCTCCCGAACCTCGACGGTTCATGAGCGTGCGCAGTTCGGTGAGTATGTCTTCCACCGTTGGATCGGCGGCGCCGCTGCCTTTGCATTCGGCCGCGATGCAGTCCCAGTGCTTTTTGAAGGCCGAGCCGGCACCCTTGCTTGTGTCAAGAGCCTGAAGCTCTGTCGCAATCTTTCGCGTCAAAGGGATCACGGCGGGGATCAGACCCAGGCTCTTTTCCTCTTTGTCGTCGTAAATACCGAGTGGACACCCGGCGCCGAGAAAGAACCCAATGCGCTGTTTGTCGTCCTGCAGCGCAGTGCGCAGCAAACGCGCCTGCTGGCTCGCGTCGTGGACCTTTGGGTGCGGCGATGCCGAGGCAACCGATGGGCCAGCAGCAGCGGGCGTCGGAGGCGCGGGTGTGGGGGTGACAGTTGTTGCTGATTTGGACATGGCGACTACTCTCCGTCACGGCGCACGGACGACGTGTCCAGCGCCCTGATTTCCAGACCCTCGATTTCCTGTAGCGTTTTTCCTGCGATTGCCTGAAGGTCACCATACATACCGACCGTGGAGATCATCACCCGTTCAATCTGTTTCGCTCGCTTTTCCCACTGCTTCGTGATCACCCTACGCTCAGCATCCAAATCCTCCTGCATTGTGGTGAAGGCATCCTTGATCGCTTCGACGCGCTGCCGGAACTGCGGGCCGGTAAGGTATTGATACAGAATCGCCATCTTGTCCTGCTGGCCCTCCGTGGCGCGACGGGCAAGCGCTGCTTCGATGAGCGCGAGACGGAGCGCCGCCGCGAGCGGCACAGCAAGCGCCGGCGTCGTCACCCACACACCTTCGATCTCGCCAAATGTGTCCACGCCCGGTGGCATGGCCTGGGTGACGATCACCGCAAGGTCGGCTTTGGCCGTCCGCTGGTCCTGCTTGAGTTTGTCCGGCCATCCACCAGCCCAGTTCTTGGTGCGCTTGGACTCCCAGAGGATCGTGCCACACACCGTCCCCTGCGGCCCATGCACGCGGTGTAGTGCATCACCGCCATGCTGACCCTTCGGAACCGGGTCGATGCCGTCGCGGACGAATGCCTCGCGGAGCCGATTCTCCAGATCAATTTCCTGCACCTCGCCTTGCTGCTGCTGCGACCCTTGCTCGGCTTTCCTGATGGCTTCCTGAAGCTTGCCTTGGAGGTCTGAGATGGTCTTCTCTTTGTCAAGAAGCTTCAGTCTGTTCGCCTCTTCGGCGTCCTTCTTCGCTTTTTCCAATTGTGGAGCAACCAGCTCTGCCGCCTTCTTCTCGGCGGCAAGGTCGAGCTCCCGCATCTTGTCGTCGAGTTCGCGTTGCTTTCGCCGGAACTCGGCTTCCTGCTTGCGCGCCTCGGCAAGCTTCTCATCCTTCTCCTTCAGCCGCTCCTCAAGTTCGGCCTTTTCTTCGTCGCGCTCCGCCAACTTCTCGTCATACTTCTCCTTCGCCTTCCTGGCCACGTCGCGCTCGATGGCCTTCCGCTGTTCGGCGACCTGCTCGGCCACGATCTCCTCAAGCTGCTCCTTCTGGCTGGCGATGGCCTCGCGTTCCTTGTCCATCGCCCTGCGAGCTTTCTCAGCCTCCTTCTGCTCCTGCGCAAAGGCACGCTTTCGCTGCTCCAGGGCGTCCTCTTTCTCGTGGTACTCCTCGGCGATCTTGCGCCGGGTCTCTTCGACCAAAGGCGCGGCCAACGTCTCGTTCAACTTGAAGGACTTGTGGCAGTGCGGGCATTCGATTTTGACATCGGTCATGTGATGGTCCCGGCGCGAGGAATGGGCAAGTGTACGGGATGGGGTATGGGGGGGCCGGAACCAGGCCGGCCATCGCGCGGTGGCCACCGCACAATGCGGTACGATCAGGCGGGATTCTCAGGAGCACGGGGCCGCAGCATGTGGATAGTCGCCGTCATCATCGCAGCCATCGTCCTCTGGATGATCCTGCGCGCCCTCGGCAAAGGATCGAAGGGTGCGAAGCGAGGTAGTTCGGCCTCGTCGCAAAGGATCAGCCCTCGCCCAATCCTGGATGCCCCGGCACCGCCGCGTATCCAACCCCCGCCCGAGACCGCCAGCATGCGTTGGCACGGGAAAGGCACGATGCTTGACGTGGCCGGGATTCGGTTGCGTGATCCCCATGTCTATGCGTCCGCCGGCAGGCGGGGCAGCTATGACTGGGCCACGGACCCTTCTGAAATACTTCTAAGCGCCGAGGTGCGCCGTCCCCGTGGCCCGGTGCCTGACATGGGATACTGGCCCTGGTATTCCAGAATCGAACCCGAGCACCGGTTCCTCTACCTCGACTGGTTGGCCAGCGGCAAGATCACCCTTCCTCCGGCCGAGGGCCTTCTGTTCCTCTATTTCTATGGCATCGAGCGGCGGCTACTTGTGGACGAGCAGGACAAGGAGTGGGCGCTGAGGGAGGTCGTTCGGCTCCGAAAGCTCGATGAGCCAAGAAGAGGCACACGCGACGGCCGATCGTTCAGGCTTTATTCGTCTGCTCTGCTGTGGTTCGAAGTAGCGCGGGCACCCGAACTCTTCAACGAGCGGGCCTTCGGCACCGTGTGCGATCTCACGGAGGCATGGAACGAGGCGATGATGCCCGCACCGCTTTCCTGGCTCGCGCGGCACAACCGTCCGCTATCCACTGATCTCGCGCTGCGGGTCGCCCGACTCAACCCCAGGTCGGTCCAAAGCGTTGTGACCAAGCGCGTGAGCGAGCAGTTTGGCGATTTGTTCGGAAAGCGCTACACCGAGAAGTTCGGGGCGGGGCTTGATCTGAAGGTATCGAAGCGCCCGCGTCGTCACACCTACCGTCCCGCCAGCGGCGGACTCGAGGAGGCTGCATGCACGATCGGCGATCCGACAGGGATTCCGAGTCAGTTTGAACCTCTGGCCGACCTGTGGAATCAGTGTGTGGAGGATCTGCGCGGCCTGTCGCGGGTCGCCGCGGGCGTTGATGGCACGCTGACTGTGCAGGCATGGGAGGCGATGCCGGTCGAACTCCGAGAGGGCGTGGACCACCCGCTGGCTCATGCCATTCAGAGCGTCGTTGCGAGTGCTCGCCAGGGCGACATCACAGATCATCAACACGCGACTCTCGTCTCGGCCGGAGAGCTTGGTGCGGCGATCGGGATCGAGCAGCGACCGAAACTGACTGCGTCGCAGAGTCGCCGCGTGGCGGACACCATTCAACATGCCGGATTTGCGATCGAACCGGACACGCGAATGACCGCTCGCGCCTACGCGTGGGATGACCGCGTTGCGGTGTTCCTGCCGAGCGATGCCGCACACACCGATCGTTCACGGTACCTCGGCGCGGCGTGCTTCCTGCAACTCGGGCTGACCATTGCGGAGGCTGACGGCGTTGTCGATCCCGAGGAGTTGCGACGCTTGTCTGAGAACATCGATGCCGTGTTTCAACTCCCCGCGAGCGAGATGCAGCGCCTTGACGCCTTGCGCGCCGTCCTTCTGTCGTCCGGTGCCGACCTGGGCGCGGTGTCCAAACGCCTTGAGACACTGCTCTCGCCAGACGCGCGTCGGCAGGCGGGCCGTCTGCTGGTCGCAATCGCGGCGGCGAGCGGCAACATCGATCGCAAGGAGCTCGCAGCGCTTCGCAAGTGCTTCAGAGCACTGGCCCTTCCCCCCGAACAGCTCGATGAGACCGTCGCGCAGATTCTGCCGCAGGCGGGCACCGACTTCGTCACGGTTGCTGCCGGCCAGTCCGGCGTGGGCGGGGAACCAATCCCCCCTCACAACGCGCTCCGACTGAATCGAGAAGCGATCAGCGCCATATTGGCCGAAACGCGCGAGGTCGCGACCCTCTTGGCAACGGCTATGAGCGAGGATTCGGAAAGCGAGCAACCCGCGTCCGAGGTCACGGCCGTCGTTGTCACCGCTGAGCGAGTTACCGCTGAGCCCATGGAGGCCCCCGCTGGTGCCGCCGCGGATTCTGGTTTGCCGGCCAGGTACGGTCCCTTCCTGTCTGCGCTACGGGTCCGAACCACGTGGAATCGAGATGAAGCTGTCGCCTTGGCTCGCGAGCACCGGGTGATGCTCGATGGTGCAATCGAAGCGATCAATGAGTGGGCCCTTGAAGCCGGCGGGACTCCCTTGATCGATGAGGTCGATGGCGTGCTGCTCATCGACGCTGGGCCACGATAAACTACGCCATGTCCATCCCGATTCGCGAGAAAGAGCGGTCTGCGATTCTGAGTTCCCTCGGTGCGGGGGTCGTGCCGTCGATCGGTCTTCAGCACGTCCAGGTCGGACGCAAGGCCGAGGTGAACGCGCTGCTCTCGGATCTCCAGCGAGTTGAGGGCGGCGGCGCGGCAGTCCGCTTCGTCATCGGACGGTTCGGAGCGGGCAAGAGCTTTTTTATCAACCTGATTCAGACCGTGGCGCTCGAGCGCCGGCATGTCGTTGTTCGCGCCGACATCACGACCGACAGACGGCTCAACGGTTCGGGAGGCGTCGCCCGCGCGCTCTATGCCGAACTGATGAAGAACATGGCGACTCGCTCAAAGCCCGAGGGCGGCGCACTGGGGAGCCTTGTCGAGCGATGGGTGTCCGAGGTAGCCCACGAAGTGACCGGCCGCGGTGGCACGGACGACGAGGTCCATCGCACCATCGCCGATCGCCTGAAACCACTCCAAGAACTGGTCAGCGGGTACGACTTCGCCGCCGTGCTGTCAGCCTATCACCGTGGCTTCTCAGAGCACAAGCCAGAGTTGCAGACTGCGGCGATTCGTTGGCTGCGTGCCGAGTACTCGACCAAGACAGAGGCCCGCCAGGATCTCGGCGTCCGCTCGATCATTGATGACGACTCCTTTTACGACTACCTGAAGCTCATGGCGGCCTTTGTGCGCATCGCTGGCTACAAGGGCCTGCTCGTCTGCCTGGACGAACTCGTTGTGCTTTCGCATCGCCTCAACAACCGGCAGGCGAGAGATCGCAACTACGAAGCCATCTTGCGCATCCTCAACGATTGTTTGCAGGGAGGCGTCGAGGGGCTCGCCGTCATCTTCGCCGCCACCGATGACTGCATGACGGACAAGCGTCGAGGTCTGTTCAGTTACGAGGCCTTGGCAACACGGCTCGCGGCCAACCGCTTTGCGAGTGAGCAGCTGGTAGACCTCTCCGGTCCGGTCATCCGTCTCGCCAATCTGACGCCTGAGGACTGTTTCGTGCTTCTCCACAACATTCGGCGAGTCTTTTCACGCGGCCAGAACGAAGAGACCGTCTTGCCCGAGGACGGCATCGTCGCCTATCTCGAGAGCTGTCAGAATCGCATGGGGGCAGCCTACTTCCAGACCCCCCGGGAGACGATCAAAGACTTCGTCGGATTACTGAACGTGCTCGAACAAAACCCCGGCACCAACTGGCGGCAGTTGGTTGCGGCAATCAGCACGACTGCTCCCCAAACCCCAGACACTGACCCGGTACCCGATGAAGTGGCGGCTCCAGTAACGGCCACGCCCCCATCAGCGCCGGAAACAGGCAAGGCCCCGTCGACTCGGGCGGCACTGGACGATGACCTGACGTCCTTCCGGATGTAGAGAACGGATTGTCCATGACGTCGCCGCCGCCTGAGTCCGAACCACATGCATTCACCCTTCTTGCGGAGGGGGTGCAACGTCAGCTCTACTCAATGGGCTGGCGGGAGCTTCGGGCAATTCAAGCCAGGGCGATCCGAGCCTTTTTCGCGACCGACGCCGACCTTCTCATCATGGCGGAGACCGCCGGAGGCAAGACCGAGGCGGCATTCCTGCCCGTGCTGTCCGCGATCTCAACCGAGCCGAGAGGATCGGTGCGCGCCATGTACATCGGACCTCTGAAGGCCTTGATCAATGATCAGTTCGGCCGTCTTGAAGATCTGTGTACGCACCTCGACGTCAAGGTGCATCGTTGGCATGGCGATGTGTCGGCAAGCCAGAAAGCCGCGCTGGTCAAAGAGCCCAGCGGCGTTCTTCTCATCACGCCCGAGTCGCTCGAGTCACTGCTGATCAATCGTACCCGCCACCTTGGGGATCTGTTCGGAGGCCTGCGGGCTGTCGTGGTCGATGAGGTCCACGCGTTTCTCTCCGGAGAGCGAGGGCTGCACCTCGCGAGCCTCCTCTCTCGCGTCAGGCGGTATGTGCGGCAGGATCAGCCAAGACCGCGAATGCTCGGGTTGTCGGCCACCGTCGGCGATCTGTCCGCGGCACAGCGCTACCTCAGCCCGCACGATGCTGGCCGTGTCAACATCATCGCGGACGATGGGCCGGGAAAGGAGATCAAGTTTCGCATCCACGGCTACATCAAGGACACGGACGGCGAAGACGGTGTTCGTGACCAGGGTGTGGTAGGGACCGATCCGACGCCAGCGCCGGACGCTGACCTAGTGACGATGCAACGCATCGCTCAGGATCTCGCCGAGCATTGCCGTACACACAGCAACCTCGTGTTCGCCAACGCGAAGGGCGACATCGAGTTGTACGCCGACATGGCCAATGAGTGCTGCCGGACCGATGGCCTGCCCGAGACGTTTCTCGTTCACCACGGCTCGCTGGCGAAGGAGGTACGAGAGGACACGGAAGCCACGATGAAGGGCGGGCGGACGATGACGACAGTCTGCTCGAGCACCCTCGAAATGGGAATCGACATCGGCTCTGTCTGGATGGTGGGGCAGATCGGCGCGCCGTGGTCCGTGGCGTCCTTCAAGCAGCGCCTGGGGAGGAGTGGACGCAAGGACGGTGAGCCCCGCCGCCTGCGCGGCTATGTGATCTGCGAGACCAGCACCAACGCCAAGGACCCGCTGTCGCTGCTTCCGCTGGAGCTTCTGCAAACCGTCGCGATCTGTGAACTCATGCTTCGAGGTTGGGTCGAGCCGCCTGCGCCTGCCTCCTTGGATCTGAGCACCCTGGCACACCAGATGATCAGCACGGTTGCCGAGATGGGCGCAGTGGATGCTGCGACGCTGCATCAGCGACTCTGTCGTGAAGGCCCCTTCGTACACATTGACAGGCCGATGTTCGCCGCGGTGATCCGAAACCTGGGCGCCGTGGACGTGCTGGAACAGGGGCCAGATGGCAATCTCATCCTCGGCCTCGAGGGAGAGCGCCTTCGGAAGCAGAAGGACTTCTACGCAGCGTTCGCCAGCCGAATTGAGTTCGCGATCATCGCGGGTGATCGCACGTTGGGGTCCCTTCCGATCGACACGGTCCCCAAAGTCGGCGAGCACTTGGTGTTCGCTGCCCGGCGCTGGCAAGTTACCGATGTCGATGCCGCTCGAATGAGCCTGTATGTGACACCCGCGAAGCGCCGGCAGCGTCCGCTCTTCACCGGCGGTCTGGGGGAGATTCACCCGAAGATCCGAGACGAAATGCTCGCTGTGCTGAGTGAACAACGGACCTTCGCATACCTTGACCCGACGGCCGCTGAGGCCCTCGACCGAGCTCGCCATACAGCGAGTTCTCGAGGGCTTGGCCGACGCGCTCTGATAGAACTGAGCGACCAACGCTGCCTTTGGTTGACGTGGACCGGTACGCGACGCCATCGAACGCTCATGGCACTGCTTGCATGGTCTGGCATTGACGCATTTGATCGAGAGGTCGCCATCGAGTGCCGGGCGAGCATCGACGAGGTTCGGCGGTGTCTGGCGTCAGCCACCAAGTCCCCGCCGAGCATGGCGGACATCTCGCAAATGGTCGCGCCAAAGCGGTTCAGAAAGTACGACCATCTGTTTGCGGAAGACCTTCTCAACGAATCGATCGCCGCAGATCGGCTGGATGCCGAATGGAAAGGGGACGTCTCAGCGGTTGCGGGAGGATCGGAGTGACCGAGAGTGAAACGCTGTGCAACGCCATTCCGCGGCTTTGGCGCGTCTGTCTGCACAGGCGGGCACGGTGCAATCCCCGAGAGACCGTGATGGCCCGTGTTCCCGATTCGCAGAATTCTCCGGATTCCGCGCGCACAGGCCAGCCCAACCGCATAGGGAGCGAGTAGATGTCCACGCTCGTCATGGCGAGTTCTCAATTCTGCATAAACCGACTCTCCGGGTCGTCAACCGCCTCCGGAACGGACGAGATGCCCTACATGGACACCGCGTGAAAGCGGCATGAACCAAGATTGTCGCGCAACAAGTCGGCGAGTCCGGCAGAGGGGTATAGGGACAGGGCTTGACAGGAGGTGACGGACACGCCGAAACGGCGCGACAGTTTTCCGGGCACGCGCAGATATAGGGATCGCCGGGGTTCCACAGGTTCCTGGCAAGTCCCGCCCAGTCCCCGCCACGCGGCGTGGGAAATGCGTAGTTGAGTAGGGGCTCGCCCTACCCCACCACGCACACACTTCGATCCAGCCACCAGCCGATCCACCAATCGAACCACCCACTGACCCGCCCCGACGCATGGTGCGTCGAGGTTCCTGTTGTCCTGCGCTCGCGGCTGGGCCGACCCCCGGCAGCGGCGGCACTCTGGGTGCATTCATGGATGAACTTCAGGTTCGAAAGACGGACGTCGCCGTGGTCAACGTGCGCGAGGTGGCGGAACTCCTCGGTGTCTGCGTCCGCAGTGTTTGGAGAATGAGTCTGAAAGGCGAGATCCCCCCGCCGATCCGGCTGGGCGCGCGGGTGGTTCGCTGGCGGCTCTCCGACCTCCGCGAGCACCTCGACCGCAAGGCCGCGGGCAAGAACGTGGCTGGCGGCGCGCAAGGGGGGCGGGGGACGCGTCGATGAGCGTGGCCCCAGACGAGAACAACCTGCCGCCGGGCACGGCTGCCCACGGCTGGCTCGCCATCGGCGGCGAGCGGGTCGAGGGCGGCTGGCGCTACCCCGAGCGCAACGCCCAGGGCGAGCGGATCGGCGTGATGACCCGGTGTGACTCGCCGCCCGAGGGCGGGCAGCGATACAGCGCGGCCAAGGGCGGCAAGCGTGGCCTGATCTTTCCCGCGGGTGGCCTTCCTGCCTATGCGGGCACGAGTGCGCACGACCCGATCCTCGTCGCCGAGGGTGCGAGCGATGCCGTGTGCCTCGTCTCGTTCGGATTCACGGCGGTCGGCGTGCCGATGGCGGGCCAGGCAGCGGGCGAACTCGCGGCCCTTGTGCAACGCCGCCACGTCGTCCTCCTCGGCGACAACGACGACGCCGGGCGGCGGAGCGTCGAGACACTGGGCGCGGCGCTCATTGACGTGTGCGCGTCGGTGCGGTTCGCGTTCCCGCCGGATCGGCACAAGGACGTGCGCTCGTGGGTCGCCGACGGCGGCGCGGGCGACACGGACATTGCGAGGTTAATCGAAGAGGCCCAGCCGTATGCACCGGAAGGGTCGAGGCCGGCGGAGCGACCGTCCGCTCCGGCATTCTCACCGTTCCCGATCGATGCGCTTCCCCGTTCGGCGGCCAACCTGGTCCGGACCGGCGCGGATGCGCTTCAGGTTGATATGGCGATGCTAGCTCCGCTCGCCTTGGCATCGATGGCGGCCGCGATCGGCAACGCACGGGTCGCGGAACTCTCGGCGTCATGGCGCGAGCCCGCGGTCCTGTGGTCTGTGGTCGTAGCACCGTCGGGTACCGGGAAGTCGCCGGCCCTGGAACTCGTTACCCGCCCCGCTGAGCGCCGCGACGCCGAGGCTCTCCGCGAGCATCGGGAGGCCACGAAGCAACACGCCGCCTCGATGATCCTGCATGAGAAGGCCCTGCGCACCTGGGAGCGTGGGTCCGCCAAGGGCAACCTTGCCGACACGCCGCCCACCGCACCCGAACCCCCGGTGTGCGAGAGATTCATCACATCGGATGTCACCGTCGAAGCGCTCGCCGCGATGCTGGCCGCCAGCCCGCGCGGCCTGCTCCTGGCCTGCGATGAACTGGCGTCCTGGCTCGGCGGATTCACGCGGTACACCGGAAACACCGGGCGCCCTTCGAGCGAGGCCGCCCGCTGGCTGCCCATGCACAGGGCCGGCCCCCTGAAGGTCGACCGCCGCACCGCACCGCCGCTTCGTGTCGAGCGGGCGTCGCTCAACATCGCCGGGCTCATCCAGCCTGGCGTGCTCGCCGCCGCGCTGACCGGCACGGATTACGACTCGGGCCTCGTCGCCCGGCTGCTGCTGTCGATGCCTCCGACCCCCACGCGGCGGTGGCGGCCCGGTGGTCTCTCGCCCATGGTCGAGCGGGCGTTCAGTGCGATGGTCGAGAAGCTCTACTCGCTCGACATGCCCGAGGACGAGCACGGCACGCCCGTGCCTCGGTCGGTGCCGCTCGACGAGCATGCAGGCCGCCATTGGGCCGAGTACTACAACGAACTCAATCACGACATGGCGGGCCAGGACGAGCGGACTCGTGCGATGCTCTCGAAACTCGAAGGGGGCGCGGCACGACTGGCCCTGGTGGTCCATCTCGGCAGAGTCGCGAGCGCCGAAAATGTGCCTGGCGATGTCATCGACGGTGAGTCGATGCGCCGGGGCATCATTCTGGCAAAGTGGTTTCGCCGCGAGGCCGAGCGGGTCTATATGCGTCTGGCCGAGGGCGATGAAGACCGCGAGGCCCGCCACCTGCTGGATCTGATCCGACGCAAGGGCGGCAGCATCAGCGGACGGGAGTTGGTGCAGTCGTCGCGAGCGTTCCACAGCGTGGCGGACGCGGAGTCCGCTTTGTCCCGTTTGGTCGATGCGGGCCACGGCTCGTGGGTGACCCCGCCGCAGCGCGGCCGGGGCGGACCCAAGGCCCGCCGCTTCGTGCTGCCCGGAGAGTCCGGTAAGGGCGTCTACAGGAATCCCGCTGGCGTTGCTCAGAACGGGGTTTCTGTAGACGTTGACTCTGTAGACGCGACCAGCATCAGCACCGAGGGAGGTGCCGCGTGCTGAAGTGGGATCGCTGCTGGATCTCGTCGTTCGCGGAGGGTCGGCACATCGATGGCCGGCGCAGCGGTGACATCGTCACCCGCGTCGTTGCCTTGCGACAGATCTCGGACATCCCGGTGATGCCGCACCCCAGCGGCCGCCAGCGCTGTCTTTACCTGGCGATGGCCAACCGCGGGAAGGGATGGGAGGCCGTAGGCATTTTCGGCACGGCGAACAAGGCCATGCGCGAAGCCGAGTGGTCGCTCCGAGAGGTGGCGCAATGAACCGATGGATCGTCTCCCTTCATGAGGCCGGTCACGCCGTCGCTGCCTTGGTCTTGAGCGGTACGCGCGTCGTCGCGACCTTGCACGAGAACGGCGGCGGCGCGGCGTGGCCCCTCGAAGAACTGTCCCCGACCGACGCCGCGATCATGGCCGCGGCGGGCCCCCTCGCCGAGGCGTTGGCCGACCGTCACACCGCTCCGGAGATCCCGCCGCCAGTCGCCTCCAAGGAGCCGTGTTTCCCTCCCGCGCTGCCGACGCTTGAGTCGGCGGCGACCGTCGAGACCGCCGGCAAACTCAAGAGAGAGCTGGCGCAGGCTGTCTCTGATCACGTTGTGGTCGCGCGGTGGTGCATCGCAGGCATCGAGAAGCAGCCCGAGCGATGGTCCCAGCGGCATGCATGGATTCAGACGTTGGCGAAGCGGCTCATTCGTTCGCACGAGAAGTCGATCGTTGAAGTCGCGCGGGTGCTGTACCAGCGCGGCGTGGTTTCTGTCCCCCTTGATGAAAGGAACGCCTCATGACAACACTCACCGAGCTCGCCCAGAAGAAGAAGCAGGATGCCCGCACCGCCTTCATCGATGCGGCGTGGGCGGATGATGCCCCCGACCACCTGGCCGAGTTGGCCCGCAACGCCGAGATGGATCTCGCCGACGCCGACGGGCTCATCGCCCGTGTCGCCGAAGCCAAGGGTCACATCCAAGTGGCTTCGGAGGTTCTGCGGCTGCGTCGCGTCGCGTCGAAGGCCAAGGCCCACTCCGACGCCACCCATGCCCAGGCCGAGGCGGCAATCGAGAAACTCGAGTCCGAGGCCGAGGCGGCGGCGCAGGAAGCCGACAGCGCTCGGCGGGAGTTGAACGCGGCCGAGTCGGCCGCACGTCGGGTGCTCGCGATGTACGACGAGGGCTTTCTCCCCGCGTCACGCCTGCCCAATGACGTGGTTGCGCTGATCGAGCGTCGCGAGCAGGAGGACAGGGCGACCAAGGCCCACTCGACGATGATCGCGGCGATCAACGATCGCAACCGCGTGCGTGATGACGTGGAGCGGATCGAGCGGAAACTCCGGAGGCTGCCCGTTTCCCGCGACCACAAGGAGCAGGAGGCGCTGGTGAAGGAGGAACTTGAGCGGGCCAAGGCCAACCTCGCGGCGGCCGAAACCCGGCTCTCCGACGCCGAACGGGCGCACGCGACGGCTCGAAAGGGCCTGTAGTCCCGCCGTCTGGCCCACATCTTCGCGTGAATCGCCCCCTGGCCCGCCGGTCAGGGGGCGACTTGACCCGTGCCCGGTGCCGCCCCTCACTGTGGTCCCGCCGTCGCCCCCTGGATGGCCCGCACGAACGGAGTTCCCGATGCCCACCGTCTACAAGACCGCGTCAGACCGCACGAAGAAGAGCGTCCGCTGGATGGTCGCGTGGACCGACGAACTCGGCCGCCGGCGCACTCGCCGCGGTTACACCGACAAGGCGCTCAGCGAGCGGTTGGCCCGCCAACTCGAGGACGCGGCCCGAGCGAGGCGCGAAGGGACAATCGATGCGGCCGCCGAGCGCATGGCCGACCACTCGCGACGCCCGCTGGCCGACCACGTCGCGGACTACCGCGTCTACTTGGCAGCCAAAGGCAGCACGGAGGAGCACGTGGACCTGACCGAAGCCCGCATCGAGCAGGCGGGCAAAAACGCAGGGTGGAAGACCATCGCGGACATCGACGCCGCGACGCTCAGCCTACACGTCGAGCGCCTGCGGGCCAGTGGCCGAGGCCCTGCGACCATCAACCACCACCTCCGCGCGGTGAAGGGCTTCACGCGATGGCTCATGACCAACCACCGACTGGCCCGCGACCCGCTCGTTGGCGTGAAGATGCTCAACGTGAGTACCGACCGACGGCGCGAGCGGCGGGCGCTCGATGACGACGAACTCGCCCGGCTGCTCGCGGCCGCCGGCGCGAATGAGTTGGTGACCATCGCGAAGCGCTACAAGCGGAAGGTCGGCCCGAAGAAGGGCGAGATTCGCCTCGGCACCCGGACGTTCGCCATCCCGCGTCGAGATGCCCTCTACCTGCTCGCGGCTTCGACTGGCTTCCGCATCGGCGAGATCAAGTCGCTCACGACGCGGTCGTTCGACCTCGACGCCGACCCGCCGACGGTGACGGTCGAAGCGTCATACTCGAAGCGCCGTCGCCGCGACGTGCAGCCCATGCGACCCGACATCGCTGAGGCGCTCCGTGCGACCCTCGATGGCACCCCGCGCGGCGAGCACGTGTGGCCGGACTTGCCGCACGAGATGGCCCAGGTGATGGCGGCGGACCTCGCGGCCGCGGGCATCGCGGTCAAGGACGACGCCGGGCGTGTGATTGACTTCCACGCCCTGCGGCACACGTTCATCACGCGCCTCGCCCGCTCGGGCGTCACTCCCAAGGTCGCCCAGACGCTGGCCCGCCATTCGACCATCACGCTGACGATGGACCGGTACGCCCACGTCGCCTTGGCCGACACGTCGAAGGCGCTCGCCGCGCTGCCCGCCCTTCCTCTGGCCAACAGCGCCGCCGTCGAGGCCGCCGTTACCGCCACGGGTACGCACGGGCGGGAAGTGGCCCAACGGGCGGGGTCGGCGGCACGTTCCGCCCACGGGCCAACGTCGCCCAACGGGGCGGGAACTGGCCCCGCGTCCGCGCTTCGGATCGCGCCAAACGGCCTCCCAAAATCGCAGCGCCCGCAGCAGCGCGCCGAGGTCAATCCGGGTCAATCTGCGTCATCGCCCGCCAACGACGCGAGCGCCGCAAAACGCACAGCGGCGGCCTCGGAAGGCCGCCGCAACTCGCGTAAACGTCGGGATTTGTGCGCTCCTGGGCAACCCGTGTCATCGGCTGCCAACGCGGAGGTTTCAAGCGAGGCGGACGGGACTCGAACCCGCAACCACCGGATCGACAGTCCGGTACTCTAACCAATTGAGCTACCGCCCCAATGCCTGCTCGACGGGCACTCTCGCGCACGCCGCATTCTTTTTTCTCTGCGCCGTGGCGGCTTTCGCCGCCAGTCACATGCTTCAATCCGATCGGCGGAGCTTTCGCCCGGCCGCCGACATTCGTCCGTTCCCGATCGGCGGTATTCGCCACGCCCCGGGGCCGCTTCGATCGTCGCCTCGACGCCGAAGGGGAGGGAAGGTTAGACGCCCACCCGTCTGTGTCAAGCCAGCCGCGGCTCGGGCTGCCCATCTCGGTCGGATCTTCGTCTCGTGTCACCGGGCTTGGAACAACTCTCGGATTTCACCCGGCAAGTCTTGCTTCTGTCATGGTGAAATCAAACACACACGCCAAGGAGCGACCGACCACCGAATGGTCGAGCTTACCCGCCAGGGAGTGGCGGGGTACCCATAATGGGCACGTGAATGCGGGCCACCAACGCGATGCAGGCCGTTCTCACTTGGGCAGTTCGATGCGCTTCGCGTCCTGCAGGCCGAAGGGGCTGCCCCCCTTGCCGACCCTGCTGCCCGCGTTGAACATCACAACCAGCGCGGCGACCAGGAAGATGGTCGCAACGACCGCGAGCGCGGTGTACACGTCGGGCGACGCCGCCCGCCGAACCCGTCCCCCCGCCATCTGCATGCCGAACTGACTCATGGGCGTGCTCCTTGGGGGTGGGTTAGTCGGCCTTGCTGATGATGAGGTCGCCGGCCTGCACGCTCACGTCACGGTTGAGCGTGTCGACGACGGCGATGGAGAACCGCATGTCGGCCTGCGTCACCACGAGGTTGCAGAGGAAGGCGTTGTCGCGGATGACGAGGAACTTCATGTTCTTGGCGACGCGGTCGTTGCTGCCGACGCTGATGCGGGCGTACTGCCGCCCGCCCTGGTCGCGCTGCACTTCCTCGATGCGCCCGTTGATCCGCGGGCCGGTGTAGGTGAAGGGTTGGTCGCCGCCGGTGGCGGCGGTGCCGCCCGAGGCGACGGCGTCGGCGGTGCGCTTGAGTTCGGTGAACTGTTCCATGATGGCCCGGTAGCGCTGGTCGAGGACTTCGCGCTGGCTCTCGAGGTCGGCGATGCGGGCGTCCATCTCGAGGGCGCGCTGGCGGTTGGCCAGTTCGTTCTGCCGCAGCGTGGTGTTTTCGGCGCGGTAGGTGTCGATGATCGCCGCCTGCGTCTTGGCCGTCTCCCCGAGTTCCTTGATCTGGTTCTCGGTGGCCTGACGGGCGGCCTCGGCCCGCATCTTCTCCGTGCGGAGAATCGCCAGTTCCTGCTCCAGGTCGCGGATCTTGTTCTCGCGGTCGGCCAGGGCGTTGGTGAGGTTCTGGTTGGCGCCGGTCAGGCGGGCCTTCTCGGCGGCGGCCTGAGTGTTGGCGTCCGCCGCGGCCGAATCCGCCGCCGTCTTCTGCGCGAGGGCATTGCGGTAGTCGGCCGCGATGCGGTCGGTGTTGACGGCGTAGGCGATCACCAGGGCCGACAGGGCGATGGCGAGCACGGCGGCGATAACGACAAAGGCTTTGGTCAAAGCGTGCACGGATGACTCCTCATTGGACGCGGGAACGGCCGACCAGCGCCGGCTCCATGAACCCTCGGCCACGCCTCGCGGCATGACCGACGGCCCGGTTCCCGGATCACCACAGTAGTACCCAAAAACGCCCCTCGCTGTCAAACCGAGCGCGAGCGTCCTTGCAAGCACGGGATATGTTCGGGTCTTACCGATTTGCGGACGAGCGCAAGATACCCGCCGCCGCGGAGACGCGAACCGCCGGATTCGGGTCGTTCAGCAACTCGGCAAGCCGCTCCCACGATTCACGCCCGCCGATTCGGCCGTACACAAACGCGGCCTGGGCGCGCAGCACGGGGTTCTCGTGCTTCGCGAACTCGTCGGCGATGAACCTGCCCTGCGGAAGTCCCATGCCCGCCAGCGCCGCCGCGATCCCCAGCCGAACCTCGGCCGGGTAGGGTTGGCCGGTCCG
The DNA here is from genome assembly GCA_022180725.1 of Phycisphaerae bacterium. Taxonomy (GTDB): domain Bacteria; phylum Planctomycetota; class Phycisphaerae; order Phycisphaerales; family UBA1924; genus RI-211. The sequence continues at coordinate 50,761 of BQMO01000018.1, forward strand.
GTCGCGGTACTCGGCGAGGTAGATGAGTTGGTCGATGGCGTCGCGGTCCTGGATCTCGCCGAGGATCTGCACGGCGAGCGCGGCGGCCTCGAGTTCTTCCGGGCGTGAGGGGTACAACGCCGCCCGGAGCACCTGCCGCGAGTTGGCATCCCCGAGTTTGGCCATGGCCTCGGCGATCTGGAGTTGCAGGGCACGGACCTGCTCGGCGGAGGCCGTCGGGTACGGATCGCGCAATGCCGCGCGGAGAAGCGAGATGGCACTGGGGTCGCCCAACTCCCCGAGAATAAACGCGGCGTGACGGCGAACCCACGGCGACGGGTTTTCGAGCAAGGCCGACGCGAGCGGAGTGCGGTCCGCATCCTGCCCCAGCGCGATCTGTGCGTAGATCGCCGAGAGTCGTACGTGCGGCGTGGGATCGGTCAAGAGCGGGGAGACTTCACCCGCGAGGTCCGTCAGTTTCGTCCGCCCGACGCACTGCGCCGCGACGGAACGCACCGCGGGGTTCGCGTCGCGCAGGCCCTTGGCGATCACGTCGGCGAGACGCGTCGGGGCGAACGACGCCGCCTCGACCGCGTTTGCCCGCGTCTGCGGATCACCCCCGACGGCGAGTTCCTCGATCGTCTGCAGCGCACGCTCCCGTGTCGCCGACGCGGTCACGCGGTCGGGCGCGGCCTGTGTCGTCGGCGTGGTTGCGCCGGCGGGCTGGCGCGGCACGGGCTTACTCGCCTTGGGCTTGTCCTGACCCGGCAGGTCCACACACCCGCCCAAGGCCCCCGCGGCGAGCAGGAGGACCAGACCGGAGCAACGCGGCGTTGGGGATGTGGGCATGGAAAGACCTCGGGGGGACGGGCGCAGCATATTCAGGATTATCGGCGACTCCCGCGTCCGCGGCGGAAACTCACGCGAGTTGATTACGCCGGCCCCGCGAGGCTGGTTCGGGCCAGAACTCGCCGACGATGGGCCGCCGCGATGCCCAGGCCGACTCCGCCCGACAGACAGAACCAGCCCGCGGCATTGCCGAGGCGTGCGAAGAACGTCGGCTGATCAGACAAGGTCACCTCGGCGGTCAGCACGCCGTCGACCCGGGCGGCCCCGGGCTGGCTGTCGATCCCCGAGGCGACGACCCGCCCGCGCGCGTCGATCACGGCAGAAATGCCTGTGTTGGCGGCCCGGACGACGGGAACCCCGAGTTCCGCCGCCCGCCAGCGGGCCATCTGCAAGTGCTGCGCCCGTGCAAGGTCGCTGTCCCCGAACCAGCCGTCGTTGGTCACGATCACCACCAGGTCCGTTCGCGGGGTCCCCCCGTCGTACGCGAGCGTCCGACAGACACCCGCCGAAGTGCTCTCGAAGCAGATCGGCGTCACCGCGCGGATCGGGCCTTCGGAGGTTTCAATCGTGAACACCGCCCGCCGCTGGCCCTCGGACAAATCAAAGGCCATCCCCGTCGCCGCCAGGTCCAGCAGTTGCTGCTGCAACGCCGGCCAGTGCCGGACATACGGCATGACCTCGCCGAAGGGCGTCAGGCTCATCTTGTCGTACCGCTCCAACCCGAGGGCACCCCCCCGCACCAGATACACGCTGTTGAACCGATGGTCCTTCTCGAAGCGGATGCCGTCCGCGCCGTCGCGGATGCGCAGCCCTTCCCACGCCTCTTCGCCCACGAGCATCGGCACGCCGATCTCGCGGCTGAGCGCGAACAGCCGCTTCGCGAACTCGTCCGCGTCCACCTCGCGCTCGCCCGCGGCCTCATGCACGCGGAAGAACAGCCCCTTGGCCCGCAGTTCCGCGAGCGCCGACGGCTCGAGCGACAGCCCGGGCATCATGGTTTCGGGCCACACGATCAGCGCGGGGCGCTGCGCTGCCGCGTCGCGGGTCAACGCCTCGAACCGCGCCATCGCCGCCAGTTCTTCCTCGATGGTCCACGCGATCTTGTTGCTCTGCGGGATGTTCGTCTGCACGACCGCGACGCGGACCGACCGCCCCGCCGGCGGGCGGCGGAGGTCGGGCACGAAGAACACGACCGACATCACGAAGGCCGTGACCACGGCGAGCCACTGGACGCGCCCGGTCGCGCGACGTGCCCGGCGCACGTCGAACGCCATCCCCACGAGCATCGCGACGAACGCCGAGACGAGATAGACCCCGCCTTTGGAGGCCATGAGCGCCGCCCCGGGGGAATCGATCAGCGGGTGCACGACAAACCCCCACGCGTACCCGCCGCAGAGGATCTCGCCGCGGAGAAACTCGAGGCCTGTCCACAGCGCGGGCACGGCCAGGGACAGCGCCAAACGCGGCATGGTGCGTGCAACGCCGCCCAGCAAGGCGACGAACGCCCCCACGCACAGCGCCAGCGCCGCCACCAGCGGCACATACCCCATCACCGAGACCTCGTGCACCCAGGACTGCGTGACTGCCCAGAGCGGAACCGCCCCCACCGTCGCCAGCAGTCCGTCGCGCCAGAACCGCCCGCCCTCGCGCAACGCTCCCCACACGAGCGGCGCGAGCGCGACCAGCGACAGGGGCCACCACCCCAGCGGCGGCCCGGCGAGCAGCATGCACGCGCTGTACCCCATTCCCCCCGCCAGCGGGAGGAACCAGGTCATACGTGCAAGCATGGCCGAAGACATCGGGCCTCAGCGTAGGGGCGGGCGGTGATTCGAGAAGTGGCCGAGACGTACGGCGTCGAGTCATCGCGGGCAGCCGGGATACGCTCCTTGCCATGTCCCCGTCCATCGCCCGCCGCGTGTTGAACCTCAAGCCGTCGGTCACGGTCGCGTTCATGAACCGGGCCAAGGTGATGCAGCGGCAGGGGCTGGATGTTCTCTCCTTCGCCGCGGGTGAACCGGACTTTGATACCCCCGACATCGTGAAGGACGCCGCGATCAGGGCGCTCAAGGCCGGGCAGACCAAGTACATGCCGACGCTGGGCGACCCCGACAGCCGGGCGGCCATCGCCGAGAAGTTCACCCGCGAGAATGGGATTCCCAACTGCACGTCCGAGCACGTGGCCATCGGCGCGGGGGGCAAGCACCAACTCTTCGTCGCGCTCCACTGCCTGCTGGATGAACCCCGCCCCGGCGAGGCGCCGCCGGAAGTCATCCTGCCCGTGCCGGCGTGGGTGAGTTATGCGCCGATCGCCGAACTCGCCGGCGGGCGTGTCGTCGAGGTGCCCACCGGCCCTGCGAACGGCTTCCTGGCCACGCCCGAGCAGGTACGCGCCGCCATCACGCCGCGCTCGCGCGTGCTCATCCTCAACTCCCCGAGCAACCCGTGCGGGACCATGTACGCGCCCGATCACCTCCGCGCCATCGCGCGGGTCGTCCACGAGGCCGCGGCAACCGCGCCCGACCTGGTCGTCATCTCCGACGAGATCTACGAGAAGATCGCGTACGGGGGCATCCCCCACTTCTCCATCGGCAGCGTCCCGGAGATCGCCGAGCGCGTGATCACGCTCAACGGCCTCTCCAAGGCCTACGCCATGACCGGCTGGCGCGTGGGGTACACCGGGACGAGCGGCGAGTTCGGCAAGCGATTCATCCAGGCGATGAGCACCCTGCAGGGCCAAATCTCGACGAACAACACGAGTTTTACGTACCCCGCCATTCCCGTCGCGCTGAAAGAGTGCGGAGCCGATGTCGAACGCATGCGCGAGGCTTTCGCCAGGCGCGCGGAACTCATCAACCGTCTCCTGGGCGCGATCCCGAAGTTGAAGACGGCCAAGGCCACCGGCGCGTTCTACGCCTTCCCCGACGTCTCGGCGTACTTCGGAACCGTGTCGCCCAAGGGCAAGCCCATCAACTCGGCCCTGGAAATGTCCGAAGCGCTCCTCGATGAGGCCCTCGTCGCCTTCGTGCCCGGCGAAGACTTCGGCGGGTGCGGCAAGAACCACCTCCGCATCTCCTTCGCGTGCTCGGAACACCAGATCGAACAGGGCATGGATCGCTTCGCGGCGTTTCTGAAGCGTCTTTGAATAAGCGGACGAGTTGTTTTCCGCTGACGGTCGCGGCTCGTCGACCGGAATGAAGGTGAATTCCGCTCCCTGACAGTCGCGGCTCGTTGCGTGTAATCCGCTTCGGCCCGGGCGCGGCTCGCGCGCGACGCGTTCAACCCACCCGCCCCACTTCCTTGATCTCCGTCCGGACGTCCCACAGTTCGGGGAAGAGCCGCTCATCGACCATCTGCTTCAGGTACGACACGCCGGCCGTGCCCCCGGTGCCGCGCTTGAACCCGATCACCCGCTCCACCACCTTCATGTGCCGGTACCGCCACAGCGAGTACGCCTCGTCGACGTCCACCAGTTTCTCGCACATCTCATACGCGTCCCACCGTGCGCCGGGGTTCTCGTAGACCTCCCGGAACGCCGACACCACCCCCGCGTGCGGGGCGTGCGGCTGCGTCACGTCGCGCGAAAGTACCTCGGCGGGGATCGCGTAGCCCACCCGGGCCAGGTGCCGCAGGAACTCGTCGTACAGGCTCGGGGCCTCCAACGCCGCCTTCACCGCCCCGTGGACCTCCGGCTTGTGCTGAAAGACCGCGAGCATCCGCGCGTCCTTGCGCCCCAGCATGAACTCGATGATCCGGTGCTGGTAACTCTGGATGCCGCTCGCCGGGCCCAGCACGTGCCGGAACTGCACGTACTCGCTGGGCGTCAGCGTCGCCAGCACGCTCCACTGCTGGAGCAGTTGCGACTGGATGTGCTTCACCCGCGCGAGAATCTTGAACGACGACTCCAGGTGGTCCTCGCGCACCAGCCGCATCGCCTCCTTCAACTCGTGGATCAGCAACTTGAACCACAGTTCCGTCGTCTGGTGCTGCACAATGAAGAGCAGCTCGTCGTGGTGCTGGGGCGACGACAGCGGCTGCTGGGCCGAGAGGACGCGGTCGAGCATCAGGTATGACCCGTAGTCGAGTTTCCCGTGCAGGTCCGTGGTCATCCCGCTGGTGTTGGGCGTGCTCATGCCATGAGCGTACCCGCCCCGCCGACCCCCGAGGCGATCACCGCCCCGGGTTTGGCTCGCGTGATTCCGTCAGCCGCGACACCTGCGCATGCCGGTCCGCCGTCATGGGCCACAGCGCCATCCGTGCCGAGCCGTCGCCCTCGCGCGGCGAGACGACCGCGGCCCGGGCCTCGAAGAACGCCTCACGCCGCCCGTGCACGCACGCCCCCATCGCCAGCACCACCCCCGCGAGGAGCACCCCGCGAAGCAGCCCCGACCCACCTTGGCGAACGCGTTCGAGCATGTCGGCGAGCACGGCTCCTCCTCACCCCACACCGAGGCCCACGCTCAGCCTCCAGTATCGAATTCGCCCGCGTACCCCGCCGCCATTCGGCCACGTCGGTAGGGTCGCCGACGCGGCCTGTGCCGCGGGCGCCGCGCGTGCCGGCGTGGCGTGCGAGTTCGGCGTGTGGGCCGTGCGTGTTCTCGGCCCCACACCGCTGTTTCCTCCCCGTCCGATGCGCCCCGCGTCCGGCGGTTCCATCCGCCACGCCCGCCCCGAACAGACGTACGATGGTCCCCGAACGCCGGGCAACCGCACGCATGGAACGCACGATGAAACCAGCCTTCAGCACCGTGGGCGTCCCCGACTGGACCCTTCCCCGCATCGCCCAACGCGCCAAGGCGTGGGGCTTTCTCGGGGTCGAACTCCGTTCGTTCGGTTTCGGCTCGCGCCCGATCGCCTGCGACCCCGCCCTCACCGCGCCCGCCAAAGCCCGCGCCCTCTTCTCACGCGCCGGCGTCTCCATCGTGTCGATCGCAACCTCCATCCGATTCGATCGCCCCGTCACCCCGCCGGTGCTCGGGCATCTGCTCGACACCCGCCGCGACGTGCGCGAGGCCCACGGCGCGGTCGACCTCGCCATCTCGCTCGAGTGCCCCTTCATCCGCGTCTTCGGGTTCGAGATCGAAGGAAACGAGACGCGCACCAGCGCCGTGGCCCGCATCGTCGATCGCCTGCGACAGGCCGCCGATCACTGCGACAAGAGCGGCGTGCGCCTCATGCTCGAAAACGGGGGCTCCTTCGCCACCGCCGCCGACCTCGCCGACCTGCTCGACCGCGTGAACAGCCCGCTGGTGGGCGCGGCGTACAGCGTGGGCGTCGGCCGCGCCGCGGGCGAGAACCCCGCCGACGCCGTCAACGTCCTGGGCGACCGCCTCGTGTGCGTGAAGATCCAGGACTTCAAGCGCGGCGTGCCGTGCGCCCTGGGTGACGGCGACCTGCACGCGCGCGACAGCGTCGCATCCCTCGCCCGCGCGGGGTACGACGGATGGCTCGTCCATGAGTTCGACCGCCTGTGGTTCAAGGACGCGCCCGACGCGGAGGCCACCCTGGCCCGCTCGGTCCGCACGCTCTTCGAGTGGATCGGGGCGCTCGGCCAACACGCCCCCGCGCACGCCGCCACCGCGTGCCCACATTGAATCGCGCCGTCGCCGCGCCGC
>BQMO01000019.1 GCA_022180725.1 Phycisphaerae bacterium
CATGGGAATAGGGGTTAAAGGGGAAGCGAGGTGGGGGGTTTGGAGGTCGCGGTTCGCCACTGCTGCCCCGGCCCGCAAAGGTGTGGGAAGGGGCCGGGCCGGTTGGGGTTCACAAAAAAGGCACAGCTTGGATCTTGGGAGCGGCGTTGTGGGGACACCCGAACAGGGGCGCCACGCGGAAAACCGAAGAGGGGGTGCCCCGGTAAACCAGCATACAAGGACAAGCCCGTTGGTTCCCCCCCCCCCCCCCGGTGTCAACCCGTGGATTCGGCAGGATTGATGGCATTGTTCCCTACGCTGTCGTATGGCCAGACGGGGATGGGCGCGAGTGAAGCGGGTGGCGTGTTGGGGCGCGGCGGCGCTCGCGGTGGCGGCGTGTGGTTCGTGGTGGCTCGCGAGCACGCAGCCGGAGTGGTGGCAGGCCGCGCAGGCGCCAGACGCGGCGGTACGGGCGGAGCGGATCGAGAACGCTGTGGTGACGGAACTGTCCGCGGTGCGCGCGGAGGAGGCGCCATGGACTGTGGCGCTGAGCGAAGAGGACGTGAACGCGTGGCTGGAGGCGCGGCTGGTGAAGTGGCTGGAGAATCGGGGCGAGCGCTGGCCGGAACGGGTGTCCCCGCCTCGGGTCGTGCTGTTGGACGGAGTGATGCGTGCGGCGGTGGAAATCGGCGGCGGGGGGCGCGTGGTGGTGGTGGAGATGAAGCCGCGTGTGGATGACGGCGGGCTGTGGCTGGATGTGCGCGGCGTGTGGATCGGGCGGCTGCGGGTGCCGGTGGCGGCGGTGCGCGCGGCGTGGCCGTCGGGGTTGGGCAAGTTCGCCGGCGTGTTGAGCGGCGAGAGGCCGGTGTCGCCCGAGGCAGGCATGGCGGTGGACGGGGCGCGGCGGGTGCGGGTGCTGGCGCTGACGCCAAGGCCGGGGCGGTTGGAAGTTCAGGCGCGGACGGAACGGCGCTGATCAGCGGGTGGGGGTCTTGGAGCGGCGCTTGGCGTGGCGGATGATCTCGCCGGTGCGCATGTAGACGACGTCCTCGGCGAGGTCGGCCATGAGATCGCCCACGCGTTCGAGCTCGCGGCCCACGCGGTAGACGAGCAGCCCGATGGGCAGGTCGGCGTCGCCGTGAGGCCCGCCCTGCATGAGTTCGACGGTTTCCTCGAAGAGGCGTTTTTCGAGTTGATCGATCACGGGGTCGCCCGCGACGATGCGCCGGGCGGCGTCGGTGTCCTCGTCGTTGACGGCCCGGAGCGTGGTGTGGCAGAGCGCGGGGACGCGTTCGCCCAGTTCGCGCAGCGCGGTGGGCCATGTCGGGGGCGTCGGCCCGGCGAGGGCGGCGATGCGCTGGACCATCTTGGCGACCCCGCTGGCGTGGTCGCCGACGCGTTCGACGAGGATGTTGGCGCGCAGCACGAACGTGACGATGCGGAAGTCGTGGGCGTAAGGCGCACGCAGGGCGAGCACCTCGTAGCACTCCTGCTCGATGGCAATTTCCTCCACGTCGACCTGGTCGTCGGAGAGGCGGACATCGCGGGCGGCGTTGACGTCGAGCGTCCAGAGGGCGGCGATGGCCCGTTCGAGCATCGAAACGGCGAGGGTGGCCTCGCGAACCAGGCGACGCTTCAGGGCCGTTACTTTGCGGTCGATGACCGGGGCGTGCTCCGGCGTGGGTGAGACGGGGTTGGTGTCGGTCATGTCGAACTCAGGTATTGCGTCGGCGACGCGTCATTCCTTTCGGCGGCAGTGTACGACCCGACGTTGACGCGGGAATCGACGACGCCGGCGTCGCGGGCGGCTCGGCGGTGAGGCCCAGACGCCGGCGGAGAATCGCGAGCAGCGTGTCCGGCTCGGCGAGGGCGTTGGCGGGCGGGCGGAAGTACACCTCGGCAAGGCGCTCGCCCGGCTTGGGCGGCAGGGCGACCACGGACTCATCCCCGCGCGGGGCGTGTCGGCGGAGCAATGCGGCGACCGGGTCGGTGCGTTCGACGAGGAACACCAGGTCTCGCTCGCGGATGGTGAGCGTGCGCACGCCTTGCCCGGCGAGCGCGATGCGGATTTCCGCGAGGTCGAGCAGGCGATGCGCGGGCTTGGGCGGCTGGCCGTACGCGTCGTGCAGGTCGGCCCGGACGCGGGCCAGGGCGTCGGGGTCGGCGGCGGAGGCAAGGCGGCGATAGGCCTCGAGACGGCGGGCGTCGGACGGGATGTACGCCTTGGGGATGAGGGCCGACACGCCGATCTCGATGGTCGTGCCCGTCGGGGCGGGCGGGGCGTGCTCGTTCGCCAAGGTTCGCACGGCGGATTCGAGGAGCTGGCAGTACATCTCGTAGCCCACGGCGGCAATGTGCCCGGACTGCTCGGGGCCGAGGATGTTGCCCGCTCCGCGTATTTCAAGATCGCGCATGGCGATCTTGAACCCCGCGCCGAGCATCGAGTACTGCTCGATGGCCTTCAGGCGCTTCTGCGCGACTTCCTTCACGATGCGGTCGTCGGGGAGCAGGAGGTAGCAATAGGCGCGGTGCTTGGAGCGGCCGACGCGCCCGCGAAGTTGGTGGAGATCCGCCAGCCCGAATCGGTCGGCGTCGTCGATGATCATCGTGTTGGCCGTGGGGATGTCGATGCCCGACTCGATGATGGTGGTGGCCACGAGGATGTCGGCCTCGCGGCGGATGAAGCGGAGCATGACCTCTTCGAGTTCATGCGGAGCCATCTGCCCGTGGCCGAAGACCACGCGCGCGTCGGGCACGAGCCGGCGGACGTCGTCGGCCTTGCTCTGGATGTCGTGCACGCGGTTGTGGACGTAGAAGACCTGCCCCTCGCGGGCGAGTTCCCGCTGGATGGCCTGGCGGACGCGGAGCGCGTTGTACGGGATGACCTCGGTGACGATCGCCCGACGGTCGAGCGGCGCGGTGGTCAGGCTCGAAATATCGCGGATGCCCAGCATCGCCATGTGCAGGGTCCGCGGGATGGGCGTGGCGGAGAGGGTGAGCACGTCCACGGTCAGGCGCAGCCGCAGCAGGGCCTCCTTGTGCTCCACGCCGAATCGCTGCTCCTCGTCGACAACGACCAGCCCCAGGTCCGCGAAGTGCACGTCCTGGCCCAGAAGCCGATGTGTGCCGATGATGAGATCGACATGGCCCTTTTTCAGGGCCTCGAGGACGGCGCGAACCTCCGCGTCGGTCTTGAAGCGCGAGATGCTTTCGATGCGGAAGGGGTAGCCGGCGAAGCGCGACTTGAACGTGCGCTCGTGCTGCTCGCAGAGCACGGTCGTGGGCACGAGCACGGCGGCCTGGCGGCCGGACTCGACGCACTTGAACGCGGCGCGGATCGCGAGCTCCGTCTTGCCGAAGCCCACGTCGCCGCAGATCAGTCGGTCCATCGGGCGGGGACGGCTCATGTCCTTCTTGATCTCGGCGAGGGCGGCGAGCTGGTCTTCGGTCTCGTCGTACGGAAACTCAGCCTCGAACTCGCGCTGCCAGGGCGTGTCCGCGGGGAAGGCCACGCCGGGCAGGTGCTCGCGGGCGGCTCGCACGCGCATGAGTTCCGCGGCGAGGTCTCGCACGCTCTCGGCGACGCGGTCCTTCTGGTTCTTCCACTTCTGCCCGCCGAGCACCGAGAGCGGGGGCTTGCCGTGGAACCCGCCGACGTACTTCTGCACCTTGTCGATCTGGGTCGCGGGCACGTGGAGTTTCGCGTTGCCCGCGAACTCGAGCGTGAGATACTCCTCGGGCTCGGGCGGTGCTCGGCGGATGCCGGGGGCCGCGTACGCCGGCACGTCGCGCGGGGTCATGAGGTGCAGCCCGGCGTAGCGGGCGATGCCGTGGTCCGCGTGCACGACGTAGTCGCCATCCTCGAAGTCGAGAAAGGTGTCCATGGCGCGCCCGGCCTTCAGGCGGGTGGCGCGTCGGCGGACGGTGAAGCGGGAGAGCAGTTCGTGGTAGGGGACGAGGTGAACCGGCGAGGGATCACCGCGCCATGTGAAGCCGCGGTGGAGGTAGGCCACCACGCCGGTGATACGCCCGGCGTGGCCGGGCGCGAACTGGTCGAGGAGCTCCGCCAGGCGCTGCCGCTCGCCGTCGTTCTGGCAGCACACCGTGACGTGCGTGTGCTCTTGCGACGCGAGCGAGGCGAGTTCCCCGACGGCCTCGGCGGCGTCGTGAGGAAACGCGGGAAGCGGCGAGGCGGGAAGATCCAGACGCACGTCGGCCGCGGCGGCTCCGGCCGAGAACTGGTTGACCTCGGCCAGCGCGTGGAACCGCGATTCGAGGGCTTGGAGCACGGCGGGCGGGCCGAAGATGCCCTTGGATTCTGACAGACGTTCGTAATACCCGCGACCCTGCTCGACGATCTCCATCGTCTCGAAGAGAAGAACCACCGCGTCGCGCGGGAGCAGTTCCAGAAAACTTACCCCGCGGTCGTCGGGGCGCAGGCGGGCGGGGTCGGCGGCGGGAAGATCGGCCGCGGGAATCTCGCGGTCGCTGGCCATCGAGTCCGGGTCGATCTCGGCGAGGCGGTCGATGGTGTCGCCGAAGAAATCCAGGCGCAGGGGCACGCCCGCCCCGCCGGGCGGGAACACGTCGAGGATGCCGCCCCGTTGTGCAAAGTCGCCGACTTCCTGAACGGCGTCAACGCGTGCGTACCCCGCACTCAGCAGCCACTGCGTCAGGTCGAGCAGGCGGAGATCGCGGCCTTTCTCGACGCGTCGGATCAACATGTCCATCGCGCTGGGCGCGGGCACTGACTGCATCAGCGCCTGGATCGGGCAGAGCACGATGGCCGGGCCCGCGATCGTGGACGCGGCACGGGCGATCGTGAGGCGTTCCGCGAAGAGATCGGCGGCGACGGCGGATTCACCCGGAAGCGCCTCCAGGGCGGGGAACCGGTGGATGGGCAGGCCGCTGGGCGCGAGTTCGTCCGCGGCTTCGTCGGCGTCGTCGAGGTGCGCAGTCACCACGATCACCGGGCGGGCAAGCCGACGGGCCAGCGCGCCGGCGACGAGCACGCCGGCGGACCCGACCAGCCCGGTGGCGACGGCTCGCCGTCGTAAGGCGAGCGCGTCGGCCAGCGCCGTGATCGAAGGCGATTCCTGAAGGAGCGTGAGCAGATCGATGGGCACGGGGTGGGGCGCGCAGGCGCACACCGCGGACGCGAACCGTCGCGGCCGGGCGTGCTGATGGGTTGACCGATGGTACCCGGCGCGGGGTGTTCAGGTTCAATCCACCGTGACGAGCGGGGCAAGCCGGGCGAGGATCTTTGGGCCGATGCCCTCGACCTTGTCGAGGTCGGCGATGGACATGAATCGGCCCTTCGCGGCGCGGTACGCGATGATGCGTTGCGCGGATTTTTCGCCGATGCCGGGGAGGAGTTCGAGTTCGGCCTGGGTCGCGGTGTTGAGGTTGATCTTCCGGGGCGCGACCGCTGAGGCGTGGATAGCCGCCGGCGGTAGTGTGGCCGGCTCTGTGCGCGAGGCGTCCGCCACGGGCGGTTCCGACGGTACGGCGTCACTCGCCGGTTTCTCGATCGGCGGAACGTCGAGAGGTCCGCGTGACGTCGGTTGGGGAGGTGCGTGGGGTGGGGGGGTGATCGTCGCGAGGGTTGGCGCGGGGCGTTGAATCATCAACGGCGTCGGGCCGCGCGACACCAAGGCATAGGTCAACGCCGATCCTGCAAAGGCGGAAAGGACGGCCACGGCGGCCCACTTGGCCGGCCCGGCGATCGGGGTCACGGAGGTGGAATCACCCGCGGACTTCATGCGGAAAGCATACCCGATCGCGGCGTGCGTGGGGGCCGGGCCTGGTGTCGGAGACGCGGTACACTCGTGGCACTGGAGCACGATATGAGTTTCACGCCGAGGGTGTTGGTGATGGCCGGGAGTGCCCGCGCGGGTTCGTTCAACACGAAGTTGGCGCACGCCGCGGGCCGTGGCGCGTCGGCCACGGGCGCCGAGGTGACGCACGTGAACCTGCGCGACCTGGCGCTGCCGCTGTTCGACGAGGATCTGGAGGCATCGCAGGGGTTGCCGGCCGGGGTGAAGCACCTCCAGGCGCTGATGCGGGACCATCACGGGTTCATTATCGCCTCGCCCGAGTACAACAGTTCGCTGACCCCGATGCTGAAAAATGCGATCGACTGGGCGAGCCGGGGCGATCCGCCGCACGCGCCGCTGGCGTCGTTCACGGGGAAGGTGGCGGCGTTGTACGCGGCGTCGGCGGGGGCGCTGGGGGGCCTGCGCGGGCTGGTGCACCTGCGGGCGATTCTGGGAAACATCAACGTGCTGGTGCTGCCGCAGCAGTATGCCCTGTCGCGGGCGCACGAGGCGTTCGACGCGGACGGTTCGTTGAAGGACGCGAAGGTGCGCGCCACGGTCGAGGCGATCGCGGCGGACCTGACGCGGACGATCGTGAAGTTACGGGGATGACGGTTACGCGGCCATGGCCGTAGGCCGGGCGAGCGATAGCAACCGATCAAGACAGGCTGCGGTATTGGTGGAGAAGTCGAGCTTATCGATGAAGGCGGCGGCGCCGGCGGCGGTGGCCTCGGCACACACCCGCGGGCTGGTGCGCCCGGACATGAGCACAAAGACCGCCTCGGTGGACGGACGGGAGGCTCGGACTTCGCGGATGACGTCGATCCCGCTGACCGAGCCGAGGTTCCGGTCCATGAGGACGAGGTCGAACGTCGCGGGCGCCGCGAGCGCCGCGAGGGCCTCCTCGCGGCTCATCACGGCGGTCACGATGAACTCACGACGGGACCGCATGGCGGTTTCGATGATGCGGATGGAGAACGGGTCGTCGTCCACCACGAGGACGCGGCGCGGCGTGGCGGTCGGGATCCCCGCCGATGTCTCGACTGCTCCCAGGATGCCCTGCGTGTCCTTCCATTGCACACAGTTTCGTCCCGCCTGCTTGGCGGCGTAGACAGCCTCGTCGGCGTGGTGCGTCAGGTGTTCGGGGGTCCATTGTCCGCTGGGAGCGCCGGGCTCGCACGTGGCGACACCCACGCTGATCGTGCGCTGGAGCACCACGCCGGGGATGTCGTACGCGGCGAGGTCGAACGGGCGCCGCTCGATGGCCACACGGAGCAGTTCGCCGACCTTGCGCGCCTTGTCGAGGGAGGCGCCGGGGATGACGAGCACGAACTCCTCGCCGCCATAGCGGCAGAGCGTGCCAATCTTCTCGGAAACCTCGCGGAGGCGTTTCGCGGTCTCGATGAGCACCGCGTCGCCGGCCTGGTGCCCGAACTGGTCGTTCACGCTCTTGAACTTGTCGGCGTCGAGGAAGATGACCGAGATCGGCTGCCCGGCCGCCTTGCAGCGCTTCATCGATTCGTGCAGTTCCCGGTCGTAGGACGCGCGGTTGAACAGGCCCGTCAGTCCGTCGGTCGTGGCGCGCTTGGAGAGCTCCTCGTTGGTGCGGCGGAGGGCGGCTTGTTCTTCGGCGAGGGCCTCCTGTGTGGCGGCGATCTGCTCGTTGGCATCCAGCAGGATCGCGGCGACGTCGGGCGGGTCGCCCGTGGTGACGTCCATTGTCTTGGTGAGTTCGCGCGCCCCCCGCGCGCCCGCCTCGATGATCTCGCGCGCCGCGGCCTGGTCGATCCCGAACCACTTGCGCGCCGACACGATAAACGACCCGAGTTTCGGCTTGGGTTCCGGGTGCGTAAGGGCCCCCGCGGCATACCCGCCGAGCGCAACCGTGCGCACGATGGATTCCGATCGGGGCGGAGCGGCCTCGGGGTGATGATGGTGCGCGATGCAATCGGCCAGTTCCGGGGGCAGTTTCCATCGCTGGGCGAGCATCCCGCCGACTCGGGCGTGGTCGAAGCCGAGTTCCGAGCGTTCCAGAGCGGCGAGTGCGTCGTGATCGAGGCCGACGGCAGACGTGACTCGGGTGTAATCCCCTCGCAACGCCGCAAACCCCGCGAGCATGCCGACATCCTGGATCAGCGCACCCACAAACGCGTCGTCGGGGTCGCACGCGCGGGTGGCGAGGGCCAAAGCCCGTGCGGCCGCGGCGCTGTAGATCGCTCGCCTCCAATACCCGGTCAGGTCGAACGGCTCGCCACCGCCCACCGTCCGCGACATGTCCACCAGGCTGAAACTCAGCACGATGGACTTGACGGTGTTCAGCCCGAGCAACGTCATGGCGCGACTGACATTGGGGCACGGCGTGGTCAGGCCGTAGAAACTGGAGTTGATGGTCCGGAGCACCTTGGTCGTCAGCGCCGGATCGTTCTGGACGGTCTGTGCTATGCGCGCGATGGAAACCTGCGGGTCACGCGTGAGTTCAAGCACCTTGATCGCCACGGCCGGGAGACTGGGCAAGGTCTGGCAGGCAAGCACTCGTTCGGTAGGGCTGGGAGGCACGTTATTGGACCCTTCACGATGCCGGCGACGAAGGTCACCGGCAGCACGAGTATCGAGCCGTCCCGTGGGGTGCTCAAGCCATGTGGCAATCTTGGAGGGGGACGTTTCCGATTGCGCGGGTGTTGTGCACAAACCCCGGTATTAGCGCGAGTTGCGGTGAAGTAGAAAATGGGGGAACCGTGGGTGTGACGATCGTGTGACAAGGTGCATCCGTCCGAGCGCGAACAACGAATGGGATGGGCGTGTACAACGGTGAGTGCAGGGATTGCAAGCCGCACACGGGTTCGGTCGATTCAAAGAGGAGCAAGGAGGGTTCACGATGAACACCCCACGCGAACAGATCACGCCGGAACGGCTGGTGGAAGCGGCCGTCGCGGTGCTGAAAGCGGTCGAGGAATATTCCGCGGAGCACGCCGGCAAGAAGATCTACCCGACGGACCTGCTCGGCAGTCCTGAGCAGCCGCGCATCATGTGCGACTTCACGCGGTTCGAGGTCGAAGAAGCCGCGTCGTTCCTGGTGCGGATGGGGTACATCGACCCCCGCCCGCGGGCCGGCAAGACTCGATAGCACCATTCGCCGTCGGGCGAACGCGGAATGTTCCGCGCCCCGGCGGCGGCCATGAAACCCACTCCACCCTGTGGAGACCACACCCCGGCGACGCCCCGTTCCTTGCGAGCGGGGCGTTGCGGTTTCTAGAACCCGCCCCCGCCCGCGGCCATCATCTGGATCACCATCGCCGAGATGCCCGCCAGCAATGACGAGAACCAGAACCACTTCATCACGACGTTCTCGGCTTCCACGGCAACCCAGTAGAGTTCATACAGCCACAGCAGCCCGAAGAACCATCCGATCAGGATGATGACTCCCTTCCAGGTCGTGTCCTGCCATGCGGCGATCAGCGCCCAGATGCGCGAGACGAGAATCGCGATCAGCGCGACGACGAGGTAGACGACCGCGAGTTCCTTCACGTAGAACGCGGCCCCGGCGAAAATCGCGACCCCCGCGAGCATGGCCACGCCGTAGAGGTGCGGGTTTGTCTCGCCCCCGCCGGACTTCGCCTTCGCCTCACCCTTGGGCTTTTCGGCCTTCTGCACTTTGACCTGGAGCCGCTTCCCCGTGGAGGTGTTGTACCCGCACCCGACGCAGACGACGGCCCCGTGATCCATGGCACGGCCACACTCGGGGCAGAGTTGAACGCCCTTGGACGCGACCGAGTCCTTCCCCCCGAGGCTGAGCAGGAAAGAGTTGTCGTCTTCACCCGTGGGGGAGGCCGTGGTGGTGGCCGGGGGCTTGGGCTTGGGGGCGGTCTGGGCACCCCGGGCGGCCTTGGCTTTCTGGAGGCAGTCCTGGCACATGTAGCGACCGGCCGCGTCCTTCACGCGCGGCCGATTGCTCACATCGATCCCGCACACCGAACAAACCTTGGTGGTCCCCGCGTCGGCCATGGCGCACTCCCACCCGTCGGGCCATCCCGCGGGCCGGACAGCATACCGCGCTTCGAGCGATTCGTCCCGGGCTACAGCATGAGAGCCAGACCCACGCCCGAAGCCCAGATTCCCGCGGCGGTGAGGAACGTCACCACAAAGGCCTCATGCAAATCGAGGTCGAGGAGTTCGCCCAGGTACCAGGAGTACCCCAGCGCACAGAAGGCATAGATCGCCCACCACGGCAGCGGCAGAGGTATCAAGAACAGGACCGAGCCGCACGCGAACGCGACGGCGAGCAGCCCGGCGATGGACAAGGCCATGATGCGGAACGTGGTGGAAACGCCGGTCCAGACCACGCCGAGCACCGCGGTCATGACGAACGCGACGCCGACGGACCAGACATACAGCCCCAGGCCCAGCCCGAGGGATTGCAGCGCGAGTGTCCAGCCTCGCGATCCGGCGGCCCGCATGGGGCCGGTCAGCGCCCCCTGCCACCCACCCTGCCACCAGCCTTGAAGCATGAGGCACAGTGCGTACACCGGGAGACCCCCGGCGATCATGAGGGCGGGCTTGAGGTACGACCAGCGCGTGACCTCTCGAGAATCTTCTTCGAGCGTCTCGCTGCGCGTGATGACGCGGTTGAGGTGCCCGCATTCCGGGCATACCCGTCCTCCCTCGGGCCTTGCGGGCACGCCCGTCAATACGTAGTGGCATTCGGTGCAGGTCGGCTCCTTGGGCTTTGGGGGCGGGGGTTTGGGCTTCTTGCGCTCGCGCTGTTCCGACGGTGTGGCGTCAGGGTCGAAGTCGCCGAGCATCGCCTCGGCTTTGGAGGGTTCGAGGGGCACGTCGCGCGGGTCGTACCCGCACCGGGCGCACGCGGGTTGCCCGACGACAAGGGTGCCACCGCACTTCGGGCAGGGCGCGCGCGTGCGTCCCCCGACGGCGGGATCGGCAAGGGCAATATCCGCGGCCGGTGCGGACGCGGCGGCGGTCGACGTGCGACGGGCGGCCCGCATGTGAGCGGACAGGCACGCGCGGCACCACCATCGCCCATCGGTGCCGAGCAGGACGGATTCGTTCGCGAGCGCGGACGCACACTGCACGCAGATTCGCGGCATGCTCGGCTTGGGACGATGGGGTTCCACGCGCGGAGAGAATACCACCCCGCGGTCCGGCGGGATGCAGCGCGGCGCTACGCTGGGGCATGCGCGTGCTGATCCTGACATGTCTGCTGACGTTGGCGGGGTGCTCCGCGAATCAACCGGCGACGAACAGGCCGGACACGCGCCCCGCACAGCCCGCGCAACGCGCGTTCCGGCCGAGTGAGCATGGTTTCCGCTTCGTGAACCACTTCGCAGGCTCTCCCCTGCCCGCATCCCTTCGTGACCCGGGGAACCCGATCGGTGCACTCCTGGCCGGCCCGGTGGGGCGGAACATCCCGGCGACGTTCGGGCTGTGCGGGGGGATGTCGCTGACCGCGGCGGACCACTACCTCGCGGGCGTGCCCATGCCGATGGACGCGATGGCCCCCACGCCCGGCACGCCCTTGTACGAGCACCTGTACCGACGGCAGGTCGAGTCGCTGGGCGATGGTGGTGTCATGGTCGCGGCGTTCTGGACATGGATGAACCTGCCGGACGAAAGTGTCGAGGGAGAAAGCACGGCGACGTTGACGGCGCTGGCGTTGCCCGGGATTCTGGGCAGGCTCGATCGTGGGGAAGTGGTCCCCCTCGGGTTGGTTCATGTCCGTGCGCGGGCAAATGCCCGGGCGCCGGGCAGCCGCATCGGCCCGCTGTGGAGCAATCACCAGGTGGTTGCGTTCGGGTATGAACGCCTCATGGATGGCGCGATCGACCTTTGCATTTACGACCCGAACTATCCGGGCGATGACCGTGTGGTGGTCCGGTTGAGGCCGACCGCCGGGGGAGCCGGGTTGATCGGTGAGCGTGTGACTGGAACTGGGCGAACCACGCGCGTGCGCGGCGTGTTCCCGATGCCTTACACACCGGGATCGCCGTTTACGCAACCGCGCTGATGCGGGTCGATCGGATCAGGAGCCGGACGGGGCCTTGCGGATGCGTTCGAGTTGCTTGTTGGTTTCAGCGGACTTCTCGATGGCCTTTTGAGTGTCCGGATCGGTGGAGGCTTCGAGCGGGGGCGGGGGAGGCTCGGGGCGGTCGAGGAGGCCGAAGTGCCACGCGAGGAGTCCGCCGGCCGCGGCAAGCGCGACGAGGACGACGATCAACTTGACGGTATTGCCGCCCTTGGACGACCCACCGCCCGAGCCTTCCGATTTGGTAGATTCATCGAACGATTGACGCTGCTTGGCCATGAATCACACTCCGCGGCGGATGCCGCTGCTGGTCGAGATCCCGCTCAGCCGACGTCTCGCCGCTGGAACAGGATGACGGACAATGATAGGAACACTCCGATCTGACAGAGGGCGTACAGGCTGACCAGCCCCAGGTAGGACCGCGGAACCGGGCGATTCTGAGATACAGCGTCGAGAAGCCAGAAGAACTGAAGATTGGGCACCACGCCCCAGGCGACAAGGGCCGGGGTGTTGATGCGGGTGGGTTCCTGGAAGGCAAAGTCACCCTTCTCGGGCATGCGGACCATGCGGAGCGAGTCGGGACCGCCGGGACCTACGCGGCGTACACGGAGCGTGGTGCCCTGCACCTCAGCGACGGCCAGTCCGGGTGGGACGGCCGAGGAGGCCACGGCGTTCAGATCGGTGATATCGCCCCGGAACCGGCCGTAATCGTTCATGTTGAGCATGGGGAACCCGTTGGGGCTGGGGCTGATGTAGAGGGGGTTGCCGATCTCGACCAGCCGCTGGGGTGGTCGGGTCAGGGAGATGCGCAGGTAGTCGCCCGCGCGGAGTTCAAGATCGCCGCGTTCATTGTCAAGGGCAACATCGCGGACTTCCCCGACGATGGTGTTTGAGAAGACGTGCCGGCCGAGGACGTAGTTGGAAAGGAGCGCGGCGAGGAACACCCCGAGGCACACGAGGATGGTCATGACCTGCCCGAGGCGCGTGGAGGCGGCGAGGGCGACGCTGGTCAGCACAAGGACGGCGAGGGCGAGGCACGCGGACGCGATGGCGATCTGACCCTTGAAATCGTGGTCCAGGGGCTGGGGTCGCCAGCGTGGGTCGAAGAACAGAACAAGGAGGTAGGCGATCAGGGTGAACGGCACGAGGAAGGCCATGACGGTCTGCGGGAAGTTCCAGCCGTAGAAAAAGTTGCACCACCCGGAAAGGAGGATGGCGAGGAAGACCGAGCCGATGCCGAAGAAGATGACCGGGCCGTCGAGTTGATCGGCGCGCGTGGACATGACCCCGTGCCGCAAGGCGAGCATGAGGAAGACGAGCATGATCAGGACCGAGGCCATGATGGCCCCGGCCACGCCGAGGTACTTCCCGAGGATCAGTGTGGGGCGGCCGATGGGTTTGCTGACCACCGTAAGGACGGTCTTGTTCTCAATCTCGCGGGAAATGACGGCGGTGGCGATGAACCCGGCCAGAAGTGTGGCGATGACGAAAATGGTTCCTAAGCCAATGTCAAACAAGAGTTTAGTGTCGCCGGACACCTGGGAACTCTCGGTGTCCGCCATGCTGTAGGCGGCGTTCCACGTGTTGAAAACCTGCAGCACGCCCGAGAGGAGGACGAGCACGACGAGGATGGGCTGTCGGACGCTCTCGACGAAGGCGTTTTTGGAGATGGCGAGGAGTTGCGTGATCATGCGGGGGACGGAATCTCCACGTGGCCGACGAACATAGCCGCGAACAGAGCGTACATCAAAGCGCCCTGGGGAGGGGAAGGGCGGCGTTGCGCGCCCGCGAGGCCGACGGCCACCCCGCGGAGGGCGCAGTACGTACGCACCGGGTCGTTCGACGTTCGGTTCGGGGGATGAAGTTGCCGGGGTGATCATCGCCCGAGTGGACAGGGTGGGGTCACCTTGTCACAATACCGACCCTTGCACGGGAGACGGCACAGGCCGGGCTGATGCGGGGGGGGCGGCGCGCTGTTCTGGCGTGTCGCGCGTGGGCCGGGTGAGCGATCCCGACCCGAGAGGCGAAGGAAAGCCGCGTCCGGGCCTTGGTGCAAGAGATTCATGCCCTGTTGGCGGGGCCGAGGATGACCGCATGAGAGCCGATCTCCAGACGTACCGCAGTGCCGCGTCGGCATCCCTGAAGGGGCTGTTCTTTCAACTGGCGCTGACGCTGGCGACGTTCGCCTATTCGTTCTGGGGGAAGGACTTCGCGGCGTTCAGCGGGGCGATCTTCATGGGGGTGGGGATCGTCGCATGGCTGGCGCTGGTGATCGTGTACGACCAGCACCGGCGGGAGCGCATCGAGGCGATGGAGAACGACGCGCTGAGCGCCTCGGCGACCGCGGGCACGTCGGTCTTCGAGTCGCGGGAGGATTTCCGCCCCGCGGCGGCGCGGCTGGCGGGGCTGTACCGGTGGATGTTCCCGATCGTGAGCGTGCTGTGCGCGGCGTTGCTCATCGGGATGGGGCTGCTGCGGTTCTTTGCGTCGCGGGACATGCTGGCGATCCAGTTCGTGGCGCCGACGAAGTCGGGGTGGGCGCTGGGGCTGGGGGTGACATTCGCCGCGCTGGGCTTCGTGGTGGCGCGGTACGCGGCGGGGCTGGCGAAGCAGGCGGTGTGGGCCAACCTTCGCGCGGGGGCGGCGTTCGCGGTCGGGTCGTCGCTCATCTGGCTCTCGATCGGCGTGGCGCACATGGTGCAGTTCATCGGGACCGACGCGGTGGTGCGGGTGCTGCCGCTGGCGGTGCCGGTGTTCATGGTGGTGATCGGCGCGGAGATCGCCCTCCAGTTCCTGCTGACGATGTACCGCCCGCGGAAGTCGGGCGAGTTGCCCCGGGCGGCGTTCGAGTCGCGTCTGCTCGGGTTCGCGGCCACGCCCGACCGGATCGCGCAGTCGATCAGCGACGCGATCAACTATCAACTCGGGTTCGATGTCACGAGCGGGTGGGCGTTCCGGCTCTTGAGCCGGGCGATGGCGCCGCTGATCCTGGTGGGCGTGGTGGTGACGTGGCTGATGAGCGCGGTGGTGGTGGTGAGGCCGCACCAGCGGGCGATGATCCTGCGGTTCGGCAAGCCCGTGCGGGTGAACCTGGAGCCGGGGTGGCATTTCAAGTGGATGTGGCCGATCGAGTCCTCGTACGTGCCGGAGTATTTCGTGCGTGACGCGCGCGGGCGCGCGGTGGTGACGGACCGGACGGCGACGGGGCTGCGGCGGGTGGAACTGGGGACGCTGCCCCCGGCGACGACGGAGCCGATCCTGTGGACGAATGACCACCTGGGCGAAGAGGTGTGGCAGTACGTGCGGATCTCGAACACGGCGCGCGGCGCGGGGCTGACGGACATCGCGGCGGTGTCGGTCGAGATCCCGATGCAGTTCTCGATCACGGACGTGTACCTCTACGACCTGCTGGGCGCGCCCGAGGTGCGGGACGAACTGGTGCGGTCGGTGGCGCGGCGCGAGGTGACGCGGTTCTTCCAGGCGTACACGCTGGACGACATCCTGGGCGGCGATCGGGCGGCGCTGTCGGGTCGATTGCGCGAGCGCGTGCAGGCGGCGCTGGACGGGCTGAACCCCGGGGAGCACGGCACGCCGCGGGGCGCGGGGGTGCAGATCGCGTTCGTCGGGATCACCGGGGCGCATCCGCCGAAGGAGACGGCGGCGGCGTTCGAGACGCCGGTGCAGGCGGCGCAGCGGCGGGAGGCGAACATCTCGGCGGCGGAGACGGACGCGCTGCAGCGGCTGACGGACGCGGCGGGGGACGCGGAGACGGCGCGGGCGATCGTGCGGGAGATCGACGAGCTGGAGCGGCTGCGCGAGGCGCGCCGGCAGGGGCCGCCCGACCAGGCGGCGCGGGCGATCGTCGAACAGGAACTGAAGGTGCACGGGCTGCTGCGGTCGGCGGGGGGCGAGGCGTCGTCGTCGCTGGCGACGGCGGGCGCGGATCGGTGGAGCAAGCACATGGGCGCGCGGGCGTTGGCGGCGCGGTACGCGGGGCAGGCGGCCTTGTGGGAGGCGTCGCCGGAGTTGTACCGGGCGTCGACGTTCTTCGCGGCGTTCCGGGAATCGATGCAGGACGCGCGGGTGTACATCGTGTCGGACCGGGTGCGGGACCTGGGCGGGGTGCTGGACCTCAAGGACGTGAACCTGGGCGTGGACGTGTTCAAGTCGGACTCGAACAAGTAGTTTGGCGGCGTGTCGATGATTCGCGGGCAAGCCCGCAACAGCGGAGTTTTCAGCGTGAAAATGTTCATCCGAGCGTTGGTGGTGCTGGTCTTCCTGGTGGCGTTGTTCGCGTTCGCGTTCACGCACACGGTGAAGTTCACGGAGACGGCGGTGAAGACGCGGTTCGGGGAGGCCGGCGCGAACGCGGTGCGGAGCGAGCCGGGGCTGTACTTCCGCCTGCCGTACCCCATCGACGCGGTGACGACGTACGACACGCGGGCGCGGACGCTGGCGCTGAAGATCGAGCAGCAGCAGACGGCGGACAGCAAGCAGGTGGGGGTGGAGGCGTTCTGCACCTGGCGCGTGGCCGACCCGCTCTCGTTCTTCCGCAAGTTCTCCAACGCGGGCGAGCGCCCCGAGGACCACTACCGCAAGGCGGAGGAATCGTTGAGCACGGCGATGCGCTCGGCGATGGGCGTGGTGAGCAAGTACTCGATGGATG
Source organism: Phycisphaerae bacterium (assembly GCA_022180725.1). Taxonomy (GTDB): domain Bacteria; phylum Planctomycetota; class Phycisphaerae; order Phycisphaerales; family UBA1924; genus RI-211. The sequence continues at coordinate 16,499 of BQMO01000019.1, forward strand.
ATCTGTTCACGACCTCGTCCTCGGGCTCGAAGTTGACGGAGTTGGAGGACCGGGTGCTGGCGTCGCTGCGGGCGCCGCAGGATCAGAGCACGGTGGACCTCAAGTCGTACGGGATCGAGGTGATGGGGGTGGGGCTGATGCGGGTGGTGCTGCCCGAGGAGACGACCAAGGCGGTGTTCGACCGCATGAAGGCGGCGCGGGAGAGCATCGCGAAGCAGATCGAGAGCCGGGGTACGGCCGAGGCGCAGGCCATCCGCGCCAAGGCCGAGAGCGACGCGCGGAAGATCAGGGAGTTCGCGCAGGCGCTGGCGAGCGAACTGCGGGCCCGGGGCGACCAGGAATCGGTAGTATACCTCGAGCGGATGAATGCCAACCGCGACCTGGCGGTGTTCCTGGCCCAGACGGAGTTCCTGCGAACGGCCAGCGCGAAGCGGACGACGCTGGTGCTCGCGAGCGACGTGCCGGGCATCGGATTGCTCTTTCCCGAGTCGATGAAGGCGGCGGAGCAGGGGAAGATCCCCTCGTTGATCGTGCCCGGCGTGCCGCCGTCGAAGGCGGAGGACCGTGGCCCGGGGGCGAACATCCCGGCGGTGCTGGAGGGGTCGCGATGAATACCAGGCCGAACTTTCATCCCGACGGTGACGGCGGCGGCAGCCCGCGCCGGGCCGGATCGGTGACGTTGCGGGAGGAAGGCGGGACGCGCGACGCCGGAGGGATGCACGATCCGGCGAATCAGTCGCTGGCGGACGCCCTGCGGATCATGCTGGTGCTGCTGCAAGGGGCGATGGTCGTGCTGGCGGGGCTGTATGTCGCGAGCGGGTTTCAGTCGGTGAAGGAGGACGAGCGGGGGATCCGGCTGCTCTTCGGGAAGGTGGAGGCGTCGAACGTGCCGCCCGGCTTTGTGTGGAGCGCGCCGTTCCCCCTGGGGCAGTTGATCCGCGTGAACACGGGGAGCCTGGACGAGGCCATCGACCGGGACTTCTGGCCGGATTATCCGGCGGGCGGGGACACGGACCCGGAGAAGTTGACGGTGACCGCCTCGCTGAAGCCCGGGACGGGCGGGAGCATGCTCACGGCGGACGGGAACATCGCGCACTCGCGGTGGAAGGCGGCGTACCACGTGCAGGACGCGGGGAACTATGCGCGGACGATCCTGTCGAAGGACGAGGAACGCAAACTCGTCCGGGCGGCGGTGAAGCGCGGGGTGGTGCACGCGTGCGCGCGGGTGCGGATCGACGAGTTGCTGACGCAGAGCGGGGACCGGGCCGAGTCGGTGCGGTCGTACGCGCGGCTGGAAGCGCAGCGGTACCTCGACCAGGTCGGGAGCGGGCTGGTCATCGATCAGTTGAACACGACCGCGGCGATCATCCCGCCGCTCTACGTGCGGGCGGACTTCGCCAAGGTGCAGTCGGCGGTGAGCACGGCGAGCAAGGCGGTGGAGGACGCGCGGGCCGAGGCGGGGCAGACCCTGCTGCGCAGCGCGGGGCAGGCGGCGCCGTACCTGATCGAGCGGATCGAGTCGTACGAGGCGGCGATGGCGCGACGGGATGCGGCCAGGGCGGTGGGGGACATGGCGGCGTCGCAGGCCGCGGATCGGGAGATGATCGCCATTCTCACGATGATCGACGGGCTGCTCCGCGGCGAGCCGGTGGCGTACCCGGGGGGGACGGTCGACGCGGCGGGTGCGACGCAGACGCTGGCGGCGGGCACGGTGTCGAACCTGGCGGGGGGTGAGGTCGCGAAGGTGCTGGGGGAGGCGGGGTCGTACCGGACGGGGGTGGTGAACCGGGCGCAGGCCGACGCGCGGACGTTCGACGCGAAGTTGGCGCAGTACCGGGCGAACCCGGCGTTGATGCTCCAGCGGGAGTTGGCCGAGGCGCGCACGGCGTTCCTGGGGCGCGACACGGTGCAGCAGTTCCAGTTGCCCCTGGGGATGTCGGGGATCAGCCTGGTGCTGAACTACGACCCGGACGTGGCGCGGGACATTCAGCGGGCGCAGAAAGAGCGTGAGCGGATCAAGGCGGAAGACGAGCGGATGCGGATGCTCCGGGATACGACGTACAAGACCGAGACCGGGCTCACGGTATCGGGTGGATAAGCGCGAGACGATGGAGACGACATGACCCAGGCCGCCGCCAACCCGCCCGCGACGATCCGCACCGATTCGGTCGTGGTGTGCCAGCACCTGACGAAGGTGTTCAAAGACTTCTGGATGCGCGACCTGGCGCGGGCGGTGAACGATCTGTCGTTCGAGATCCGCCCGCGCGAGGTGTTCGGGCTGCTGGGGCCTAACGGCTCGGGGAAGTCCACGACGATCAAGGTCATCCTCGGGCTGCTCAGGCCCACGCAGGGGCGGGTGGCGGTGTTCGGGAAGGCGCCCTCGGACGTGTCGATCAAGAAGCGGATCGGGTATCTGCCGGAGGAGTCGTACCTGTACGGCTTCCTGAACGCGCGGGAAACGCTGGACTATTACGCGAAACTCTTCGAGCAGGACTACAAAACGCGGCGGCGGCGCATCGACGAGTTGCTCGACATGGTGGGTCTGACCGGGGCGCAATACCGCCCGGTGCGCGAGTACTCGAAGGGGATGCAGCGGCGCATCGGCATCGCGCAGGCGCTGATCAACGATCCGGACTTCCTGATTCTGGACGAGCCGACGACGGGGCTGGACCCGATCGGCACGCGGCAGGTCAAGGATCTGATCATCGCGCTGGGGAAGCGCGGGAAGACGATTCTCCTGTCGAGCCACCTGCTGGCGGACGTCGAGGATTGCGTGGATCGGCTGGTGATTCTGTACGGCGGACAGGTACGGGCGGAAGGAACGTGCGACGGGCTGCTGGTGTCGCAATCGAAGACGACGATCGAGGCGGACACGCTGGACGAGGCGACCATTGCCGAAGTGGACCGGGTGATCCGCGTGCGGTCGGGCGGGGAGCGGGCCATCACGAAGGTGTCGAAACCGCGGCAGAGCCTGGAGCAGTTGTTCCTGGACATCGTGGCGAAGGCCCGGGCGGAGAACCTGACGACCTCGGGCGCCACGGCGGGCGGGGAGACCGCGTCGTTCTTGACGTCGCGAGGCGAAGGGGATGCACTGATCGAGTCGCTGGTGGCGACCGAGGCGGCGGCCTCGGGATCGATGGTGGAGACGCCCGTCACACCCGCGAAAGCGCCCGCGCCGGACGTGCTGGCATCGTTGGTGGCGCCGGAGGCGCCCCCCGCGTTACGCCCGGCGGCGCCGACGACGCCCTCGCCGCCCAAGGGCGTGGATGCGTCGGTGATCGAGGGGCTGCTGGACGGCGGGGAGAAACGCTCGTGAACCTGCGTGCCTGGCTGGCCATGGCGGATCGGGCGCAGCGGTCGCGCCGGTTCAAGGTGATCGCGACCGTGGCGGTGGTGGTGGTGGCGGTGATCGGCGCAACGGCGTACCTGATCGCGGTTGATCGGGCGACGGAAGCGGCCACGGCCTCTCCAACGCCCGCGACGAGCGCCACGCTCGGCGGCGAGTCACCGACGCCGGACCCCGCGATCGAGGCCAGCCGGGCGATCATCCGCGAGATCCTCGCGGCGCGCTCGGATCCCACGGGCGTGCTCATGCTGATCGGCGTCGGCACGCTGCTGTACATCGCGGCGGTGTGGCTGGACCTGGGGTTGACGGTGCTGGGGCTGGGGCTGGCGGCGGCGGGGGTGTTTTCCCTCGCGTGGACGACGGCGTGGGGCAAGGCGTACGCGCCGCTGGGCATGGGGTTGGTCGCGCTGACGGGCGCGTTCGTGATCCTGATGCGCCTGGCGAGGCTGGTGCTGGGGGGCGCGACGGCGGTGGCGGCGGTCGCGCGGACGGTGCTGGCCGAAGCCGTGCGGATGCGCCTGACACTGTTCTTCATCGTGCTGCTCATCTTCCTGCTCGCGGCGTTGCCGATGCTGCTGACCGCGGACACGTCGCTGCGGTACCGCGTGCAGCAGTTCCTGCAGTACGGGGTGTCGGGGTCGTTCCACCTGATCGCGCTGCTCACGGTGCTCTTCGCCGTGGCGACAGTGACGTTCGACCAGCGCGACAAGACCATCTGGCAGACCATGACCAAGCCCGTGGCGGCGTGGCAGTATGTCATGGGCAAGTTCCTCGGCGTGTGGGTGCTCTCGGGCGTCCTGCTGGCGGTGACGGGGACGGGGGTCTTCTTGTTCGTGGAGTATCTGCGGACGCAGCCCGCGGCGGGGGAGGGCAAGGCGTACATCACCGGGGATGTCTCGATCTCGGATGATCGATTGCTGCTCGATCGGCTGGTGCTGGCGGCGCGGGAGGCGCGCGAACCCGACCCGCTGGCGGTGGACGAAGCGCAGTTGATGCGGAACATCCAGCAGAAGATCGACATGGAGATCGAACGGCTGCAAGGCTCGATCGAAGCCGGCGAGCGGGTACTGGACCGGGAGAAGATCGCCCGCGACATGAACGACGGGCTGCGCAAGGCCGTGCGGGTGGCGCAGCGCACGCTCGGCCCGGGCGAGACCCGCGAGTTCGTCTTTTCCGGCCTCGCGCACGTGCGCGATCAGGGCGGGGTCATCTTCCTTCGCTACAAGATAAACTCGGGGAGCAACGACCCCTCGACGCTGTACCGTGTGACGATGCAGATCGGTGCGGCCCAGCCGGAGATCGTCGAGGTGACCCTCGGGCAGTTTCAAACGCTCAACCTGCTCCCGGCGGCGATCGGCCCGGACGGGCGGCTCACGCTCCGCGTCGCAAACGGCGATGTGTTCCAGCGGATGGCCAACGCCGAGTCGTTCACGTTCCCGCCCGACGGGCTGGAGGTGAGTTACGCGGCGGGGTCGTACGGGGCGAACTTCACGCGGGTCTTCGCCGTGCTGTGGATCAAACTGGCGTTCCTGGCCATGCTGGGCGTGTGCATGGGGACGTTCCTGAGTTTCCCCGTGGCGTGCCTGGTGGCGATCACGGTGTTCATGGCGGCGGAAGGATCGGGGTTCCTCCGCGGGTCGCTGGAAAACTACTGGACCGAGGACGAAAAGGGCAACACGCTGTACTTCAACACGGTGGTCGCGGCGATCGCCGGGTCGATCACGTGGTTCTTCCAGTTGTACGGCGACCTCCGGCCGACGCAGAAACTGGTCGAGGGCCTCCGGTTGACGTGGGGCAGCGTGGGGAAGGGCGCGACGATGTCGTTGGCGCTGACCTTCGTGCTGTACGCGGCGGCGGCGTTCACGATCCGGCGGCGCGAACTCGCGGTGTACTCCGGGCACTAGGAGACTTCAGGACTCATTCAGATCATGACCCGTGATTCCCGTATCCAACTCCTGGCCGGTGTGTGCCTCGCGGCGTGCCTGGCGGCGTCGACCGTGCTCGCGGTGTCGCTGACGGCGATCGCGGGGCGCGCGAAACTGACCTACACCGACCGGGCGGAAGAAGGCCAGCCCGTGGAAGTGTCGATCGGGATCGCGCTGGGGGCGTTCCGCGGGGTGTTCGTGAACATGCTGTGGATCCGTGCGGAGGAGATGAAGAACGAGGGGAAGTACTACGAGGCGGTGCAGTTGGCGGACATGATCACGCGCCTCCAGCCGCGCTTCCCGCGGGTGTGGGTCTTCCACGCGTGGAATCTCGCGTACAACATCTCGGTCGGAACGAACACGAAGGAAGAGCGGTGGCAGTGGGTGAACGCGGGGATCGACCTGCTCCGGCGTCGTGGCGTTCCGGCCAACCCGAACGACCTCCTGATCCACAAGGAACTGGGGTGGATCTTCCTGCACAAGATCGGGGGGTACACCGACGATGCGAACCCGCACTACAAGCGGATGATGGCGCGGGAGTGGACGATCGTGATGGGCCCGCCTCCGGAACGCAGCCCGGACGACCGCGACCGTGCCAAGGCGATCGCGCGGCGGGTGGCGTGGCTGGAGCAGTTCCGCGATGCGCCCGATTCGCTCGACGCGGTGATCGCGAAGGAGCCCGGCGTCGAGGCCCTCGGGCGGGCGCTGACGGGGGCGGGGATCGAGAACACCCGGGAACTGCTCACGCGGTACGAGATGTGGCGGGCGATGCAGAAGAGCGGACAGCGGGAAGCGTGGAAGCGGTCGGCCGGGCCCAAGACGCGGGCCTTCGGGGCGGTCGTAGACGACCCGGCCTACGCCAAAGCCTGGCCCGCGCTGCTCTTCTTCGTGCGCAAGCAGATGCTCATCCATGACTACAACATGGAGATCGACCGCATGATCCAGTACACCAAGGACGTGGGGCCGCTGGATTGGCGGCACTACGCGGCCCACGCGCTGTACTGGACGCAGAAGGGCGTCGACTCGGCGTATGACCGCATGACGGCGGAGAACAGGAAAGACTTCGACTTCATCAACACCGACCGCGTGGTGGCGCAGGCGTGCCAGGAACTCTTCCGCACGGGCGACCTGTACTTCGACTTCCTGTCGAGCAGTTTCCCGGATCGGCACGCGATCTGGAACGGCATCCCCAATGTGCACTACGTCGAGGCCTACCAGCGCATGATGGACCCGATGCGCCGGCGTTCGTCGGTGGACGACGGCGGGCGGCGCGGGACCACGCCCCTTTCGGCGGGGTACGAGAACTTCCTGCGCGACGCGGTGTGCTTCTACTACGCGAGCGGGGATATGGCCAACGCCGAGAAGTGGCGCACGGAAATGCTCACGTACAAGTACGTGAACCTGAACGACCGCGAGCGGCGGGAAATTTGGGCGCGATCGTGGGACGAGTTCATCGAGCACGAACTGGTGGGCGAACTGGAGCGGCCGAGCGTGGCGATCGGGCAGGCCGCGGCGGGGCTGATCCAGGCGTACGCGGGCGGGCTGCTGGGGGGCGATCGCGAACGGTTCCTGAAGGGCATGGAATGGGCGAAGATGGTGCACCGGAAGTTCTTCGAGGCCCAGCACCGGGTGACGATCGTGGACCCGACCACGCCGCGCATGGAGCAGATGCCCGAGGACTTCCAGATTCTCGCGGGGACGCAGTTCGTGATGTTCCTGTCGACGGTGAGCCTGGATGATGCGGAAGCGGTGTACGACGCGGCCCCGGACGACCTTCGGGCGTACGCGTACGACATGCTGACAGAGCAGTACAAGGAAGAACTTGACAAGATGGCCGCCGCCGATCCTGACAAGAAGGTGCGCCCGTTCGACGCGACGTTCCCCAAGCCGCAATCGCTGGACGAGGTCCGGGCGAAGATGGCGGCGTACATCGCGCGGCGCAGTCGGCCCGGGGTGGACATCGAGCGAAAGTAAGCGAGTTTACTTCGTCAACCGATCACGGGCCTCGCGGTAGCGATCCAGTGTGGCGTCGACGATCGCGGCGGGCAGGTCGGGCCCCGGGGGGGTCTTGTTCCAGTGGCCCGCACGGACCTGCTCTTCGAGCCATTCGCGGAGGTACTGCTTGTCGAAACTGCGTTGGGCGCGGCCCGGGGTGTAGGTGTCGGCGGGCCAGAACCGGGAACTGTCGGGTGTGAGGGCTTCATCGATGAGGAGGATGGACCCGTCGGGGGCGAGGCCGAACTCGAACTTGGTGTCGGCGATGATGATGCCGCGGGCCAGGGCATGGGCCGCGGCGGCGCGGTAGATGGCGAGCGTGCGACGGCGGAGGTCTTCCATCAGGGACCGACCAACCAGGGACGCCGCTCGGTCGAAGTCGATGTTCTCGTCGTGCTTGCCCTGTTCTTCCTTGGTGGCGGGTGTGAAGATGGGTTCGGGGAGGCGGTCGCACTGACGCAGGCCCGGGGGCAGAGGCAGGCCGCAGACGTGGCCAGTGGCCTGATACTCCTTCCAGCCCGAGCCTTCGAGGTACCCTCGGGCGACGCACTCGATGGGAATGACGCGGGCCTTGCGGGCGATGGTGCATCGGCCTCGGAGTTGGTCGCGGGTGGTGCCGGCGGATGCGAAAGCGGCCTCGGGGATGTCGTCGGCATTGGTGGAGAGGAGGTGGGTCGGCCCCAGCCCTTCCCGCTCGATGAAACGCAGCCAGAAGGTGGAGAGGCTGGTGAGCAGTTGCCCCTTGCCGGGGATGGGGGTGGGCATGACCACGTCGAAGGCGGAGATACGGTCGGTGGCGATGATGAGGAGCCGGGGGTGGCCTGTGGCAGGGTCGGGGGGAAGGTCGTATACGTCGCGGACCTTTCCGCGGCGGAGGCCGGGCAGGTCGAGGTCGGTGGCGAGGACGGGTTCGATGGTCATCACGGCGAAGCGTACCCGGGGGGCGGCTCGGGCCTAGCGACGGGCCCTCGGGCGTCGCTCGACTTAGGGGTGTGGGGTGCGAACCATCCCCACCCGACGCCGTGGTTTTCAGAACGGCCGGATACCCGGAGGTAATGCCCCGTCGTGCTGACCTTTGTCGTGTTTGATCCAGACGGGGTGGACGTGCGGACGTATCCGCCGCGTCATGCGCACCTGGTCGGGCCGGACGACATTCCGCACCAGGGCACGGTGACGTTCGAACCCGGGCTGGTACGGGCGGAGAAGTCGGCGCCGCAGACGGCGGGGCTGGCGGTGCAGATGCCGGTGGGCGTCGCGGGTGCCGCGGGCGAGGTCGGGACGGCGTACTTCGGCCCGCATGGGCTGGGGCTGCTGAGCGTGCAAACGTGCCTGCTGCCGGACAAGCCCGAGCCGTATCTGCTGACGGTGGAGTTGGCGCGGCACCGGATCATGTTCTTCCTGAACAAGTTGGAGGACTGGGGGCTGGTGGACCTGCCGGCGGAGACGCCGGCGATGCAGCAGTTCGAGGAAGCCCGGCGGCAGTTCACCGAGGCGCTGGTGGCGCAGCGCGAGCCGGCGAACGGCGCGGGGCTGGTGAACGGGTACAACCCCAAGGCCGACGCGCTGGCCTCGCGGGCCTTGGCGCTGGCCATGAACGCGGGAGAACAGTTGACGCTGATCCAGGCGGAGCGGCAGGTGCGGGCGCGGCTGAGCGGACAGTCCTACACCGAGGCGCGGGCGCATTTGGCGCGGTTGACGCCGGAAGTGCCCCCGGCGGGCGCCCCCGTGCTGGTGCCGGGGGATCAGCACGTGACGGTGTCGGGCGTGCCGCACGTGGGGTGCACGGTCAGCCCCGGGGCCTGCACCGAGCCCTTGCAACGGGCGCTGGTGGCGGCGTGCGATTTCGTGACGATGCCGCTGCGGTGGATCGACATGGAGCCGGTGGAAGGGAAGTACAACTTCGGGCCGACGGACCGGTGGATCGAGTGGGTGGTGCGGCAGGCGAAAGTGCCGATCACGGGCGGGCCGCTGATCGATTTCCGTCCGCAGGCGGTGCCGGAGTGGCTGTTCATCTGGGAGAACGACTACGAAACGCTTCGGGACCTGGTCTTCGAGCACGTGCAGTCGATCGTCACGCGGTACCGGCGGACGATTACCCGCTGGACGGTGGCGGGCGGGCTGCACGTGAACACGAACTTCAAGATCAGTTTCGAGCAGATCATGGACCTGACGCGGATGTGCGTGCTGCTGGTTCGGAAGTTGCACCCCACCGCGAAAATCCAGGTGGAGATCGCGCAGCCGTGGGGCGAGTACCACGCGGCGAACCGGCGGAGCATCCCGCCGTACCTGTACGCGGACGCGGTGGTGCAGGCGGGGCTGAACATCGACGCGTTGGCGCTGCGGATGCAGATGGGGCACGCCGAGCCGGGGCTGTCGACGCGGGACCTCATGTCGTTCTCGGCGATGCTGGACAAGTTCGCGGCGTTGGAGAAACCGATCGTGATCTCGTCGCTGGGGGCGCCGAGCCAGCCGATCCCGGCGAAGCCGTACCGACCGCGGATGGGCTCGGACTCGGAGGACGCGTACGAGCCGGGGTATTGGCGCAGCCCGTGGAGCGACGCGGTGCAAGCGGACTGGCTGACGCAGGTGATGGCGATCGCGTGCTCGAAGCCGTACGTGCAGTCGGTGTGCTGGCAGGAGCTCGCGGACCCGGCGGCGGGGGCCGTGGCCGCGGAGATGCCGCACGGGGGGCTGCTGAGCACGTCCGGAACGCCGAAGGCGGCGTACCACAAGTTCGCGATGTTCCGCCAGATGCTGCGCGAGGGCAAGAACCCGGTGATCATCCGGCCGCAATAACCTGGGCCGCGGCGGGAGCTCGGCGGGAGCGCGGAGAGGCCGGCGCGTGTGGGCTGCCGGGGCCGGGCGAGCCGATACCCTTGGTCGTTCATGGAGGAACGATGCGGCTCGACGCCCTGATCGCCGGGATGAGCATGCACCATGTTGGCGGCATATCGCCGACGGGCGTGGTGATCTCCGCGCTGTGCGAGGACAGCCGCGCGGTGACGCCGGGGGCATTGTTCATTGCGCGACAGGGCGCGAAGACGGATGGGAAGACATTCGTGCGCGACGCGCTCGCGCGCGGGGCGGGAGCGATTCTGACCGACGACCCGGGGCTGGACGCGGGGGGTGTTCCGGTGTTCGTGGCGGAGAATGTCCGAGCCGAATCGGCACGACTCGCCGAGCGGTACTACGGCGGGCCGAGCCGCTCACTCTCGGTGCTCGGCGTGACCGGGACGAACGGCAAGACGACCACGACGAGCCTCGTGTGGCAGCTCCTCAACGGGGCGGGGCGGCGGTGCGGTCTGATCGGGACGGTGACAATCGATGACGGGGGCGGGGCACGGCGGGCCACGATGACGACGCCCCCCGCGTGCGAGACGAGCCGGGTGCTGGCGTCGATGGTGAGGCAAGGATGTGTCGCGGCGAGCATGGAGGTGTCCAGCCACGCGCTCGACCAGCGCCGATGTGACGCACTGCGCTTCCGGGTCGGGGTGTTCACGAACCTCACGGGCGACCACCTGGATTATCACGGGACGATGGAGGCTTACGGGGCGGCCAAGGCGCGGCTGTTCGAGATGCTCCCTCCCGACGGCGTCGGCATCGTGAACTCGGACGACTCGTGGGGCGAACGCATGATCCGGGCGAGCGCGGCCCCGGTGTGGACGTGCACGGCAACGGGCCGCCCGGGCGCCACGTGCGCCGTCGAGATGGTTTCGACGAACGCACGGGGCACGAGGCTCGTGCTGCGCGGGCCGTGGGGACGAATCGACGCCGACGTGCCGCTGATCGGGTCGTACAACGCGATGAACGTGCTTCAGGCCACGGCGGGGGCGCACGCGCTGGGGCTGGAGGCCGGGGCGTTGGCTGCCGGCTTCGCACGGGTGACGGCCCCCCCGGGTCGGCTAGAGCGTGTGGGCGGGCCGGACGATGACGTGGCCGTGTACGTCGATTACGCGCACAGCGACGATTCGCTGCGGAACGTGCTTATCGCGGCCCGGGGGGCGCTCGCCGGCTCGGGGCGGCTGTGGGTGGTGTTCGGCTGCGGGGGCGACCGCGACCGAACGAAGCGCCCGCGGATGGGGCATGTCGCCAGCGACCTGGCCGATGTAGCGGTGGTCACCAGCGACAATCCGCGCCGGGAGCGCCCGGAGGCGATCATCGAGGAAGTTCTCGCGGGTGTGCGCGATGAGCGTCGTGGCGCAGTGATCGTCGAGGCGGATCGGGCGAGGGCGATTGACCTGGCGGTGCGCGAGGCCGAGCCGGGCGATCTCGTCGTAATCGCGGGCAAGGGGCACGAGACCGAGCAGATTCTTCCCGACGGCGCGGGCGGGGTGCGGACGGTGCACTTTGATGATCGCGAAGTGGCGGGCGAGGCGCTGGCTCGCCGGCGGGCGGTCGCCCGCGCGGGGGCGGCATGAGTTTCTGGACGCCCGAGGCGATCAAGGCGGCCGTCGCGGGGACGTACCTGGCGCGGGGTGAAGCCACGACCCTGAGCGGGGTGTCCATCGACTCGCGCACCGTGAAGCCGGGCGACCTGTTCGTGGCCTTGCGCGGCGCGACGACCGACGGGCACCGGTACCTGGGGCAGGCGCTGGCCTTGGGGGCGGCGATGGTGCTGGTGGAGGACCGAGCGGCGTGGGAAGCCGCGGGGGCGAGCGCCTGGGCCGTGCTGGTGCCCGACACCGGGGCGGCGCTGCTGCGCCTGGGGGCGGCGTACCGGCGGACGCTCGACATGACGCGCGTGGTCGCGGTGGGCGGCTCGAACGGTAAGACGACGACCGTGCGGCTGATCCACGCGATGCTCTCGCGGTCGCTCCGTGGGACGCACTCGCCCAAAAGTTTCAACAACGCCGTGGGCGTGCCGCTCACGATCCTCGCGGCGAAACGGACGGATCAGTACCTGATCTGCGAAGTGGGAACGAACGCGCCGGGGGAGATTGCGCCGCTGGCCCGGGCCGTGGAGCCGGACGTCGCGGTGATCACGAGCGTCGGTCGCGAGCACCTGGAAGGGCTGGGGTCGCTCGACGGGGTGCTGAAGGAAGAGGTGTCGCTGCTGACGGGGCTTCGGCGGGGTGGGTTGGCGATCCTGAACGCCGACGCCCCGGGGCTGGTCGAAGCGGCCCAGCCAATCGTGGCGGCCCAGGGGGGCACGATCCTGACCTTCGGCGAAGGGGCTGGGGCGGACCTGCGAGGAGGGGACATTCGCGCGGGGGTGGACGTCACGACGTTCATGCTCAACGAGCGGACGGCGATGCGGATGCCGCTCCTGGGGCGGCACAATGTGACCAACGCCTTGGCGGCCATCGGGGTGGCCCGGCGGCTGGGGGTGCCGCAGGGCGAGATCGAGCGTGGGCTGGCCGAGGCGGCGGGCCCCCCGATGCGCCTTGAGCGAAGCGAGATCGGGGGCGTGACGGTCATCAACGACGCGTACAACGCGAATCCCGAATCGATGCTCGCGGCGTTGGCATGGTTCGCAGCGGCGCCGGTCCCGGTGGGCACGCGCCGGGTCGTCGTGCTGGGTGACATGCTCGAACTCGGCGAGGCCGCCCCGGCGGCGCATGCGGAGATCGTTCGGGCCGCGACGACCTGCGCGGGCGTTGAGCGCGTCGTACTGGTCGGGCCGATGATGGGTGCGGCGGGGCGGGCGGAAGGTTCACTGAGGCTGCGCATGGTGGGGCCGCTGCGTGAGGGCGGGGCGGTCGAGGCGGCGTCGGAGTGTCGGCGGGGGGACTGGGTGCTCCTCAAAGGCTCGCGGGGGATGGAACTGGAACACGTGGCGGCGGCGCTGCGGGAGCGGGTGTCGTGATGACCCGGACGATCGGCTAAGCCATGTTCTACCTGATCTTCGTCGAATGGCTGGGAGAATGGCTGCGGGAGCGCGGGTGGTACGGCCCGCTGGGCATCTTCGATCAGGTCCAGTTCCGCGCCCTGGCCGCCGCGGGGTTGTCCTTCCTGCTTGTCCTGCTCTTCGGCCGGCGGACGATCCGCTGGCTGGTGCGGATGAAGATCGGAGACAGCGGCGCAACCGACGCCGAGGCCCTGCGCGAGCACAACTCCTCGAAGGCCAACACCCCAACCATGGGCGGGCTGCTCATTGTCGGCGCCATCGCGGGGAGCACCTTCCTGCTGGCCGACCTCTCGCACTTCTACGTGTACATGGGGCTGGTGGTGCTCTTCTGGCTGGCGGCGGTGGGGGGGGTGGACGACTACCTGAAACTGACGGCCAAGTCGCGTGGCGGGGGCTCGCGGCAGGGTCTGTACGCCTGGGAGAAACTCATCTTCCAGTTGGGCATCGGGCTGCTGGTGGGGTGGTTCGTGTACGCCCGGGCCGAGGCTGGGGACGACGTGCGGCACGTCCTCAACCTCCCGTTCCAGAAGACCTACATGCGCGCGGGGCAACTCAACCCGTCGCTGATCTTTCTGGGGCCCGCGGCGTTCGTAGCCATCGCGACGCTCATGATCGCGGGCATGAGCAACGCCGTGAACATCACCGACGGCATGGACGGGCTGGCCGGGGGCGTCAGCGCCATTGTCGGCGTGGGCGTCTTTGTGCTCGCGATGATCGCGGGCGACCAGGGCACGGCCCAGATGCTTCTGGTGCCCTCCATCCCCGGGGCGGGTGAACTCGGCGTGCTCGCGGGGGCCACGGTGGGGGCGTGCCTGGGCTTCTTGTGGTGGAACTGTTCCCCCGCGCAGGTCTTCATGGGCGACACGGGCGCCCTCTCGCTGGGCGGGGTGATCGGGTACATCGCGGTCGTGACGCGGCAGGAGTTTCTCGTGCTCGTCATGAGCGGGGTCTTCCTGCTGGAGATCGGGTCGGTGGCGCTTCAGGTCGGGTACTTCAAGGTCAGCGGCGGGAAGCGGATCTTCCGCGTCGCGCCGTATCACCACCACCTGCACCTGGGCGGGTGGCCCGAGCCGCAGATCGTGGCGCGGCTGTGGATCGTCTCGGTCCTGCTGGTCGTGCTGGCCCTGGCGCTCATCAAGGTGCGGTGAATCACCGCGCGTCGGTGTTCGTGGCCGCGAGGAGCACCACCGCCCGCCGCAGCACCACGCGGTCCTGGATCGGGCCGCTCGCGCCGGGTTCGATGGTGACGCGGAGTCGAGCGGCGGCGTCGCAGCGCAGGGGGACGTTGAACGCGGCCTCGGGGGCCTGCCCGTTGACGCGGGCGCGGGCGAGTTCGTGATCGTCGAGCGTAACGACGACCTCGCAATCGCCCCAGACGCGCGAGGCCGGGGGCATCTCGACGGCCATCGACAGACGCTCGGCCTTGGGGGGCAGGGTCCACTCGACGGCGAGCGGGCCGGGCAGGTCGATGTCGGCGGCGAAGAGCGTGGCCTGGGCGCGGTCGCCGAAGGCGATGGGCGGCGTCCAGCGACGATCGTGCGAAGGGACGACGGCGTGTGAGAGCGACGAGAGGGCGACGAGGCGCGCGGCATCGAAAAGCACGGCCCGAAGGTCGTGGCTTTCGACATGGGCGAGGCCCGCGGGCAGTTCGGTGTCGAGGCGCGGGGAGAACGTCGCGGCGCCGTCGGCGGCGACGTCGATGGCGCTCACGGCGATGGCCGTGCCGTCGGGAAGCCAGACCCACGAGCCGGCGGGGGGCCTGGGCGAGTTGGCGAGGCCGAGGCTGACGACGCGGGCGCGGGGGATGGTCGAGGTGACGCCATCGGCTTCGAGGACGACGTCGGGTCCTACGGCGGCGACGAACCCGAGGGCGCGGTCGCCGTTGAGCAGGGCGACCGTGTCGGCGCTGGAAGGGCGCGGGGCGCTGGCGTTGTCGCGTTCGGGGAGAAGCACGATCGAGGCGACATCTTCGAGCGGGACGGAGACCGGGCCTAGTGCGGCGGAATCCCAGCGCACGCGGTCGGGCGAGGCGGGGCGATCGGGCCGGAGCGAGCCGGGAAGGATTTGGCCGTCAACCAGGCGGAGGGTGGGCGAGGGGCGCGGCTTGGGCGTGCTTGCGGAAGCAGCGGCGCCGAGCGTGGGGATGACGGCGACCACGTCGCGACGCGGGAAGGTGACGAGGCGGCCTGCTTCATCGCGGATGACGACGGCGGCGGGGGTGATTGAGACAAGGCGGCCTGCGTGCTGATGGAGGCCGGTATCGAGCACGAGGCGGGGAGAATCGGTCGGCGCGGAACGCGGGGGAGTTTGCGCGCGCGCAAAGGCCGCGCCGGCGAGCGTGAGGCCCGCGGCGAGCACGAATCGGCGTGTCGAACGTCCCTCCACCACACGGCTCCATACGCGGCCCGGGGCCACGCGGTTACTTCTGAAAGATCGGCAGGTATCGCTTGGGCATTTGCAGGACAATGAGGGCCATGGAGGTGCCGTAGTCGTCACCGGCGGAAATGTCGGCCCAGGTTCCGTCCGGACGCTGGTTTCGCAGCAGTTCGGCCCGGATGGCGGGCCACCAGGTGGCCCAGGCGTCGCCCCCGGCGAGGAAGGCGGCCTGCACGGCGTAGTAGTGCCCGTAGTAGTAGTGAATGGCCTGGGAATCGCCCCGCCCGGGCATCGCGTTCTGGAAGAGGTAGCCCAGCCCGGAGTCGATGGCGCGGTCCTTGTAGATGCCGGCGTACTGAAGGCTGGCGACACCCGCGGCCGAGCGGGGCCAGGCGCTCGGGCCCGCGGTGATCTGGTAGCGGAAGCCCCCGTCGGGGTTCTGGCAGGCGCGAACGTAATCGACGGCCTTGTCAATGACGGTTCGGGGAACTTCAAGCCCCGCGTTGCGGGCAGAGCGCAGGGCCATGATCTGGCAGATGGTGACGGAGACGTCGGCGTCGAAGGGGACGGGGTTGTAGCGCCACCCGCCGTCGTCGTTCTGGCTGCCTTCGATGAGGCGAACGGCGCGGAGAAGGGCCTGGTGAACGCGGTCGGACTTCTGGGTTTCGCCCCCGCCCTGCGTCATGCCGTAGACCTCGCCGAGAAAGAGCGTGGCGAAGCCGTGCCCGTACATGGGGCTGTTGGCGCTCGGGGTGGCGAGCAGCCCGTTCTCGTTGGAGTTACGGAGGACGTAATCCAGCCCGCGCGAGACCTGGTCGCCGTAGGCCCCGCGTCCGGGGAGGTTGCCGTCGGCCATGAAGGCCAGGCAGGCGAGCGAGGTGACGGCGACGGTGCGTCCGAACTGGTTCTCGCCGAAGGAGCCGTCGGGGTTCTGCATGCGGGCCAGGGCGGCCAGGCCACGGGCCACGGCGGCATCGACCTGAGGCGTGATCTCGTTCTCAAGGGGATTGTTCTCGGCGGAGGTGTTGGCCGGGGGCTGCGGAGGGAACCAGGCGGTGAGCGCGACGGGGCTGACCATGCCGGCCCAGACCTGGGCGCAGGCGGCGATGGCGAGCGGCGCGACGGTCACCGCGGCCTCCCCGTGGGCTTGGGCTCTTCGGCGAGGCGGCGGTAGTACTGCTCGGTCATCTGCTGGTACAACGAACTGAAGCGGTCGGAGAGGCCCTGCGTGAGCGCCTGGCGGACGTGCTCGGGGAGGTTGCCCCACGAGGCGGCGTCGGCGGCGCGGGGCGTGTTGAGCTGTCCATCCTGACGCGGAACGCTGGGCGTGCCTCCTTGAGTGGAATCGGTGGGCGTGCTCCCGCTCTGCGAGGACTGTTGCTGCTGCTGCTGTGAGGATTGCTGCTGTTGCTGCTGCTGCTGGCGTTGACGCTGCTGGCGCGAACGGCTGCGCTGCTGCGCGTCGGCAATAAGCTTGTCGAGGTGCCGCAGCGTGTCCTCCTGGAGGCGTTGGGTGTCCAGCCCGGGGTCCTTCGCCTCGGCCAAGCGGCGGGACGATTCGTCCATGAGGACGACGGCCTTCTCAAACTCGTCGGTGATCTCGGCGGGGCTGAGCAGACGATCTCGCTCGCGCTGGGCCGCGTTCGGATCAGCCGGGGCGACTTCGCCGGGGCGACGCAGACCCAGGAGCACGTCAAGATCGGGCTCGGCGGGCGGGGGCGTCTGCGCGATCGCCGACGAAGCGGTGAACATTCCCAGGATGGCCTGCACGGTGCGCGTCATGGCGCGTCTCCGTCTTCGGGTGGCGGGGCGGGATCGAGGCGAACCGGGCCGCCGTCGTCGGGCGGTTGGCGCTCGTTGAGTTTTTCGAGCAGCGCCTTGGCTCGATTCGCGAGGTCGCGTTGGAGACTCCCGGCGGCCTGGAGGTGGGCCTCGAGGGCGGCGTCGCCAGCGTCGCCCAGGGCGCGGGTGAGTTCGGCGGCCTCGGCCTGGAGGGCGCGGAGGAGTTTCAGTTCGGCGATCGGCGGCACCAGGGGAGGTGGGCCGCCCCCGCCACCACCACCCCCGCCCCCGCCGCCATCGGAGCCTTCCTCTTCGCGGAACTCGGAGTCGCGGGGTTCCTCGGCGAGCGCGGCGAGGAGGGCTTGGAGCGTGCGCAGGGCGCTGGTCTGGTGGAAGCCGACGATGGCCGGGGCCTGCCCCTCGCGGAGCGGCCCGGCGGCGGAGGCCATGGCGGCGTCGAGCCGGTCGTGCGCGAAACTGAAGAGCACGGCGTCGGCGATGTCCTGCGTCTGCGAGCGCATCTGCGAGAGTTGCTCGCGGAGAACGAGTTGCTGATCGCCCAGCGCGCGGGCCTCGCTTCGCTGGCGGCGCGTGAGATCAAGCCCCACGAGCGGCTTGGTGCTCGCGAGCAGGCCCGCCTGCGCTTCGAGGGCTTCCTGGTAGGCCTTGCGGAGTTCGGCCCGCTTCTCGCGAGCCTCGCGGTCGGCGGATTGTTCTTCGAGTTTGCGGGCCTCCTCGAGGGCCTCGGCAAGTTTCGCGAGGCTGACGCGTTCGTGCCCGTCGGCGGCGGGGAAGTCGAGGCCGCGGAGAGAGGCGATCCCCAAGGCCTGGGCGTCGCCGGCGGCGCCGAGCAGTCCGAGGAGTTTGGCGACGCCCCGCGCGCCGGCCTCGGCCTTGTCGCGCACGCCCAGCGTGTTCTGATGCAGGGCGATCATCCCACCGTCGAGATGGGCGGGAACTTGCCCGTTGGCCGCCTCGCCCAGCCGGGCGAGTTCGCGCTCCTGGGCCGTAATCAGCACGCGGATCGATTCGACGAGGTCCGCGAGGAGGCGACGCAACGCTTCTTCCTGCCGCGATTGGGCCTTGTCGAGTTCGGCGAGCATGTTCTCGAGGGCTTGCTCGGCCTGTGCTTGTAGGTCGTTGGCCTGCGCGGTCTGGTTCTTCTGGATCTGCTCCCCCGCGCGGCGTTGCGTGTCGCCGACCTGCTCGCGTTGGGCGCGGGCGGCGGCGGCCTGCATGGCATCCGCCTGGGCCGCGTCACCGGCACGCAGGTCGTTCGCCCGTTGCTGGAGCGTGTCGACGAGCGTGTCGGCGCGGCGGGCGGCGTCCTGCTGGCGCCGGGCGAGCCGCTCGAGGTCCTCGCGACGTGCCGGGGCGAGATTCTCCATCGGGGTGCCGCGAGTATCTTCTCCCGCGGCCTGGGTCTGGGAACGCAGCAGACGCTGCTCGGTCAGCAGTTTCTCGATCTCGCGGCGGATCGCCCACGAGTCTTGCCCGCGGTCGAGGAGGTTCGCCAACGCCGAGAGTTCCGCTTCGACTTCGGCCTGGGCGCGGGCGGTGGCCTGTGCCGAGCCTTCACGGGCCTCGGGCGTCGCCCGGTCGGCGGCGAGTTCATCGAGCGCGCGCCGGGCGGCGTCGGATTGTTCGCCCGCGGCGTCGACGTGGTTCGCCGCGTCCTCGAGCAGGCCCGCCATCGCACGGTCCGTCAGATTGTTGCGTTCCACTCGCCGCGACAGCCGGCGAAGAACATCGCCCATGGGGGTCAGGCGCTGCCCGAGCGCCTGCTGCCCCTGCGCCTGCGCGGCGGCGGCGTCGGGATCGGTCGCGGCGGCGTCACGGCGGGACGCCAGTCGATCCTGATCGGACGCGAGGCGCTTGGCGGCTTCACGCACGCCGGAGAGTTCGGCCCGCACCTGCTCGACGAACTCGCTCTCGGCGATGATGCGCAGGCGTCGGATGTCGGATTCGCTCGGCGGGGCACTCTTCCAGGCCGACAGTACGTCGAGCGCGCGGGCACGCAGGCGAACTTCGTCGCCCGGGGACAAACCCAGCGGGGCCAAATCAACCACGGCGTTGGCGCGGAGGGTCAGCGTCGCGGCGGTCGGGGTGTCGGCAGGCACGGCCCGCGCGATCTCGGCGGGGTCCGCCGTGGGTTCCGGCGCGGCGCCGGCGGAGTTGGCGGGCACGCGGGCGGGCTGGGCCGTCAGGGATGCCCAGGCAAGGGCGACGTCGTCGCGCCCTTCAGCCACGATCGGAATGACGGCGCTGGCGAGCACGGCCTCGTCGGCGGGGGGGTCGATCATGGCCGCGGACGCGGGGCGGTCGGGCACGATCTCGAACCGGAACGCGATGTCATCGGTCGAGCGGATGCCGAACGAGTCGGTGAGGACAACGGGGATTCTCAACGAGGAGTCCGGCTGAATGGCGATCGTCCACGTACGGTCGGCGAACTCGGCGTTCAGGGAGGGTTCGCGTTCAAGCCCCGGCAGCGTCGCCGCGATCCAGTCACGCAGCGCCGCGGGATCGGGCGTGGGGAGGGGTTTATTGAGCGTGAAGGTCAGCCGGAGGCCCGACCCCGCGAGGATCGGGCCGATCGTGGCGCGTTCGTCGCGCCCGTGACCCAGATCGCGCGAGCCAAGGATGAATGTCGACGCGGTTCCGAGCAGCGGGCGGGCGTACTCGGGGGGCGAGATCGTGACCTCGGCGCCGACCAGCGCGGGCGGTTCGGCCAGCACGACGCGCCACGGTTCGGTTTCATCGTCCGTCGTCCGGTACGCGAACTCGAGGACCACGGCGGCGCCTCGGGCGGGGCCGACGAGCGAGGCAGTATCAAGGAGGCGTTCGTAGAGCGTGCCGATGGCCGGCGGGGCGCCGCCCGGCTGGTCGATGGTGACGGTGCGCTGCTGGGAGGTCAGCAGCACGGAGCGCCACGGGCCGGGCGTGCCGTCGACGATGAGTCGGTAGACCGCGGTTACCTCGGGCGTTTCGCCCTGGGGCGCCCGTGTGAGGACGGCGCGCAGGGGCAGCGGGGCGTCGATGGCGTGGGCGATGGGCAGCGTGCCGGCCACGACCGCGGTGCGCTTGGGCCAGGACGCGTTCGCCCACGGGGTGCCGACGCGCGCCCAGCCGATCCGCGCGTACATCGGCGCGAGGAGCGTGAGCACAAGCACGGGCACGCCAACAGCCAGGAGCGACAGGAGTGCCCGTCGAAGTTCGCGTCCTTCGAGAAACGAGGTCCACCGGGGCAGGGTCGCGAAGCGTCGCGAGGTGTCGGCGATGGCTGCCGCGGCGAGCGTCCCGGCGAGGTCGTCCGGGGCGAACGTTGGCGTGCGCGCGAGTTCGACCGCCGAGGCCAGTTTGCCGTCGAGTCCGGCGGCGCGACCCGGAGGGGATTGCTCGACCCGGAGGGCAATCTCGGTGAGGGAGGGTGCGAAGGCGGCCACCGGCGCCAGGCGTCGATACGCCGTCCAGAGGGCGGAGCCGACCATTCCGACCCACAGGATCAGGCGGATGGTCACGGGGAGACGAAGCCAGTAATCCGCCAGGCCGACGAGGATGCCCATGGCGAGCCACAAGGCGACGATCATCCCCAGGCGCTGGACGACGAGTTGTACTTTGGCCGACGCGCGGAGTCGTCGCAGGGCGTTGAGAAGGTCGCCGATGGGGGGAGCGTGGTTGGGCGGATCGCCAGCGTGGTGCACGATGTGCTTGCTTTCCGGGCCGCTCATGCCCGAATCTCCTCCGGCCGCGGGGACATGGTCCGGGGCCGACCATAGAAAATCGGCAAAACCCGACCTTCCCCACGGACGAACACCCAACACAGCGTCGGTGTGGCCCCGCGTGTCCTTCCACAATGTACGCTGGTACGGCGATTCGGGTGCGGCGGGGGGTGCCCGGCAAGGTTCTCGGGCCAATGTCCGGGGTGTGCTTATGCCAACTTGATGAGTCGGCGCCCGAGCCATTCCGTCGCCACGAGCAACATGAGCAAAACCCAAACCGCCGGCTTGTCCCAGATGGTTTCGATCTCGGGCGTGCCGAGAAGGGTGACTTCCCGGTTGGGGAGCAGCGTGGGCAGTTCGACCAGACGTTCCATGGTCAGAACTTGGCCGCCCGTGGCCTGGGCGAGCGAGGCGAGGTAGGCATGGTCGGCCTGGGGCATGAGCAGTTCATCGTCGGGCAGGGAGATTTCAAGCCCCGCGGCGAGATCGAGCCCCGCGAGAAACGGTTCGGCGGATTCGATGACGTAGCGACCCACATCAGGCGGGACCCACACGGTCGAGTACATCCCGGTGCCGGGCGCGTCGATCGCGTCGCCTTCGGCGTGGAGCGTGACCTCGATCGGAGTCGTCGGTTCGGCGACCTCGGCGCGACGGATGGTCACGGTCAGCGTGGGCGCCTGACGTTCGAGCAGCGTCTGATCGATCAGCCGGAGGGTGAGGAGGACGGGCTGGCCTTCGAGCGCGCGTTCAGGGCTGACCGCCAGGATGGCGGGCTTGCCGGAGCGCGAGAAACTCTCGCGGGCGAGGAGGCGGACGAGGGGAATCCAGAATCGTTCCGGGAGCGTCTCCCCCCGGCCGTAGCGGTAGCGCCAGGTTTCGTCGGTGCCGACGTAGGCGACGCGCCCGGCGCCGTACCGCATGGTGAGGACCAGGGGCGTCGCGCCGGAAGGCGCGCCGGCGATGGGCTGGGCCAGCGCGAGCACGTCGGCGGTGGGCTTGAGCGCCCGCGGGTCGATGCGCTGCGCGTAATGGAGTTTGGGCCAACCGAGCTCGCCCGTGGAAAGCATATCAGGCCAGGTAGGCTGGCGCGCCTCGCCCAGGCGGAGAACGCCGAAGCGTTCGGCGGCGGGGCCCGGGCGCATGACAACCGGTGTGTCATAGGCGGGAATGGCCTCCGCGGGGTCGGTCGGCACGACGAAGGGGAGGAGATCACCCAGCGGGGTGCCGCGCCACGCGTTGGGCGTGGCGGACGGTCCGCCGACCCACAGGAGGCCCGCGCCGCGCTCGGAGACGAGCGCCCGAACCTGGCGGAGTTGATCCTCGCTGAAGAGGGACGGGCGCAGATCGCCCAGGATGACCACGTCGATGGCGGCCCACGCGGCGGCGGTACGGGGCACGCTGGCGAGCGGCTCGGTGCCTTCCTGAAGGTACCGCCGATCCGAAGCAAGAATGAGCGTCGACGAGCGGACGGAAGGTTCTCGCACGAGGAGATTCTTGAGGTAGCGGTACTCCCACCGTGGGTAGCCGTCGAACATGACCACGCGGATGGGTCGATCAACCACGTCGATCCGCACCGACGCGGCGTTATTCTGATCGGAAAGATCGGGCAGTTCCGGGATGATCTGCACGGACCACGTGCGCGTGGCGGCCTGGTCCGGGATAGTGGTGAGCGTCACCGTGCCGGCGTCGGCCTCGAGCGTGAACGGGAGTTCGTCGAGCGTGAGGCCCGACGCGGTGTCGAGGAGCCGCACTCGGCCGCGCGACGGTGTGGAGCCGCCTCCACGCCGGTCGATGGCGACGGTGACGGGAACGGCGTCGCCGGCGAACGCGGCGCTCGGGGCATCGATGCGGGCGATGGCGAGATCGGGGATCGGGTCGGGGCTGCCCAGCGGGACGGCGAAGACCGGCACGCCGCGCGTTTCGAGTTGACGCAGGGTGAGCCGCGACACCGCGTCGGCGGAGCGACCGTCGGACAGGAGGACGATGCCGGCGAGGGGCCTGGCGGCGACGCGACGGAGCACGAGGTCGAGGGTGTGCCCGATGGCGGTGCGTCGGCCGGTCGGCTCGCCGAGCGTCGGCAAGCCGTCGGTCGCGGTGGGCAGGTCGAAGGCGCCGGCGTCGAAGCCAAGGGTGACCACGCCGCGTGTTTTCGCCAGGGATTCCAGGGTCGGGGCGGCCCGGCGCATCGCGGCCTGGAGTTGCTGCTCGCGCGTAGCGCGGACGCCGTTCAGGGTCGCATCGGCAATAGTCATCGAGGCCGACCGGTCGATCAGGACGGCGACGCAGTCCGGCTCGACGCGCACGGTTTGTCGGACGAGGTGCGGCTGACAGATCAGCAGCACGAGGAGGACGAGGAGGAGACCGCGGAGCGAAGCGAGCGCAACGCGTGCGGGTCGCGGGCCGAGCAGGCGGCCGTAGGTCATCCACGCGAGCGTGAACGACGCGAGCACGACGAGCGCCCAGACCCACCCCGGGAGGGGGTGGACCAGGGACCACGATACATCCTTCGCCCCCGCGGAGAACTGCTCGAGACCGAAGATGGCGTCGATCCAGGAGTGCATGGTGGGCTATCCCCGGGCGGGCGAGGGACGATCGCCTCGATCATTGCCCGCCGAAGCATGGCTGAACCATCGACCAAAAAAGGCTTCGACCACCGCGAGCGCGAGGGCGGCGAGGAGGAGTTGGAAGGCGATGTCGTTCGAGGATTCGCCCGCGTCGCTTCCGGCGGCGGGGGGGCGCCCTCCGGGTGAATCGAGGAAGGTTGGAGGCGATCCGAGATCGGCGAGCCACCGGGCCGTGTCGTCACGCGAGCGGGGTTCGGTCGAAGACGCGGCCGTGTCGGCGTTGACGGCGAGGAGTGCAAGGGTGCGGGCGTTGGCGCCTCGGGCGGTGAAGACCCCGCCGTGGCGGACGGGTGGCGTGATGGCCCCGCTCGGCGCGACCACGTGGGCGGTCGAGGCGGTCGCGCCGGCTCCACGCGCGCCAAGAAGTTCGGTGCATGTCGCCGGAACCCAGAGGGAGGCCCCGGCAACGCCGTCACGTCGCGAAGCATCCTGCCCGACCCCCTGGCGGACCAACTCCTGGAGAAGCGGAACCATGAGCGGCTTGGTGGGCAGGTCAGTCCACGCGAGATGCATGGCGGTCGAAAAGCAGACAATCAAGCCGCGCGGCGTGCCGGTGGGCGGTGAGGTGGCGATGACGGGCGTGCCGTCGTTCAGCGCGAGCAGCACGCCCATGGCGCCGGGCGAGGCCGAGATCGGAAGTACACGGGTGATGGCGACGGGCTTGACGAGTTCCCCAAGTTCGGGGGCCACGAACGCGAGCACGTCCGCATTGCCCTGACGCAGGGGCGAAAGCCCTACGCCCGGCGGGACGTCGCGCGGGGTGCGCTCGATGGACCAATCCAGCCCCATCGCCGCGAGAAACGCGTCGGTCCACAGGTGCGTCTGCGCCAAGGGGGGAGGGAAGACGACGATCATCGCCCCGCGGATATTGGCGCCTCGAACCAGGTCCCAGGCGGCCGCGTCGAGCAGGTCCGGGTTAGGGATGATGATGGCATCGGCGTCGGTCAACACCAACCCGGTGGCGGCGGGCGTCGAGGGACGCACGGGGTCGATCACGCTCAGGCGCAGTTCACCGGCCTGGCGGCGGCGGGCGGCGAGGTCGGTCTCGGGCGCGAGCGCGATCGCCAGCCAATCGGCCGGGGTGTACGCGTTGATCGTGCCGCGCCCGCCGAGCGTGCCCTCGGCCAAGAGGGCCACCTCGAGCCTCCCGCGGACGTCGAGCGGAACGCGGAACGTGTTGTCGCCGGCCACGGCATCACGGTCGATGGAGGCGACGGCGATCAGCCGCCCCGTGCCGGCCGCCCGGGGAGGCATGCTCACCGACAGCATCGCGGCGCCCTCGGTCTGGCCGGGCGACCATCGCAGCACGCCGTCGCTCGAGTCGGGCGCCTCCGACGCGGGCATGCCGACAGACACCCGAACCTTGGAAAGTCCCGATGAGGCGACGCAAGGCCCGAACCGGCGGAGATGGACGCGGAACGTCGCGGATACGCGGGCAGCATCGTCCGTCATGCCGGTGAGCAGGACGCGGCGGAGGGGTTCGAGCGCGGTGATCGCCACGTTGTCCAGCGAGGTCGTGGCCGGGGGCTGCACGACCAACTGGAAGGGTGCATCACGACGCAGGCCCGGGGTGAGCGGGGAGTTCGTTTCGAAAGAACCGGAACGAAAGTCCGAGAGGATTGCGACCCGGACGTTTCCGGTGTCCCGCGCGACATCGTCGGCCAGGCGCGCGAGCGCCCCGGCAAGATCGCCTCGGCTGTCGGTCGGCGTGAGGTCGGCGAGGTGCTCCCGGATGGAGCCGAACTCGGCGCTGGGCGGGAGGATGACGGCGTCGGCGGGGCCGCCGAGGGTCATCAGCGCCGCGCGGTCGCCCCGCGCCGGGTCGAGTTGATCGAGCAGCGTCAGGGCCGCGGCCTTCGAGCGGGCCAACCCGGACTCGCCCCCCGGCTCGTTCGCCGATGAGGCCAGCGAGTTATCGACGAGGAGAAAGAGCGTGCGCGGGCCTTGGGCGAGCCCGCCGACGAAGGAGCCGAGCACCGGCCGGCCCAGCGCCAGCGCGAGCACCGCGACCAGCAGGCACCGCGCGCCCAGGAGCAGGAGTTGTTCGAGGTTCATGCGCCGTCGCTGGCGGCGGTAGGCCTCGAGCAGGAACTTCATCGCGCCCCATTCCACGGGCCGTCGCCGCCGCCGCATGAGAAGGTGGATGAGGATGGGCACCAGCACGCACGCCAGGCCTGTCAACGCCAGCATGGGGTTGAGGAAGGTCACGCGTACTTGCTCCGCTTGATGCGCGCGTTGCGGCGGGCGACGAACGCGGCGAGCGGGGGGCCCAGCCAGTCGTGCGTTCCCAGACGCACGTAGTCGAAGTTCATGCCCAGAGCCAGGCGTTGCACCTCGGCGCGATGATGCTCGAAGACGTCGAGGTAGGCCCGGCGGAGCGACCGCGGGTCGATCCGCAGGGCGGCCTCGCCCTCCAGCCCCACGAACGGGGCCGCGTCCGTGAAGGCGAACTCCTCTTCGGCCTTGTCGAGAACGTGGAACAGGATGACATCGTGCCCGGCGTGGCGGAGTTTCGCCAACGCCGCCTCGATCTCGGGAAGGTCCATGAAAAAGTCGCTCGCGATCACGACGATCGAGCGGTTGGTGATCTTCGCGAGCACCTGGTCCACCACGCGCGCGAGGTTCGTCGGGCGTGCCTTCTGCCCCGGCGCGACGGGGTGCTGGTTGAGCGCGCCGATGATCTGCCGCCACGTCCCCTGGCTGCTGCTGCGCCGCACCATGGCCCGGATCTCGTCCGCGAACACGACCACGCCCACGCGGTCGCCCTGGTGCAGCGTGACGTACGCGAGCGCCGCGGCGAGTGCGGTGGCGTGGTCGAACTTGCTCCAGTGGGCGCGCCCGTCGGCGCTGGCGGCGGCGCCCTGCCCCGAGGCCTCCGCGAAACTCCGGCTCCCGTAGAACATCGAGCCGGACGCGTCGACCAGCACCACCAGGTCGAGGTTCGTTTCCTGCTGGTGCTGTTTGAGGTGGAGCTTGTCGGTCCGGCCGAAGACCTTCCAATCCAGGTGCCGCAGGTCATCGCCGGGCACGTAGGGGCGGTGCTGCGCGAACTCGACGGAGAGGCCCTTGTACGGCGAGCGGTGCTGCCCGCCCGAGAGCCCTTCGACGATCATCTTGGCGCGCAGTTCGAAGGTCGCCAGGCGCGCCAGGGTCTGCGGGTGCAGGTACACCGACGCGTCGACCTCGGGCGGGCGCTCGTGGGGCGCGCGGGGGGGAGGGTCCGGGGGTTGGGACGGGGTCGAAGTCATCCGTGACAAGGTGATGCTAGCCGCACCGGAGATGGGTTCGGATCACGGCCCCGGCGAAGACCACAACGCTGGTTTGATGTCGTTCTGCATCAGCGCCAGCATGGCCATCGCCGTGCCGTAGCCGGCGGAGCGTGGGAAAACGCGGTCGTTCCACGTGCCGTCCTCGGTTCGGGTCAGGAAGACGGCCTCGCGGACGCGGCGGCGGTACTCGGCCCGGTCGGACGGGTCGAGATGCTCGACCGCGCGGGCCGCGTACAGGTGCGCGAACATGAAGTAGTACGGCGCGATGGCGTACGGGCCTTCGTGCGTTCCTGTCTTGGCGCGGCGCTGCTCGAGCCATGGCCAGTTCACCAGGAAGGCCTCGACCGCGGCGCGGCAGTCCCGCTCGCGCCCCTTGCCGGCGCTCATCAGCACCGCCTCGGCACTGGCCATGCGCCCGACCGCTCCGGGCACGGCGTCAGAGCGTCGGAGCGCCCGACCATCAGCCGCCCCCGCGTAGATCACCGTTCCGGTCGCGCCCCGGGCTTTGTCGAGCACGGTCAGCGCCCGCGCGATCACGTCCTCCTTGACCACCAGCCCGAGCGACTTGGCGTCGAACAGTGCTTCGAGCGCCCGCACCGTCATGAACGGCGAGGGGTTGGCCTTCTCATTCACCGGCCCGCGGGCGTAGTTCCACCCGCCGACCACGGGGATCTCGTGCCGTTGCAACGCATCGAGGTACCACGCGAGAGCCTCGTCGGCGTCCTTGGCGCGGGCCTCGGGCATGCGGCCCAGAGCCTTGAGCCGGCAGAGCACCTGCACGGCCTCGATGTACCCCCACCCGCGCACGTCGTATCCGCCCGTGTAGTCGTCGATGCTCATGGTGGGGTCGGCGCGGGCCGTGCAGATGAAGGCGACTGCCCGGTCGATGGCGTCCTTGCGAGGCTGGTCGTTGTCGTAGCCCGGCGCGTGGGCGAGGGCCTGAACGACGATGGCCGTGCCGCCGATGCGGTAGCCCATGGGAATCTGGCGGTTGACGCGGTAGACGCCCTCGTAAGGCCATTCGGCCTTGTCAGGCCCTTCCTGGAGGGCGAGGAGGCGTTGGACGCCGGTGGCGAGGGCTTCCTTGATCAGTTCGGGCGTGACCTCGGGCGGGGCTGCGGGCTGGGGCGGATTGGGCCAAGGTTGGCGGGGCTGCATGAGGCCGGGGCTGACCGGGGTCGCGGTGCAGCCGGCGAGCAGGACGGCGGTGAGGATGGCGGCGAATCGCATTCTGAGAGCGTACCACATGACGCGTTCTGCCGGGTGGGTCCGGCGGCCCCTTCCTACCCTGCGGCATGAATCGCTATGAAGCGTTCCAGGCGTACCGCTCGAAGATGAACTGCCGCATTCTCGGGGATGATGCCCAGCGGCGATCGTGCGCGGGAGTCAGCGAGGGCGGCACGCCGCCCGTGGGCGCGACGATCGTCACCAAGCGATTCTTTTCGCTGGACCACCAGACGTACCAGGCGGGCGCGCTGTCGGCGAAGACGAAGGAACTGCTTGGATTAGCGGCGTCGATGGTGCTGCGGTGCGACGATTGCATCGCGTACCACATTGACCAGTGCGTGCAGGCCGGGGTGACGGACGAGGAACTGTGGGAGACGTTCGACGTGGCGCTCATCGTGGGAGGATCGATCGTGATCCCGCACCTGCGGCGCGGGGTAGAGTTTTTGGACCAGGCCCGGGCCGCGATGACGACGCCGGGCGGCGCGTGCGCGTCGTAGCGGAGCATGACCACGCCTGCAGCACCAACCCCGGATCGTCACGCCGCGGTCGCGATCGTGCGGATTCTGCGCGACGCGGGGCACGTGGCGTATTTCGCGGGCGGGTGCGTGCGCGATGAACTGCTCGGGGTGACGCCCGAGGACTACGACGTCGCCACGGACGCAACCCCGGATCGTGTCGTGACCTTGTTTCCGAAATCGGGCGAAGTCGGCAAATCGTTCGGCGTGGTGATCGTGAAGCATGGCGGGCCGGTGGTCGAGGTGGCCACGTTCCGCGCGGACGGGCTGTACACCGATCGACGCCGGCCCGACTCGGTGCGATTCTCGACGCCTGCGGAGGACGCGGCCCGGCGAGACTTCACGGTCAACGCGTTGTTCCTCGATCCTCTCGGGGCCGAGGGGGGCGTGCAGTCATCCCTCGGCGGAACGGTCATCGATCTGGTGGGTGGGTTGAAGGACCTGTCCACGAAAATACTGCGGGCCGTGGGCGACCCGGCGAAGCGACTGGCCGAGGATCATCTGCGGGCGCTGCGGGCGGCACGGTTGGCGGCAAAGCTGGGGTTTGTGATCGAAGCAGGGACGGCGGAGGCGATCCGCGCACACGCGACGGACCTTCGCGGCGTGAGCCGAGAGCGCGTGGGCGAGGAGGTGCGGCGGATGGTGTCGCACCCGACGCGTGCCCGCGCGGCCCAGTTCGTGAGGGACTTGGGGCTGGCCGGTCCGGTCTTCATGCAGACGAATGAACTCTCGGGATCAAGGGCCGGAACGCCACATCTGGCCGCCTTGGGACCGAGGGCGTCCGTGGGGACGTACTTGGCGGGGTGGGCCATGGACCTCGGCGAAGTTGTGGAGGGGGACGCGGCGAGGGCGGAACTTTGCGCCCGCTGGCGGCGGGCGCTGTGCCTGAGCAATGATGAGCACGAGGCCATGCGGGCGGTGCTCCGGTTGGTGGCCGGGCTTCGGGACGACTGGCGTCGGCTGGGTGTGGCCGGTCGAAAGCGATTGGCGGCGCAGCCGTGCTTCGCGGATGCTTTATGTTTGTTCGGTGTGGAGAAGCCCGTCATGGCAACGGAGATTGCGGCGGATGTCGCGTCACTCGCCTCGACGAGATCAGGGCTGGCGCCGACGCCGTGGGTGACGGGGGACGACCTTGTGGCGATGGGGAAGACGCCGGGGCCGGAGTTCAAGCGGATCCTGGACGCGGTGTACGATGCCCAACTGGAGGATCGGATTGTGACGCCGGAGGAAGGTCGGGAACTGGCACGGCGTCTGGGCGTCCAATCGGCGGAGTGAGTTCCTACGTTCGTTCTTTTCCCGGGGTACGATCCTCCCCGCGGTGTGCTGGGTGTGGTAAAGTGGAATCGCAGAGGCCGGGCGAGGCGTCATGGCCATGTACGCAAGGGGTTGCAGCATGAAGAGTTACAGAGTGCTCGGCGGATTGATTCCCGCGATCATGGTCATGATGGCGGGCAATGTGATGGTGGAGGGACGCGCGTACTCGCAAGCGCCGGGGGCCGGGACGCAAGCCAAGGCGCCCGAGTTTGTGCGGCTGATTTTCCGCAATGGACGCATCGTGGAAGGGGAAGTCCTGTCCGAGACAGCGACGACGATCCGCGTGCGGTACGCGGAATCGGGGATCAAGGCCGAGGTGGACTTCAGCAAGGCCGACATCCTGAGCACGACGCGGAACATCACGCCCGGGAGCGTGCCCGCGGCGGAGACGCCGAAGGGCACGGCGCCGGCGCTGGCGTTGGCCCCGCCGGACTCTGGCGGCCCGCGGACGAACCTGTACTGGATCAACCTCGAAGGCAAGTTCGGCGAGCAGATCACGCAGACGCCGATCCGTGATGCGATCAAGGACGCGAGGAAGAACAGCGCGGACGTGATCGTGCTGTACATGAACGCGGACTTCAGCGAGAACCCGCTGGAGCAGTTGCCCGACGACGCGGCGAACTTCGACGAGATCTTCCGGGCCGAGAACATCGTGCCGATCTTCACGGCGGAAATTCCGCGGGAGTGGGAGAAACAGCCTCGCGTGGTGATGTGGCTGCGGCAGGCGATGGCCGGCGCGGCGCTCATGCCGCTCGTGATCCCCGAGATCTACTTCCATAGCGAGGGGCGCATCGGGGGCATCGGCAACCTGACGTTCATGTTCGAGGGCGTGGGCGACGACGTGGTGCGCGAGAAGCAGCGCTCGCTGCGGCTGGGGCACGCGGAAGGGTGGGCCAACGCGGGCGGGTACGACTACCGCCTGGTGCGGGCGATGGCCCGCGTGGAGTACGTGCTCAGCGTGCGATACGTAAACGGGAAGCCGGAACTCTTCGAGGGGTACCCCAGCAACCCGGGCGAGGAACTGCTGACCGACGACGGAAAGGACGCGAACGTGGACGGCCTGCGGGCGCGGGTGTCGGGCACGGGCAACGATGTGCTGACGCTCAACGCGCGGACGGCGAAACTGCTGGGTGTGTCGAAGGGCACGGTGGACACGCGCGACGACCTGCTGGTCGCCATGGGGATCGACCGCACGGTACGGGACGTCTCGGGGCGCTCGAAGCAGATCATGAAGGACTGGGACAACGGGCTGGAGAGCGCGAAGCGGCAGTTGAAGAAGTTGTGGCAGGAGGACTTCCGCGCGGTGCGGGTGGACGAGCCGAACAACTATCAGAACCGCACGAAGGCCCGCGGGCAGCAGACCCGCATTCTCGAGGAGATGAAGAAGATTCTCCGCCGGTGGGGCGAGGGGTTGTCGCGGCGTTGGCTGGGGCAGAACGGCATCCCGCCGGAGATCGCCATCGACAACATGCTGGAGCAGATCAAGATCGATCAGATGAAGGACCGTCGCTGAGACGGTTGGGACTCATGATAGGAGCCGGATCATGCGCACGTTGATTCATGTTCTTCGGGCGGCGGCGGTGGCGGCGATCGCGCTGGCCGCGGTGTTCTTCACCTCGCCCGCGTACGCGATCGACAAGGTCGTGCTGAAGGATGGCACGGTGGTTGAAGGAACGATCGTCCGCGAGGTGGACGGGTTCGTCTGGATTAAGACGAATGTCGCGGGGATCGAGCAGGAGAAGCTGTTCACCCCGCAGGAGATCACGCGCGTCACGCGCGACGCCGGGGCCGAGCCGGTCTCGAGCGAGCCGGTGGTGGCGGCGGACGCGCGGACGCCCAAGCCCGTCTCCGGGGGGCCGAAGGCGGCGGTGATTACCCTGGGCTCGCGCGAGCCGGGGCACGGAGACACCATCGGCATCGACATCCAGGCGTACGAACTCCGCGAGATGCTCCCACTCCTCGAGGAGGAACTGGGCACGGACGGGACGGGCGTGGTGGTGTTCCGCGTGACCAGCGGCGGCGGGCTGCTGCTGGAGATTCAGCGCCTCAGCGACGTGATCCACAACGAGTACAAAAAGCGGTTCCGGGTGGTGGCATGGATCGACTCGGCCATTTCGGCGGCGGCGATGACCAGCCACTGCATGGAGGAGATTTACTTCACCCCGCAGGGCAACTACGGGGCGTGCACCGGGTGGTCGGGCGCCCTTCAGGCCGTCAAGGGTCGCGGGCTGGAGGAAGTGCTCTACATGATGGAGAAGATCTCGGCCCGGGGCGGGTACAACCCGCTGATCATGCGGGCGATGCAGATCCAGGTGCCGCTCTCGGCCACCATCGACGCCCACGGCGAGGTGAAGTGGTACGACGACGCGACCAGCGGTGAAATCCTGGTGAACCGCGACAATGAGATCCTCACGTTCAACGCGGAAACAGCCCGGCAGGTCAAGTTCTCCCGCGGAACGGCCAACACGATCGAGGAACTTCAGGCCCTCATGGGGTACAAGGAACTGCAGTGGGTCGGCAAGCGCGAGAAGGGGTACACCTGGCCCATCTCGAAGGCCGAGGCCTGGAACCTCAACTGGCGCAAGAAGGTGCACGAGGACGAGGAAAAGACGCAGCTGTACTTCGTGACGTACCAGCGGCAGGTGGCCGCGGCGGCGAGCGAGCCGCTGGAGACGCGCGGCAAGTTCGTGAACATGGCCCGCGCCACGCTGAACAAGCTCCGCGAGGCCGTCAAGCGGAACCCGAACATGGCGCTGCTCACCTTCGGCGTCTTCACCGAGGAAGAAGTCAAGGAGTTCTTCGATCGGGAAGAGAAACGCCTCCGCGATCTCATGCGGTAGTTGATCACCACGTCCCCCTCACGGACAGCGCCCCGAGACCCACGGACCGGGGCGTTGTCGTTGGGGCGCACGTCGAGCACCATCACGTCCGGGGATGACGTGGGCCGTGTTCGGTCAGGTCACGCAACGCGGCGGCGTGAGGCCAGGCCGTCCCCGTACACTCCTCTATGCCCACAGCCTTTGTTCCCGAGACGCTCGACGCGACGGACTTCACCCACCTCGAGCCGTTGATCCGTGCGCTCCTGGATCGCCCGCTGATGGCGGCCGGCGACGTGGAGGCCTGGTTGCTGGACCGCAGCGACCTGTACGCGGCGATCAGCGAAGGGCGGGCTCGGCTGTACATCGCGATGACGTGCAACACCGAGGACGAGGGCGCCCAGCAGGCGTACGCGCGGTACATCGAGGATGTTGCGCCGAAACTCACGCCGCTCTTCTTCGAGTTGGATCGGAAACTCGTGGAGGCGGCGAACACCACGGGGTTGAACATGCCGCGGTACGCGGTGCTGCTGCGCAACGCCAAGGCCGACGTGGACCTCTTCCGCCCCGAGAACGTGCTGCTGGAGACGCAGTTGGCGCAACTCGCACAGCGGTACGACCAGGTGGCCGGGGCCATGACGGTCGAGTTCGACGGCCGTGAGCAGACCCTGCCGCAGATGGCGCGGTATCAGGAGATGACGGACCGCGCAGTCCGCGAGAGAGCCTGGCGGGCGAGCGCGGCCCGTCGGTTGCGCGACCGCGACACGATCGACGCGATCTACGACGAGATGGTGGCGCTTCGTGATCGCGTGGCGAAGAACGCGGGGTACGCGGACTACGTGGGGTACGCCTTCACCAGCAAGCACCGTTTCGACTACGACGTCGCGGCGTGCGTGCGGTTTCACGACGGCGTGGCCGACGCGATTGTTCCGCTGGTGCGGGCGCTGGAAGACGAACGCCGGCGGTCGCTGGGCGTGGAGAGGCTGTGCCCGTGGGACCTGTCGGTGGATGTGAAAGGGAGGCCGCCGCTGCGGCCCTTCGAGGGCGGGGCCGACCTCATCCGCAAGGGACGCGTGGTGATGCACCGGCTTGATCATCGCCTGGCGGGGCTGTTCGAGCAACTCGGGGACGGCACGGGCCGCGTACAGAGCGCGGCGGACGTGGGGCGGGTGATGCTCGACCTCGACAGCCGCAAGGGGAAGGCCCCGGGTGGGTACCAGTACAACCTGGACCGGCTGCGCAAGCCGTTCATCTTCATGAACGCGGCGGGGATGCACCGGGACGTGGAGACGCTGGTGCACGAGGCGGGGCACGCGTTTCACTCGATGCTGTGCGCCGACGAGCCGCTGTCGGAGTACCGTGAAAGCCCGACGGAGTTCGCCGAGGTCGCGAGCATGTCGATGGAACTGCTGACCATGCGGCACTGGGGCCCGAGCGGCGACGGGCGGGAGGGTTTTTACCCGAACGAGGAGGACTTCCGTCGCGCCTGCCGCGATCAACTGAAGCACAGCGTGCTGCTGCTGCCATGGATCGCGACGATCGACGCGTTCCAGCACTGGGTATACACGCACCCCGGGCACACGCGGGCGGCGCGGACGGCGCAGTGGCTGG
Organism: Phycisphaerae bacterium; assembly: GCA_022180725.1. Classification (GTDB taxonomy): domain Bacteria; phylum Planctomycetota; class Phycisphaerae; order Phycisphaerales; family UBA1924; genus RI-211. Next base: position 50,866 of record BQMO01000019.1, read on the forward strand.
CGATCGACGATCGGTTCGGGTCGAGCGTGTCGTGGGCGGGGCTGGAGGACGTGCGGGCGAGCCTGTGGCACCGCCAGATGCACCTGTTCGATCATCCCTTGTACTACATCGAATACGGGATCGCGCAGTTGGGGGCGCTCCAGTTGTGGCTGCACGCGCTGGAGGCGGGCGAGGCGTCGGCGGTGGAGCGGTATATGCGGGCGCTGCGGCTGGGCGGGAGCAGGCCCCTGCCGGCGCTCTTCGAGGCCGCGGGGCTGACGTTCGACTTTGGCCCGGAAACCGTGCGGCGATTGGCGGACCGGGTGCGGGCGGAGTTGGCGAAGATCCCCGAGTGATCGGCTACGCTGGCGCATGGACCAGCCGAGCCTTGATCGGGACGAGTTGCGTGCGGGCATCGATCACGCCGCGGCGTGGGTCGAGGCGTATTGGGAGAAAGTCGCGTCGTTGCCGGTGCGGTCGCGCGTGAAGCCGGGTGACGTGCTGCGCGCCCTGCCCGAGCACCCGCCGACAACGGGCGAGGCGGATTGGGGCGCCATCGATCGCGATCTGGACGCCATCGTGCTGCCCGGGCTGACGCACTGGCAGCACCCGATGTTCTTCGCGTACTTCCCGTCGAACATTTCGCCCGCGGCGATCATGGGCGACGTGCTGTCGGCGGGGATGGGTGTGCAGGGCATGCTGTGGGCCACCAGCCCGGCGTGCACCGAGGTCGAGATGCGCGTGCTCGATTGGATGGGCGAGGCGTTGGGCCTGCCCCAGGCGTTCCTCTTCCGCGGCGGGGGCGGGGGCGTGATCGACGGCACGGCGAGCGAGGCGGCGGTGGGGGCGTTGCTGGCGGCGAAAGGGCGCGTACTGCGGGCGCTTCCCCGGGAAGCCCGGCGCGAGGCGGCGACGCGGCTGGTGGTGTACGCGAGCACGCAGGCCCACTCGTCGATCCAGAAGGCCGCGATGGTCGCTGGCATCGCCCTCGACGCCGACGACCACGACCGCGTGCGATTGATCGAGACCGACGCGGTGTACGCGATGCGGCCGGACCAGCTCGCCGAGGCGATGCGGGCGGACCTCGCCGCGGGGCTGCGGCCGTGCTTCGTGTGCGCGAGCGTGGGAACGACCGGGAGCACGGCGATCGACCCGGTGGGGGAGATCGCGCGAGTGATGCGGGAAGTGCCCAACGACGGAGCGTCGCCGACCCACCAGCCCCCTCCCTCGGGAAGGGAGGGGAGCGTGTGGCTGCATGTGGACGCGGCGCACGCGGGGGCGGCGTGCGTGTGCCCGGAGTTTCGGCGGCTGATCGCCGGCGTCGAACACGCTGACTCGTTCACCTTCAACCCGCACAAGTGGCTGCTGACGAACTTCGACTGCAACTGCCTGTGGACGCAAAGCCCGCGCGAACTTACCGACGCGATGAGCATCACGCCCGAGTACCTTCGTAACGCCGCGACCGACGCCAAGGCCGTGGTGGATTATCGCGACTGGCACATCCCGCTGGGACGGCGGTTCCGCTCGCTGAAACTGTGGCTGGTGATGCGGCGGTACGGGGTCGAGGGGCTGCGGACGCACGTGCGCGAGGGGGTTCGCCTGGCGGAGGTGTTCGAGGGGCTGGTGCGGGGCGACGCGCGGTTCGAGGTGGTGACGCCGCGGACGGTGAACCTGGTGTGCTTCCGGCTGGTGCCCCGCACGGGAGAACTGCCCGAGACTACCGACGCGCGAAACAAGACGCTGATGGAATCGCTCAACGACTCGGGCGCGATGTACCTGTCGCACACAGTGCTGCCGGGGGTCGGTGGGACGCCGGCGCGGTACGTGCTGCGGATGGCCATCGGCGCGGTGCAGACACGCGAGGCGCACGTGCGCGAGGCGTGGCGGCTCATCGCGTCGCGGGCGGGGTAGGCGAGGCGGCGCGTTGCTCGATGGCGCGGGCCAGGCGCGCTTCGAGGTACCCGTCGCGGCGGACGGGCACGCTGTAGGCCCCGCCGAGGCCCTGCGCGGCGAGGGCCGGGTCGATCGCGAAGGCGGCCGTACGCCAGGTCTTGCTCGACAGACGCAGCCCGGGCGATTGCGTGCGGAAGATGGTGACCTCCACCTGCCCGGCTCGACGATGATCGTCGAAGGTGATGCGGACGCGGCGGAACTGCTGGTTGAGCAGGTCGCTGGTTTCCTGGGCGGGGGTGGTCTGGACGGTGTCCCATGGCGTGGCCCACCCGGCGCTGGGCTTGTCGCGCGTGGTGATGAGGCCCTGCCGGGCGTCGACGCGTTCGAGTTGGAAGCGCATGTCGCGGAGTACGTCGCGTGCGGCGTCGAAGGCGCGGGCCTCGCCGCCCGGAGGCACCAAGAACGCTCCCGTTCCCTTGGCGGCGCACCCTCCCAATACGCCCGCGAGCAGGATGATGAGTAGTCGGGTCACGTTGCAAGCCTATCCCCTGTCAGGCGAGTTCTGACGCGCGCCTTGGGCGGCACGCCCCTACGATGGCCGCACGCGTTCGCGCCCCAAGGGGCCGACGCCGCAGGAGACGCGATGTCCGAACCCACGCATCAGGCCCGGGGCGGCCCGCCCCGGATTGTCATCATCGGCGCCGGCCCCACGGGGTTGGGCGCGGGCTATCGCCTGAAGGAACTCGGGCACGACAACTTCCTCATCCTGGAACGCCACGGGTACGTCGGCGGACTGGCCCACTCCTTCACCGATCCGGCGGGGTTCACGTGGGACATCGGCGGGCACGTCATGTTCTCGCACTATTCCTACTACGACCGCTGCTTCGAGCGCCTCATGGGCGACGAGTTCACGCTGAACAACCGCGAGTCGTGGGTGCGGATGTTCGACCGCTGGGTGCCCTACCCCTTCCAGAACAACGTGCGCTACCTCCCGCCGGAGGCGTGCTACGAGTGCCTCAGCGGACTGATCAAGGCGCAGGCGGGCAAGGGCACGGTGCCCTCACCCGCGGCGGCGAGGAACTTCGGCGAGTTCATCGACGCGGTCTTCGGCGAGGGCATCGCCAGGCACTTCATGAGGCCGTATAACTTCAAGGTCTGGGCTTATCCCCCCGAGCGGATGAACAAGGAGTGGATCGGGGAGCGTGTCGCAGTGATCGACACCGACCGGGCGCTGCGCAACGTCGTGCTGGGGAAGGACGACTTCGGCTGGGGGCCCAACAACCAGTTCAAGTTCCCGCTGAAGGGCGGCACGGGCGAGTTCTATCGTCGATTCGGGCCGGTGCTCGGGCTTACGAAGGATGGCCGCGAGCAGCCGGGATCGCACATCCGACTGAACGCGGCGGTGGCGTCGATCGACGCGGACGCGAAGGTGGTGACGCTCGCCGACGGCCATACCGAGCCGTACGACCACCTCCTCTCGACGATTCCCCTCGACGTGCTCTTCGCGAAGGTGCTTCGGACGCGCGACGCGTCGTTCCCCGCGACGGCGCGGGCGGCGTCGGGGCTTCTCCATTCGGCGGGGTACATGGTGGGCCTCGGCCTCAAGAGCCGCGTGCCCGGCGGGGGGACGCCCGATACAAAGAGTTGGATGTACTTCCCCGAGGACAACTGCCCGTTCTACCGCGTGACGTACCTCTCGAACTACTCGCCCTTCATGACCCCCGACAAGGACCACTACTACTCGCTGCTGTGCGAGGTATCGGAGAGCAGCGCCAAGCCCACGCCGGGCGCGAACGGGCAGAATCCCGACGCGGTGATCGAGGACTGCGTCCGCGGGCTGGAGAACGCCGGGCTGCTGGCGCCGGGCGAGCGGGCGAACATCGTGTCGCGCTGGTGCTACTACGCGGACTACTCGTACCCCACGCCGAGCGTCGAGCGGGATGAAATTCTGACGCGGGTCATTCCATGGCTCGAGGCACGGGGCATCGCCAGCCGGGGACGCTTCGGGATGTGGAAGTACGAGGTCGCCAACACCGACCACTCGCTGATGCAGGGGGTCGAGTGGGTGAATCGGCTGCTGCGCGGCGAGCCGGAAACAACCATCGGCATGACGTACACCGTGACCGAGGACGGCCGCAACGCCGCGGTGCACGAGCGACCGGCCCACGCCGGCAGCGGGGAGAAGCGGCTGAAGTCCCCCGGCCCGGGCGCGGGTGTGCATGTCGCGAGGGATTCGCACGTGAACGGCGGGACGAAGTGCGACGCGACGCGTGCGCACCCGGCCCCCGTCGGCGACATTCCCGCGGGCGAAGTGGGTGAGGACGAGGTGGGGATCACGGGGCGTTCGTAGGGTCGGCAGGCCTGGGCTTGTTCACCTTGGCGTAGACGACGGCGACGCCGAGCATGAGCAGACCCAGGGCGAGGAAACTGGCGATGCGCCACGCTTGCCCGACGCCGGCGAGGTCGTAGGCGACGACCTTGACGCCCGCGATGCCCAGCAGCGCCAGCCCGGCGTGGCGCGACCAGGCGCGTTTCAGCATGAAGCCCGCGGCGAGCAGCCCGACGGCGAAGACGCCCCACCACATGGAGACCGCGGCACGCTGGGCCGTCTGATCGGCGAACTCGCGGCGGACGATGCGGCCGGCCTCGAGCGAGGTATCGGCGAAGAAAAGGACGAGCGCGAAGATGAGCGCGAGCAGGGCGAAGGCGGTTCCCGTGCCCCCTTCTCGACGAACCCACCACGACATCCCCGCCCATACCGCGACGAGGGCAAGTGCTGTCTGGAACCCGGCGAACATGAGTGGGGAGGCGACGGTGGGCCAGAGGTCCGTGCATTCAGTGAAGATCCACAGCACCAGGGGCGCCCCGAGCAGGAGCGTGGCCACGAGATCGGGTCGTGCGCCGCGCACCAGCGGGCGCAGGGCGGCGAACACGGCGAGCAGTCCTGTCCAAAGGAGTATTTGGGAGCGAGGGTCGTTGTCGTGATAGGCCGTGCCGCCCACGAGCAGAACACCGGCGAGCACACCGCAGAGGATGCGGAGCACGTGCGGCGCCGCGGCGGGGAGCGCGAGGCGCGACGCGACGAGCCAGAGGGCGCAGGCCACGAGCATGAGGGCGGTCCAGGCGGTCAGGTGCAGGCCCCACAGGTCAACCGTGCCCAGGCCCATCGAGGCATGCCAGGCGTCGTAGAACGCGAGCCGCCCCGAGCCGATGAGAAGCAGCCCGAGCGCGAACAGACGCAGGCCCAGAAGATTCGTGCGCCACGCGGCGAGCATGGCGCCCAGCGCGAGAGCGAGCCAGGCGATGGCCTCGGCCGGGCCGGAGAGCGCCAACGCTAACGCCACCGCACCCAAACTGGCGGCCTGAAGCGCAAGGACCGATCCGAGGCGTTCGGCGGCCCGGCGCGGGCGATCGAGAAAGACCGTGGGCGAGCCGCACGCGAGCATCGCCGCCCCGGCCGCAGCCACGCATGCGATGAGCGTCGGAAGATACTCGGGCACGATCGGCCCGGTCGCGCCGAGGTTCGCGTCGTGCACCGCGCCCGTGCCGAGCAGGCCCAGCCACGCTGAGAGGAGCATGCTCCCCGCGAGCGCCAGGCCTTCAAAGAACCGCCCGGCGGTGCCCACGCCCGACCACACGCCCCGTCGGGACGAGACGATGAGTTCGCCCTGGAGCATGGCCCACGCCACGAGGAGGAAGGCGATTTTGCCGTAGAGGTCCGCGTCGCTCCACCCGGCCCATGGGGCGCCCAGCAGCATGGTGCCCAGCCAGACAACCACGCGTACGGCGTGGAAGCCACGCCCACCCAGCCACGTCACGCCAAGCCCGATGCCCGCGAGCACCATGAGGTAGACGGGATAGACCCAGTCGGTGGAGGGGGCGTCGTGCATGAGGAGCGGTGCGGCGTAGCCCCCCAGCAGCGCGACGATCGAGACGGCGGCGAGTCGCGAGCGCAGCCCGATGCCGATGCCGAGCACCGCGGTGGCGGCGAGGAGCACGAAGCACCACGCGGGGGGGAGCAGGTCGTACAGCCGCCACGCCGCGTAGACGGAAACGTAGATGGAACCCAGCCCGGCGGCGTATCCCCCGAAGGCGGTCCAGGCGTTGAGGCGTTTGCGCAGGAACTCCGCCGCCCCGAGGAGGAGCAGGCCGAAGAGCGCACCGGAGATACACCGGGCCGCGGGTGAAATGTGCAGCCAGCCCTCGTCGTACGCCAGTTTTACGAACAGGGCGATGGCGACAACCACGGCGAGGGCGCCGAGCACCGCGTACCAGCGTCCGCCGATAAGCCGCTCGAGGTCGCCCAGCCCGCCAGGCTTGGATGGCTTGGAGGCTTTCGGGAGTTGAGGCGGCGTGGCGGGGGCGTCCACGTCGGGAACCCAGGTGCGGTCGAGGTCGTCAGCGGCATCGGACAAGGCGGCCCTTGCGGCGATCGGCGCGATCGTGGGGTCGGAAGCCGCGGGGAGCGTCGGGAGGCTCGGCGGAAGGGTCGGTGGTGTCGTTCCGGACGGGGACGCGTGGGGAGGTATCGGTGAAACAGTCGGAAGGATCGGGGGGGCGGTCGGCGTCGGGAGTACTCCCAACCTTTGCTCAAGTTCGTACACCCGCTGGCGCAGGTCGGCGACTTCGCGTTGTACGGCATTGAGTTCGCGACGCATAGGCCCTCCGTAGTTAGTATACACTAACTATCGTGTACGGTCAACTCGTTCCACAAGACAAGACATTGGAGAGAAGCGACGAAGGGGCGTGGCAAAGCCGGAGGGACCGAGAAAACGGCTGCATGGGGTGAGGAATCGGGCCTGTCAAGAGAAAATGTAGCGACTATTCCAAAGATTTTGCCCTTTGGGGTGGTTTCTGAGGCAGTTGTGATGCACATTCTGGGGCGGAGGGTGGGGGGATAAGACCGAGCCTAGGCAGGCCTGATTCTGCCCGAACTCAGGGTGTGTTCGGGGGGATGTTGGGTCTGCGCGAGGTGTGGGGTGAAGGTGGGTGCGAGCCTTGCGGGGTTGAAGCCGCGGGGCATCGTGGAGGGTCCGCCTTCCGGCGGACCGCGTATGTGAGGCGGTCCTGGCGATGAGTGCGCTTTCACGAAAACCCGAGATGCCCTTGCTGGTGACGGACTGGCAGGCGGACATCGTGCAGTTGCTCGACGAGAGCCACATGGTGGCGTGGTCCGAGCACGCGGCGAGGCGGACACAGTTCGCGGTGTCGCTGGGGCAGTTCCTGGGGCGGCAGCGCGACACGGAAGTGTGCGTCTTTTACGGGAAGTACATCACGGACCTGGATTCGTTCTGCTACCAGTTGGAGCGGGCCATCCCCGGGCCGGCGTTGGATCGGCGGCTGGACGGGCCGCGCGGGGCGGTGGCGTTGCTGCGGGCACGGGCTTCGTTCCGTGGGCGGCCTGAGACGAAGTACCGGTACTACATCTGGCACGATGCCGACGTGCTGTTGCGGCAGGACCATGCGCTGTTCGGGCGGATCGTGGATGCGATGGCGGGGGTGGCGGCGGAGGCGGAGTACGTGTCGGACGATCTGCTGCTGATCCACCGGTCGGTGTACGTGGGATCGTCGATGCTGGATGTGTACGCGGACGACCCGCGTGGACAGTTCCGCGGGTGGTTCCTGGACGGGCAGGGGGAGCCGTTCTGGGAGGTGGTCACGGGGCTGAAGAGGCCGCCGTTCCTGAAGTACTGCATCGACCTGCTGGGTCTGGACGCCTCGGCGGCGCGCGAGAGCGCGTAGCGGTCAAACCAAGCGAGAGAGACGGCCGCGACTTGCCGGAAGGCAGGCCCGTGGCCGTCTCGCGTTTCCACCGGCAACGGCGTGATGATCGAGCCGTCGCGCGCGAGTTTTACGGAACATCGTGCGGGTTTCGCTCGGATATTCTCGGTCTTTCGAGAAGGTCTTGGCGGGTTGCCGCGAGCGCGGTAAGGTAATCCCGTCGATGTCGATGTTTGGGTCGGGCACGTCGCCATGTACCGGATTTCGGCGTGACCAGCGTTGAGAATCATTATTGAACTCGCCCGAGCCGAGTCGGGTTGTGTATCGAGAGGGAACGCATGGGTGTGCATCAGGGATGGGCGGGGGCCGTTGCCGCGGCGGCGGTGCTGAGCGCGATCGCGGCGAAGGCGGACGTGATCGTGATCGACGCGGCGGCGGACACGACGATCTACCAGGACAACGCGGCGTACAGCAACGGGGCGGGCGACTACTTCTTCGCGGGGAACAACGCGGGCTCGCTCTCGCGGCGCGCCTTGCTGCGATTCGACCTGAGCATGATCCCGTACGGTTCGACCATCCACGACGCCACCTTGACGTTGAACATGTCGCGGACGATGTCGGACGATCACTATGTGTGGGTGCACAAGGTGCTGTCGCCGTGGGGCGAAGGTGCTTCGGACGCGCCGGCGAACGAGGGCGGCGGTACGGACGCGATGCTCGGCGACGCGACCTGGATGTTCCGGGTGTACTTCAGCGACCTGTGGCAGAACCTGGGCGGGGACTACGCGCCCACCCCCAGCGCGGTCACCCTGGTCGGGTTGGATACGGGCGCGTATTCGTGGAATGATCCGGCGTTGACCGCGGACGTGGCGGGGTGGGTCGCGGCGCCCGCGACGAATCACGGGTGGATCCTGATCGGCAACGAGGTGGGCGCGCAAACAACCAAGCGGTTCGACAGCCGGACCAACCCGGCGGGGACGAAGCGCCCGAAGTTGATCATCACGTACACCCCGGCGGCGCCGATGGAGGGCGCGTGCTGCGTACCGGGGCTGGGGTGTTCGGTGATGTTGTCGACGGCGTGCGCCTCGGCGGGGGGGACGTTCAAGGGGGCCAACACGGTGTGCGACCCGGACCCGTGCGCACCGGCGGTCGGGGCGTGCTGCCTGCCGACGGGGGCGTGCGTGACGGCGACGGCGCCGCAGTGCGCGAACTACGGCGGGGTTTACGCCGGCGATGGTGTGCCGTGCGCCTCGATCTCGTGCCCGGTGCCGCTCACGCCGTTCGTCGATGAGTTGCCTTCGCCGGGCGTCATGCAGCCGGTGAGCGGGGTGCCGGGCGGGGCGGCGACGTACGCGATCGCGATGACGGAGTTCCTGCACCAGATGCACCGCGACCTGCCGCCCACGCGCGTGTGGGGGTACGACGGGACCTTCCCGGCCAAGACGATCGAGGCGAGGCGAAACCAGCCCGTGCGGGTGAACTGGATCAACGACCTGCGCGTGCTCGAGACGGGGCAGTTGCGGACGGAGCACGTGCTGCCGGTGGACACGTGCCTGCACGGGCCGAACCAGAACGGCAGCGTTCCGTACACGATGGTGCACCTGCACGGCGGGCACGTGCCCAGCGAGTTCGACGGGCAGCCGGATTATGCGTTTCCGCCCGGGACGAGTTCGGGCGAGTACCTGTACCCGAACATCCAGCCGGCGAGCATGATGTGGTACCACGACCACGGGCTGGGGATCACGCGGCTGAACGTGGAGATGGGGTTGGCGGGGCTGTACCTGCTGCGTGACGACGCGGAGGCGGCGCTGAATCTGCCGTCGGGCGCGAACGAGGTGCCGCTGGTGATCATGGACCGATCGTTCAACCCGGACGGGTCGATCCGGTACGCGGACACGGCGGTAGAACACTTCTTTGGCGACTTCGCGGTGGTGAACGGGAAGATCTGGCCTTACAAAGTGGTGAACCGCGGGAAGTATCGCTTCCGGGTGCTGAACGGGTGCACCAGCCGCGTGCTCACGCTGTCCTTGAGCAACGGGGCGACGTTTCAGCAGATCTCGACGGACCTGGGGTTGCTGCCCGCGCCGGTAACGCTGTCGAGCCTGACGCTGGGGCCGGCGGAACGGGCGGACATCATCCTGGACTTCGCGGGGTACGCGCCGGGGACGGAGATCGTGCTGCGGAACACGGCGCCGGCGCCCTATCCCGGGGGGGGCGGGGTGGAGTTGCCGCAGATCATGAAGTTCGTCGTGGCGTCGCCCGCGGGGCATACCGGCACGGTGCCGGGGAATCTGGTGCCGGTCCCGCCGATCCCCGAGAGCGAGGCGGCGCAGTTCCGCGAGTTCGTGCTGCAGAAGACGGTGGACACGACATGCGGGCACGGGACGATCTGGACGATCAACGGGCTGCTGTGGGACGACATCACGGAGCACCCGGTGCTGGGGACGACGGAGGTGTGGTCGTTCATCAACCGGAGCGGGGTGATGCACCCGATGCACATGCACCTGGTGAGTTTTCAGATCCTGGACCGGCAGGACTTCGTGGTGCAGGGCGGGGTCGTGGTGCCGGTGGGGCCGCAGGTGCCGCCGGAGGCGAACGAGGCGGGCTGGAAGGACACGGTGCGCGCGAACCCGTGGCAGATCACGCGGGTGATCGCGCGGTTCCAGAACTTCGGCGGGCGGTTCGCGTACCACTGCCACATCCTCGAGCACGAGGACAACGAGATGATGCGGCAGTTCGAGGTGTGCGGCCCGGCGAGTTTCAATGCCGAGCCGGAGGACGAGCAGGCGTGCGCGGGGACGACGGCGATGCTGTACGCGCACGCCACGGGGACGTCGCTGAGTTACGTGTGGCGGCGGAACGGGCAGGCGCTCAGCGACGGACCCACGGGGACGGGATCGGTGATCTTCGGGGCGAACGATTACACGCTGCGGATCGAGAACGCCGGGGGCGAGGACGGCGGGACGTACGACTGCGTGGCGACGAACGCGTGCTCGGAAGCGGTGAGCCGCGAGGCGGTGCTGACCGTGGTGTACTGCTGCGACCCGGACGTGAACTGCGATGGGGCGGTGAACGGGTTCGACGTGGAGATCATGGAACTGGCGGTGGGGGGCGACTTCACCGATTTCTGCCAGGCCGACGCGGACTATAACCGTGACGGCGCGGTCAACGGCTTTGACGTGGAAGCGGTGGAACTGAGCGTCGGCGGCGAGCCGTGCCCGTGAACGATTGATCCTCAAGGGGGATGTGACCGCGGTGATCGAGCTGCGGCGGTTACGCCACGGTTACGCACACGGGGCGTGGTGGCGCGTATCACCTTGGGTCGGACATACCCAAGGAGCAACCCATGAAGCAGGTACTGGTGACGGCGGTCGCGGCGGGATGGATGGTGGTGGCGGGGTCGGTGATGGGGCAGACGGCGGCCGCGCCCGCGGCGCCTGCGGCGGTTGAGCCGGTCGCGGCGGCCAAGCCGGTGGACCTGGCGATCTGCCTGGATACCAGCGGGAGCATGGACGGGCTGATCGACGCGGCGCGTCAGAAGCTGTGGGGCATCGTGAGCGACCTGGCGACGGCCAAGCCCCGGCCTGCGCTGCGGGTGGCGCTCCTCAGTTTTGGGAACGATTCGTACACGCCCGAATCGGGGTGGGTGAAGGTGCTGATCCCGTTCACGACGGACCTGGACGAGGTCTCGAAGCAGTTGTTCGCGCTGACGACCAACGGGGGCACGGAGTACGTCGGGCGCGTGGTGCACAAGGCGGCGGCGGACCTGGCCTGGACCCAGGACGCAGGGGCGATGAAACTGATCATCGTGGCGGGGAACGAGGGGGCCGACCAGGACGCGACGGTGACGTACCAGCAAGCCTGCGGCGAGGCGATCGGCAAGGGCATCATGGTGAACGCGATCTACTGCGGCGACGCGAACGACGGGATCGCGCCGGGGTGGCGCGACGTGGCGAAACTGGCGGACGGGGAGTTCGCGGCGATTGATCAGAACCGCAACGAAGTGATCCCCACGCCGCACGATTCGAAACTGGCCGAACTGAGCGCGGCGATCAACGCGACGTACGTGGCGTACGGCGCGCACGGGACGGCGGGACGCGCGAACCAGGCCGAGCAGGACGCGAACGTGGCGCGGGCGGCGCCGGCGGCGGTGGCGCAGCGTGCGTCGATGAAGGCCACGGGCCTGTACAGCAACCGTCACTGGGACCTGGTCGACGCGGTGTTCACGGGCGAGGAGAAGGACCGGGTGAAACTCGAATCGCTGAAGGAGGAGGAGTTGCCGGAGGCGATGCGGACGATGACGCTCGCCGAGCGGAAGTCGCACCTGGAGTCGATGCTGAAGCAACGCGCGGAGATTCAGCGGCAGATCGCCGAGGAGACGGTGAAGCGCGACGCGTTCCTGGAGCAGGCTCGGCGCGAACAGGCCGCGGCGGAGGGTCGGGCGGACTTCGAATCGGTGCTGCGGGCGGCGGTGCGGAAGCAGGCCGAGCGGAAGGGATTCAGTTTCAAGTAATCCGCGAGAAGTTCGGTACCATCGCGGGGATGACGCGCGGCCCGGGCGAGCATGCTCGGGCCGCGTGCGTTGGAACTACCATGCGGCCTGATGACGACGATCGTCCTGGAGGGCTGGAGGTTTCTGCCGCACTCGTACGCGTTGTGGGCGATGTACCTGGCGCTGGAGTGGGGCGTGCAAACTGATCGGCGGGTGTATTTCCGGGACGCACCGTTCGCGGACGCGTCGTGGAGGCCCGCGCGGGGCGTGCTGAGCGAGGCGCAGGAGGCGATGATCGCGGCGTTGCCCGCGCCCCCGGCGGGCGTGATGGCCGACCTGCACGTGCGGATCACGTTCCCGTACGACTTCTCGCCGAGCGACGCGGCGAGGACGATCGTGCTGGGGACGACGGAGTACGGCTTTGTGCCGCCGACGTTCATGAAGGGGGGCGAGCCGATCTCGGCGGCGGCGGCGCGGAGCGGGTTCACGATTGGCACGCCGACGAAGTGGTCGATGGATGGATTCTTGAGGAGCGGCGTGAAACGCACGCAGATGTTCCTCGCGCCCAACGGGATTGATCCGGCAGTGTTCCGGCCCGCGGCGGAAGAGGAGCGCGCGGCGCTGCGGCGCGACCTGGGGTGGGACGGGCACTTCGTGCTGCTGCACAACAGCAACCTGGGGTGGAACAAGAACCTCGAAGGGATTCTGTACGGGTTGGGGCGCGTGGCTGAAGTCGAGCCGAACGTGCACCTGGTCATCAAGGGGGTCGACGCGCTGTACCCCTCGGCGAAGGTCATGGAGCGCATGAGCGCGTTCCCCGACGCGACCCTGGCCGAGCGGGTCCTGCCGCGGGTGTCGTACGTGGGCGAGTCGATGAGCATGGAACACGTGGCACGCTTCTACAAGGCGGCGGATGCGTACGTGTGCCCGTACCTGGCGGAGGGGTTCAACATGCCGGCGCTGGAGGCGGCGGCGTGCGGGCTGCCGGTGATCTGCACCAAGGGCGGCTCGACGGACGACTTCGTGACCGATGCGTTCGCGCTGCGGGTGGCGAGCACAGTAACGGCCGATCAGGCGACCGGAGGGCGCGTGCTGATGCCCAATATCGAACATTACGTGGAGCAGTTACGCCGCGTGGTGAAGGACGGGGCGTTTCGGGCGCGGGCGAGGGTGGCCGGCCCCGCGCACGCGCACGGCGGGTGGATGTGGTCGCACGCGGCGGACAAGGTGCTGCGGGCGGCGGGGCTGGCGTAGCCATACTGTGGCGCATGACGATCGATACAGGATCGCTCATCGGTCGGCGCGTGGTTCGGTACGGCACGCTCGCGGACCTGCGCGCGGACCTCGGCGTGATCGAATCGGCGGCGCGCGCAGGGACGTTGCGGGCGATCGGCAACTGGTCGCCCGGGAAGATCCTGACGCACGTGGCGGCGTTTATCGATTACGGATACGACGGGTATCCGCCGGAGATTTCCAATCCGCCGTGGTTCGTGAAGGTGTTCTTGAGGCTGATGAAGCGGTCGATGCTGAAGAACGGGTTTCGCGCGGGCGTGAAGATTCCAAAGGTCGACGGCGGCACGGTGGGCGGGCGGGATTGTCCGGTCGAGGAAGGACTGGCCACGCTGAGGCGATCGCTGGATCGACTCGAAGCAGGTCCGCCGAGGTATCCAAGCCCCGCCTTCGGCGCCCTGTCGTACGAGGATGGGAAAGCGATGACCCTTCGGCACGCGGAGTTGCACCTGAGTTTCCTGTCGGTGATGTGAGCCGGCGCGACACGGCCCGGCCCCGGCGAGAGGTTACGCCTCGATGACATAATGCTCGACAACCGCGAACACGCGGTCGTGGGGAACGCGGCGGACGGGAACACCGGCGGCGAAGGCCGTGAACGCCGGGAGCACGAGCACGCCGGGGCGGAGGTGGAAGCACGGCAACTTGATGGGGAAGCGACCGTTGGGGATGCGCACGCACGGGTGCAGGTGCCCGCCGATCACGTGCCGCTCGGGGATGGGTGATGGATCGTGCACGAAGGTGTACGGCCCGTCATCAAGCCGATCTGGGGCGATGGTGAATCGCCAGGCGTCGGCGAGGGTGTGCAGGCGCCGGTCGTGGTTGCCCGGGACGATGGCGAGGTCGAGGGGATGTTCGCGGCGCCAGGCGGCGACGCGGTCGATCATGCCGGGAGTGAGGCCCGCGGGGGCATGGAGAAGGTCGCCCAGCACGAGTAGGCGCGAAGCGCCTGCGGCACGGGCGGCCTCGGCCAATCGATCGAGGGTTTCGTCGAGAACCGTTGTCGGAGCCGGAACGCCGATGGACTGAAAAGACTCGCTCTTGCCCAGGTGGGTGTCGGCGACGAGCAGGGTGTCTCGCCACGCGGCGGCGCGGTGCGGGAGGAGGCGGAGCGACTCGCCGGCGAGCGTGACATCGGCGTGCGGGGCGTGTGCGTCGAGCAACGGCATGGGTGGCCGACGGTAGGCGGGCGGGCCGCGCTACGGCGTCCATTCGCGGCGCATCTCGGCGAGGCGCTGGGCGAGGGATTGGCTGCTGAGGGTGGCGCTCTGGCGCTCGAGGAGCAAGGGGAACGCCAGGGGCGTGAGGCGGGGCGGGGTGGTCAGGCGGAGTGTGGATTGTTCGAGTCGGCGAAGGGTGCGGGCGAGGCGCGAGTGCTCGAAGTGGCGTTCGAGCACTTCGCGCCGGGCCTGGTGCAGGAACATGTTGCCCGCGTCGAACTCGGCGAGCACGTCGAACAGGAGCGAGGACGAGGCGCGGGTGTGCCGCACGGGCTTTTTGGCGCCGGGGGCGTTCTCCTGCACCAGGCCGGCGACGCGGGCGACCTCGCGAAACTGAAGTTTGGCGAGTTGGCTCATGCGGAGGCTGGCGGCGACGTCGTCGAGCAGGCCCTCGGACGAGAAGAGGGCCGGGGTGAGCAGCGTGACAAAGGGAAACTCGCGCGGGGCCAGGATTTCCAGGCCGTAGTCGTCGACCGCGGTGGTGAGCGTGGCGGTGTGGAGGCGCGTCAGGCGCAGGGCGAACAGGGCGGCCAGCCCCGCGTGGACGAGGCGGCCCTCGAAAGGAAAGAGAAAGAGGTGCGTGCCCTCGCGCGTGTGGTGAACCTCGGTGAGCGTTTCATCGGGGCGCGGGACGTGACTGAGGCGGCGTTGGGCGGCGAGGAGTTCGGCGGCGGCGGCACGCTCGGGTGAATCGGCGTCGGGCGACGCCAGTGCCTCGCGGATGGCGGCGGCGAGGGATTCGGAGATGGGCAGGCGCGTGCCCGACCAGATGGGCGTGATCGAGGCGCGGCCCTTCGCCGGGCGGGCAAAGGCAACCGCATCCCGGATGTACGCGAACGTGAGCGTCTTCCCGGCGAAGACGAAGCGCTGCCCCTCGCGCAAGTTGGCCACGAAGGACTCCTCGATGCGTCCGAGCGAGCGCCCGCGTACGTAGCGGAGTTCGACCGAGGAATCCGAGACGATCGTGCCCACGTTCAGGCGGTGGAGTTGGGCGATTCGGCGGTCGGTAACGGCGTATCGCCCGTCGGGCAGGCGGGCAACCCGTCGGAAGTTGGGGTAGGCGTGCAGCGCCCCACCGGTGTGCACGGCGTCGAGCGCCCACTCGAACTCGCCGCGGGTCAAGTCGCGGTAGGCGTGGGCGGTACGGACTTCGCGGAAAAGCACGTCCGCGTCGAAGCCCCCGCCCAGGGCGCAGGTGACCAGGTGCTGGGCGAGCACGTCGAGGGGGCGGGGTTGGCCCGTGCGCGGTTCGAGGTCGCCCCGGATCAGGGCGGATCGGGCCGCGTCGATCTCGATGAGTTCGAGCGCGTGGGTGGGAACGCAGGAGATGCGGCAGGGGGTCATGGGGCGGTGGGCGGCCCGGCCGGCGCGTTGCGCGATGCGGGCGATGCCCTTGGGCGAGCCGATCTGCACGACGCGCTCGACGGGCGCGAAGTCGACGCCCAGGTCGAGCGAGGAGGTGGCGACAACCAGGCGGAGGCTGCCGGACTTCAGGCCCGCTTCGACGCGCTCGCGTTCGTCGCGGTCGAGCGAGCCGTGGTGCAGGGCCATGGCATCGGTCCACTGGGGGCGGTGGTAGACGATGGCATGGAACCAGCGTTCGGCCTGAGAGCGGGTATTGGTGAAGACGATGGTGGGTGAGCGCGGGTCGAGGGCCGCGAGCACCTCGGGGAGCATGGTGAGGCCCAGGTGTCCTGCCCAGGGGAGGTGGTGAGGCGAGGAGGGCAGGATGGAATCGATGATGGTTTCGCGGCGCATCCCGCCGCGGATGAGCACACCCGGGCGCGGGCGGCCCGCGTCGTCCACGCCCGCGGAGGCGGCGAGGGCCTCGTCGAGATTGGGGAGCGTGGCGGAGAGTGCCCAGGTGCGCAGGGTGGTGGCGAACGTACGAAGTCGGGCGAGGGCGAGTTCGACCTGCGAGCCGCGCTTGGAGGGGAGCAGGTCGTGCCATTCATCGACGATGACACTGCGCAGCGAGGCGAAAAACATCGCGGCGTCGTCGCGGGTGAGCAGGAGTGAGAGGGATTCGGGCGTGGTCACCAGAACGTGGGGCGGGCGGGTCTTCTGGCGGAGTCGCACGGCGGCGGGAGTATCGCCGGTGCGTCCTTCGACGGCGTAGGGGAGGGCGAGGTCGTCGATCGGGGCGCGCAACGCAAGTTCAATGTCACGGGCGACGGCGCGCAGCGGGGTGAGATAGAGGACATGCAGCCCAGAGTCGCGGCCTCGCCACGCGGGGCCGAGCGCGCGGTGGTGGTCGATGAGGTCGATGAGGGCGGCCCCGAAGGCGGCGTACGTCTTGCCCGCGCCAGTAGGGACTTCGATCAGTCCGCCGTGGCCTTGGGCGTGGGCGTCCCAGGCGTTGCGCTGAAAGGGCCAGGGGGACCAACCGCGCGAGGCGAACCACTGCTCGAGCAGGTCGCGGCCCAAGGCCGAGGGTGGCGGCGTGGGGCGATTCGCGGCAGGTCGGCGTGGGCGGGCGGCGGGCACGGACAAGTCGTAGGCCGGGGAGCGGCGGGGGAGCAATGATCCCTCCGCGAGGGGTCGGGTGACGTGGCGTGGAGGGGTTGAGATGCGGGTGATGGTGTGGTTCAGGACGGACCTGCGAACGCGCGACCACGCGGCGCTCTTCGAGGCCGCGCGCGTGGCGACGCGGGGCGTGGTCGGGGTGTTCGTGGTGTCGCCGGGCGAGTGGCGGGCGCACGAGTGGGCCGGGGCGAAGGTAGCGTTCACGTTGCGCGGCGTGGCGGCGCTGCGCTCGTCACTGGAGAAGTTGAATATCCCGCTGCGGATTGTGCGATCGGAAACGCCGGGGGAGATTCCCGACGTGCTCGCCGGCCTGGCGCGTGAGACGGCGTGCGACGCGCTGTACGCGACAATCGAGCACGAGGTGAACGAGCGTCGGCGAGATGCAATGGTGAAAAGCTCGTTCGAGCGCGCGGGAGTGCGGACGGCGTGGTTCGAGGGGCAGACGCTGGTGACACCGGGGAGTGTGCGAACTGGTGCAGGCACGCCGTACACCGTGTTTACACCCTTCAAGCGATCCTTGCTGGCGCGATGGGAGGCGGAAGGATGGCCGCTAATGTCCGGCTTGCCGCGGCAGCAGGAGGCGATGGTGTGCACGCCGTCGCCCGTGCCGAAGGTGGAGGAGGGCTTTGATTCGTCGGTGCCCGCGAAGTTGTGGCCGGGTGGGGAGGACGAGGCCCGACGCCGGCTTGGCGCCTTTCTGAGTGATCGCGTGGGGAACTACGACACGGCGCGGGATCGGCCGGATGTGGAAGGGACCAGTGCGCTCTCGCCGTACTTGGCGCTGGGGATGATCTCGCCCCGCGAATGCGTAGCGGCGGCGCATCGCGCGGTACCGCGCGGATCGGAATCGATCCCAACCGGCGTGGCGACATGGATCAGCGAGGTGATCTGGCGCGAGTTCTACCTCCACGTGCTGGCGGCGTTCCCGCGGGTGTGCATGGGTCGCGCGTTCGACGTGTCGACGGAACGCGTGGCGTGGCGGGAGGACCCGGCGGGCTTGGAGGCCTGGCAGGAAGGACGCACGGGCGTGCCGATTGTCGACGCGGGGATGCGGCAGTTGCGTGCGACGGGGTGGATGCACAACCGTGTGCGGATGATCACCGCGTCGTTCCTGACCAAGAACCTGCTGATCGATTGGCGGCGAGGGGAATCGTGGTTCATGCGGAACCTCGTAGATGGGTTCTTCGCGAGCAATAACGGCGGGTGGCAATGGTGCGCGAGCACGGGGACCGATGCGGCGCCGTACTTTCGGGTCTTCAACCCAGTGAACCAGGGGAAGCGGTTTGATCCGGATGGGACGTACGTGCGGCGGTGGGTGCCCGAACTGGCGGCTTTCGATGCGAGTGTGATTCACGAGCCGTGGACTCTTCTGCCGCTGACTCGGGCGGGGGTGGAATATCCCGAGCCGATCGTGGATCTTTCGACCAGCCGGGTGAGGGCGATTGAAGCGTTCAGAACAGCCCGGGAAGGGGGCGGCTCGAGATAGGATAGCGGAGAACAACGACGATAGGGTGATGTTTGGTTGATTGACGTGAAGGCATGGTGCCTGGTGGCCGATAATGCGTGAGGAATCGGGGCCGGTGAACGTTCCAAGTTGTCAAGAGCATGAGACTTGCAACCCCGGGATGATCTGGTACTATTGAGGCGTCGGGAAAGATGTCCGACACCCGGGCCGAGGCCTTGACGGACGCGAGCCGCTCGCCCGCCAAGGCCCGGCCCGTTCCCTTTTTTGTGATCTGAGTGCTACAAACGTGTGAACGTCTCGCGAGGAATCACGCCGGGCGGTCTCCGGCGGGCGAAGACGGGGCGGCGGCACGCGCGGGTGCGGCGGCGTGGCGGTGCCAGGCCTCAGGGGGGGCGGCGTACGGACGGAACTTCTCCATCGAAGCGGTTTCGTCGCTGAAATACAGCGCGCGGTTCCGACCGAGGTTGGCGGCGGCGGGCGAATCAATGAGATGCGTTGAATCGGCAGCGCTCATCTGGAAGATGACACGCTGTCCGAACTCGCGGAGGGTCTGGCGGTCGACGCTGCGTTCGAGCGCCGTCACGCTCTCACACCAGGTCAGGACATGCACACCCAGGGCGGGGCCTTCGCGGAGAATGGCGGCGAAGCGGTCGGCGGGCGAGGCGGCATCGCGCGAGAAGGAGAAGTCGTCCGCACGGCGGAGGTCGCGGAGCCGGTGGAGCGCGTGGACGACGAGGAAGATTCTCGGGGCGGCGTCGGCCTGGTCATGCGGCAGGGCGGCGCGACGGTCAACTTCCTGCGCGAGGCGAGTGACGGCGTCGGCGGCGTCGCGCGGGCCGTGGCGAACGGCCCGTGGGCCGAGCGCCTGGGCGGCGAGGTCGAGCACGGCGCCGGCGTCTTCGGGTGCGCCGTTGATGAGGATGATGCTCGGCGCGGGCGTCGCGTCGCACTGGGCGGCGAGAGCGAGCATGGCGAGGGCGTGAAGACTCGCGGCGGGGGCGTCGTCCAGACCGACGGTGAGCACGTTGGCCCCGCCCCGGCGAGGGAACGTGGCGGTGGTGGGGTCCTTGATGGAAATGGCCTCGCCCAGCCACGCACGCGGCACGGGGACGGGCGCGGGGTGCTTGAGCGTGTCGCGGAGCGCATGGTTGGCGTGCACGTCGGCGGGGGCGTTGCCCTCGAAGACGATCGGTGGGGGCAGGGCAAGGCCCGCGGCCTGGGCGCGGGCGCGGACGGCTGTCAGTTCCTGCTCGCGGCGGTCTTCGGGGAGCCAGACGACCTGGAAGGGGCTGTTGCCCTCGACGAGGCCGCTCGCGTCGTTGTAGATGGCTTCGCCGGGTCGGGTGAGCAGGCGCGGGGCGGTGTTGTCCTCGCTCATGATGAGGTAGGAATCCTGCTCGCTGCTCTGGAGGGCGATGCGCACGCCCATCTGCCCGATGGTGCTGCGGGCGATGCCGAAGGCCCCGCCCAAGGTCTGCGACCCGAGGACGACGTGCATGCCGAAGGCGCGGCCCTGACGGACGAGGCGGTCGAGGAGCAGGGCGGCTTCCTGGGCGATCTTGTCGTCGTCGACGAAGAACTCCTGGAACTCGTCGACGACGAGCAGGACGCGGGGCATGGGCATCGGGAGGCGTCCGCCCGAAGCGGTGGCGGCGGCGCGGTAGGCGGCGAGGTCCTGGGCGCCGGCGTCGCGGAAGAGCACGCCCCGTCGGGTGAGTTCGGCGTCGAGGCCGCGGAGCACGCTCAGCCCGAACTCGCGCTCGCTCTCGACGGCGATGACGCGGGCGTGGGGGAGGCGGTGGGTGGCGTAGGGCTTGAACTCGACGCCCTTCTTGAAGTCGATGAGGAAGAACTCGACCTCGGCGGGGGCGTACCAGAGGGCGAGGTTGGTGATGAGGACGTGGAAGAGGGTGGATTTGCCCGAGCCGGTGCGGCCGGCGACGAGGGCGTGCTGAGCCGTGCCCCGTCCGAGCACAAAGCGCTGGAGCTTGGTGGCGCCAACGCGCCCGATGGGGACGGCGAGTTCGTCGGCGGCGGAGAGGGACCACTGCGCGGACGGTTCGGGGGCGGCGGCGTCGAAGGGGACCTGGACGCGGGCGGCGTCCTTGGCGAGCGAGCCGGCGCGTTCGAGGACGGCGGTGAGACGCGCGTCGTCGGGCAATGCGTCGGGCGTGAATATCGACCGGGCGAGGGCGGAATCGTTGACGTGGGGGGCGGCGTCGAGGGTGATGGTGAGGCTGTGGCGCTCGACCTCGGCCAGGGGGCAGTGCGCGGCGCCCTTGGTTTTCAGGTCGGCGGCGAGGAGGGTGTAGACCCCGCAGCGAGGGCCGGCCTCGAGGATGCTGGCCAGGCGACGGGCCGCGTTCTCGGTCAGGTTTGTGGGGAAGTCCGCCATGACGAGGAAACGGAGCGGCTCGGCGACCTCGCCCGCCGCGTCGTTGTACGCCTGGATGCTCGCGTACTGGTTGCGCAGGTACTTCTGGATCACATGCTCCATGTGCTCGGTGAGGTCGGTGAGTTTCTGCTCGATATGGCGTGGATCGGTCCAGATGCGGTCGTTCACCAGGAGCGGCTCGGCGTCGGCGAGGTGCATGAAGGCGGCGAAACTCTGCCCCAGCCCGACGGGGTCGAGGATGGTGAACCGCACCTTGCCGGGGGGAATGCTCGAGAGCAGGCGCAGCATGGCCAGGTTGAGCAGGCGCAGGGCCTGGGTGCGGCGGTCGGGTGTGTGTAGCGCGAGGAGCGAGGCGCGGCCCTGCAGATCAAGCGCGATGGGATAGTCCGCGGGGGGGGGAATGAGCGGGGCGACGTCCGCGGGGAGGGTGTCGGGGCGGAGGTCGGGAGAAGGCGCGAGCGTCACCAGGCCGAGGTGCACGTGCCGGGGCAGGGTGAGTGCGGGGGGAAACGCGTCCCACTGGGGCAGGGTCCACGCGGGCGCGAGCGCGTCGCGGTGCGCCCGGGCCTCGTGCGCGGAGGACGCCACGGTGCGGGCAAGGTTGGACCATTCGGCACGGAGGTCGGCGAGGGCAAGGTCGTATTCGGCCCGCGCGGCGGCGAGGGCGGTGTCGCGACGGGCGGCGACCTCGCGGAGGCGCGCGTCGAGCGTGCGGCGGTGTGAGGCGGCGGCCTCGGCAGCCTGCTCATCGTGGGCCGAGAGCGCCGCATCGCGGGCGCGTACGAGTTGATTGATGGCGTGATCGTTGGCGGCACGCAGACGCGGGAGGAGCACCGTTTCTCGTTCCTGGATTTCTTCCTTGCGGCGCGTGCGGCGTTGTTCGGCCCGGGCCAGTTCGCGGTCTCGTTTGGCCTGGGCGGCGGCTTTCTGCTGGGTGCAGGCCTCCTCGGCGGCCCGGATGATCGCGGCGCCCGATGAAGCGAGTTCGCCCTGGCTTCGGGCCAGGCGGCGGGCCAATCCGGGAACGGTGCCGCGCACGACCGCGCGGGCGATGAGCATGAGCGCGGTGACCGTGCCGGCCAGCCCACCGGCAAGGGGGAGCACGCCCTCGGGCCACGTCCGCCCGGCGATGACAAGCCCGACAAGCGCGAGCAACCCGGCGGACAGTCCACAGGCCAGGGCGAGGGGGATGGAGTTGATGGAGGAATCGAGGCGTCGGCGGAGGGAGTGCGCTTGCGCGGTTGCGCGGGTGAAGATGGCTTCGAGGTCGGCGGCGGGCGCGTCGGCTTGCTCGGGGTCGGGGGGGGGCAGGCCGTGCGATCGGAGGGCCAAGCGCATGCTCTCTACGGCGTCGGCGAGGGCCTTGGTTCGGGCGGCGACCATGGTCCGCGCGGCGGCGAGTTCCTGGTCGGCCTTGGTTTCGGCCGATTCGGCCATCGTGTCGGCGATCCACTCGCGCTCTTCGGTGTCGCGGAGGGATTGTTCGGCGAGTTCCTTGGTGCGGCCCAGAAAGGCGCTGATCTCGGCTTCGGCGGTGCGTGTGGCCGCCGCGATCTTCGACTCGTGCTCCTTGACCAGCGAGCGGCGCGCGGTCGCCGCGGATCGCTCATCGCGCCGGGAAGCATTCAGGAACTCTTCGCGGGCTTCACTCTCCGAGGCGGTGGCCTCTTCGTCGGCCCGGGCCGAGGCGCGGTCGAGGGCCTCGCGGGCCGAGGCGACGAGCGCGGGCGTGCGCTCGCTCAGCCGCGAAAGCGACGCGGCCAGGCGGCGAGCGACGTCGAGCGCGTCGTCAGGCTGGCCGGGCATGGGTACGTTGGGCGTAGTCACGGTGGGGGGTCCTACACGAACGGTTCGCCGTCATCGCCACACTCACGATAGACGCGGCGGATGAGTTCCTGCACGGCGTCGATGGCCTTGAGCGCGGCGGCGACCTTGGGTTCGAGCGGGTCGATCTCCTCGCGCTCGAAGGCCCGGCGGGTCTGATCGTCCCACTGGTCGCGTACGGCGTCGAAGCGCAGCCGCAGGTCCTTCATCGCGTCGAAGAGCGATCCCTTGGCGCCGGCGACGCTCATGGGGCCTCCTCGGGTTTGGGAGCTTCGGCGACTTCGGGCGGTGCGTCGCGCGGCTCGGCGTGGCCGGGCGTCTTGACGGCGGCGTAGGCCTCCAGCGCCAGCATCATCCGTTCGAGTTTGGAGACCGCGCGGGGGATGTCGTTAGACAGGGCCTCGTCCAGCCCGCGCATCATGGACTTGGCGGCGGCGGCTTCCTTCTCCCAGACCGGCTGCCAGCGATGGACGGCGGCGAGGCGCTCGCGGGCGGAATCAAGCCGCGCCTGGGCCTTGCGGAGTTGGCGTTCCTCGAAGACGGTCGAGGCCGGCTCGGGGGCGGCGATGAGTTTCTTGCGCTGGATCTCGAGTTTGCACTGCGTGACGGCGCTCTCGCGGGCGCGGATCTCGTGCTTCCAGTAGGCCGGGCGGTCCATGCGGAGGTAGTCGGTGACGTGGCGGACCTCGCCATCCACGCTGGCGCGGGCGGCCTGGGCGATGGCGACGAACTCGAGCAGGGCCGCCTTGGCCTGGGCCAGGGCCGCCACGGATCGGACATTCGCGCGGTCGCTCATCGTGTGTCCTTCACGACCCGCTTCGGGACGACGGGCCGTCCTACGGAAGCCACCCAAGACTCACCGTTGGTTGAGGTAATCCTCGATCTTTTCGGCTTTGCGGATGAGGAAGGGGATGTGCCGATCGGCGGAATCGGCGAAACGGGAGAGCACGCGCATCGTCTGCTCGAACTCCTCGGCGAACTTGGCGTGTTCCTGGTCGCGCCAGGTGCGCCCCAGTTCGTTCAGCCGGGCGAGCATGACGGCCATCTGGTCGCGCACCGTGCCGTTGAAGGCCTTGAGTTCCTGGGCGAAACGGCGGACCTCGCCCGGATCGATGACGGCTTGTCCCATGGGGGCGGCTCCTGTTCCTATCAGAGTATCCCGCCGGGACGGGGCGATGGTTGCATGATGGCCGATGAATTCAGGGCATTCGTAAGCGTGATTCGGTGTACGGGTATCCGTCCCGTCCGATACACTCAGGCCCATGTGCGGGCGGATCACGTATGTGTTTTCGTGGGGCAAACTCCGCGACCTGATGGGGCTGGCGACGGTCCCGGTGACGGACCTCTCGCCGCGGTTCAACGTCGCGCCGACGCAGGTGTCCCCCGTGATCCGGGTTGGGAGTGCCGGGCGAGAAGGGGTCCTGCTGCGGTGGGGGCTGGTACCGGCGTGGTCGGATGATCCGGCGATCGGCGGGCGGATGATCAACGCGCGGGCGGAAACGATCTCCGAGAAGCCTGCGTACCGGCGGGCGTTCGATCAACGGCGGTGCCTGGTCCCGGTGTCGGGGTTCTACGAGTGGCGGGCGTCGCCCACCCGCGGGGCGAAGACGCCGTACTGGATCGGGCGGGCGGATCGTGAGCCGTTCGCGCTGGGCGGGGTCTGGGAGCGAGCGACGCGCACACCCGAGCCGCTGGAGACGTTCACGATCATCACGACGGCGGCGAACGACCTGATGGCGCCGATCCATGAACGCATGCCGCTCATCCTGCCCCCCGAGGCGTGGGACCGATGGCTGGCGCCGGGCGCGGGCGGCACGGTGGCGGACCTGCTCAGCCCGGCGTCGAGAGCGGGGTTCGTCGCGCATCCGATCGGCACGCGCGTGAACTCGCCGAAGCATGACGACCCGAGCATCCTGGCCGATCTGCCCGGGGCGGCGTGAGGCGGATTACCAGCCGCAGAGTCTTGCGATGGGTCCGGCCGTTGCCTCGGGCACAACGTGGACGCTCAGGCGGCCATGGGTGATGAGCGTGAAGCCTTCGAAGCGAGGGTCGCTCTTGATGGCGGCGAGTGACAGAGACGGATTCGCGGAGCGGACGGGCGCGAGGTCGATCACCGGATAGTTCGGCTCCCCGCGGTCGTTGAGGCCCGGGCGGGTCGGGTCGGGATAGGCCCCGCGGGTGACACGCGCGAGGCCGACGACGGCGCGCTCGTCGCCGGTGTGGTAGATGAGGGCTTGGTCGCCCCGGCGGATGGTGCGAAGGACGATGCGGGCGGCGGGGTTAGAGACCCCAGTCCAGATGCATGAGCCTTCTCTGACGAGGTCGGCGAAGGAGAAATCCGAAGGCTCGGTCTTGAGCAGGAAGTTTGTCATGGCATCTGGGTCATGGCGGGGTGGAGTACCGCGCGCGAGCGCAGATCGAGGCCCCAGCCCGGGCCTAGGACGTGGAGCGTGGCGCCTTCGAGGTGTACCTTCGGGCGTGAGGATTCAGGCTGGCGCACGCCGGTGTGCGTGACGCCGCGGGTATCAATCACAACGGCCGACGATGTGGATTCGGCGTGCACGCGGGCCAGGCCGCTCGCGTCGACTTCGATAGTGCACCCCTCGCCGATGAACCAGCCGAGAAGGCCGGGCTGCATGGTGAGGGCATGCTGAGCGGCGGCGGTGCGTTCCCAGACGCCCCGGCCCCAGGCTCGGGGGACGACCAAGCATCCGGGCAGACGGCCTTCGCCCGTGCGGATACGCCACGTCGCCTGATCGCCCTCACCCTCGCGGGCTACGCGGAGAATGCCCGCGGCGGCGTCCTCGTCGCGGCCGCCGTCGAGTTTCAGGGCCTCGAACGCCGATTCGTCAACCACGTCCGGGTGAGGGTTCGGCTTGGCCTCGTCGGGTCGCGTGGCGACGACGCCCGTGGGCAGCGCGAGCGTGGTTCCCGCGAGGAGCATGTCGCAACGAACGTGCGTGATCGTGGGCGAGTGGCCGGGCCGGAGGTCGCAGATGGTTTTCTCGGACAGCCGCATGAGCGTGGCGGCGCCCTCGCCAAGGATCGTGCACGATCCGTCGGGTATCACGGCGGCGGCGGTGCGGGTATCCATGCCCAGACCCAACATGTCGCGCCGGTCGTCGAAGAGGTCGCGCGAGCGTGCGAGCAGCACGGGGAGTCGCGCGAAGCGGGCGCGTTCGGTGAAGTGGGTGTCGAAGAGCACCCCGGGCACTAGGCCGAGAAAGTCGCGAACAAGCGTGAGGTCTTCGTGGAAGGGGTCGGCGAGGGCCTCTTCGGGCGTGAGGGAGTTCTTCTCGGCCGAGTAGGTGACTTCGCCGAGGACGGCACATCCGGCGCTGGTGCCGGCGACGACCCCGCCCGAGTCGAAGACATGGCGCAGGGCGGCCTCGGTCTTCGTGCCGCGCCAGCCTTTGACGTACCGCCCCTGATCGCCCCCGCGGATGAACGCGATACGGGTGTTGTCGAAGGCTTTCGCGGCGGCGTCGTGGTCGCCGCCGGATTCGGGGACGATCAACCCCTCGGCGGCGGAGCATCCGGCCCGGCGAAGGGCGTGAAGGCGATCATCGGGTTCGTCGAGCGGCACGGCGCCGATGACGACGGCCTTCGGGAGTGGACCGGCGCGGGCAACCATCCACGCGAAGGCCTCGCGCCCCCAGGTGGAGTTGCCCGACATCCCGCCTCCCTCGGCGAAGACGTGACCCCGGCGCGGCGGCGGTTGTGACGGCATGATGCCATTGTAATGGCGTTCGGTCTCGGCGCGTGGGTCGCCGGCCGGAAACTCGCCGTGTGCAAAAACCCCATGCCGACCATCTGGGCCGGAAGGGGCGATCTCCTCTCGACCAACGAATGTCCGAGTTCGCTCCCGATCATGCACTTGTGACGGATGACAAAGGAGTTTCTCGCTTCAACATGGAAACGACGCGTTCGGTATCATCCGCGGTTCGTGGAGACGACGCATGATGCACGCGGCCCCCGTGAGCGAGACGGACCGGATCGACGGAGTAGACGCGGCCCGCGGACTGGCCCTGCTGGGTATCTTCTGCGTGAATATCCAGTTGTTCGCCGAACCGTTCGGGCGGATGATGGCGCCGCCCACCGGGCTGGGCACGGCGGACACGATCGCGCACTACTTCGTGCACACGTTCTGCACGGGGAAGTTCTACGGGCTGTTCTCGCTCCTGTTCGGGATCGGGTTCGCGCTGCAGCGCGGCGGGGCGACGGCGCGGGGCGCCTCGTTCACCGGGATCTACGCGCGTCGGCTGCTTTTTCTGGGCGGGTTGGGCGCGCTGCACGCGCTGCTCGTGTGGTACGGGGACATCCTGTTCATCTACGCGATGTGCGCGGTGGTGCTGTTGCTGTGCGCGAAGGTGCCGCCCCGGGCCAAGGTGATCGTCGCGGCCGCGTTATTTGCGCTGTACGCGATGATCGGCGCGCCGATGGCGATGATGCAGCGCCCGCAGGGAACGCAAGCAGCCTCGCAGGCAAGCGTGGAGGAACCGGCCCCGGCATCGCCGAACATGGTGAACGAACCAGGCCCTGTCGCACCGGGTGCGGAATCGTCCCAGTCGCCGGCGGTGAGTCGTAAGGGCGCGTTCTGGTCGACGCCGTTCGGGCGGTTGATCGACGGGTTCAAGACGCAGCGGATCACCGACCCCACAAGCGCGGAATGGCAGGACCTTGAACGCGGCGTCTATCAGGAGGGGCCGTATGGGCAGTTGTTCCTGTTCCGCGGGTTCACGTGGATCACGATGCTGATCTGGTGCATCTTCGGGTTCTACTTGACGGTGGTGGCCTTGTTCTTCATCGGGTCGGCGCTGGCGGAGACAGGGCGGCTCGGGAAGGACGCCGCGCCGCTGCACCGGCGGCTGCTGGCGATCGGCCTGCTGGTCGGGCTGCCGCTCAGCGCGTTCGGGGCGTATGCGACGGGCGTGCGGTACGAGTCGGCGGCATGGCGGGGCTTGGGCACGGGCGCGATGATCCTCGGGGCGCCTCTCATGAGCCTGGGGTACCTTTCAGCGGTGCTGCTGGTGATGAACGCGGCCCGGGGCGGGCTACTCGGGCGGGCGCTGGCGAGCACCGGACGAATGGCGCTGACGAACTACCTGACGCAGTCGCTCATCGCGACAAGCGTGTTCTACTACTACGGGCTGGGGTGGTTCGGCTCGGTCGGACGGGCGCGGCAACTGCTGTTGGTCGCGGTGGTGTTCACGCTGCAGGTGGTGTTCAGCGTGCTGTGGATGCGGGCGTTCCGGTACGGGCCGATGGAGTGGCTCTGGCGGATGGTGACGTACCTGAAGGCGCCGGCGATGAGGCGACGCGGGACGGGCGCGGGTGACTGACGCTACCCTCTCGCCGAGATGCCGTTCAGCCCGCTCCCAGAACTTCTCGCGGACCTCCGCGCCGGCAAGATGATCGTCCTGACGGACGATGAGCATCGCGAGAACGAGGGGGACCTCGTGCTGCCCGCACAGTTCGTTACGCCCGAGGCGGTCACGTTCATGCTCCAGCACGCGATGGGGTACCTGTGCCTGGCGCTGACGGAAAAGGACTGTGATCGACTGAACCTGCACCCGCAGAGTGCGGTGAACACCACGATGCGGGGTACGGCGTTCACGGTGTCGATCGACCTGCACCCGCGGCACGGCGGGACGACGGGGGTCTCGGCGCGCGAGCGGGCCAGGTGTATCCAGATGGCCATCGACCCGGCCTACACCGAGGCCGACTTCGTGAGGCCCGGGCACATCAACCCGCTGCGGTCGCGCGACGGCGGCGTGCTGGTCCGCACGGGGCAGACGGAAGGGTCGGTGGACCTGTGCCGCCTCGCGGGCCTGTACCCCGCGGCGGTCATCATCGAGATCATGCGGCCCGACGGCGAGATGGCCCGCCTGCCCGACCTGGAGGCCTTCTGCGCCCGGCACGGAATCCGGATCGGATCGGTCGCGCAGATCATCGAGCACCGGTTGGCGCGGGAGAGTTTGGTGCGCCGATTGGAGCCAACCGAGGGCAGGCCGCTGCGGACGAGCGAGGGGACGTTCACGGCCCACCTGTTCGAGAGCAAGGTCGATCCGCTGCCGCACCTGGTGCTGACGGTGGGGGATGTGGGCCAGCCGGGGGTGGAGTCACCCCACCCGACGCTGGTGCGGATGCATCGGCGGCACCTGCTGGGCGACGTGTTCGACGATCTGGATTCATCGTCGGACGGGCCGACGGGGAACGTCCTGCGTGCAGCGATGCGGGCGATCCAACGTGAAGGTCGAGGGGCGCTGGTGTACCTGCGGACGAGCCATACCACACCCGGGCCGAGCGCGGACCTGGAGACAAGCCTGCAGACGATTCGCGGGACGCGGCACGACGTGGACCGTCCGGACCTGACGGGCCTGGCAGGGCAGAACGCGATCCCCATGCCGCAGCGGGAGTTCGGGATCGGGGGGCAGATCCTCCGGGCGTTGGGGCTGCGAAAACTGCGCCTGCTGACGAACTCGTCGCGGTCGATGCCGGGGCTGGAAGCCTTCGGATTGGAAATTGTCGAACGCGTACCCGTCCGATAAGCGGGCGTCGATCGAAATGGCGTCAATGCGGGCACGATCCGAGAACTCGGCGACGCGTCATGCCGATGGTTCGTGCGGAACCTTCGGCGTGAAGCGTCGGTGCCGGGGCGTCGTTCGTGCCCAGGGACGGCAAGCGATGGCGAGCGCCAGGAGTGAAAAAGGAAGAAGATCATGCGCACCAGCAGCCGATTCGCGGTTCTCGCCGCCGCCACGTTCTCCGTCACGACGTTCGGGCAGACGACGCTTTCGAGCGCCGAGCCGAACCCGGCCGCGGAGAACATGACCCCCTCGACGCGGTCCACCCCGTCCTCGACCCCGCTGAACTCGTACGCGGAAGCCGGCCGCCCGAACATGAATCACTTCTCGTTCGGCGTGGACGTGATCGGGAAGTGGAACGCGACGACGACGATGTGGTCGGCCCCGGGCGCAACGCCGGAGACGAACACGGCGACGTCGACGTTCCTCGCGACGCCCGGCATGGGCGGGCGGTTCGTTTCGCAGACGTTCGAGTCCGAGGCCGGGGAGCAGGACTTCTTCGGCAACGCGTGGATCGGCTTCAACAACGTGACCGAGCGGTACGAGATGGCGTGGATCGACAGCACCTCGACGAACATCCTGTTCTCGTACGGGACGCGCGATGAGAACGGCGCGGTGAACTTCACCGGCTCGTTCGCGGACCCCATTTCGGGTCAGAAGAAGACGACCAAGTCCCGCTTCACCTGGCCCGAGAAGGGGCAGATGGTGTTCGAGATGTGGTCGACCGCGTCGGACGGGACGGAGTTCAAGAGCCTGGAAGTGAAGTACACGAAGGTGCCGTGGTCGGGGAACACCCGGTCCGCGACGACGCCGACGAATGCCCCGTCGCCGAACGCGATGCCCGCGGCCACCACGCCGGCAAACGCGAATCCCAAGGTGAAGGCGACGACGGCCCCGGCGACCTCGCCGAACCAGCCCAAGTAAGCAGGATCGAGATCCGCACTCGCGCCCGGGCCGAACACGGCCCGGGCGTTTTCGTTTACAGGCGCTCGAAGCCCGGCAGCGGGCCGACGAGCGGGAGGGCGTACTCGATGAACGCGCGGGTCACGTTGTTATGCCCGTGGAGAAACGCGGCGGGCATATGGCGCGTCTTGCCGGCGACCGCGGCGAGCGGCACGCGGCGGAAGGTGCTGAGATAGGGCTGCCCGGCGTTCCCGAGCCAGACGCTGCTCCCGGAGGCTTGTCGAACCAGGGCGACGCTCCCGTCGTGCTCGCCGCGGGTCGCGAGCATGGCGGCAAAATGGCCCGCGCGGCGCGCCTCCGCGGCGTCCACGGGCGACGGGTCGGGCCAGCAGCGCTGCACGTACCCGAACGTGTCCGCCCGGACGCGCGGGGCCTTGCCCCCCGCGGGGGTGAGTTTCTCCTTCAGGAAATCGGCGAGGGCATCGCCCAGCGCGCCGCTGCCCGAGAGTTGCACGTTCCCGTGCGCATCGACCTGCGCCCCGCGGATGAGCGTGGCCCCGATCGGCGTGCCCTTCGCGTCGGCGATGCCCTCGCTCACGGCGATGTGGCACCGGCCCTTGCGGGCGTACCACGACTCCACATCGGCGACGAAGCGGTCCATGTCGAAGGGGATCTCGGGCACATAGACGAGTTGCGGACCGTCGGTGCTCTCGCCCTCGGCCAGATCGTGCCGGCGGGCGAGCGCGCTCGCGGCGGTCAGGAACCCCGCGTGCCGCCCCATCACCACATTGATCTTGATGCCCGGGAGCGAGACGTTGTCCATGAAGTCGGCCATGCAGGCCATGGCCACGTACCGGGCGGCGCTCCCAAAGCCCGGGCAGTGGTCGTTCTCGGGCAGGTCGTTGTCGATGGTCTTGGGGACGTGGAAGCAGCGCAGGTCGTAGTTCATCTCGACCGCGCGCTCGCGGACCAGGCGGCAGGTGTCGGCGCTGTCGTTGCCCCCGATGTAGAAAAAGTACCGCACGCCCGCGGCCTTGCAGGCCTCGAGGGCGCGATCGCAGGAGGCCGCGTCGGGCTTGTCGCGGGTGCTGCCCAGGGCCGCCGAGGGCGTACGTGCAAGGAGGTCGAGCCGATCCTGGTGCATGTCGGTGAAGTCGACGAAATCGCCCCTGATCAGGCCCCGTACACC
Source organism: Phycisphaerae bacterium (assembly GCA_022180725.1). GTDB lineage: Bacteria > Planctomycetota > Phycisphaerae > Phycisphaerales > UBA1924 > RI-211. Next base: position 82,347 of record BQMO01000019.1, read on the forward strand.
GTGACGCATGCCCAGCACGCGCGTGACATGCCCGGAAGCGTGCAGCCCCAGGCGCAGCGCCTCGACGACGCCGACCAGCGATTGATTGATGACGGCGGTGGGGCCGCCGGATTGTCCGACGGCAGCGGCGCCTTTCGCAAGGTCGGTCATGCACGGCTCCCAGGACGCGGCGAGGCGTCGCCCCGATGATACTCGGGCACCCCCGCGCAGGAATCACCGCGGCGAGGCGTCTCGCTATACTATTTGTGCCGTGTGTGTGCGGCGCCTTGTGGAGTAACGTACATGAACCGACGCACGATGATTCTCGGATTGGCCGCACTGCTGCCTCTTGCGGCGTGCAACTCCGCCCCCAAGAGCGGCGGGAGCATGGGCCTGATGAACAGCAAGTGCCCGATGAAGCCTGATTGTCCGCTGCCCGCCGACGCGCCCACCCTTGAATACAAGGGCGGCAAGGTCGGCTTCTGCTGCAAGGGCTGCATCGGGAAGTGGAACGCGCTGACGGACGATCAGCGGGCGTCACTTCTGACGAAGGCGAAGTGAGGGGCTAATCCCGCGTTGTCCGGAGAACCGGCGGCATGCCGGATCAGTTGTAGTTGAAGGACAAAGACAGGCCCCCGGCGTTGGCCGGGGGCCTGCGGTGCTTACTTGCAGCACCCGCAGCAGGCGCAGCCCGGGCCGCACGTGCACGTGCCGCCCTCGCAGCACGGGCAGGTTGCGCCGCAGGCGCAGCCCGAACCGCAGCAGGAATCCGAGGCGGCGGGGCCGCCGGTGGTCGCCGCGAACACCACGAACGATGACAGAAGCGTCAACATGACAGGTTCCTTTCATGGAGTGATTTGATTCATGCGAGGATGCACACCCCTGATCGCACAGCGCGACACAGTCGGGGACACACTCGGGACAAGGGCTATCGCATGGCGTGCCGCACGAGCGCGCCGGGGCGATGATCTAGATGGTCCAGATGCACAGTCTGGCCCGTCGCGTCCGCGCATCGGGCGTCAGAGAGTGAAGGTCAATCCGCGGGGTCACGGACCCCGCATCGCCGAGGGACCATGGGGTCGCCGTGCGCGTTTCTGCCTCGCGGACGGCGGGTGCCTGCACGACCCGTGTCCTGACAGACGTTTCGGCACGGAGTTCGGGGGTCGGTGGTCGGGCCGGCTCGCGCGGGGCGCATCCATTCCGTCCGCCGGCGTCCATCGAGGCGGGGCAGCAGCAACAGCAGCAGCATGGAGGCTGAGAGTTGGATGCGTGCTCGGCGCGAACCGCCGGCGTGACCCATGCCAAGACCGGCTGGATCGCGGCGAGCACGAGCATGACCACGCGGGAAATCACGACAGTATTATACGGTATTGTCGGTGCCCGGGTTCGTGACAATCGCTGGGAGATCATGCGTCCTGCTCGGGCGAGGTATGCTTGTGTCCGATATGCAACCGCCCACCCAAACTTTCCGTGGCCGATGCCTGTTCACATGCCCGGTGTTCGCGGGCGTGTTGCTCGGGATGCTCGGCGCGTGCGGCTCATCATCCAAGGTGTCCACCGTGGACGCACGCGCCGACACGACACGCCGCGAGGCGGTGATCGAAGCGGACCGCGGCGTGGTCGCCGACGCCCGTCGCCTGCTGGCGCAGGATCGTCCCGGCGAGGCCAAGAGTCTCCTGTCGGCGTGGATTGAAACGGAAGGTAACCGCCGCAGCCCGTACTACCCCGAAGCGCTGTACCTTCGCGGCAATGCCAAACTCGCGCTCGGCGATGAGTTTGATTCGTTGTACGACTATGAGCGGGTGGCGCGGGACCACGCGGGGTCCGAGGTCTTTGCCGCGGCGCTGGAGCGCGAGTTCGACGTCGCCAAGATGTACCTGGATGGGCTGCGTCGCCGGGCGTTCGGGCTTCGGATCGACACCGGCGTGAACGTGGCGGAAGAAATCATCCTGCGCATCAACGAGCGACTTCCCGGGAGCGTCTTGGCCGAGCGGGCTCTGTTGGAACTGGCGGATTACTACTACCGGACGCGCGATCTGCCGATGGCGGCGGAGACGTACGACGTCTTCCTGGATGCATTTCCGCGGAGCACGAAGAGGCCTCTGGCCTTGCAACGACGTGCGTTCGCGACCATCGCGCAGTACAAGGGTCCGCGGCACGACGCGGGCGGGCTGATCGAAGCGAAACTCCAGATCGAGCAGTTCCAGCGGGAGTTTCCGGTCGATGCCGAACGACTCGGGATGTCCGACGCGCTCCAGGCGCGCCTGGATGAGTCCGCCGCCGAGCAGTACCTGGTGACGGCCCGGTGGTACCTGGATCGCGGCGACGAACCCGCCGGAAGGCTGGTGCTGACCAGGCTGTTGTACACCCACCCGACGAGCGGCCCGGCGCGTGACGCGCTGACCCTCTTCGAGCAGCACGGCTGGCCCTTGCCGGGGGCATCCGCCTCGGGATCACCCGGCCGGCAGGACACGTCCCGCGCGACGCCGTGAGTTTGTATGCGTGAACGCCTGAATCAACCCCTTGCTTGGTGTGCGATGGTTGGGCTGGCCGGCGCGGGGTCGGGGTGCGCGAGCGATGCGCGGCAGGGGTACTCGTTTTCCTCGACCATGCCGGAGGGGATCACGACCGTCTCGGTGCCCGTGTTCGAGAACTACACGTTCGACGTGGGGCTGGAGGCCGAACTGACCGAAGCAGTGATCAAGGAACTCCAGCGCACGTCCGGGGTGCGGGTCGTGCAGGGGGGCGGGGCGGATTCGTCACTCAAGGGGGCGATTACCTCGAGCGAACTCCGCCGCTTGACCCTCGAACGGGGCACCGGGCTGGTGCAGGAACTCGCCCTGACGATCGTGGTGGACTTTGACTGGAAGCACAACCGCACGGGCCAGGTGCTGACGAGCCGGCGGAACTTCGCGGCCTCGGACACGTTCGTGCCCGCCAAACCGACCGGGGAGCGGATCGAAACCGGGCGGCACGCCGCCGTGCAGCGACTGGCCAAGGACCTGGTCGCGGAACTGCGGAGCGGGTGGTAAACACCCCCGGCGCCGGGCTTCGAGGGGACGAACAACTCGTCCTCGGCCTCGGTACTACGTATGTACGGCATACCTTTGGGTGTCGGGTATCGGACGGATTGCCCATCTTCGTGCATCCGCACGGGGCGCAAGCCGAGAATAGAAGTACGGGACAGATCGTTACGGGCCGCGGCGTGGCGGAAGTGGTGTCAGGCGTCTTGAGCGGGTGAAGGAGATCGAACTCGGATGGGTGAACTGCGAACCATCGTGAGCGCTTCGAGCGAAGGGCCGAACGGGAACGGGCGTCCGGCGCGGCCGCCGGAGCAGCCGCGCACGGCGGGGCAGGGGCTGCCGCCGGGGCCAAGCCGCCTGCCCTTCATGCTGCTCTCGCTGGGCATCATGGGCGTGCTGATGTTCATGCTGTTCTCGGGGCGGACCGGGGGCGAGCGCATCACGCCGGAGCAGTTCCAGACCCTCTACCAGAACCAGCACATTCTGCCCGGGTCGGTCGTGGTGCGCGATGACCGGGTGATCGCCAAGCGCAAGCCCGGGCCGGACTCGAAGGAAGAGTCGGTCGTCTACGTGCCCATCAACGCGACCTCCAAGGAAGCCACGATGAAGGTCGTGCAGGAGGTGACGGGGGGCAACTACGACGCGCAGCCGGCCTCGCCCTGGGCGAGCATTCTGCTGTTCTTCGGGCCGGTGCTGCTCATGGTGTTCCTGGTGTGGTTCCTCATCTCGCGCGTCTTCCGCGGCGGGGCGGGGGGCGCGGGGATGCTGGGCAGTTTCGGGAAGTCGCGTCACAAGACGATGAACAAGGAGATGACGGGCATCACGTTCGCCGACGTGGCCGGCATCGAGGAAGCCAAGGAAGAAGTCACCGAGATCATCGAGTTCCTGCGGAACCCCAAGAAGTTCACGAAACTGGGGGGGCGCATCCCGCGCGGGGTGCTGCTCATCGGGGACCCCGGGTGCGGGAAGACGCTGCTGGCCAAGGCCATCGCGGGCGAAGCGGACGTGCCCTTCTTCAGCATCTCGGGGTCGGACTTCGTCGAGATGTTCGTCGGAGTCGGGGCGAGCCGCGTCCGCGACCTCTTCAAGCAGGCGAAGGACTCGGCCCCGTGCATCATCTTCCTGGACGAGATCGACGCGGTGGGGCGCCGTCGCGGCTCGGGGTTCGTCTCGGGCGGGCACGACGAACGCGAGCAGACGCTCAACGCCATCCTGGTGGAGATGGACGGGTTCGCGCCCGCCGACGGGGTGATCGTGATCGCGGCGACAAACCGATCGGACGTGCTCGACCCGGCGCTGACCCGCCCCGGGCGGTTCGACCGGCAGGTGCAGGTGCCGCTGCCGGACGTGAAGGGACGGCTGGAAATCCTGAAGGTGCACAGCAAGAAGGTGAAACTCGGGCCGAACGTGGATTTGGAGCGGATCGCGCGGGGCACGCCCGGCTTTTCGGGGGCGGACCTGGCGGCGATCATCAACGAGGGCGCCATCGCCGCCACCATGGCGGACAAGGAGTTCATCGAGCACGCGGACCTGGAGGAGGCCCGCGACAAGGTGAAGTTCGGGCGGGCGCGCAAAAGCCGGAAACTGGACGCGGCGGAGAACCTGGCCACGGCGTACCACGAGGCCGGGCACGCCGTGGTGCAGGTCCTTTCACCCGACGCGGACCCCTTGCACAAGGTGACAATCATCCCGCGGGGGAACTACGGCGGGGCGACGTTCAGCCTGCCCGAGAAGGACCGCTGGGGCTACGGGCAGAAGTGGCTGCGGGCGACGATGGCGGTGCTGTGCGGGGGGCGGATCGCCGAGCAGCGGGCCACGGGCGACATCGGCTCGGGCGCCGCGATGGACATCGCGCAGGTGACGCAGATGGCGAGGAAGATGGTGCTCGAATGGGGCATGAGCGACAAGCTCGGGTTCGTGCGGTACGAGGGCACGGACTCGCGCGAGATGTTCCAGCCCGAGCGCGATTACTCCGACCAGACGGCGCTGCTGATCGACGCGGAAGTTCGGCGCATCGTGGACGAGGCGTACACGCAGGCCGAGAAGGTCCTGAACGAGCACTGGGACAAGGTCGTGCGCGTGGCCGAGGCATTGCTGCGGTACGAGACGCTGACGCAGGACGACGTGAACCGGCTGATGCGGGGCGAAGAGTTGACCAGGCCCGTGAGCGTGAGCGAGCAGCTCAAAGCCGAGGAACGCCGCAAGGCGGCCCAGGCGGTGGTGGACCAGCTCGACGCCCCGGGCGACGCGCCGGCGGGGGCGGTGCCCAAGCCCGCCTAGAAAAACACCCCGGAACCGAGCCGGGGTGTGGGTGAAGCATAGAAATTAAGTTAGGCGCGTATTCAGGAGTCGAGGACGACGCCGGTGACGGCGTGGACCTTGACGGAGCGTTCGCGCGCCCCGTTCAAGACCTTGATCTCGTAGATGGGTGCCCCAAGGCGCGTGCCGATCTCAAACTCGGAAACCTCGCCGACGGTGACGGCGAGGGCCGCGGCCATGGCACGGGCCGGGGTGATGGCGTTGTGATCGCCCAGGGCGGCGATGAACGCGCGAAGGGCGTTGACATCGCCGGCGTCGAGGAGTTCACGCTCCGTCCGCGTGGCGAATGTCGAGGGGTTGACGTAGATCTCGGTGCCGTACGCGGCGCCGGGCACGGCGGCGAGCACCTCGACCTCGGTGACGTAGCGCTGGCGCTTGAACTTGGCCTCGATGAAGCCCATCGTCGGACGGTTCTGCATCGCGGCGATGATGGCGCGGTTCAACACGTCAGCCTGGCCGGTGAGAATCGGCTCGCCTGTACCGCCCGGAGGTGGCGGGGGCGTGGTGCCGCCGCCCGAACCACCCGAAGGGGGTTGGGTTGTGCCGCCGTTGCCGCCGTTGCCGCCGTTACCGCCGGAGGGTGGCGGGGTGGTGTCGTCGCCTTCGGTGCTGATGCGAATGACGCGCCCCGTGGTGACGTTGAGGTACACCTCGCTGCGCACGCTGGCCGCATGGGTCGTGACCTTGTAGACCAGGGTGCCGCCGTCGTTGACAAAGCGGACGTCGGTTACGAGTTGGTGATTCGTCGCGTTCGACGCCGCGGCGGCCACCTGGGCGAAGGGCATGCGGATGGTCATTCTCGCACCCTGCACGGCCAGGATGGTGCGGGTGTCGCCGCCGCCCGGGGTCTCACGGCGGACACGAATGAGCGCGCCCGAACGGGCGTCGATCATGACGCGGATGAGTTCGCGTGCGCCGCTGGCGCCGAGTTCACCCTTGTACACCCAGCGCGTGCCCTCCAACTCCAGTTGAAGGCGGATCAGGGTGGCGCCGGACGCCTGGGCCTTGACGGCCTGCACGGCGCGCGCGATGGGGATGATGGTCGAGTTGGCGGGAAGAACCACGCCGGGGCCGAAGTCATCGGCCCCCGCGCCGTAGACGCCGGGAACTCCGCCGAGCAGGCAACCGGCCAGCACAATCGAACGCGCGACGCGAATCATCGAGGTCTCCTTGTAAGTGCGAGGCTCCCACTCGCTTCGACCAAGTGTACCGCGCGCTGTGAAAAGGAAAGAAGAAAATACGACAAACCAAGGGGTAATGCGGCCCACGAAATCATGGTTCGGGTGAAACACTGGACCGGTGAATCGTGGCCGGTTGGAGTTGAATGGACCGCTCGACGGCAAGCGACATGAGCATCGAGGCGGCGACTCCGCCGGCGAAGACATACAGCCCCGCCCGGGGTGAAGCGTCGAGCGCGGCCTTGGACGAGGCGAGAACCACCGTGACCGCGACCACGTAGACGTCGAGCATGGACCACCGGCCCAACAGGTCGATGAACCGCACCGCCCGGGCGCTTTGAACGTGCGGTAACGGGAAGAACCAAACCGCGAGCAGCCCGGCTGACTTGACGAGCGGGAACACCACGGAAAAGACCAGGATGATCGCGGCCAGGAACCGGTGATCCTTCTCCCACAGCACGCGGATGCCGGTCAGGATGGTGAAGTCGTTCGTCCAGAATACCAGCGTCTCGACCCGCATCACCGGCAGCACCATCCCCGTGATCAGCAGCGCCAGCGAGCCCGCAAGCCCCGCGGGCACCCACCATCGGCCGGGACACGCTCGCGCCAGGGACATCCGTGCTGAAGCCGTGCTCACGCCGGGTCTCCCTGCCGGGGTGTGGCCGCGGGCAACGCCCGCACGCGCGATTCGACATGCACCATCGCGGGCAACGCCTTGCCGCTCTTGATCCCCGCGTCCTCGAACTTCCTCAGGGTCGGCTCCAGCCGGCTCTCGTAACTGGCCACGAAGTCGTTGTATCGCGACGACGCGGCGTCGATGGCCTTGCCCAGACTTGAAACCTTCTCAAACGCGATCGCCGCGCGCTCATGCAGTTCCCGTCCCAGGGCGAGCAACTCGTTGGCCTGTTCGTCCAGCCGCTTCTCTCGCCACCCGACGGCCACGGCCCGCAGCAACCCGATGAGCGACACGGGCGACACGATCAGCACATTCTTCGCCGCCGCTTTCTCGAGAATATCCGGCGAGTGCCGCACCGCGGCGTCGAGAAACGGCTCTCCCGGCACGAACATCACCACCAGGTCGAGCGAGCCCTCGAACCCGTCCCAGTAGCGCTTGCCCGAAAGTGAAGCGACCTGCTCGTCGAGATGTCGTACAAACCTGTTCATGTGTTCGAGCCGCTCCGCGTCCGTGGTCGCATTCGCGGCGGCGAGATATGCGTCGGTATTCGTCTTGGCGTCGATCGCAATGCAGCGGTCATTGGGGAGCCGCACGATCATGTCCGGGCGGATGGTGGTGCCCGAGCCGTCGCGTGCCGTCCTCTGCTCCTCGAAGGTGCAGTGATGCGACATCCCCGAGAGTTCCGCGACGCGCCGCAGCGTGAACTCGCCCCATGCGCCGCGCACCTCGGGCCGCGAGAGCGCTTTCACGAGTTTCCCCGTCTCGGCGCGCAGCGATTCGCCCGCCGTGCCGATGCCCTTCAACTGCTCGGTCAGCGCGCCGCGGTCGCTCGCCCACTGCTGCTGCACCGTCCCGAGTTTCTCGTCGGTTTTCTTCAGCGACTCCCGGATCGGCTCCAGCATCGCCTCGATCGCGGCCTTGTCCTGCTTTACTTCGCCCGTCGTCTTCTCACGTTCCGTCTTCAGCCGCTGCTCCGCGAGGTTCAGGAACTCCGCGTTCGACTTCGCGAGCGCCTCGCCGGCCAGCGCCCCGAAACTCGTTTTCAGCCGTTCTTCAAACTTCGCGCCGGTCAGCCGCTCGTTCTCGCGCTCGGCCCGCTCCGATTCGAGCGATGCTTCCAGCCTCGCCACCGCCGCTCCCGCGCTCGCCAGTGCCGCGCCTGCCGCCTTCAACTCCTCACCCTGCTTCGCGACAACCGCCTCCGCCTGCGCGCGTCGCTCGCGCTCCGTTCTCGCCTCCCCCTCGGCCACAGCCACGCGCGCGGCCAAGGTGCCGCGCTGCACCAGCAACCACACCACGCCACCCACCGCCCCAACCGCGCTCAGCAACAACACCCAATGCATCGTGTCCATAACCCCAGTGTACCACGCCCCAATCCACTGTCAGGGTTTCATTCGGAATGGTCCTCCCGGCTTGATTCCTGTTTGGTACTCAAGAACTTCTGAACGCCGGAACTTGTCCCCCTGCCAATTCGGCACATCGAAGCCACTTCCAAGCCGCCAAGTCCCATTGATTCGCCTCCTCACCCCTAACGCTTCACACATCACACTTCATCTTCCCGGCACGCCCCTTGCCACAGGCCACGCGTGGTCTCCGTCCGCCAACATCCCCCGAATGACTCCAACCCCTGCAATCCGGGGGGTGGGGGGTTCGGCTCTCGCCTGAACCTGCTGCTTTCCTGCGGCAGTTGGCAGGCCGATCCGTGGGTGGATCGGTTACCCCGCCTGCTCGAGCCGCTGGGCATTCGCTCTCATCAGGCCCACACGGGGGCGCACGCCTCTCGCATCATCAAGGTCACCCCGATACATGTCGCGGTGGTTGATCTGGCCCTCCCCCTCGATGAGCAGGGCACGCTTCCCGACCCGGACCTGGCCGAGGGCGGCCCGCGGCTGCTGGAGTTGCTGGCCCGGCTGGAGTCGCCCCCGCCGGTGGTGGCGGTGAAGCGCAGCCGGACGCACCGCGACGACGCGCGCGACATCGCGGCGGCGCTGCGGCTCGGGGCGTTCGCGGTCATCGACCGCCCGCGCGACCTGGCGGACCTGAATCTCGTGCTCGACGTGCTTCGCCGCTGCCTGGAGCGGCATTACAACGGATGCTGGCCCCGCATGCCGGGGCCGAACGGCTGAACGAGCGGTTCGTTCAGCCTCGACCGATGAACAGATGAATGTGGACGATCACTATTCGGAGACAGAACATGAGCAAGGGTTCAAAGACTCCCGCCATCCGCCCGCTGGGCGACAAGATTCTCGTCCGCCGCGACGAGGCGCAGACCAAGACCGAGTCGGGGATTTACCTTCCCGAGACGGGCAAGGAGCGGCCCAAGACCGGCGTCGTCGAGGCCGTCGGCACGGGCGCGATCAACACCGAGACGGGCTCCCGCATCCCCCTCACGGTGAAGAAGGGCGACCGCGTGATCTTCACGTCCTACGCGGGCACCGAGGTGAAACTCGAAGGCACCGAACTCCTCATCATGGGCGAGGACGACGTCCTGGCGATCATCGACTGACCCGCCGGTGTTGAATCCATGACCCCCGACCAACTCCGCACAGCCCTTAAGGAACTCAACGGCGAGCGTGACTGCACGTTCGCCTTCGGGTCCATGCCTAGCCACGAGTCCACGCTCGTGGTGCACAGCGCCATGCTCATCCCCGACGAACCCGACCATCTCGTGAAGGTTACCGACGGGAAGAGCGTGTTCATCGTCGATGCCGAGCGGCTCATCTGGATCCGCATCGGCCTCAGCCACAAAGAACCGCACCGCCACTGAAAAAAAGAGCCACATGGCACATCGCCACATGGCTACATCCTGTCCTCGAACCCATCCCGAATCTGGCCCTTTGGCCCTTTGACTTTGGAGATTTGAATATGGCAGCCAAATCCATCGCATACAACACCGACGCCCGCGAACGCATCCTGCGTGGTGTCCAGAAACTCGCCCACGCCGTCAAGGTCACGCTCGGCCCCTCCGGCCGCGTCGTCGTCCTCGAGAAGTCCTTCGGCTCGCCCACCGTCACCAAGGACGGCGTGACCGTCGCCAAGGAGATCGAACTCGAAGATCAGTACGAAAACCTCGGCGCCCAGATGGTGAAGGAAGTCGCCAGCAAGGCGAGCAAGGATGCCGGCGACGGCACGACCACCGCGACCATCTACGCCGAGGCCATCTACGCCGAGGGCCTGAAAGTCATCACCAGCGGGGCGAACCCCAACCTCGTGAAGCGCGGCATCGATCAGGCCGTCGCGACCATCACCGAGGAACTCGCCCGCCTCTCCAAGAAGGTCGATAACTCCAAGGAGATCGCGCAGGTCGGCACCTGCTCGGCCAACCAGGACGAGGCCATCGGCAAGATCATCGCCCAGGCGATGGACAAGGTCGGCAAGGACGGCGTCATCACCGTCGAGGAGGGCAAGTCCCTCGAGACCGAGGTCGAACTCGTCGAGGGCATGCAGTTCGACAAGGGCTACCTCTCGCCCCACTTCGTGACGAACGCCGCGGAGATGGAGTGCGAACTCACCAACCCCTACATCCTCATCTACGAGAAGAAGATCACCAGCGCCAAGGACATGCTCCCCATCCTCGGCAAGATCGCCGAGCAGGGCGCCAGCCTCCTCATCATCGCCGAGGACATCGAGGGCGAGGCGCTCTCCACGCTCGTCATCAACAAACTGCGCGGCGTGCTCAAGGTCTGCGCCGTCAAGGCCCCGGGCTTCGGCGACCGCCGCAAGGAAATGCTCGGCGACATCGCCACCCTCACCGGCGGCAAGGCCATCATGGAGGAACTCGGGCTGGACCTCGAGAAGGTCGAACTCGCCGATCTCGGCCGTGCCAAGAAGGTCACGGTGGACAAGGACAACACGACCATCGTCGAAGGCGCCGGCAAGACCGACGACATCAAGGGCCGCATCGAGATGATCCGGCACCAGATCGAAGCCACCACGAGCGACTACGACCGCGAGAAGCTCGAAGAGCGCCTCGCCAAGCTCTCCGGCGGCGTCGCCCAGGTCAACGTGGGCGCGGCCACCGAGGTCGAGATGAAGGAAAAGAAGGCCCGCGTCGAAGACGCCCTCCACGCCTGCCGCGCTGCAGTCGAAGAAGGCATCCTCCCCGGCGGCGGCGTCTCCGTCATCCGCGCCCGCAAGGCCCTCGACAAGCTCCGCAAGAAGCTCGACGGCGACGAGCGCTCCGGCCTCGACATCGTCTTCCGCGCCCTCTCCGCCCCCATCAAGCAGATCGCGGCCAACTGCGGCCTCGACGGCTCCGTCATCGCCAACAAGGTCGAAGAGAGCACCGAAGCCAACTTCGGCTACAACGCCCTCACCCACGAGTACGGCGACCTCGTCAAGATGGGCGTCATCGTCCCCACCAAGGTCGAGCGCGTCGCCCTCCAGAACGCGGCCAGCATCGCCGGCCTCCTCCTGACCACCGAGGCCGCGATCGTCGAAATCAAGGAAAAGAAAAAGCCCGCCGGCGGCCACGACCACGACCACGGGGACGACTACTAGGTGACCAGCCTTTAGGGAACCCTGAGCGCAAGCTCAGGCGGACTACCCACCGTACCGCCCCACACGCCCCCGCGCCCCGCTCGGGGGCATTTCATTTGTACACTGCCGCCATGCCCCTCGCGCCCGGCTACTTCCTCACCTGGCACACCTACGGCACCTGGCTGCACGGCGACGACTCCGGCTCGGTTGACGCCGACCACAACGCCTACGGCTCGCCTCGCCTTGCACCCGACCGACCCCGCCTCGAACGCGAACTCGCGCAACTTAAGAATCCGCCCGTCATCCTCTCGCGAACATCCCGCCTCCTCGTCGATGCCATCATGCGAGAGCATTGCCGCATTCGGAACTGGAACCTTCGCGCGCTCGCCGTGCGATCCAACCATGTCCATGTGGTAATTGCGAATCCAGAAGTGGACCCCGAGCGCATCGTCAAGCAACTGAAGGAGTGGGGGACTCGCAAACTCCGTTCGCATCGCATCGTCGGGCCGTCCGACCGGGTATGGGCTGACCACGCCAGCACGATCTACCTCTTCGAGCCGGGCTCGCTCGACGCGAAGGTCCGCTACGTCCTCGAAATGCAGGACAACCCACCCGAAGGCCACGGCCGTGCTGATTGGGAACAGAAGTATGGTATGAAGGAACCCTGAGCGCAAGCTCAGGTGAAAAGCTCAGGTGAATCAAAGCGAAGGCTCGCGGCGTCGGCACTCTCTCCCGAGCTTGCGCTCAGGGCTCCCCATGCATTAATCTCTCGCCCGACTACTTCCCCGCCTCTTCCCGCCTGAACTCAAAAACCCGCGGCGTCCCACCCTTCATGTTCCCGATCGTCGCACTCAGCCCACCCTCCGCCGACAACTCATACACAATCCGCTTCGGGTAGTCATGCCGCGGGTTCTCGAACACGGCCCGGCGCACGCCATTCTCGCCACCCAATTCCGTCAGCACAAACTCGGTCGCCTTCGCGCCCCCGGGTTGCGCCGCGTACACCAGCCCGCCCTCGCGCTCCAGAATCCGCAAGTACTCAAACGCGTTCATCCGGCCGCTTGTGTTCACCGACCGCGACACGGCCAGCATCGCCCCGCCCAGCGGCGGGCTCCACCGCTCCTCGATCGACGACCCCGAACTCCGCGTCCCCACCCACGCGCCGGAAATCCACGCCACATCCGCGATCACGGCCTTCGCCGGCGTCGGCATCGGGATGTCCTCGGCATGGCGGTACAGCCCGACCTGTTCCGGGCCTCGCGTCGGTTCGGTCGACACGCGCACGATCAGCCCCTCGGGCGTCATGCGGAAACTCCGACGGATCATGTGAATCGCCCCGACGGGCGTGTTGTCCGCAGTGCTGACGAACCGCACCTCGTACTCAAACGTGCCGTCCTTCCACGATCCGGTGTAGCGCGCGGCCCGGCCGTTCGGTTCGACGATCTCGGTCGTGGTTCCGTCGATGGCGACGCGGACGTCCTTGTGTCCGGAGCCGTGACCGTTCAGGATGACGGCCTCACCATCGACCCGCATCCACATCTTGGAGGACATCGGCGGCCCGAGCCGCTCAATAGGTTGATCGACGGTCTTGTCTTCCAGAAATATCCATTCACCATCCAACGCGGGGAGCCCCTCGGGCTTCGTGGCGGTGGGGGCCTGTGTTGAAGGCTGCGCGGCGGGCTGAGCCGAGGGGGCGCCCGAGGGCTGCGCGAACGTGAGCGGGGGGAGCGTTGCGAGGAGTGCGAACGACGCGGCGAGCCAGGTGCGCACAAGCATGGGGGTCCCCTTCTGGTGCGTGAAGATTAGGTGAGCACGCACTCACGCATTTCGGGATTCTCGGCGGGAACAAAAAAGCCCCGGCAGAGAAGCCGGGGCTGAGTGGAAGTTCGGATATGTCGCGTCGGATTACCGACGGCGGCGGAGGGTGAGCAGCCCGGCCATGCCGGCGAGCAGGACGGAGCCCGGCGCCGGGATGATCGACACGTTGTCGAAGTCGGTGAAACTGGACGAGGTGTATTGGTTGTCGCCGAAGAGGATGACCTGTTCAACGGCGGTGCCGGCGAAAATGCCGACCGAGCCGGTGTAGATCAGGGAGTTGTTGAGGTAGTAGGTGAGGGAGTTGCCGGCGGGGTTGGTGACAACCTTGAAGTTGAAGTAGGATCCCGCGGACCACGTCGCCCCCGTGTTGATGAAAGCGAGGGAGCCGCCGGGAAGGCCGTCGGCGTCGTCGAGGGCGTAGATGCCGCCGTCGAAGTTGAAGATGACGCGCCAGGTCAGCAATCCCTGGCTGGGGGCTTGTCCGACGAACTGACTGCTCTGGGCGTTCGTCTGGCTGATGTAGATGTCGGCGGAGATTTCGGAGTACTCATTCGTGAAATCACCGAAGTCGGGCGAGAACGCGCCGTTTAACGAAGTCGCAGCCCCCGCCCCGCGGTTGATGCGCAGATGCTGGGCGCCCGAAGCGGGGTTCGACGTGGCGATGGCCGGCGCCAAGGCGTTCGCGGCGAACACCGCCCATCCGTTCTGACCGCCGATCGTCCCGGGTGCAAAGCCCTCGAACCCTTCGTTCAGCGACGGGATTCGCTCGAAATAACCGCCGGACGGGGCCGGAATGTGCGCGGTGTTGGGGGCGATGTTCACCTGCCCCATCCCCGCGAGCGCAATGCTACCCACTGCAAGAATTTCCATCATGTCTCTGCTCTCCTTTCCGTTGGACACAACGCCGACAACGGCGGCATGCCCCGCGTTCATGTGCAGCGTAGCAGGGACTCGGGGTTTCTGCAAAGAGAATTACCGAATCCATCAAAGAAAACTCCGAATCGAAATGTGTGGGAGTTATGCCGGTGGATGTCGTAAAGTTTGAACTATGTTTGGGTCACGATCTCGCAGCGCCATGTCGGTCGGTGTAAACCCTTTTCGCGAGGAACGGCGGTGCAAGGCGATGCCGATCACGGGATTGAACTGGCGCGATGTATGCTTCGTTCATGCGCAACCCGAACCCTACCACGTTGTTGTGTGTGCATCCCGGGATGCGTGACACTCTGACGGGAGTCGATCCGACCTCCACGCCGGGCGTTGCACAGCGAGAGGACGTATCGGCCCGGACCGCCGAGAACGTGGCCCGTATCGGGGAACTGGCGCAGGTGCTGTGGGCGGACAACCGGTTTTCGCTGCTCGTGGTGCTCCAGGGCATGGACACCGCGGGCAAGGACGGGGTGATCCGCCACGTCTTCGCGGGGATCGATCCGCAGGGATGTCGGGTGACATCGTTCAAGCGGCCGAGCGTGGAGGAACTTTCGCACGATTACCTCTGGCGGGTACACGCCGCATGCCCGCCACGCGGGAGCGTGGGCGTCTTCAATCGCTCGCATTATGAGGATGTAGGTGTCGTCCGGGTGCACAAGCGGATTTCGCGCGAGATATGCGAGGCACGCTACCGGCAGATCAACGAGTTCGAGCGGCATCTGGTCGAGAACGGCACGCGCGTGGTGAAGTTCTTCCTGCACATCAGCAAGGCCGAGCAGAAAGAGCGGCTCCTGACGCGCATCCGCGATCCGCTCAAGGGGTGGAAGATGGAGGAGGCGGACCTCGCCGAGCGCCGGCGATGGCGTGCGTACATGAAGGTGTACAGCGAAGCCATCGAGCACTGCTCAACGAACGCCGCGCCGTGGTACGTCATCCCGGCGGACAAGAAGTGGTACCGCGATTTCGCGGTTTCGGCGATTGTCCGGGGCGTGCTGGAAGGGATGAAGCTCCGTGTGCCGGTGAAGCGGCTGGACCGTACCCGACTCGAACGGGCCCTCCAAGGGCGGTAACGGGATCGAGTTGCGGCCCGAATGGATGCTGGATTCTCTCGCGGCGTAACCGTGCCGTGATACAGTGCGTCAGGCGCGTTCGCGTCGCGACGTTGCCTAGGAGAGAGTTATGCCTCACTGTCATGTCGTGCGTGTCGCGCTCATGTCCTGCGCCTTCGCGACCACGGGCTCGGCCGTCATCGTGCAGGGCACCGAACTGCCGCCGCTGACCCCCGTGACGAATCAACTGGCGATGTCGCACGGGGCCGTGTTCTCGTCGCTCAACAACCCCTCGGTCGTGTTCACCGAACTGGTCCCGGGTGTTTGGGGCGTGCAGGGCACCGAGCCGTGGGCGCCGCCGTCGAATGGAGGATGGTTCAACTCGCCGATCTTCATCAACTTTGTGGACCCCGCCGACGGCGTGACGCCGGCCTTTGTGAGCGGCACCATCACCGCGATGTGGGGGGATGGCGGGGGCGATTTCGACGCGGTCGATATGCGCGGCTACGACCTGGCCAATAACCTTGTGGCCTCGCAGACGTTCTCCGGTTTTACCTTCACGCAGATATCGATCTCCGGCGTCGGGATCCATCGGGTCGAGTTCTGGGCGAACACGAACGTCGGCGCGGGAACAAGTGATACCGGGTTTGACTGGATCGACTACCCGACGCCGCAGGTGCCGTCGCCGGGCGTGGCGGTGTTGGCTGGTTCGCTCGTGCTCATGCGTCGGCGACGCTAAGCCCGCGGCGCGCCTATGCTTGCGTTCAAGCCGGTGGCCTCAGTCTCTTTTCCGCGGAACGCGGACAGCCCTGGGAATCTGCTGGCGGCGTCTTCGTAACAGTTTGAAGGCGCTCCACCCCAGTACGGCCTGACTTGTCCCAATCAGATTGGCGCAGGGAATGCCCGAATGTTTTTCGCCCGCGCGGTCAACCGCGCCGGGCTTGGAGTCTTTCTCTTGGTTCAGTTTTCGTCTCTCGGTCTTTCCCGTCCCCTGCTGACCGCCCTGGCCGATGAGGGCTACACCACCCCGACGCCCATCCAGGCCCAGGCCATTGCGCCGGGCATGGAAGGACGCGATCTGCTGGGCATTGCGCAGACGGGCACGGGCAAGACGGCCGCGTTCGCGTTGCCGATCCTGCACCGACTGAGCATCGCGCCGCGCGACAAGGCTCATCGTGGCCCGGTGCTGCCGCGCGTGCTGATCATCGCGCCCACGCGCGAACTGGCGACGCAGATCGGGGAGAGTTTCGCGACGTACGGGCGGCATACGGGCCTGACGCACACGGTGATCTTTGGCGGGGTGTCGCAGTTCCACCAGGTGCGGGCGCTGCGCGACGGGGTGGACATCCTCGTGGCGACGCCGGGGCGACTGATCGACCTGATGGAGCAGCGGCTGGTGAACCTGTCGGGCATTCAGGTCTTTGTGCTCGACGAGGCCGACCGCATGCTCGACATGGGGTTCATCCGGCCCATCCAGCGGATCGCAGCGGCGGTGCCGGTGCGCCGGCAAACGATGCTGTTCTCGGCGACGATGCCGCGCGAGGTGGCGCACCTGGCCGAGGGGCTGCTGCGCGACCCGGTGCGGGTCGAAGTGCAGCGTGTGGCGTCGCACGAGCCGAAGATCGAGCAGCGGCTGTACCACGTGCCGCGGCCGCGCAAGCAGGCGCTGCTCACGCACCTGGTGCGGGAGCCGGGCGTGGATCGGGCGGTGGTCTTTACGAAAACCAAGCACGGGGCCGACCGGGTGGCGCGACGGCTGAACCAAGCCGGCATCGTCGCCGAAGTCATCCATGGAAATAAGGCCCAGAACTACCGGGTGCGGGCGCTGAACAACTTCAAGTCGGGGCGGGCGCGGGT
The DNA here is from genome assembly GCA_022180725.1 of Phycisphaerae bacterium. Classification (GTDB taxonomy): domain Bacteria; phylum Planctomycetota; class Phycisphaerae; order Phycisphaerales; family UBA1924; genus RI-211. The sequence goes on from BQMO01000019.1 coordinate 99,652, forward strand.
GCTCGTGGCGACCGACGTGGCGGCGCGCGGGCTGGACGTGGACGGTGTGACGCACGTCTTCAACTTCGACCTGCCGATGGAGCCGGAGGCGTACGTGCACCGCATCGGACGGACCGGGCGCGCCGGAGCGACGGGACAATCCATCTCCTTCTGCGACGCCGAGGAACGAGATCTGCTGCGGGACATCGAGCGGCTGCTGCGCAAGCCCATTCCGACAAGCCCGTTGCCCGAACTCCCGAACATGCCCGAGCCGATGGAACCGGATCGGCGCGACGCCCCGCGTCATGGCCCACGCGGAGCCCATGCTCCGGCGCCGCATCACCGGGCGCACTCGTCGCCCGCGCCGCACGGACATTCGCCGCGCGTTGGGCAACCCGGCCACGGGGCCGGGCCGCGGAAGGTGATGACGCCACGGGTTGGGCCACGCGCAGGGGCACGTCCGGGGCGGACTGGGTCGCCGAAGCGGTCGTTCAGGTAGTCACGGGCAGGGCGCGCCGCCGATGACGAGTTCGAGGGCCTCGACGTCCAGGCCGTTGACCGCGCCGTCGTGATTGAAGTCCGGGTCGGGCTGGCAGAAATCGGCGAGGTCGCCGCCGACGGCGGCTTCCTGCACGGCCACGTCGAGGCCGTTGGCGCTCCCGTCGCAGTTGACGTCGCCGTCGCAGTATTGGATGGAGAAGGGCGGGGAGAAGGCGCGGAAGATGTGCCCGTTGGGGCGGATACGGATGCGAGCGTTGCCGGCCCAGAGCGTGGGGAGCGTGATCTGCGCGACGCCGGTGTTGGGGGCGTTGGGCACGAGCACGATGGGGAAGGTCTGCCCGCCGTCGGTCGAGAGATCGATGGCGACGGTGGCGACGTTGAAGGGGGCGGCGTCCGTTCCGGCGACATCCCAACGAACGGACGTGACGCCGGGCACGAAGACCTGTCCCGCGAGAGGTTCGGTGATCTGGAAGGGGCCGGTTGATCCGACCTGGAGGAGAATGTTGGAGGTGATGATGACGCCGCCCGCGCCGGGGTGGTTGTCGCGCACGGTGAGGCGGAAGCGGCGCGTCGCGGGGGAGATCGAGGGGAGTTCCTCGGTGGGGTCGGGGACGCCGCTGAGGCAGTCGGCCAGTTGTGGGAAGAGGCGCGAGCCGCTGAGGGTGGGGAGGAAAGTGCGGAAGAGGGGGGATGTGCCGTTGTCGGGTTCGGTGAGGGCCTGCTGCGGGCCGGTGTCGCGCTGTTCCCAGGAGTAGGTGAGGGTGTCGCCGTCGGGGTCGGCGGCGAGGCCGGCGAGTTCGAACGGCGTGAGTTTCGGTATCGTGACGTTGGAGGGTAAAGAAGAGAACGTGGGCGGCGAGTTTCCGGATTCGAGCGTGCCGGCGCAGGCGTTGTTGCCGCTGTTGAGGAAGTTGCGCATCTCGCCGATGCTGCCATGGTGGTACATGATGTCGCGGAAGACCTGGAGGTTGTCGCCGGGCGGGTCGTTACCGACGGGGCATCCGCCGGCGTACCCGAGGATGGTGGAGCCGGAGCCTGGTTCCCAGGCGGTGCTCCCGTTGCGGTTGGCAAGGCAGCGGTCGACGCTGCCGTTGAAGGTGTGGTTGGCGCCGAGCTGGTGGCCGACCTCGTGCATGACGACCTCGCCGCCGAGGTAGTCGTAGTCGGGGGTCACGGTGCGGGGGATGCCGGAAACCCCGCCGGCCTTGTTGGTGCCGCAGGCGGCGCCGAGGTAGGCGACCCCACCGGGGATCATGGTGATGACGTGCCCGAGGTCGAAGTTGGCGTTGCCGATGATGTTGGCACAGGCGGTACGGTTGGCGGCGAGATTGGGGTTGGACGCCACGCCGTCGTACGGATCGGTTTCGGGATCGAGGAAAATGAGAAGGTCATTGTTGGGAACGAGGGTGAGGCGAACAGCGACATCCTGCTCGACGATGAAGTTGACGCGGTTGGTGATGGTGACGAGTGCAGCGAGGGCGTCGGCGGTGTTGGGCGGGTTGCCCTGCAGGGCGCTGTGGAAGGCGGCGAACTCGCCGGTGCAGGCGAAGGCGAAGCGATAGGTGCGCAGGGGGAGCGGGCCACGGGGCTGGTAGTCCTGTTCGATGGCGGCGGGGGGGCCCGCTCCATGCTCGGGGCCGACGAGGCATTCCCAATCATGGCCGAGCGAGTCCTGCCATCGGCGGCTGATGACGGCGCCCTTGGGGGCGGTGGGGGGGGCGTCGAAATCGGGGCTGATGAGTGCGGCGCCGTCGGGGTGGCGGAGAATGGCATGGAGGCCGGCGGGGGAGAGGTCGAGGCGGCCGACCGAGGCCGGCTGATCGAGGCCTCGGATGGTGTAGGTCGATATTCCGGGATACTTTGCGGCGAGATCGGGGTGCATGACGGGGGAATGCCAGGCTTCAAAGTGTTGGAAAGAACCATCCGGGAGGGGGAGGAGAAGTGCCGAACCGGGCAGGCCAAGGAACTCCTCGGGGGCGGACTCGAGCGCCGCGCGGATGGCGATGAGGTCGAGTTTGGTGTGGTGGCGTGGAGGATCGACGGCAACACCCAGGACGGCTCCGGCAATCACAAGTTCAAGCATGACGAATCCTTCCCATGAATGGAGCGTTTCAGCATACCACGGGTGTCAAGGCGGGCCGCGAAGGTGGGGTGTGCACGGCCGGACGATTTGCGGTAGGGTGTAGGGCGGGACCGGGGCGGTCTGTCCCGGCGATGGTTCGATGCGCGTCACCACAGGAGGCACGATGCGGGCGTTCATGGACTTTCTCGACACGTTGAACGGGATTCTGTGGCATGACATCGTGCTGTACGTGCTGCTGGCGGTGGGGGTGTTGTTCACGATCTGGACGAAGTTCGGGCAGTACCGGGCGCTGACGCACGGTGTGTCGGTAATCCGGGGCAAGTACGACGACAAGGCCCACCCGGGCGCGATCAATCACTTCCAGGCGCTTTCGACCGCCCTGTCGGGGACGGTGGGGTTGGGGAACATCGCGGGCGTCTCGGTGGCGGTGGCGCTGGGCGGGCCGGGGGCGATCTTCTGGATGTGGGTGGTGGGGCTGGTGGGCATGGCGCTGAAGATGACGGAAGTCACACAGGCGATGCTCTACCGGAACACGGACGACCCCGAGAACCCGCACGGCGGGGCGATGTGGGTGTGCAAGAAGGGGTTCGCGAAGATCCACCCGGCGCTGGGGCCGTTCGGCGCGGCGGTCGGCGTGATCTTCTGCATCACAGTGCTCATCTCGACCATCACGGGCGGGAACATGTTCCAGGCGTGGAACGTCGCGGAGATCACCACGACGTACTTCCCGAGCGTTCCCGGCTTGGCGACGGGCGTGATCATCGCGGTGCTGGTGGGGCTGACGATCATCGGGGGCATCAAGCGGATCGGGGCGGTGACGGGGCGTCTGGTGCCGTTCATGTGCGGTATTTATCTGCTGGGCGCGGTGGTCGTGCTGGCGATGAACCTCGGGGCGTTGCCGGAGATGCTGCGGCTGATCGTGATCTCGGGTATCCCGAAGTTCATGGGCGGGCAGGACGCGGTGCCGACGGGGGCATTCCTCGGCGGGACATTCGGGTACGCATTCCTGTGGGGGATGAAGCGGGCGCTGTTCAGCAACGAGGCCGGGCAAGGCTCGGCGCCGATGGCGCACAGCGCGGCGAAGACGGACGAGCCGGTGCGCGAGGGCGTGGTGGCCGGGCTCGAGCCGTTCATCGACACGCTCGTGGTGTGCACGCTGACGGCGATGGTGGTGATGTCGACCGGAGCGTGGAAGCGTGAAGCCGCGGCGAAGTATGAAGGGCCGGTGGCGATCGTGCCCGCAACTGCGGCGGATGGGTCGGCGGTGGCGGGGAAGTGGGTGCCCTCGCGGAACGACCTGCCCGCCAAGAGCGACGCGGAAGCGAAGATCAGCAATGTGTGGCGCGAGAATGATCCGTTGTTCATGCTGGTCCGGGGTGAACTGGACACGAACACCGGGCGTGAGATTCACCAGTTGGCGGGGAAGGTGGTCAAGGGGGGCGACGGATCGCTGCGGGTGGCGTGGACGCCGTACGAGTCACCCGCGCCGCCGACGGTAGCCGAGCCCGGGTTATATCTGAATCTCCGGGGCGCGTCGCTCACGGGGTACGCGTTCGATCGGGCGATGCCGGGGATGGGGATGTGGATCGTGACGCTGGCGGCGTGGCTGTTCGCGGTCTCGACGGTGATCTCATGGGCGTATTACGGCGAGCAGGCGGTGGTGTTCATGCTGGGCAAGTGGTCGGTCCTGCCGTACAAACTGGTGTACTGTCTGGCGGTGGTGGTGGCGACGATCCCCGGGTTGCTGAAGACGGATCAGGAACTGGACGCGCTGACGGCGCTGGGGACGGGCGTGATGCTGTGGGCGAACATCCCGATCATGCTGCTCTTCGGGCCGCAGGCGATGCGGGCGTATCACGAGTACATGGGCAAACTCAAGAGCGGGAAGTTCAAGGGTCACGCGGCGCCGCCGATCGTGGATGTGGCGGAAGGCAAGGACGTGCGGTAGTGTTGAGTCCGCGGCTGATCGCGGGGTGATGGGAGGCGTGCGTTGAGCAAGGGTGTCCAGGAACGGTTCGTGCACGCGCCGCTGCCGCGGTCGGTGCCGGAAGGGTACGTGGCCGCGCCGATCCGCGCGAGCGAAACGGGGAGCCTGCGGGTGTGCGTGCTCGTACGGTCGCGCGGCGTGAAGCCGGGCGAATCGCCGCTGGTGGGCCTGCGCGAGACGCTGGACGCCAAGGTCGTGCTCGGGTGCGTGCTCGACGCGGGCGGGCGTGTGAACGACTGGGTCGAACTGTGGGTGCAGGACCCGTCGGGTCTGGGGCAGGCGCTCGCGGTGTACCGCGAGGCCATGTCGAACGCGGTGCTCGACGCGCGGTGGATCGCGCGGGTCGAATCGCTCGAAAAACTCGACGCGGCGGGGAGCGGGCTGGGCACCGGCGGGCTGATCCGCACGGGTCTGGAACGAGAGCATCCAGCCCCGATGTTCATCGACGCGTCGCGCGGCGTGGCATTGGACCCGAAGGACCGCAAGTCGGGTGCGGCGTGGGCGCTGTGTGTGGACGAAGGGCTGCTGGCGCGCAAGGGCGTGCCCGGGTACGCGACGACTCTGGCGCGGAACCTGTACCAGCCCGACTTGGGGGACGACACGCCATTCCTGCCGACCGACGTAGCCGATGGAAATGCGATGGGGCTTGGGCCCGAGGCCGTGGGGCTGAACCCCGGCGGGGGTTTGATGATGGTGCAGCGTTATTGCCCGCTCTCGTTCGAGGAGTTTGTGGACGCGGTGGGCGGCGTGGAGGGAGAAGGCGGGAACGCGGACGCCCTGTTGAAGTCGATCGCGTCGGCCGCGACGGGGGAGGTGCTCCGCCCCGGGGCGGGGTGGCTGATGCTCGCGGCCGGGGAATCCGGGCAGAGTCCGTCGGCGAGGCTTGTGGAGGCGTTGCATCTGAAGTTGATGGTGCTGGCGGGGGCCGTCGCGTCGGTACGGTCGAGCGTGGCCACGACGCAGTCACCGATGCTGAACCTGGCGGCGCGATCATTCCGCGTGCGGCTGGGCGAGAACGGGAACGCCCTGCCGCACCTCTGGACGGCCCGGATCGGGCTGGTGATGCCGGGCGAGAGCGTGGAACTCCCGATCCCCGGGACCGAGGCGAAGTATTACGTGGGCGGCCGGGGCGGGTCGGTCTCGATCTATGCACCGGCGGGGCTGTCGCAGGTCGGTTCCGGGCGCGGGTGGCTTCGCCTGCGGAACGTGGTGGCGGAGGACGCGGGCGGGCTGGTGATCGAGGGAACTCTCTCGACGCAGGATCGGGTGGTGCCGGGAAAGAACGACTTGTTGTGGCTTCGGTACAACCTGGGCCCGGTGCGGGTGGACCAGTACGCGACGCTGGACGCAAAGGGGTCGATGGCGCCGGGTGAAGTGCGCATCCGGTCGATCCCGCAAACTTTCGCGGCGGACGCGGCGGCCCGGCTGAAGGGGGCGCTGGGGGTGCCGATCCCCGAGGTGAGTTTCGAGATCCTGCCGCTTCTTTCCTCGCCGTGCGATTTGTACGCGCTGGGGGTGCTGGCGACACGGACCCTGATGACCACCCCGGGCATGCCGCTGCCGGTGGCCCTGGACGAGTTGTTCAGCCTGGCGGGGAAAGTGGCGATCGAGCACGAGAGCGGCGAGGAGTTGTGGGTTCGATTGGAGCGGGCGTACATGACGGAGAAGCGCTGGGCCGAGGCGCTGGGGCCCCAGGTGCTGGCCGCGTGCGGGCTGAAGCCCGACGAGGCGTTCGAGGTGATCCCGCCGCGGTTGTGGATGGGCGTGGTCGCGATGATCATCCGGTGTTTCACGGGCCTGGGACCCGATGCGCGCTGCAAGGACTATGGTGATGCACCGGCCGGGGGGCTGCACAAGGTCTTTGACGGCGTGTTGGACGATTTGTACGCTTTGCTGGTGGCGTGTCGAACGCTGATCGTGTCGGATTACCGGCTGAACGCGGAAGTACGGACCGTCGTGCGCGAGTGCATGGCGGCCGCTCGGTGAGGAGTTGGAGGCCGTACGGGGGTCGGGGACGGAATCCCGCAACTTGAACATGAAGGGCAAGCACATGAACCAGACACGTGGACGGGTGATGATGGTGGTGGCGGCGATGGCGGCGGTGTTGACGCTCGTCGGGTGCGGTGGGGCGAAGCGGCTTGGGCGGTACGACCTGGTCGTGACGGCGGACCCGAGTCTGCGCGACGGGGGCACGGGCCGGCTGCCGCTGGTCGAAGTGGACCTGATCGGCGTGGCGGAGAGCGACCTGGGCAACTGGGGCGCGCAGGGGGTGGACCAGCACTTCTCGGGCGAGAACGCGGTCCGCAACGACGCGAAATCGTACACCCATACGGTGACGTTCTCGCAGGATGATGCCGGGGCGAAGGTGCTCAAGGCGGGCGATCCGATCTGGCAAACGTGGCAGAAGCGCGGCGTGACGCACCTGTACGTGTTCGGGAGCGCGCGGACCTTCCGCAACACCCCGGGCGGGCCGGATCGTCGGAAGATGTCGATCCCGCTGACCACGGACAAGTGGGAGAGCGGGACGCGGCAGATCGACATCGTGCTGAAGGGCAGCGGCGTGGACTGCGCCACGGCGCAGAAGGTCATGAAGTAGCCGATCGCAGGGCGCGAGGTGAATCTCCGGCCCCTCCGGGTGGAGGGGCCTTTTTACGGAATGCGGGGCGACATGCCGGGATTCGGGCGATTCGAGACGGTTGACGAACTCGCATCGAGCGGGCCGTTCACGGTGTACTCGGCTCGCGCGGCGGGCGAGGCCGGCCCGGCTCGGCTGGTCCTCAAGACATTCCGGACGCAGGATGACTTCGCGGACGCGGAGTTGCTCGAGCGTCAGGCGGGCGCGTTCCTCGCGGCGGCGACCCTGCAGCAGGGCCTGGCCAAGGCGTCGCCGGGCTCGTGGGCGCCGGTGCATGACCTCGGACGGACCGAGACCCACGCGTACTACGTGACCGATCTGTATCCCGAGACGGGTCAGCGACTGGTGGACTCCCGTCGCGAACTGTCGCTCCGGGCCGTCGCGGGCGTTGTCCGCGGGGTGTGCGACGCGCTCGAGGCGCTCCATGCGGTTCACCCCGGTCGCGGACACGGCGCGGTCCGCCCCGGAAATGTCCTCGTGCGTCCGAAGGAAGGCGGCGCGGGCGAACTGGAGGGCGCCGGGGTCTTCCTGTCGGACCCGGAACCTCCGTCGGACCTTGGGCCCAAGTCCCAGAGCGACGACCTGCGGGAACTGGCGGACCTGCTGCACCAACTCGTGACCCACCGGCCCGCGCCCAAGGCCGGCGCGGTCGAGCGCAGCGAGGACTGGACGGCGTACGGCGACGGGGGCGAAGCGCTGCGGGCGCTCTGCGAAGCGATGCTCAATCCCGCGCCGGGCGCGCCGCTGATGACCCCGGCGGATATCCGCGCGCGGCTGGACGCGTGCCTGCGGATGAAGCCGCCGAAGAAGGGGTCGAGCAAGGGACTCATCGCGGTGATCGCGGCGGTGGTGCTGATCGGGGGCGGTGTGGGCGCGTTCCTGGCGATGCGCGGGGGCGGGGGAGGTGGCCCCAGACCCGATCAGGATGGACGATTGCGGTTCGTCGAACGGGCCGACCAGTGGCTTGCGGAGGACGAGCGGCAGGCGGAAGCGCTGCTCTCGAAGATCGAGGCCGCGTTGCTTACCGGCTCGGGTACGCCCGAAGACGATACGGAGCGGGAACGGTTGGCGGGCGAGTTTTCGGCCCGTCGCGCCGAGATCACCGCGCTGCGGGCGGAATCGTTCCCCACGGCGGCGTCGGCCACTCTCGCCGAGGATCAGCGTCGATTCAACGAACGGGTGACCCAGGCCGAGCGGAATCTCCGGTCGGTGCAAGTGGCCCTCAGCGAGTTGAACGGACGGGTCAAGGTGGCCGAGCAGGGGGGCGACCCACGCGGCGAAAACCCGATGCAGTGGATGAGCGCGGGCGAGAAGCGCCTTCGGGACGCGTACCAGGCGGCCTCGGCGGAACTGGATGAAAGCGGGGATCGCGGGCGCGAAGAACTGACGCGGCTGCGCGATCAGTACGACACGCTGGTGGAGCGGATCGGCACGATGCGCGGGCATGTCTGGGACCCGCCCCTGCCCGAGGGGGCGGATGTCTCGGCGCAGGCCGAAGCAGCGCGGGCGAGAGTCGCGAAGCAGGCGTCGATCACGGCGGAGGTGCCGGTGATCGCGGCGGAGGTACGGAAACTCACGGATGAATCCCACGCGGTGCTCGAGAAGTCACGCGGGTGGCTGAAAGACTATCTCTCGGAGCAGCGTGCGCGGGTGAACGAGGTGACGGCCTCGGCGGTGCTGGGCGAGGCGTACACGCGGATGATCGGGCTGCTCGGGCAGCGGGCCGACCAGAAGAAGATCGGGTGGAGCGGGGTCCGCGCGGAGATCCAGAAACTCGAAGCCTGGACACGCGGGGTGGAATCGGCCATCCCCACCATGGCGGAGGTGCCGCGCCCCGCGGGCACCGCGGTGGATTTCGACCTGGTGACGCGAAGATTCGCTGACGAGCGTGACGAGGCGATGCGTCGTGCGGCCTCGCCCGTGATCGATGACGGGATCATCCCGGACCTCAACGAGGCGGGGTATCAGGGCGTGCTCGGGCGGCTGGCGGCGGACCTGGCGACCAAGGCCGGGAACTATCGAACCATCCTGCAGGACGCGACCAGCATGGAGTTTCTCCTCGCGAACGGATACGCGACGACGGAGGAAGGGCCGACGAAGGCGACGATCGCGGCGCTGCGGCCACGGGTCGAGGCGTTGACGCGGGACACGCCGATGGAACGCGCGGTGGAGCGCGTGCTGGAGCGTGTCGTGGCGCTGGAACGGGTCGAGGCGTTGTCGGACGCGCCGTCGCTGGTGCGGGCGATTAGCGACGCGGGCGCGGCGGGCGAACCCAGTCGCGCGTGGGGCGCCTGGCGGAAGATCCCCGCGACGGGGTTTCCGGCGAAGGCCGAGGACGTGGCGACGTTCGCAACCATCGCGGCGAACGCGCTGAAGCCGGCGCTGGAGAAGATCCCCGACGCGGCGCGGCGCACCACGATGATGGCCCAGGCCGAACGGGCGGTGCACGACGGGTGGATCGCTTTCGTGCGGGAGCGGGCCGGGTCTTCGCCCGAGGAAGTGACGCGGGCGTTCGAATCGATGAGCGTGGCGAAGGTGACCGAGGCCGAGATCGGCGCGATGGAGCCGTGGGTCCGGTTCAACTACGAGCGGTGGAAGTTCCTGGGCGAGGTGGCGCGCGTGGTGACCGCGGGAGACAAGGATGGCCAGATCGCGCAGATCATGCCCGTGGCGCAGGCGTTTTGCCGACGATGGGACAGCGAGTTTGCGTCGCTGAGTTCGCGCGAGGGGATGGCGGGGCTGCGCAAGCAACTGGGCGACATGGCGGCGGGCAAAGTGGTGGACCTGCGCGAGGAAGGCCCGGGCCGAGTCGGGTGGGCGGGAACACCCGCGGCGGACGGTTCCGAAGTGACGTACACGTGGAAGTCCCACACGCTGCGATTCATCAAGGTGCGAGAGGACACGGAGAAGGCGTCGTTCCTGGCGACGACGGAGGTTCCGCTTCGGCTGTTCGTGGACGTGATGGATTCGGCCAATGGGTGGTCCAACCTGCCGCGGATGGGCCCGAAGGCCAACGAGGGGATTGACGGCCGCGCCGGGCCGGTGGTGTGGCGATGGTGGACCGACGCGGGGGGACGGATGGAGCCGAATCCTTCGGCGGCCGCGTCCCCGAAGAGCCCGAACGGGAACGGATGGTTCACCCAGCCGCCACAACCGATGAGCTCGGCGGGGTATTACCCGGCGGGGATGCAGGCGCCCTCGGGCGAGCCGGCGCCCCCAACCTGGGAATCGCCCATGACGTGGCTCTCGCCGCAGGCGGCGGTGTATGCCGCGGCGTGGATGGGGTGCCGCCTGCCGACCCCCGAGGAGTGGCAAGAAGCGCGTCAGCGTGAGGGACCTGCCGCGGCGGGAGACGCCAATCGTCGCGATGCGCTGTGGGGCGAACAGCACGCATACATCACGGAGTTGATCAAGCCCGACGCCAACGGCGCCAGGCCGTTCAGTTCGGCACGATTTCCGAGCGGGGGTATCCTGCGTGTTCGAGGCCCGGGCGAGCGGGCGCCGTCGGCGGAGACAGACAATAAAGTGGCGGTCGAAGGGCGTGATGGGTGGTTGTGGTTCAGGCCCGTGAACGACGGGGGTGGGCGTGATTTCAAGCACCTGGAAGGGAATGTCGCGGAGTGGGTGTACACGAACGCGGCGGCGCTCGACGCGTTGCTCAAGCCCGACATGGCAGCGGTGAACGCGGTCTTCGGACGGTTCGGCGAAGGGCTTGGGGTGCTCGGCGCCTCGGCGCTCTCGCCGCCGGAGTATGCCCCCGAGGCCGTACTGCCGTGCGTGCAGGGCGGACCGACGCAGACGCAGCGCGGCTTTTACCTCACGGAGTCGTCGGTGGGGTATTCGGATGTCGGGTTTCGTCCGGCGTTTACGACCGGCGCGGGCGGAGGCGCGGGAACACCGAAGGATCGCCTCCTGGGAATTCTGCGCACCACGCCGTATCTCGCACGGGGCGGATCGGGCGGGGGATGATCGACGGCGGGTTATTCAGGAACCGCGGCGGTAGCGGTGGCGGGTTCGGCGGACTTCGGCGCGGCCTTGCCGGTGGATTTCGCCGGCTTGTTCTGTGCGGTCATCATGCGAGCGCCGAGGGCATCGCTGGCGCCGACATTTCCACCGGACTTGTGGGTAAAGGTGAAGAGGTTCGCGAAGGGAGTTCCGGCACAGCCGGTCAGCGTAAGGGCGAATACCGAACAGGCAAGGAGCGGGAGACAACGGCGCATGCGGACCTCCTGGAATGATGACAAGGCAGAGGATCGGCGCTCACGGGAGGCGATTTCATGAGGGGGATCCGCCCCATCGCCCAGGCCGTAGGCCTGCGGCGCGTATGCGGCCCGGTCGGGTTGCGCGGGGGAGGTATCGGAGCGCCGGGGTTCGAATCCACGGCGCAAAGTTGTTTGTGGCGGGTGTTTGTGTTGTACCGGGCGTCCGGTAAGATGTAGGATCGGAGTGCATGGCTGGCCGCCGAGCGATTGGTTCCGATCGGCATGGCTCGGCATCATGGCGCACGAGACATGGGGGCGTACGGCTTGATAGACCCAACGAGCGAACGCGGGAAGAAGTTAGTGGGGCTGTCGCAGCGGCTGCGAGTGCTGCACGCGGAGCTGTCGGACCAGACCGGCGACATGCGTGCCGAACAACTCCGGGATGAGGTTCAGCGGGTGACTTCGGCGTTGCCGCCGCAGGATCGCGAGGCCTTCCTGAAGGACCTGCTGCTTCACTTTCCCACGTGGTCCACGGTGGACGGTGGTGGGGCGGCGCCGATGCCTCGCTCCTCGGGGGCGGACCCGCGCGACCCGATGGTGCTAGCGGAGAAGTTGATCGAAGTTTCGAAGGCGTTGAGCGAGGCCGAGCGGCAGGCGATCGGGGCGAAGTTGAAGGCGGCGGGGCTTGGCGGGCCGCACGTCCAGCCGTCGATGGCCGCGGCCCCCGTGGCCGCCCCGGCGCCTCAGGCGGCATCGGCGACGAGCGTGCCCGCGGGCGCGGGGAGCGAGATGCGCAAGATGCTCGGGATGCCGGCGGACGCGCCGATCGACGGCGCCCGCCTGACGGACATGGCGGCCATCCTTGCGGAGTTCACGCTGAAACTCGAGCCGTGGGCCTGCACCTATTGGCGCGACGTCGCGCCCGACGCGAAGAACCAGGTGTACCAGGTGCTCAACAAGGACCTGGCGAAGTTCATGCAGGGCGACGAGAAAGTCGGGAAAGAGGTCATCGCCAAGCACGCGTACCGACTGCGGAGCCTGATCTCGCTGTTGATGAAGGGCGTGACGGAGGCGAGCAAGCAGTTCGCGCGCGACCACATGGCACGGTTCAGCGTCGAGGAAATCAGTAAGATCGCCGGGCCGGGGAGCCTGATGACGAGCAAGGATGTGCTGTGCTGGAAGCAATACGTGCGGCAGATGGAGGGCGTGGATGCCACGGGGATCGAGAAGCGGCTCAAGTCGCTGTTGGCCAAGGACGTCGACGCGGGGCTGAGCCAGGTGATCAAGTAAACGCGAAGTCGTCGCAACCGGCGACGTGAAAGGGGCGGGCATGACGACGGTGGGACACGTTCACTGGCACGAGGGGCTGTTTCTTCAGCCGCACCACCTTCAGACGATGCAGCGCGACCTGCTCGAGGGGGCCTGGCGGGAACGTCGGCTGTCGTGGACGTTTCCGTACGGGGTGGTGGAACTCCGCGTGTCGAGCGACGCGCTGGAGAACATGCTCGTGCGGATCGACCGGCTGCGCGCGATCATGCCCAGCGGACTGGAAGTGGACGTACCCGGGAACGCGGACATTCCCGCGCTGGACATCAAGCGGGTCTTTCAGGCCTCGACGGGGTCGTTCGTGCTCGGGCTGGCCGTGCCCCTGTGGCAGGCCGCCCGGGCGAACACCGTGGAGGCGATGATGACGGGGGGGGGCGGGGCGGCGCGGCGGGCGGTGCAGGAAGAAGCCCGCGTCAAACGGCTCTACCGCGTGGCGGAACTGCAGCGCACGGACGAGAACACCGGCGACAACCCGCAGGCGGTGATCGCCCGGCGGATCAACGCACGCCTCGTCGTCGAGAACGAGGATACCACCGACCTTGAAGTGA
>BQMO01000020.1 GCA_022180725.1 Phycisphaerae bacterium
GGCGGCGGGCCGTGCCCGTAACGCCCCTCCCCGTGGGAGGGGGAATCCTCCCCCTTCGGGGGAGGATCTTCATGGGCAGCCCTCTTGGGTAGCCCGGCACTCCGTGCCGGGCCTGCCGTGCCTTCTTTTCCCACGTTCCCCGCCGAATTCCGCTGGCACGCACGCCCGGCGTGGTGCATACTGAAGGCATGAGCGCTCACCCGCGTTCGGTGTCGGTACGCCTTGCTTGTGGTTTGGTCGTCGCGATGGTCGCCGCCATGGCCGTGCCCGCGCCGGCCCAGCCCGGGCCCGACGGCATCGATTGGGTCACGGTCGGGGATGTCGGTAATCCTGCCTACGCCGGGCCGGGGGGGTTGGTCGTTGGGCGTGGGTCGGTGGGGTATGAGTATCGCGTTGGCCGCACGGAGGTCACGACCGCGCAGTGGCTGGAGTTCTACAACACGTTCAAGGCCCGGGCCGACCCGGTGCCGGACTCGGTGCTGCCTTCGCCGATCATCTGGGGGGCGACCATCGATCCGAACTACACCGGCCCCGGCACGCGCTACATGCTCCAGAACGACCCCGACGCCGGGATGCGTGCCGTCAGCGGCATCTCGTGGCGCATGGGCGCGATGCTCTGCAACTGGCTGCACAATGACAAGTCCAGCGACATCACGGCCTATCAGAACGGCGCGTACGACATCTCGACCTTCGGGTATTCCGCCCCGGGCGTCTTTACCGACCAACTCACGCATCATCCCGAGGCGCGGTATTGGATTCCCACGCTCGATGAATACATGAAGGCCGTGTTCTACGACCCCACGCGCGACGGCACGGGCGGTTGGTGGCAGCAACCCAACATGAGCGACATTCCACTCGTGTACGGCCCGCCGGGGGTCGGCATGGCCAACTCCGGCTTCACCCTGCCGCAGAGTGGCGAACTCCGCATCCCACTGATGTCGTACCCCGACACGCACTCCTATTACGGAGTTCTGGACTCGGCGGGGTTCACGCAGGAATGGATCGAGGATCGGTATGTCGTCGAAGGGAGGACGTATCGGATCTTTGACGGCTCGTACTGGTCGGTATTTGGTCCCGGAATAGATACCGTACACGGGTTCGGGGCAGATTTCCCAAGCATGCGGTATTCGAGGGTCGGGTTGCGACTTGCATCCGCCGTCCCCGCTTCAGGTACACTCCCGGTACTGCTCTTGGCGGGGCTTGTCGCCGGACGAAGGCGCACACGGGAGACACCGCCATGTTCCGTACCGTGCTCGCGATTCTCACGGTCGTCTGCTTCACCGCCGGTCTTGCGGCCGCGCAAGTCGTCAACGTGACGGTAAACGGAGTTGCGCAAACGCCCGTGGCGTCCGGCGACCCCATTCACGTCACGGTTTCAACGACGGGCATCACCTCAGTTCGACTTCTTGGAAGCACCGCCGAAACCGACATCGGGCGGCTGCTCCTGCACGGCTCGACCGATGGTCGCGTTGACGTGCTGATCGGAACGGTGAATGAGAACCCTACAAGTCCGTTCCCAACGAATGTTGACGACTTGCTCCTGTCGGCCGGTCGTCACTGGGGCGGGATGGAGTGCGACGATTTTAACCTGCGGTGGCGTACGCGCGTGGCCTTCGCGATCTCGGGCGACGTGAAGCCGCTGCACACGGGCGAGGCGGGTTCGGTGCTGGTCGGGCAGGTCTACCGCGGCCAAGTCGGCGGGAGCGCCCGGGCCGACATCCGGGCGGCCTCTCACTACGCCATGCCCGACGGCGAAGTGATGGCCCGTTTGTTCATCAACGGCGCGGTCGAGAGCGGTGTGACGCTCTGCGCCGAAGCAGGCAAGGGGAAGATCGACACGGTCGTAGTCGGGCTGCCGGGCTCGACAGGCGTTGCAATGCGGGGGACGATCTTCGGCGATGCAATCTACGATCTGGTCGTGCACGGCCGGGTTGAACACGCCGGGCCGGACCCGGCAATCTACTCGAGCGATGGCGAGATTCGCTCGATCGAGGTTGACAGCATGGCGGGTGATATCGTGGCCGGCGTAGAGCATCGCACGGCCGTAACAACGATCGGACGTGTCGTATGCCGTGGGGACTTTACCGGCACGATCCGGGCGCCGCGCTTCGAGTCGGACACGATGTGCGAGGGAATCCGTATTGAAGGCGCGTTGACCGGGCTGATCGAGGACTACGACGGCGCGTACATGGATGAAGGAATCTTCGTGCCCGTGTTCGTGGGCGCCGCGTCGCCGTCGGGGTACATCCGAGCCAAGATCATCTTCGGTCGTGACCCGGCGCACCCGTGCGGGGAAGGCCTCACGATGACGTTTGTCGGCGGCATCGGGGGGATCGAAATCGGACATTACGACTTGGGAGCCGAGGACTTCGGCTATCTCGGATATCTCCCCGACTACCCGCATTTGCCGGTCACGATCCGTTCGATCGGCGGCAATGTCGCCGTCCGTGCGACCCGGCGTTGGGGTGACGGCGATGTGATGATCATCGGGCCACGCGTTGTGATCGAGGCGATCGACGGCGACGTTTCGGCGGTTGAATGTACGCAGTTGTGCGGCGGTGCGGCTATCCGTGCACTCTCAGGCGCCATCGGCCACGTATCGTCATGGGTGCCGCCATACACCTTTGTGCAGGCTACCGAGCCCGTTGAGATTCGCGCATCTTCCGTCGGGCGAATCGAAGCGGTGTGGGCCAACCTCGATTGTGTCGTGGGCGATACAGGCACGCCCGTTGGGCATCTGGAACAACTGCGAGTGGTGAGCACTCTTCATGACGTAGTCAACGCAGGTACGGTCGGCTCCATCGATGTGTATGGGGATTGTGCTGCCCAAGTAACCGTACGATCTCCACAAGTCGCCGCGCCCGTACGTATTGGTCGGTCTCTGGCCGTGTCCGCCCCCGTTGCCGGTGAACCAATGCAGGCCAGCGGGATCGAGCTCGCCGCTGGCGACGAGGCCGCCGAGACGTACGTGATCATCAATGCCATGAACGAACTCGGGCAGTGGGTGACGCACAACGGCCTGTCACCTTACGTCAGTATACGTCGTGCACAGAGCGAGATCGTACTTGCGCCTTTGCCTACGTCTCAGCCTGATCGGGCGCCGTATTACGACCGCACACCCACGGAGCTTGGCGGCGTCAGTGCGGGGCTTGTCCCCTTCCACCTCCACGCCGCGGCGTGCGAACCGCCGCGCAACCAGTTCAACCCGCCCGAGTTCCTCAACTCGGCCTTCGGGCACGTGCCCCCCGCCTTTCCCGGCGCGTACGAACCCGCCGAGATCGTCCTCACCTTCTACGGCCCCGTCCGCACCGCGAGCCTTACGGACCACCCTGTCACCATCACCCGCGACGTGCCCGGCTCGCCCGAGCCGCCCATCGAGGGGTACACGGTCACGCTGAAGCGCGGCGACGAGCCGGGCTGGAGCCGCGCCGTGACCATTCACGGCCAAGGCACGCGGCTGCTGCCGGGCACGTACACCATCCGCCCGAAGCGCGACGCGCCGGCGCCCGAGGTGCTGCGGTGCGACGGGCTGCTCACCAGCGCGATCGTGCCCGTCGCGGACTTCGCGTACACCTTCGTGTTGCGGGCCGACTGCAACGCCAACGGCATGGAGGACGAGGGCGAACTGCTCGCCGAGCCGGGCAAGGACCAGTGGCCGCTCAACGGCGTGATCGACGCGTGCGAGGATTGCGAGGCCGACCTGAACTGCGACGGGGCGGAGAACCCGGGGGACGTGGAGATCATGGTGCGGGCGGTGGAGGGGGACTTCGCGGACTTCTGCGGGTTCGACGCGGACTTCAACCACGACGGGGTGGTGAACGGGTTCGACATCGCGACGGTGGAAGACGTCGTCGGCGGCGGGCCGTGCCCGTAGCAGGGGCACGCCCCGGGTCGTGTCAGGGGACCTCGAAGTACCGCGGGATGCTCTGCCCGTTGAAGGTCATCATCGTGTGCGAGTACGGCGAGACCTGCGGGTAGTTCGTCGGCGGCTCATCCCACGAATCCAGGTACACGCGGATCAGGCCCGGGCCGGGCGGCACGAACTTCGCGTGCCCGTCGGTGAACGCGATGTTGTACCCGTCCTTGCCGTGGTTGTTCCACGGGTCGGGGTAGTTGTTCACCCCGTCGGGGCGGCCGACGCCGGGCACCACCGACCCGTCGTTGTCGTTGTCCACGACGAGGTAGCAGCGATCGGGGAACTGGATGCGCTTGTGGGTCTTGAGGGCGTTGCGCGTCGAGAGGTTGAAGACTTCCGTGAGGTCGTTGCGGCTCCAGCCGAGTTGATCCCCGATGCTCACCGTCGTCGGCGTGCAGATCGTTGTGCCGTCGAGGTACTTGCCCGCGCTGAACCACGCGCGGATCTCGTAACTGTGCCCCCCGGCGTCGTCGTCGCGGTCCTTGGCGGCCCAAAACGTGTCGCGGATGAAGTCGCGCCCGTAGACCTGCTCGACAGGCTCCCCGCTTTCCTCGCTGAGCGTGAGGTTCTCGCGGATGCGGTTGCGGGTGCTGGGGCAGATGGCCGCCTGGTACGAGTCGAGGTACGTCGGGAAGAGCCACCCGATGTTGTCCTCCCAGTCGAAGAACGCGGGGATGAAGTACCCCGCGCGGACCTCGTTGGAGTACGTCATGCACGCCATGGCCAGTTGGCGCGTGTTCGAGAGGCACTTGGCCCGGCGGGAGGTTTCCCGCGCCCGGCCCAGCGAGGGCAGCAGGATGCCGATCAGCAGCGCAATGATCGCGATCACCACCAGCAACTCGATCAGCGTAAACCCGCGTCGGCGGTCCATGCGTCACTCCCGGACCATGCAGTGTACCCGTCCTCGCGCCGCGGCGGAATCCTGATTCTTCTGGACGCCCACGCAAAACTCGCTACGCTGAGACTCCCGCCCCGGGCGGATTCAGGAGCCTCCCATGCGTTTGCTCGCTGCGTGCGCCGCCGTGATCATCTCGCCCGCCGTCCTGGCGCAGCCCTCGGTCTTCGTGGACTGCGCGGGCGCGAGCATCTCGTCGCTCTCGACGAATCCGCCCGATGTCGTCCGCACCAGCACCGGGACGATCGATGCCGCCGCGGGCTACACCTTCGCGTTCAACCCGATCGTCCGCGGCACGGGCTTCCTCGGCGTCATCGTCATCCCCAACGACACACCCCTAGGCGACGTGCTCAACGGGTTCGTGGTCGGCTCGCAGCGCACGCTCTATGGGGCCGTGCGCAACCCCGGGGCGGGCGTGCCGGTCACGCTCGACAGCGAGACCATCGCCGGCACGTTCTCGGGGATCAGCATCTCGCTGACGTTCGAGCAGTCCATCCTCGCCGACCGCCGCGGCCGCAGCGCTATCCGCAACATCGTGAAACCCTTCGGCCTGGGCATCAACGTCGTCTCCGGGGGCGGGGTCTTCCAGACGTTCAATCCCCCGCCCGCCACCGTGTCGGAGTTCCACTTCGAGGGCAATCTTCAATCCGTGCGCCAGTCGGGCATGGCGCCAGCCTCGGGTTTCGGGCTGCTGCGATACCTCGACGATTCCGCGTTCGGCCCGATCCTCGGCGGGCCCGCCGAGATCAACGCCTACCCCAACCCGCCCACGCCGCAGAACGTCACACAGGCACAATCATCCTTCGGGCTGGCGTCGTCGTTCGGGCTGCCCCTGCCCGGCGGCGAGGACGACGTCGTTTACAAGACCAGCCCGCCCCGCAACGCCGCCGACCCGTCGAACCAGGCCAAGTCCCGCGGCCTGGGGCTGGCCTTCTGGCCCAACACGCGCCACTACTGGCCCGAGGACCGCAACGGGCAATGGACCTTCGTCTGGGACCTGCTGATTCCATCCGCCGCGTGGGCCAATGAGTTCGCCGCGTGTCTCATCGAGGACAATCACAACAACGACCAGTCCGCCGACGCCTTCATCCGCGTCGTGGGTGGGCAGGCCCGTTTCGGGTACCAGGTCCCCTTCGCCAATGACATCGCCCTGCCCGGCGTGCAGCCCAACCAGTGGTTCCGCCTCGCCATCGCCAGCGACGGGTACCGCACGAAGGTGGGCCGGGTCTTCGTCAACGGCGTGTACGTTGGCTCAACCGGGGGCGACTGGGTCTACGCCTCGTGTAACAAGGACAACCCGCGCTGGGGCGACGTGTCGTCCACCAACCCGACCGGCACCGCCGTGGCCCCGGCGACGTGGAACGCCTGGGGCCAGTTCCCCAGCCCCTGGGCGCAGGCGCCCAACGCCTCGCTCGCGCCGATGGCATCGACTGTCTGCCTTTTCGCCGACCTGCAAGGCCGCGGCGAGAGCATCTACATCGCCAACATGCTCTACACCGACGAAACGCTCACCGACGCTCAGATCGGCGCGCTGGGCGGTGTGAATGCCCGCGGCATCGTCCACCTGCGCCCGCCCCCCGCGCCCGCGTGCGACCCCGACGTGAACTGCGACGGGGCCGCCAACGGCGTGGACGTGGAGGTGCAGGAACTCGCCGTCGGCGGTGATTTCAGCGACTACTGCCAACCCGACGCGGACTTCAACCAGGACGGCGCGATCAACGGGTTGGACGTCGAGGCCGTCGAACTCGTCGTCGGCGGCGACCCGTGCCCGTAACACCCCCTCCCCGCGAAGCGCGGCACCTCCCCCTTCGGGGGAGGACCTGCTTCTGATCCTCCCCTCAGGGGGAGGTGGCGAGTCCTCGAGCCGGAGGGGGTGCGGCGTGAACTTGATTCCCCCTCCGCCGCGGAGCGCGGCACCTCCCCCTTCGGGGGAGGACCCTCTTGGGTAGCCCGGCACTCCGTGCCGGGTATGAGCCCGGACATTCTCGGCCCTGGCGCACGACGAACATCCCTCTTGCACCGGGCCGAATATCGCGTATCGTGTTGGTGCTCGGCGTGTGTGGGAGACCCCGGGCCGATACGAGGAGCACCGCCATGACCACTCCCCGCACGCACCTTGCCTTGGCGATCATCGCCGCCGCTGGTTCCGCGTCCGCCGTGCTCGCCCAGCCCATGAACTGGGACGGTTCGTGCGGAACGAACCTCTGGAGTTCGTGCTGCTGGAACGGGCAGAGCGGCGGCGCGTGCCAGAACAACAACAACTTCGCCTCCGGCTCGGCGGCATGCCCCGACTGCCCGCCCTATCCCGGCGTCACCAACGACGTGGACATGGGTTGGGCCAGCGTGACGCTCGACGTGCCCGGCACGGTGCGTTCGATGTTCGCGTGGTCGCCCTTTACGCTGGCGAATGACCTTTACGCCGCCGACCAGGCCATGTTCGGCGGGCAACTCACCGTGATGCCCGGCGGCGCGATGCGTCACGGGGTGTTCATCTCCGAAGCAACCGCGACCATCGTGAGCGGGCTGGCGATCCGCGAGGGGGCCGAGTATCGCGTGCAGGGCGTCACCACGTGGCAGGGCGGCGGTATCACGCTCGATGAATCCATGCTCAAGGTGCTGCCCGGCGCGACGTTCCGCTGCCAGGCCAACGCCGCCATCGCGCCCGAGTCTGTGCTCGGGCAGATCGTGAACACCGGCACGTTCCGCAAGGACTCGGGCACGGGCACGACGACCGTCAACGCGCTGGTCACGTCCAACGCGCTGATCTCCGCCGAGGTCGGCGTGCTCGACCTGGTGGCCGGGGGCACGCTGTCGGGATACATCCAGTCCCTCGCCGCGGGCACGCTGCGGCTGTCGGGGTCTTCGCCCTTCGTGGTGAACACCTCGCTGACCACCACGGGGGCCGGGCAGTTCCATGTCAACGCGCCGTTCACGGTGCCCGCCGGGGCCACCGCTTCGTCGAATCACGTCACCTTCGGCGCGAACACGCTCCGCGACGGGGCGGGCATGCACACCATCGTCGGCAACGCGTCCTTCCGCGGCACGTTCGACGGCGGTGGATCGACCGAGACCGAGCTCGGGTCGTTCCTCACGGTGCCCGCCTCGGCGTCCGTGTCGCTCCCCAATCACCTGCTCGTCCTCAACGGGCCGAGTTCCTGGGGCGCGAACGTTGCGTTGGCGATGGGGGCGTCGTCCATGATCCGCAACCATGGTTCGCTGACCGTGAACGGGGACATCACCGCTACGGCGATTTCGCCGACGCCGGGCGTCGTTCGCAACCACGTCGATTGGATCAAACTCTCGGGCGCCGGCGACTCGCTGTTCGACGTTCAGTTCTTCAACCACGCCTCGTTCACGCTCTTCGCCGGCACGCTGTATTGCCGCGCCTTCACCCAGGTGAGCGGTTTCTCCATGCTCTCGGGCGGATCGCTGGGGATTCTCAATGGCGGAACCGCCGACATCCTCGCCGGTACTATCGGCGGCACGGCCGCGGTCCGCGGCTCGCTCCGCCTCGTCGTCGCGACGCTGGCCCCGGGCAACGCCGTCGGCGCGTTCGCCGTGCTCCGCGCCCCCGGCGGCGGGCCGGCCAACCTCACGTTTGACTCGCCGCAGTCGCGCCTGGAGATTGATATCAACGGCGTCAACCCCGGCTCGTTCGACACGGTCGTGGTCGAGGACCACGCCGTGCTCGCCGGGACCGTCCGCGTCACGTTCACCGGCGGGTTCGTCCCGCAAGTCGGCCAGTCGTTCCGCATCCTCAGCGCCGGCTCGATCGCGGGCGCGTTCCTCACGCTCGACAAAGTCAACGCGCCGCCCGATCTGCCCATGACGCTCGTCTACGACGCCGCGGGCGTCACGCTCGTGATCGGGCCGACGTGCGACCCCGACGTGAACTGCGACGGCGCCGTCAACGGCATCGATGTCGAGATCCAGGAACTCGCCGTCGGCGGGGACATGGCCGACTACTGCCTCCCCGACGCCGATTTCAATCAGGACGGCGCGGTGAACGGCACCGACGTCGAGGCCGTCGAACTCGCCGTCGGCGGGGGCGGTTGCCCGTAGTTACTTGGCCCGCGCGGCCCAGGCCTCGGCCTGATCGCGCTGCCCTGCGGCCGCGTAGTGCGTTTCCAAAGTCCGCGCCGCCGCTCGTGTGCGTTTGTCCGTCTCGCCCACCGTCTTCGCCAGCACGCGATAGCACTCGAGCAACTCGCGCTCCGCGTCGTCGGGCCGCCCGAGCAGGTCCAACCCCTTGCCCAGGTTCCCGCGGAACACCCCGGTGAAGTACGCGTCCGGGCCGAGCGTCTCCACCGCCGTCTCGACGGCCTTGTGGAGATGGGCCTCGCCGGTGGTCGCGTCCCCCGTCTGCACCAGGCGCAGGCCCACGGCGCTGTAGGAGATCAGCGTCCCGGTGTTTCGCTCGCCCAGCACGCGCCGCCGCGTTGCCAGCGCTCGGCGATCCAGGTCGAACGCTTCATCCGCCCGCCCGAGGTCGCGGCAGAGCGCCGCGAGGTTTGACATAGTGACCAGCGTGTGCGGATGCTCCTCGGTGAGCACTTTGATGCGAAGGTCGAGCGTGCGGCGCATCAACCGCTCGGCCTCGTCGAACTTCCCCACCTCATGCATGGCTTTCGACAGGTTGTGCGCGAAGGTCAGCGACGTCGGGTTCTCCTCGCCCAGCGTCCGTCGGGCCGCCTCTTCCCCGCGACGCAGGATCGTTTCCGCCTCGTCGAAGCGGCCACGCTGAATCAGGAGTGTTCCCAGATTGCTGATGGCGCTGAGGGTGTCGTCGTGCTCGTCGCCCAGCAGGGTCGAGAGGCCGTCGATCGCGCGGCGGTACATGCGTTCCGCCGTGTCGTACGCGCCCGTGCTGTGCAGCGCCGAGGCGTAGTTTCCGATCATCGTGAACTGTCCGGGCGTGAGGGCGCGTCCGCGCGCGTCGATCCGCGCGATCTCCTGCTCGTACAGCGAGAGCGCCTCGGGCACGCGCTCCATCTGACGCAGGCACACCGCCAGGTTGCCCACGGTGTCCTCGTACTCCGGCCCGTCGGCCGCCTGTGCGTCGAGTTGGTCCTGCATCGACGCGCGGAAGACGACCTCCGCCTCCGCGTTCTTCCCGCGGTAGTGCAGTGCCAGCCCCAGGATGTCGTTGGCCCGCACCCGGACCCGATCGGCCAGCGGGAAGTTCGCTATCGCCTCTGAGGCTTCCCGGGCGATGGCCTCGCCCTCGTCCAGCTTGCCCTGACGGCAGCGGAGGTACCCGAACCGCGCGAGCGCACGCAGGGCTTCGGGGTGAGCGGGGCCGTGAATCTCCCGGCGGAGGTCGCGGGCGAGCGCCATGAGCGGCTCGGCCTGGTCGAACTGTCCGAGCGCGATGTACGTGTCGCCCATCGCCGCCGCCAGGATCGCCCGTGACGCCGGCGAGAGCGAGGTATCATCCAGCCGGAGCCGTGCCGAGCGGAGCAGATCGACGACGCGCACGTTGCGCCCGTCGACGCCGGGGTTCGGCGAGGCAAGCATGTCGCGGAGGAACCCGACCGCCGCGGACTTCTCGTCGAGTTCCCGTCGTGCGTCCCCGAGTGATTGCCGGGCCTGCTGTTCCGATTCCGTGGCCCGCGCGTACAGCACGCTGAGCCAGATAGCGCCGCCGATCAGCACCGCCAGCACCACCACCATGGCCGCGGCCTCGCGCCGGTGCCGCTTCAGCAGTTTGCGCAGCGTGTACCACGTGTGATCCTGGCGCGCGCGGATCGGTTCGTCCCGCAGCCACGCGCGGACGTCGTGCGCCAGGTCCATCGCGCTCTGATACCGCCGATCGGGTTCCTTCGCCAGGCACGTGAGCACCATGGTCGCCAAGTCCTCGTCGAGGCCGGGAGCGATTGACCGGGGCGGCACCGGGTCGTGCTCGCGGATGTGCCGGATCGTGCTCACGACGTCCCCCTCCACGGGGTACGGGAATCGCCCCGTCAGCATCTGGTACAGCATCACGCCCAGCGCGTACACGTCGCTGCGCACGTCCACCGCCGCAGGGTCGCCCATCGTCTGTTCCGGGCTGGCCCACGGCAGCGAGCCGAAGATCTGCCCCGCCACGCTCACGTCGGGCACGTCCTGCCCGTGCGCCTTGGCCAGCCCGAAGTCCAGCACGCGGGGCTTGCCCGCGAGATCGATCCGCACGTTCGAGGGCTTCAGGTCGCGGTGGATCACGCCGCGCTGGTGCGCATGGGCCACCGCGTCGACGATGCCGGCGTACATCTCGACGCGCCGACATCGCTCTACCTCGTCCGCCGCACTCGTCCCCCGAGGGGCGGGCGTGGCGCGGAGCACCTCGTCGAGCGGCTGCCCGTCGACAAACTCCATCACCAGATAGGCCAGACCGTCCGTAGTGCCTCCGCGGTCATACACGCGAACGATGGCGGGGTGTCGCAGGCTGGCGGCGAGTTCGGCCTCGCGCTCGAACCGCGCCCGCGCCGTCGGGGAGGCCAACGCCCCACCCAGCAGCACCTTGATCGCCACCCGCTGCCGTGTCGACCGCTGCACCCCCGAGAAGACCACGCCCTGACCGCCGCGTTTGATCTCTGTGAGGTCTTCATACCCCGGGATCGTCGGCACGACGATCCCCGCGTGAACCCGGCGGGCCAGCCCGAGGATCGATCCCTCGTCGTGGTACCACGCCGAGCCGGTGTTGTCCGCCGTCCGCGTCATGGTGCTCCGGCCCCCGTGTTTACCCTTCGTCCGCGATCTGGGCCTCGATGATCGCCGAGAGGCGCTTCAGTATCCGGCTCTTGGCCTGATAGACCGCGTCGACGCTCATCGCCAGTTCCTTCGCCACCTCGCCCGCGCCTCGCCCTTCCACCGCATACATCGCGAATGCGCGACGATCCGCTTCGGCATACTCCGTCTCGATGACTCGCATCGCGCGCCGGTAGTGATACTGCCGCCATTCCTGCTCCCACGGGTCGTCGTCGCTGTCGATGCCGACGCCCTCTGCCTGTGATAGTCCCCCCGCGGGAGGGTTCTGACGCCATTTCCGAGCAATCGCGTTGTTCACCACCGTCTTGAGGTATGATCGGAACAGGCCTTTCCCGGGGTCATAGTTGAAGTTCCCCATCGCCTTCGACAGCGAGAGCAGCACCTCCTGCTCCACGTCCTCGATATCCGCCGCCTGAAGCCCCCGCCGGACACAAAACCCGCGGATCAACTCCGAATAGCGGCCTTTGAACTCCACCCAGGCGGCGAAATCCCCCACGTCGGCGAGCCGGGCAAGCAGAGTGGAATGAGTGGCGGTCTGGCTGAACACGCACTCAGAATACACGATGAATCAACGGGTTACGAGAAAAACCAATCCGCGGCCGACCTGTACCGCCGGCGATTCGTCACAAATTCACATTTACGTCCTGAAACGTCGTGGCCCATGTCAATCCCGTCCACGTGCTTGAGTTTCAAACGGAACCGCGAGCAACACAGACAGATGTTAGGGGTTAGTTCATACGTCTTTGATCGACTGAAACCACGATCCTGACGGCTGCGAATGGACATGACCGGGCGGGTTGCTGATTGGTGCTCAGAATCATGATGTTTCGTGATAGCCTGGCACGCAGGGGTGTGGACATGTCGAGCGATCTCTACGCTGTGCGGGCCTCTTGGCTCGCGTGGATTCCGTGCTTGGCACTTTCCGCCGCGACGGCGGCGCAGACAGTCAGGCCGACCGGGCACGACGGCGAGATGGGCTGGGAGGCCTGCTCATGCGGCAAGGAAATGATGATCGCCGTCCGTGCCGCGTTGGGCCTCACCATCAACGAGCCGGGCACGCCCGCGTTCTCTGACCGTGAGGCCTTCACGGACACCGATGTCCTCCACAACGAGGCTGACATCGAAGTCTTCCCGGCGACCGCCACGATCGCGGGGTCCAACACCATCACGGTCAAGTCGCTCGTCCCAGGACTGACCCAGTTCACGTTCATGCTCCGCGGGAACTTCTCCGTGCAGCGCGGGTTGTCCGGCAATGCCGCGGACAACAACCGCGTTACACTCAACGGCGGCACCGTCGCCGTCTGCTCCACCCCACCCGCCGACAACTCCAGTTACGCCCGCACCGTCACCCTCGACCGCGCGTACGGCGTAGGCGAGGTATTCACCGTGCGCATCGACTACACCGGCCCGGCGGTTTCGCGCGGGTTCGGGTCGATCGAGTTCGGCACGCAGAACGGCGTCGACGTGGTCGCCTCGCTCAGCGAGCCGTACTACGCCGCCACGTGGGTGCCTGTGAAGGACGGCGACGTACTTCTCCCCGGCAACAACGCCGACAAGGCGACCTGGGAACTGGCCGTCACCGCGCCCGACTCGTTGACGACGACCGCGAACGGCCTGTTGCAGGGAATCGACATCGTGGCCGGCGGGAAGAAGAAGTACCGCTGGGCGACGGCGTACCCCATGTCCACGTACCTCGGCGCCTTCTGCACCACCGCGTACGACTTCTGGTCGCAGACCTACACGTACCCGCTCCCCGGCGGGGGCACGGGCACCATGCCCGTTGAGTTCTACATCTACCCTGCCAGCAACACCGCGGGTAACCGCGCCGCGTGGGAGAAGTGCATCCCGATGCTCGCGGCCTTCCGCGGGGTCTACGGCGAGTACCCGTTCGTCAACGAGAAGTACGGCATCTACCAGTTCCCCTTCGGCGGGGGCATGGAGCACCAGACCAACACGGGCCAGGGCACCTTCGCCGAGTCCGTCACCGCGCACGAACTCGCCCATCAATGGTGGGGCGACAACGTCACCTGCAAGACGTGGAATCACATCTGGCTGAACGAGGGTTCCGCGACGTACGGCGAGGCGCTGTGGGAAGAGCGCAAGCCCGGGAGTTTGGGGCTGCCCGCGCTCCAGGCCGCCATGAACGCCCGCCGACCCACGCAGGTCAACAACTCCGTGTATGTCCCCGCCACGAACGATCTCAACCGCATCTTCAGCAGCAACTTCACCTACCGCAAGGGCGGGTGGGTGCTTCACCAACTCCGCCGCATTATCGGCGACGCCGCGTTCTTCCAGACCTTGCAGGACTACCGGGCCGCGTTCGGCGGTTCGGCGGCCACCACAGAAGACCTTCGTGACGTCGCCTCCGCCGCCGCCGGCGTGGACCTGACCAACTACTTCCAGCAGGCCGTGTACGGCATCGGCGCGCCGTCGTACGCCTTCGGCTGGCAGCCCGCCGTCATCAACGGGCAGCAGTACCTTCGGCTGTCCATCCGCCAGACGCAGAACAGCGCCTGGCCGGGGACCGGCACGCCGAGCAACGCCTTTGCCTACCCGATCGACCTGGCCATCACCACCGACCAGGGCGTCGAGTCGCGCGTGGTGGTCAGCGATGCGCGCACCGAGCACTACGTGATCCCGCTGTCCGCCGCGGCCACGGGCGTCGCGCTCGACCCCAACGACTGGCTGCTCATCGTCGCGAAAGACGCCGAGGCGTACGTCAACGGCCCGGCGAAGATTGTCCAGGCCTCGCCCGCGCCGGAGGGGCTCCTCGACAACCCGCCCTCGACGCTCACCGTCACCTTCAGCGAGCCGGTGAATACGCAGGGGTCGTACTACACCCTGACCGGCCCGGGTGGGCCGGTCGCCGCCTCGTACGCTTACAACGCCGCGTCGTACACCGTGACGCTCACGCCGGCGGCCCCGCTTGCGCCGGGCGCATACTCGCTCACGGTATCGCCGAGCGTCACTGCCGTCGCCTCGGGGCAGAGCCTCGACGGCGAGATCATCGCCGGGGTGTTGCCGTCGGGCGATGGGCAACCCGGCGGGGCCGCCATCATCGCGTTCACCATCGGCGCGCCGTGCGATGCCGACGTCAACTGCGACGGCGCCGTCAACGGGATCGATGTCGAAATCCAGGAACTCGCCGTCGGCGGTGATTTCGCCGACTACTGCCAGCCCGACGCGGACTTCAATCAGGACGGCGCGGTGAACGGCACCGACGTCGAGGCCGTCGAACTCGTCGTCGGCGGGGGTGAGTGCCCGTAACGCGTTCGCGCTAGGGGTGCGGCGCGATGTACGAGTCCCGGCAGTGCTCGGAGATGGGTTGCGAGAACTCGTACACGTTCATGCTCTTGATGGGCGGCGAGTAGATGTGCAGGGTGATCAGGTCCTGCCCCGGGGCCTGCATGTTCGCCACTTCGTGGATGTCCGCGTCATCGGCCGCGCAGATGTACCCCGGCCTCATCACGTTCGTCGCCACGGGGCAGATCAGCCCCGAGGGTGTGTCTTTGAATCGAATCTCCGTGCCCTCGCCCTCGACCACCTTGAAGGCGCAGGAGACGCCCCTGTGATCGTGGATCGGGGTGCGGTCGGCCGAACGCCAGCACAGGGCCAGCAACTCGTACCAATCCGTCCGGCGGATGGTGTTGCGCTTGTACCCCTTCTGCCCGAACTCGCATGAGGGGGCGATGTCGGCGCGGGTCAGGTCTACCGAGGCCAGCAGCTTCGTGAGCACCGCCAGGTCGGCCCGCCCGGTGAGCGAATCGAGGTACTCGACCAAGGGGCCGAGTTTGGCGTACGTCTGCCCGCCGCGCGAGCAACAACACATCGACGGGGTGGCCTGGGTGGGCGAAGTCTGGGTCACGGCGTGCTCCTGTGCGGAAAGAATATCGCGGATTTCACGCCGCGCCCAGCCCGTTCTTCCGGTTACAGGCGCGCTTCCGCGTCGAGTTCAGTCCGCAGAGCCTTGGCCAGGTACTCATACTGCGCCCGCGAGTTGTAGACCTGGGTGCTGATGCGTACGAATCGTTCGGGCTTGCCCGCCAGCCCCCAGACGGGCACCTGAATGCCCCAGTTGGCCAGCAGCGCGTCCTGGAGCGCGTCGTGGTACGCGGTGGGCCGGGCCGCGAGGCGCACACGCCGGGCCTCGTCGTGCGGCGGGAGGACGATCGTGGCGATCGACCCGATCATCGACTCCGGGGCCGGCGCCTCGACCCCGAGGGATTCGCAGAGCATGCCCCGCGCCCGCACGCACAGGTCGTGGTTGTGCGTCATGACCGCAGGCCAGCCCCCGCCGAGATCCGCCATCACCTCGATGGCCTTGGGGATGCTGTAGAGCGCGGTGTAATCCTGCGTGCCGACGTAGTCGAACTCGGTGAGGAACTGCGATCGGCCCGGCTTGGGCTTCTCCGCATTGTTCGAGAGCACCAGCGGACGGAACGCCTCGCGCCGGTCGTCTCGCACGTACAAAAACGCCGAGCCTTTGGGTGAGCAGACCCATTTATGACAGTTGGCGGTGTAGTACGCGGGCCGGAGGGCGCCAAGGTCGAGCGTGGGGATCATGCCCGGGGCGTGGGCGCCGTCAACAAGCACGTCAACCCCGCGTGCCTGGAGCGACGCCACCACGCGCTCGACGGGCAGGACCAGACCCGTGGGGCTGGTGACGTGGCTGACGAGCGCCAGCCGCGTGCGCGGCGTGACCTTCGCCTCGTACGCCGAGACGACCTGCGCCGAATCGCGGATGGGGAACGGCACGTCGGCATAGGTGACGCTCGCGCCGGCCCGTGCCGCGGCCCGACGGACGCTGTTCTGGCACGCCGGGTACTCCTGCGCGTTCATCAGGATTTCGTCGCCTGGTTCCAATCGGACATTTGAGAGCACGGTCGCCACGGCGATGGAGGCGTTGGGGAGCAGCGCCAACCCGCCCTGATCGCACCGAACGAAGCGGGCCAACGCGTGACGCGCGTGGTCCATCAACCCTTCGTGCCGCGTGACGTAGTGTCGCACCAGCTCGCGCTCCATCTGAGCGCGCTGTTGCGTCTGCTCCTCCAGCACCGCCCGCGGGCACGAGCCGAACGAACCGTGGTTCAGGTACACGACGTCGTGTTCGTGGTCCCAGTGCGAAGCCAGCGGGGAAGGCGGGGGCAAAGATCGGGTCATGAATCGGTCACCTCACGCATGCCGCGGGGCGCGACCGACGCAACACCGCCAGCGAAGAACGTACAGTAGCGACCCGTGGGAGCGCCCCCGCCAACTTCACCAACGCCCCGATGGCGCCAGGTTCTGTTCCTCGCGGCCATGGTCGCCGTCGCAGGGCCATGGCCCTGGGCCCGCGCCGACCTCGCCCTGCTCGTGGGGATCGTGCTCGCGCTCGCGGGCCTTGCCGCTTTCGAGCACGGGGCCAAGGCCGTTTCAAAGTACCTCATCCAGGCGTGCGTGGTGCTGCTGGGGCTTCGGCTGGACCTTTCCACGCTGGCCCGCGCCGCCGCCGACGGCTTCACCCTCGCCATCGCCACCATCCTGGGCGCGCTCGCCCTCGGGCTGGTGCTCGGACGGGTGCTGCGTACAGGGCGTGAAGTATCAACACTCGTCTCGGCGGGAACCGCGATCTGTGGAGGGTCGGCCATCGCCGCGGTGGGGGCGTCGATCCGGGCCGCCTCCGCCAGCATGGCCGTCGCCACCGGGGCCATCTTCGTCCTCAACGCCGTCGGGCTGTGGACGCTCCCGCCGATCGGGCACGCCCTGGGCCTGACCGACGCTCAGTTCGGCACGTGGGCCGGGGTGGCGCTGCACGACATCGCCTCGGTCAACGGGGCCGCCAAATCGTTCGGCCCCGAGGCCGTCGATACCGCCAACGTCGTCAAGATGGTCCGCGTTGTGTGGATCTTCCCCCTCGCGCTGGCGGCGGGGTGGATCGTGAAACCCGCGGGCGAGGTGTCCGCGAAGCGTCCACCGTTTCCATGGTTCATCCTGCTCTTTGTTCTTGCCAGCGCGGCCCGGACGTGGGTTCCCGGCACGGGGTCGATCGAAGGAGAAGTGAAGCACGCGGCGGGGATGGGCTTTCAGGCCGCATTGTTCCTGATCGGCACCGGACTTTCGCGTGCGGCGATGAAGCGCGTCGGGTGGCGTGCCCTGGTGCAGGCCGCCGTGCTCTGGGTGCTCGTCGCGGCCGGCTCTCTTGCCGCCGTGATGTACCTGTAGCGTGCTAGGCGGCGGCCCTGGTCGGCGCGATGCAGAGCGCGGTCACATCGTCGGGGTGGTGCAGCGACCCGGCCTGCCCATCGACCAGGTCCTTCATACGGGCGAGCACGCCGCTCAAACCCTGTCCCGCGCCCCGTGAAGCCGTGGCGATCTCACGGATCCATGCCTCGCGCCGTTCACGCGACGCCGGGGAGACCCCCGCGGGCGGGGGGAACGCGTTCTCCAGCCCGTCGGTGTACACCAGCAACGTCTCATCCTCCGCGAGCGGCACCACAACCTGGTCGAACGTCGCCTCGCCGAAGACGCCCAGGAGCGGCCCGCTGGTTTCGACCTCGCGCGGCGCCCTGGACGACAGCACGACGGGCATGGGGTGCCCCGCGCCGGCGATGGTCGCGGTGCGCGTGGCCGAGTCGACCACCCCGTACACCGCGGTTGCAAATCGTCCCGACCCGAAGCAACTCGCGCACATCCGCGTGTTCAGCCGCGCCAGGACCTCCGACGGTTCCAGCGGCGTCAAGCGTCCGGTTGCGTCGGGGACGCTGGTGGTCAGGCTCGCCGTGAGGACCATGGTGAGCAATGCCGCGGGCACGCCGTGGCCCACCGCGTCGGCGATGAAGAACGCCGCCTTGCCGTTGCCCAGGTCACGCAGGGAATAAATATCGCCCGAAACAAAGTTCACCGGGCGGTAGAGCACGGCGATCTCCAGCCCGGGCAGGGTCGGCACGGTCGACGCGGTGAACTCCCGCTGGATGGCCGCGGCCAGGTGCAGTTCCTCGTGCATGCGGTCCATCTCGAGCCGGATGCCGCCCTGGCACCGATGGGCGAGTTGGACCTCGCGCGCCAGAAGTCGCACCGCGCCCTGCCGCTCGGCCAGGGCGTACAGCATGGCCGAGACATGGCGCGGGTCCGCGTCGAGCGTGGTGAAGATCACCCCGTGCCGCTGGAACGATTGCCAATCTCCCGCCGCGGGCAGTTGCACCACCGCGGGCAGGTGTCGCCGGTGCAGCCCTTCGACGAGTCGGTCCACGTACGACGCGGGCGTGCCCTGTCCCAGGGCGACCAGCGCCACGCCCGCCATCGGCGCGGGGTCGTCGCCCCCGCCCTGCTCCAACTCCTGCAGGAGCACGTCGAGCAGCATTGGTCGGTGCGTGGGCGTGGGAGAGGCCGGCCAGCGGTCCAGCACCGGCGACAGAAACATCCGTTGCGGCTGCTCGAACGAACCCGACGTGGCGAACACGATGTGCCGATCGGACATTGCTGCGCTCCCCACGCCTCGAGCCGCGGCGACGACCGCGCCGGCACTCCCGCGATGGGGAAACCATCGGCTTACTTGGCCAGTTTCTTCAGGCGCGCAATGTCGAGGTCAAACTTATCGGCCACCTTCACGTTCAGCCCGTCCAGCGTGTTGCCCTTCAGTTCGATAACGAACTGTGCCGCGAACTTGCTGTGGTACCGCTTCAGCCGCTCCTCGTACTGCCTGTTGAATGTCTGTCCCGGGTCGTTCACCTTCTCGGCCTCGGTCCGCGGGGGCTCGGGGGTCATCTTGTAGAACGACACCACCCGCCCCGACCCGTCGAGATAGATGATGTCGATCGGGATCGGGCAATCCCGCATCACGAACTGTTGGACCGACGGGCGATCAAATACGAACAGCATGCCGCCGTCGTCCGCAATCTCCGTCCGATCAGACAATCCCTTGAACCGCGACGTCGGTTCCGCCGCCAACTCCAGTTTGAACTTTTTCCCCGAGATCGTCACGGTCTCGATCGGCAGGGATGATTTGGGCGCCTCGGGCGGATTGGTCTTGTCTTGCTTCGCCGGCGTGCCGCCGCTCGGCGTGGGTGTGGGCGGCGGGGTGTCCTTCTTCGCGGGGGTAGCCCCCTGGTCCGCCCCGGCGTGGTCGCACGCGGGCAACGTGCCGATCAGCCCCGTCGTGAAGCATGCGCCCAAGACCAGCCGTGCCGTCATCGCGATACGAGCCATGCGTGATCCTCCGGGGTGAACACGATCGGCGTGCGGGGAATGGTATCGAGCGAAAACCCGGCGAGAAACTCCGCCGCCGAGAGCGCCCGGGGTTTCGGGATGATCCCGCACCACCACGCCGCCAGCCCGATGACGCGCTCGGCGGATACCCCGGCCGCGCGGTACGAGTCCAGTCGCGTGTCCCCGTGCCGCTTGGCGAGCCGTCGCCCGTCGGTGCCCAGCACGAGCGGCACGTGCATATAGGCCGGGGGCTCCGGATGCGCGAGCGCCCGACCGAGCAGGATCTGCCGCGCCGCCGAATCGAGCAGGTCGTCGCCCCGCACCACGTGCGTAACGCCCTGCCGGGCATCATCCACCACGACCGCGAGTTGATACGCCGGCTGTCCGGGCCGATCCGGGGTGCGCCTCGTCCAGATCACAAAGTCGCCCACACGCGTCGAGATGTCATACGACCGCGCCCCGGCGAACTCATCGACGAACGCGACGGGACCGGGCGGGGTGACGAACCGCCAACTCGGGTTCGTGTCCTCGAACCGCCCGGGCATCGCCGTCGGCCTCAGCGTCGCCGGGAACACCACCTCGTGCGACCCTTCCTGCGGCGCATTCGCCGCCGCCTCGATCTCCCCACGTGTGAGTGCGCACGGATACGTCAACCCGCGTGCCGCCAACGACGCCATCGCCGCACGGTGTGGTTCCAGGTCCGCCGACTGCACGATCGGTCCGGCGTCCCAGTCCATCCCCAGCCATTGGAGCAGGTCGATTGTCAGGTCAATGACCCCCGGCTTGACGCGCGGCGTGTCGAGGTCCTCGAGCCGCAGCACGATCCGCCAGCCGCGTTGCCGCGCGAGGGCCCAGGTGATCAAGAACGTCCGCGCGTTGCCCAGGTGCAGCGCTCCGGTGGGGGACGGGGCCAGGCGTGTGGTTGAGGCGGCGGCCTGCGGCGCAAGTGCTGTCACGAACGCAGGGTACGTCGGGACGCCGGGGTCGGTACACTGTGCCTCGGATCGTGCTGGCATCAGGAGCGACCCGTGGCAGATGTCGTTGAAAAAATGTCGCCGACGGAAGTGGAATCGGCCCTCAAGTCCCTCCCGGAATGGAGTGGCGTCGGCGAAACGATTCAGCGCACGTATCAGTTCGTCGATTTCGTGACGGCCATGACGTTCGTCGCGCAGGTCGCCCAGCACGCCGAGGCCGTGCAGCACCACCCCGACATCATGATCCGTTACAGCAAGGTGACGCTGACGTACTCGACGCACGACGCGGGCGGGCTGACGCGCAAGGACTTCGACGCCGCGGCCAAGGCCGATCTCCTCGCCGCCGCTCTTCCCGCGGCCCCCAAGGCCCCGGCCAAGGCCGCACGCAAGAAGAAGTAACCAGGCTTGTGGGTAGCCCGGCACTCCGTGCCGGGCTCTTCCGCGAGCATGGGGTAGCCCGGAACTCCGTGCCGTGCGCTGTCGGCCACATGACGTGCGGCGGCCCGTCGCCTCGCGGGGGGATCAGCCTCAGCCCAACTCCACGCTCCAGTACGCGTGGTCGAGGAAGGCCTTCCACGACTGGTACTTCTCGTGCCCCAGCCGCAGCGAGATCAGCGGATTCCGCCGCGGCTTCACCGGCGGGCGGATCAACTTCATCCGCGCCTGGTCGGGCGTGCGCCCGCCCTTGCGTGCGTTGCAGCGGATGCACGAGCACACCAGGTTCTCCCACGTGTCATTCCCGCCCTGTGAGCGCGGCAGCACGTGGTCGATCGAAAGATCGTTCGTCGGGTAGATGCGCCCGCAGTACTGGCACTTGTTCCGATCCCGCGCGAACAGATTGCGCCGGTTCAACTTCACGTTCTGGTCGGGCAGGCGGTCGTACCCGAGCAGGCGGATGATCCGCGGCACGGCGATGTCGAACCGCACCGTGCGCACCCAGTCGTGCCGGTCGCGTTCGAACTCCCGCTGGAGCGCCGAAACCTCGATCCATGATTCGAGGTTGTACGTGAGGTACTTCCCCGGGCCGTCGCCGTCCGGTTCGACGTGGATGATCTCCGCGATCTCCCGCGCGAGCAGGCAGAACGCGCGCTTCGCCGACACGATCCGCATCGCCGCGTAGGCCCGGTTCAGCACCAGCACCTTGCTGCTCAACCCGCCGGCCACGTCCGTGCCCGCGAGCACCGCGGCCAACTCCGTCGGCAAGGATCCACCCTCGGGGCCATCCTCCGGATGAGCCTCGCTCCCATCGTCCTGCGGTATGTCCCGGTTCCGGCGGTGCATGTGGGCGAACCCCCGGACGTAATGCTACCGTGGCCGCACGCCCGGGGCAAGACAATCATGCACTAGTGCCGAAAGTGCCTCAATCCGGTGGTCAGGCACGTGACCGAGCGGGACGAGCACAACGCGAACGTGTCCTCGTCGCGTTTGGAGCCCCCCGGGTGGACCATGGTGGTGACTCCGGCCGCGATCAGGATCTCCGGTCCGTCGGCGAAGGGGAAGAACGCGTCGGAGAACGCCACGGCGCCCGTGGCCTTCACTCCGGCCTTTTCGCACGCCAGACGGCAGGCCGTCACCCGGTCCATCTGCCCTGCGCCGGCCCCGGCGAGGCGCACGCCGCCGCCATCCTCGATGCCGAGGCAGACGGCGTTGCTCATGAGCGACCGGCAGACCGGCTCGAGGAATCTGGCCACGCGCAAGGCCGAGTCGCTCGCGGGCGGGCCGGCGCGGTGCACGAACTCGTCGGCGCGCGCCACGCGATCGTCCACCGATTGCACCAGCAGCCCGCCGGCGATGGAGCGGGACTCGAATCGTCCCGTGGAGTTCGATTCACCCACGTCGAGCAGCCGAACGTTGGCCCAGCGTGCCCGCAGCGAGTCGAGAGCCGCCGGCTCGAACCGCGGCGCGACGATGACCTCGAGGAAGACGTCCTTGCCCTGAAGGCGTTCCGCCGCCGTGGCGTCGAAGGGCGTGTTGATCGCCAGGATTCCGCCGTACGCCGCGAGCGGGTCGCCGGCGATGGCCAACTCCACGGCCTGCCTGGGTGTGCGCGCCGCCGCGGCCCCGCAGGGGTTCCCGTGCTTGACGATGACGGCCCCGCAGGCGTCCGGCTCGACCCGCCGCAGCGCCTGCGCGAGCGCGAGCGCCGCCGCGGCGTCAAGGATGTTGTTGTAGGAGAGTTCCTTCCCGTGGAGTTGTCGCGCCTGGGCGATGCCGTGCGTGCTTCCCGACGCGTCGCGGTAGAGTGCGGCGTGCTGGTGCGGGTTCTCGCCGTAACGCAGGCCCATCGTTTTGATGAACGCGGGGGCGTAAACGGCGGGGAACATGTCGCCGTCACCCGCGAGGTAGGCCGCGATCGCCGCGTCGTACCGCGCGGTGAGGGCGAACGCCTTGCGCGCCAGGCGCGCCCGCAGCGCCTCGCCGGTCGCCCCGTCGTGGGCCGAGAGATCGGCGAGGACGGCCTCGTACTGCGCCGGATCGGTGACGACGGTGACGAACGCGTGGTTCTTGGCCGCCGAGCGGATCATGCTCGGCCCGCCGATGTCGATCTGCTCGATGGCCTCGTCCCGCGTGCAACCCACGCGGGCGATGGTCTGCTCGAAGGGGTACAGATTGACGCACACCAGATCGATGGGGGTGATGCCGTGCGAATCCATCTGGGCGCGGTGGGCGGCGTCGGTGCGCACGCCCAGCAGTCCGCCGTGCACCTTCGGATGCAGCGTCTTGACCCGCCCATCGAGGATCTCGGGGAAGCCGGTGACGGCGTCGATCGGGGTGACGCGCAGCCCCGCGGCCGCCAGCGCCGCCGCCGTGCCGCCCGTGGAAATCAGTTCAACGCCCCGCGCGGCGAGGGCCGAGGCGAAGGGCGCCAGCCCGGCCTTGTCCGACACCGACAGCAGCGCGCGACGGATTCGCTCGGACATCGCCGGAGGCTCCCGAAACGTGATCAGCGCGGCATGAACTTGGCGACCACGCCGCGATCAGACACCGCGTAGAGATGGCCGTCGACGAAGGCGTCGGGGGCGACAGTGACGACGCCCGGCACCGCCGCCTGCGACACGATGTCGCCCGTGGCGGGGTCGAGGGTTGCGAGCGAGCCGGCGTTCCAGACCAGCAAGCGCCCGCCGCGGATGCCGATGACCCGACCGTGAGCGTTGGGATTACTCCAGTGGATCGATCCTGATTCGGGGTCGAGCCGGCTCAGGCCCTGGGCGCCCAGGTCGACGTAGAGCGCGCCGTCGTGCAGGGTGGGCGAGGCCATCAGCGGGTTCGAGGTGCGCAGACGCCACGCGGTGGCCCCGGTGATCTCGAAGGCCCACAGCGATTGATCGTGGCAGGCGATGTACAGGCGGTTCCCGTCGGTCGCGGGGTCGCAGTCCAGCGAGCCGAACACTCTGGCGCGCCCGATCATGTTCCCCGCGGCGTTCAGGAACATGACGTCGCCCCGCTGCGAGACGGCGGCGACGACGCCCTGCACCTCCATGAGCGCCCCTTCGATCGACGCGTCGGTGGCGAAGGCCCACAGGGGCAGCCCGTTGTTCAGGTTGTGGGCGTGCACCACGCCCAGCGAGGTGCCGAAGACGGCCGTGTCACCCATCAGCAGCGGGGGGGTGTTGACCACCCGGGCCAATCGCTGCCGTCCGAGCAGGTTCCCGGTTGCCGGCGCGAGCACGAAGATTTCCGATTCGCTGGCGACGAGCAGCCGCCCGGCGGGGCCTTCTTCGCGCGTGACGCCGACCCACTTTGTGAGCGGGCCGGTGAGTTCGGTGGACCAGCGGTTCTTTCCCGTGGTCGCTTCCATGAGCGTCACAGCGCTCGAGTCGCGCTGCACAATCACGAAGTCGCTTTGCACGTTCATGGCGGCGAGTTTCACGGGTCGATCGTCCACGCCGAACGGGAAGCCCACCCAGTCGAGCCGGTATCCCACCTTCGCCCAATCCTCGTGCACGACCGGGAACCGTGAATCGCTCGTCGGGCCTTGGGAAGCCGCGCGAGGAGAGGCTTGGCGCGGCGTCCCTTGCTTCTGGGTACAACCGCACATCACGGCGGTCGCCGCCGCGACAAGGGTGCCGGCCGAAAGGAATCGAGAGAATGACGAGATCGTGCGTTGCATGCGCTTCATGCTCCAGGAATGCCGGACCGTGCTCTCTTCACATCAACCTGTTCGTTCTTTGATTGGGAACAAGTCCCAATCCGGGGGCGGGCAGTATCGAGAACTTTGGCCTCGCGGTCAAATCGGCGTCCCGGAGCGTAGGAGCCGTCCTCCACACCCGGAGTCATCGGGCCGTACGCTCGGGGTGTGTTTACCGGGCTGGTCCAGCATGTCGGCGTCGTTCGTCGAGCGGAGCGCACCGCGACCGGCGTGCGCATGACCGTTGATCCCGCGGGGTGGACGCACCGACCAACCCCGGGTGATTCCATCGCCGTCAACGGGTGCTGCCTGACGATGGTCCATTCCGACGGCACACTGGCGTTTGACGTGGTGCCCGAGACGCTCGCGGTGACCACGCTGGCAGGGTGGCAGGCCGGTCGGCGCGTGAACCTCGAGCACGCCGCGACGCCCACGACGCTGCTGGGCGGACACCTCGTGCAGGGCCATATCGACGGCGTGGGGCGCGTCGTCTCGAACGCCGACGCGGGGCAGGGATGGCGTCTGGCCATCGAACTCCCGGCGTCGATCTCGCCGTACATGGCCCCCAAGGGCAGCGTGTGCGTGGATGGCGTGTCACTCACGATCGCGGCGTTTGACCCCGCCACCGCACGGCTCGAGGTCGCGTTGATTCCCACCACGCTCGAACGCACAACCCTCGCCGCGCTCGCGCCGGGCGACGGCGTGAACCTCGAAGCCGACGCCCTCGCGAAGATGGTCGTCCAGTACTTGGGCGTGTTCGGGCGCACCCCGGAGCGTGGCGCATGACGCGGGTGCTGGGCATCGACCCGGGGTTGCGGATCACCGGGTACGGGTGCGTCGAGGGCGAGTCGCACGCGCCGCGGCTCGTCGAAGCCGGTGTGTTTCGGCTGGTGCGTGGCGATGCCACGCCGAGCATCTCGTCGCGGCTGGCGGAACTGGACCGGGACTTTCGGGACCTGCTTGCGAGGGTCCGTCCCGACGCCGTCGCGGTGGAGGGGCTGTTCGCGCACGTGAAGCACCCGGCAACGTCGATCGTGATGGGGCACGCGCGGGGCGTGCTGCTGCTGGCCGTGCAGCAGGCCGGGCTGCCGCTGATCGAACTCAAGCCGGCGCAGGTGAAGAAGAGCCTGGTGGGCAGCGGCCGGGCCGAGAAGGGTCAGATGCAGCGGGCCATCCAGGAGGTGTTCCGGCTCCCCGAACTGCCGCGCCCGCCCGACGTGGCCGATGCGCTGGCCATTGCGCTGGCGGGGCACCAACGGCACGACGCACCTTCGGTCTCCGACCGTCAGGTGATCTCGCCGGCGCGTCGCTCGTAGAATCTCCCGGTGCGACTCCTCCTCGCCAATCCCCGCGGTTTCTGCGCCGGCGTTCGCATGGCCATCGACGTCGTCGACCAGGTGCTCGACCTTTTCCCCGGCGAGACGATCTACGTCTATCACGAGATCGTGCACAACAAGCACGTCGTGGGCCGCTTTGTCAACCGCGGCGTGCGCTTCGTGGACGACCTCGCCGAAGTTCCCGAAGGGGCCATCGTCGTCTTTTCCGCGCACGGCATCTCGCCGGCCATCCGGGCCGAGGCCAAGGCCCGGGGCCTGCGTGCCATCGACGCCACGTGCCCGCTCGTGACCAAGGTTCATGCCGAGGCCGTGCGCTACGCCCGTGCGGGGTTCCAGATTCTCCTGGTCGGGCACCGGAACCATCAGGAAGTCGTCGGGACCAGCGGCGAAGCCCCCGAGGTGA
Organism: Phycisphaerae bacterium; assembly: GCA_022180725.1. Taxonomy (GTDB): domain Bacteria; phylum Planctomycetota; class Phycisphaerae; order Phycisphaerales; family UBA1924; genus RI-211. The sequence continues at coordinate 26,586 of BQMO01000020.1, forward strand.
CGCAGGTCGTGGAGCGCCCGGACTGCATCCCCACACTCAACATCCGCGACCCGGAGAAACTCGTCTACCTCACGCAGACCACGCTCTCGACCGACGACGCCGGGGTGATCATCGAGGCCCTCAAGCGGGCGTTCCCGAAGATCAAGGCCCCGCCCAGCGAGGACATCTGCTACGCGACGACCAACCGGCAGACGGCCGTGCGGCAGATCGCGCCCGAGTGCGATCTCGTGCTGGTGGTGGGCAGCCGCAACTCGAGCAACTCCGTGCGCCTCACCGAGATCGCCGCCAACGTCGGCACGCCGGGTCAACTCCTCGACGACGTGAGCGAGATTGACTGGTCGTGGTTCCCAACCGGCGACGAGACGGTGCTGGTGACGGCCGGGGCGTCGGCGCCGGAAGACCTGGTTGCGGGGCTGTGCCGGGCGCTGCTCGAACGCTTCGGCGGCACCATCGAGCAGCGCGACGTGTTCGAGGAGGACGTCGAGTTCGCCCAGCCCGGGGCGCTGCGCAAGGTCATGGCGGAACGCGGGCTCGACCCCGAGGCCCGTCGCATCCGCGTCAGCGCGCCGGTGATCACGCGCGAGGCCTACGGCGCGGTGCCGCTCACCGTCGGGGGGCGGGCCGTGCACGAGTCGCGCGGCGGGCGGGGCGTTGCGTGAAGCATCCCGCCCACCATATCTTCGAGTTCACCCCCGAAACCCTCGCCGCGTGGTGCGAAGCGCGTCGGATGCCGAAGTTCCGCGCCACGCAGATCCTGGAATGGGTGTACGAGAAGGGAATCGCCGACCCCGCCGCGATGAGCAACCTGTCGAGACTTGACCGCGAGACGCTTTCGCGCGAGATGGTTTTCTTGTCCGGTGAGGTTCTGGCAGAAAAGAACGCGAGCGATGGCACCCGCAAGTTGCTGGTGCAATGGCGGGATTACTCGGAGGACGTCAAACTCGCGACGCCCACCCCCCAGCCCCCTCCCTCGGGGAGGGGTGCCCTGAACGTCCTCGGCCAAGCCGTCGGCGACCCTTCACGGCAGACCGAGTGCGTGATGATTCCGTCGATGCCGCGCGATGAGGAAGAGCAGGGTGAGGGTTGGGAGGGTGACGAGGAAGAGAGCGGCCCGGCTCGGAGAGCCGGGCTACCCAGGAGCGGGCCGCCCAGAGCCGCGCTCGCCAGGTTCACGGCGTGCATTTCCTCGCAGGTCGGCTGTCCCGTAGGGTGCAAGTTCTGTGCGTCGGGGCTGACGGGGTTGGATCACAACCTCTCGGCCGGGCGGATTGTCGAGCAGGTATGGCGGCTGGCACGGCTCGAAGGCGTGCGGCGCATCACCAACGTTGTGTTCATGGGCATGGGCGAGCCGCTGAGCAACCTTGGCGCGGTCGTGCCCGCGATCCGCACGCTCAACGCGCTGTGGGGGATGGGCATCTCGGCCCGCAAGATCACGATCTCGACGGTCGGGCTTCCCAAGGCCATCGAGAAACTGGCCTCCCAACTCGATCTTCCGGTGACGCTCGCTCTCTCGCTGCACGCGCCCAACGACGACCTGCGGCGGCAACTGATCCCCTGGGCCGAGTACACGACGGTGGCCGACCTGCTCGCGGCGTGCCGGGCATGGTTCGAACGCACCGGGCGCGAGGTGACGCTGGAATACACGCTGCTCCGCGGGGTGAACGACCGCCCCGAGCACGCGACCCAACTCGCCGGAATCGCCCGCACACTGCGCGGGAACGTGAACCTGATCCGGTACAACGAGGTCGTCGGGCTGCCGTTCCAGCGGCCGCACACCGAGGACGTGCGGGCGTTCCAACGGACGCTCCGGGCCGCGGGGATCAAGGCGCACATCCGCGCCAGCCGCGGGCGCGACATCGAGGCGGCGTGCGGGCAACTCCGCCACGAGAACCGGAAAGACGCGCCCCTCGCCGCGTCGTGATTCCATGAGTCCACCCGTCCCGTCAGCCGCTCTCGCCGCCGCGCCCGTGCCGGGCTTTGCGCCCTTCTCGCTCCAGCACGCGCTCTGTGTCGCGGGGTTCGTGTTGGCGGTGATCGTGCTCCTCGTGGCGGGCCGTCGCGCCGGCCCGCACGAGCCGCGAGCCCGCCGCGTTGTCGTCATCCTGCTGTGGCTCTTCATTGTCGTCTACAACGCGTACTACCTCTGGCCCAGCCGATTCGATCCCGCCGTCAGCCTCCCGCTTCAACTCTGTGACCTGGCGCTCCTCGCGGCTCCACTGGCGCTCGCGGGTGTGGCGTGGGCCAGACCGCTGCTGTATTTCTGGGGCCTGCTCCTCTCCTCGCAGGGGTTCATCTCGCCGACGGTCGAGGTCGGCCCGGCGCACGCGCGGTTCTGGCTCTTCTGGATCAGCCACGCCGTGATTGTCGGCGGGGCCGTCTACGACCTTGTCGTCCTCCGCTATCGCCCGCGCTTCGCCGATTTCGCGTGGGCGTACGGCGCCGGGGTTGCCTACATCCTCGCCATGTTCGAGTTCAACCGTCGCACCGGATTCAACTACGGATTCGTCGGCAGTTCCACGCCCGGCGCGCCCACGCTGCTCGACCACCTCGGCCCCTGGCCGGGACGCGTCCTCTGGATGATCCTTCTCGGGGGGGTCGTGCAGTTCATCGCCTGGATTCTCTGGCCTCTTGCCGCGCGATTGGGGCGTACCGCCCCGACCCCGCCGCGATAGACTCCGCCCATGGTCTGGCTCTGCCTCGGACTCATACCCCTCGCGGCGTTGCTCGCCGTGGCATTCACCGCGCTGGTCATCCGCGTCAGCCGTCGAATCGGCGCCCTCGACGGCGCGGGCGTGCCGGGGCAAGTCAAGGCTGCGCCGCGGCTGGTCCCCAACACCGGCGGCCTCGCGATCGTGCTTGCGATCATGCTCCCCATCCTCGCGGGGCTGTGGTTCTACCACGGCCTCGATGCCTCGCCGAACGCCGATTGGCGCAACGATTTTTCATTCATCCCCGCCGACACCCACGAGCACGTCGAGGGCATCCAGCGGATGACCCCGCTGGCGGTTCACCTGGTGCTGTGCCTGGTGTGGCTCCACGTGCTGGGACTTGTTGATGACCGACGTCCCTTGGGCCCGTGGATCAAACTCCTGCTCATGGCCGTGCCCGCCTTCGCCGTGCCCATCGTCACGCACCTCTGGGGCGGCCCGGCCGAAACACGGCTGATGACCTTGCTCGATAGCCGTGTAGGCGGCCCGTGGCTCTCGATTCTCCTGACCGCGCTGTGGTTCCTGGCCGTCACGAACGCGATGAACTTCATGGACAACATGGACGGGCTGGCCGCCGGGGTCGCCGCGGTCGCCGCCGCCCTGTTCCTCATCGCCGCGTTCATCAACGAACAGTGGTTCGTCGCCACGGTGCTCGCGCTGGTACTCGGCGCGTGCGTGGGCTTCCTGGTGTTCAACGCGCCGCGGCGCGGCGGCGCCCGCGTCTTCATGGGCGACGGCGGATCGCTCGTGCTTGGTTTTCTGCTCGCCTTCCTCACCGTTCGTACGACCTACCTCGGCGCGACCCCGTTCACCTTCTACACGCCCTTCGGCGTGGCCCAGGGCACCAGCGCCGATGGCGGGTGGTATTCCGTGCTGATGCCGTTGGTGGTTCTCGCGGTGCCGCTGTACGACGCCGCCAGCGTCATCACGATCCGCCTGGCCCAAGGCCGCAGCCCCTTCGTGGGCGACCTTCAGCACCTCTCGCACCGCCTGGTGCAGCGTGGCCTGTCCAAGCCCGCCGCCGTGTTCACCATTTGGGGTTTGACCGGCGTCACCGGTATCTCGGGCATCCTGCTCACCCGCGCTCAAGGATGGCAAGCGGCCCTGCTGGGCCTCCAGGTCTTCGCCATCCTCGCCGTCATCGCCGCCTTCGAGTACGCCAGCGCCAAGCGGCCAACGGATTCGCCGTGAACGCCGACCCACCGACGACAGCCCCGCCCGATGAATCCCGCGTGACGCTCGCGGGCGTGCTGCTCATGCTCGCCGCGGTCGGGCTGCGCGTGCTCGCGTCGTTCGAGCCGTTCCCGCACTGGGCCGGCGACCCGTTCTCGATCCCCGCGCCATTGGTCGGTGTCACGCCGGTCACGGCGCTCGGGATCGACGCGCTGCTCGCACTTGGCTCGGCGGTCGCGCTGTTCGGCGCCGTCCGATCCGGGCATCATCGCGGGTGGTGGGGGGGGCTGGTGCTGCTGCCCTTCGCCGCGGTCGCGTGCGTGCACGCCCGGCCCGAGGCGAAGGGCGCGGTCGACAGCGTGGCCTCATGCTCGGCGTGGATCAGTGCTCTGGCCGCCGGGTGGGCCGCGACGCACGCGGGATGCGACCCCCGCGCCCGCCGCGTGCTCATCGCCGGGGTGTGGGCCTTTGTCGGCCTGCTCGCCGCCAAAGGACTCGTGCAGGTCGCCTTCGAGCACCCCGCCACGGTCGCCTCGTTCCGTTCCAATCGCGAGGCGTTCCTCGCATCGCACGGCTGGTCGGTCGATTCGCCCATGGCCCTCGCGTACGAGCGCCGCCTTATGCAGCCCGAGGCCTCGGGGTGGTTCGGCATGGCCAACGTCTACGCGGGCATCGCCGCGGCGATGGCCGTCGCGCTGTTCGGCCTGTTTTTCGCACGCCTGTGGCGGCGCGAACCTTTCACGTCGGGCCCTGAGACGGACACCGGATCGCGCCTCGTGACGTGGGCACTCGTGGCCGGCGTCCTCCTTGCGCTGCTCGCGGTCTACCTCGCCGACGCCAAGGGTGGGTACGCCTGCCTGGTGCTGGGCGTGGCGGTGCTGGCCCTGGCGCGCCTCACGATCCGTAGCCGATCCGTTCCCAGCGCCGTCGGCTGGGTGCTCCGCCGCGCGTCGACGCAACGCGTCCTCGGGCTATCACTCGGCATCGGCGCCGTTGCAGGCATCATCGCGATCCTCGCGACGCGAGGCCTCATCGGCACGCGATGGGCCGAACTCAGCCTGCTCTTCCGTTCCTTCTACATCACCACCGCCGCGAAGATCGCCGCCGCGCACCCGTGGCTCGGCGTCGGCCCCGGCAACTTCAAGGACGCCTACGCCCTGCTCAAGCCCCCGATCTCTCCCGAGGATGTCAGCAGCCCGCACAGCATTCTGTTCGATTGGTGCAGCATGCTGGGCGTGGCGGGTGCGGCGGTCGGGGTGTGGTGGTGGACCTGGGTTCTCAGCGCGGGACGATCCGCGCTGGAACCACCGACATCACCCATGGTCGCGCCGTCGTCGCTGCTTCGTCGAGAGGCGATGCTCGTGGCCGCCGCCCTCGTCGTCCCGCTCGCTGTGACGGTCCGTCTCGAGGCGTCCATCATGGTCCCCGAGGCCGCCCTGGCGAGGTTGCTCGGGTTCGGAGTCGGCGTGGCGGTCGCTGTCGCCGTGCTCGTCGTGCTGCGCGACCCCGCCCCCCGCGCCGCCTGGGGCGCCCGGGCCGCAGTCGCGGCCGCCGCCCTCGCGCTCGCCGCCAATGCCCAGTTCGAACTCACCGGTACGCACGTCGGGAGCGCCGCGTGGGGCATGCTCCTGATCGGCACGGCGGGGGCTTGCCCGCGGGCATCCGACCCGGCAATCAGCCCGACAAGAACACTCCGCGCCGCGTCTGCCGCGCTCGTCCCGCTGCTCGCGCTCGCGGGCGTGCTCGGGCCTTCCATGGACGCGCTTTCGTCGTGGGAGCATCATCTCCGCCGTGCCTATGCCAGCGCGGCGGTGGTCGGCGACCTCGACGCCCGGTTCCGCGAGGCGCTCCAGTTGCCTCCAGGCCGAGCGCGCGACGACGCGGTCAACGCCGTCATTGCCGACCTCCGCGCCGCCCACGTGGAGGCCGGGCTGCCCGAGCCCGTCGTATCGTCCGGCGTCGAGATGGCCCACGCGTTGATGACGCTCCGTGCACGCCGAGCCTCGTACGCCGCCACAGCGCTGGCCGAGGCCGCCCGTGCCCAGCCGTCCCACTTTGGCACCCTCGCGGCGTGGACCCGCACCGAGTTGATGATCGCCCAAGCCGAGCGGGCCGCGGGGCGATCGGCCGACGCCGACAGACTCGTTCAAGCCGCCGTGGCGAACGGCGAGACCCACGCGTCGGCGTACCCATCCAGCGCGGCCTGGGGATGGGTCGGGACGCTCGCCGAGGCTGCCTCGCGCGAGGCCGACAACGGCACGCCATGGCTCGTCCGGGCTACCACCGCGTGGGAACGAGCCGTCGGGTATGCGCCCCATGGTGTGATCTACCCGGCCTCGCTCGCCAAAGCCTACCAGCGCCTCGGGAACGCCGCGGCCGCTGCGCATTGGGCCTCGGTGGCGCTCGCGAACGACCGCATGGCCGCTCTCGACCCCCTCGCGGGCCTCAACGAAGCGGATCGGGCCGTCATGCAGCGGCTGGCCGGGGTTCGCTAGCACCGCCGCGTGTGACAACGGGCAACCTTGATATGCACGGGCACGCCGTTACTATTCCGTCCACCCCGGGAGCGGCGTACCAGCCGATGGTTCCACGTGGTCAGCGCGTGGCCGCGCGGCGCGTATCGACGCACCGAGGTGGGCGGAGTTGGCGTGCCATGGACGAGGACGAAGACAACGCACGGGGATGAACCACGGCCTTCGGGCCGGCCCGAACACCGTCCGGGCCGCACGCACCCCACTCTGCACGAACGACATTGTCCGACGGGGTCTCCCGTCGATCCACGAATCAGCACCGATCGGGATTCAATCCCACCCGCCCGGCGACCCCGGGGGGCCGAAGCGTCAGAAAGGCACGAGGCAGTCATGGCGACCGACCTGAGTCACATCCGAAACATCGGCATCTGCGCCCACATCGACGCGGGCAAGACCACCGTCTCCGAGCGCATCCTGTACTATACGGGGAAGAACTACAAGATCGGCGAGGTGCACGAGGGCACCGCCACCATGGACTTCCTGCAGGACGAGCAGGAGCGCGGCATCACCATCCAGTCCGCTGCCACCACCTGCCCGTGGACGCGCCACGGGAAGGATTACAAGATCAACCTGATCGACACGCCCGGGCACGTGGACTTCACCATCGAGGTGGAGCGTTCGCTGCGCGTGCTCGACGGGGCCGTGGCCGTGTTCGACGGCAAGGAAGGCGTCGAGGCGCAGTCCGAGACAGTCTGGCGTCAGGCCGATCGGTACAAGGTGCCGCGGATCTGCTTCATCAACAAGATGGACAAGATCGGGGCGTCGTTCGAGTTTTCGTACGGCACCATCAAGAGCCGCCTGGGCGCCAACGGCATCCCCATCCAGTACCCCATCGGGCTGGGGCACGAGTTCACCGGCATCATCGACCTGCTGCGCATGCAGGCCCTGTTCTTCGAGGGCGAGAAGGGCGAGACGATGGTCGTGAAGGACATCCCCGCCGACTACGCCGAACTCGCCAAGAAATGGCGCCACGACATGATCGAGAAGATCAGCGAACTCGACGATCACCTCATGGGCATGTACCTGGAGGGCAAGGAGCCAACCCTTGACGAACTGATCGCCTCGCTCCGTGCGGCGACCGTAGCCCGGCGGGCCTACCCCGTCATGTGCGGGGCCGCGCTGCGCAACATGGGCGTGCAAGCGCTGCTCGACGCCGTCATCGACTTTCTGCCCAGCCCCACCGAGAAGACCGACGTCGAGGGGACCGACCCGCGCGACAAGGACAAGAAGCTCACCCGCCCGCACGACAAGGACGCGCCCTTCTCGGCCCTGGTCTTCAAGGTCGTCTCCGACACCCACGGCGACCTCACCTACATGCGGGTCTACTCCGGCACGCTCACGAAAGGCTCGCGACTCCTCAACCCCATGAACGGCAAGAAGGAAAACTGCTCGCGCATCTTCGAGATGCACGCCCAGAACCGCATCCCCCTCGACGAAGTCGGCGCGGGCAACATCGTCGCCGTCGTCGGCATCAAGGACTCCTACACCGGCGACACGCTCTGCGACCCCGACACCCCCATCGTGCTCGAGCGCATGTTCTTCCCCGAGCCGGTCATCTCGATGTCCATCGAGCCCAAGACCCAGGATGACAAGCGCAAACTCTCGGACGCGCTAGCCACCATCCGCCGCGAGGACCCCTCCTTCCGCTACACCTACGACGAGGAAACCGCCCAGACCATCATCTCCGGCATGGGCGAACTCCACCTGGACATCATCCGCACCAAGCTCGTCCGCGACATGAAGATCGGCGTCGAGGTCGGCAAGCCCAAGGTGTCGTACCGCGAGGCCATCACCCGCAAGGTCACCGACGTCCGCGGGCTGTTCAAGAAGCAGACCGGCGGCCGCGGGCAGTACGGCGACTGCGTCATCTCCCTTGAACCCTTCACCAAGGCCCAGGCCGAGGCCGAGGAACTCGACTTTACCGACAACATCGCCTTCGAGAACGCCATCGTGGGCGGGGTGATCCCCAAGGAGTTCATCCCCAGCGTGGAGTACGGCGTGCGGCAGACGGCGGTGACGGGCGTGAAGTTCGGGTACCCGCTCATCAACATCAAGGCGACGCTGACCTACGGCTCGTACCACGACGTGGACTCGTCGCAGATCGCCTTCGAGCAGGCCGGGCGGCTGGCGCTGCTCGAGGCCGTCGAGAAGGCCGGGCCGGTCCTCCTCGAACCCATCATGAAGGTCGTCATCACCGTGCCCAACGAGTACCTCGGGAACATCACGGGCGACGTGAACTCCCGCCGCGGCATGATCCTCGACACCGAGGACCGCGATCCGGTGAAGATGGTCAACTGCGAAATCCCCCTCGCGGAGTTGTTCGGCTACACGACCAGCCTCCGCGGCATGTCCCAGGGCCGCGCCAGCGCCACCATGGAGTTCCTCGAGTACCGCCAGGTGCCCCGCAACGTGCAGGAGCAGCTCGTGGGCGAGAAGGAAAAGGAAAAGGCCAAGGGGAAGAAATAGCCGGCCGGCCACATCGAGCCACGTGTACGCGGCGTACGCGGTTTGGTCTGATTCAGTTCCGCCTGAATGGGTAAACCAAGGCCCGGGCACGTGCCCGGGCCTTTCTCATGCGCTCACGCACCGCGACGATGCGGATAGTCGGCTCTTCGCATCCACGTGCCCCGGCGTACCCTCCCGGCATGTCGACCTCCACTGCGCTTGATTGGCTTACCGCGAACCAGCCCGCCTCCATCGACCGCTGGATCGACTGGCTGAAAATCCCCAGCATCAGCACCGACCCGGCCTACCGGGACAAGTGCCGTGATGCCGCCGAGTGGTGCCGCGCTCGCCTCGAAGACCTCGGCTTCAAGGCCTGGCTCGCCGAGACGGGCGACGTCGATGCCGCCGGGCGAGGCTCGGGGCACCCCGTGGTCATGGCCACCATCGACCCCGCCCCGTCGTACCAAGGCCCGCATGTTCTCTTCTACGGGCACTACGACGTGCAGCCGGTTGACCCCATCGACCTCTGGGAATCGCCTCCCTTCGAGCCGGTGCTGCGCGACGCAAAGCCCGGCGAGGGCGGCGGGCGGCGCGTCGTCGCCCGTGGCGCCGTTGACGACAAGGGCCAGGTCATGACCTTCCTCGAAGCCTGCCGGGCCTGGAAGGAAACCACCGGGCACCCCACCGGCGGCGCGCGATACACCATCATGATCGAGGGCGAGGAAGAGTCCGGTTCGATGAATCTTCCGCGGTTCGTGAAGGACCACAAGAAGTCGCTCGCCAACTGCGACGTCTGCCTTATCTCCGACACGGGCATGCTGGGGCGGAATCAGCCCGCGATCACCTACGGCGTGCGGGGCCTGGCCTACACCCAGGTCACGCTCCACGCGGCCAACCAGGACCTGCACAGCGGCTTGTGGGGCGGGCGCTGCCCCAACCCCATCACCGAACTCGCCCGCGTGCTCGCCAAACTCCACGACGACAAACGCCGCATCACTATTCCCGGCTTCTACAAGGGCGTTGTGCCCCTCTCGAAGCAGGAACGCGCCAACTGGAAGAAACTGAAGTTCAATGCCGCCGCCGCGCTGAAGAAGATCGGCCTGCCCAAGGCCGCCGACATCGGCGAGGCCGGCTACACCGCCATGGAGCGCGAGTGGGGCCGGCCTACCGCGGAGATCAACGGCATCTGGGGCGGGTACACCGGCCCGGGGGCCAAGACCGTCATCCCCGCCCACGCCAGCGCCAAGGTTTCGTTCCGGCTCGTCGCCAACCAGGACCCGCGCAAGGTCACCAAACTCTTCTTCGCCTGGTGCAGGAAGCACACCCCACCCGGCTGCCGTTGGGAACTCGTGGACCATCACGGTGGGTTTGGGGTCACCACGCCGATCGACTCTCCCGCGATGCAGGCCGCCAGCCGCGCGCTCAGGAGCGCTAGCGGGAAATCCCCCGCGCTCATCAAGTCCGGTGGATCGATCCCCGTCGCCGGCATGCTCAAGGACGTGCTGGGGCTGGACACGATCTTCATGGGCTTCGGCCTGGACGACGACCGCGTCCACAGCCCCAACGAGAAGTTCGAGGTGGACTGCTTCACGCTCGGCTGCCGCGCCCACGCCGCCTTCTTCGGCGAACTCGCCGCGTCGTAGCCCGCCGCGCCGGTTTGTACGGCACGGACCTCGTGCCGCTCTTCTCCACCGCTCACCCAGGAGGGCGGCACGCCCCGCGACGCTTCCATCCCGACCTCCGCTCCGCGACGATCACCGTGGCGACACCCCGGCACCGTCGTTGGACTCGGCGTGCTCGTTGTCATGCTCGCCGCGTGTCTCGGCTCGCTCCCATGGACACTTACCCGCGTGGACGGCGTGCCGCGCTACAACGCGGGCGACACCGCCGCCGGGCGTCTCCCGCCCCGGTGGATCACACCCACCGCCGACCAGGCCCGCCGCGCTGAACTCACCGGCCTGGGCGGCACCTGGCTCGGCACCGACGCCCTCGGGCGCAGCCTCGCCGTCCGCATGCTCCTGGGCGGGACCATCTCCCTGGCCGTCGGGCTTGCCGCCGCCGCGCTCGCCGTCGTCATCGGCACGCTGGTGGGTGTCACCGCGGGCTACCTCGGCGGGCGCACCGATGCCCTCCTGATGCGTCTGGTCGATGTGCTCTTCGGGCTGCCGTATGTCCTCGTCGTCGTCCTCTTCGCCGTCGCGGGCGACGCCCTGGTCGCCGAGTACGCTTCGCGTGAGCGTGCCCGCGCCGTGTGGGTGCGTGAGCACGCCCGCGATGGGCTCGACCCCGAGACTCTCCACGCTCCGGCACTCGCCGCGCTCCCGCCCCGCCCCATCGGCGAGGGCACGCGCACCGCGCTCGATCTTGGCGTGATGCTGCTCGCCATCGGGGGCACCGGGTGGCTCTCGATGGCCCGCGTGATCCGGGGCGAAGTCCTGAGCCTGAAGAACCACCCGTTCATCGAGGCCGCCCGGTCCATCGGCGTGCCGCCGGGGCGGCTTCTCGCGCGCCACCTGCTCCCCAACCTCGCCGGCACCATCGTCGTCTACGCCACCCTGACCGTGCCCCAGGCGATGCTCCAGGAAGCGTTCCTGAGTTTCCTCGGCATCGGCGTGAAGCCCCCGCTGCCGAGCTGGGGTCGACTCGCCGCCGAGGGGTTGGGCGAGATCAACCCCTATCAATCCAACTGGTGGCTGCTCGCGGCGCCCTGCGCGGCCCTCGCCGTGACCCTGCTCGCGCTGAACCTGGTCGGCGAAGGTCTGCGCGAGCACCTCGACCCGCGGAGCCGTCGATCATGACCCCCCCGGTGCTCAGCCTCGAAGGCCTCACGATCACCTTCCGGGGCGCTCCGCACCCCGCGGTGGCGGATGTCTCGATGTCATTGAACACCGGCCGCACCCTCGCGGTCGTGGGGGAGTCCGGAAGCGGCAAGACGCTGACGGCGTTGGCGGCGATCGGCCTGCTTCCCGCGGATGCGACGATCGACCGTGGCGACATCATGCTTCGTGCCGCATCGGACGCGCCGATCAACCTTCGAACCGCCACGGCGAAGGTCTGGCGCCAGGTCCGTGGCTCGAAGGTCGCCATGATCTTCCAGGAGCCGATGACCGCCCTCAACCCCGTCTTCACCATCGGCGAACAACTGACCGATGTGTTCAGTTGTCACCGCGGGTTGGGCGGGCGCGACGCACGCCGTGCCGCCGCCGAGGCGCTCGCCGAGGTTGGCATCCCCGAGCCGGCCCGCCGCCTGGATCACTACCCGCACGAGTTCTCCGGCGGGATGCGCCAGCGCGTGATGATCGCCCTGGCGCTCGCGGGGAACCCGAGGGTGCTGCTCGCCGACGAACCCACCACCGCGCTCGATGTCTCCCTCCGGGCGCAGGTGCTCGACCTGATCGACGCCCTCCGCCGCGAGCGCGACCTCGCGGTGATGCTCATCACGCACGACCTGGCCCTGGCCGCGCGGCGGGCCGACGACGTGTGCGTGATGTACGCCGGCCGCGTTGTCGAACGGGGCCCGGCCCGCCGCGTGCTCGACCACCCGCGGCACCCGTACACCCGGTGCCTGCTCCGCTGTGTGCCGAGCGAACGTTCGCGTGGTCAGCGGCTCGCCACCGTCGCCGAACTCCTCGCCGACGCGGCCGAGTTCGCGCCGGTCGACGGCCGGACGCCCTGGTGGCCCGGGCGGAGCGCCGCGCCCGGGGCGCTTGCGGAGATCGAACCCGGGCACGCAGTGCTCGTCGAGGGATGACGCGTGGTGAAGGACGCGTGCCGGGCCGCGGGGTTCAGGTGATTCCCAGCGCCGCGGCGTCGCGATCGCTCAGCCACCCGCCGTCCGACCGCTGCCTCACCGTGCCGTCGCGTTTCCACGACCGGTCGCACCGGGGCTCGTGCGCGAGGTTCTGGACCATCGCCGCCTTCGCGGCGGGGTCGATCGACACGCGGCTGACCCCGAGCAGGTCCGTGAGATCGGCGCGGTCGAAGGCCGCCAACTCGCCGCGCGGGTCGGGCAGGATCACGCCCGCGTCGAGCGGGTTCTCCACGCCCTGGGTCGCCTTGGCCTGTTCGAGCGCGACGCGTGCCGAGGCCAGCGCCTCGTGCGCCGCCGTCCACCGCGCGTCAGGCATGGCCCCGAAGCCCGCGTGGAATGTTTCGAGGTGCACGCTCCGCGGGTCGTCCGCGGGCACGCGGTGGAGACTGCGCCAGGCCTCGTCCGCCGTGTGGCCCATGATCGGCGCGAGCAGGCGGCACAGACCGTCGGTCAGGGCGAACATGGCCGCCTGGGTGCGTCGCCGCCGGGGCGAGTCGGGCGCGTCGCAGTACAGCCGGTCCTTGACCGCGGCCAGGTACGTCGCCGAGAGCGTGTCGTTGCAGAAATCGAAGAGCGACTTGTGCACCGTCTGGAAGTCGTAGCGGTTGTACGCCTCGATCACCCGACGCGCCATCGCGTCGTACGCCCCGAGCACCCACGCCTCGATCGACGTGCCGGGGAGTGTCGCCGCCCACCCGGGCGCGGGCGGCCCCGACGCGTGGTCCGCCAACGTGCCCAGCATGTACCGCAGCGTGTTCCGCACCTTGCGGTAACTCTCGCCCGCCAGCGCGAACAACTCGACGTCCACCTTCACGTCGTTCTCGTACGCCAGTGAACTCACCCACCACCGCATCACGTCCATGCCGAACTCGGCGCACAGCGAATCGACCTCGTACCGCGCCGCGTCCGCTCGGCTCTTGCTCAACTTCTTCCCGTCGCGGTCCACCATGAACCCGTGCGTGAGGATCGTCCTGAACGGTGGACGCCCCGTCACCCCCAGCGCGGGCAGCAACGACAACTGGAACCACCCCCGGTGCTGGTCCGACCCTTCCAGGTACAACTCCGCCGGGTAACCCATCCCGCGCTCGCGGAGCACCGCGTTCCACGACGACCCGCTCTCGAACCACACGTCGAGGATGTCCTGACCCTTGCGCGCCCGCGCCAGCACCGACGGGTCGCCCTTCACCGCCGCCGGCGCGTCCGGGTCGGCCTTCGCGTCGTACTCCGCCAGCAACTGCGCGGGCGTCAGCGTGAACCACGCGTCCGACCCCTTCTCCCGCACCACCTTCGCGACGGCCTTCACCGACGCCGCCGTCATGAACACCGTGCCGTCGGGCAACTCGAACGCGGGGATGGGCAGGCCCCAGGCCCGCTGGCGCGAGATGCACCAATCCGGGCGCGAGTCGAGCATGCCCCGCATCCGGTTGCGGCCCCACTCGGGCACAAAGCCGACGCCACCGCCCTCGGTCGCCGCCAGCGCCCGCTCGCGGATCGACCGCGGCGGGTCCCCCTCGACCGAGCACGGCGTGTTCACCCCCACGAACCATTGCTCCGTGCAGCGGAAGATCACCGGCGTCTTGCTCCGCCAATCGTGCGGGTAACTGTGCGTGAACTTGTGCTCGAAGAACATGTGCCCGCTCTCGCGCAGCCGCCGGGCGATCAGGTCGTTGGCCTTCCAGATGTCCAGCCCGCGCAGCCACTCCGGCACGCTCGCGTCGTATGTTCCGTCACCCTTCACGGGGCAGTACGCCGGCAGCCCGTGCTTCTGCCCCGTCTGGAAGTCCTCCTGCCCGTGCCCGGGGGCGGTGTGCACCAGCCCCGTGCCGTCCTCGAGCGTGACATAGTCCGCGGGAAGGATCGTGTGTGTCACGCGCCCGCCCGTGGGCATGAACGGGTGCCGGTAGCGCAGCCCCACCAGCCGCTCGCCGGGCGTGGTCGCCAGCACGACGACCTCTTCGCTCTTCGCGGCCTTGGCGACGCGTTCCACCGCGTCCTTGGCCAATACCGTCACGTTCCCGTCGATCCAGACAAGCGCGTACTCGAACTTCGGGTTCACGGCGATCGCCAGGTTGGCCGGCAGCGTCCACGGGGTCGTGGTCCAGATCATGAACGACGGGGTGACGTGCGGGCGCGTCCCGGGTTGCGGGGCCGCGTTCCGGCTCGCGGATTCGTCGTCGGCGTCAGGAAACTCCGGCGCGTCGTCCTCGTCGGGGTCGTCCGGCGCTTCCGCGGGCAGGCCGAACGCCGCGTACACCGCGTCCTTGTCCGCCGCTTCGAAGTCCACGTACACCGACAGGTCCTCGCGGTCCTGGTACTCCAGTTCCGCGTCCGCCAGGGCCGTCTCGTTGGCGATCGACCAGTGCACGGGTTTCAGCGCCCGGAACACCACCCCGCGCGCCAGGAGCGCCGAAAGCACCTCCAGCGTCGCGCCCTCATACTCGCGGCTCATGGTCATGTACGGGTGGTCGTAGTCGCCCAGGGTCAGCAGCCGCTGCATCTGCCCCGCCTGGAGTTTCACGTACTTCTCCGCGTGCTTCTGGCACTCCCGGCGGATGGCGTTGGCCCGCGTCCAGTGGTCCAGCCCGCGGAGTTTCTCGTACTTCCCGCCCTCGACCAGTTCGACGACGACCTTGTGCTCGATGGGCAGCCCGTGGCAGTCCCACCCCGGCACGTAGGGCACGTTCAGCCCCTGCATCGACTTCATCCGCACCACGAAGTCCTTCAGGCACTTGTTCATCAGGTGCCCGAGGTGGATGCCCCCGTTGGCGTACGGCGGGCCGTCGTGGAAGAGCCACGTCGGGGACTGCGCCCGCGCCTCGCGCAGTCGCTCGTACACGCGCGTGCTCTGCCAGCGCTTCACCGTCGCCGGCTCGTTCTGCACCAGGTTGGCCTTCATCGGGAAGGCCGTCTGCGGCAGGTTTACCGGGTACTTCTTCTTCTCGGGCTTGGGCGGTGTGGCGGCGGGTGGGGTCGACATAGAGCCGGGATCGTAGGAATCCGGACCCGGCAGCGCCGGCGGCCGTTCCATACTGGCCGCGGGGCTACGCGTGCTCGAAGAGCGATTGAATCCGCAGCACCAGCCCCGTCGCCGCCACCAGGTGGTAGCACTGCACGTGCACCTCCCCGTTCATGCGCTGCGCGTCGATCAGGCTGATGCACTTGCCGACCCCGTCGTTCCAGCGGTGGGCCAGGGCCTGCGTCTCCTTGGCGAACTCGATCATCTCGTTGTACGTCGACTGGTACAGGTTCTCCGACAGGGTCTCGGTTTGCACCGTCGTCAGGTAGTTCACCTTGTCTTTCGGGAACTTGTGGTCGTAGTCCCGCTCGCTGGTGCACAGGAACGCCGCGACAATCCCGCCCTGCGGCACGGCCTTTTCCGCGTCGCACAGCAGTTCGGTCAGGCACAGCCCCTTGTGCTCGAAGCGCAGCGCATGCTGCCCATCCATCACCCAGGCTTCCAGTTCAAACGCCTTGTCGCGAAGCACCCGTCGCCCCCGCAGCTCGAACAGGTCCGGGTGGAGCGCGCGACTGTACAGAACGACCTGGGACCCTTGAAGAATGGCCTGCTTGACGGGAGTAGTCATCGGGGTTCCTTGACCTGTTCGTGCCTCCGGCCGCGGCCCACGATCTTCAACAACCACGTCGTGTCAAGGGTGCACCAAACTCATGCACAATCTTCACGGGGTGATCGAAATTAGACGCGTAGCGCGATCTCCGGTGCCGTCCTGACGCTCCCTCGCTCCCCCAACGATTGACGCGATTATTCGCGGGCTTTCCCCGGAATCAATGCTCCAAGCCATGCTACCGACAGGTTGCGTGGTTCAACCCGACGGGTTTGGCCAGTATCCTGTTCGGGATCGGCCAAATTTGCCGAAGTGTTCCTCGCGGCGCGGCAGTCTCAGGGAACATCGCCTCCTTGTCAAGACCAATCAGCACATTCCATGAACGTGCCGAGCGGGTCCAACGCCTGCCATGGCGACTTCGACTCGCGGCGCTCAGCGAGGGCCTTGCGGCCTGCTCGCCCGACGAGGCCGAGGCGTTGGCCCCGATGCTCGTCGAACTCGCGGTCACTCCTCTCTCCGAACATTCGGACAGGTTGGTTCCGCGACTTGCTCGAAAGTGCTTGCAAATAATCGGGTTAGGTGAACCCGAACACCGCCGGACTCGCGCGTTGACGGCCATGGCACGGCTGTGGCCGTCTCTCCCCACCATGTCCCGCCGTGCCGCGGTGGCCGTCGGGCGAGGACAGTGGCACACGGTGATTGGCGGGCAGGGAACCGACCCCGAGCCATTTCGAAGGTTTTCACTGGCCGAACTTGCTGGGGATGCGGGGGATGCGCGTCTCGCCGCGCCATGCGCCGATCTGCTCGCGGACCGCGATGAGCAGGTCGCGGGCGCTGCGGAACGGGCCTTGCGCGCCCTGGCCCTGCGGACCGCGATCGCGGCCGGCGGGTGCGCCGAACTGATTGGTGGGGTCGAGCGTGAAGCCGCCCTGGGATTGGCCGATCCCGCGGTGCTCGACGGCGACGCGGACCTTGTCTACGCGGCGGTGGCGTCGTCGTGTCGTCGCTTCGCCACGCATCGCCGTCGCGGCGTGATCGAGGCCGCGATGATCCTGCTCGATCGAAGCGTGATTCGTCTGTGCGGAACAGGCGATGGTCGTCTGGCGCTGGGCGCGTGGTTCAACCACGCCGACGACGAGGCCCTGGCCGTACTGCGCACCGTGCTCGAAACCACGGCCTTGCCGATCGCGCGGATTCGTGCGATGGAATGGCTGGATCGACGTGCGTTGGCGGGGGCGTGTGCCCGAAAACTCCGCCGTCTTCCCGGCAAGGCGATCCACGACCCGGCCATCGCCGTCTCGCACTTGATGCTCAGGCCCGCGCGGGCCAGCGCCGTGCGGCCGAAGTCCGCAGCACCCGAACCTGCGCCAACGTCCTACACGACGCTGGATTCCGCGTCGAAGCGAGGCCTGCCGCGGTTTCTCATTGCCTTGGGTATGTCCGGGCCGACATGCCGGCGTGTGCTCGAGTGGGCGGTGGCGGAAGAAGACCCGCACGCGAGGTTTGTTGCCGTGGGTGCCCTGCCCGACGAGGCCCTGGCGGACTATTGCTTCGACGCATCGTCGGGCATCGGGAGGCTGGCGGCGTGCCGCTGGGCGTGTCGGCCTCTGTGCCACGATGAACCCCACGGCCGTGCCCGCGCGCGATTCGCGAGTTTGCTGACCCGAAGCCCGGACCCGTGGGTGCGTCGGCTCGGCGTCGAGGTGCTCGATTCGTCGCGCGGGATATGGGCCGGTGGAGTGGTCGGCGGTCTGGCCGCCCAGCGCCGCCTGCGAGCGAATCGCGATGATCTGCTCCGAGATCTGCGAGAGGCGCTCCGTGGCGAGAACGAACCGGACATGGTCCGTGCGATGGCGCTCGTGAGACGAGTCCGGCTTGGGGACATGCTCCTGGACACGCTGTGCGAAGCGGCGAAGGACGCGTCGGCGCGCGTGGCCGCGTCCGCGTGTGCGGCCCTGGGCGACACCCGTGCCGAACCCGCCCGGATCGCCCTGTCGCAGGCGCTCCGGGCCGCGGATCCGCGAGTGCGTGCCAACGCCGCCGAGGCGCTGGCACGCCATCAGGTTCGAGCGGGCGTGCTGGTCGAGTTCAAGAACGACCCGCACCATCGTGTGCGGGCGAATATCGTCCGTGCAGGACTGAACGGGCGCGTGGAAGGCTACGCCCCCGCCGAGGCGGTGCGGTCGTTGCTCGCGATGTTCGACGATCCCAACCCCAACCAACGCCGCGCGGGCCTCTGGGCGGCGTCCCGCCGAACGACCGCCGCCCTCGACCCGGTTACTCAACGCGAGATCGACACACGATGTACCGCGCTCGCGCGGGCGGACACCGATGCCTCGGTGCGTGCCAGGGCCGCCCTGGTCGTCGATCGAGCGCGACGGCTTGCGTCCATGGCGGAGCATGCGTCATGACCACGATGTTCGTCCTCGCGCTCGCCCCTCCCGATGCCGTGCGGCTGATTCTCGCACCGCCCGAACCGTCCGTGTGGACGTGGGGCCGGTGGGTCTTCGCCGCCATCCTCGCGGGCATGGTGCTCGCGCCGCTGGTCGTGCATGCCTGGCGACGGTTCGTCGATCGTCACGCCACGGCCTTGGCGTTCGCGACGGTCGCGTTCGGCCCGGGCACGTCGCGACGTGAACGAGTCGCCTTGCGGGCGCTCGCTCGGGCGCGGGGTATGTCGCCGTTGGCGCTGTGGCTCTCGGATCATGCCCGCGCCCAGGCCGAGCGGGCAATCGCCGAGAACCGTCCGCCGACGAGACCGAAGCCGCCCCGAACCACCGCACGCAAGCGGTAGGTGACCGTCAGGCCCGGTTCGGCGCTCGCCGTAGCGGTCGGAGCGACCTACATTTCTGCCCAATCCCCGTGAGGGGGTTGGTGCCTTGGGCGTGTGCCGGAGTGGCCAAACGGGGCAGACTGTAAATCTGTTGGCGAAAGCCTACGGGGGTTCGAATCCCTCCGCGCCCACTGACGCGGCTTCCACCCCGGAAGCCGCGTTTTTTTGCTTATGCTCGATCATGGCCGCTGACCGCCCCATCCTGACGTTGGCGCACTCGGGTGACCCCGACGACGCCTTCATGTGGTGGCCGCTCACGGGCAAGGTTCGACCCGACGGCTCGCCCGTGCCGGGCGAGGGGCCGCGTCTGATCAGCCCGCGGTTTGCCTTCCGGGCGGTGCCCGGCGACATCGCCGAGTTCAACCGCCTCGCCGCGGGCAGCGCCCCGTACGACATCACGGCGCTGTCCGTGCGCGCCTACGCCGACGTGGCCGATCGGTATGTCATCACGGCGGTGGGGTCGTCGTTCGGGGAGGGGTATGGGCCGAAGGTGGTGTCCCGCGAGGGTGGCCGCATCTCATTGCCGAGGGATCTGTGCTCGCCGGGCGTTCGGCTGGCGGTGCCGGGGCTGCGGACCAGCGCCGTGCTCACGCTCACGCTCATGCTCCGCGAGCTCGGGCCATCGACGCCGGCGCTGATCGAACGCCGGTTCGACGAAATCATCCCCGCGGTGGTGCGTGGCGAGGCCGACGCCGGGCTGGTCATTCACGAGGGCCAGGTCATGTTCCGTGACGCGGGGTTGCGGGAAGTGATCGATCTGGGCGAGTGGTGGGGGCGCACGCGCGGCTTGCCCCTGCCGCTGGGCATCAACGCCGTGAAGCGTGATCTTGACGCCCGGTTCGGCCCTGGGTCACTCGTCGAGGTGGCGGGCCTGCTCGGGCAGAGCCTGTCCTTCGCCCTGGCGCATCGCGACGAATCCGTCGAGTACACGCTTGACTACGCCGCCGTCAACGCCCGTGCGTCGGGCCTGCACGCGCCCACGCGGGCCACGGTGGAGCGATACCTGGGCATGTACGTCACGAGCCTGACGGCGGACATGGGCGACGCGGGTCGCGCTGCGATCGAGCGGCTGCTGGCGGAGGGCGCCAAGGCGGGGCTGTGCCCGTCCGTTCCGAAGATCGACGTGCTGGAGCGCCCATGACGCGCCACGAATCGCGTTGTGGCGGCCCATCGTCGGCGTGGTGTCCCCTACACTCGCCCATGAACCTTGTTCGTGTGCCGACGGGTGTGGGTATTCAAACGTCCGATGGTATGGTGCCGATCCCCTGGATCATGGGCATCGGGATGAACTACGCCGCCCACGCGAAGGAGCAGGGCAAGGGCGTGCCCGAGAGGCCGGTGGTTTTCGCCAAAAACCCCGCTGCGGCATGCCTCGACGGCGACGACATCGTGATCCCCAAGGTCTGCCAGGACCGCCCGCAGGTAGACTTTGAGGCCGAGTTGGGCGTGGTCATCGGCCGTCGGCCGGACGGGAGGTTGGTCAAGGAAGTGTCCCGCGACGTGGCCTTGGCATGCGTCTGGGGATATGTCGCGGCCAACGACGTGTCGGCGCGGTGGTGGCAGAAGGAGGGCAGCGGGGGCCAGTTCTGCCGCGGCAAGGGGTTTGACACGTTCTGCCCGATCGGCCCGCGCGTGGTGCCCGGGGCGATCGTCGGCAACCCCAACGCCCTGCGGCTGACCACCCGCGTCAATGGGCAGGTCATGCAGGACGCGAGCACGAGCGACATGATCTTCGACGTCGCGACGCTCGTGAGCGAACTCAGCCGCGGCTCGACGCTGCTGCCGGGCACGCTGATGCTGACCGGCACACCCAGCGGCGTGGGCATGTCGCGCACGCCGCCCGTGTTCCTGAAAGACGGCGACGTGGTCGAGGTCGAGGTGGAGCGCGTCGGGCGGATCGTGAATCGCGTGCGGGCCGGTTGAGGGATCATGGCCAAAAAGCCCGACACCGACGGAGAACTCATCGCCGAGAACCGCAAGGCTCGGCATGATTATCACATCGGGGAGACGCTCGAGGTGGGGATCATCCTGCACGGGTCGGAGGTCAAGGCCGTGCGCGACCACAAGGTGTCGCTCACCGAGGGGTGGGTGTTGGCGCGCGCCCACCCGCCCGAGTTGCTGCTGATGAGCGTGAACATCGGGGAGTTTGGCCCGGCGGGGGCGCTGGGGCACAAGCCCGTCCGCCCGCGCGGGCTCCTCGCCCACAAGAGCGAAGTCCGCCGCCTCGCCAAGGCGATGGAAGTAAAGGGCGCGACGATCGTGCCGCTCAAGATGTACTTCAAGAACGGGTACGCGAAGGTGCTGATCGGGGTCGCCAAGGGCAAGGCCGAGCATGACAAGCGCGATGCGATCGCGAAGCGCGACGCGAAGCGCGACATGGACCGGGCGATGAGCCGGCGGCGGTAAGCCGAACCTTCGGCTGGACGCGTTCAATCCTTCGCCGAGGCCTTCTCCGCGAGGATCACCAGTTTGTCGTCGGCCATCTGCAGGAACCCGCCCTCGACGTGATACGTTGCCGTGCCGCCCTGCCCCTTGCTCGTGTCGGCGAAGTCCAGCCGCACGTCGCCCTTGCCGAGGCGAGCCAGGATCGGCGCCCGCCCGGGCTGGAAGCCCATCTGTCCGTCCCACGCGGGGACGTTGGCGTAGACAACCTGCCCGCTCACCAGGGCGGCGGTGGGGGTGACGACCGTGCACTCGAAGGACTTCTTGGCCATGGGGCGGATGATAGGAAGGCGCCGGCCCGGTGCCTAGTGCCCTTCTCCTACGCTCCCCCCATGCGTCGGTCGAGACCTCTCCCCACGCTCGTGGTGCTCGCCGCTCTTGCGGCGACCGCGATCCTCATGCGCCTGGCCATCGGTCGGGGGGAGGGCGGGGTGACGTGGGGTTTGGAGAATCTCGACTTCCGCGGCGTGCGCGTCGTGTCCGGGGCCATTGTGGGTGTGTGCCTGGCCGTCGCCGGAGTCTTCCTGCAATCCATGCTCCGCAATCCCCTCGCGTCGCCCGACATCATCGGGCTGGCCTCCGGCTCGGGGCTGGGTGTCATGCTGGCGGCGTGGCTGGGGTATCGGGCCGGGCTGGGCCTAGCCGCCATCGACGCCGGGGGGCTGGGCGTCAGCGGGGCGGCACTCGTCGGCTCTCTGCTCGCCCTGGGGCTGGTCTACGCGCTCAGCCAGCGCCGGGGATTGATCGACCCGATCACGCTGGTGCTCGTGGGCGTGGCGGTCAGCATCGTCTGCGGTGCGGGCACGCTGCTCATCAAGCAACTGCTCCCCGATCAGGGCATGTCCGCCGGGCGGTACCTGATGGGCGTCGTGCGCGACGACACGCCGGTGCGCACGCTCTGGTGGGCCGGGGCGGTGGCGCTGGGGGGCGTGGTGTTGGGCGTCGCGTGCGGCCGGGCGATGGACGCCAACGCGCTGGGCGAGGACGAGGCCCGCAGCGTCGGGGTGCCGGTGGGCCTGCTCCGGGGTGTGCTTTTCGCTGCTGCAGGCGTGCTGACCGCCGCCGCGGTGGTGGTCGCCGGGCCGGTGGGGTTTGTCGGCCTCATTTGCCCGCACGTAGTGCGATTGGGGGCGGGGCCGGGGCACCGCGTGCTCGTGATCGGGGCCGCGCTCGCCGGCGTGGCGCTGGTCGTGGGATGCGACGTGCTCGTGCGGGCGGTCAACGTGGGTACGGGGCAACTGCCCATCGGGGTGCTCACCAGCCTCATCGGGGCGCCGGTGCTCATCGGGATGCTGCGGCGCGAACAGCGCGGCATGTAGGCAAGGATCGACCGCCAAGATCTGGGATCAGGTCCGGAGTGTTTCCAGTCGTCGGACGGCCTCGTCGATCGTCTCACGCTTCTTGCAGAACGCGAAGCGTGCGAGGCGCTTTCCCGCCGCGGGGTCGTGGTAGAAGACGCTGGGCGGGATCG
Organism: Phycisphaerae bacterium; assembly: GCA_022180725.1. Lineage (GTDB taxonomy): Bacteria > Planctomycetota > Phycisphaerae > Phycisphaerales > UBA1924 > RI-211. The sequence goes on from BQMO01000020.1 coordinate 49,563, forward strand.
CCGCCACGCCGACCTTCGCCGTCAGGTGCGTGCAGAACGCCCGATCGTCCGCGAAGCCCAGGGCCGCGTGGTCGGCCATGAGGAAGTACGTTCCGTGCGAGGGGTACACCGTCAGCCCGGCCCTCGTCAGCGCCGCGGCGAGCAAGTCGCGGTTGGCGGCGTAGAGCGCCCGCAGGTGGGCGGGGTAGTCGCCCGGTTCGCGGATGGCCGCCGCGGCCCCGTGCTGCAGAGGTGTTGCGGCGCAGAACGTCAGGAACTGGTGGGCCGCCCGCACGCACGCGGAGAGCGGTTCGGGGGCGACGGCCCATCCGACCTTCCACCCCGTCAGGCTGAAGGTCTTGCCCAGGCTCGAGAGGGTGATGGTCCGCTCCCACATGCCCGGGAGCGTCGCGATCGAGATGTGCGGCCGTGCGGCTTCGTATGTCAGGTACTCGTACACCTCGTCGGTGATGACCACCGCGTGGTGACGCTGCGCGAGGTCCGCGATGAGCGAGAGTTCCTCGCGCGAAAAGACCTTGCCGGTGGGGTTGTGCGGGGTATTCACGACGACCGCCCGCGTGCGGGACGTGAACGCTCGACGTAACTCGCCCTCGTCGAAGGTGAACGCGCCTGTGGAACTGCTCGGCGGGTTGAGCCGCACGAACCGCGGCGTGGCCCCCGCCATCGCGGCGCACGTCACGTAGAAATCAAAGTACGGCTCGAAGATCACGACCTCGTCGCCGGGGTTGAGAAGCCCCAGGTACGCCGCGACGAGGCCTTCCGAGCATCCCGACGTGACCGTGACGTGGGCCTCGGGGTCGATCGATCCCCGCCCGTCGCGTTGCCACGCGGCGGCGACGGCCTCGCGCAGCGGAGGCACGCCCGTCATCGGGGCGTACTGCCCCTTGCCCGCGCGGATGGCCTCGACGGCGCCGTGCGTCGCCACCTCGGGCCCGTCGAAGTCGGGGAAGCCCTGCGCGAGGTTGACGGCCTTGTGGGCCGCCGCCAGCGCCGACATCTCCGCGAAGATCGACGTGCCGAAGGGACGGAAGCGATGCGCGATCTGAGACATGCCGCCCAGCATAGCGGCCGACGCTATGCTCGGGCATGAACGACGGATTTCACTATGACGCGGCGGGAGAGGCGGACCTGCCCGCGGTAGCGCGGATTCTCAGCGACGCCTTCGCGGGCCCGCTCGCGGGGAGCACCGATTGGGCGCGGATGCACGCGCCCGGCAGCCTCCGCGTGCTCCGCGACGCGCCGGGCGCGCCGCCGGCGGCCTGCCTGGTGCGCATTCCCATGGGTCAGTGGTTCGGGAGGCGACGGGTACCGATGGTGGGCATCGCGGGCGTCGGGGTGCGGCACGAACGCCGCGGCGCGGGGTTGGCCCGTCGGATGATGGCCGCGTGCATTCGAGACCTCGCCGCCGAGGGCGTGGCCCTCAGCACGCTCTACGCCTCGACGCGGCCGCTGTACCGCAGCGTCGGGTACGAAGCCGCCGGGAGCCGGTACCGCTACGCCGTCCCCATCGAGAAGTTCGCGGGCGACCGTGCCGCCGCCACCCTGCGGGAACTCACACGCGACGACGACGCCGCCATCGCCGCGTGCTACGACGCCTGCGCCGCCGACCAGAACGGCGTGCTCGACCGCGGAGCCTATTGCTGGCAACGCGTCTGGAAGTTCCGCGAGGACGAGTTCCGGGGGTTCGGCGCGTGGTCGCCCGCGGGGCAGCTCGACGGGTACGTGATGATTCATCAGAAGCGCAACCCGGAGTTCGGCAAGCACGACGTGCTGCTGTCAGACATCGCGGCCAGTTCGCCCGCCGCGTGGGCCGCCCTGCGGGCCTTCATCGCCGGCTTCGGCACCATGGGCGACCGGGTCATCTGGTACGGCGGGGCCACCCACCCGCTGTACACCGCGCTGGCGCACCCGTGGGGGACTGTCGAACTTCACGAGCCGTGGATGACGCGTGTGGTCAGCGTGCCCGCGGCCCTGAACGCCCGCGGGTACGACCCCGGTGTGCGTGCCCGCGCGTGCTTCGAGGTTGCCGACGATCTTGTGGAGTCGAACCGCGGTACATGGACGCTCGAGGTGGAGGGTGGGCGCGGCGCGGCCTCGCGCGGCGGATCGCCCGGCGCGAAGGTGTCGATCCGCGGGCTGGCGGCGATCTTCACGGGGTATCTCACGCCGTGTGACGCCGTGCTCGCCGGGCTGTGCGAAGGCGACGCCGCGACGCTCACCGCGCTGCGGAGCATCTTCGCCGGGCCTTCGCCTTGGATGGGTGACTTCTTCTGAGTCGTGCCTACTCGACGAGCACCGGAGCCTCGAGTTCCACCCGTCGGAACCACACGGCCCCCGCGGGCGTCGCGGGCGTGCCGTCGGGCTGCCACGCCAACTCGTCCGTGAACGACCGCTGATACGACAGCCAGTAGACCGCTCGCAGCCGGTGCCACCCCGGCGTATCGATCCGCAGGCTCGCGGGCAGCACGCGACGCGCCGGCCGGAGCACCCCGGGATCGAGTTCGTGCGCCCACAGCGTCTTGGCCTGCCGCCCCGCCGTCGCCGGTTGGTCATCGACCGCGTACCCCGCGAAGAAGACCCCCAGCACGTTGTCCGCGTTCAAGGCTCGCCGAACCTCCAGCGAAACGTCGATCGCTTCGCCCGTCTTCGCACGCTTGGGTGCGCGCAGCGAGGCGACGAACCCCTCGGTGTAGAACTGTTCGATCATGGCCGCAGGCATCGCCCCCGCCTTTGCCGCCGCCTCGAACCACTTGCCCGGCGATCGATCGTGCGACACGCGTCGCCGAAATGAGATCACGCGATTGCCCATCGCCTCGGTCGAACGCGGGGAGAGCGTCCGCAGGGCCAGTTCGTCCCACGCCAGGTACCCCGACCTCGGCGAGGCGTACAACACCGTGTACAGGATCGGCGTGGGCAGGTGCGGGGCCAGCGTCGGGAGATAGAACACCGGGTTCATCACGACCGCACCGAACAGCGCCAACGCCACCCCCAGCGCCACCAGCCGCGGCGAACTCACCCGCCGCCCGCGTTGCAGCCGCCCGAACCACGCCGTGCCGCACTCCGGGCAGCGCAGCGGGGGCATCGAGGCCTCGCGCGCGTCGGGCGATGGCCCGTGGTTGTACTCGTACTCGCACGCGGGGCAGTGAAGCGACTCGCCCACGCGTCGCGCCCACCCCGCCCCGGCGAGCGTCATCCCGCCCATGGCGACGATGATCCACATGGGGAATACATCCGCGAACTGCGTACCCGCAAGCATGATCCACATGGCGATGGAGAACGCGCTCATCCCGAGCACCGAGACGCCGGCGTGCACCCAGGGCAGCCGTTCGGGGCGAATCCGCCGCGACAGCGCCAGCAGCCGCGCGTACACCCACACCACCAGGCCCATCAAGACGGCCGTCAGGAGCACCCGGAGCGCGAGAATCGTCCACGGCACCGACCCGATGCCGACGATCACGCCCACGATGATGCCCGTGGTCGTGATCCCGCCCGTGAGCAGCGCGAAGGCTCGCACGGACAGTCGCGGGGGTTGCAGGAAGGGTGTGCTCATGCGGGCCGGGCATGGTACCGACGCCCGCCTACCTTGGGGGCATGACCAAGGCCATTCTTTTCGCGTTGCTCGCCGGGCTGTGCTGGGGCGTGGGGGAAATCGGAACGAAGGCCGCCCTCAACTCCAAGCAGGTCGGCCCGATGGGGGCGACGCTCGTGCGGGCGCTGGTGACGGTGCTGCCGGTGATCGTGGCGTACGTGCTCGCGACGAGCGTATGGAAAAGCGAGAGCGCGGCGTGGTATCAGAGCGCGAGTCCGAAGACATGGTTATATCTGATTGTGGGGTCCGGGCTGCTGGCGGGGTTTGGCGGCGTGTTCTTCTTCTACACGGGCCTGCGGCACGGGGACATTTCGCTGTTGCGGCCGATCGCGTTCGGGGTGGCGCCGGCGACCGCCGTGCTGCTGGGGTGGTGGGTGCTGGGCGAGGAGATGACCATCCGCAAGGGGCTGGCGGTGGTGCTGATCGTGTCGGGGATCGTGCTGCTGGCGGGAGAGGGGAAGGCGAAGGAGCGGGCGGCGGCGCAGGCCGTGGCGGAGGCGTGAGCCTTCAGGCACTACGAGTCATATACCAGCAGAATCAGAACTAAGACCGTCCAGCCGAGGCACACCATCCCAACGATCCGGGTTCGGAATGGACGGACAAGAGCGAGAAGCAGGTGGAGGGTGAGCAGCAAGATCGAGAGTACGCCACCTTCGATAAACAACGCCATCGCCGAATCGCCGGAAGTGTACAAGGTCGTGAACCACCCGTAGTTCAACGACAGGACAAAGGCCGCACAAAGAAAACTCAGGACTCCGAGCACAGCATTGAACTTGGCCGCCGGGCCCATGGGCCGCGGTGTTGGCAGCGTTGACGGAGGAATCGGTTCCGCCTTCGGGTTCATTGACTTAGGACGCCTTTCGTCGGCGGCGATGCCCGTTACCGAACTCCAATCCGCTGACAAGCAGCAAGTCGAGAATCGTGTACTCCTCTTCACCATGCGCTACGACGAATGTGCGTTCTGCCTTTGGCGCGATGGTGATGAACTCGCGTGAGGGCACGTGGTATTCCCGACCATCAGCAACGAGAATCGTGAACGGCCGAAACGGCTGGGTGGCGAGTGCCTGGCGGAGTTTTTCAATCGTCATGTGTACTCCAATCTGTTCTACAGATTCCCCCGCCGCTCCTGCTCGATCTCCAACGCCTCGAAGAGTGCCTTGAAGTTGCCCTTGCCGAAGGACTGGCTCCCGCGGCGGCAGATGATCTCGAAGAAGAGTGTCGGGCGGTCCTGCAGGGGCTTGGTGAAGAGTTGCAGCAGGTACCCCTCGTCGTCGGCGTCCACGAGGATGCCCAGGTCGTGGATCTTCTTGTGGTCTTCCTTCACGACGTCCTTGCCGTGCTGTCTGAGCGTGCCGTTCACGCGGTCCCAGACCTTCTCGTAGTACGTATCGGGGAGCGTGAGGAAGTCCACGCCGCGGGCGCGGAGCGCCGCAATGGAATGCAACTCGTCATCCGTCCGCAGGGCGAGGTGCTGCACGCCCGGGGTGTTGCCGTGCCAGTCGAGGTACTCCTGCACCTGGCTCTTGCGCTTGCCGGGGGCCGGCTCGTTGATGGGGATCTTGATGAGGTTGTTGCCGCTGGCCATGACCTTGGACATGAGGGCGGAGTAGTCGGTGGCGATGTCCTTGTCGTCGAAGTGCTTGAACATGCTGAACTCCAGCACGTCCTCGTAGAACTTCACCCAGTGGTTCATCTTCCCGAGTTCCACGTTCCCGACGAGGTGATCTACGTACTTGAGCCCGCACGGGTTCTTCTTGTTCTGTTCATTAATCGCGAGCACGGCCGAGCCGGCGCCGGCCTGCGGGCCGCACCCGGCGGCGGGCGCGCACAGCCCGCCGTCGATCCGCTTGAACTTCGGCTTGAACAGCCCGCCCTGCTTGACCTTCGTGAGTTCGTACGCGCCCGTGCGGCTGACAAAGGTGTGCACCACGCGCCCGAAGGTCTTGATCCCCGCCATGGTGACCGTGCCGTGCTCGTCGCGCCACGTGCGCGGCTCGTAGGCCGATTCGGCCCCGTTCCGTACGGCCTTCTCCCACGCCTTCTCCGCGTCGAACACGGTGAAGGCGATGTCCTTGACCCCGTCGCCGTACATCGCGACCTCCATGCTCGCCGGGTGCGTGGGCGAAAGCGGGGTCGTGAGGATGAACCGGATGTTGCCCTGCGTGAGCAGGTAGTGGGCCGCGTCGCGGTAGCCCGTGGTGAGGTCGCCGACCTGCTCGATCTGGAACCCGAAGCAATGGGCGTAGAAGAACGCGGCCTGCTTGGCATTGCCCACGTAGAACTGCACGTGATCGACGTCGATCAGTTGGAGCGGGTCGGTGCTCGTGGCCCCGGCCGCGGCGGGCTGTCGAGTGACGGTGGTCATGGTCGGCTCCTTCGCCGCAAGTATATGAGCCGATCGGGGATCGCCGGGCCGTCGGGTCTATTTCGGGGCCTCGGGCGGAACTCCCGGGCGCGGCTTGGGCAAGGCCGCCCGCACCTCGGCGACGACCGCCTTCTGCTCGGGCGTCAGCGTCGTGCCGAACGCGGCGTCGATGATGCCCACGACCTCCGTCGCATGCGGACGATCCAGGCACATCGAGAGCGCCCGAAGCCACGTCGGGGCGCCCTGGTTCAGCGCCCGGGCCTCATCGAGTCGCCCCAGCACGATCAGGGCGGCGGCCTCGGAGTCCCGAATCAACGCCCAGGCCGGCTGGTCCTCGCTCACGGCGGGAATCCCGTGCAGCAAGGCGAGCGCGTTCTCCGGCATGCCCGCGGCGGTCTGCACCTCGGCCAAGGCCAGCACCCCTCGCAGGATCGCCGCGCGGTGGAGTTCGTTGTCCCACTCGGAGAGCACCCGCTCGGGAGCGCACAACGATTGGAGCAGGGGTCGCTTCAGGCCCGGGTCGAGGTTGCGTGCGACCGCGTCCCACAGGTCCGCCGCCGACATGCCCGCGGCCACGCGGAGGATGGCCTCGCGCGCCACGTCGGGATCGGGACGCGGCATCGCGAGGAGCGCCCCCAACCCATCCGCCGTCGGACGATGAATCAGCACCACTCGCGCCGCGATCTCGAACAACTCCGCGTGACGCGACGCCGCGGTCAGCACGGCCTCGGCGTGCTCGGGCGACCAGGTCAGCGCCTCGGCGGCGGCGTACCGCAGGGCGGTGCTGTCATGCTCGAGCAGCGGGATCAATCTGGCGCGGTCATCGGCCTCCCCCAGCGCGCCGATCAGCCCGCAGATCGGCGCCGTCAGCCCGCTCTCGGGAAGCACCCGGATCAGTTCCAGCACGCGGTTCTGCATGGCGTCGGGCAGTTCGCCCGCGCGATAGAGCAGCCACAGCGTTTCCGCCGCGCGATCGTGCGCCGCGCCGCGACGCTCCATCCACCGCATCGCCTCCCGCGCCACCGCAGGCCCGGGCCAGCGGCCCGCCGCCACCAACAACGCCCCCGCGACGGCGGCGTTCTGCTCGGCCTCCAACGCCCGGGCCACCGCGTCGCCCGCGCCGGGCGGCGCCAAGGGCCTCACCAGCCCCGCCGCCGTGGCGCGCACATCCGGGTTGTCCGAGGCGAGCAGCGACAAGACGGCCAGCCCGACCTCCGGCCCCAGCGTCGCCGATGCCGCCACCTCGCGCCCCACCAACTCCAACCCGAGGTCGCGCACCTCGGGCGTTTCCGAGGCCACGAGCGACGCCAAAAAGGACGATCGCTTCGCGGGTGCGGTCGCCAGGTGCAACTCCCGGAGCGACGCCACGAGCGACCGGGCCAGCCTCGCGCGTTCTTCTTCCAACCCCTGGGCCCGCCTCGCCCACGACTGCGCCAGGCTCAGTCGCCACTGCGATTCGGTCATCCGCTCGGCCTCGTGGAGCCAGCGTGACCACGCCACAACGTCCGTCCCACGGTCGGTCTGGCCGCTCAGCCGGCTCAGCGCCTCCCCCGCCGCCTGGCGGACGGCGTCGGGCAGCCCCGGGTCCAGGTACGTCACAAGCAACCGAGCCGCGTCGCGTGTGCGGAACGGGCTGATCGCCCCGATAATCCGGGGGATTTCCGACTCCGCCGCCTTGTCCAATCGCTGGGTGAGGATCGGGAACAACCGATTCGACGGGTCTGACGACGCCCGGATCGTGTCGAGCAACAGCCCGCCGCCCCCCGTGCCCGACAACGGGAGCGAGAGTTCCCGTTCGATCGCCTCCCGGGCTTCGCTGGATTCGGCTCGCGAAACAAGGAACTGGGCCGCGGCCCGTCGGACCGTCTCGGCGTTCGTCGCATCCGCCAAGGTTCTGGCTGCCTCGGCCACCGTTGGCGCTGGCTGAGTTGTCCCCTGGGCGATGGCCGGCCCCGTCGCCCCAATCGGCAACCCGGCCAGCCCCGCGATGAGCACCCATGCCTTCACGAATCCTCCAAGGAGTCTTACGGCCACGCCCGACCTTCGTTCCACAAAACTCGGAACGGTCCCTGCCTCGTGTCGCATCGGCCATCGTCCCGGCTCGGCTTCAACGCCCGGGTGGGGATTCGGCCCGAATCGAAAGCAGCCGCGCAGCCTCGTCCACGTCCTTGTCCCCGCGCCCCGACAGATTGACGACGAGATGCTGGTCCGCCTTCATCTCCACCGCCGCGCGGAGTGCGTGCGCCACCGCGTGGGCCGATTCGAGCGCGGGGATGATCCCCTCCGTTCGCGCCAGCAGCGTGAAAGCGTCGAGGGCCTCGGCGTCGGTTGCCGCGGTATAACTCACCCGCCCGGCGTCCTTCCAGTACGAGTGTTCCGGGCCGACGCCGGGGTAGTCCAGCCCCGCCGAGCAGGAGTGCACGTCGGCGGTCTGCCCGTTTTCATCCTGAAGCACATAACTCATCGACCCGTGCAGCACGCCGGGCTTGCCGAGGTTCAGCGGGGCGGCGTGCTCCCCCGGCCCTTTCCCCCGTCCGCCCGCCTCGACCCCGACCAACTTCACGGCGGCTTCATCGATGAACGGGAAGAACGCCCCCGCCGCGTTCGAGCCGCCGCCCACGCACGCCACGATCGTGTCCGGCAGTTTCTGCATCAGCCGAAGGCTCTGAGCCTTGATCTCCCGCCCGATGATGCTCTGAAAGTCGCGGACGATCATCGGGAAGGGGTGCGGCCCGACCACCGACCCCAGGATGTAGTGCGTGTGGTCGCTGCTGCCCATCCAGTCCCGCAGGGCCTCGTTGGTCGCGTCCTTCAGCGTCTTGGACCCCGCGTCCACCTCGACCACGTTCGCCCCGAGCATCTTCATCCGCACGACGTTGAGGTGCTGGCGGCGGGCGTCCTCGGCCCCCATGTACACGTCGCACGCCAGCCCGAAGTGCGCCGCCGCCGTCGCCGTCGCCACCCCGTGCTGCCCCGCCCCCGTCTCGGCGATCACCCGCTGCTTCCCCATCCGCACCGCGAGCATCGCCTGCCCCAGCGTGTTGTTGATCTTGTGCGCCCCGGTGTGGGCCAGGTCTTCACGCTTCAGCCAGATCGTCGCCCCTCGCCCGGCCCCCGCGCCCGCCCGCACGTGCCCCGTCAGCCGTTCCGCCTTGAACAGCGGCGTCGCACGCCCAACGTATGTCCGCAGCAGGTCGTGCAACTCGTCCCAGAACTTCCCGTCGCGGCAGATGCGTTCGTACATCGCACTCAACTGCTCCAAAGCGGCGATGAGTGTCTCGGGCACATACCGTCCCCCGAAAGCGCCAAATCGCCCCTCGGGCGTAGGCACGTCGGATAGTTTGGGCGCCACGGGCTTGTCGGGAGCCATCGGCATGGTGCGAGTGTTCGTCCGGGTCATTCTTGGGGAGCGTATTCAGCCCGCGCCCGTGCCGCCCCGGGCGGCCTCGGCGCCGCGGCGCTCGTCCACGCTCAGCGTGATCAGCAGCCCGATCAGGATGAACCCCGCCAGCACCAGCAGCGAGGCCGGCGTCCCCAGCCGATCCTTCACCAGCGCGAATGGCACCACCAGCACCGCCGCCAGTTTGAAGACCATGCCCCACAGGCCGAAGACCTCCGCGGTGCGCGATTCGGGCGTGAAGTACCCCACGAAGGCCCGGTTGGCCGACCCCAGCGACCCCAGCCCGAACCCGATCAGGTTTCCGAAGATCCACAAGGGCCAGGCGGGCACCGTGCCAGGGCTGCGCAGCCGCAGATGCGCGAAGAGCGCGAATGCCCCCGCCGTCACCAGCCACACCAGCAGCAGGAGGATCGTCGTCCGCTTGTGCCCGAGGCGGTCCTGGAAGTACGTGGGCAGGAGCGTGCCGACGATGCCCGACACGGTGATGACGGCGACGAACACGACCAGGGCCTCGTCCTTGAACCCGAACTGCACCGCGAGGATCGACGCGAAGAAGATGATGACGTTCATCCCCGCACCGTAGAAGAGCGACGCCACCAGCAGCCGCGCCAGGTCCCGGTACTCCTTCACGCGGCGAAGACTCTCGGCCAGGCGCACGAATCCCACCGTCCACACGTTGCGGGCCGCGTGCGTCGCCGCGCCCCGCGGCTCACGCAGCACGACGAGCGTGGGGATGGTGAACGCGAAGAACCAGACGCCGGAGAGCACGAAGAATGGCCTCCACCGGTCCGGATCCTGCAGCCCCAGAAGCATCATCGTGCCCGCGGTGAGCACCAGCAGCACCAGGGCCGCCCCGTACGCGACCGCCCACGAGAAGCCCGACACCCGCCCGAAGTCTTCCCGTCGCGCCAAGACCGGCAGGAACGACGCCAGGAAGTTCTCCCCGATCGAGAACATGAAGTTTGCGGGGATGTAGATGAGCGCGGCGAGCCACACCTGATCGGGTTGAATCACGCCCAGAAGACACGTCATCACGGCGCACGAGAACCCGGTGACGAGCAACGCCGCCTTTTTCCACGAGCGTTCGTCCGCCACGGCCCCGGCCACGGGCGAGGCGAGCACCACCAGCAGCATCGACGCCGCCGTCACGATCGACCACAGCGTCGACGGGTGGGCCGACCCGCGCGCCACGATCTTCTCGAAGAACACGGGAAAAAGCAGCGTGTTGATGATGAGCGTGAACGACTGGTTCGCTACGTCGAAGGAGATCCACGACCAGATCTGCCCCTGGTTAGGCAGGCCGCGGAGCGGGTAGAAGCGGGCGAGGGACATCCGGCGAGCGTATGGGCAGTGGTCAACCATGAAAAAGGGGCGAGCCGACGGGCTCGCCCCCGAACATCCACGCGATCATTCCGTTTACCCGCCGGGCTTCTCGTCCTTCGCGTTCTTCGAGGGCATGGGCGACGCGGGCATGGGGAGTTTGAACTCCTTCAGCAGCCCGTCGATCTTCTCGGCCTCCTCGGCGGGGTCGCCGCCGGGGTGCAGCCCGCGGAAGCGCACCACGCCCGCGGGGTCGATGATGGCTACGTGCGGGATCCCCCGCACGCCGTACTGCGGGTTGAAGACGTTGGTCTCGCCGAACGCCACCGCCCAGGTCATCTCGAGGTCCTTCATGAACCCGGGCATGAGTTCATATTCCTTCGCGGGGTTGTCCTTCGTGTCGATGCGGCGGTTCTTCGGGTCGGTCGCTTTCTGATCGATGTGGTACCCCTGGAGGCTCGTGACGCCGAGGATCACGACCGGGAAGCCCTCGTACCGCGCCTGCAACTGGCGGATGTTGGGGAAACTGGCGATGCACGGCCCGCACCAGGTCGCCCAGAAGTCCAGCACCACCACCTTGCCCTTCAGATCGCTCAGCGAGGTCGCCATTTCGCCCAGCGTCGACCACGTGAACGCGATGTTCGGGGCCGGGTGCCCGACGAGTTCGCCCCGGGCGTACGCGCCGGTGAGGTACTCCATCGACCGCCCGGCGCTCTGGATCATCCGGGTGGCCATATCGCGGCGCGAGGTCGCCGCGGCGCGTTGGCCGTCGGCCTCGTCCCCCGCCGGCACCGCGGCGAGCGCCGCCTCGGCCCGCTCGAGTTCCGCCGTCAACGCGGGGAGAGATCGTTCAATCGCGTCATTCACGGCGAGCCGCACGCGGTCGATCGTCGCGCGGTCCGCGCCGAAGTCGTCATCCGCGATCGTGTCGAAGACGCCCACCATCGCCATCGCCGCGCGCGGCGGGAGGTCCGCCTTCAGCACCTTCTCGACCAGCGGCAGCAGCCCCGCGGCCTTGAACTGCTCGGGCGCCACGCCCCCGATCGACGACACGATGCTCAGCCCGATCTCCTTCGAGAGAGCCTCCGTCAGGGCCGGGTGCGCCAGCGCGCCCGCGACCGTCGTGGCGACCTGGGTGCGGTACGCCTTCACGCCCTCGGCGTCCATCGACGTCGGGCGCGACGAGGCCGCCAGGAGCATCTCATACGCCTTTACGCCGTCCAGGCCGCGGTCGCCGGTCAGCTCAGCCAGGCGCGTGCGGATCGCCGCGGCCTGGTCCGTCAGCAGCGGGAAGACCCGCGCCTGGTTCAGACGCTCCAACTGCGCCAGCGTCGCCTCGCCCAAACTCAGGTCCTTGAAGGCCTCCTTGGCCAGTTCGGCCCGGGGGCGGGCCTTCTGCCCCTCCGCGGGCGGCGCGGACAGTTTCGTCAGCGCCTCGCCGATCTGGTCATCGGTGGGGGGCGTCGCCAACCCCGCCTGCGTGAAGAGAACCAACGCCGCCGCGCCAAGCCACGATGCACGCTTCATGTTCCAACTCCCGGGGATGGTGTGAGTTTGCAACGAATTCCATCGAATCCTAGCCCGCGCGCTCGCCGCGCCCCGGAAGCCTGAAAACCTCCTGCAGAAACGCCGTCTGTTCGTTTTTCGCATCATTCCCGAAGCGCCCGAACCCCGCGTGCTCGTCGGGCGCGCCGGTATTCGCCCAGGCCCGATGCCGGATCAGCCCCGGGTCGGCCCCCCGGGCCGCGTAGTGCGCCCGCACCGCGTCCAGATACCCCGTCACCGCGTCGTACGGCACCATCCGATCCGTGGTCGTGCTGAGCAGGAGCATCGGTACCGGTCTCATCCCGGCCAGGTGACGGACGGGGTCCAGCCGGGCCAGTTGCTCGCTCTTCTCCGCGACGTTCCACGGTCCGCGCGACGGGGCCTCATCGCCGAACAGCCGTTCCAGCCACCCTGTCGTCCCTTCGACGGCGGCGGCGACGAAGTCGTGCCCCTCGCACAGCCGCCGCAACGTCACCATGCCACCCGCCGACATCCCGCCGACCCCGAGCCGCTCCAAGTCAACCACGCGCTCGAACTCGGGCGCCGCCAGCGCATCGATCACGTGATCGATCTCGCCCAGCATCCGCTCCACCACGTCGAGCACGCGATCGGGGTGCTGGAGTTTGGCGTCGAATCGCTCGCCGTGCCCCGGCAGATCGAGCGCGACCGCCGCGATGCCCGCGCGAATCCACCGCAGGTATCGCCCCGGGTCGATCTCCTTGGACACCGTGCGCCCGTGCATCCAGATCACCGTCGGCGCGGGCGTGGCCCAGTCCGGGTGGGCGATGATCGCGGGCACGCCCGCGAGCGTTACGCGGCGGGTCCGCTCGGCGAGGGCCTTGGGGAACTGGGCAAAGCGGGGGATCACAGCGCGATCCGGCTTCCGCGCTCGACGGCGGTGGGGAGCATCGCCGCACGCAACTCGACCACGCTCGTCGCCGTCCGCGGCGAGATCTCGATCACGCAGTCCGGTTCGCCCGCGGGGGTCATCGGCACGTCCACGCCGCACGCCTGCAGCCACCGTGCCGCCCGCTTCGTTTGCAGCACCTTGGACGTCTCGACGCTGTCCACGCCCGTCGCGTTCTTGATCGGCGCGAACTCTTCCAGCCGGTCCGTCTCGTACACGATGCTCGCCCGCGCCAGCGCGAGCGCATCAAAGACGAACTTCTCGAGTTTCACGGCGTTGTTCGCCGTCGGCGTCACGGGCTGCCCCGTTTCGGGGTTGATGCACGGCACTTTTTTCTCTGCGCGGTGGAAGGGCAGGGCAAACCTCGGATCGGTCGCCAGCCGCTCCAGGAACTCCACCCCGATCGCGTGAATGGCGATCGACCCGGCGTTGAACGTGAGCGAACCATCCGGGTTCCGGGCCGTCGTCAGCGCCGCGGGCATGTCCGAGTACTCGACCACGCGGACCTTCCCCCCTGCCAGGCAGAACACGCCGACCTTTTCGTCGGGCGAGGCCTTCACCACCATCTTGCTCGACATCTCGCCGGAGGAATCTTCCGCCCCCGCGTGCAGCCCCAGGAAGGCCGGGTCGATCACCCGCGCGTGAGGGTTGTCCACCTGGAAGTACGAAAGGTGCTCGATACCCCGGCGTCGCATGTCGGCCAAGGCGCCGGACACGTGAAGCGCCCGCACGCACCCCCCGTGCCCGTCCGGGTTCGTCGCGATCTCCCCCTTGCTCGCCAGCAGCACCCGCCCCGTGGCCAGATCGAGCGAGGGCATCACGCCCTGCGGGAAGAACATCACGTCGTCGGCGTTCAGCCCGAAGTACGCGTGCGCCTTGAAGAACGCCACCGTCGCGTCGTGGTTCAGGGGGCTGGTCATGATGTACCACGGCACGACCGCCCCGTAACGGTCCTTCGCGCCCAGCAGGTTCTCGGCGAACATCTGGAAGAGCGTCTTCCCCGTCACCGCTCCGGCGGGGAAGCACCCCTTCGGGCCGTCGAACCCCAGGCGCGATCCCTGCCCCCCCGCCACGACGAACGCCGCGACCTTGCCCGCGCGCACCAGTGCCTCGCCCCGGGCCTTGGCCTCGTGCCGGTGCCACGCCCGCGCCCGGGCCGCGGGGTTGAAGGGGTAATAAGGAACAGGTTTCAGATCGGCGGGCACCTCCGCGGCTGGTGTGTGCGTGACGTACGTCTCGATCAGCCCGGGCAAGGCGTCCACGTCCAGCGACTGGAGTTGCGCGAGGTAGGCGACGCGCTGATCGATGGTCAGGCCGTCGAAGTAGCGGAACAGGTGGCCCTGCCCGATCGCTTCGAGACGGGATCGCAGTGTGCTCAGGTCGGTCATCGCACGAATCGTAGCGGTCGCGTCCCGAGCGACGGCGATGTGTTGAGCCGGGGGGGAGCATGGCGCTCGGTAGCGTGCCCCCCGCCGCTACACTCGCGGCGCATGAGCCTCCTGACCGCCCCGCCCCGCCTGCCCCTGATCGCGCCCTCGGTGCTCGCCGCCGACTTTGCCGCGATGGGTGCGGATTGTCGCAGTGCAATCGACGCCGGGGCTGATCTGCTGCATTTGGACGTGATGGACGGGCATTTCGTGCCCAACCTCACCATGGGCCCGGACCTGTGCAGGGCGCTTCGGCGGACGCTGCCCGAGGCGTACCTCGACGTGCACCTGATGATCACCGACCCCGCGTCGTACGTCGAGCCGTTCGCCAAGGCCGGCGCGAACATGCTCACCTTCCACGTCGAAGTCGTCGCCCCCGAGCGCATCGCGCCGCTGGCGAAGGCCATCCGCGCCTTGGGCGTCGACGCCGGGCTGGCCATCAACCCGCCCACGCCCGTCGAACGAATCCTCCCGCACGTCGCCGACGTGGACCTCGTGCTGGTGATGTCCGTGAACCCCGGCTTCGGCGGGCAGGCGTTCATCGCCGAGACCCTGGAGAAGACCCGCGCGATTCGGCCTCTGCTCCGCCCGTCGCAGCGTCTGGAAATGGATGGCGGGATCGGCCCGAGCAACGCCCGCGCGGTGCGCGAGGCCGGGTGCGATGTCATCGTGGCCGGATCCTCCTTCTTCGGCGTCGCGCCGGGGCAGCGGTCCGCCGTCGTCGCGTCGCTGCGTGGTTAGTGCCCGCTTATCGCGTGGATTATCGGAGTTCGTTCGTACGCTCGCGTTTCGCGCGGGTTGTGATACACTCCCGCCAACTTGCCACGCCGTCCGATGGAGTGGGAATCGCCCGGACGGCGGAGCGGGGCGGATGGAAGTCGCCTCACGGGGCACGCGAGGATCAATATGGCCAAGGCAGCCGCCGACGGGAACGCACGCACGTGGAGCGATGTTCGCCCGCAGCGCCGCGCCTCGATCCCCGAGGGGATGTGGGTCCGGTGTTCGTCGTGCAGCAAGATGGTCTACAAGCGGCACCTGGAGGCCAACCTCCACGTGTGCCCGGAATGCTCGTTCCACAACCGCATCGGAGCCGCCGAGCGGGTGAAGCAACTGGCCGACACGGGCACGTTCCAGGAGATGTTCGCGAACCTGACGCCGACGGACCCGCTGGGGTTCAAGGACCTCAAGGGGTACAAGGACCGCCTGTTGGCCGAGCAGATCAAGACTGGACGCGTCGACGCGGTGAAGGCGGGGACGTGCTTCATCAAGGGCCGGGCCACCATGCTCTGCTGCCTCGACCTTACGTTCATGATGGGGTCGATGGGGTCGGTCGTGGGCGAGGTGGTGACGCGGAGCATCGAGCACGCCACGCGCGATTCTCTGCCGCTGGTGATCGTGAGTTGCTCGGGCGGGGCGCGGATGCAGGAAGCCGGGCTGAGCCTCATGCAGATGGCCAAGACCTCCGCGGCCCTGGCCCGCTATGACGACGCCGGCGGGCTGTTCATCAGCGTGCTGACCGACCCGACCACGGGCGGGGTGACGGCTTCGTTCGCGATGCTGGGCGACGTGATCCTCGCCGAGCCGGACGCGCTCATCGGTTTCGCCGGCCCGCGCGTCATCGCGCAGACTATCCGCCAGGAACTCCCCGAGGGCTTCCAGCGCAGCGAGTTCCTCCAGAAATCGGGCCTGGTTGACCGCGTCGTGCCGCGGGCGCAGTTGCGCAACGAACTGGCCCGGCTCATCGACTTTGCGGGCAAGTAATCGCCACGTACCGACCCATCCGGCGTGCCCAGCGGCTCGCGACGCGCCGATCCACGAAATAAACCGCCGGCACGCGAGCCGGCGGTCGGGTGTCGTGACGTCGCGGTGACGGTGGCGATCAGAACTTCCCGATCTTCAGGAAACTGTCCTGCTTCACGGTGATGTTGCTCCCGTTGGAGGAGTTCTGCGCCCAGCGGAGTGTGAGACTGCCCGCCGTGGACCCGTTGCGGACGTAGCCACGCACGCGCGTGAGGATGAGATCGCCGGCGGCAAAGTCGTTCACGCGCGTGGTGCCCGACGCCGTGACGGGGATCTCCTGGGTTACGGTCGCGCTGGTCGTGAGTTGCTTGCTCGCAGTCCACAGGATCGTGGCGCCCGTCGGTACCGCGAAGGTGTACTTGATGTCCGCGTTGTTGTGTGCCTGTGTGGTCAGAATAAACGCCTCGAACTCGACGTGCTCGTTCGCTTGCAGCGCGTAGGTGAGGTGATCGTCATCCTGAAGCGTGGTGGTGCTGTTGAGGCTCTCGTCCGCGGCCTTCAGGATCAGCGTGTGCCCAGGCCCGGCGGGTCCCTGGGGTCCTTGCGCACCCGTAGCACCCTGCGGCCCTTGCGGACCCATCGGACCTTCCGCGCCGTCGGTGCCCGCCGGACCCTGGAGACCTTGAATGCCCTGCGGACCGGCCGGACCCTGCGGCCCCTGCGGCCCGACTTCGCCCTGCGGACCCTGCGCGCCGACCGGACCTTGCGGGCCGACTTCACCCTGCGGACCCTGCGCGCCGGCCGGCCCCTGCGGGCCTACCTCGCCCTGCGGACCTTGCGCGCCGGCCGGACCTTGCGGGCCGACTTCACCCTGCGGACCCTGCGGCCCCATCGGACCTTGTGCGCCGTCCTGGCCGTCAGCGCCGGCCGGCCCTTGCGGGCCGACTTCACCCTGCGGACCTTGCGGACCCTGCGGCCCCATCGGACCTTGTGCGCCGTCCTGGCCGTCAGCGCCGGCCGGCCCTTGCGGGCCAACTTCACCCTGCGGACCCTGCGCGCCGGCCGGACCTTGCGGGCCGACTTCACCCTGCGGACCCTGCGGCCCCATCGGGCCTTGTGCACCGTCCTGGCCATCAGCGCCGGCCGGCCCTTGCGGGCCGACTTCACCCTGCGGACCTTGCGGACCTTGCGGACCCTGCGGTCCCATCGGGCCTTGTGCACCGTCCTGGCCGTCAGCGCCTGCCGGACCCTGCGGGCCGACTTCACCCTGCGGACCCTGCGCGCCGGCCGGCCCCTGCGGGCCTACCTCGCCCTGCGGACCCTGCGGCCCCATCGGGCCTTGCGCACCGTCCTGGCCGTCAGCGCCTGCCGGACCTTGCGGGCCGACTTCACCCTGCGGACCCTGCGGCCCCATCGGGCCTTGCGCACCGTCCTGGCCGTCAGCGCCTGCTGGACCTTGCGGGCCGACTTCACCCTGGGGACCCTGCGCGCCGGCCGGACCTTGCGGGCCTACTTCACCCTGGGGACCCTGCGGCCCCATCGGGCCTTGTGCGCCGTCCTGGCCGTCAGCGCCGGCCGGCCCTTGCGGGCCGACTTCACCCTGGGGACCCTGCGGACCCATCGGGCCTTGTGCACCGTCCTGGCCGTCAGCGCCTGCCGGACCCTGCGGGCCGACTTCACCCTGGGGACCCTGCGGCCCCATCGGGCCTTGTGCACCGTCCTGGCCGTCAGCGCCGGCCGGACCTTGCGGGCCGACTTCACCCTGGGGACCCTGCGGCCCCATTGGGCCTTGTGCGCCGTCCTGGCCGTCAGCGCCGGCCGGGCCTTGCGGGCCGACTTCACCCTGGGGACCCTGCGCGCCGGCCGGCCCTTGCGGGCCGACTTCACCCTGCGGACCCTGCGGCCCCATCGGGCCTTGTGCGCCGTCCTGGCCGTCAGCGCCTGCTGGACCTTGCGGGCCGACTTCACCCTGGGGACCCTGCGCGCCGGCCGGCCCTTGCGGGCCGACTTCACCCTGCGGACCCTGCGGCCCCATCGGGCCTTGCGCACCGTCCTGGCCATCAGCGCCGGCCGGACCTTGCGGGCCGACTTCACCCTGCGGACCCTGCGGCCCCATCGGGCCTTGTGCGCCGTCCTGGCCGTCAGCGCCTGCTGGACCTTGCGGGCCGACTTCACCCTGGGGACCCTGCGCGCCGGCCGGCCCTTGCGGGCCGACTTCACCCTGCGGACCCTGCGGCCCCATCGGGCCTTGTGCGCCGTCCTGG
>BQMO01000021.1 GCA_022180725.1 Phycisphaerae bacterium
CCCACGCAGGGGTGGGTTCTACAGCGCTGGTATCGGCGCCTTTGAGCACCCCCCCGGCAAGACAAAGGGGCAGTGGTATCCACAAGTGGGGTTCACCCCCCCCCCCCCCCTGCGTGTCAAGCTCCAGTTCGATCCTGATACGGTTTTTCGAGAACTGTGTACCACAACCATCCCACACAAGTTTCGACCCGCTTGCTGATTTAGGCCGATAAGTACGGGACTATGGGCGAATCCAAGCGTGCTACCACCCGCCGCGGCGGGCTGACCGTGGTCCGGGTCTTCACCATTCTGCTGCTCGTGGGGGCGTGGGCGTTCGTGATGGGGAGCCTGATCGGGCATCACCCCGCCGATCCGCCCGGGCACGTGGTGTACCCGGCGAACAACCCCGTGGCGAACTGGTGCGGCCCACTCGGGGCGTACGTGTCGTACACGCTTTTCAAGGCGCTGGGGTTCGGGGCATGGGTGCTGGCCGGGTTGATGGGGCTGGGCTTCCTGTGGGCGGCGGCGGGGCAGGCCGTGCACCAGGTGCTGATCCGGTTGGTTGGGCTGGTGATGCTGGCGTGCGCGGTAGCGGGGCTGCAAGGGTTGATGTTCCCGTCGTCGGGGTCGATGCCGGGACTGCCGGGCGGGCTGGTGGGGACGGTGCTGTCGGGCGAACTGGCGTTGCGGCTGGGGTCGCTGGGCGCCGGGATCGTGCTGCTGATCATGGCGGCGATCGGCGCGGTGGTGGCCATGGACGAGTGGGTCTTCGCGCTGGCGACATGGGGGTGGGCGTTCACGCGGAAGAAGGGGGTTCCGGCGGCGGTGACGGTGGGCTCGGCGGCGGGCGAAGCGGCGCTGGTCGGCGCGGGCGTGGCGGCGAAGGCGAGCGGGAGCCTGATATCGCGGCTTTGGGGGAAGGTGACGGGCCGAGGAACGAAGCCGCGCGTTCGGCTGGATGACCTGGACGATGCGGCGAGCGCCGGGCGGATCGTGAAGGGACGCAAGCCGAAGGCGGACGTGGAACCCGACGCGGATCGGCTGGGCATCGCGGACCCGGACGAAGAAGCGGCCCTGGTGTCGGCCGAGGCGGAGATTGAATCGAAACCGACGCGGCGGAAGAAGCCCCTGGTGCCGAGCGACGAGGCGGAGATCGAGCCGGAAGTGGACGAGGAGGTGCCCGGGCCGGCGCAGGTCTACAGCGAGGACGCGCTACGGGAGAAAATCGCGAAGTTGCCGGTGGTGTTCGGGCAGGCGAACAAGCAGGTGGCGACGGAGGCGGACCTGGCCGAGATGCGGGGCGGGGGCGGGGAGACGCTGGGCGAGGAGCCGGTGAAGGAGTACAAGTTCCCCGGGCTGGATTTGCTCGAGAACCCGGAGGAGAACTTCAACGCGCGGCTGGAGGAGTACGTGCGAGAGCAGGCGACGGCGCTGGAGAGCGCGCTGCGGCAGTACCGGATCGACGGGGAGGTGGTCGGGATCGAGTCCGGACCGGTGATCACGCTGTTCGACGTGCGACTGGCGCCGGGGACGAAAGTGGCGGCGTTGTCGGCGGTGTCGAGCGACATCGCGCGGGCGTTGAAGGCGGTGAACATCCGCATCGTGGCGAACCAGGTGGGCAAGGACACGGTGGGGATCGAGGTGCCGAACACGACGAAGGAGAAAGTGCGGCTGAAGGAGTTGATGGGAACAGGGGAAAAGTACGCGCACATGAAGCTGCCGACGTTCCTGGGCAAGGACGCGAGCGGGGAGCCGCTGATCGAGGACCTGACGAAGATGCCCCACATGCTGATCGCCGGGACGACCGGGAGCGGCAAGAGCGTGTGCATGAACACGATCATCATGGGGTTCCTGTACACGAAGAAGCCGAGCGAACTGAAGATGGTGCTGGTGGACCCGAAGATGGTGGAGATGAGCCAGTTCAAGGACATCCCGCACCTGATGTGCCCGGTCGTGACGGAGATGAGCAAGGCCGCGGCGATCCTGGAATGGGCGACGACGAAGATGGACGAGCGGTACGAACTGCTGGCCGAGGCGGGGTGCCGGGACATCGCGGCGTTCAACGACCTGCCGTGGGAGGAACTGAAGGACCGGATGAAGCCGCAGACGCCGGAGGAAGAGGCGCGAATTCCGCGGAAACTGCCCTACATGGTGTTTATCATCGACGAGTTGGCGGACCTGATGATGACGAACAAGGAGGTGGAGGGGCACATCATCCGCATCGCGCAGAAGGCCCGCGCGGTGGGGATTCACCTGATCCTGGCGACGCAGCGGCCGCAGGCGAACGTGGTGACGGGGCTGATCAAGAGCAACATGCCCTGCCGGATTGCCTTCAAGGTGGCCAGCGGCATGGACAGCCGCATCGTGCTGGACCAGAAGGGGGGCGAGTTGCTGCTGGGGCACGGCGACATGCTGTTCCTCTCGCCGCGGTCGAGCAAACTAAGCCGGGCACAGGGGACGCTGGTGGACGACCTGGAAATTCGCCGCGTGGTGAAGTTCATGCGCGACGTAGCCGGGCCGAGTTTCGAGCGGTCGCTGCTCCAGATTCGCGCGGGCGGGGGCGAAGGCTCGGGCCTGTCGAACCTGTCGGACGAGGAGCGGCTGCTTCAAAGCCAGAACAACTCGTCGGCGAGTCTCGCCGCGGCGCAGGAAGACCCGCTCTTCCCCCGCGCGGTAGAGATCGTGCTGGAAACGAAGCGCGGGAGCGTGTCGCTGCTCCAGCGGCGCCTGGCCATCGGGTACACGCGCGCCAGCCGCCTGATCGACCTCATGGGCATCGCGGGGATCATCTCGGACCACAAGGGGAGCGTGGCGCGGGACGTGCTGATCACGCTCGACGACTGGACGCGGATGAAGCACCTGGCCGGGGAAGAGGCGAAAGCGAAAGGCATCGCCACGGTGTTCAACGGCGATGCGCCGGCGACACACCCATCAGGCGGGGATGCGCCGCCGTTCGAGCCTGACGGCGCGGACGGCCCCGTGTCGGCGTCGCTCACGTCGGAGGATGACCGCTTCGACGACGCGTTCACCGACGACGAAGAGGGCGAGAGCCGGGCGGCGTAGTCCGCTCGACCTGCGGACCTGCGTCCGGCAAACCGTGTTCCCTGCGTCCCCGGCCGCGCGTGCACGGTTTCCTCAATGCCGACCTCCCCGGCGAAGTTATTCTTCGAGTTTCACTGGCACCCCGGCCCCGCGTGGTGCATAGTTACGGCATGAACGCCTCGGCGGGCAGCGCGGCCGCACGCACGGTTCTCGGGCCGGGGGGTCCGCGGCCAGACGCGGGCTCCAGGGGTGCCGGGGTGAGATGGCCCGGCCGTTTCACCTGGGCGATAGGGATCGCCGCACTCGCCACGCCGACCGCCCTCGCCCAACCCACCTTCGACCCGCTCTCCGGCCTCGAGTTCATCCGAATCACCCATCCCAACAACCCGGCCTACTCGGGGTTTGATCCCTTCGGCTACACCACCGGGCGCGGCAGCGTGGGGTACGAGTACTTCATGGCCCGCACGGAGGTCTCGACCGGGCAGTGGTTGGAGTTTTTCAATACGTTCCTGACGCGCGAGCAGCAGGTGCCGTGGCTTCGGGCCCCGCTCGACTGGGGTGCCGAGGTCGATCCCACCTACACCGGCCCGGGCACGCGCCACCGCCTGCGCTCGATCCCCGACGCGGCCAACGTCGGGGCGTACGCCGTCACCTGGCGCACCGCCGCGATGTATTGCAACTGGCTCCACAACGGCAAGGGCAGCGACCTCGCCAGCATCCAGAGCGGCGCGTACGACGTGAGTTCCTTCACCAACCTGCCCGACGGGCAGTGGACGGATCAACTCACGCGCAGCGCGGGGGCGCGATATTGGATTCCGAGTTTGGACGAGTGGTTGAAGGCCGCGCACTGGGACCCGAGCAACCCGAGCAACAACGGCTGGTGGACATACGCGAACGGGAGCGAATCGCCCGCGACGTACGGCCCCCCGCCGAGTTTCGGCGGCGACGGCACGGGCCAGGCCAACGCGGGGTTCAGCCTCCCGAACTTCGCGCACTACGACATCCCGCTGGGGAGTTACCCGCTGACCCCGAGCATCTGGGGATTGCAGGACCTCATGGGCATGGGGAATGAACTGACTGAAGGCGTCCTGCACATCAACAACCAGATGTTCAGGGCTACACGAGGCTCATCGGCTGGGGGCGTCGCCAGCGATCGGGTAACGTCGGTTGGCTCGGTTTTTCCGTATTCTCAGGCGGGCGACTTCAACCTTCGCATCGCTTCTGTGGTACCATGTCCGAGTTCCGGTGTTCTTGTGTTCGGCTCCCTGTGTGTTTTCCTCGGGGCAACTCGAAAAAGGAGAACGTCACATGCGGTTCAACATCATAGTTCGGATGCTGATGGGGGGGGGGCGCAGTTCTTGTTAGTGCTGCGAGCACGCTCGCACAGACCGTCACGGTCGAGAAGAGCACGATCGGTTGCGACGCAAACCGCTGGACGGTAGTGACGGACAACATCGCCTCGGGCGACCCGATCAACATCACCGACATCGACAACACATGGACGGCCATCCGCGTCCGAAGTACATCGAGCACAAATCCAGCCAGCATCGGCCGGATCACGCTGACTACCGGCGAACCCAGAAACGCTCCGTTTGAGGTGTTGGTTACGGGCGACTACTGCCGAATTGAGTTTCCAATTCTTCAGCCTTCGAATGCTGGCACAACCTGGTCCGGCCTGACCTTCGGCGAGAACTCCGACTCCCTGCGCAACAACACGCGACTCGTCGCGGCGATCTCCGGGAACCTCACCGGCTCCGTCGCCTGCGGCAGTGTCTACCGCCTGCAACTCGGCGGCGACGTCCAGCCGCCCGCGTGCGACCCCGATGTGAACTGCGACGGGGCGGCCAACGGGATCGATGTGGAGATCATCGAAGCGGTGGTCTAGGGCGACCTGACGGACTTCTGCGCGGCGAGCGCGGATATGAACCACGACGGGGCGGTGAACGGGCTGGACATCGCGTGGGTCGAGTCCGGCGTGGCCGGGGTGTGCGAGCCGTAGCCCATCCCACCCACGTGCCGTGGCTGTTCAAGGACGCCTGAAACGCGAGGGGGGTTCGTGCGAACAATGGGCGATGGGGCGGCGGCCCGGGCGGGAGTGCCCGGGGTTGGCCCTGTGACGAAAGGGAACTCATGCGCACGCGTCTCTCGGCGGTTGGGGTGTTCGCACTTGTGGTGGCCGGTCAGGCCCTGGCCCAGCCGGCGGTGCTGGATCGGGTGCCCGCGGGGTCGGCGCTGATCGTGGTGACGCGGGACATGCAGAAGGCGAGTGAGCGGGCCAAGCCGCTGACGGCGCTGCTGGGCGGGCGGGCGGACATGCCCGGGGGCGAACTGCTGAAGGCGGCGGAGCGGCTGATGGCGCTGCCGGGGGTGAAGAAGGACGGGTCGCTGGCGATGGTGATGCCGACGGCGCCGTCGGAAGATGACCTGGAAGACGCGCCCGAGCCGTCGATCCTCGTGCTGGCGCCGGTGACGGACTACGCCGCGTTCGCGGCGGCGCTGGGCGGCACGGCGACGGGCCTCAGCGAGGTGGTGATCGAGGGCCAGCCGGTGTGCGTGCGCGATCTGGGGAACGGCGTGGCGCTGCTGGGTGGGCCGCGAGGGGCGGTCGAGGGGTTCAAGGCCGATGGCGGGAACCTTGCGGCGCACAAGGCGCGGCTGGGGACGGCGGGGCGGAAGGTCGCCGACGAGTCGGACGTGGTGATCATCGCGGATGCACAGGCGTACAAGCAGCAGATCGAATCGGGCGAGGCGGACTTTGGCGTCGGGCGCGGGATGGGCGGCGTGGGGGCGCTTGCGGGGCAGATCGAAGGCCCCGGGGCGGCGATCACCAACCTGCGGAAGGCGCTCGCGCGGGACGGCCGCGTGGCGGTCGTCGGGATGACGGGATCGGAGGCGGGGTACGCGCTGGACATCGCGGGCGTCTTCGCGGAAGGTTCGGAGTCGGCGAAGATGTTCGAGAAGAACGGGGACTCGGCGGGGCTGATGGCGAGGTTGCCGTCGCAGCCGTTCTACCTCGCCGGGGCGTTCGACATGAGCGCACCCGGGGTGCGGTCGCTGATGTCGCAGGACGAGCCGGCGAAGGGCGAGGGCGAGGCGGTGCCGACGGCGTTCGACGCGTTGAGCGGGGCGATGAAGAAGGCGGACGGAATGGCGGTGGTGATCGGGGCGAACAAGGCCGGCCCGCTCGCGGGGATTTTCCTGAACACCGTGGCGTTTATCTCGACGAAGGAATCGAAGTCGATGCTGGGGGCGATCCGCGAGAACGGCGAGAAGATGAAGGAGACGACGCTCGGGGGCACGAAGGTGAAGGTGGACTACAAGAAGGACGTGGCCGAGGCGTCGGGCGTGAAGTTCGACGCGTGGGCGACGACGATCGTGCCCGATCCGAATGATCCCAACGCGTTCATGGCGGGGATGATGATGCAGACGCTGTTCGGGCAGAGCCGCGGATTCGGGCAGATGGCGGCGGCGACGGAGGGCGGGCTGATCATGACGATGAGCCAGAATACGCCGCTGATGAGCAGCGCGATCGAGGCGGCCAAGAGCGGGAAGGGCATGGGTGACGACGCGGGGCTGGCGGTGGTCCGGGCAAACCTGCCTGCATCGCGGAGCATGGAAATGTACCTGGGGACGCAGACGATCATGGACGCGGCGATCCCGATGCTCGAGGACTACCTGGGCGAGGAGATCGCGGTGCCGAAGAACATCCCACCGGTGGGCATGGCCGGGTCCATGGAAGGCGGGGCGATGACGATGCGGCTGTTCGTGCCCATGGGCGTAGTGCGGGCGGCGGAAGCGATGATGAAAGCGATGAAGGCGGCGGAGGACGCGTTCGAGCCGATGAACGGCGGGACGTGAGCAGGGCGTGCGCCGCCGACGGCTTCAAGGTTGATATTTCTCGCGTAGGGGAAGATAAACCCCCTCCGGCTCGACGACTCGCCTCCTCCCCCATGGAGGGAGGATGACGGGACCTATCCCACGCGCGCGAGGCCGCGTTCGAGACAGGCAAAGACGCGTGGCCAATCGCTCTCGTTGAAGACGGGGAGCGGCGGCAGCATGCGGAGGTGGAACGGCCCGTGGCCGCAGTAAAAGAGGATGAGGCCCTCGTCGAAGCAGGCCTTGCAGGCGTCGTTGATCTTCTTCTTATCGCCGCCAAAGGGGGCCAGGCGCATCATGCCGCCAACGCCGCCGACGAGATGATCCCCCCCACCGCCGAGGGTGGGGATGGGAGGGAACCAGTTGGGGTGCTTGGCGATGAGGGCCTTGGCGTGGGCGCGGAAGGCGGCGTGGTGGCGTGCGAAGAGGCCGTCGTCGCCGTAGTAGGCGCCGTCGCGGAGGCGCTCGATGACGCGCTGCCCGACACGGAAGGAGACGCCCTCGCCTGTGAACGTACCGGAGAGCAGGCCGGCCTTGGGGTTGTACTCCTCGGTGTAGAGCGTGGCGCAGGCCTGGGTCATCTTGCCGACGCACATCACGTCGACGTACTGGCCGAGGTTGAAGAGGTCGTAGGCAAACATGTGGTTGGTTCGCCCGAAGGTCTGGATTTCATCGTCCCAGACGGCGATGCGGTTGGCCTTGCAGACATCCATGAGGGCCTTGAAGAAGTCGCGGTCGCCGACGCGGAAGCCGCCCTCGCCCTGCACGAGTTCGAAGATGAAGCAGGCGTGCTGGCGCGGGTAGCGGTGGATGAGACGATCGAGGGTGGCGACGGCGTGGTCGATAAAGCGGGACTTGCCGCCCATGGCGGCGGCGGCGGTTTCGTCCCAGAAGGGCATGTAATCGACCAGGGCGTTGAGGGGGAGGAGTTGACGGTAGTCGGCGGTGTCGCCGATCTGAGCCATGGTGGTGCTGCGGCCCATGAAGCAGTCGTCGAAGGCGATGACGCGCGGGGCGGGCGCGTTCTTCTGGAAGCAGACCTTGAGGGCGTTCTCGTTGGCCATGGCGCCGCTGGTGGCGAGGTAGGCGTAGCGGAGATTGCTGCCTTTTTTGGCTTCGACGAGGAGAGTCTCGGCGAACTCGTAGGCGGCGAAGTTGGAGGAGAGGTTGCCGTGCTTGACGACGTCGTCGAGACCGGCTTCGAGGGCGGCGCGGGTCAGGTCGGGGTCGGAGTGCCCGAAGAAGTTGACCCCGATACCGCAGATCATGTCCCATTTGACGGAGCCGTCGGCGAGTTCAACGAGCGCGCCGCGGCCGAGGCCCGAGCCCAGGTAGGGGTAGAGCAGGGCGCGGCCTCGCACGGCGGCGGCGCGGGCCATGAGGGACTCGTACGACTCCTTCAGGCCGGGGTTGGGCGGGCGCTCGCCGGTGAGCGAGGCGGAGGCAGACTGGACCTGGGCGACGATGGCGTCGAGTGCGGCGCGGACGGCTGGGCTCGCGTGGAGTTGCGAACCGGCGGTGGTTGAGGGCGCGGCGGCGGGTTGAGCGGTCATGGTCATGCGGTCTCCGTGTTCATCGGCTGCGGCGTCGATCAACTGTAGATGGTGGTTGCGCCCGCATGGTGGGCGCGCATATTGATGCAGCGTGGCGAGAGGTCAGGTCTGAAGCCGCCCCTCGGCGAGGCGCGCGAGCAGTACGGCGGTGAGTTGGGCGCGTTCGACGAGGCTGGCGACCTCGACCCACTCTTCAATGGTGTGGAGTCCCCCGCCGCGGACCCCGAGCGTGTCGATGGTGGGCAGCCCGACGGACTGGAGGTTGTTGCCGTCGCAGACGCCGCCCGTGACGCCGAATGGGAGGGGCTGGCCAAGGTCGGCGGCGGCGGCTTGGGCGAGGGTGGCGAGCGCGCGCGTACCCGGGATGAGCGGCTTGGCGGGGCGATTGAAGGAGTATCGCACGTGCACGCCGGCGACGGCGTGGGGGCGGGCGAGATCGTCGAAGCGCGTGGCAATCTCGGAGGCGATGGCGGGGTCGCGGAAACGGACGTTGCCCCAGGCGGTGCACTCATCGGGAACGATGTTCGTGGCCTTCCCGCCGCGCACGACGCCGACGCTGGCGATGAGGCCGCGGTCGGGGTCGGCCATGTCGCTGATGGACTTGATGCAGTCGGCCATGCCCACGATGGCGGAGACACCCTTGCGGAAGTCGCGACCGACGTGGGCCGGAACGCCGGTCGTGCGAACCTGGAACTGCCCGCTGCCGGGACGCTCTACGACGAGCGAACCGTCGGGGAGCGCGGGTTCGAAGATCAGCCCGGCGTCGTACTCCTTGGCGATGCGGCGGAGGGCCGCGTCAGAGTGGTAGGAGCCGGTTTCTTCGTCGGAGTTCAGGAAGAACCCCCACGAGAGGGGGACGCCGGCCTCGTCAATGGCTTCGAGGGCGACGATGGCGATGAGCAGGCCGCCTTTCATGTCGGCGGCACCGGGGCCACGCGCGATTTCGCCGTTATCGCCCAGGGTGAGCCGATCGAAGGCGCCGCGCGGGTCGTGGACGGTGTCAAGGTGCCCGCCGAGGAGCACGCGCGGGCCCTCGCCCCGTGGCCGCCGTGCAACTGCGGTGGACGGTGGCGACCCGGTCGCGAAGGCGTCGGGGTCGATCCAGTCGGGCTTGGGGTCGCCCGGGATGAGGTCGAGCGAGGCCCCCAGGGCGGCGAGCCTGGCGGTGAGGATGCCCCGCGTTTCATCCAACCCCGGGGCGTGGTTGTACCCCGTGGGGATGCGCACGAGCGCCGTCAGATCGGCGAGCATGGAATCGCGGCGCGCGGCGATGAGGTCGCGAAGGCGGGTTTCGAGGGCGGAGAGGGACATGGGTGACTCGCAGCGAGATTATCGAAGCATCATGGCCGCGGACGTGAGTAAAGCGAGGACGAGCACGGTCAGGGTGATGGCCTTGATAAGGCGCACATGGCGGTCGATGGGGAACTGATCAAGCGGGGCGCCGGCCAATCGCCGCAATCGTGATTGACGGTCGTGGATACTGCCGTGCCGGAACCCGAATCGAGTCGGGGAGGCGCCGTTGAGGGCGGCGACGTCGCCGAGCGCCCCGGCCATGCAGTCGGCGGCGTCGGGAGTGGCGATCGGCGAGGGACCAGACAAGTGGCGGAGGGCGAAGGCGTCGGCCTGCCACTCGAAGCGTCGGCTGACGACGCCGAACACGAATAGCGTCGCCCCCAGCCCGAGCACCGCGCCCCAGACATCCCAGGCCGGCCCGGCGTGGACCAGCGGGGCGATGGCCTCGAGCACCCACCCGAAGGCGAGGGCACACGCGAGCACGACGAGGGCAAGCCAGAGCATGTGCCGGAGTTTGACGTGCGCCACTTCGTGGGCGATGACGCCCTCGACCTGCCGCTCGGTGAGACGCTCGAGCAGGGCGTCGGTGAAAAGCATGTACCGCAGCGGATAGACAATGCCGAGGATGGCGGCGTTGACCGTCGAGCCGTGGGTACGCCAGAGGTACGGCCCGCGCACGCGAACGCGGTACTTCGCGGCGACGGCCAGCGCCTGCGTGCGCACCGAGCCGGGGCCGATGGGCACGGTGTTCCACACGACACGGATCGCCAACGGCGTCACGATCAGCACGGCCAGGATGCCGAGGTAATGCAAGGCATCACCCATCCACGCGGGAGCGGCCGTCGCGCGTG
This sequence comes from Phycisphaerae bacterium, assembly GCA_022180725.1. GTDB lineage: Bacteria > Planctomycetota > Phycisphaerae > Phycisphaerales > UBA1924 > RI-211. Next base: position 10,595 of record BQMO01000021.1, read on the forward strand.
CGGCAATCTCGGGCCAGACACGATCGATCAGTTCACTCCAGGCGAGGATGGCGCTGAGCGGGAGCACGACGACCAGCAACCCATGCCGTGTGTGGTGCCACACCGCGACGGCGCGGGAGGGGATCGGGTGGACTGGAACGCCGGCGGGGTCGTGAAGTTCGCGCCAGAGCAAGGCCTCGCGCAGGCGTCGCTCGATCGGCTCGTACGACCACCACGTGAGAATGATGAAGGCGAGCGCGGGAGCGATGGCGAGGAGTTCGTCGATCAGGATGAGATCACCCGTCACTGCACGGACCACGTCGAGCCACCCAAGCCCGAGGATCGAGGCGATGACGCCGGCGGTCACGGCGACGCGGGAGGCCAGCATCGCCACGTCAAGGACGGCCACCGCGCGAAGGCTTCCTGTACGATCAACTCGACGCCCGACTGTCATCGCAAGAACCTGGAAGATGATCCAGAGGAAAGCGATCCCCCCGAGAAGTACGGGGCCGAGCATCGTGGACGCTGCACCGCTCCTGGAATCACCTTGGAGCGCCGTCGAAAGGTGGAGAGAAACAAAGAGTGCGATGATGAGAATCTGGGCCACGGTTCATGGATTGTTCCCCGTGAAGATACGTGAATCGAATAATTTGCTGAGAAATAGGCTGGAAACACGGGAGCGATGTGGTTGAATGTCGCTGGCCGCGTGAGCGCCCCGAAAGGGGTGTCACGCGATTCGACGCCTGCGGGCGTGTGGCCCTCGGGCGCCGGCGCAACGAGATACAACCATGACATCCAGAATCGCCGTGGTGCTGGCGCTGGTCGCGGGAACCGCGACGGCGTCCGCGGTGACCGTAACCGGAAACGTCAAGTGGACCGACTCGGCGGGGGGCACGCACAACGCGCGGCGGGTGCGGTATGTCGTGATTGAAGAAAACCCGATCCTCGGTTCGGTCGTCGCCGGCGCGGGCCGGACAGATCTGGATGGGAACTACAGCGAAGCGGTCACATTCCGCCCCGGGTACACGGGCTACGCCGTAATCGTCCTGGCCGACAACGACGCGGGGTTTGTCGCCTCGGACGGGACCGCGGCGAATACGTACAGCATCTTCGGGGGGTTCCGGCATGTACTTGACCCCTCCACGCACATCGATACAACCATCGATAACGGCACGCCGAATGGTCGTGCCTTCAGCATCGCGGATGCGATGTACACGTCGTGGCGGTTTGGCCTCTCGGGGCGAGCGGCCGACCCTACCCCGGCGCCGGCGCCCGTCGCCTGTGCATACCCGGTCGCGGGGACCGTGCCTTACTTCAACGGCATCCTGAACATCGTCGCCGGTGGCGAGAACGACTGGGACACGGCGATGCACGAGTATTCGCACTACCTCTCGAGCCTCGACCCGCTCGATAACGAGCCGGGCGGGCCGCATACCTGGGGCACGAGCAACATCCCCGGGCTCGGAAAGGGGCCGGGCATGCGCCTTGGCTGGGGCGAGGGTTTCGCGAACTGGGCCGGCATTGCCGCGCAGCACCACGACCCGGTGGGCGGCCACACGCCCGCGGGCGTGCCGAACGTGGGCGACACGCGGTACGACGACACGGTGCAGGGGTTCTGGGTGAATCTGGAGACGCGCGCGGCGTCGTGGGGGAATGACGACGGCCAAGGAGAGGGCGACGAACTCTCGGTGTGTCGAATCCTGTGGGACTTGGGCGACGCCGCCAACGAGGGGTACGACCGGGTCGCGCTCGGACACGACATGCTGTACCGTCGCCTGCGGGCCGTCAGCATCGCGGACGCCTCTTCCCCCTCGGGCTTCCGTGGCGTGGAAACCTTGCACGATGTCTGGATGGACCTGGCCGGGGGTGCGACCATCACGATCGCCGGCTTGGTCGATATGGGCGCGATCTTCGAGCAGCACAAGGTGTCGCCCTCGCCGCTGGACGACTTTGTCACGACGCCGATCATGGTGACCGGAGGCGCGCCGACGTTCAGTTGGCTGCGGCAGAACAACGGGGAGAACGACACGTTCGAGATCAAGATCCTGGCAGGCGACCTGTCGGACATTCTGCTGACCATCACCGTTCCGACAAGCACGTCGACGTACACGCTGACCGACGCGCAGTGGGACGCGCTCAAAGCCCTTCCGCTCGGCGCGTACCAGTATTCCATCGTGGGGGGCGATCGGCTGGTGGGCATGTTTGGCGCGGTTCGTCCTGCCGCCGACCAGACCCTGGGGTACTGGTCCGGCTCGTACGGCCTGACGCTGCTCCCCACGCCGGGCGCGGCGACGCTGCTCGGGTTGGGCATGCTCGTCGTTCGCGTTCGGCGAGGCCGTTCGGAGGCGTGAAACTCGCACGTCGGGCCGGGCAATAATCCGGGCACACCCCGGAGCCACCCAGCACGTGACATACGCCATCGAACTCCGCGCCCTGCGCAAGGCCTTCGGGCCGCGGGTGGCCGTTGATGACTTTGACCTTGCGATTCCCACGGGCGCGCTGGTCGGGTTCATCGGGCCCAACGGGGCGGGCAAGACGACCACCATCCGCATGGTGATGTCGATCATCTTCCCCGACCGCGGCACGATCAAAGTACTGGGTCGCGCCTCGGCGGTCGAGAGCAAGGACCGGATCGGGTACCTCCCCGAAGAACGCGGGTTGTACAAGAAGATGAAGGTGGGCGCATTCCTGGCGTACATGGCCCGGCTGAAGGGCATGGACGGTGACGGGCTGGACAATCGCGTGCAGACGTGGCTGGAGCGCGTTGGGCTGGGGGACTGCGCGAAGAAGCGCTGCGAGGAACTCAGCAAGGGGATGCAGCAGAAGGTGCAGTTCATCTCGGCGGTGATCCACGAGCCGGACCTGCTCATCCTCGATGAGCCGTTCAGCGGATTGGACCCGGTGAACTCGCGGGTGCTGCGAGGGCTGATCGACGAGCAGCATCGCGCGGGCAAGACGATCATTTTTTCCACGCACCAGATGTCGCAGGCCGAGGCGTTGTGCGATCGGATCGTGATGATCCACCAGGGGCGCAAGGTGCTGGACGACACGCCGGGCGCGATCCGTTCGAGGTTTGATCCGCGCGCGGTCGAGCTGGAGGCCGGCAAGCCCAACGTGGCCGCGGCCCTGGGCGCGTTGCCCGAGGTCGTGTCGACGCACGCCCACAACGGGCGGGTGCGGGTCGAGTTGCGCGAGGGCGTCGAAGCCGCCGAGATGATCCCGCGCCTGGCGTCGGTCACAGGGGCCCATCGGATCGAGGTTGTGCGCCCGACGCTCGAGGACATCTTCATCGAGATCGTGCAGGACACCGTCGCGGAGTCTGAACGCGAGTTACTGCGGGCGTCGCTGCGCAACGGCGGGCGGGGCGACCGGGGGGGAGACTAAGCCGCATGAACAAGGTGCTGTGCATCGCCTGGCGCGAGTTCACCTCGACGGTGTTCACGAAGGGGTTTTTGCTGGGCGTGGTCATGACCCCGCTGATGATCCTCGTGGTCGCCGGGGCCATCGCCTGGATGAAGAAGTTCGAAGGGCCTCGCATCCGCGGGACGGTCGCCGTCATCGATCTGAGCGGGCTGGTGGCGGATGGGCTGGCGGTCAAGTTCGGCCCCGAGGCGGAGGCCCGCGAAGCCGAGGACCGAGGGCGCGAAGCGGCCGAGGGGTTGAAGCAATCCGACCTCGGCAAGGCCGCTTCGACCATGGCCGAGGCGTCCGGGCAGGATGTCTCCAAGCAGGCCTCGGCGGCGGCCGCGAACATGGTCCGGCAGGGGCCGCAACTCACCCTGGAAGTTCTCCCCCGCGATGCCGATGCCGACGCCGAGAAAGAATCGGTGAAGCACGCGACCGTGCGAACGCACGCCGAGACGCCTTCTCAGGGCACGGGCGACCGCCTGGCCCTGGTCGTCATTCCCGCCGGGGCCGTTCAGCGATCGGGCGAAGCGTTCGTCCCGTACCTGGCGTTCTATGCCCAGCGACTGGACGGCGAGGTGCAGTCACGGATTCAGCGCCGGGTCGCCGACGCGATCATCGACGCCCGGCTGCGGGCGGATGAACGGCTTGGCTCGGCGGGGCTGACGCCCAGCGACGTGCGCTCGCTGGTGGAACGACCCCGGGCCGAGGCGCGCACGCTGACGCCCGAAGGCGAAAAGAACTCCCTGGGCGAACTCATGATGCTGGTCCCCATGGGGTTCATGCTGCTCCTCATGATCTCGGTCATGACCAGCGGCTCGAACCTCCTCACGACCACGGTCGAGGAGAAAAGCAACCGCGTGATGGAGGTGCTCCTCAGCGCCGTCTCGCCCGTGCAGCTCATGAGCGGGAAGATCATCGGGCAGATGGGCGTCGGCCTGCTCATCCTGATCGCCTACTCGGGCCTGGGCATCGGCTCGGTCGCCTTCCTGCTCAAACGGCTGGACCTCATCACGTGGTCGAGCCTGGTCTACCTCGGCGTGTTCTTCATCATCGCGTACTTCCTGATCGCGTCGATGATGGCGGCGATCGGGAGCGCCGTCAACGACATGCGCGAAGCGCAGGCCCTGATGACGCCCGTGATGGTGATCGTGATGATTCCCTGGCTGATCTGGTTTGTCATACAACGCGCCCCCAACTCGCCCCTCGCCGTCGCGCTCAGTTTCGTCCCCGGTACCAACCCTTTCGTGATGGTCATCCGCCTCAGCGGGAGCGAGCCCGTGCCCGCGTGGCAGATCCCGGTGTCGATCCTGGTGGGTGTGCTGAGCGTCGTCGGCGCCGCGTGGGGCGCGGCGAAAATCTTCCGCGTCGGCGTGCTCATGTACGGCAAGCCCCCGGACTTCCGCACACTGATGCGGTGGATCCGCATGGCGTAGGAGTGGGACCATGCCGACGCCGCGGTGTGCCAAGCCCGAGCGACCTCTCCTCGATCGGTACGACCTGTACGAGCGATGCGTGCAATCCCCGCGTGCCATGGTCCGCTTCCTCGCCGCCGCGCACGGCGGACGCCCGCGCCTGCTGCGGGAGGACTTCTCCGGCGGGGCGGCGCTGTGCAAGGCGTGGGTCGCCGACGCGTCGGGGCGGCGGGCCATCGCCGTGGATCGCGACCCCGAACCGTTGCGCCGCGTCGCGGGGGTGCCGGGGATTGTGGTTCGTCGCGCGGACGTGCACAACCCCGGCGACCGCGCGGACGTGATCGCCGCCCTGAACTTCCCGCTCGGGTACTTTCACGAGCGAGCCTCGCTGCTGCGGTATCTTCGCCTTTCGCGCGCGCGCCTGCGGCGCGGGGGCGTGTTCGTGGGCGATATCTACGGCGGACGCTCGGCGTTCACGCCGGGCACGCGACGCGTGACGCTGCGCACGCCCGAGGGCGTGCGTGTGCGGTATGAGTGGGACCAGCGCCGGGCGGACACGCTGACGGGGCGGGTGGAAAACGCGATTCACTTCACGGTGTACGACCAGCGTCCGCCGCGTAGGCTGCGCGACGCGTTCACGTACGACTGGCGGTTGTGGTCGTTGCCGGAACTGCGCGACGCCTACGCCGAGGCGGGGTACACGCACGTGGACGTGTTCGACCAGGAAGCCGGGGCGATGGATCATCTCGGAAACCTGCACCTGACGCCCGTGCGCGAGGGGGCCGACCTGGGCGACGATTGGGTGGTGTACGTGGTCGGGCGGCGGTAGTATCGGCGCGTGCCCTCGTACAATCTCGCATGCCCGGCCGACTGTACCTGGACAACGCCGCAACGAGTTACCCGAAGCCCGCGTGCGTGTACGAGGCGATGCTGGCGTACGCGCAGGACTGCGGCGCCTCGCCCGGACGCGGGCAGTATGCCGAGAGCCGCGAGGGCGCCCGACTCATCCGCCAGGCCCGCGAAAGGTTGGCACGGCTGCTGAACGCGGAGCGGCCCGAGGCGATCGTGTTCACGCTCAACACGACGGATGCATTGAACCTGGCGATCAAGGGTGTCGCGCGGGCGGCACGGCTGGCGGCGGGGGGCCGGTTCCCGACTGGCACGCGCGTCATCACGACGGCGATGGACCACAACTCGGTGCTCCGACCGTACCACGCCCTGGCCGAGGAGGGCGCCGAGGTCGTGCACGTCGAGGCCGACCCGGACACGGGCGAGGTCGCGCCGGAACGAGTTATCGCGGCGATGGACGCCGGCTCGATGCCGATGCTCGTCGCGGTCAACCTCGCCAGCAACGTCGCGGGGACGATTCAGCCCGCGGCGGAGATGGGCGCGGCGTGCCGGGCGCGCGGGGTGCCGCTGTTGATCGACGCGGCCCAGGCGGTCGGGCATATCCCCGTCGATGTCGAGGCGCTGGGGTGCGATCTTCTGGCTTTTCCGGGGCACAAGGGCCTGATGGGGCCGCAGGGCACGGGGGGGTTGTATATCCGCCCGGGGTTCGAGGCGCGCGTCGCGACCACGCGCGAGGGCGGCACCGGCTCGTGGAGCGAGCAGGACGCGCAGCCGACGTCGATGCCGGAACGATTTGAAGCAGGGTCACACAACACGATGGGGATCGTGGGGCTGTCGGCAGCGGTCGGATGGATGCTGGAACGCGGAGTGGCCTCGTTGCGGGCGCACGAGGAAGCGCTGATCGAGGCGATGCTCGCGGGTCTGCGCGAGGCCGGCGTACGGCACCCCTTCTGGCCCGTGCTGGAAGGCCCGTGCACGGCGATGCGTCTGCTCGGACCAGCCGAGGCGTCGCGTCGCGTCGCGGTGTTTGCGCTGGTGCACGACACGCTGGAGCCGGCGGAAATCGCCGCGATCCTTGAATCCGAGTTCGGCATTCTGGCACGCGCGGGGCTGACGTGCGCGCCGCGGGTGCACGCGGCGATGGGCACGCTCGACCGCGGCGGGGCGGTGCGGGTGTCCTTCGGCCCCTTTGTCACGCTCGACGATGTTCGTCACGTCGTGCACGCGATCCGCGCGCTCTGCCAGGACGAGCCGCGGCCCGTGATCGTCCCGCGAACGGCTATCGGACGTGCCTCGGCCTGATCGCGCTCACACGGATCGCCGACGTACTTCCCGTGCGCCCCGAGGGCGTTCAGGGAGTTCCACCATGAGAATCGCGGCGTTGATCGGGGCGGTCGTGCTGCTGACGGGCACAATCGCGCGCGGCCAGACCTCTCAACCTTCTGCTTTCACCTACCAAGGCGAACTGAAAGTTGGGGAGGAGTTGATCAACGGCATCGCGGACGTTCGTGCATCGCTCTTCGACTTGCCCGTGGGCGGCACGCAGATCGGGCCGACCATCGCCGTCTCCGCGGTTGGGGTCAAGCAAGGTCGTTTCAGCGTCCACCTTGATTTCGGCCTGTCGCCCTTCGACGGGAACGCCCGCTACCTGGAAGTATCGGTGCGTTACCCGGCCAGCACGGGCGGATACACGACCCTCTGGCCACGTCAACTGCTCACCGCCACGCCATACGCCCTGTTCGCGCTCAACGGGGGAACGGGGACGCAAGGCCCGCCCGGCCCGCAAGGCCCCGCCGGGCCCCAAGGCCCGCAGGGGCCGATCGGCAACACCGGGCCGGCCGGATCGCCCGGCGCGACCGGACCACAAGGCCCCATGGGGCCCCAAGGCCCGCAGGGCACCACGGGCGCGACCGGCCCCCAGGGTCCCGCCGGAGCGTCTCCTTTCACGCTGAGCGGAGGCAACGCGGTCTTCACGACCGGCCATGTCGGGCTTGGGCTGACCTCGCCGCAGTACCCCCTGCACGTGGAGACCTCCCAGCCGCGCGCGGGGTACTTCTACTCGACCTCGGCGAGCGGGGTGGGGTTCGGGCTGTTCGCGCGGGCCTCAAGCCCGTCGGCGGTCGGACTCGTGGGGATGAACACGGCGACGAGCGGCGCGGCACTGGGCCTGCAGGCCGAGTCGGCGAGCACGACGGGTCGGGCGGTGCTCGCGATGGCGTCCGCGACGACGGGCGACGCCTGGGGCGTGTGGGGGGTGACGGCGTCAAACGCGGGGACGGCGGTCGTCGGGCATGCGACGGCCACGACGGGCGTGACCACCGGCGTGCTCGGACGGGTCGATTCCAACGCGGGCGACGCCACGGGCGTGTACGGCGCCGCCTGGGCCACGACGGGGGTCACCACGGGCGTCTGGGGCGAAGTCGCCAGCACCGCCGACGGCGCCGTCGGCGTGCTGGGGTACGCGTCGGCGTCCAACGGGCAGGCGTACGGCGTGCTGGGCATCGCCGAGAGCGCCGGCGGTCTGGGGGTGGCGTGCATCGGCAACTCCATCACCACCGGCACCAAGCAGTTCCGGATCGATCACCCGCTCGACCCGAGCCGACGCTACCTCAATCACTTCGCCGCCGAAGGCCCCCAGCCCTTCAATGTCTACCGCGGGAACGTCACCCTCGACGGCCGCGGCGAGGCGCGGGTCGAACTCCCGTCGTACTACGAGGCGATCAACACGGACGAGACGTACACCCTGACGCCGATCGGCGCTCCGGCTCCGGGACTGCATGTCGCCTCGCCCGTGAGCAACGGCATGTTCACGATCGCGGGCGGGTCGGCGGGGTTGCGTGTTTCATGGTGTGTCGTCGCCGTCCGGAATGACGCGTGGACACGCGCCCATCCGCCCGAGACGGAAATGGCCAAGCCCGACGGCGCCGCCGGCAAGTATCTGAACCCGGAGCTGTGGGGCATGCCGCGCGAGCAGGGCGAAGTTTACCGCCGATCGCGCCGGCCGAACGATGCCCCATCCCCCTCGACGCCCTGACCACCTTCCAATGAAAGATCGGTATACTTCCGGCGTCGAGATCGCGCGCCCGGATCGGCCTGGGCGCGGATCGCGGCAACCGGCGCCGGCCCGGCCTGGGAGCGGCTGGCGCTTTGGCTCTTGCAAGCAACCCGGGCAAGGCAGCGGCACGATGAAAAAGTTGTACGTCGGCAATCTCCCGTACCAGACCACCGATCAGGACCTCCAGGGACTCTTTGCCACCAAGGGCCAAGTTTCGTCGGCCTCGGTAGTGATCGATCGTGAGACCGGTCGCTCGCGCGGGTTCGGTTTCGTCGAGATGCCCAACGACGCCGAGGCTCAGGCGGCCATCGAGTCGCTCAACGGCGCGGACTTCGGCGGACGCCCGCTCGTGGTCAACGAGGCTCGCCCCAAGACCGAGGGCGGCGGGCGCGGGGGCTTCGGCGGCGGGGGCGGTCGCGGCGGGTACTCCGGCGGCGGCGGACGCGGGGGCTGGTAATCGGCGCAAGCACAAGCCGTTCATTCGCACGTTCAGGCGAGCACTCCGGTGCTCGCCTTTTCAATTCGACGCTCTTGGCCTTCGATGTCGGCACGCCCGAACCCTGGGGTCCGTGGCGGTGGGTCGGCGTGCGTGCGGTGAGGGATGGAGCGGGACGATCGGCGTGACCCCGGGATGTCGGACGATGCCACGAGGGCTGCGTCGCGTTGCGTTGCCCTCGTGTCAAACCAGCCGCTCTTCGGGCGGCATGGGCGTCAGCCCGAAGCCCCGCCGAAGCACGGCGTGCCCGGCGTAGATGACCGGGGTGACGGCGATGGCGAGCACGAACTTGAGGACGTACCCGGTCAGCCCGATGCGGACGGCCTGGGCGGCGCTGGCCGCCGGCGCATCAGGATCGGGGAAGAGCGTCCGCAGGAGGAAGAAGGCGAGAAAGGCGACGGCGACGCTGTCGATCAACTGGGAAACCAGGGTGGAGCCGGTGGCGCGCAGCCAGATGAAGCGGCCGCCGGTAAGCCGCTTGATGACGCCGAAGAGGAAGATGTCCGCCATCTGCCCGATGAGGTACGCGATGAGGGAGGAGACGAACATGACCTTCGACGAGCCGAAGACGGCGTTGAAATGCGCGGGGTCGATGTTGTACGGGGCGTCCAGGTGCGGCATGACGCCGGCCAGGGTCATGACGCCCAGCACGAAGGTGGCCATGACCAGCCCGATCCAGGTGAGCCGGCGCGCCCCCCGCTTGCCGTAGTACTCGTTGACCAGGTCCGTCAGGATGAAGGTCATCGGGAATGTGAGCATGCCGCAGGTGTGCTCGATCGCGGTGATGGGCGTCGAATCCCACGGCACGGGGATCGAGAAGCCCAGGGGGACGCGGAAGAGTTTCACCCCCACCACGTCGGCGATAATCAGGCAGGCCACGAAGAACCCGGTCAGCCAGACGTAGACCTTCTGCGAGGTCGTCAGGTCGGTCATGGGGGAGTGTATCGCCCGCGGGCCGGTGCGCCCGGGCACGTTAGAATGTCGCCGCATGACCACGAGCCTCAACGCCCCCACCACCGAGTTCGAGAAGAAGGACCGCTGCGCCGACCTTCCCCACCGCCCGCGGGTGCTGCTGGGGAAGATGGGGCTGGACGGGCACGACCGCGGGGTGAAGGTGATCGCGCGGGCGCTGCGGGACAGCGGCGTGCACGTGATCTATTCGGGGCTGTGGCAGACGCCGCGGTCGCTGGCGATCTCGGCGCGCGACGAAGACTGCGACGTGATCTGTGCGTCGATGATGAGCAACTCGCACCTGGTGCTGGGGCCCCGGCTGGTGGACGAGGTGCGCCGGCTGGGACGGAGCGACCTGCCGGTGTACATGGGAGGAATCCTGCCGCAGGAGGACATCCCCAAGTTGTTGGCCGGGGGCGTGGCGCAGTGCTTCACGACGGGCGTGGGACTGCTGGACATCGTGAACGCGGTGCGCGGGGCGGTGCGCGAGCGTGTCTCAGCGCCCGCGGGGGCGACGCCGGCCTCGCAACTGGCGCGGGACATCTCGCTGATGCACGCCGGGAAGCCGGTGCGGGAGAAGGCGGCACGTCGCCGGCCTCGGCGCGTGGTCGGGGTGACAGGCTCGCCCGGGGCGGGGAAGAGCACCCTGGTGGCGCAGATGGCCGCGGCCCACGTCCGCGCCGCATCGGGCGGGCGGTGCGCGGTCATCGCGTTCGACCCGATGAGCCCGATCACCGGGGGCGCGCTGTTGGGAGACCGGCTGCGGGTGGACTTCAACACGCTCGACGAGGCGATCTACTACCGGAGTCTGGCCATCAGCGGGGAAGACTACCACGCGCTGCCCGAGATCATCGACCTGATCGGGGGGGCCTTCACGGGGGACCAGGCCATTGACCTGCTGTTCGTCGAGACGGTCGGGGCCGGACAGAACGAAACCCGCATCCGCCAGTACGTCGATACCACGGCGGTGGTGCTGACCCCCGGGATGGGTGACGCCGTCCAGATGGACAAGGCCGGGATCCTCGAGATCGCCGACGTGTTCGTGTGCAACAAGGCGGACCACCCGGGCGAGCACGAACTGGTGCGCGATCTCCGGGACGTGGCGGGGCGGCGGCCCATCATCGAAACCGTGGCCACCAAGGGGCAGGGCGTGAGCGAGTTGCTGGCGGTGATCACCGGCTAAAGTCTCCAACGCGCTCACGGCACAGGGAGGTCAGGCGTGAAGACCGGAGAACAAGCAGTCCCCGTCGAGATGCTCGCCCCCGAGGTCTCGGCGGACACGGAGTTGGCGAGCAGCATCGAGGCGCTCTTGCTCAGTGTCGAGCGGCCGCTGACGCCGCAGCGCTTGGCCGAAGCGATCGGCCTGCTCAACCCCGCCGAGGACGACGCGGACTCATCGCCAGCGGCCGAATCGACGAGGGGCAAGATCGACCAGGCGGCCCGCAAGGAGGCGCTCGGCCGGATCGACCGCGCGGTGAACGCGCTGAATGCGGCGTACGAGCAGACCGGGCGGAGTTTCCGCGTCGAATCCGTCGCGGGCGGGTACCGCATCCTGACGCTCCCGAAGTTCGCCCCGGTCATCGCCGAACTGCACAGTGCCCGGGCGGGCCACAAACTCTCCCGCCAGGCCGTCGAGACGCTGGCCATCATCGCGTACAAGCAGCCCATCACGCGGGCGCAACTCGAAGCCATCCGCGGCGTATCGTGCGGCGAGGTGTTGCGGAGTTTGATTGAGCGGCGGCTGATCACCGTGCGCGGCCGCGCCGAGGAACTGGGCCGGCCCTTGCTCTACGGCACGACCAAGTCGTTCCTGGACGCGTTCGGCCTGTCGTCGATCACGGACTTGCCCAGCCCGGCGGAACTCCGCGCCGCGGGCACGTAAGGAGCGGGGATGCCGGCGGCTTCCCTCGTGCATCGCGACACTCGTCCGTGGCGGCGTTCGCCGCGCCGCGGCGCCGAGGTCGTGTCGAGGCGGTACCACTTCCACGGGCCGGGCATCGCGTACGCGGGCACGCTGGTGGTCCTCATGCTCGGGGCGATCAACGGTCAGAACAACGTGCTGTACTGGCTGTTCGGGCTGGGGTTGGCCGGGCTGATCATTTCCGGGATCCTCAGCGGTGCGGCGCTCATGGGGCTGGAACTCGAGCGGGAAGCCCCCGGGCGCGTGGTGCGAGGGCAGCGCCTGACGATCCGCTATCGCCTGCGCAACAGGAGTTTCGTGGTGCCCGCCTTTGCGCTCACGATCGAGGAACTCGCGCTCGCCCCGCGCGGGAGGCCGGGCGGCACGTGGCAATCGACCACCGACACGATCCGGGGCGCGGCGATGCACGTCCCGGTGCGGGGGGAGAGTGTCGGTACGGCCTCGTGCACCCCGCGTCGATCGGGACGTTTTCGATTCGGCGCCGTGCGAGTATCGACCACATTCCCGTTCGGCCTGGCACGCAAGAGCGTCACATTCTGGTCGCGCGGTGAAGTGCTTGTTGTCCCGCAATCGCCGCCGGTGCGCACGTCCCTGCTCGACGAACTGGCCGATCATGGGCTGCACGCCGGCCTCGCCCGACGCGCGCGCGGCGGGGAGGAGTTCTTCGCCCTGCGGGAGTATGCGCCCGGCGACCCGTTCCGCCGCGTGGCCTGGCGCGCGACGGCGCGGCAGGACCGCCTCATTGTCCGTGAACTTGCCGACGCCGGCACGGGTCGAATCATCCTTGTTCCTGACGTGCCGTCCGAGGACGCCCGCGCCGAACAAACGCTCGACGCCGCGGCGGGGTTGGCGCGGGCCGCGCTGGAGCGGGGCCTGTTCGTGGGCGTGCAGTACGCGAACGGCGTCCTCGCCGCGCCCGTGCACGGCGGGGGCCGACACCTCGATCGATGTCTGGAGGCCCTGGCCTGCGCGGTGACCGGGCCGGTGCAGCCCCGCGCCGGGAACCGCGGGCAGATCGTCATCGTCGGCGATTCCGGGGCCATGACGGAAAGCGGCATACTGCGCATCACGGCGTCCACGCTGGGCATCGACGCCAACCCCGCGCCCGAACCCACGCCGCCCGGGTCGTGGCGCTCACGCCTTCTCGCGCGGTGGAAGGGGCGGCCATGACGGCGTCTCGCAGCTCCGCCCAGCCGCACCGTGCGGGCGATCGGCCCCGCCTCGCATCCCGCTTTCGCGCGATCGTCCTCGTCGTGGCGCTTCTCGCCATCATGGCCTTTGCCGTCGCCGAGGGTGACGCGGCCCAAGCGTTGGTCTTTGCCGTCGGCGCCACCGCGGGGTGGCTGGTGACCGAAACCGGCCCGCGTCGCGGCGTGCCCAAGTGGGCCACGGCGCTGGTCCTCATCGGGGTGCTGATCGGCGCGGTGATGCGCACGATCCAAGGGACCCCGATGGTGTCGGCCTTTGCCACGTTCCTGGCTTCCATCCTCGTCCTCAAACTCTGGGAACGGCGCGAGACCAAGGACTACGGCCAACTGCTCACCTTCAGCGTGTTCCTGGTGATCGGCGCCGCCCTGACCTCGACCACGGTGTGGCTCGGGGTGGTCCTCGCCGGCATGATCCCGACACTGACCGCGGCCGTCATGATGTACCAGATTGTCCGCACGACCGAACCGGCCGGGGTCGTGGACACGCCATCCTCCTGGCGATCGCAGCGGCGTGGGTTGGCGGCGATGATCGCGCTCGCCGTAACCGGCGGGATCGTCGCCGGCAGCGTCATCTTCGTGCTCGTACCTCGCAACGAGGGGCTGGGCGCGCTCTGGCTGCGCATGCAAGGCCCGGCCATCGGGCGGCAGACCGGCTTCACCGACCGCGTCGACCTGGAATCCGGCGGATTGGTCAGCACGTCTCCGGCGGTGGTCATGGAAGTTTCCGTCCGCCTGGAGAGCACGCAGGCGCCGCTCGGAAGCAGCCTCCACCGTCAGTACCTGCGCGGGCTGGTCCTCGATTCCTACGACCGCGGCGTGTGGAACGCCGGCCTGCCGCCGGAGAGTTGGCGTCGAGAAACACGCTCGCGCGGCCAGGTCCTGCGAGTTTCGCCGCTCGACCGTGCCCGGCCCGTGGTGGTGCAGGTGATCACGCCGCGCACGCCCTCGCGCGAGTTCACGCCGATCTTCGCCCTCTCGCGACTCGTCACGGTCGACTTTCTTCGGACCGGGAGCGAGGTTGAGTACCGGCATAACGGCGTTCATGACGAGGTCGTGCATCGGGAAGAGGGGACGACACCCGTGCGGTACCGGGCACGATCGCAGGTTGACGAGGAAGAGGTCACGGGTGACTGGCCTCGCGCCCCATTCAACACCGACGCGTGGCACGGGCTTGCGGCCACCGCGCGGGACGTGCTCCGCAACGCCGGTGTGGAGCCCGATCCGGCCCATCGTCCCCCTCGCGAGGACGCCCGGGCCGCGCGAGCCTTCGAAACGTTTGTCCGAACCCGGTGTGCATACGACCTTTCGGCGCCGGCGCCCCCCTTGGGCCAGGAGCCGACGGAGTGGTTCTTGTTCACGTCGCGTCGCGGGCGGTGCGAGCATTTCGCCTCGGCACTTGCCGGGCTGTGCCGGAGCGTGGGCATCGAGGCCCATGTCGTGGCCGGGTATCTTGCCTCCGAGTTCGACGAGGAGCGCGGGGTCTATGTCGTGCGCCAGTCCGACGCGCACGCGTGGGTTGAAGTACGCACCGGCCCGGACCAATGGCGACCGTTCGATGCCACGCCCGCGTCGGATCTTGCGCGACTGGCCGAGGCACGCCGCGGGTTCATCGGCACCCTGGCGCGTTGGTTCGACTCGTTCGAGACCACGTGGAACTCACGCGTCGCGATGTTCGACGCCACCGCCCAGCGCCGCCTGCTCGGCCTGCGCCCGGGGACGCCCTCGTGGACCGACGAGGCCGGCGACCGGCTCCGTGCGATCTACGCCGATCTGCAACCCGAGGCCGACGCCGATCGTCCCTCGCGATGGCGGTGGGCCTGGGCCGTTGGTATTCCCATCCTGCTGATGACCGGCTGGGTTGTTGCACGTCGCCGCCTAGTACGCGCCCGTGCTTTTCGGAATGTGCCTCAGCCCGGCGCCAACGTGCTCCGCGACCTCGAGCACATGCTCCGGCCATCCCTGGGCGCCCGCCCGGCATGGATACCCATTCGATCCTGGGCTGGCCGTTCGGGGCCAGAGGCGCAGGCCATCGCGGACATGGTCTACCGGTGGGTCTTCGGCGGGGACAGGCCCGATAGCACCGAGTTGAAACGTGTCCGCGAGCGGCTGACACACCTTCGCCGCGGCTTGCGTGAGCAACGGGACGGGTCATAACGCGCTCCGGAAGCGGGAAAACGCTGGAGTATTCAACTATCAAGGCCTCGCCGTCGATCTGACTCCGGCAGCGACTGCTGTACGGAGGGTGCTTCATGCCCGCTCACAGATCACGAACAGAACGTTGGCGGGAACTGCTCGAACAGATCGCCCAGCGCGGGGGGGGGATCGAGATCACCGTGGATCGCGGATCATCCGCGACCGAGGAACCCTCGACCTGCCTCATGTGGCGTGTGCGGGTGTACTCGGTGAGCGACGACATGCTGACGGTCGAACAGCCCGGCGCCGCTGGCCGGAGCATGACACTTGCTGAGGGAACGCCGCTCCTGGGCATCATGTCGGTGGGGCAGAACCGCTGGATTTTCCGTACCCGAGTAGCCGGAGTCCGGCCCGGCCTTGTTGGTCGTTCGGGTATGCTGAGCCTCGTCATGCCCGAGGGCATGGAGCGGTGCGCACGTCGCGAACACATCCGCGTATCGACCACGGAACTCCGACTTCCCTCCGTGGAGTGCTGGCCACTCCTCGAGCCCGCGAGCGTCGCGATGGCCGAAGCGGCCAACCGCGAACGGATACGCTCGATGCTGCATCACGAAAGTTCCCGCACGGACGCGTTCTTGGGCGACATGCTCCCCGAGGTGGGGCCGAAGTTCACGGCGACCCTGGTGAACATCGGCGGGGGCGGTGTGGGGTTGCAGGTGGCCAAGGCAGACGCCGCTGCCGCGGGACGATGCCGGCTTCTCTGGATTCGACTCAACCTGACCCCCGAGATCCCTGCACCGTTGGCCCTGACCTCGAAAGTCGTGCATACCCATCTGGACAGCGCCCAGAACCTCTACCTCGGGGCGGCTTTCGATTTCGATTTCAACCCATCGCACCGCGAGTTTGTCGTCGAGCAGATCACCCGGTACTTGAACCTGATCCAGAGCGTCCGCCGCGCCGCCTGACCGGGTTACCAGCGGGTAATGCGGAAGGTCACCGGCCCGTGCTCGGCGATCAGGCGAACATCATTCGTGCCGCCGTTCAGTGTGCCGGACCAATCCGAGGCCGTCGCCTTGGCCCCGGAGATGACTTCGCGCCGCGGTGCAATCACAGCCACCGACCCGACGCCCGATGTCGCGTGGACATGGCCCCGTGACATGCGAGGGACGGTGACGGTGAGGGCGCCCGTGGCGGTGCGTGCCATGAACGGCGCCTCGAGCGCGCTCACCAGCGTGATCGTGGTGTCGCCCCCGCGCTCCAGGCCCACCCCGTTCTGCACGTCGACGGCGCCCCCCGCGCCCGCGATGATCACCGGCCCGCCCGCATTGCGGACACGAATCCCGACGATCGCGGGCACTCGAATCTGGATGTCCGTCGGGCGGCCATCGCCCTCGGCCATCACCCGCAGAACCGGGTACGGCTCGTCCCGGACCAGTTCCGCCGCCGCCCACGATGCCGCCTGAAGCCGACCGTCCGGCCCTTTCGTGGTCGCGACGATGACCGGTTGATCCACGGACGGGTCGGCACGCACCTCCACATGCCCCCGTCTGTTTGCAACGTCGACCGCTACCGGGCCACACCGCGCTTCGGCCACGACACCCGCCAACGGGACCACGCCGATAGTCTGGATGGCCTGACAACCCCCCAGAATGGGGACGAGCAGGAGCAGACCTGAAAAATGTCGGATCATCATCATCCTTAGGGATTAGGGTCAAACACATGGACCGGGAATCTGCTAGAATACGATGTCGGCAACCGGGGGGCCTCACAAGACCCCAACGGCCCGGCGGGACATTATGACGCCCCGATGTCGGCCGAATGCTTGTTTATGAATCGCATTCATTGTTCCGTGATCCATCGGCCCAAGTCGGAAAACGCCTTGAGAACCGTGTCGGCAGGGTTGGCCGACGCGGGACAGCTTTGTCAGCCCACGGACGGTCGAAACTTCACCTCGTACGGCTCGTCCGGGCGGGTAGCCCGGCGAGATAGACGGCGCGGGAACGATTCGGACACGATGCACTCGGTTCGATCGCGAGGGTTTCGAAGGTGGGTTTTTTCAGCGGCGTGATACGCGCATCATGACGCCCGTACGGGTCCAACCGGTTGGCCGTGGAGGCACGGTTCGACCATGGACACCACCCAACTGACATTCGCGGTGATCGACGCACCGATGGCCATCGGGATCGGCCTCGGGGCGGCGGTGCTGGGAGCAGCGCTGGCCTTTGTCATCGCCCGTTCGATGGGGGCGAAGGCCATCCAGAAAGCATCCTCGGAGGCGCGGGCCTCCGCCACGCTCGCCGAGGCCGAAGCCAAGGCGGCGGCGGAGCGCGTTCGACTGGAGGCCGAGAAGGCGGCCATCGAGCGCAAGGCGAAGGCCGAGGCGGAGATCGAGAAAGCCTGGGCCGACCACCGCGACGCCGAGCGGCGCCTGACAAAGCGTGAAGACGCCTTTGACCGCAAGGAAGAACTGCTGAATCAGAAGGACGCCGCGCTCTCGAAGCAGGCCGAGAGCGTTCGGGCAAGAGAATCCGTCCTTGCGCAGAAGGAGGCCGAGGCTCAGCGGCTGCTGGAAGAACAGAAAGTGGCCCTCGAGCGGGTGTCGGGCATGACCCGGGCCCAGGCGGTCGAGGCGCTGATCGCCCGTGTCGAGGATGAGGCGCGGCACGAAGCGGCCAAGGTGACGCGTCGCATCATCGAAGATGCCGAGAGCGAGGCGAAGAAGAAATCGCAGGAAATCACCCTCATGGCGATCCAGCGGTACGCCAGCGAGCACACCAGCGAGAGCACGGTGCGCAGCGTGGCTATTCCCAGCGACGACATGAAGGGACGCATCATCGGGCGCGAGGGCCGGAACATTCGCGCCATCGAGAAGGTCACCGGGGTGGACATCATCGTCGACGACACCCCGGGCGTGATCGTGGTCTCCTGCTTCGACAAGATCCGCCAGGCCGTCGCCGTCGAGTCGCTCGAACGGCTCATCGCCGACGGTCGCATGCACCCGACGCGCATCGAGGAAGTCGTCGAGAAGGTTCGCGGGGAGATCAACGAGAAGGTGTTGAAGGCCGGCAAGGATGCCGTGCTGGAGGTGAACCTGCGCGGGTTGCACCCCAAGGTCGTCGAGGCCATGGGCAAACTGCACTACCGCACCAGTTACGGGCAGAACGTGCTCCGTCACAGCGTGGAAGTGGCCTTTCTGTCCCAGATCATCGCCGACCAGCTGGGCCTGGACGGCACGATCGCCCGCCGCGCCGGGTTCCTCCACGACATCGGCAAGGCGATGGACCACGAGATGGAAGGTGGGCACCCGAAGATCGGGATGGACTTCGCGCGGCAGCACGGGGAAAAAGAACCGATCCTGAACGTCATCGGGGGGCACCACGGGGACATTCCCGCCACGTCGTTCTACACCCCGATCGTCATGGCCGCCGACGCGGTCAGTTCGGCTCGCCCGGGCGCCCGCCGCGAGAGCATGGAGAAGTACGTCCAGCGTCTGAATGAACTCCAGGACATCGCCATGTCCTTCAAGGGTGTGAACGAGGCGTACGCCATCCAGGCGGGACGCGAGGTGCGGGTCATGGTCGATGCGGCCCGCGTCGACGACGACGAAGCGTACCTGATCGCCCATCAGATCGCGAAGAAGGTCAGCGAACTCATGACATTCCCGGGCGAAATTCGGGTCACCGTCCTGCGCGAAACGCGGGCCATCGAGTACGCGCGATAGACTTGCCGATTGTCCGTCGCGATCCATCGCGACCGGCCCCACGGAGATGATTCATGCAGCAGATCAAGATGTTCACCGGGAGCGAGGATCAGGTCGGCACGCTGGAGCGCACCATCAACGACTGGCTGCGCACCTCGGGCGCCCGCGTGGTGAAGGTGTTCGGCAACATGTCCCCGCAGTCGGTCATGCCGACGACCGAGGGCAAGGCCACGCTCTCGCACGAGGGCGGGTCGCGCCGGTTCGCCCCCTCCGACGTCTTCCTCTGCATCCTGTACGAAACGGCCTGAACCGCGACGCGTCTAGCGTGGAGGATGGTCCCACGACCACTTCAGCGACGGGTCGAGCACGATCGGGCGGGCGGCGTCGAGCAGTTCCCGCGCCAACCGGTCCATCGCCTGCCGCTCCATCCGACGCCGGAGTCGCTCGAGTGTCCGACTCTTCTCCGCGGCGCTCGGCTCGCGACCCGGCGTTCGGGATTCCACCAGCACCAGCGCGTACCCCCGCTCCGTGCTCAGGACCACGCTGAGTTTTCCGATCGGAAGTTCACGGGCCGCGGCACGCACCACCGCGGGCAGCGAAGGGTCCGCCAGGTTGGCGCGCGCAAGCAAGCCCCCCGCGGCCGCGGAGACGTCGGTGGAATGATCCACCGCCTCCGCCGCAAACCTCATCGCGAGCAGCGCGTCCTCGCCGACGCTCATCAAGCGTGCACGGATCGAAACCGCGTCCGCCTCCCGCTCGGTCGTGAGAACTCGAAGTCGGCACGTCGGGCCAAAGTCCATGGCCTGCACCGTTTCCTGATCTTCGCGGGATGGTTCCGCCAGGGGTGCAACCAGTTTTCGCAGCGCCGCGTTCCGCCACAGGAGCGCCTCATACCTTGTCGGGCCCAGCCCCCGACCTCGTCGCAGATGCTCCAGAAGTTCACCCGCCTGCGCCGGCGACACCGCCGCCTCGCCGATGAACACCTCGATCATCCCGCGTCGCTCGGCGTCGATGTCCGACGCTGAGACGGCCAATCCACGACGGTCCAATAGTTCCACCAGTGCCGCGTCAAGCACCGCTTCTTCAAGGACCGTGGCTCCCGCGGTTTCCATGAGCGCCGACCCGAGATCCTCCACGGCCACGGGCTTTCCCGCGATCACCGCCACTTTGGGCGGGTCTTGGATCTTCTCCTTGCCGAACGCCGCCGGACAATCGGCCGTGTTCCCGGGAGCCGCGAGCGTGAGCGAGACAGCAAGCAGAGAACTCAGCAAACTCGATCTCCTTACGAGGACGTTTGGTTTGTGTTCGATTGAAGTCCGATATGAATTCGCACCGATGAATGGTACATTGACTTGACGCGAGGATCATGTTCACGGTATGCTGCGCAGGTCAGAGGTCGGGACGAGGCCCATTCGGTGCCAACCGGCCGCGAAATGATTTCGGACAACGCTTTCGACAGTTTGTTCTGCAAAAAGACGCCAACGAACGTGGCGTCGTTGTGTGTATTCTGGTAAAGTCGTGTTCCGGGGGGTGTTGTGCGGCGGTCTACACGCCGCATGAACACGGGATGAATGTGGAGCCGCAATTCCGCGGCAATCGAACGGAGGCCATCATGGTCGGGACCGTACGAGTCAGAAGGGCGTTCACCCTCATCGAACTGCTGGTGGTGATCGCGATCGTTGCCTTGCTCATCGGGATTCTGCTCCCCTCCTTGGCCGAGGCTCGGCGGTCGGGGAAGGTGACTCTGTGTCAATCGAACCTGCACCAGTTCGGCGTGGCGACCCAGTCGTACTCGACGGACTACCAGGACAAACTTTGGTCGTTCACGGTAACCGCGGCGACGCGCGACCGCCTGACCTACCCCGACCTGGTCGCATGGGCCAACGGAGATGACCTCGCGGCGGCCTCGGCGCAAGCGACGGACATCGTTCGCCGTCGCGCGGGCCGCGATGACGTCAACCCCCCGTCGGCGTGGATTCCCCACGTGCTGTACAACCACCTGGTGCTCCAGGATTATCTCGCCTCGCGCCTCCCCGAGAAGATGGTGGTGTGCCCCGAAGACAAGCACCGCCTTCGGTGGCAGTCGGATCCGCCGCTCTTCGGCACGGCGAACGCCGCCGCGCTGGCGCCGGTGCCCGGGAACGCCACGACGCCCGACGGCTGGCGCTGGCCCTACAGCAGCAGTTATGAAACCGTGCCGTACCAGTATTCTCCCGAGCGTGGCAACGGCATGATTTCTCAGGCCGGGACGCACCGGACGTATTACGGCCCAACCGCTCAGAACGTACTCGGCAAGCGCAAGTTAAGCCAGGTGCAGTTCCCGTCGCAGAAGGTCCAGATCATGGACTCCAACGCGCGGCACTTCGGCAAGCGGACGTGGTACTACGCGCACGCCAGCGCCCGCATCCCCCTGCTGTTCTTCGATGTCGCCGTCAAGACGCGGCTGACCGGCGCTCCGCAGACCACCGCTCAGGCGCCGCTTGACGCCAACGAGGGATGGAACCCGGCGTCTCCCACCACTCAGTTCTACCTCACGTACGCGTACCAACCCGAACTCTGGGAAGCGCCCACGCTCAACGGGGCGTATTACGAGACCAGCGGCGCGCAGGACACCGTGATCGGGTTCTACCGCTGGACGCGCGGCGGCCTGCAAGGGGCCGATTTCGAGGGCAAGGAACTCAAGACCTGGCCTACGTGGTAACCCACGCGTGATACTCTTGTTGACTCGAACCCCCGAGGCCCTCTCGGGGGTTTTTTCTTGTCTTGAACGAATCAGGGCCGGGGCGGCTACATTGTTGCACGCCGTGGATTGCACACGGGGCAAGGAGCATGCCGTGAAGGTACTGGTGGCCGACAAGTTCGAGAAGGCCGGGCTGGAAGGCCTGGCGGCGCTCGGGTGCGAGGTGATCAACCGGGCCGGCGTGGGGACGGACAAACTCGGGGCGGCCTTGACAGAAACGCACCCCGCCGTGCTCGTGGTTCGATCGACGAAGGTGCCGGCGGGCGTGCTGGAGCAGGCCGAGGGCGTGAAACTCATCATCCGCGCCGGGGCGGGCGTGGACAACATCGACGTGGGCGCGGCGACGGCGCGGGGTATCCGGGTCTGTAACTGCCCCGGGATGAACGCGGTGGCGGTGGCGGAACTCACGATGGGGCTGCTGCTGTGCTGTGATCGTCGGCTCCCGGATCAAACGGCGGAACTGCGGGCCGGGCGGTGGAACAAGAAGGAGTACGGCAAGACGGGCGCGGGCGGGGCCAAGGGCCTGAAAGGGATGACGCTCGGGGTGATCGGCGTGGGGGCGATCGGGCAGGAAGTCATCAAGCGGGCGACGGCGTTCGGAATGCGCGTGGTCGCGTGGAGCCGGAGCATCACGCCGCAGCACGTGGGGGCGCTCAACGCCGAGTTCGGCGGGACGGACACGCCGGCGCTGCTGGCCCTGGCGGCGCGGGCCGACGCGATCAGCGTGCACCTGCCGCTGACGGACACCACGAAGAAGTTGTTCAACAAGACGTTCTTCGACGCGATGAAGCCGGGGGCGTACTTCATCAACACGAGCCGCGGGGGCGTGGTGGACGAGGCGGCCTTGCGGGACGCCATCGCGGCGAAGGGACTTCGGGCGGGGCTGGACGTGTTCGAGTTTCAGCCGGCGGAGGCCGAGGCCGGGTTTGAAAGCCCGACGGCCAAGTGCGCCGGCGTGTACGGGACGCACCACAGCGGGGCGAGCACGGAGCAGGCGCAGGGGGCGGTCGCGGAGGAAACGGTGCGGATCGTGAAGGTGTTCAAGGAGACGGGGCGGTTCGAGAACTGCGTGAACGCCTGACCCCCGCCCGCGGCGCATATTCCAGCCGGCCGTCCGCGCGGCGTCCGCGCCTGTATGATTCAGCATGACTACCGCCACCGCACCGTCGATGACGTCCGCCGTCAAGCACACGCCCTCGGGCCGGGTATTCAACTTCTCCGCCGGGCCGGGGTGCCTGCCCGAGGAAGTGATCCGCCAGGCGCAGGCGGACCTGTGGGACATCGACGGGACGGGGGTGGGGATTCTCGAGCACAGCCACCGGGGCAAGACGTTCGACAAGGTGCTGGCGGAGGCCGAGGAGAACTGCCGCAAGATCGGGAACATCCCCGCGAACTACAAGGTGATGTTCCTGACCGGGGGCGCGACGAGCCAGAACTTCATGGTGCCGGCGAACATCCTGCCCGACGACGGCGTCGCGGCGTTCCTGACCACCGGGCACTGGTCCGAACGCACGTGGGAGGAAGTCAAGGTCTACTCCAGCAAGTGCTACGAGGCGTGGGACGGCCGGCCCACCAAGCACACGTGCTGCCCGGCGGACAGCGAGATCTCGTACAAAGACAAGCCTGTCTACGTCCATATGTGCTCGAACAACACGCTGTACGGGACGCAGTGGCGGCACGCGGACGGGACGATCCGGCTGCCGAAGGTGCCCGACGGCGTGCCGCTGGTGTGCGACATGAGCAGCGATATGTACAGCCGCCCGACGGACGTGACGAAGTTCGGGCTGATCTACGCCGGCGCGCAGAAGAACGTGGGCGTCGCGGGAACAACGCTGGTGATCGCGCGGGAAGACCTGCTCAAGCCCGTGCGGAAACTGCCGACGATGCTGCGGTACGACGTGCAGGCCAAGGACCAGAGCCGGCACAACACGCCCCCGGTCTTCGCGATCTACCTAAGCGGGCTGGTCTTCAAGTGGATCCTGAAGCAGGGCGGGCTGTCGGCGGTGCACGCGGCAAACATGGCGAAGGCCAAGTTCATCTACGATGTGCTCGACTCGACTCCCTTCTACAAGGGGCACGCCAGGCCCGACAGCCGCAGCCTCATGAACATCACGTTCCGCTGTCCGACCGAGGCCCTCGACGACGCCTTCGTGAAGGAAGCGCAGAAGAATGGGATGGACCAGTTGAAGGGCCATCGTAACACCGGCGGGATGCGCGCGAGCACGTACAACGCGATGCCCGCCGAGGGGTGCAAGGCTCTGGCCGACTTCATGCAGGACTTCGCCAAGCGAAACGGGTAAGGCCCATGGGCCTGCCCCGCCTGCGCTCGGTCATGGGTGGCAAGAAACTCCCCGACTGGGCGTGGGCTTTGATCGGCACGGGGATCATGCTCGGCGGAGCGGTCCTGCTGCTGGGTGTCGTCGGGCTCATGATCGGGTGGATCAGCCCCTCGGCCTTGCCGGTGCATCGGAAAGATCGCGTGTTGGGGCCGATTATCCTCCTGCTCGGCGGGCCCGCACTGCTGCACATGGGAGGGGTGGAGGTCGTCGACGCTATCGCGCGGATGCGTTCGCGGCGAGGCGGCTAGTCGACGTGCGGCGTGATGTTGACGCCCGTGGAGGGCGCATAGAACACGTCGCCGTACTGCTTGAGCATGACGGTATTGCCCTGCTCGGCGAACTGCTCGGGGAGAGGCTGGCCGTCGGCGTCGCGCTCGTTGACGAAGAGGTTGTCCCCGTGCGTGCGGGCGCCGTTGATGTTGAATCCGTAGGTGATGGGCAGGTCGTCGGGGTCGGGGATGGTGGTGAACTCGACGCGCGTGTCGTTGTAGGTGACGTTGCCTTCCCAGGTGTTCTTGCCGCCGAAGATGAGCAGGCGGTTGCTGGCGGCCCCCGCCGGGCCGGCGACCAATCGCCATGCGCCGGGCGACCCGTCGAAGACCGGCCCGCGGTTGGCGAGGATGGCCTGGCGGGAGTCGAGGGTGCCCTTCCACATGGCGCCGCGCGGGCCGAAGGGGGGCGTGTGGGCGTAACTGACATGGCCGAAGTACCCGTTGTCGCGGCGTTGGCCGCCGTTGGTGCCGGTGGTGCCGGTTTCGCCTGGGTAGCCGGTGAAGCCGGGGTCCCAGAGGGCGCCGTCGGGGACGACCGCGGCCGCGGGGAGTTTGTACTCGTAGGCGGTGTCCTTCACGATGCGGTAGTTGATCTCGGCGGGGCAGATGAGGAGTTCGACCGGGGTGAACTGGTTGTAGACGAGGATGGAGAAGATGTTGCCGGTGTTGTCCTTCACGAGGGCGGGCTGCCCGCCGTCGTATTGCGGGCTGACGGTCTGGTTGTTCTTGTCGTAGAGGCTGGGGATGGGGTAGAGGTCGCCGTGCGTGTTCGACCAGAGGTAGAGGCCCTGGGCGATGGAGCGTTGGTTGCTGGCGTCCTTGATCTGGCGGGCGGCCTCGCGGGCCTTGCCGAGCGAGGGCAACAGCAGGCTGATGAGCAGCGAGATGATGGCGATGACCACCAGGAGTTCGATGAGGGTGAAGGCGGGACGTGTGGGAGAGCGTCGGGCGGGCATGGCGAGTTCCCGGAGGGGACGTGTTCACTGTACCCGAAGATCGCCGCACGGGTTGCAGGGGCTTGGGGCGGCTATTGACCGACGATCCGTTCCCAGGCGTCGTGCAGCCGCTTGACGGACACAGGCACGGCGGTGCCGAGTTCCTGGGCGAAGGTCGAGACGCGGAGTTCCTCGACGAGCCAGCGGTAGTCGTCGATGACGCGCGGGGCGAGGGCGAGTTCCTTCTGCCGGCGGAGGAGTTCCCGGTAGCCCTTCCAGAGGGGGGCGATTTCGGCGGCTCGCTCGCGGTCCTTGAGGATACCCGGGCCGGTGAGTTTGCGCAGGCGGGCGTCGATGGCGGCGAGGTAGCGCGGCAGGTGCGCGAGGCGCTTGGGGGGGGTGTGGAGTAGAAAGTCCGGGGGGACGAGGGCCGAGAGTTGATCGCGGACATCGGCGACGGCGTCGCCCCACGAGGCCGGGAGCGAGCCGGCGAGTTTCGACAGAACAGGCTGAACCGCGCGCAGGACCGGCTCGGTCTGGGCGGCCAGGTCGCGCACGGCGTCAGGAAGTTTCGCGACGGCCTCGCGTGAGCGGCGGGTGAACTCATCCTTGGAGCGGGGGAGGGCGCGGTTGCTGCCCAGGGCGCGATCGACGGCGGCCTCGACGAACGCCGCACGAAAGGCCTGCGGGTTGCCCAGCCCTGAGGCCGAAACCACCAAGCGCTCCACCTCGGGGTGCCGGTGTGTCGCCCGGCGAACTTCGTCGCCCGCGTCGAGCATGAAGAGGCGTCGCAGACCAGCACGGCTGGCGGTACGGGCGTTTTCCTCGCGCTCGAACAGCCGCAGCGACACGCTCTGACCGGCGTCGACGAGGCCCGGGTACGTTACAAAGGTGGTGCCGAAGCGTTCGACCTCGACGCGTTCGGGAAGGTCGCCCAGGTCCCACTGGGTCAGGCCGTCGCGGTGGAAGCGATCGGCCCCGCCGCGGACGGTGCCGTCATTCGCGGCCTTGTGGGTGGCGGCGAGATGGGCGCGGATGGCCGCCAAGTCGCGCCCGCAGGCCAGGGGTTTGCCGGCATCGTCGAGCACCTCGAAGCGCATGCGAAGGTGATCCGGGAGAGACGCGCGTTCGAGGCAGTCGCGTGGAATCTCGATGTCCGCGGCGGCCTTCACCGCGGCTCGGACGGCCTCGGCGAGCGACCCCTGCGCGAACGCCGGACCGGTGAGGCGGGGAAGCACGGCGTCGAGGAGCGTGGCGGGCGGGGGGAGCAGGCGTCGCGTCTCCTTCGGCACGCCGCGGAGCATGGCCTCGACCTTCTCACGCAGGTGCCCGGGCACGAGCCAGGCGAAGCGCTCGGCGGAGAGGGCGCTGAGCGCCTCGGCGGGCACGCGGATGGTCACGCCGTCGGCGGCGGCGCCCGGCTCCAGGCGGTACTCGAGCGGGAGTCTCGCCGAACCGAGTTCGATCATGTCGGGGAAGTCGTCGAACGTGGGAAGGTTGGCGTCCTGCTCGGCGGCGTCCTGAAGGGTCATGATCAGCCTGAGACGCTCCACCAGCGTGAGTCGATCATGCCATCGCTCAAAGTCGTGTGTGGTGACGATGCCCGCGGGAACGCGTGCTTCGTAGAACTCCGCCCGCCGCCACGGGTCGGCCAGAAGGTGCGCGCGACGCGAACGAATCTCCAATCGCTTGAGATCCTCAACGATCCGCATGTTGCGCTCGAAAAACTCGGCCTTGGTGAGCATGGCGCCCTCGACAAGGGCGCCGCGGATAAAGACCTCGCGGGCGGCGGCGGGGTCGATCGGACCGAAGTGCACGCGTCGGCGGGCGACGAGTTCCAGCCCGAAGAGCGTGACCTTTTCGAACGCCATGACGCGACCGGCGCGGGCGTCCCAATGCGGGTCGAAGTGGCTCTTGCTGACAAGGTGGGCGGCGGCGTGCTCGATCCACCCCACCTCGACGGGGCCGACGCTTCGCGCGTAGACGCGGGTGGTACGGACGATCTCCGCGGCCATGGCCCACGGGGGACCTGCTCGGAACAGAGCGGACCCGGGGAAGATGTGCCACTTGGCGCCGCGCGTCCCGGCGTATTCACCTTGTTCACCCTTGCGGCCCAGGTTCGCGAGCAGGCCCGGGAGCAAGGCCCGGTGGATCGCGTCCACACGCGCGGCGTAGGCCTTGTCGGGCGTGTCGCTGGGCGGGGGCAGCGGCGGGCGGTGCGTCGCGTGACGCGGCTCCTCGCGCGCGGGCGGTGGTTGAGGGCGTTCGGCCCGGGCTGTGCGCACCGGCTGGTGTTTCTTCGCCGGGGTACCGCGTTCCTCCCCCACCACGCTGCCGATGAGTTCGGCCAGTTGACGGTGCGTGTCCTCCCACTCACGCATGCGGACGAAGGAGATGAACGCCTCCTTGCAGGCGCGGCGGAGTTTGCTTCCCGAAAGGTGCCGGCGGCTGTCCTGCCACCAGTCCCAAAGGCGAAGGAACCCGAGGAAGTCGCTGCGGAGATCGCGGAAGCGGGCGTGGGCGGCGTCGGCGTCGGCGGCCTTGTCCATCGGGCGTTCGCGCGGGTCCTGCACCGCCAACGCCGCGACAATGACCAGCACGTCGCCCAGGCAGCATCCCGGCTCGTGCAGCGACGCCAGGAGCATGCGCCCCAGGTGCGGGTCGATCGGCAGGCGGGCCAGGTGCCGCCCAAGGTCGGTGATCGTGCGACGGTTCGAGATCGCGCCGAGTTCGAGCAGCGTGTCGTACCCGTCCTTGATCTGCCGCGCGTCGGGCGGGTCGAGGAAGGGAAACTCCTCGACGGCGCCGAGGTTGAGGGCGGCCATCTGGAGAATGACACTGGCGAGGCTGGTGCGACGGATCTCGGGGTCGGTAAAGGCCGGACGGGCGTCGTAGTCGTCCTTCGCGTACAGACGGATGCACACGCCAGGCCCCAGCCGTCCGCAGCGCCCGGCTCGCTGGTCGGCGCTAGCGCGGGAGATGGCCTCGATCTCCAGCCGCTGGAGTTTCGTGCGCGGGGAGTAGCGGCTGAGTCGCGCCACGCCCGTATCCACGACGTAGCGAATGCCGGGCACGGTGAGGCTCGTCTCGGCGACGTTGGTGGCGAGCACGACGCGGCGGCCCTGGTGAGGCTTGAAGACGCGCATCTGCTCGTCGGCGGAGAGGCGTGCGTAGAGCGGGACGACCTCGGGGTGCTCGCCCCCGGGGGTGCGGTGCTTCTCGAGAGATTCCGCCGTTTCGCGGATTTCGCGTTCGCCGGAGAGGAACACGAGCACGTCGCCCGGGCCGTAACTGCACGCCTCGTCGATGGCGTGGACGATCGCGCGCTGGGTTTCCTCGTCGCGCTCGTCCAGGCCTTGCTCGTGCGGCGGGCGGTACTCGATCTCCACGGGGTACGTGCGCCCCGAGACACGCAGGATGGGCGCGTCCACGCCGTCGGCGGCGAAGTGCCGGGCGAAGCGTTCGGGGTCGATCGTGGCGGAGGTGATGACCACCTTCAGGTCAGGGCGACGGGGAAGGAGCTTGCGGAGATAGCCGAGAAGGAAGTCGATGTTGAGGCTGCGTTCGTGGGCCTCGTCGATGATGACGGCGTCGTAGGCGAGCAGGTCGCGGTCGCCGGCGGTTTCGGCGAGGAGGACGCCGTCGGTCATCACCTTCACGCAGGTGTTCGGGCCGGTATGGTCCCCGAAGCGGACTTTGTAGCCGACCACGTCGCCGAGCGGTTGACCGAGCTCTTCGGCGAGGCGTGTGGCGACGCTGCGGGCGGCGATCCGGCGTGGCTGGGTGTGCCCGATCATGCCGCCGAACCCGTACCCGAGTTCGAGGAGGATCTTCGGGAGTTGCGTGGTCTTGCCCGAGCCGGTCTCGCCGCAGACGACGACGACCGGGTGTTCGCGGATGGCCCGGGCGATATCCTCGCGTCTGGCTGAAACGGGGAGGCCGTCGGGGTAGGTCACGCGGGCAAGGCGCCCCCGGCGGGCCTCGATGCGATTGAGGGCCTGGTTGATCTCGACGATCAGTCGCGCCACGTCGGCACGGGCATCCTTGCCCATGTGCACGGCGTCGCGGAGGGCAGCCCAACGGCGCGCGAAGGCGCGGCGCTCGCGCGGGCCGCACAGTTCGATCCGGGTGCTGATGGGTTCCGCCTTGGCGTGCACAGGGGCGAAAGGGTACGTCGGCTGCCTCGTCAACCCCCGCCCGACTCGCCCACGACGACGCGCACGAGTTCGAGCCGATCGGCCTGCCCGCGCACGGGGCCGACCAGCAGCAGCGACGGTGGATTCGTCCACGCCGCACGAGGCACGTAGGCCCCTGTAAGGACGGGAGGCGCAGCACCTGCGGCATCGCCCGTGCCGATCTTGGGGACGTACACGAGCGCTTCGTTGGTGGTGCAGAAGAAACCCGGACTGCGCGGGTCTGGGGAGGGGATCACGGCGACGGTCTTGGACGCCAGCGGCTCAAACATCCCCGTGCCGAGGTTGAAGACGGCCATTCGGCCGTGCCGCGGGCTGAGGCACGCCAGCGGGGCCGGCGCGCCGCCCCCCACCGCGGTGGTCGCGGTCATCGCGATTTGATGCGCCAGCAGCGGATCGTTCGTTCCGGCCAGGGTTCGCGTGAGAATCACGGCGTCAAGTCGGTTGTCGGCGAGGCGGATGGCTTCGAGGTCGGTGCCCGCGGCATGGGTTCGCAGGGCAAAGAGCACGCCGGGCTCGCCGCTCACCATGGGGTACCAGTACGATCCCTCACCCGCATCGCGTACCGAGGGCGGCTGGCCGGATTCGCGTTGGAAGATCAATGCGGCCTGCTTACCACCGATGGGCCGGCGCGTCCACGCGACACCCCCACCGGGGACAAGGATGGCATGGGCGTTGACGGCGGCGTCCTGGACGATCCACTCGACCTTGCCGGAATGCCAACCGACCTTCCCGATCCAACGGGCGCCGTCGCGTTGGGGGGATTCGACGAGGAAGCCGTCGGTGTCGGCGGCCCGACCGAGCATGAGGCCCCAGGCGGAGAGTTCGACACTGGAGACCAGCCGGGCGTTCGCGCCGGAGACGTCGAAGACACGGAGCGTGGTGCGGGTGGAGGGTTCCTGTCCGTCCTCGGCGAGGATGGTGGGCCAGGCCGGGGCCTCGCCGCTCTGCACGGCGAGGAACTTACCGTCGGGCGAGGCGAGGGGAAGGGTCTGCCCGTCGTAGAGGACGTTCCCGAGAGGAAAGAGGGTGAGGCGGATGGCGGCGCTGGACGAGACGGTGGCGGCCGGCCGAGCGACGGGGCCGCTGGGGAGCGTCGGCGCGGCCCGGTCGGCGGTCGCGGGCCGCGTCGAATCGGGCTTGACGCGAATCCCGCGGGTAGGCGTGTCGGATTGTGTGACGCACGAGGCAAGCAGCAATGCGACGGCGGCGAGGGCCATGCCGCCGCATGGCCGATGCCGGAGAATGAGCGTGGTGTGAGATCGACACCGCATGGTGGCCTCAGTTCGGCGTGGTCGAGGGAGGTGCCGGAGGCGGTGTGACGGGGAGGGTTTGTCCCTCCGCGCCGAGGTCGCTGCGGAGTTTCTCCAGCCGCTCGCGGTACGGCGCGTTGAGCGGGTCCATCGCGTCGCTCGACGTGTTGTTCACGACGATCGGCGTGATGAACACGAGCAGTTCGGTCGTGATGGTGCTCTTGTCGCGGCTGCGGAAGAGCCACCCCAGGATCGGGATGTCGCCGACCACGGGCACTTTGCGGAGAATGTTGGACTCCTGCTTGCGAAGGATGCCCGAGATGACGATGGTCTGGCGGTCCTTGATGATGAGTTGGGTGGTGGTCTGGCGGCGGTCGAAGATGAACCCGCCGTTGCCCGACTGGCCGGGAGCGATGGACGAGAGTTGCAGGTTGACGCGCAAGTCCACGTCACCCTGGACGGTGATGCGCGGGCGGGCGCGGAGCTGGATGCCCACGGCCCGGTAGTCGAATGTCTGCGTGACGGCGCCGGTATCGGCGGTCTGCGAACTGGTGGGCACGAGCACGTCCTGCCCGTCGAAGAACTCGGCCTCCTGGTTGTCGCTGGTGAAGACCTTCGGCTCGCTGAGAATCGACACCGCCTGCTTCTCGGAGAGCGCCTGGAGAAGCAGGTTCAGATTCACGTTCGAGTTGAGAACCGACGTATCGAACAGGCTGGTCGCGAAGTTGTTGCGCGTGCCCGTGGCGCTGTTCCCGATCGAGATGGAGTTGTCCGCGTTCGTGGGATTGAGTTGCGAACTCGACCAGCGCAGGCCCAGTTGGAGGGCGTCGTCGGCGGAGACCTCGACGACTATCGCCGAGATCATGACCTGCCGCCCGGGCTTGTCGAGCATCTCGATGAGCGTGATGATCGACTCGCGATACTCCGGCGGGGCCGTCACCATGAGCGCGTTCTGCCGCCACACGGGGACGATGCGGAGCGTGCCGATGAGGTTGGAACTCGGGCGGCGGTCGGTGGGCGTGCGCGAGCGCTGCCACCAGAAACTGACGTTCTCCGGCGAGGTGCCGTCCTCTCCCGTGGCGGTCGAGGTCGTCGATGTGGATGATGAGGACGAGAAGGGGCTGATGTTGGAAGACGTGCCCGAGAGGCCCGATTCGCTTCGACGGATCTGGGCGAGCGTGCCGTCCTGCGCGAGCAGGGCGTTGAGTTGCTCGGCGAGGTCCTCGGCCGAGGCGTGCTTGAGTTCGACGATGGCGGGCAGGCCGGCGGTCTGCGGCTGGTCGAGTTCGGCGATGATCTTGTCGATGACGGCGAGGTTGTCGGCGGACTTGCTGACGACGACAAGGCGTCCCTGATCAGGCATGGCCTGGAAGGAGAACTGCCCGGCGAGGCGGCCGACGCCCTGGGTGGAACTGGTGCCCAGCGAACCGCCTCCCTGCTGTCCGCCGCCCTGCTGCCCGCCGCCGCCCGTGCCGCCTGTGCGTGTGGTCGGCCGGCCGAACAGCCCTTCGAGCAGGTCGCGCACCTTCACGGGGTCGCTGTTCTTCAGGTCGTAGGTCTTGGGAATGACCTGCTCTTCGCTGAGGGGCTTGTCCCAGTGGTTGGTGATCTGCTGGCGGATCTGCGCCAGCACGGCGGGGTCGGCGACTACCGTGACGGAGTTCTGTTGCGAGTTCGCCGTCACGCGGACTTCGTCGGTGCTGGCGGTCGTGGCGCCGCCATCGCCCCCCTGACCCGGAAACCGGAAGACCGGCTGATTCTGGTTCTGGTTGTTCTGGTTACGATTGCGGGACGTCGATTGGCCGAAGAGTTCGTTGATGTTGGTCTTGATGGCCTCGGCGTCGGCGTAGCGCAGCGGGAACGTCTCGCTCTGGAGCGCCGCCGCGCTGGGGCGGTCGAGCGACACCACCAGCCGCTCGACGCGCTGGATGAGCGCGATAGGAGCCATGACGGCGACCTGGTTCGACTCTTCGTCCACGATGGGCTTGGAGGTATCGGGGACGACCCCCTTGATGATGTCGCCCATGGCCTTGGCGGTGGAGTGCTTGAGCGCGAAAACCTTCTGCACCAGCGTGCCCAGGTCCTTGCGGTCGAGGGAGGAGGCGTCCGGCCCCATCACGGGCACGTCCTGACGGTTGACCTCGGCGATGTCGCGGAGCGTAATGGTCGACTCCCCCTCGACCACCGCCACGCCATTCTGGGCCAGGGCGAGGAAGACCAGGTCGAGCGCCTGCTCGCGCGGGATGGGCTGATCATTGAGCACGGTGACCTTCCGGGTCATCACGTCCTGCTGCGGGATGACGACCTTCCCCGTGGCCTGCACGATGAAGTCGATCAGCCGCTCGACGGTGACCTGCTTGAAGGCCAGCACGGTCGGTTCGCCGGTGAGCGGACGTCGTCCGGTGGGCGGCCCGCTCGAGGGCTGCAGCGCACTCGCCACGCCCGCGATGGCCACGAGCGTTGCCACGGTTACCCATCCACGTCGCCGCTTGGTCGTGCTCATTCCTGATTCCTGTTCGGTGTGCCCGGCGTGGCCGCCGGCGGGTTTCTTGATTCGGTTGGTTCACGGGGCGATGGTGTCCCGCTCGGCGGAACCGGCTGTTCCGTCGCCGCGGGCGTGCCTTCCGAAGGCGTCCCCGCGGATGGTTCGGGGGGCGTGTCCGAACTGCCGGGACTGGAAGGCGGCGGCTCGCTCCCGTGCATGTCCTTGAACACCACGTTGCCCCGCTCGAAGAAACTCACGGGAAACTCGACGCCCCGCCAGGCGATCGTCGCGCTCCACGGGGGCTGCATGGCGACCACGCGCACGTCGCCGTCGCTGTCGCCGCCAACCTTGAGCCGCTTCCCGTCGGCGAACCACACTTCGTCGAAGACCATGGCGACGATGGAAGGCCCGCCATAACTCCGAGGTCGCGTGTCCTCCGGCGTCGGGTTCTCGACCGCGACCGGCGGGGCCGCGCTCACCGCTTTGGGGTTGTAAAACAAACTCCGGCCCTTGGTCTGCGCGGCATAAACCTCGAAGGCCGCCTTGCGCTTGGTGGTGTTCTCGGCGGCGGCCTTGATGGGCGGAATCGTCGGCCTGGGGCCGTACAACGCGACACCGAGGTCCCACAGCGGCGCCAGCAGCAACACCAGGGCCAACGCAGCGCACGCCAGCGCCACCTTGCCGACGCCGGGCAAGGACGCCAGCGACGACTTGATCTCGTTCCAGGCCGCGGGACGTTCGCTCATCGCGGCTTCTCCTTCTT
This sequence comes from Phycisphaerae bacterium, assembly GCA_022180725.1. Taxonomy (GTDB): domain Bacteria; phylum Planctomycetota; class Phycisphaerae; order Phycisphaerales; family UBA1924; genus RI-211. Next base: position 44,687 of record BQMO01000021.1, read on the forward strand.
TACGCGCACCCACGTCTCGACGGTGATCGACGCGTTGACGGCGCGTTGAGGCTGACCTCGCACCTCCACCTGCCGCACCTGGACATTCGAGATCGTGGTGACCAAGGGGCTTTGCTCGAGGTCCGCCAGAACATCAACCAGCCGCTCCGGGTCCACCTGGAACTCGAGCACCTTGGTGATGCGGTCGATCCGTTCGTTGTTCGCGGCGGCCTTCTTCACCAGCGGGCTGCTGCCCGTGAGCGGGACCGTCCGCGTCGTGATTGTTTCGCCGGCGATGCCGTGCTTCTTCAGAATGTCGCTCACAACCTTGTCAAAGGCGAGCGGTCTGGCGACCGAATCGCCCGGCGCTTCGACCCCCCCGAACTGCGCCACGCCCAGCAAGGCGACGTCACCCGAACGCTTGATCAGATCGCGGGCGCCCTCGTACCGCTCCAGATCCGCCAGATTCACGTCGCCCAGGTTGCGGTACTTGTTGTAGCGATCGAGCATCGGCTCGATCACGCCGAAGTACGCCACCACCCCGACGACGAGCCACACCAGCCACCGCATCGGCCTGGCCAACCCCCGGTACCACGACAGCACGCCGGCCATTCAGCCTCCCCCCCGGACCGCCGCCGCGCGATCTCGCATTTTCTGCTCTTCGTCCTGAAGCCGCTGCTTCAGCGCGGGATCGAGGTCGCGATTGGCCTGCACGTACGACCGCCGCACCGCCCATCCGCGGCTGGCGGTGGCAAAGTCCATTTTCGCGATGTCCGCGTCGCTCACCGCGGGCGGCGGGCCCGACGTGGTCACCGATGGCCGTCGATCACCCCCGGCGCCCGAATCGCCCGGGCGACGCGTCGGCTGTTCCGGCGCGGGCGGCGGCGGGGGCGGCGCCCCGTCGGGGTACAGCCGCTTCATGAGCGTGTTGGTCGCGAAGTCCTCCGCGTCCTTGACCTCCTGGTGCGGCATGGTGATCTTCGCCGTCAGGTCGAACTCCACCACGGCGCCCTTGTTCTCCTGCCGCGGCACGGTCACATCGCCGAACACGCGCGTCTTCGACAGGCGGGCCTTGAAGTCGCTGACCTGGGCGCCGTTCTCCGCCTGCCCTCGCAGCGTCAGCCCCTGCCCGGGGGCCAGTCGCATCGTCTGCACGGCCACGCCCTCCGGTGCGGCGCGGGACACATCCATCATCAACTTGGTGATGGGAAGTCGGGTGGTTTCGAGTTGCGCGTACAGGTCGCCGTCCGCCTCGATCTGCTCGCGCCCGCCGCTGTTCTTCTTGATGTCCTCGACGCGGGATCCGAGAATTTCTGCGCGTGCCCACGCGAGCACCACGGGCCCCCCGCAGGCCACGAGCACGCTTGCCGCGATCAACAGACCCGCACGCGATGGCGTCCGGAACTGTTCAACCCACGTCGCCACGCGGCTGCGCTCGATGATCGGGGCGGCCGCGGTCATCCCCGTCAGTGCCCAGCGGGACGGCCGATCGTCGGCCGCGAGCAGGGCCGCGCCGAGCGCCAGCCCGTAGTCGTCGAGCCAGGCCGCGTCATCGCGCATGCCGTGCACGCGGCGCTTCACCATGTCGCTCGGGCCGCCGCCGATCATCAGCGCCCGGCCTCCCCCGGGCACGCTGGGCGTACCCGACAGACCCGCCATGGGCCATGCTTCCGCGAGGGCCGCGGCGACCGCGGCGCGCCAGGCCGAATCGTCGGCCTGCGACTCGAGCAGCACGCGGGCGGCCACCTTGGCGGGCCCGGGCACGAGCACGCTGATCGCCCCCTCGCGCCGCTCGGCATAGATCGCCGCGTGCCCGGTGCCCTCGATCAGCGCTGCGAGCGCCGCGATCGGCGTGGTCCAGGTTTCGGGCAAGGACGTCAGCGCGTCCGCCGCGCTCGGGGAGAGCCACCCGGTCAGCAGCACGCTGTGGTCGCCCTCGGCCGCATTGCCGATCACTCCGCCCGCACGCCGGTAGGCGGGAATCGAGCCGGGCAAGTCCGCCTCGGCCAGCAACTGGGCCGCTTGCGCCTGCTGCTCCTCCGTCCCCGCGGCGGGGGCCAGCACGGTACGCCCGATCGTTTCGCGACCGGGCGCCAGCCGAATGACCCGCGTCACGCCGTGCTCGTTCGCCAGTTGCTGGAGGCTCATCGCCCCGCCGGCGTCAAGAGCGCGTGCGTCGGCCACGCGCCACGCACCGTTCTCCTTCGCCAGTACGAGCACGCGGCGTCCCCACACCCCGTCGTGCACGGCGAGCACGCCCCCCTGCCTTGCCCGGCTTGGACCGTTCATCCGGCTCATCGCACCACCACCTCCTCGATCACCAGCGGCAGGCTCGCCCGGTTCAGCGTCACGCGCATCTCGACTTCCACGCCCGACCCGGCATCACGACCGCGGCAGGTCACGATGAACACGTTCGACCGTACGCACAGCAACTCGTGGATCGCCGCCAACTGCCGCCGACCGATCCCCGGAACCGCCAGCAGGTCCCCCACGCTGGTGAACCCCTGCGGCCTCGCCGAACGCTCCGCGATGATCGCGTCCGCCGTTTCCGGCTGGATCTCCGGCAGAAAATCGAGCACCTCGGCGGGGCAGGTGTTGATGTTCAGTTTTCCGGGCAGCCTCGCTCCGGCTTCGGGAGGGCCGATCTGCGACTCGTCCAGCAGCGCCCCGAGTTGCGCCGTGGTCAGGCTCTCGACGCGAGGCTGCTGAGGCTGACCGCGCCCCCCCCCGCCCTGTTGCCCGCGCGCTCGCCGCGCCAACGTGTTGAGATCCTGCGTAATGAAATCCGCCATGGTCGCCGCGGGCGTGGCCGCCATGTAGTCAACGATGGCCTTGGCCTGGTCATTGGTCACTTTCAGGCGGCTGACGAGTTCGCCCTCATCGGTGGCGGTCAGGTCGATCCTGGTCTGCCCGCTCACGCTCAGCCCGCCGTCGACGCTCGAAGCCGTGAGAATCGCGGAGTACCCCGCGTCGAGGACGCCGTCGGCATTATCCGGGGGCCAACTCGCGTCCCCGTCGTCCTCGTTGGGGTCGAGCAGCCCGTTCAGGTTCCAGTCCTCGCCGCGCACATCGCGCGGGTCCATGCCCGCGATGAGTTCCAGTTCCGCGATCGACCGCATCGGTGCGTTCCGCGGCGACAAGGGGTACTCCAGACTCTGGTAGTACGTCGCCTCGGCGCCCAGGGGCTGGGGGTCTTCGTCGGCGTCGATCCAATCGAGCACGGCGTCGGCTACGTCGTCGCTCATGAACGGCTCGAGCGCCATCAACTGCGCCTTGGTCATGCGGTTGATGTTCAGTTTGGCGCCCGCGTCGGCCGGGCCGAGCACTTCCTGTTTCCCGTCGGTCGTGGCGATGCGCCATGTCGCGCCCGCGAGTTGCCCTTCGGCCACCGCGACCATCGCGTCCATCTCCGCGAAGGCCGAGGTGCCGTTGGGGTTCTCCGTGCTCTGTTCCAGACTGGCGATGGTCTCCTCGACCCCCGCCCGAGCGGCCCAGGTTGCCCGGACCCGGCCGAGCGATTCGCGACCCGCGGCGGCCTGGGCGAACGCGCTGCTCTGGAGCACGCCGATCACGATCGAAGCGAAGACGATCACACCAAAGACCAGCAGCGTGGCAAAGCCCTTCCGCCACCCGCTCCCGAAAGGAGCGGGTAGGTGATCGGATCGATTCACAAAGGTCGGCGTGCGGCTCATCGCGGCCCTCCCCGCGGCGTACCGCCACCACCACCGCTGCCGCCGCCACCGGCACCGCCGCCGCCGCGGCCCCCGCCACCACCACCCCGTCCGCCGCCGCCGCCTCGGCCACCACCACCGCCTCCACCCGCGCCGCCGCCGCCGGTTCCGCCGCCAACGGTGGTGCCGCGGCCCGTTCCGCCGGGCGTCGTCGAACCGCCCGAAGTGTTCCCGGAGTTCTGGCCTGTAGCATCCGTATCCGCCGCGGCTGTTTCGGCCGGCGGGATAGGCACTCGATCAATCGCCACGATCCGCCGCGCCGTCGCCGAATAGCGCCCATCGTCGGAACGCGACACGACCGTAATCTTGACGGCGTGGGGCAGGCCGTGCTCGTCGGATCGCCACTCCTGATACCACTCCGTGCCGTCGTACCCGGCGATCGTGAGCGAGACGATACCCGGTACGACCGCCGCGGCGATGCCCCCGCCGTCGATGTACGGATCGAGCGCGGGGTCCACCCGACGCCACAACGCGGTCCCCGTGCCCTCGGGCCCGTCGGCCACGCGGTATTGCACCTCATAGTCCTCGCCCTCGGGGGCGTACACGTCGCCCCGCACGGGGCGCGTGCCCTTGGCAAGCAGGAGCAGCCCATCGCCCGTGCTCGAGCCGAGGCCGTGCTGGATGGCGATCTGCGCGCCGAGCAGGTCCGCGTCGCGGATCGTGTTCCGCAGGTCCATGGCGATGCGCGTCGCGGCGGCCTGGGCGCGTGATTGGGCCTGCTGCTTGCCTTCCGCCGCGCCGCGCGCTCGGATGAACTGCGTCAGGCTCGTCACTACGGCGCCCGCGACCAGCGTGCCGAGGACGGCCGCGAGCACCAACTCCAGCAGCGTGAACCCTCGTTGTCGGAAGGTATGGGGCGTCATAGCCCACCTCCCGCCAAGCGATCCACCGGCTGCGGCGGACGACGATCGGGGTCGGGCTCATCGCCCAGTCGCGGGGCGATCCGCGTCTCCACCGACGCCGACTTCTCGCGTCCGTCTTCCATCCACCACACTGTCGCCACCACGCGATACGCCTCGCCGCCGCTGCCGGCGCTGATGTCCACTTTGTACCGGAATCGCTCGTACGGTGCCTCGGCGATCCCCTCGGCGTCGTCGTACCGGGTCGTGTACGAGTCCGCCCCGCGCGCCAGCACCAGGTTCAGCTGTTCGTCGAGGATCATCGCCGCGATCTCGAGGTTCTCGCCCGACTTCTGCGCCGAGAGCGCCCGTCCGGTCATGCCCATGAGCACGACAATCGCCACACCCAGCAGGATGACCGCGACCAACAGGTCCACGAGCATGACCCCGCGGCGGCGCCGTCGAGTTGTTGGCGGGTTCACCATGCCTGGTCCCCCCGTCCCGTGGCGTCGAGATCGATCACGCCCGCGCCGTCGTCGTGCAGCCCCCGCTCGCCGGGCGTCACCACCGCCCGCGAGGCCCGCGCCCCGAGCCTGACAACGAACGTTTCGCGCCCGGCCGCGTCGGAAACGACCACCGTGAGCGTACCGCGCGGCTGGCTCTGCGGGAACTCCACCCGCCAGTTGGCGGGGTCGAGCGAGGCCGTGTCGAGCATGACCCGATCCAGGCGTGCCGACCCGAGGTCGGCCGCGGGAACCAGGTTGTCCTCGCGCCACTCGCCCGACGCCGGGTCGAACACCACGAGACGGACGCGCCCGCCCTCGCCGTCGCCCTCCACGGCCACGCGCTGGCTGGTGAACGTATCGCGTCGCGCCGCGGCCGACATGACCCCCGCCACCTCCTCCGCCGTGCCTCGCACGCCCCGCCCGAGGAAGACCGCCACGCGCGGGCCCATCGCCGCCGCCAGCACGCCGAGGATCACCACCACCACGATCATCTCGACGATGGTGAACGCGCGCGTGCGACCACCGCGGGTCGTGGCCCCGGGGATCGTCCGGTTGTTCATGTCGCTCGCCATCACCTGGGATTCCGTTAGTTCTTCTGCCCGTGCACGATGTCGCGGGATTCGTCATCGTTCCCGCCGGGCTGGCCGTCACGCCCGTAACTCATGATGTCAAAGTCATGGTTGACCTGCCCGGGGATGACCAGCACGTACAAGTTGCCCCACGGGTCTTTCAGCGCGTCGTACGACTCGACGTACGGCCCTTTCCACTGGCTCTCCTCGATGTCGCCGGGGCGATTCCAGAGAATTTCGATCGACGACCCCGGCTCGGGCATGTAGTTGTCGTGGACGAAGAGTTTCATCGCGGTGGCCAGGCTCGCGGCGTTGCTCGCCGCCACCGCCCGCTTGCTCTGCCCCACACGACCCAGGAAGCGCGGCGCGATCACCGCCGCCAGCACCCCGATGATGATCACCACCACGATGATCTCGGTGATCGTAAAGGCCCGCCGCCCCGGTGATGCGTTCCGCCGCTCCATAAACCCGCCTTTCTTCCTTGTCTTCGCCGCCATGCGTCCTGGTGCTCCTCGACGATCGGCCCGTGACCGTGTGTCCTACCCCATCCCCGCCGCGTTCTGCATCTCCAACAGCGCCAACAGCACCGCCATGACGATGAATCCGATGACCAGCGCCATGATGATGACGAGCACCGGGGGCAGCGCCGCCGTGAACAACTTCACGCTCTGCTCGGTTTTCTCCTCGAACGCGGTCGCGGCCTGGTTCAAGAGTTCGTCCAGCCGCCCGGAGCGTTCACCGAGGTTGACAATCTGCACGAGCATCGCGGGGAAGTACCCGCTGGCCTCCATCGGCTCGGCGATCGTCTTGCCCGCCGAGACCTGCTCGATCACGTCGTCGATCACCCGCTCCATCGCCTTGTTGCCCAGCGTGCCCTTGGTGATGCGCAGGGCCATGACGATCGGGATGCCCGAGTTGACCAGCGTGCCCAGCGTCCGGGTGAAGCGGGCCACCGCGACGTCGCGCAGCAGCGGTCCGAGGATCGGGACGCGCAGCAGACGCGTGTCCGTCGCCAGACGACCTTCGGGCGTCCGGTAGTACCGCACGCACGAGACTACCCCGACGATGATCAGCGGGAGGATGATGTACCAGTACCCCACCAGCAGGTCCGACGAGCCTTGCACCACGCGCGTCGGCCAGGGCAGCGTGACCGCCGCGCCCTTGAGTTGCTCGAGAATCTTCGGCACGATGAACGTCACCACGACGGTGATCGCGCCGATCACCAGCAGGCAGAGGATCATGGGGTAGAGCGTGGCCCCCAGGATCGACCGGCGGAGTTTCAGGTCCTTGTCGAGAAGTTCCGCCGCCTGCGTCAGGACTTCCGCCAGGCGCCCCGAGACCTCGCCCGCCCGGGCGAGGTTGATGGTCAACTCGGAAAACGGCCTGCCCCACGAGGTCATCGCGTCGGCGAGGCTGCGACCGCCTTCGACCTGCTCGATCACCTGCGTGAGCATCTCCCGCTGCGCCGGGTTGCGTCCCTGCTTGAGGAGCGTCCGCAGCGCCGGCACGAGCGGCAGCCCGGCCGAGAGGGCCGTCGCCATTTCCCGAATGAGCGAGGCGACCTCGGCCCGGGAAATGCCACGCCGCCTTGCCCACGCCGACGCCACGGGCACGCCCACCGTCGCGCCCGTGTGCCCGTTCGTGCTCGCGCCCGCCGCCGATGCCAGTTCGATCGTGGTGGGCGTTTCTCCGCGACGGATGAGTTCGCGCACCGCCGCCGCGCGATCGGGCGCCTCGATCGTGGCGCCGCGAGCCTGGGGGCCCATCGTGATGGTTCGGTACGTGTAGATCGCCATCGCATCCACCCGCTACTCGGCCCCCTCGTCCGCGTCCTGCGTCGCCCGCAGGACCTCGTCCACCGTGGACAATCCCTCCGCCGCCTTGATGATCCCATCGCGACGCATCGTGACGAACCCGGGCTGCACGTGCGCGGCCATGTCCTGCATCGACGCCTTCTGCGAAATGGCCGATCTCAACCCCGGAGTCGTCAGGATCAACTCGAAGTACCCGAGCCGCCCGCGCATCCCCTTCCCGCCGCACTTCTCGCACCCCGCCCCGCGCCAGCCCAGTCCCCCCGCGAACATGGCCAGTTCCTTGGGCGTCAGGCGGTGGCGCATCTCCTCGGTCAGCGGCTCGGGGCGCTTGCACGTCTGGCAGACCCGCCGCCCCAGGCGCTGGGCCAGGATCCCTTCCAGCACGCTGCTGAGCAGGAACGGCTCGACACCCATGTCCAGCAGCCGCCCCGCCGCCGAGATGGCGTTGTTCGTGTGGAGCGTGCTGAAGAGCAGGTGCCCGGTGAGCGCCGCCCGCACGCTGATCTCCGCCGTCTCGTAGTCGCGGATTTCGCCCACCATGATCACGTCCGGGTCCTGACGCAGGATGCTCCGCAGCCCATCGGCGAAACTCAGGCCACGCTTGGGGTTCACGGGGATCTGGTTCACCCCGGAAAGTTCATACTCCACCGGGTCCTCGATGGTGATGATCTTGAGGGTGGGGTCGTACAACTTCGTCAGCGCCGCGTACAGCGTGGTCGTCTTGCCGCTGCCCGTCGGCCCGGTCACCAGCACCATGCCGTGCGGAAGGTCGATCAGCTTCTGCATCCCCGCGCGGTCATTCTCGCGCATGCCCAGCGTCGCCAGGTCGAGCGTGATCGATTCCTTGTCGAGGATGCGCATCACCACGCTCTCACCGTACAGCGTCGGCACGGTGCTCACGCGGATATCGATCTTCCGCCCCTCGAACCGCAGCGAGATATGCCCGTCCTGCGGGGCGTACCGCTCGGCGATGTTCATCCCCGCCATGATCTTCACGCGGCTGGTGATCGCCGCCTGCAACTGCTTCGGGGGCGGCTCCTGCTCCACCAGCACCCCGTCGACCCGGTACTTGACCGCCAGTTTCTTCTCGAACGGTTCGAGGTGCACGTCGCTCGCCCGCGCCCGGATCGCCTCCAAGATCAGCAAATTGACAAGGTTGATCAGGCTGGGCTGCTCGGCCATGCGGTGCAGATCCGCCGCTTCAATGGCCTCCAGGTTCCCCACCAGGTCGTCGCCCGTTCCGTCGCCCCCGAGCCGCGCCGCCATCTGCGCCGCCGTGATCCCATGCACGTCCCGCAGCAGTTCCGCGAACGCCTCGCGCGTGATCCCCACACGCTTCACGGCACGCCCGGCACACACCGATACCTCATCCGCGGCGGCGACGTCGCCCGTATCAAGCATCGCGACGAGCAGGCGCGACCCCTCGAACGCGTAGGGAATCGCCCGAAGCCTCACCGCCTGCTCCCCGGGAATCAACCCGGTCGCCGCGGGGTCGGTCTCGGGCTTCTTCTGGAGCACGTCATTCCCGCCCGGCTTCGGACCCGGGGCGACGCCCGCCGGCCCATTCTCGACGGGCGCTCCTGTACGTCCGATCGTGCGACTCATGCTTCCTGCATCCCCAAGTTCGAATGCCGGGGGCGCCAACGCGCCCCGGGACCGTCACCCCTGCCCATGCCGAACGCCGGACCCGGCCATTACTTGCCCGGTTCGATCACAATATCGTCGTCCACCCACTCGCGCCGGTCGGGCATCATGTCCTCCCACGGCTGCCGCGCCTCCACCTTCTTTTCCGGCATCTTCCCCCACTGCCCCGCGGACAGAATCGCCTTGACCCGCTCCTCAGCCTTTTCGTCCAACTCCTTCCTCGCCTTGCGGGCTTCCTTCTCGGGCGAGTTGTCGTCGCCCCCGCCCCACCCCTGAGCCATCTGCATCATCCGGCCCATTGTCCCGTTATTCTTCTCCTCGTCTTCCTCGATGATCTTGGTCCATCGCTCGTTCGCCGCGGCCGCGTCCCGGACATATTGATCCCGCAGCGCCGTCAACTCCGCCCGCTGCTCGGCAGTCAGGTCGGACAACCCGAGTGAAGCCGTCAGGAGTTTCGTCGCGTGGCTTTCGCGGTACACCCGCGGGAAACTCCGCTGGTCGTACGCCGCACGCAGTTTTCGCGCCGCCTCCTCGCTCAGCAGCGGCGCAACTCGCCGGATCGTCTCGCGGTTGATCCCGCGGATGTCCTTCCCGATGGAGACCAACTTCTCCATCATCTTGTTCATCTCGTCCATCGCCGCCTGCGGGTCCTTCGCCCACTGTTCCATCGCGTCCTTGCTCCGGCGCTCCTGCTCACGCTGAATCCGCTCGAACTCCCGCAGCGGCTTGTCCACGTCCAGTTCATACTGCGCGACCGCTTCGCGGTACTCCGCGTTCCCCGTCGGCACATCGCCAACCTGGTCCAGCAGCGCCGAGATGTCCGCCGCCGCCCCGCTCACCATCCCCACCTTCAGGAACATCTCCCGCCGGCGATACCGCTCGACGTGCTCCCACCGTTCGCCCTGCTCGGGCGTGCAGATCGCCCGCAAGTCCTCGAAGAACTGTTTCTCCAGCCCTTGCACCTTCGTCTGAAGGCCGGCAACCAGGTCGGGCATCTCACGCTGCATCTTCGACCAATCCTGATCCTCCATGGCCTCGGTCTGGATGGCCTTCATCTTGTCCTGAAACGTCTTCATCTCCTTCCGGTACTCGGTCTTGGTGCCGTCCAACAGCATCAACGCGGTCGCCTTCTGCTCTTCATCCAGTCCCAGCACCTTCGCGTAGCCCAGCACGCCGCGCTTGGTCACCAGGTCGGGCGTGAAATCGCCCCCGCCGAACCATTGCGCTCGCACCGTGCCCACGCACAGCGCGAGCACCGCCGCCACCATGGCCACCACGATCCGATGAATACCCCTGGTCATTGTGGGTTCCCCCCTATACGGTCAACCCGACGCATTCGAACACGGGAAGTCTATGGACGCCGAGTCGTATGCACCGGAAGCCCGGGTTGTACCCGTATTGATCGTGAAGAGTTGCGTCGTGTTACACGGCGAGCATCAATGACCGCTTCCTTCGATGACCACGGTCGCCGCTTCCATGATCTGCATGCCCCCCACCTCGTCCCGTTCCTCGGGCGCCTTGGGCAGCCGTTCCTTCTGCCCCGGCGTCAGCAACGACTTGAACCGCTCGCTCGTCTTCTCGTCAAGTTCCCGACGGGCCTTGCGAGCCTCCTTCAGCGGCTCGGGCTCATCGCCCATCGAGATCCGCATCACGCCCGCCGGCGTCGCGAAGGCCCCGTCCTGCGACGAAACTTCCGACTCCCGGATCGCCGCGGCCCAGCGATCGTTCACGGTCGCGAGGTCGCGTTCGTATTGCGCCTTGATCGACGCCAGCGCCTCGCGCTGCTCGCTGGAAAGGTCCGTCAGGGCCAGTGCCCCGTTCAACTCGCGCGCCACCCCGCTCGTCCGGTACACCCTCGGAAAACTGCGCTTCTTCAGTTCCTCGTCGAAGGCGGCCCGCACGCCCTCGGGGAGCGCGTCGGCGATCCGCCGCGCATGCCGCGTATTCACGTCCTGCACGCGCTTGCTCGCCTCCCTCCCCGATTCCATCGCCTTCTGCATCTTCTCCATCGACTTCTGCTGATCGCCGGGGTTGGCCATCGGACGTAGGCCGTCCACGTCGGCCTTGATCGCGAGTTTGGCCTCCAGCGCGCGGTCCAGGTCCGCCTCGTACTCATCGAGCGCCGGCGCCACCCCCTGTCGCGCCGCCTCGTCGAGTTTCAGCCCCGCGACCACCTCGACCAGGTCCACGCCCTCGCCGCTCAGCGTGGCTTCGCGCAGCCCCACCTCGCGCCGACGCATCCGCTCGACCCGCTCCCACTGCGCTTCCTGGGCGGGGGTCAGCAACGCCCTCAAGTCCGCGAACAGCGCTTTCTCCAACCGCTGCGACGTCTCGCGGAACTCCGTTTCAACCTTCGGCATCCGCTCCATGAACACGGTGTGATCGCCCGTATCATCCGCGGAACGGCGCATCTCCTCGAACGCCGCACGCCGTGTCTTCTGCGCGGCTTCCATCGCCGCGACATACCCCTCGTGAATGGCCCGCGCGGTTTCCTGCGTTTCGCTATCCCACCCGACCACCTCCCCATACCGCTCGAGGCTGCGCTTGGAGACCTGGGCCGAGCCGCCCGGCCCACCACCGATCGCCCGAACCGACATCACGCGCTGCTGGGCATGGGTGAAGGGCAGTGGCCCCATCGCCAGCATGATCCCCGCCGCCGCGAACCCTGCGAATCCACGCCGCACTGTCATTCCACGTGCCATCGGGTAACCTCCGATCGTCGGGTGTGTTCAGACTTCAAATCGCCCACTCCCGTTGTGATGCATCCGCGTGCGGCTTCCGTCATCCCCCCGCGTGATTCCGTACAAAAGACAGACCGAGCACTCGCCCGGTCTGTCGCCCTCCGAGGGTCAGGAACCACGTGAGGGGGTGAATCAGTTGCGATCGTTGCCCTGCTGACGCCGGCGCGGGCCGCCCTCGTCCCCGCCGAAGTTGCCCCGGCCACGGTTCTCATCGCCCCGGGGAAGTTTCGCGGCTTGCTCGGGGGTCAGGACCTTGCGCAGCCCTTCCATGCCCGACTCGTTGAGTTCACGCTTCTCCGTCCGCGCGGTCGCGATCTCGGTAGGTTCCTCGCCCCGCCCGCCGAAGCGCTGCATGATCGCCCCGATCGTCGCGGTGTTCTCCTGCTCTTCCTGCGCCCGGGCCAGCCGATCATTCACGGCGCCGAGGCCGCGCGATACGCGCTCGCGGATCGCCCGGATGCTCTCCCGCTGCGACTCGGTCAGATCATCAAAATTCAGCGCCGCCGCGATGCCCCGCTCCACCGGCGTCTCGCGATACACGTCGGGGAAACTCGCCCGCTTGACCGCCAACTCGAACTCCGCGCGACGCTCTTCGGGCAACGTCTCGGCTACCTGACGGGCAAACTTCTTGTTCACGTCCTTCACCTTGATTCCCGCTTCGCGTCCCTTCTCCAGCAGCTTCTGCATCGCCTCCATGTTGCCGGCCCCCCGGGCGTCCATCATCCCCGTCATGGCTTCTTCATACGCCGTGTTCCTCGCGGTCAGCGCCCGGTCCAGTTCCACGTCATACTCGCTCAGAACCGCATCCACCGGCTGGCGTTCCGAAGGCCCCAGCCGCAGCGCGTCGACCACATCGAACAGGTTGACACGCTCGCCGGACATCACGCCCCGACGGACGCCCGATTCACGCCGTACGGCCCGTTCAAACGCCGGCCACTTCTCGGCCTGGGCGGGGGTCAGCAGACTCTTCACGTCGGCGAACATCCCGTCGTCTAGTTTCTTCCGTTCCGTTCGCATCGTCTCCGTGGCCTTGCGCATCTCGTCGCGCACTTCCGGGTCGCGGAAGTCCGCGCCGCTGCTGCGGATCTCCTCCATCGTCTCCCGCATCTTTTCGCCCTGTTGACGAATCGCGCTCTGGTACCCCTCCACCAGCGCCGCCGCCGCCTCCTTCTGGTCGTCGGTCAGCCCGAGGATCGCGGAATATCGATCCAGTTGCCGACCCGAGAGGGCCGGGCCCATCCAGGCGTCGCGCATCCCGCCCATCCCCCCGCCGAACATCCCACCCGGCCCGCCCCCCATGCCGCCGGGGCCTCGGCCTCCGCCCCGCCCGCCTTCGGGCTGCGCCTGGGCATGGGTAGCCCACGCGAGCGGGGCGACAGCCCCCGCCGCCACGACAACACCGACCACCATCCGACCCATGACCGACGAGAGGTTCGTGTTCTTCACTGCATTTCTCCGGTAAGCGGCTTCCAGTCCGTGGATTCTCCCCGAGGCGTACATCCGCCCAACGTCTTACGCGCGGGGGTATTGCCTCGTTTCACCAGGATTCGCGTTCGCCTAGTTTCCGCCGGAACGGATCGTCCCCAAGTCCACCACCACTCCCTCCGGCTGGTAGTAATCCACCCCCAGTTCGCCCTCACGAACCGCCGTCAACACGACACAGGCCCGCCCGTACCGCGCGGCGTACTCCAGGTCCTGCGGGCTTGGTCCCGCATACTCCTGCTGCCGCCAGTTCTGAGCGTGGAAGTGAAAGTGCGCCAACGAGTAGGTGCTCGCGGCGATCATCTCGGGAGAGGCCACGAAGGTACTGTCCCCAGCGCGCTCGCTTGGTCGGGGCATGTGGAGCACCACTTTGACCGCCGTACCGACGGCCTCAATAACCCCGCCGTACTCGGTCGTCGAGTCCTTGCGGTCGAGTTCCGCCTGGCGGAGCAGGGCGTCGGGAACCCCCGGCGAGCGAATCACGGAGTCGAGCACGAGCGCCTGGAGCACGTCGCCCCATGCGAGGCGTGGCTCGATCTGCTCCAGCCGATCACGCGGCCTGCGATCCTGGGTTTCGACAGTGCGCGAGAAAAACTCACGCCCACGCAGCCGACCTCTCAACTCCTCGATCAGGTCCGAACGCGTTTTCGAGAGCCAGGCCGGCTGATTCCGGCTCGCCCACCGCAGCGACTCGGCGTGGCGGAGTTCGAGGGTCTCACCGGCGGGCACCAACGCCGCGGCCTGAGTCGCCTCACGCCACCATGACCCGCTCTTGGGGTCCTGCCGGATCGTGAGCAGCCATTGAACCTCCTTGCTCGAGCGGGGCATGGCACGCAGATCGCGTCGGGCCGCGTCCATCGCGGCGATGATCTCGTCGCCTTCACGAGAGAATCCCGTCAACCACGCCCGCCTTGCCGTTCCCGTCGGGTCGAATCGATGGACCACGTCCCAGGCGTCCAACCGCTCTTCCGTGACCGTGCCCGAGGCAAACACGTCGAACGCGATGCGGGGCACCTCCATCCCGGGCCGCAGGCGTGCCAGCGCGGCCCGCTCGGCCCGGTCCTTGTCCTCCACGCCCTTCACCGGCCGCACGTAACTCCGCAGAATGGCGCCCTCGAACTCGTGCCATCCGCCCGCCGACGCCGCTTCGCAGATCGTGAGCACCACCTCGCGTGAGCGCTCCTTCGGGAGCAGTCGCCGCGCGGTGTCCTTGGCGCGCAAGGTTGTGTCGCCACCGGCCTCGAACAACGCCCGGATGGCCCCGGAACGCAGCGACGGGTGCTCCATCGGGTCCCACGCGATCTTGTCGAGGGCGAGATACGTCGCGGACATCAGGCTTTCGTTCCCGTCGCTCTGGCGAACCGCCGCGGGGATCGCCTCGATACGGACCCGCGGATTGAGTTTCGCATCCGCAACATCGGCCAGCGCATTGCCCGACGGGGTGTACGCACGCCCGGCACAGCCGACCCCGAGCAGCCCCGATACGACAACAACAACCCAGAACGATTCCTTCATACCCGAGTGTACACGCGACCCCGCCGCACCCGTACGAACCCCCGTCCCGCGAGACTACTACACTCTCCATCATGCCCGCCTCTCCGGCGCCCAGTTCACTCCACGACCGCGTGCAGCGTGTGTTGTCGCAGGTCCGCCCCGCGGTGCAATCTGACGGGGGGGACTTGGAACTCGTCCAGATCACCCCGGACGGCGTGGTGCAGATCCGGCTGCACGGCGCGTGCATCGACTGCCCGTCGAGCCACCTGACGCTCCGGGTTGGCATCGAACGCAATCTCCGGGCGCATGTCCCCGAGATCCGGGCAGTCCAAGCCGTGGACTGACCTGGCCGTTCACTCCTTCGCGAGACGGGCGTTGGTTTCGCCCAAGTCATTGAACACTAACATCTTGCGTACTGTGGATGAACGGTGGATTTCGTTATGAAAGTGAGCGGATTGGCTTTCACGTCCTATCGCGGCATGGTATAAAGGCGGCCGGTGGCTCCGCGTGAGGGAACGCGGGGTGGTGGGTCCAGGACGGGAGTCGTTCCATGCTTGTCATCACCAGGCGCGAGGGTGAGGAAGTCGTCATCGGCGACCCGAAGAACCCGATCGGGGTTGTCCGGATCGCCTCGGTGAAGGGCGAGCGCGTGAGAATCGCCTTTGATTTTCCACGCGACATCGAGATCAACCGGCGCGAGATCGCGGATCAGATCGTGCAAGCCCCGCCGGAAGTTCTGGCGACCATCAAGCAGGGCGCCGTCGCGCAATAGAATCGCAAGGGGCGACTGCGTCTGGTCGCCAGCCTTACTCCGGCTTGCCGCCCGACATGTCGTACACCCAGGCTTCGCTCGCCCGTGGCCAGTTCAGCACTTCGCCGGTCGCGAAGAAGAGTTTCAGTTCGCGCTCGGCGGCCTCGGGGCTGTCGCTGCCGTGAATGAGGTTGAATGAGTTGCTGACCCCGAAGTCCCCGCGGATGGTGCCGGGGTTCGCCTTGCTCCCGAAGGTGGCGCCCATCATGCCGCGGGCAATGGCGATGGCGCCGTTGCCGCGGAGGGCCAGCACGAGCACGGGGGAACTGGTCATGAACCGGACCAGCCCGTCGTAAAAGCCCTTGCCTTTGTGCGCCTCGTAGTGGGTCGCGGCGAGCTGCGGGGAAATCTGCATCATCTTGCAGCCGACGACCTGCAGGCCCTTATCCTCGAATCGGCTGATGATGCGGCCCATCAGGCCGCGCTGCACGGCGTCGGGCTTGAGAATAATCAACGTCGTTTCCATGCGAACCTCCGTCATTTCAGGGGGCAAGCATAGGCGGCGCGGCCGAAGAATTCGGGCCTTCCGAGGGGAATCGGGGCCAGGATTCCTCTATAGTGCCGAACTCGTCGTCACCACGAGCCGAACAACTCCCCGCACCCTGAACACGGAGAACTCCGCACGATGCGATTGACCATGGTCGGCACCGGGTATGTCGGGCTTGTCACGGGCGTGTGCTTTGCCAACACCGGCAATCATGTCACCTGCCTCGACGTGGACCCCGGCAAGATCGAGAAACTTCGCCAGGGGCAGTGCCCGATCTACGAGCCGGGGCTGGAGGAACTCCTCGAGCGCAACATCGCCGCGAAGCGACTGACGTTCACGCTGGATGCGAAAGCGGCGTACCGCGACGCCGACATGATCTTCATCTGCGTCGGCACGCCCTCGGACGAAAAAGGGCACACGGACCTGCGGTACGTGCTCGGGGCGGCGGACGACATCGCGGACGTGCTGAAGTCGCTCGGGCCGACCCAGAAGCCCAAGGTCGTGGTGATGAAGTCCACCGTGCCGGTGGGGACGACGCACGCGGTGCGCGACCGCATCCGCGAGCGGGTCGGGCCGGGCATTCCCTTCGCCGTCGCGGACAACCCGGAGTTCCTGAAGGAAGGGGCGGCCATCGACGACTTCAACAAACCCGACCGGGTGGTGGTCGGGGCGGACGAGGACTGGGTCGGGCAGGCGATGCGCGACCTGTACGACCCGTTCGTGCGCAACGGGCACCCGATCTACGTCATGGATGTTCGCTCGGCGGAGATGGTGAAGTACGCAAGCAACAACTTCCTGGCGACGAAGATCTCGTTCATCAACGAGATGGCCAACCTGTGCGAGGCCTACGGGGCCGACATCAACCGCGTCCGCGAAGGCATGTGCTCGGACAAGCGGATCGGGAACGCGTTTTTGTACCCGGGGCTGGGGTACGGGGGGTCGTGCTTCCCGAAGGACACGCTGGCGTGCATCATGATGGGCGACAGGGCGGGAATCGAGGCGTCGCTCTCGAAATCCGTTCACGCGGTCAACCAGCGGCAGCGTGACCGTTTCTTCGACAAGGTCGTTGCGCATTTCGGGGGCAAAGCGACGGCGTTGCAGGGCAAGCGCCTGGCCTTCTGGGGCATCGCGTTCAAGCCGCGCACCGACGACATCCGCGAGGCCCCGGCGCTGACGCTGATCCGCAAGGCCGCCGGGTTCGGCGCCACCTGTATCGCGTTCGACCCGGTCGCCAACGACAACGCCCGGGCCGACCTTGGCCCCGCGGCCACGATCGTGGAGGACATGTACGCGGCCCTCGACGGGGCCGATGCCCTGGTTATCTCGACGGACTGGGACGAGTTCAAAAGCCCCGACTACGCCCGGGTCAAGGGCCTTCTGAAATCGCCGGTGATCTTCGACGGGCGCAACCTGTACCGCAGCGCCACCATGCGTCAGCACGGGTTTACGTACTACTCCGTCGGTCGTGCCCCGGTGAAGCCGGCCTGACGGCCGGCGAAGTTGGCGGGTCCGAGCGTGACACCGAACGTCACCGTACAACAAGGCGACTGGCTCGACCTTGCACGAGGTCTGCCCGCGCACTCGATCGACCTGCTCTACACCGACCCGCCGTTCAACACCGGGCGCACCCACGCGACGCCCCCGAACGCGCACCGGCGCAACGACCGGGGAAGGATTCCGACGGCGTTTCACGACCGCTGGCCGGACATGACGGCGTACATCTCCTGGCTTCGAGTACGCCTTGAGGCCACGCTGCCCGCGATGAAACCCACGGCAAACGTCCTGGTGCACGGCGATCAGCGTGCCTCGCACCATATCCGTCTGATGCTCGACGATCTGCTCGGGGCCGACCGGTTCGTGAATCACCTGATCTGGCACTACGGCCTGGGCGGGTCCTCGCCCCGGTCCTTTGCCCGCAAGCACGACGACATCCTGTATTACTGCCTTGAACCCTCGCGGTACTACTTCGAGGCGCCCCGCGTGCCGGCGACGAGCAACAGGCTTCGCGGGCACACCAAAAAGGCTACGGACGTGCTGAACATTCCCTCGCTCAACAACATGGCCTCGGAGCGAACGGGGTACCCGACGCAGAAGCCCCTGGCCCTGCTGGAACTGCTGATCGGCGCGATGTGTCCGCCCGGGGGGCGCGTGCTGGACCCCACGTGCGGATCGGGCACGACGCTGGTCGCCGCGGCGCGCCTGGGGCGCAAGGCCGTCGGGTTCGATGTCAACCCCGTGGCGGTGCGGACGGCGCATCGCCGCCTGGCGGCTGAGACGTCAGCCCGCGGCCTCCACTAGACTCTCCCCGCATGCGCCGGCTGGCCTCCCTCTACGACTACCGCATCGTCAACGTGAACGTGAACATTCTGCTCGCGGGCGCTATCGCCCTGGGCATCACCGTCGCGGTCATGCACACGCTTGAAGCCACCGGTCTGCTCGCGCGGCTCATCGCGTCGGTCGGGGAGCACCACTTCGTCGTGCGGGGGTACGAACTGCACGGGGAGAAGTTCGTGGTGCAGGGGCTGACCTTCATCGTCGACCTGGTGGCGGATGTGGCGGTGTACTACGGGCTGCACTGGCTGGCCAACCACATGCCACGGAAGCATGTCCGCCCGCGGAACGCCTACACCAACCTCTCGTTCATGCGCGACGCTTCGCTCGTGCAGTTCGAGCGGGCGCTGATCTCGCCCGTGCTGTACGTCGCCGCCCTGGGGCTGCAATCCAAGCTGCACCACGACGGACACCCGATCGCTTTCGCCACAGCGGTCGGGTTCACCGTCGGGATTGTTCTCTCCCGCGCCCTGCATACGCTCTGGATGCTCCGGGCGGAGCGCAAGGCCGGGGTCACGTCCGCGGCGGATATCGTGGGGCCGGACCCGAACCCGCCGCGTGACCCCGCCCAACCACCCGCCTCGCGTTCGTGAGACTTGAACGCGATTCGCCGTCACCCCACCGGACCCATGTGCGGAATCGCCGGCATCTTCCGAATCTTCTCGCCCGGCGTGGCCCCCCCGCCGCTGCTGGAGTCCATCCCCGAAGCGTGGCTCGACCTGCTCGATGATTCGATCAAGCACCGAGGCCCCGACGGCCAAGGCCGCTTCCGCGACCGAGTCGTCCGGGCCGACGGCGTGACCGCGGATGTCGCGTTCGTGCACCGGCGCCTTTCGATCCTCGACCACGCGGGCGGCGCCCAGCCGATGGTCCTGGACGCGGGGGGCCTGAGTGGTATGGGTGGCACAGGCGTCTCGCCCGTGCTCCCGCCAACCGCTGACTCCCCGCTCTTGTTCCAAGGCTCATCGAACGCGGAGGTGGAGTACCGGGCACTCCCCCCCGACCCGAATCTTCTCGCCGTGGCGTTCAACGGGTGCCTCTACAACCACCGGGAGTTGCGGCGGGAACTCCAGGCCGCGGGACACACCTTCCACACCGACCACAGCGACACCGAGGTGCTGCTGCATGGGTGGCGTGCGTGGGGTGAGGGGTTGTACGAACGGCTGCACGGCATGTTCGCGTTGATGCTGTGGGATCGCGCGACGGGCACGATGGCCCGCGCGCGCGACCTGTTCGGCGAGAAGCCGCTCTACACCCATCACGTGCCGACCGGGGACGGATGGATCAATGTGTACGCGAGCGTGCCGCCCGGCGCAACGGGTCTGCTGGGCGCTCTTCCGGATCCGACGCATCACGTGCCGAGCGGGAGCAGCGTGGCGGACTGGGTGCGCTTCGGCTGGGGCATCACTCTCCCCACGCCGGGGGCCCGCGCGGTCGAGCCGTGCAGCATCGAAGTCAATGCCCCCACGGGCAAGCCCATCCCTGATCGGGCCACGGCGGAACAACTGGCCGAACTTGTTCCGCCGCGGGTGGCGCACCGTGGGCCACTCACGCACGACGGCGTGCGGGTTGTGCCGCACCGCGACACGCCGATGACGCTCGAGCGGCTCGAAGACCTGCTCGACGCGGCCGTGCGGTCGCGGCTGGAGGCGGACGTGCCGCTGGGCGTGTTCCTCTCGGGCGGGATCGATTCGAGCCTGATCGCGCATTACGCGCGAAAGGCCCTGGGACACGTGCGGACATTCACGGTGCGGATGCCCGACGCGGCGTACGACGAGTCGGGCTACGCCGAGGAGGTCGCACGCATTCTCGGCACGGACCACACCACGCTGGAGTGCGGCACAACCCCCGCCGAGGACCTCGTGCATCTGATCGAAACGCTCGGATTGCCCTTCGGAGATTCATCACTGCTGCCGGCGTACTGGGTCTGCCGCGAGGCTCGAAAGCACGTAACCGTCGCCCTGAGCGGCGACGGGGGCGACGAACTCTTCCTCGGGTACGACCGCTACACCGCGCCGCTGTGGCTGGAACTCCCGCGCGGCATGTTCGGGTGGCTGGCGAGCCAACTGCAACGGACGCCTGATCCGAAGGCGTGGCGGGCGCGCGCCGGCCGGATGATCGACGCGGCGGGGAACCTCGGGTATTACGACCTCGTGTCGATCTTTCCGGATTCGATGCTGCGCGAGTTGATCCCCGACACGCCGGAGTACCGCGCGGCGCGCGAACACATCCGGCGTCACGCCCCCCGCACGCTCGAACTCGCGCAATCCGCGGACCTCGTGAACTACCTGCCCGAGGACTTGCTCCGCAAGACCGACACCGCCTCGATGGCCGTCGCGCTGGAGGTGCGTTGCCCCTTCCTTGATCCAACCCTCGCGGTCGCGGCGCTGTCGGCGCCGGTGGCGCAGATCATGCCCGGCGGACGCCGCAAAGGCCTGCTCCGCGACCTGGCCCGACGATATCTTCCCGCGTCCATCGTCGATCGCCCCAAGATGGGCTTTGCCATCCCGATCGGCGAGTGGTTCCGCTCCGACTACGGCGGCATGAAGACCCTCCTCCTCGACCACCTCAACTCCGCCGACGCCTATCCGGCCGACCTGCTCGGCCTCGAACTCAACCGCACTTTCATCCAGCAAATGATCACCGAGCACATGTCCAGCAAGCGCGACCACGCCCAGCGCCTCTACATGCTTCTCGTCCTTGGCATCTGGTGTCGATGGTTGAGACGGCTGCCCTGATGCCGCATGCCTCGATGCCCTCCACGCCCCTCGTTCCTACCGTCCCGGCATGACCAAGCCAATCACGTACGGGATGATCGGGGGCGGGCAGGGGGCGTTCATCGGTGCGGTGCACCGCATGGCCGCGTCGCTGGACCATCAGGCGCGGCTGGTCGCCGGGGCGCTCTCGTCCACGCCGGAGAAGTCGTTGGCGTCAGGGCGCGATCTGGGTCTTCCCGACGACCGCAACTACCCAACGTGGCAGGCGATGCTGGAAGGCGAACAGGCCCGTCCCGACCGAATCGACTTTGTTTCGATCGTGACGCCGAACCATGCGCACTTCGAACCGGCCAACGCCTTCGCCGCCGCGGGGTTCCACGTCGTGCTCGACAAGCCGATGGTGCTGAACTCCGGGCAGGCCGCGACGCTCGCCGCGACGGTCGCAAAATCCGGCGTGGTCTTCGCGGTGACGTACAACTACACGGGGTATCCGCTCGTCAAGAAGGCCGCGGACCTCGTGCGGTCGGGGACGCTGGGCGTGGTCCGCAAGGTGTTCGTCGAGTACCACCAGGGCTGGCTGGCGACGCCGCTGGAGGCCACGGGCCAGAAGCAGGCGGGGTGGCGGACGGACCCGAAGCGTGCGGGCGCCGGGGCCGTGGGCGATATCGGTTCACACGCGGAGAACCTCGTCGCGACGATCACGGGGCTGGAGATCGAGTCGCTGTGCGCCGACGCGGCGACGTTCGTACCCGGACGCACCATCGACGACGACGCGGCGGTGCTGCTGCGGTTCAAAGGCGGCGCCAAGGGCGTGCTCACCTGCTCGCAGGTGTGTGTGGGTGAAGAGAATAACCTGTCGATCCGCGTGTACGGTTCGGAGGGCGCGCTGGCGTGGCGGCAGGAAAACCCCAACGAACTATGGCACACCCCGCGCGACCAGCCGAGACGGCTCATCACCCGCGCGGGCGCGGACGCCGGTCCTCAGGCCGCTGCGGCGACGCGTCTGCCCTCGGGACATCCCGAGGGGTTCATCGAGGCGTTCGCGAACGTGTACCGCGGGGTGATCGGAGCGATCCGTGCGAAACGCGAAGGACGCACGCCCGACGGGCTGGCCACACAGTTCCCGACGGTCCACGACGGAGCACGGGGCGTGCGATTCATCGAACGCGTGCTCGAGAGTTCCGCCCGCGGCGGTGTATGGATCCCCGCCTGAATGATTCTCGGACGTGTGTTCCCGGACGATGCACCCCACGTCCACCAACTCTCGGTCAATCACGCTCGCGCCCGCGTCGATCTTGGACATGGGAGGTGCCCATGCCGCACGAACCGTCCGACGCGTCCGCACCCCTGCGGAGCACCCTGGAAGGCGACCCGGACATGGCCGAGCTGGTCGGCCTGTTCGTGGGCGACCTTCCGCAACGGATTGATTCACTCCGCACCGCCTGGAGCGAGCATCGCGCGGCGGACCTGCAGCGCCTGGCCCACCAGTTGCGCGGGTCAAGCGCGTCGTACGGGTTCGCGTCGATCGGAGATTCGGCGGGGCGGCTTGAGGACGCGCTGCGAGACCTCGACCTCGCACGTTCACCGACGCTCGACGCGTTCAAGAGCTCCGTGGACGAACTGATCGAACTCTGTCGCCGTGCCGCGGTGAAATGAACAGGCCGACGCCGCTCCATGACACACGCTCACGCACAACCCGATGACACACGCCCGGTCGTTCTGATCATCGATGACTCGGTGGATGTCCATCGCCTGCTGACCATCAAACTCCGCAACGAGGGCGTCGCTCTTCAGCACGCCCACGATGGAGTTCAGGGCCTCGACATGGCCCGAACGGCCCCGCCCGCGGCGATCCTGCTCGACCTGGACATGCCCGGGCTGGACGGGCTGGCCGTCATCCGCCGCCTGAAGGAAGAAGAAGCGACCCAGCACATCCCGGTGCTGGTGCTCTCGGGATTGCGCAAACCGGAAGATAAGGTTGCGGCGTTCGAACTCGGCGCGGCGGATTACATCACCAAGCCGTTTGACCTGACGGAACTCCGCGTGCGACTGCGGGCGGCGCTCAAGATACACCACTTGCTGCAACTCCTCGCGCACCGAGCCCAGATTGACGGTCTGACCGACCTCTGGAACCGCGCCTTCTTCGACCAGCGCTGGGATCAGGAGCACGCGCGCTGTCAACGGCACGGGCACCCGCTGTCGGTCGCCATGATCGACATCGACCATTTCAAGCAGATCAACGACACGAAGGGCCATCCCGTGGGTGACGCCGTGCTCACCGGGCTGGCCAAGGTGCTGCGACGCGAATCGCGTCAGTCCGACTGCGTCTGCCGCTACGGAGGCGAGGAGTTCGTCCTGGTGATGCCCGACACCGGACCGACCGACGCGGCGAACGTCTGCGAGCGCATCCGGGCCGCGGTGGAATCCGCGACGTTCGTCGGGACGGAGGGGCTTCGCGTGACGATCTCCGTCGGTGTGGCGGGGGCGTCGGGGGCGTGCCCGCTTTCACCGGGCGACTGGCTCCGCGAAGCGGACCGCAATCTGTACGCCGCGAAGTCCGGCGGACGCAACCGCGTCGTCAGCAGCGACCTGCCGACCGTCTGCCCCATCTCCATGAAACTCGCCGGGTAACCCGCTTAGAACGGGAAGATCAGCCCGGCGTAGAGCATCGCGCTGTCGCGGGCCGGATTGTCGTCATCACCCGTCAGCCGCGCGTTCGACACGTGCGCCCAGCGCAGCCCGATCTCGGCCCGGGCGCCCGAGGATTCGTCAAGCCGGAACGTCGCCCCGACCCCCGCGCGCGGCGTGAACGCGAAGGGGGTGCCGTCCTCGACTTCCCCTTCGATCTCCCGGGCCGCGGGCACGTCGTCGGTTGCGATCACCACGCCGATGCCTACGTCCGCGTAGAGCGTGAAACGCTCGCGGTTCACGCAATGCCAGCGGAAGACCATGTTCGGGTTGAGTCCAAGCGCGTCATCCCCCGGCTGGTTGTAGTACCACAGCCCGAGTTCGATGGTGAACTCCACGTCCTCGGCGAGGAAGTACCGCGCCGCGATGTTCACATTCACGTCGGTCGCCTCGTCGAAGTCATGGGCCGCCCCGGCGCTGAGCGACCACCACCACGTGTCCGCCTGTCCGAACCGAGGGACCGCGTCGCCGGCGGGTTCGTCCAGCCTCATCGACGCGTCGAACCGGGGTGCGGGGTTGGGGGATTCTGAAGCGGGAACCGCCGTGCAGGAAGCGGCGGCGAGGAGTATCACCTGGATCATGGCGAGTAGACTATCACGCCTTGGATCGGAGTGAACCCTCGCATGACGCCCGAACCGACAACGCCCGACGACCACGCCAACACACGGCTGCAACGGCTCGAAGAGGCGCAGGGGTTCCTCGAACACACGAACGACGCGCTCGCCGAACAGGTCCGGGCGCTCGAACGCCGCGTCCACGACACGGCGTTGCGGCTGGCGACCCTCGAATCGCGCCTCGCCCGGTTGATCGAGCACGCAGGGGACGATGAGGCCCCGCCCGATGCTGCCGCGTGAACGCGGCGCGATTCAGGCCCGCGTCAGGAGGCTCTCGCCCGTCATCTCCGTCGGCGCGTGCAAGCCCATCATCTCAAGGGCCGTGGGCATGATGTCGGCAAGCCGCCCGCGTTGGGCGCGCACGTCGGGCTCAAACCACCCCGCCGGGTCGCGGTCGCCGCGCAGTGTTCGTCCCCGGTATGCCTCCCCCACGACGATGAGCGGCACGTCGTAGACCGTGTGGGCCGTGTGAGGCGAGCCGGTCTCGGGGTCGAACATCTGCTCCGCGTTGCCATGATCGGCGGTCACGATCGCGACCCCGCCCCTCGCCAGCACCGCCTCGACCAGCACCCCCACGGCGGCATCGACCGTCTCGCACGCACGGATCGCCGCGGGGAGCGACCCGGTGTGCCCCACCATGTCGGCGTTGGCAAAGTTGACAACAAGAAAGTCCTCGCAGTCGGCCGCGCGGAGCCGGCGCAGGGCCGCGTCGCGCACATCGGCGGCGGCCATTTCGGGCTGGAGGTCGTACGTGGCCACCTTCGGGCTTTGCGGATTCTCGCGCGATTCACCCGGGAAGGGAGGGTCGCGGTAGTCGTTGAAGAAGAACGTGACGTGGGGGTACTTTTCGGTTTCGGCGCAACGGAACTGACGCAGGCCGCGCGCCGACAGGTATTCCCCCGCGATATTCACCATCTTCGGCGGCTTCGGGAAGGCCACGGTGCAGAACGGCAGTAACGCCTCCCAATACTCCGTCATGATCACATACCGCAGGTTCAACTTCGCGCCACGGTCAAAGCCCCGAACGCCGCTGTCGGGGCTGGGCTTGACCTTCGCCCACGCGTCGTCGGGAAAGACAAACGCCGCGGATAGCTCGCGCGGGCGGTCGCCGCGGTAGTTGTAGAAGATCACGGCGTCGCCGTCGGTGATCCGCGAGGTGCAGGCCTCGTCGGGCGAGCCGATCATCGTCGGGACGATGAACTCATCGCCCTTCTGCGTGTCGCTCATGGGCGCGTCGTAGTACGCCCGGATGGCGTCGCCCGCGCTCGCGGCCCGCGCCGCCGGACGCCGCCCCTCGACCGCGCGCCCCGTCAGGCACGCAAACGCCTCGCCCACGCGCTCCCAGCGGTTGTCGCGGTCCATCGCGTAATAGCGGCCCATCACGCTCGCCACCCGCCCCACGCCGATCGCCGCGCAGGCCCTCTCCACCGCCGCAACGAACCCCAACCCCGTGAAAGGCCCCGTATCGCGCCCGTCGGTGAACAGGTGCACAAATACCTTCTCGTGCCCCAGCGTCTTGCACGCCTTCAGGCACGCGTACAGGTGCTCCAGCAGGCCGTGCACGCCCGCGTCGGACGCAATGCCCATGAGGTGCACCGACTTGCCAGAATCCCGCGCCGCGCGAATGGCCCCGGCGATGGTCGCATTCTTCTCCAGCCCCGCCCGGCACGCCTTGGTGATCGCCACCGATTCCTGGTCTACCACGCGCCCCGCGCCGATGTTCTGGTGCCCCACTTCCGAGTTGCCCATTGTTCCCTCGGGCAGCCCCACGTCCTCCCCGCTGGTCTTGATCAGCGTCCACGGGTACGTAGCCATCAGCCGGTCGGCCACGGGCGTCTTCGCGAGTTTCACGGCGTTGAAGGCGTCGTGCGATGGGTTCGGGTTCGTTCCCCACCCGTCGCGGATGATGAGCAGCAAGGGCGTCGGCATGGTCTAGGGTAGTGCCGCGCCGATGCGTCATGCCTGGAGCAGTTTGCGGAGCACGGCGTAGACAAAGTCCCGGCGGGTGTCGCTGAGGAGTGCGGCGAACTTCACCTCGTCGTCGGCGTCGATGATGATCGCCTTCAACGGCCTGTTGTTCGCGGTCATGCCCGAGTTTCCGACCCGTACGCCGCGCACGCGCGCGGTGTCGAGTCGCTTGCTCCACCCCCACGGCCCGAAGCCCGTGAAGAGCAGACACTCCGAGCCGCGCACCACCGCCTCGGAGCGGCCGAACTTCAGGAGCAGCCCGAAATACAGCAGCCCCGCGGTAACCGCCGCGGGGATCAGGCCCATCAGGGTCAATCCGAGGTCAAACTTCATGTCGACGATCTGCGAGCCGTACATCCCCGAGAGGAACAACCCGCCCCAGACGCACCCGAAGATCAGCAGGAACTTCGCCACGGGCGATCGAATCTTCCCGCCGACCACTTGCGTCAGCCCATCGTCGGTGAAATAGGCCCCCTCCGGGGGGTTGGTGATATCCGCGACGTACGAGGACGAAAGTTCCCCGCTCGCGTCGACTAACTCACCGAGGTTCCATAGGCGGCGACACTCCCAGCACGCGGCCAGGCCCGCGTCATCACGCCGCGCGTCCGGTTCGATTTCGTGCCGGCACGCCGGGCAGGCCTTGGCCGGGGCGATGGCCTCCGACGCGGTGACCGGCGATTCATCGACCGCCTCCCTGGCGATGGGGTCGTCGTCCTGATCCATGGTCATGGTGTATCACACTTCGCATCGGCCTGCCACTCCTACGCTGCGGGCATGCCCAAGGTCCGCCGTGTCTTTCTGTGCCGGTCATGCAGGTCGGCCCAGAGCCGCTGGGTCGGGAAGTGCCCCGACTGCGGAACGTGGGACGCATTGGAAGAGGCCCCGTTCGACCCGGCGTCGGAGGACGACACGCACAAGGGCCTGGCCGCCGCCATCGCCGGCGACGTTCCCGACGCGACCTCCCCCCGTGCCGCACTGCTCGCCGACCTGCGCGGCGAGGCCGATACGCTCCGCCGCCTGCCCACCGGTATTCACGAACTCGACCGCGTCCTCGGCGGCTCGGCGGGAAACGTCGGGCTGGTGCCGGGATCGGCGGTGCTCATCGGTGGCGAGCCGGGGATCGGCAAGTCCACGCTGATGCTCCACGCGGCGTGCGCCTGGGCCGCCGGGGGCGCGGGTGTGCTTTACGTCTCGAGCGAGGAATCCGCCAAGCAGATCGCCCTTCGCGCTCAGCGCCTTCAGGCCGGGGATGCGGCTCGCCCCAGCACCGCTGCTTTTCCCCTGCACGTGCTCGCCGACACCAATCTCGCCCGGATCATCGAACAGGCCCGGCGGATCGGCCCGAAAGTGCTCATTCTCGACTCGATCCAGATGATCTACAAGCCCGACGTGCCGGCCGGCCCGGGCAGCGTCACGCAACTCCGGCGTTGCGCCGCCGAACTCGTGTACCTCGCGAAGGCCTCGGGCGTGGCCGTCGTGCTCGTCGGGCACGTCACCAAGGACGGCCAACTCGCCGGCCCGCGCCTGCTGGAGCATCTCGTCGATACCGTGCTCACCTTCGACGGCGATCGACATCACGCTCACCGCATCGTGCGGGCCGTCAAGAACCGCTTCGGCACGACGCAGGAACTCGGCCTGTTCGAGATGACCTCGAGCGGGCTGCGCCCCCTCCCCGAGGGCGCCGGCCCGGCCGCCACCGACACCGCCCGCCCAGGATCGGCCCTCGCACCGATCATTTCGGGCACACGCTGCCTGATGGTCGAGGTGCAGGCCCTGACCGCCACCGGCTTCCTCGGCGCCGCGAAGCGCAAGGCCTCGGGCCTGGACCCCAACCGCCTGGCCATGATCATCGCCGTGCTCGAACAGCACGCGGGGCTTCGTCTCGCCGACCGCGACATCTTCGCCAGCAGCGTCGGGGGTGTGCGGATGGTGGAGCCCGCGGGGGATCTGGCCCTCCTGCTGGCCATCGCCGGCGCCCACTACAAGCGCTCGCTCCCACCGCGCACGGCGTGCGCGGGCGAAGTCGGGCTGGGCGGCGAGGTCCGCCCCGTGCCGGCGATCGAGCAACGCGTGCGCGAGGCCGCCCGACTCGGGTACGCTCGGTTGCTTCTCCCGCCGGGGAAGTATGCCCCCGTGCCCGGCGTCGCGTTCGAGATCGTCCGGACCGTCGATCACGCCCTGCAACACCTTTCGTAGCGCCCCACGCCACGGACCCGCCATGACGAGAACACGCATCAAGATCTGCGGCATCCGCACGGAAGAGGCCCTCTTCGCCGCGGCGGACTTCGGCGCCGACGCCGTCGGGTTCATGTTCGTCGCTTCGTCCCCGCGCTTCATCGACCCGGACGAGGCCTTTGCCCTGATGTCGATCCTCCCCCCGTTCACGTCGGCGGTCGGCGTCTTCATGGACCCCGACCCCGACGAGTTCGCGGAAGTGGAGCAGCGGTGCCCGACGCCCTACACCCAGTTGCACGGCTCAGAGAGCGAGAAACTGGTGAAGGCCTGCGGGCCGGACATCGTCAAGGCCGTTCGGTTTCACCCCGACACCATCGGGCACGAGCTCGACCGCTGGGGCGTGTGCGAGGATGTGGCGGCGATTCTGGTCGATGGGTCCGCCGGCGGGCAGGGCGAATCGTTCGAGTGGTCGAAACTCGCCCCGCTTGTCGAGGCGTGCGCCAAGCCCATTATCCTCGCGGGCGGGCTGACGCCCGACAACGTGGGCGACGCGATCCGCACGGTGCGCCCCTACGGCGTGGATGTCTCGAGTGGCGTGGAACGCGCGCGCGGGGAGAAAGATCCCGCGCTCATCGAGGCCTTCTGCCGGGCCGTGCGTCAGGCCGACGCAGGTTGACCGGGCGGGCGCGGCAAATCCGCCGTCGCCGCGACAAGCCGTTCGAGCACCTCGCCCTCGACCAAGCCGTCCACGTCGAGCACTACATCGGCGAGCGATTGATACAGCCCGTCGCGACGCTCGAAGAGCGTGCCGATCTCATCGAGGGCGCCCTCCCCCGTCACCGAAGGGCGATCGCGAAGGTCCGTCGCGGCGAGTCGCGCGCGGAGCGTCGCGGGCGTCGCCCGGAGGTAGATCACCCGCACAAGTTTCGCGGTTCGCGCATCCGCGAGCATGCGCTCCACGCCCGGGGCCGTCGGCGTGCCGCCCCCCAGCGCCACCACCTGCCCGCGATACCCCAGCACCACCCGGAGCGCCGACGCCTCGGCTCGACGGAACTCGGACTCGCCCAGCGCCACAAAGGCCTCGGCGACTCGCGTGTGCCCCGCGGCCGCCGCGGTCAGATCATCCAAATCGACGAAACGACCGTCCCGCCGAGCGGCCAAGGCCCGGCCGAGCGTTGTCTTCCCCACCCCACGCAGCCCCACGAGGATCACGTTCACGGATCAAGGGTACCCCGCGCGAACACCGGGCGGCGTCACGCCTTAATCGCCGCCGGAACAAGCTCAGGCCCGGGACTGATACGACCCGTCCACCGTGCTGATCCGCAGCGTCTCTCCGATGTTGATGAAGTCCGGGACGCGCGTCTTCAGGCCCGTCTCCATGACAGCCTCTTTCATCACGTTCGTCACCGTCGCATTCTTCACGCCCGGGTCGCACTGCTTCACCGTCAACTCCACCGACGGGGGCAGCTCGACCAGGATCGGGTTGCCCTCGTGCAGGAGCACGCCCGTCTGCGCGTTGGGCCGCAGGTAGAGCAGCGCATCGCCCAGCACGTCGCCGGAAAACGTGATCTGCTCGAAGTTCTCGGAGTCCATGAAGGTCGCGCCGGTGTTGTCGGAGTACAGGTACTCCATCTGGCGGCGGTCCAGGTCGATCACCTCGATGTCGTCCGACGGCTTGTACCGCTTCTCGATCGTCTGCGCCTTGAGCACGTCCTTGATCTTGAGCTGAATGAACGCGCGGAGGTTCCCCGGCGTGCGGTGCTCGATCCCCGTCACCACGAACAGCCGACCATCGATCCGTACACCCTGCCCGGGGCGAAGATTCGTCGCTTGCATGCCGTCCTCGTGCTTCCGCGGCCGACGCGCCGACCGCCTGACCCGACCAGACGCCAACCCATGTTCCGAACATGGCTCGCGCCGGGCCTATGCCTCAGTTTTGCTCCCCGATCGGGGGCCAAGTATAGGCGACAGGGTTCTTCACGGTCACGCAGCGGGGCACGATTCCGCCGTGGTTCGACTATCGTGAGGCTCCCTCACGGAGTCACCACGATGTCCGACATGACCCGCCGTGCCTTTGTCGCCATGTCCGCCGCCACGTTCGCCGCGGCCGCACTCCCGCGTCGCGCCACCGCCAAGGTACGTGACGACTCCTTTTTCGATTGGATTCCCCAGCGCGACACGGCGTTCGCGGCGTACGGGTATGGCGGAAACTCCCTCGCCCTGCGCGGGAAGGACGGCGGGGTGCTCATTGATTGCAAGAACGCCCCATTCGGCGCGGCCCTTCGACGAGAGGCCGCCGCCCGCGTCGGCGACCTGCGCGCCGTCATCAACACCCATCACCACGCCGACCACACCGGCGGGAACCATGCCTTCACCACGGACCTGCCGACCTACGCCCATGAGAAGGCCACGCCGCGCATTCTCGGGCAGATGAACCGGTACATCGCGCAGGCCAAAGAGGCCGCCACGCAATGGGGCGACCGTACCGGCCCCGCCATCGACCAGGTCAAGCGGGAGGCGCTCGATTTCTACCGCGGCATCGAGAAGGCCAAGGCCACCGACTTCGCCCCGCGCACCGGCGTACCGGACTCGCACTCGCTCGACGTGGCCGGGGTGAAACTCGAACTTCGGCACTTCGGCCCCGGGCACACCGACAACGACCTGGTGGTGTATGTGCCTTCGCTGAACATCCTGCACGCGGGCGACCTGCTCTTCGCCGGGATGCACCCCTTCGTCGATCAATCCGCAGGCGGCAACACGGTCGGCTGGTCCGCCGCCGCACGCAAGGCCGCCGAACTCTGTGACGACAGAACCATCGTCATCCCCGGGCACGGCGAGGTCACGACGGTCGCCGCCCTGCGCGAACAGGCCGAGTACTTCGAACGTGTGCGCGAGGTCGTTGCTCGGGAAATGAAGGCCGGCAAGTCCCGCAAGGAAATCGCCGAGATGGACCACGGGCTGTACGCGCCGTACGCAGCTCCCACGCGCCGGAGCATGACGCTCATGGCCATCTACGACGAACTCAAGGCCGAGCAGGCCAAGTAGTCTGCCCAGTGTCCACACCCCGCGCCGGAGCACCTTTTTCTTGCCGTTCATCGGATATTCCGGTGTCCGCGGCTACCGCTTGTGTTCGCCATTACACAGGAGGCTTCCCGTGAACCACCCCATCCGCCGCTCGCTCCCCGTCATGCTCGTGGCCCTTGCCGGACTTTCGTTCGGCCTGCCCGCGGCCTTGGGACAGGACAAGGCCCCACCGCCCACGGCCCTGAATGTCCCCGCGGACCCGTCCAACGCTGCCCTGGTCTACTGGCGAGTCTGGGCGCTTGAATCGCCCACGCTGGCGGACAAGATCAAAGAGCAGTACGACGGGCAGCGAGGCGTGGCGCCCGACAGCGAACTGGCGACGCTGCTGCGCGAGCCGGAAACCCGCGGCACCATCCATCAACTCCTCGCCGCGTCGCGCCTCGCGGAGTGCGACTTCGGCATCGTCTACTCCGACGGCTTCATGGCGCTGCTCCCGCACTTGTCCAAGTTCCGGGCGTCGGTGCGGCTGCTCGGGGCGGACGCGGCCTTGGCCAGCGCCGAAGGGCGGCACGACGACGCCGCCGAACGCATCGCCGCGATCTACCGCATGAGCCGCCAACTCTCCGGCGACCGCGTGCTGATCTCCTCGCTGGTGAGCGCGGCGTGCATCAGCGTGGGGCATACGCGGGTGCGCGACATGGCCGCCAAGAGCCAACTCACCCGGGAGCAGGCGATCGCGATCGACGCGGAACTGGCCCGCTTCGACCTGCACGATCCCTTCGGCATGCGGGCCTCGGCCGCCGCCGAAGGGGGCGTCGCCGTCGCGTGGATCGAACGCACCTACACCGGCCCCGACGCGGGGGCGCGCCTCGCCGACACGATCCTCGATCCCGAGGTCGTCAGCGACGTGGGCGTGACGCCGATCATCCGCGCCATGAACGAGGATTCGCTCCACGCTTCACTCGGAGATGTCCGGCGGTACTACGACGCGTGCCTCGCGGTCTACGACCCGACCAATCCGGCCTCGGCGGACGCGCTCGAATCACTCGCCACCGACCTCAAGGCCGGGAAGTTCGGCCCGCTTCCCCAGGCCATCGCCCCGTCAATGGTCCGCGTTCTCCAGTCCGACCGCAAGAACCGCGTTGAGATTGATGAAGTCCGCACGATCCTTCGCGGCTTCATCCGCTGAGCAACCCTCGCCATGGCGTCGGACGATCGCCAACTCCTGCTGGGGACGCACCGCGGCGACGCCACCGCCGCCGCGGCGCTCTGGTCACGGCATGCCGGGGTGCTCCGCGCCTACGCCCGCACGGTGCTCGGCCCACGGGCGGCCAGCGAAGCCGCCGACGATGTCGTGCAATCCGCTTTCTGCGCCGTACTCGACTCTTCCGAATCAACCCTCGCCGCGGTGCTCGATGTCCGCGCCTGGCTGCTGCGCCTGGCCCGCCACGCCGCCCTCATGCACCTGCGAACTGCCCGCCGCGAGCTGGCGCGTCGGCGCCACGCGGATCGCACGCCGCACGTCTCCCCGCTTTCGCACGCGGGCGTTCAGTCCGCCGTCGATGCGCTCCCCCGCCACTGGCGCGAAGTCGTCGTGCTCCGGCACGTGGCCGGCTTGTCTTTCGATCAACTCGCCGCGGCGCTGAGCCTCCCTCGCTCCACGGTGTCCAGTCGATACGACCGCGCGTTGCGCGCCCTGCGCGAACTACTCGTCCCGAACGCGCACGCGACGTCCTTGCATCAGGAGCCCTCCCATGCCTGAGCACGATCCCATCGCCCAGCACCTCGATACCTGGGGACGCGCCACGCCACAACCCCCGCCCGTGCCGCGTCACTTCGTGTCGCGTCTTCGCACGCGGCGGCTCCACCGCATGCTTCCCATCGCGGGGGCCGGATCGGCCCTCGTCTTGACGTTCGCGGTCGCGATATGGATCACCCATCACGCCTCGCCGGGGCACGATCTTCGCCCGTGGCAGCCCGAGCGGCCCATCGTCCGCGCCCCGGAGCCTGAACTCCCGCTCGTCCCTGTCCGCTGGGGGCCGGCCAAGTCACTCCGTGCCGGGTCCTGCCGCGACCCCGCGTGCGTCGACGCCTGGCTCGCCGGCGTGTGAGCCTCACTCGCCGAGATGCGCCGCGAGCCGCGCCGCCAGGTCCGCGTTGGCCCTCACCAAGGCCAGGTTGGCACGGAGCGTGGCCCCGCCGGACACCATGTGCAGCCGCGCCAGCAGCGCCGGCGTCGCGTCGCGTCCGTCCGATTTCAATCCGACGTTCGCCTCGGCCAGCCATCGATTCCAATCAGCCTCGGCGATTTCATGCTCGGGAGGGATCGGGTTCGCCACAACGATCCCTCGCCCTGTACGGGCCAGTTCCGCACGCACGAACCCGGCCAGTTCGCCGACGTCGTCGATCCTCACGTCCACACGGGCCGCCGAAGCGCGCCGGTAAAACGCGGGAAACTGGTCCGACCCGAACCCGATCACGCACACGCCGAGCGATTCGAGCAGTTCGCGTGTGCCTTCCACGTCGAGCAAGCCCTTGACGCCCGCGCACACCACGGCGACCGGGAAGCGTGTAAACGCCCCCAGGTCCGCCGAGATGTCGGGCCGGGCCGTCAGCCCGCGGTGCACGCCACCCAGCCCGCCGGTCGCGAACACACGCACCCCCGCCATCGCGGCCAGTTCCATCGTGGCGCTCACCGTGGTCGCGGCGTGGGCCCGCCGGTGCATCAGCAGCCCGAGGTTCGAGGTGTTCGCCTTGGGTACGTCGCTCGCCGCCAGTAACGCCGCCAGTTCCGCGCCCGTGACCCCGACCGTCGGCACGCCCGCGACCACCGCGACCAGCGCGGGGGTCGCGCCACGCGCACGGATGACGGCGTCGAGGTCCGCCGCCAGCCCCGGCGCGTCACCCCGCGGCACGCCGTGCAGCAGCAGCGTGCTCTCGAGCGCGACCGGATTCGGACCTATGCGACGAACCAGCATGCGGGGCTCCCTCGCGGAGCGTATGAACGACAACGCCGCCCCGGAGTGGGGCGGCGCTGCGGTTCATCGCGAACGATCGATCGAACTCAGACGGCGGACTTGAGGGCCTTGAGGGGGCGCACCTTGACCACCGTGCGGGCCGGCTTGGCCTTGAACATCTGCATCTCGCCGGTGAAGGGGTTCTTGCCCTCGCGCGCCGGCTGGGCGGGCTTGAGCACCGACTGAACCTTCAACAGCCCGGGGACGACGAAGATCTTCGGCTTCGCCGCGGCGGGCTTGGCCAGGTCGGTCGTCATGACCTTGGTGAGCGTGTCGAACACGCCGGCCACCTGCTTCTTCGCGATGCCGACATGATCCGCGATCAGCCCGTACAGCTCGGACTTCTTGCGGGGTTTCGCCGACGCCGTGATCTTCGCGGGTTTCGGAGCGGCCTTCGGAGCGGACTTCTTCGCCATGGGTATCCTCCCTGAAAAGTGGGTGTTTCTCGCCGAACAGTGGGCTGTTGTAGCACCCGGCGCGGCGTGATGCAAGTGCCCCGGCGGCCAAATCCGCCGGAATCGCCGAGTTTTTCGGCCCTTTTCGCGCCCACGCTCCACAGTTTCTCCTCGCGCGTGTGCGATACGTCACCGCGCCTCCACCGCTCCATCGATCATCCGCGCATGATCCATCGGGTGCCCTGCCGAGTTCGTCCGTGCGTAGTGAGAATGGGGCATTGCTCGCATCTTGCTTTCCTTCAAGCACTTATGCATGTTCGCCGCGTTGATTCACCTGACGATTCCCGGCATGCATCGTCCCGGGGGTTCATGCAATCACGCCTCGGCACATCCATGATCGACGATGATCCTGGACTCGGGCACGAATGTCCTCTTGACGAACAGGCTGTCGATTAGCCCGCTATTGCCCGCACAAAAAGACGCCATCGGTTTCTGCGAGCCGGTCGTGCCGACAAACCCGAGGACTGCCCCCGACGCGGGCGCTTTATACTGACAGCATGACCATGCCATGTGCCATCGTGTTGTCCGGGTGCGGCCGGGCCGACGGGTCCGAGATCCACGAGTCGGTCAGCATCCTCATTCACCTATCCCGTCTCGGCGTGCCGTATCAGTGCTTCGCCCCCGACGCACCCCAGGCCAGCGTGGTCAACCACGCCACGGGCCAGCCCGCGCCCGCGAGCCAGACACGCAACATGTTGGTCGAGGCCGCCCGGATCTCCCGCGGGAACATTCTCCCGCTCTCGAAACTCGATCCCGCGGCGTATGGCGGGGTGATCTTCTCGGGAGGGTTTGGGGCCGCCAAGAACCTGAGCACGTTCGCGATGGGCGGCGAGCAGGGCGGGGCCAACTGCACCGTGCTCCCCGACGTCGATCGCGTCATCAAGGGATTTCACGCCGCCAAGAAACCCATCGGCGTGTGCTGCATCGCCCCGGTGCTCGCCGCGAGGGTGCTGGGCACGCGGATGGGCGGCCCGGGCGTCAAGGTCACCATCGGCACCGACCAGGCCGCCGCCGATGCCATCGCCACCATGGGTTCGACGAACGTCCCGCGAAGCGTCACCGAGGCGTACTGCGACGACGCGAACAAGGTCGTTTCCACACCGGCGTACATGTTCGACGCGAAGCCGCACGAGGTCTTCGAGGGGATCGGGCGGATGTGCGAGAAAGTCGCGGGGCTGATGAAATAGCCCCCGACGCGGCATGAGCACGCAAGCCGCGTGATTGCAACGGGCACGCTGAACCGCCCGGACGAGCCACACCGACGATCACCCTTGTCCCCCGGGGTATTCAACCGCGACCCTCCCCGGACGTACGAGTGAATCATGCTGGTCACCGAGAAGCGCCCGCGCAACCTCAGTTCACTGCACGCCGGGCCGCTGCTCTTTGGTGACTGGGGCACCAGCCGCCTCTACGTCCTCGGGCTGGCTTTTTACTACACGGCCCACGCGTCGCTGTACTACCTGGCGGTGATGTCGTGCATCATGGCGGCGGTCGCGTGGGGGTACACGATCATCTGCCGCTGCTTTCCCGAGGGCGGGGGCGTCTACGCGGCGGCACGGCGGCTGAACCCCACGCTCAGCGTCGTCGCCGGCACGCTCCTGCTCTGCGATTTCATCGTGACGGCGGCGCTGTCCGCCGTCGAGGGGTTCCACTACTTCGGGCTGCACGCGCCCGGCGCCATCGTCCTTGCGTGCATCGGCACGATGGTCGTGCTCGGAGTCATCAACTGGTACGGCTCGCGCGCCGCGGGTCGATTCGCGCTGCTGATCGCCGTGCTCGCCATCGCCGCCTCGGCGGTCATCGGCGCCTTGTGCATCCCACTCCTCCCGGCGGGATGGCGTGCCGCGGACCCCTCC
Organism: Phycisphaerae bacterium; assembly: GCA_022180725.1. Lineage (GTDB taxonomy): Bacteria > Planctomycetota > Phycisphaerae > Phycisphaerales > UBA1924 > RI-211. The sequence continues at coordinate 81,629 of BQMO01000021.1, forward strand.
GTCCACGGGGTCGCCACGCCCTGGCAGAAATGGGAAAGTCTCGTGCGCATCGTCCTGGCGCTCTCGGGCGTCGAGGCCGTCGCGAGCATGACCGGCCTCATGAAGCAGCCCGTGGCCCGCACCGCGAAGCGGACCATCTGGCCTGTGCTGTTCGAGGTGCTCCTGCTCAACTTTGTCTTCTGCCTCGCGCTCAACGCCATCCTCGAACCCGCGCGCCCGAGCACGCCGGACTACGTGCAGTTCGAACGGGGCGGGGTGGCCGAGGACGGGCTGCAACTCTCGAGCGACCTCATCCCGCCACCCGAGGCCACACCCGAGCAGGTCGAGGCGCTCCGCCGCGTCAAGGAGTATCGCGCCACCGCCATCAAACTCCTTGCGGCCGAAACAGGCACACGCACCTTCGGAGAGGCCACGGGCCAGGCTTTGGGGTTGGCCAGCGGCATTATCTTCGGCCTGCTCCTGCTGTCCGCAACCAATACGGCCATTCTCGCGATGGTCAGCGTGTGCTACTCCCTCGGGCAGGATGGCGAACTGCCCAAACCGGTAACGTCCTTGAACTACTCGGGCGTGCCGTGGGTCGGGCTGGTGCTCGCGGTGGCGATGCCCTCGACGGTCTTGCTGTTCGTGCACGACGACAAGGCGCTCGGAGAGCTGTACGCCATCGGCGTCGTCGGCGCCATCGCCATCAACTTCCTCTGCTGCGCGTGGAACCGCGAGTTGCCGATCTCGAAACTTGAGCGCTCCGGGCTGTGGATCATGGGCGGCGTCATGACCGCCATCGAACTCACCATCATCGTCGCCAAGCCGCACGCCACCCTCTTCGCGGGGATCGTGGTCGGCTCGGTGCTCGCGGCTCGCACGGTCGTTCGCGCCGCGGCGAGGCGGCCCGCCGCCGAGGCCCTCCCCACCCCCCAGGCCGGTTGGCTCGCCGAAATCAAGGCCGCCCAGGTCAACCTCGGCAAGCCCGGCCCGCGCGTCATGCTCGCCGCCCGCGGGCGTGACAACGCCGAGTACGCCGTCGACCTCGCCCGCCGCCGCGGGGCCGTCCTCTTCGCCATCTACGTCCGCACCCTCCGCGTGCTCGACGTGCAGCCCGGGCAGGCCCCGCGCATCGAGAACGACCCCCAGGCCCAGGAAGCCCTCGGCACCGTCGCCGTGCTCGCCAAGCAGGCCGGCGTGCCCTTCGTGCCCATCTACGTCCCCAGCGCCGAGATCGCCGAGGAAATCCTCGATTACACCGTGACGTTCGGGTGCGACACGTTGATCATGGGCAAGACGCGCCGCAGCGTCTTCTCGCGCGCGATCGCCGGCGACGTGCTCGCGACCATCGCCTCGACGCTCCCCGAGGGAGTCGAACTCATCACCCGCGCCTCGCCCGCCACCCTGCAGGACTTCGCGGCGTCGCCCTCCCCCGGCGAGAAGCCCGCGCCGCCTCCCGCCGCCGACGACGACATCAGCACGCCGAGTTAGTCCGAAGCGTCTCGTGTCTGATCGGCGCGCCGGCCGGTTCCTACACTCGCCCGCGATGACTCACGGAGGAGCCGCCGAACACCTCGACCCCGCGCTCACGCCCCTGCTCGACGGGCTGACGCCCCCGCAGCGCGACGCCGTGCTGCACACCGAAGGCCCGCTTCTCGTCCTCGCCGCGGCGGGGTCGGGCAAGACGCGGGTCATCACCCGTCGCATCGCGTACCTCGTGCAGTGCGGCGTGCCGCCGTGGAACATCCTCGCCCTCACGTTCACCAACAAGGCCGCCGGGGAAATGCGCGAGCGCGTGCTGACGCTGCTGGGCGGCGCCGACGATCGGCGGACACGCGGGCTGACGGTGACAACCTTCCACGCGCTGTGCGCCAGGCTGCTGCGCCGGTACGCGTCGGCCGCCGGGCTGAAGCCGGACTTCACCATCTACGACACCGACGACCAGGCGTCGGTGTGCAAGAAGGCCGTCGAGGCGTGCCAACTCACCACGTCGAACTTCCCCCCGCGGGTCGTCCTCTCGGCCATCTCGAAGGCCAAGAACGATCTGCTCGACGCCGAGGCCTACGCCGCCCGCGCCCGCGAGTGGAACACGCGTCAGATCGCGTCGGTCTTTAAGACCTACACGCGCCTGATGCGCGCCGCCAACGCGGTGGATTTCGACGACCTGCTCGTAATGACCGCACAAGTGCTGCGGGACGACGACGCGGCCCGGGCCGAGTGCCGCGACCGCTGGCGCTACCTCCTCGTCGATGAATACCAGGACACCAACCACGCGCAGTTCGTGATCGCGAGCGCTATCGCCGGAACTGAGCGGCCCAACTTCTGCGTTGTCGGCGACCCGGATCAGTCCATCTACGGCTGGCGCGGCGCCAACATCGGCAACATCCTCGACTTTGAAGAGCACTATCCCGACTGCCGCGTCATCACCCTGGGCGAGAACTTCCGCTCGACGGCCCCGATCCTGGCCCTGGCCGACGCGTTGATCCGGCACAACAAACGCCGCAAGCACAAGCCGCTCTTCACCAGCCGCGCCGGGGGCGACAAGCCCGAAGCCGTTCTCTGCCTCGATGAGTCGCACGAGGCACGCGTGGTGACCGAGTGGCTCAAGACCCGGCACGATTCGGGCGTGCCATGGCGCGACATGGCGATCTTCTACCGTACCAATGCGCTCTCCCGCGTCATGGAAGAGGCCCTGCGCGGCGCGGGCGTGCCCTACGTCATCGCGCGGGGCACGGCCTTCTACGAGCGCGAGGAAGTCCGCAACGCCTTGGCCTATCTCCGCGTCATCGCCAACCCCGCCGACACCGTCTCGCTCCTGCGGATCATCAACACCCCGACACGCGGCATCGGCCGCACAAGCCTCGACGCCGTCGAGGCCCACGCCGCCCGCGCCGGCGAGCCGCTCATGGAATCGCTCCGCCAGGCCTCGGCGATCGAGGGGTTGGGCGCCCGCGCCGCCCCGGCCATCCAGAAGTTCGTCGCCATGATCGACGGGTGGACCGGCGCGGGCACGTTCATGGGCGAGGCCGTGCCGACGACCCTCACCGAGCTCGTGGCCCGCGTCATCCAGGAATCGGGCCTCCGCGACATGTACGCCAAGCAGGCCAAGGCCAGCGGCAGCGAGAGCGACGAGCAGCGCATCGACAACCTCGATGAACTCGTCAGTTCGGCGCGCGAGTTCTCGCTGGAGTTCGACCCCGCCGCCGACGCCGCCGCACCACCCCCTCCCTCGGGGAAGGGGTCAGGGGATGGGTCGGTATCGACGCAGGACAATGCCGACGCCGACTGGCTGCAAACCCCACCGCTGCTCGCCATGCTCCGGGCGTACCTCGAATCCATCGCCCTCGTCGCCGACGCCGACGCGGTCGATCCCGCCCAGGGCGCCCTCACGCTCATGACCTTCCACGCCGCCAAGGGACTGGAGTTCGACAGCGTCGCGATGATCGGCCTGGAGGAGGGCATGCTCCCGCACGCCCGCACGCTCCAGAACAACGCCGAACTTGAGGAAGAGCGACGCCTCTGCTTCGTCGGCATCACCCGCGCTATGCGCCGCCTGCTCCTCACCAGCGCCAAAAGCCGCACTCACCGCGGCCTGCCCGAACGCACCATCCCCTCTCGCTTCCTGAGCGAACTCCCCGCCGATCAGATGCTCATCGCCGATCAATCCGGTTTCCTCGACGACGACGGGTGGGACGATTCGCCTGCTTCCGGGGTATCGCCACGCAAGCCCACGTTCGCCCGCGCTGCCCACGACCTGCCTTTCGCCGTGGGCAGCCGCGTGCGCCACCCGCAGTTCGGCCTGGGGGAAGTCCTCTCCATCACCCCCGGCTCCAACGCCCGCGCCACCATCCGCTTCAAGGACCTGGGCACCAAAACCCTTGTTCTTGAGTACGCCAGGCTCACGCCCGTGCCGTAAGACCGGGTACGACTCTCCCGTTTTTTTGTGAAATCTGGAACTTGACAAGCCGAATATCAAGGTTAGTATACACTAACTCTTGGAGGTGCTTATGGTGACTTCGGCGACGACGGCCGCGATCGAACGTGACGGACCCGGAACTCGGGCACCATGGAATCGACCACGAATCGTCCGCAACATGGCCCGTGCCATCCTGATGCTGTGGGCCGCGTTCTGGGGGTGGTTCATCGTGATGAACATGATCTCGGACGGCCCCCCGTCGTATCCCTACGCCGGGCCGCTGCTCGCGGGCGTGCTGGCGGTCGGACTGATTCCGTGGCGCTGGCCGCGCGTGGGCGGCGTGCTGGCGGTGTTGTTCGGGGCGTACGCGGCGTGGCGATTCCACGCCGGGCGGGCGGACGTGCTCGCGCTGATCGCCGGGCTTCCGATCGTCACGGGCGCCATGCTGCTCGCAGCGTCCCGTTGGCGCACTACGCCGGCCTGATGCCGCGGTGCATCGCCTGCACGCGCTCGCTCTCGCTCTTGAGAACGTTGGCGAGCACGTGCTGGGGAATGCGCCACTGGGCCTCGCCCCGCGTGAGCGAGGCGCAGTGGTCCCCGATGCAGCGGTAGAGCATCTTGAACGCATCGCGCGGCTGGTGCAGCCGTTCCAGCCCTTCAATCAACTCCTGCCGCGTCACGTCCTGCGCGAACAGGTCGAGGAGCGGAAGGTGCGGCGAGCCGGGCGCGCGGCAGGCGTTGAGCCGCGCTTCGCACAGGTCGTAGAGCGTCTGCCCGGTCCACGTGAGCCGCTCGATCATGCTCTGCTTGTCGAGCCGGGCCGACTGGAAGAAGGCATTGCTCTCCTTGAAGACCGCGTGGCGCAGCTCCATCGGCAGGAGCATCTTGACGCCAAGCCCGTCGAGCTGCAGAAACTTGTTGCTCAGCAGGGGCCAGACCACCGCCTTCATCCGCTCCGGGTCGCCGTTCACGATCGTCGGTTCATCGACCCGGTCGATGACGAGCACAACCCCGGCATACCCGAACGGGCGGAGGACGCGGCGCAGACGCTCGAACATTTCGAATCGCGGATCTTCCGAGTCCGTCACGGGGAGGTGGGCCAGGTCGCGGAACCACCGCGGCAGTTGCCGGAGCGACCCGGCGAACGAGATGTCGCCGCGTCCGATCACCCGTACCTGCCGCCGCACCCGGTGCGCTTGCCGCAGAAGAGCCAGGCGGTCCCACACGCCGATCTTCAGCGCGAAAAGGGCATACAGCCCGGCGACGCCCGCGAGCGCCCAGGTCACCCATTGCGGGTCGATGAAGGGTGTCGCGTCCGCTGGCCTCGACTCGACCCATCGCTTCCCCCACCACCACCCCGCCACGATGAGCAGCGGAAGAATGATGATCGTGAGTCGCCCCCAGATGGCGCTGCCCGGCGGCATCAGGCGCAGGCGCGACCGCAGACGGGCCGTGCGTCGCGCCGCGTCGTCGGGACGGTCGTACAGCGCCTGAAGCAGCAGCAGGTCTCGCCGCGTCATGACATCCAGCCGCTTGTGCAACTTGCCCTGTTCGCCGAGCGGGATACGCCGCGAGGCCTCACCCTCGAGCAGCACCGCGTCCACCAGCCTTGGCACCACCTGGCCCATCACGGCATCCACGTGGTCGACCAGTCGCATCTTCTGCAACGATTCGATCGCCGCTTTGCTCCCCAGCCGATCGTGCAACTGGTCCAACGCCTGGTTCAGATCGTCGTAGGCGACACACAGCACCTTCGCCCCGGGGTTGGCGGCGTTGAAGGCCTCGACCCGCCGCGCGATCTGAATGCGGATCGCCGTCTTGCCGCTCCCCTTCTCCCCGAAGACCACGGCGCACGACGGGCGGCGCAGGTCGCCCAGGATCTTCTCGAAGTCGGCGTGATACGTCCCGCCCGCGGGCACGTGCCGGAACTCCCCCGACCGCGTCACGGTGGCCGCCTGGGTCACGCCCTCCGCGGGCACGTCTCCGCACAACCGCGAGAACACCTCGTCGGCACGCGCCTCCTCCCCCTTGAAGGGGTTTTCCGTCAGCGACCAGTGCTGGAGAAAGTCCGTGAGGGTCATGCGATGGTTTCATCCTCGCGGCGGAGCACACGTCGTTCCCGAGTTCCCATGCACGAGTTCCACCCACGAAACACCGTCAATGCGCCACGCGCGTGCCCAGCCGCGGCGCCAACGCCCCGAGCACGCGTTCGAGCGTCGCCTTGCTCTTGGCTTCCAGGTTCAGCCGAAGCAGCGGCTCGGTGTTGCTCTTGCGGATGTTCGCCCACCACCCGGCTTTCTTGAAACAGTCGATCGTGACCCCGTCGAGTTCGTCGATCGCGGCGTCGGCCTGCGTGCCCGGGCCGTAATCCTCCTTCAACTCCTCCAGCACCGCGTCCTTGTCCTCGACCTGGAAGTTGATCTCGCCGCTCTGGTAGTACCGCGCCACGGGCTTCACCAGGTCGCTCAGGTGCTTCCCGCTCCGCGCCAGCACCGTCAGCAGGCAGCCCATCGCGATCGCCCCGCTGTCGGCGTTGAAGTTCCGCGCGAAGTAGAAGTGCCCGCTGAGTTCGCCCCCGAACACGCACCCGTGCTCGGCCAGCGCCGCCTTCATGTGCACGTGCCCGACGCGCCCCCGCACGGGCCTTCCCCCCGCCTTCACGATCTCCTCCTCCACCGCCTTGGTCGACCGAAGGTCGTACGCGACCGCCCCCCCGGGGTGCTGGCTCAGAAAGTGCTTCGCCAGCACTGCCGTCACAAGGTCGCACCCAACGATCCGTCCTTTCTCGTCCACCGCCATGCAACGGTCGGCGTCTCCGTCGTAGCAGAACCCCACGTCGGCCTTGTGCGCGAGCACCGCGTCCTGCGTCCACTTCATGTTCGCCGCCACCAGCGGATTGGGCTCGTGCACAAACTGGCTCTTCGTGTTCTCGAAGTGCAGCGGGATGATCTCGATCCCCGGGGCCGCCCCCAAGGGCGATTCCTTTCCGAAGATTTTCGGGATCATGGTCCCCGCCATCCCGTTGCTCGCGTCGATAACCACCTTCAGTTTCTTCCGGGCCGGAAGGTCAAGGAATGACCGCACATGGGCCGCGTAGGCCGGCCAGAGGTCTCGCTCTTCGTGCCGCCCGCTCGCTTTCACGATCGTCGTCTTGTCCACCATCGCCGCGTGCTTGCGGATCTCCGCCAGCCCCGTCGCCTCTCCGACCGGCTTGGCCTTGCGCTTGCTGATCTTGAAACCGTTGTAGTTCGGCGGGTTGTGGCTTGCGGTCACCATGACCCCGCCCGCGCAATCCACGTGGTTGATCGCGAAGTAGATCATCGACGTGTCGCACATGCCGATGTCGATCACGTCGCCGCCCTGGTCGCGAATACCCTGGATCAGGTTCTTGCACAGCGACGGCGACGATGCCCGCATGTCGCGCCCGACGACGATGTTCTTCATCATCGGGGTGGTCTCCCCCGCCGCCGCCGCATCCGCCAGAAGGTACTTGCTCGCCCCGTACCCGATCTGCCACGCCATCGCGTCGGTCAGAAGGTCGGGGTACGTCCCGCGGATGTCGTAGGCCTTGAAGATGCGTCCGAGCATGGAGGATTCCTGGGTATCCGCGGGCGTACTCGCAACCGCCCACGTCGCCCGTACGGTAGGCCCCGAGAATACCGAACATCCTCCTTACTATCAGGCTCGGCGTACCACAAAGAGAGGCCAATCAGGCGAAGGCTTCCCATTCTTTCCCGCCCAGCACCTTGGACGCGATCTTGAGCTTCATGATCTCATCCGTGCCCTCGTAAATGCGGCAGACACGCACGTCTTGGAGGTGACGCCCGGGGCGGTAAAGTTCGCTCCAACCCCGCCCGCCGAAGACCTGCACGGCCCGGTCGGCCGCCTGCCACGCCGCGTTGCTCGCCCAGTACTTCGCCTGCGCGACCTTGTAATCCGCGTCGGCGAGCAGTCCTTTGTCACCCGGGTTCTGTTCGCTGGCCTCCTTGGCCAGCGCGGCCCGCTCGATCATCGCGTCCGCCGTCGCCCGCATGATCTCGATGGTCGCGATGTGGTCCTGCACCAACTGGTGCTTGGCGATGGGCTTGCCGTGCTGCATGCGGGCCTTGCCGTACTCGCAGACCTCGTGCAGACAGTCCTCGATCACGCCCAGACACCCCGAGGCGACGCTGAGCCGCCCGGAGATGAGCGTGCCCATGGCGATGCGGAACCCATTGCCCAACTCGCCCAGCAGGTTCTCCGCGGGCACGGGGTGGTCGTTCAGTTGGAACATCGCCGTGTCCGCGGTGTACATGCCCGGCTTGCTGTGGAGGGCTTCCTTCTCGAACGTGGCGCCCTTGGTCTCGACGATGAACGCCGACATCCGACGCCCGGGCGTTCCAATCTCCTTGTCGAACGCGAACACGATCACGGCGTCCGCGATGGACCCGTTGCTGATGAGGTACTTCACCCCGTTGAGCAGGTAGCGGCCGCCGTCCTTGCGGAAGGTCGTGGTGCCTTCGAGGGGGTTGCTGCCCGCGTCCGGCTCGGTGAGGCCGAAGGCCAGCGTGCAGTGGCCCTTGCACGAGGCGGTCAGGTACTTGTCTTTCTGCGCGTCGTTCCCGTACCGCAGGATCGGGTACTGCCCGATGGAGGTCTGCCCCGAGAAAAACGTTCGAGGGCCGGTGCCCTCGCGGTTGATGCGGGCCAGGCACCGCGCGTAGGTGAGCGAATCGGCCCCGCGCCCGCCGTACTTCGTCGGCACGGGGATGCCCAGGATGTTGTGCTTCCTCGCAAGATCGGCGATGGCGGGGTTGGGCTTGCGCTCAACGTAGCAGAGTTCCTCGATGGGGCGGAGTTCCTGGCAATAGGCCTCGACATCGGCCATCACCGCGGCACGGGCTTCTGGGGTCATGGACGTTCCTTTGCTGAGCCACCATGATATGAAGTTCGCGGGGTCACGGCGATCAGGCCCGGAAGATCGTCCCCATCTTCTTCCCGAGCAGGGCGCTGGCCGCGAAGATCGTGGTGGTCAGCAGGGCCATGCCCCAGACGCCCATGGCGCTGGCGATGTACGGCCCATCGCCCAGACGGTCCATGAACGCCAGGATCGTCTTGGTGATCGGATAATCCCCCGTCTGCTGAGCGAGGATCAGCGAATCCGACACTTCGAGCATCGAGAACGAAAAGACCAGAAGCCCACCGGCGATCAGGTTCGCCAGGATGAGAGGGACAATGATCCGCCGTACCGCGGTCAGGCGCGACGCCCCGAGGTTCATGGCCGCCTCTTCCAGGTCGCCGCTGGTCTGCTCCAACCCCGCGACACACGACCGGACGATGTAGGGCAAGCGTCGCACGGCGTAGGCGATCACGAGGAACGGGATGGGATTCGGGTCGGCGGCAAGCACGCTGGCAAAGGCGCCCAGCGGACCATCCTTGCCGAACGGCCAGCGCAGGCTCATGGCCACGTACCCGAACGCCAGCACCAGACCCGGCACGGCCAGGGGCATCATGCACAGCGCGTCGAGCACCCATTTGAATCGACTCGTCGTCCGCACGAGCAGGTACGCGATGAGCAGCCCGGCGAAAAGATCCACGCCCATCGCCGCGGCGGAAAGTTTCAGGCTGTTCGAGATGGCCCGGAACGAATCCCCGCTCGTCAGTGCCTGCTCATAGTGCGACAGCGTCAGGGCCTTGGGAACGACGCTGTGGTACCACTGCCCGGGTTTGGCCAGGCTCGTGAGCACGACGCCGATGTGCGGCATGAGCGCCAGGAACGCGACCAGCGCGAACGCGCCCGCCGCAAGCCAGCCCCGCCCGCCCGACAGCGTGGCCAGGTCGCCCGCGCGCGAGGCCCGCGTCTGCATGGCGTACCCCTGCTTGCCGAACACAAACTTGCCGAGCAGGTACAGCCCGACCGCGCACCCGAGCACGACCACGGTCAACGCATAAGGCCGCGACGACCCCTCGACTTCCTTCAGCCCGTTGAAGATCTGCACGGGCGCGACCTCGTAGAAGTCGAACATGAGGGGCGTGCCCAGTTCGGTGAAGGACCAGATGAAGACGATGGTCGCCCCGGCGAACAGCCCGGGCCGGAGCAGCGGCAGCGTGATGCGGAAGAACCGTGGCCAGAACGGCGCGCCCAGGTTTCGCGCCGATTCGTCGAGTGCGGGGTCCAAGTTGGCCAGCGACGCCGACGCGTTCAAATAGATGATCGGGTACAGCGAGAGTGATTGGATCGCGATGATGCCCAGGGCCGCGGCGTCGCCCAGAATGTTCCAGTCCGTCCCGAGCAGGGCGTTGAGCGCCCCGGCCCGCCCCAGGATCGCCCTCATGCCGATGGCCCCCACGAACGGGGGCAGGATCAGCGGGACAAGCACCGCCGCGTTGAACAAGGCCTTGCCCGGGAACGTGTACCGCGCCGAGAGCACCGCGAGCGGCAGGGCGATCAGCGTCGCCATCGTTGTTGTGCCGGCGGCGATCATGAAGGAGTTGAGCAGCGAACCCATCAGGCGAGGATCGGCAAAGACCAGGGCCAGGTGCTCGAGCGTAAACCCCGATCGACCGACCGGATCGGCGTAAAAACCGCCGCGGACGGTCAGCGCGATGGGGTACACCAGCAACGCCATCAGCACGGCGACACAGATCCAGAACAGGCCATGCTGCCAAAGGGCGCGGACCACGCGGTTCATGCCGCCGAGTGTACGTCCCGAAAGCGGGGCTGACACGCCGCCCGCGTTCTGTATACTGCCCGCATGCAGCAGCGGATGAGCATCGCCGTCGGGTTGATCGCGGTCGTCGCCGCCGTCGGCTCGCTCGCCGGGCCGGACAATCCTCCCGCGGCATCGGTCGTGCCGCGCGCCGACCGCATCCGGTACGACCGCGACATCCGCCCGCTCCTCTCCGACCGTTGCTTTCTGTGTCACGGCACCGACGCGGCGGCGCGCCAGGCCAACCTTCGCCTTGACGACCCTGCGTCGGCCGCCGCGCCGCGCGAACGCGGAGCGGCGATCGTGCCGGGAAACCCCTCGGCCAGCACGCTCTTGAAACGCCTCGCCAGCCACGACCCCGACGAGGTCATGCCGCCCCCCACCAGCACGAAACGGCCGTTCAGCGCCGATGAAATCGCCCTGGTCCGCCGCTGGATCGACGAAGGGGCCGAGTACGAGCCGCACTGGTCGTTTGTGCCGCCCGCGCGGCACAGGCCGCCGACGCCCTCGCACCCCGACTGGGCCCGCGATGAGATCGACGCGTTTATCCTCGCGGCGCTCGACGCCCGCGGGCTTTCGCCCAGCCCCGAGGTCGACCGCGCCACGCTTCTCCGCCGCGTCACGCTCGACCTGACCGGCCTGCCCCCCAGCGCCGAGGACCTCGCGGCGTTCCTCGCCGACCCATCGCCCGACGCCTACGAGCGCGTGGTCGATCGCGTGCTGACCCAGGAGCCGCACGCGACGCGCTTCGGCGAACGCATGGCGACACCGTGGCTCGACCAGGCCCGCTACGCCGACACCGCGGGGATTCACCACGACCAGGGCCGATCCATCTGGCCGTACCGCGATTGGGTGGTGCGTGCCTTCCGCGACAACATGCCCTTCGACCGCTTCGTCACCGAGCAACTCGCCGGTGATCTGCTCCCCGAGGCGACCACGGACCAGATCGTGGCCACCGGGTTCAACCGCTGCCACGTCACCAGCGATGAAGGCGGCGCCATCGAGGAGGAGTACCTGCTCGAATACGCCGTGGACCGCACGGCGACGGCGGGGGCCGTGTACTTCGGCCTCACGTTCGGATGTGCCCGCTGCCACGACCACAAGTTCGACCCCGTCACCATGACGGACTTCTACAGCCTCCTCGCCTTCTTCAACTCCATCGAGGAAAAGGGCATCGATACGCGCCTCGACGACCCCACGGTGGCCTACCCGCCGTCGATCACCATCACCTCACCCGAGGCCGCCGCCGAGATCGCGGGGCTGGAGCGGGCCTTGGCGCATATCCAGTCGAAAGCCGAGGCGTTGCGCGACGACCCCGCCCAGGCCGCCGGCGCGGCGGAGTTCGTGCGTTCGTTCCAGCACGACGGCGGCGTGCGGTGGTTCGAGACGCCCGTCCTCGAAGCAACTTCCGCCAACGGGGCGACGATGCGCGTGCTCGACGACGGGTCGGTGCTGGCGGGCGGCGCCAACCCGGACACCGACACGCACACCTATCTCGTACGGGCGAGCGAAACGCCCCGCCTGTTGCTCGTCGAAGCGCTCCGTGACGCGAGCGTGAAGAATCGCGTGGGCCGGGCCGACAACGGCAACGCCGTCGTCACCGCCCTGCGGGTCGAAGTCATCTCGAGCGACGGGCGCCCGCCCCGGCCCGTCGGGCTGACATGGGCCTGGGCAAGCGTCGAGCAGATGAACGACAACTTCCGCGTGGCGAATCTCGTCACGGGCGACACCACGGGCTGGGCCCTCGCCGGGCACGAACGAGGCGGCGACCGGGCCGCGGTCTTCCTGCTCGACGACTCGGCAACCATCACGCCCGGCGACACCCTCCGCGTGACCCTCGAAGGCAAATCCATCTACGCGCGGCACGTCCTCGCCCGCACGCGCCTGACGCTCGGCACCATCGCCGACACCGGGCTGGCCCGCCTGCCCACGACCAGTTCCGCCTGGTTCCGCGCCGGCCCCTTCCCCGCGCGCACGGGGACCCCCGTCTTCGACCAGTCCTTCGGCCCGGAGTCGGTCACTCGCCTCGACCCCGCCGCCGAGTTCGACGGCGGCAAGCGCTGGACCTACGAACCCCGCATCGTGGACGGCGGGTCGCTCACCGGCCTCTCGAACACCGTCGGGGCCATGTACATCGCCCGCACCATCTTCGCCCCGTCCGCTCGACGGCTCGAAGTCTCGCTGGGCACGGACGACGGCGTACGCGTGCTCGCCGGGGGACGCGAAGTACACGTCAACCGCGTCGAGCGCGGCCTCACTCCCGACGCCGACCGCTTCGCCTTCGACGTGCTCGCCGGCCCCACGACGGTGATCTACAAGATCGTCAACACCGGCGGGCCGGACGGGTTCGCCCATCGCGACGTGCCCGCGGCGGACCTCGTCCCCCACTCGCTCGCCGCGGCGATCCTGCCGACCCGCGCCATCGCGGACGATGACCGCGCCGCCTTCGCCCGTGAGTACGTGCGCGTGCACTCCCCCGACTATCGCGCCGCCCTCGCCGAGCAGGACGCAACTTCCAAACGCCTCTCGACGACCCGCGCGGCCCTGCCCAAGTCCATGATCATGAAGGAACGCCCCGAGCCACGCGCCACCTTCGTGATGAACCGCGGGCAGTACGACCACCCCGACACCTCCCGCCCCGTCGCTCGCAATGTGCCCGCCTTCCTCGGGTCGCTCCCCTCGGGAGAGCACCACACCCGCCTCGACCTGGCCCGCTGGATGGTCAGCGACGCCAACCCGCTCCTCGCCCGCGTCACGGTCAATCGCCTGTGGGAACTGTTTTTCGGACAGGGCCTGGTCCGCACCACCGAAGACCTGGGCCTGCAGGGCGAGTACCCCTCGCACCCCGAACTACTCGACACCCTCGCCGTCGAGTTCCGTGACGGGTGGGACGTCAAAGCCCTCGTGCGGCGGATCGTCACGAGCGCGACGTACCGCCAGGCCTCGCGCGTCCGGCCCGAGGCCCTCGCCGTCGACCCGGACAACCGCCTCCTCGCGTACTTCCCGCGTCGCCGACTTTCCGCCGAGGTGATCCGCGATCAGGCGCTCTTGGTGTCGGGCCTCCTCGTGGAGAAGCCGGGAGGCCCGGGGGTGCGTCCCTATCAGCCGCCGGGCCTGTGGGAAGAGGTCTCCATGCCCGACTCGAACACCGGCAAGTTCGTCCGCGATTCGGGCGACGCGCTGTGGCGACGCTCGCTCTACACCTTCTGGAAGCGTGCCTCACCCGCGCCGGCGATGCTCACCTTCGACGTCCCCACCCGCGAGTCCTGCGTCATCCGCCGCCCAACCACCAACACCCCGCTGCAGGCGCTGGTGTTATGGAACGACGAGCAGTTCGTCGAGGCGGCCCGGGGCCTGGCCGCCCGCGCTATCCGCCACGCCGAGCCGGACGATGCCCGGCTGCGGTTTCTGTTCCTCACCGCGGCATCGCGCGAGCCGACCGACGCCGAACGCGACGCCATGCTCGCCGCGCTCGCGGCCTACCGCGCCCGATTCGCCGCCGCCACGGACGATGCCGCGGCGTTGCTGCGCGTCGGCGAATCGGCGTTGCCGATGGACGTGGACCGGGCCGACCTCGCCTCGTGGACCATGCTGGCCAACGCCGTACTCGCCAGCGACGCCGTGATCGTGCAACGTTGAGGAGACGCCCCCGATGGACCCGCTCGAGCACTACCTGCTGAACATCACGCGGCGTCGGTTCTTCGAGGTCGCCGGTCGCACCGTGGGCGCGGGGCTGGGCCTCGCGGCGGTGCACTCGCTCTTCGGTGCGCCGACGAACCCCCCGCGAGTCGCGTCTGCACCGACCCTCGTCCCCCACTTCGCCCCCAAGGCACGCCGCGTCATCTCCCTGCATATGGAAGGGGCGCCCAGTCAACTGGACCTGTGGGATTACAAGCCCGTTCTGCGCGGGCGGTTCGACCAGGACCTGCCCGACTCCATCCGCCAGGGCCAGCGCCTCACGACCATGACCAGCGGGCAGACGCGCTTCCCCGTCGCCCCCAGCGTCTTCCGATTCTCCCGCTACGAGAACAACGAGCAGGGCGTGTGGATCAGCGAACTCATGCCCCACACCGGCAGCATCGCCCGCGAGCTGACCTTCATCCACTCGATGAAGACCGAGGCCATCAACCACGAACCGGGCATCACCTTCTTCCAGACCGGGCACCAGCAGCCCGGACGGCCCTGCTTCGGGTCGTGGCTCAGTTACGGCCTCGGCTCGGCCAATGCCAACCTGCCCACGTTCGTCGTCCTCATCACGCAGGGCTTCGGCAACATGCAGGCCCTCTCGGCCCGCTTCTGGGGCAGCGGCTTCCTGCCCAGCGAGCACCAAGGCTGCAAACTCCGCGCGGGACGCGACGCCGTGCTCTTCCTCCGCAACCCCGACGGCGTCTCCCCCGAGGACCGTCGCCGCATGCTCGACCTCGTCGCCGCCGTCAACGCCGAGGAGTTCGCCCGGAGCCTCGACACGCAAACCCAATCACGCCTCGCCCAGGCCGAAATGGCCTACCGCATGCAGTCCTCCGTCCCCGAACTCACCGACTTCTCCGATGAGGATGAAGAAACCCTCGCGATGTACGGCCCCGAAGTCAAGACGCCCGGCTCGTTCGCCGCCAACTGCCTCCTCGCTCGCCGCCTCGCCGAGCGTGGCGTGCGCTTCATCCAACTCTTCATGCGCGGGTGGGACCAGCACAACAACCTCCCCGCCGAGATGCGACTCCAGTGCAAGGCCGTGGACCAGCCCCAGGCCGCCCTGGTCAAAGACCTCAAACGCCGCGGGCTGCTCGACGACACCCTCGTGCTCTGGTCCGGGGAGTTCGGCCGCACCGTCTACAGCCAGGGCGCCCTCAGCGAAACCAACTACGGGCGAGACCACCACCCCCGATGCTTCACCATCTGGGGCGCCGGCGGCGGGCTCAAGCCCGGCATCACCTACGGCCGAACCGACGACTACTCGTACAACATCGTCGAGAATCCCGTCGACGTCCACGACCTCCACGCCACCCTGCTGCACCTGCTCGGCATCGACCACGAAAAACTCACCTATCGCCACGAAGGTCGCGATTACCGCCTCACCGACGTCTCCGGTCGCGTCGTGAAACCCCTGCTCGCGTAACCCAGCCGCATGAACGACCTCTTCGCCACCCTCGGTCGGTTCCACCCCGTCGTGCTGCACGTCCCCATCGGGCTGCTCGTCGGCGTGGTCGTGCTCGAGATCGCCGCCCGGCGTCACCCCGACCGCTTCGCCCCGGCACGGACGATGTTGGCCTGGCTCCTGGTCCTTGCCGCCGCCTTCGCGATCGGCACCGGCCTCCTCCTTCAGCAGGAACCCGGCTATGGCGGCGAAACCCTCACACTCCACCTCTGGACCGGCGTCGGCTTCGGCGTCGGCACGCTTCTCTTCGCGGCGTGGTGCTCCCTCGGCGGACACGCCAGGCCCAATGCCGCGGGCCTGGCCCGCGCGTTGCTCCTCCTGCCCGTGCTCGGGCTGGGCATCGCCGCGGGACACCTTGGAGGAACCCTCACCCACGGCGAGAACTTTCTGACCGCCCACCTGTCACCTGCCCCCGCGCCTCACGACACCCACTTCGACGCCGTCATCCGCCCCATCCTCCAATCCACCTGCTGGTCCTGCCACGGCCCGGACAAGGACAAGGGCGGCCTGCGCCTGCACACCCCCGACGCCATCATGCTCGGCGGCGACACCGGCCCGGCGATCTACCCCGGCAATGCCCACGAGAGCGAGTTGCTCCGGCGCTTGCTTCTCCCACTCGACGACGACGACCACATGCCCCCAAAGAACAAGCCCCAGCCCACGCCCGTGCAAATCGCGGCAATCGAGGCGTGGATCAACGCCG
Source organism: Phycisphaerae bacterium (assembly GCA_022180725.1). Classification (GTDB taxonomy): domain Bacteria; phylum Planctomycetota; class Phycisphaerae; order Phycisphaerales; family UBA1924; genus RI-211. Next base: position 98,068 of record BQMO01000021.1, read on the forward strand.
GGGCCTCCTTCGACGCGCCCGCCTCACCCGGTACGGCGTCGGCGCCCGCGTCAATACCCGTGGCCGTCGCGGACACCGCGGCTCCGTCGACCACGCCGGCTTCGCTCCCCCCGCTCGACGACACGGCCCTGTCGCCGTTCCGCACATCCCAGGTTCATGTCGAGCGTCTGTCCGACGATCCCAACGCCCTCCTGATCGACTTTGCCGCCGCCGCCGGCGCGGGGCACGCCGACGACGCCCTCGCGAGCACGCTCCTGTCGCCCGTGGCCGAGCACGTCCGTGACCTTTCCCTCGCGCGTTCGTCGATCACCGACGCGGCCGCACCAACCCTCGTCCGGCTGACAAACCTCCGCCGGCTGAACCTTGCGCACACGCACGTCACATCGGCCACCGTATCGCGACTGGCGTCGCTCCCGCGCCTTGAGGAACTAACCATCATCGGTACCGTCGCCGACGACGAGGCCCTGGCGGGCATCGTCGAGGCGCCCTCGCTCCGTGTGCTGCGCGTCTGGCGGTCGAACGTCACCCCCGAGGGTGTGGCTCGGCTCGCCGCCGCGCGCCCCGGGCTGCGCGTCGACACCGGCGCCGACCCGAGCGCCCCCGCCGTCGAGGTCGAGCCGGAGGTGAAGTTCACGCGAGAGTCGGCCACACCCGCGCCGTCCATGCCGGCGCCGGTCGCCCTGACCCCCATCAACACCTCGTGCCCCGTCTCCGGCGCGCCCATCGATCCGCGCTACGCCGTTGTCTACGACGGACGCGTCATCGCCTTCTGCTGCCCCAACTGCCCCAAGGCCTTCTGGAACGACCCCGCGGCGTATCTCGCCAAACTCCCAAAGTAACGCCGGTCCATAGCGGCTCGCTCCCCACTACCATCGAGCATGACGCCGACGATCGCGGTTTCGATGGGCGACCCGGGGGGCATCGGCCCCGAGGTGCTCGTCAAGGCGCTCGCCGATCAATCACTCCGCCTGCGTGCCCGCTTCGCCGTATACGGGCTGGACTCTTGCCTCCGCCGCGCCGCCGAGGCCGCGGCCATCCGCCCCTACTGGACCAGTCTCGCACCGGGCTTGCCCCTGCCCGACGGCCCGGGCGTCTTCTGCTGGAACGCGGAACAGCAATCCGGGCATGCCTCGCCCGCGTTCGAGTCGAAGGATTCCGCCGAGGGAGGTCGCCTCTCCCTCGCCTGGCTCGAGGCCGCCGTACAACTGTGCAAACCCGGGCGCCACGCTTCGCAGACCGCCCACGCCCTGGTCACCGGGCCGATCAGCAAGGCCTCGTGGGCGCTCGCGGGCGAAGTCACCCATCCCGGGCACACGGGCCTGCTCGCCGCCCGATTCGGCGTCACGCGCTACGCCATGATGTTCGTCAGCCCGTTGCTCCGCGTCATCCTCGCGTCCGACCACCTCGCCCTGAGGCACGTCCCGCGGGCGATCACCGCCTGGCACGTGCGCGACATCATCGAACTCGGCCACGCCGCTTGCCGCCGCCTGGGAATCTCCGCCCCGCGCATCGCCGTCTGCGGGCTGAACCCCCACGCCGGCGAACGGGGCCTGCTCGGTGCCGAGGACGACGAGGACATCCGTCCGGCCATCGACCAGGCCCGCGCCAAGGGCATCGACGCCCAAGGCCCCTTCCCCGCCGACACCATCTTCCTCGACGCCATCGACCGACCGAATCATCCACGCCGATTCGATCTCGTCGTCGCCATGTATCACGACCAGGGCCTCATCCCCGTGAAGCTGCTCGCCCGCGATTCCGCCGTCAACATCACCGTCGGCCTGCCCGTGCCGCGCACCAGCCCGGACCACGGCACGGCCTTCGACATCGCCGGCAAGAACCTCGCCCATCCGGGGAGCATGACCGCCGCCCTCGCCCTCGCCGTGCAGATGGCCCAGCCCGGAGCCTTGCCATGACACAGCCCAACGCCGCCCACGACCGCCGCATCGACTACATCGAACTCCCTTCCAACGACCTCGCCCGTTCCAAAGCGTTCTACGCCGGCGTCTTCGGGTGGACGTTCACCGACTACGGCCCGGATTACACGTGCTTCCACGACGGCCGCCTCGGGGGCGGGTTCACCAACGACCGCGTCGCCCGCACCGGCGGCGGCCCGCTCCTCGTTTTTTACGTCGCCGATCTTGAAGCCGCGCAGCGCCGTGTCGTCGAGCACGGCGGAACGATCGCCCAGCCCATCGTCTCCTTTCCCGGGGGCCGCCGTTTTCACTTCCTCGACCCTTCCGGCACCGAACTGGCCATCTGGTCCGAAGAGCGCCCGATATAGGAAGCACGGCTATCCTCCGGGCGTTATGCGCCGCTGACGACCCTCATCGCCCCTTGGTGCGCGTGCCCCTCCGGGCCGCTTGTCGTCGCGTGTGCCACTCATCCATCACGATCTGATTTCGCGGGCCGACCGCGTTCCATGCAGAGTGTTCCCATGTCATCCATCGCCCCCCATACGCCATCCCCCATCCCCTGGCGCGAGGTGTTCGTCATCGCCGGCCCCACCGTCGCCACGATGACGTCGTACACCATCATGACGTTCGTCGACAAGTACCTCGTGTCGCTGCTCGGCCCCGAGCCGATCTACGTCGGGGCGCAGGGCAACGGCGGGCTGGTCGCCTGGGTCGCCATCTCCATCATCCAGGGCACGCTGGTCATCATCAACACCTACGTATCGCAGCACCTGGGCGCCGGCACACCGCGCCAAGGGCCGCCCTACGTCTGGAACGGCCTCTGGCTCGCGCTCGCCTACTGGGCCGCCATCCTCCTTCCGCTCTCCTTCCTCATCCCATCCATCCTTCACCTTGCCCGCATCGACCCCGAGCAGGCACGCCTCGGCGGGGCCTACGGGCAGATTCTCCTGTGGGGTGCACCCCTCACCCTGGCGACCCGCGTCTTCTCGCAGTTCTTCTTCGGCATGCACCGGGCCGGCGTCGTCATGGTCGCCGGCGTCGTGGCCAATGTTCTCAACGTCGTCGCGTCCTACGCCCTCATGTTCGGCAAGTTCGGCCTGCCCGCCCTGGGCATGGTCGGCTCGGCCCTGGGCACCGTCCTCGCCACCGCCGTCGAACTCGCCATCCCCGCCGCGGTCTTTCTCGGCGACAAGTTCCACAAGACCTACGGAACGCGCTTCGGGTGGCGCCCCTCCTGGCCACACATGCGCGACATCATCCGCCTGGGCTGGCCCGGCGGGGCCATGTTCGGCAACGAGATGATCTGCTGGTCCATCTTCATGGTCTACCTCGTCAGCCATTTCGGCCGCGCCCACGCCACCGCCGGGTGGATCGCACACCAATACATGTCCCTCTCCTTCATGCCCGCCGTAGGTCTGTCGGTCGCCTGCACCGCGCTCGTCGGCAAGTACCAGGGCATGGGCCGCTCCGACCTCGCCGCCCAGCGTGCGTGGATGTGCATCCGTGCGGCTCTGGCCTACATGGGCCTCTGCGGGTTCGTGTTCGTGGTCTTCCGCCACGCGCTCGTGCGGCTGTTCGTGCCCGCCGATGCCGAACCGATCGAGGCCGCCCACGTCCTGGAGCTCGGCGCCCAGTTCCTCATCGCCACCGCCGCCTTCCAACTCTTCGATGCGGGGGCCATGACCCTCTCGGGCGCGCTCCGCGGCGCGGGCGATACGGTCGTGCCCGGAGTGCTCACCGTCGTCGCGGCGTGGGTGGTCATCGTCGGCGGCGGCTTCGCCGCCATCTCCTTCGCCCCGGGGCTGCAATCGCTCGGCCCGTGGATCGCCGCCGCCGCCTACATCTTCACGCTCTGCATCGTGCTCTTCCTGCGTTTCATGCACGGCCGGTGGAAGTCCATCCGCGTGATTACACCCCACCCCGCAACACCCACGGTGTGAGTCGCCAACGCGGTTCCCTGTTCCTATGATTGCCCTTCACCTTTCGGAGCCAGCAATTCCCATGAGCCACGATCCCATGGACACCGTCATCGGCGTCTCGAACACCACGACCCGCGACACCGCCGCCGCGCAGCGTTTCCTGGCCGCCGCCAAGGCCGCCGACGCCACCGGCGACCGCGAAAAGACCATCACCGAACTCCGCAAGGCCGTCAACGCCGACCCGGAAAACCCCGATGCTGTTTTCCGCCTGGCGTATCACCTCGACCTCGTCGGCGAGGAGGACGAAGCCCTGTCGCTCTACGAGCGCTGTGCCGACCAGCAGCCCCCGACGATCAACTCGCTCATCAACCTCTCGGTCATGTACGAGGACCGGGGCGACTACGCCGCCGCAGAGCGCTGCCTGAAGCAGATTCTTGACACCCACCCCAACCACCCACGCGCCATGCTCTACATGAAAGACGTCATGGCCAGCCGCGAGCAGGTCGTAGTCGAAGAGCAGGACCGCGACATTTTCCGTCGCAAGGCGCTGCTCGACACCCCGGTGACGGACTTTGAACTCTCCGTGCGGGCACGCACGTGCCTGAAAAAAATGAACATCCGCACGCTCGGGGACCTGCTCCGAATCACCGAGGCCGAACTGATGGCCTACAAGAACTTCGGCGACAGCAGCCTGCAGGAAATCCGGAAGATGCTCACCATGAAGGGGCTTCGCCTGGGCCAGGGGCTGGAGGATGCCCACCGTCAGGCCCGCCGCGCCCTCATCGACCAGTACAAGGGCACCGGCAAGGAAGTGGTCCTCGCCAAGCCCGTCGCCGAACTGCAACTCTCCGTCCGCGCCCGCAAGGCCCTCCAGATGCTCAACATCCAGACCCTGGGCGACCTCGCCAGCCACACCGAGGCCGAACTCATGGGCATGAAGAACTTCGGCGCCACCTCGCTCAAGGAAGTGAAGGAACGCCTCGCCGACCACGGGCTGAGCCTGCGGAAACTCGAGAACTGATCCACAAGCCATCGCGGACGCAACAGCCCTACCCGCCCCGCGCGAGTGTTGATGGTTTTATGAGTGCGCGAGGGTCTGGGTCCGTCAGGAACGACAGGACCCCATCGAAAGCGGGCGACGAGGCTTGAACTCGCGACCTACGCGTTGGGAACGCGTCGCTCTACCACTGAGCTACGCCCGCACGCATGGACTGTAGGCACGCCCGGATTCGGGATGCAAGCCCGCCGGCCGCTCGTGGCGCATCCCACGCCGTAAGCCCGCCTACGTTCCTGCTTTCCGGGCCGTGATTCGCTCCTTTCACTCCCCCCCCGCTCCACCCATGCACATCGCTATCCCGACCGAAGTCCATCCCGGCGAACGGCGCGTCTCCGCGACGCCGCAGAGCGTCATGCGGCTGAAGAAACTCGGGCTGGGCGTACGTGTCCAAGCCGGCGCGGGGTGCGGCGCGAACTTCACCGACGCCGAATACGCCGAGGCCGGCGCCGAGATCATCCCCGACGCCCGCACGCTCTGGTCTGACGCGGACGTAGTGCTCACGGTCCGACCGCCGACCGAGGCGCAGGCAGGCCTGCTGAAGGAAGGCGCCTGGCTTGTGGGCTTTATCTGGCCCGCGCAGAACCAGGCCCTCGTCGACCGCCTCGCCGCCCGGAAGGCCACCGTGCTCGCGATGGACCGTGTGCCGCGCATCACGCGTGCCCAGAAGTGCGACGCCCTCTCGGCCACGGCGAACCTCGCCGGCTACCGCGCCGTCATCGAGGCCGCCGCTCACCTCCCCCGATTCTTCTCCGGGCAGATGACCGCCGCCGGGAAGATCGACCCGGCCAAGGTGCTGGTCATCGGCGCAGGGGTCGCCGGCCTCGCCGCCATCGGCGCCGCCCGCGGGCTGGGTGCCGTCGTCCGCGCCTTCGACGCACGCCCGGCCACCCGCGATCAGGTCAAGAGCCTCGGCGCCGAGTTTCTCGAAGTGCACATCGACGAGAGCGGCGAAGGCGCGGGCGGGTACGCCAAGGAGATGTCCCCCGCCTTCATCGAGGCCGAGATGGCCCTCTTCGCCGCCCAGGCGATGGACGTGGACATCATCATCACCACCGCCCTCATCCCCGGGAAGAAGGCCCCGAAACTCATCACCGCCGGCATGGTCGAGAGCATGAAGCCCGGATCGGTCATTGTCGACCTCGCGGCCGAGCAGGGCGGGAACTGCGCCCTGACCAAGCCGGGCGACGTGATCGTCCACAAGGGCGTCACGATCATCGGGCACACCGACCTGCCCAGCCGCATGCCCGCCCAGGCCAGCCAGTTGTACGCCTCGACCATCGCCGCGCTGCTCGAAGAAGCCTTGCGTGACGGAAGACCCGTCGTGGACCCCGCCAACGACATCACCAGTGTCGCCGCCGTGCTCGTTCACGGCGCGGCCCCCGCGCCGCCGGCCCCCAAACCCGTGCCCGCGCCAGCCGCACCCGCCACCCCGGTGGATCACGAATCCACGCCCGCCGCCCACGCCAAGCCCGAGCCGGTCACCCACGCAAAGCCCGCGCCGTCGGCCTTCCCGATGCGCACCATCGTGTGGCTCGCCGTCGCCGGGCTGCTCATGGCCCTGATCGGCTGGGCCGCCCCATCGAGTTTCATCCAGCACTTCACCGTCTTCATCCTCGCGTGCTTCGTCGGGTGGCAGGTCGTCTGGAACGTCAAGCCCGCGCTCCACACCCCGCTCATGAGCGTCACCAACGCCATCAGCGGCATCATCCTCATCGGGGGCATGCTCCACCTGGGCGGCAAGGTCTCGTCCCTCACCGTCATCCTCGGAGCCGCCGCCGTCTTTCTCGCCATGATCAACGTCGCCGGCGGGTTCCTCGTCACCGGCCGCATGCTCGCGATGTTCCGCAGGTAACGCTCGACTCGCCATGACCACCGAACTCCGCACCATCGCCTACATCGCCGCCGCCGTGCTCTTCATCCTGAGCCTCGGCGGGCTGTCCAACCAGGAAACCGCGCGACGCGGCAACCTCTACGGCGTGCTGGGCATGCTCCTGGCCCTCCTCGCCACCGCCGCCCACGAGTCCTTCGGTGGCTACGGCGTGCTCGCCGCCGCCGCCATCCCCGCCGCCATCCTCGGCGCCATCCTCGCCTCCCGTGTGCAGATGACCGCCATGCCCCAACTGGTGGCCATCCTGCATAGTTTCGTCGGCGCCGCCGCCGTCCTCGTCGGCTTCGCCACGCACCTCCACGCGGGCGGGCACGATCAGGGTGCCGTCGGCGAACTTGTCGCCCAGGGCAAGGCCGCGCTCGAAGGCGCCGAGCACGCCGTCCATCTCATCGAGATCTACGTGGGCGTGTGCATCGGGTCGCTCACCTTCACTGGTTCGGTGATCGCGTGGGGCAAGTTGCAGGGCGTGATCACGTCCAAGCCCCTCATGCTCCCCGCACGCCACTTCCTCAACGTCCTGCTCCTCGCGGGGCTGGCCTTCATGGGCTTCCTCTTCTTCGACGCCCCCGCGAGCGGCGGGGCCGGGTGGCTCCTGTGGGCCACGCTCGTCTCGGGCGTCCTCGGGGTCCATCTCGTCATGGCCATCGGCGGCGCCGACATGCCCGTGGTCGTCTCGATGCTCAACAGTTATTCCGGATGGGCCGCCTCCGCCGCCGGGTTCATGCTCGGCAACGACCTGCTCATCATCACCGGCGCCCTCGTCGGCAGCAGCGGCGCCATCCTCTCCTACATCATGTGCCGCGGCATGAACCGCTCCTTTCTCAGCGTCATCCTCGGCGGATTCGGCACCGAGGGCGGCGTCGCCCCCGCCCCCGGCGCGGTCGGGGGCGAAGTCCGCACCATCGACGCCCCCGCCACCGCCGACCTCCTCCGTGCCTCCAGGAAGGTCGTCATCATCCCGGGCTACGGCATGGCCGTGGCCCAGGCCCAGCACTCCCTCGCCGAGATCACACGCCTCCTCCGCGACCGTGGCGTTACCGTCAAGTTCGCCATCCACCCCGTCGCCGGCCGCCTCCCCGGACACATGAACGTCCTCCTCGCCGAGGCCAACGTGCCCTACGACATCGTGGAGGAAATGGAAGAGATCAACGCGCACCTGCCCGAATACGACGTCGCCATGGTCATCGGCGCCAACGACATCGTCAACCCCAGCGCGCTCGACGACCCCTCCAGCCCTATTGCCGGCATGCCCGTCCTCGAAGTGTGGAAGTGCGGGAACGTGATCGTGATGAAGCGCGGCATGGCCAGCGGGTACGCCGGCGTCGACAACCCGCTCTTCTACCGCCCGAACACGCTCATGCTCTTCGGCGACGCCAAGAAGAACGTCGACGCCATTCTCGCCGCGATCCGATAAGGCTCAGATCCGCACGCCCTCGTCGCGCGGGGGCCACGCCGACGCGCCCCGCTTCACCGCCCCGAACCACACGAGCAGGAACACCGGGTACGCCAGCCCGAGCACCGCGCCGAAGGCCATCCCCACGTACGTCCCGATCTTCTGCCCCGGCATGTTCATCTGCTTCGCGAACTGCGTCCCCGGGTTCTCCGCCGCCCAGCGGGCCAGCGCTTCCTGATTCTGAAACTGAAGAAACATCGATCCCGCGAACAGCACCACGGCCAGGCACGCGTACACCAGGTGCACCGGCCCGCCGATCGGGTTCCGCCGGATCGTGATAATCCCCGCGATCAGCAGCAGCAACGCGTTCAGCAGCCCAATCACACCCAGCCCCCACAACGCCGGTGTCCCCGCCATGTTGGGCGGAAACTCCGCCTTCATCTCCGGCGGGATCATCGACATCGCCGCGATCCCCACCACCGGCAAACACCCCCCGCACACCAGCCCCAGCCCCGCCCACACGATGCTGATCACGCCGACGGTCTTCGGCCACTTGACCGGCGCGGGCGGAAGTTCAAGATCGCCAGGCTCGGATGGTGGGATGGAAATCTGACTCATCGGCGTGCCTCCTTCTCGACGATCCCCGCCCTCACAACTGCCGCAGGAACCGCAGGTCGTTCTCGTACAGCATGCGGATATCGGGAATCTTGTACTTGCTCATCGCCAGCCGCTCGACGCCGAATCCGAACGCGAAGCCCGTCCACGCCTCGGGGTCGATCCCGCACGCCGCGAACACGTTGGGGTCCACCATCCCGCACCCGCCCAGTTCGATCCACCGCGGTTCGCTCCCCGGCGAGAGACTCACAAATATCTCGAACTGGGCCGAGGGTTCCGTGAACGGATAGAACGTCGGCGTGAACCGGATCTTCGCGTCGCCGCCGAAGTACGCCCGGCAGAACTGGAAGAGTGTGGTGGTCAGGTCCGCCATCGACAGCCCGCAGTCCACCGCCAACCCCTCGATCTGATGAAACATGAACGAGTGCGTCGCATCGACCGTATCCGGGCGATACACCCGCCCCGGCGAGATGATCCGGATAGGCGAAGTGAGTTGGCCCCCGCCCCGGCGCACCGCCTCCTCCATCACCCGCACCTGCACCGTGCTCGTCTGCGACCGGAGCATCCTCGGCGCGGCGACCGCGGCCGGGTCGTCCACGTAGAAGTTGTCCCCCGGATCACGCGCCGGATGACCGGGCGGGATGTTGAGTTTCACGAAGTTGTGGTCGTCGTCCTCAAGTTCCGGCCCCTCGGCCACCTCGAACCCCATGCGGGCGAACACCGCCACCAGTTCGTCGCGTACACGCGAGAGCACGTGTGTCCTGCCAACGGCTCGCGTATCGATCAGCCCCGGCTCGGTCATGTCGACCGGCGCCAACGCGGCACGCGTCGGCATCGCGGCCCGGCGAGCATTCATCGCCGCCTCGAGCGTGGCCTTGATCGCGTTCAGCCGCTGCCCCACCGCCGGCTTCTGATCCTTGGGCACGTCCTTCAGGCCCGCCATCGCCGCCTTCAGGCGCCCGTTGGGCCCCAGGTACGCGGCTTTCCACGCGTCGAGCGCCTCGGGCGCGTTGGCGCCGGCGAGTCGCTCCAGGGCATCGGCTTCGAGTTGATCGAGTTCGGCCAGCACGACGCCAAGGATAGCGCCCGCTCCTCAAAAGCAAACACCCACCGGCAGACCCGGTGGGTGTCGCGTCATCATCGCATCACGTCGCGATCAGTTCGTCTTCGCGCCCGTGCAGGCCTTCGCGCAGTCGGCCTTCGGGGCCACCGCGCCCATGCTGCCCTCGGCCTTCTTCTCGCCCGAGCAGCACCCGGCCTTCTTCTCGCCGACCGCGCCCATCGAGCCGTCGGCCTTCTTCGACTCCGTGCACCCCGACTTCTCCGCGCAGCAGTCCTTCGCCTTCACGGCCCCGGCGCTGCCCGACGATTTGTTGCTCGCGCAGCCAACCAGGGCGGCCAGGGCAACGACTCCGAGAACGGTCACGATCTTCGACATGGGTGATCTCCTGTGGTGTGAAAACACATCGACGTAACAAGCCGTACGCACTCGACGGCCGCGAGTTCGGGTAACCCGATGTTCAACAGTAGCCAAACAAAATCCCCCCGGCTAGACCGCCGGGGGGTGATGTACTTTCCGGCTCTCCGCGGTTTCCTCAGGCGGTTTTCTTGGCATCGCGCAGTTTGGCATGGAACGCCGTGCGCTTATCGGCCTGCCGGCGGCGGGTCGAGGGGTTGCCGCTGATCTCGGCCCCGTCCTCCGCACCCACAAACTGAAGCACGCACAGTTCCGTGCCATCGCCCACGCGGTGACGCCCAAGTTTCACGATCCGCGTATACCCGCCCTTGCGGTCAGCGAACCGCGGGCCCACACGCTCGAAGATGTGCTTCACCAGTTTCGGGCTGCTCCGCAGTTCCCCGTACCGGTTCCGCTCGACCTGACTGCTCTCGGGAAGTTCGAAGAACTGCCCGGCCTGGTCGCGCAACTTCTGGACGTGCTCGCGTTCGGCCTCCGATGCCTTCTTGCCCAGGTACAGCCAATCAAACCCGCGACGATCTCCGCCGAGTTTGGCGATCACCCGCCGGCGAGCCGCCACGTCCAGCCGACGGGCCTCTTCCGGCGTCTTCCCGCGGAGCTTGTCCTTGGTGTCCGTAATGATCTTCTCGACGAAGGGCTTGACGGCCTTGGCCTTCGGGATCGTCGTCACGATCTGGCCGTGCTCGAACAGCCCCGCGGCCAAGTTACGCAACGTCGACGCACGATGCGCCGTCGTCCGTCCCAGTCGATATCCGGCCCTGCCATGTCGCATGATTCACACTCCGCTCTCGAACGTGCCCGGGGCGTGCCGCGCCGGGCCTGAACTTTAGGCGATCTCCGACGCCGTCTCGACTCCGTCGGCTTACGTCGCCGGGGCCGGCACCGGCGCCGCCACGTACCCCTCGGGCAACTGCATGCCCAGGTCCAACCCGATGTCCTGAAGCTTTCGCTTGACCTCGCGCAGGCTCGTGCGCCCGAACGACCGCAGTTGCAGCAGTTCCGCGTCGGTCTTGGTCACCAACTGCCCGACCGTCTCGATCCGCGCCGATTCCAGGCAGTTGCTCGCCCGGACCGACAACTCGAGCTCCGCGATGGGCATGTTCAACTTGCGGATCAGGTCCTCGTCCACCGACGCCGCCGCCGCCGCCTCCTCGCTCACCCGCTCGTCGCCAAGGTCGAAATACTGCACGAACGGGTTGAGGTGCTTGCGCATGATCTTGGCGGCCTCGACCAGCGCCATTTCCGGGGGCACCGTCCCGTTCGTCCAGATCTCCAGCGTCAGCTTGTCGTAGTTCGTCCGCTGGCCGACGCGCGTTTCCTCGATCTTGTACCGCACCCGCTGCACGGGCGAGTAGATCGAATCGAGGTGAATCACCCCGATCTCCTGCTCGTCGCCCGCGTTGTACTGCTCGCTCGCCGGGACGTACCCGCGGCCTTTCGCCACCGTCAAGTCCATCTCGAACTCCACCGGTTCGGTCAGCGTCGCGATCACCAGGTCCTTGTTCAGGATGGTGATGCCGGTGTCAGCCTGGATCATGTCCGCCGTCACCTCACCCGGGCCGCGCGCCGCAAGTTTCATCGTCTTGGGCTCGTCCCCCTCCAGCTTCACGATGAGGTTCTTCACGTTCAGCACGATGTCGGTCACGTCCTCCATCACGCCCTTCATCGGGGTGAACTCGTGCTGCACGCCCTTGATCTTGATGAACTTCACCGCCGCCCCTTCGAGCGAGGAGAGCAGCACCCGGCGGAGGCTGTTGCCCACCGTCGTCCCGAAGCCCCGCTCGAACGGCTCGATCATGAATCGCCCGAACGTCTCCGAACGGGAGCGAGGATCGGCCACCACCCGGGTCGGGAGTTCAAGCCCACGCCAGCGAACGCGCGTCGTCGTCATGTAACCACCTGCTTCGGCCGGGGAACCAGAACCAACGCATCCCGGAGCACGGGCCGCTCGCCCGGCCGGGGCGGTGCGTCCCTTCTGTCCGAAGGATGCACGAGAATAACACCCGCGGAGATGTCTCGCCGCGTGTGTGAATAAACCTTACACGCGACGACGCTTCTTGGGACGACAGCCGTTGTGGGGCACCGGCGTGTGATCTTCCACCGCCGTCACCCGCAGTCCAGCCGCGATCAGCCCGTTCACCGCCGACTCGCGCCCGGCGCCCGCCCCGCGGATGCGAATTTCGACTTCCGACATGCCCATCTTGCGGGCCTTGCCGGCGGCGGTCTCGGCCGCCCGCGTCGCGGCGAAGGGCGTGCTCTTGCGCGCGCCCTTGAACCCGATCGTGCCCGCCGAGTCCCAGCAGATGGTCTCGCCGTTCATATCGGTGATCGTGACCAGCGTGTTGTTCTGCGTCGCGCGGATGTGCACGATCCCGCGAACGACGTTCTTGCGTACCTTGGCCTTCTTCGACATGCGTGGCTCCCGGATCCTCCGACCCAAAGGGTCGTACCCGTGGTGTGTTCAGCGTCAGCCCTTGGCCTTGACGCCCTTCTTCCCGGCGACGGTTTTCTTCTTGCCCTTGCGCGTCCGCGCGTTGCTCTGCGTCCGTTGCCCGCGCACCGGCAGACCCTTGCGGTGCCGCTCGCCCCGGTAGGACTTGATGTCCTTCAGCCGCTGAATGTTCTGCTGCACCTGCCGCCGCAGCGCGCCCTCGACCAGCACGCCCTGGTCGATGATCGCGTTAATCTGCGCCAGTTTCTGCTCGTCGACTTCGTTGGACCGCTGGTTCGGGTCCACCCCGGCCTGGGTGAGAATGTCCGCCGCCACCTTCGGGCCGATGCCGTGGACGTACTGAAGCGCGAAAAAGATCTTCTTCTTGTCGGGAATATCGATACCTGCGACACGCGGCACTGGTGATTCTCCTCAGCCCTGGACCTGCTTGTGCTTCGGATCGCTTTTGCAGATCACCCGAAGTTTGCCCTTGCGGCGGACGACCTGGCACCCGCTGCACATCTTTTTGACACTCGACCTGACTTTCACGGTGCACCTTCCGTTCGAACACCGGCCCGATCGGGCCGACCAGTTGCCTTCACCCGGGCCGGACAGGCACGGAGGGGATTATAGCCGCCCCCACGCGGGATTCCCCGCCCCACCCGATCGATTCCGCCTCAATGACGGAACGTAATCCGGGCCTTCGACAAGTCGTACGGGCTGATCTCCACCGTCACCCGGTCGCCCGGCAGGATGCGGATGTAGTTCATCCGCATCTTCCCGGAGACGTACGCCAGCACCTCGGTCTTCTGCTCATTGGGCAGCCGAACCTTGAACATCGCGTTCGGAAGCGCCTCAAGGACCTCCGCCTCGAACGTGAACTTGTCGTCCTGTTTTCCCATGCCCGTTCGGTTCCCTTTCGCGCCATCAGCCCCGGGGCCCGCGAAGCCGCGGCCCGCCCGTTCCATCGTCCCCACCCAGGAATCCCTGGTAGTTCCGCATCAGCAGGTTCGCCTCGACCCGCTGGAGGAAATCCATCGACACCGACACCACGATCAGCAGGCCCGTCCCACCGAAGAACTGCGTCACGGCGTACGAGATGTTCAGCCCCTGGTTCACCACCGTCGGGAGCACCGCGACGATGGAAAGGAAACCCGCTCCAACAAAGGTGACGCGCGTCATCACCGTCTCGAGATACTCCGCGGTCCGCGGGCCGGGGCGCAGCCCGGGGATGAAACTCCCGTGCTCCTTGAGTTGCTTGCTCATCTCCTCGGGGTTGAACTGCACCGTGATCCAGAAGTAACTGAAGAAGTACACCATCCCGATGTACAGCAGCACGTATAAAAACCCGCCGATCGAAAAGTTCGTGTCCAGGAACAGCGTGGTCGATGCCCACCACCCCGTGCCCCCGCCCGAGGTCGCCATCGACCGCAACTGGCTGAAGATCACCGACGGGAACACCATGAGCGAACTGGCGAACACGATGGGCATGACCCCGCCGTGATTCAGCCGGAGCGGCAGGTAACTCTTCTGCCCGCCGAACACCTTGCGCCCGCGCGTGTGCTTGGCCTGCTGCACCGGAATCCGCCGCTGCGCCACCGTCATGAGCACCGACCCCGACACCACCCCGACAAACCCGGCGGCCAGCAGGATCAGCCCCATGTACCCGATCGCCTCGGGGTCACGCGGGTTGAACGACGCCGCGACCGATTGGGCCGCCTGGGGCATGCCCGCCAGGATGCCCGCCATGATGATCATCGACGCGCCGTTCCCGATTCCGTGCTTGTCGATCTGCTCGCCCAACCACATCAGGAAGAGACACCCCGCCGTCATCGCCCCCACCGCCATCACCCACCAGATCGGCTGGTCGTAGAACATCGGGTGGATCAACCCGGGCGAGGCGTTGCGCAGGTAGATCAAAAACCCGGTCCCTTGGACGATGCACAACGCCACGGTCACGTAGCGGGTGTATTCCATGATCTTCTGGCGGCCCGTCGCGCCCTCTTCCTGCAACTTCTTGAGCTGCGGGATCGTCGTCGCGAGCAGCTGGAAGATGATGCTCGCCGTGATGTACGGCATGATGCCCAGCCCGAAGATGGTGGAGCGAGAAAGTTCGCCGCCCGAAAAGATTGACACGAACGACGCAACCTTCGCCGCGGCGCTCCCCGATTGCTGCTGCGCCCGGAAGAGTTCGGCCAGTTCCTCCTGGTTCACCCCGGGGATGGGAATCCAATGCCCCAGCCGGAAGACCAGCAGCATGCCCAGCGTGAACAACACCTTGTTCCGCAGTTCCGGGACCTTGAACACATTGACAAACGTCGAGAACATTCCGGCCTTCCTGCTTCGCGTCCTGCACCGCCCTCGCTACGAGAGCCGCCCCGGGGTCGATCAACCCCAGGGCGGCGTGTCGAATCTCACGGGATGGTAGGGAACTGACTCATTCGGCGTCGGCGCCCTTGGATTTCTCGCCGCCCTCGGCCTTCTTCGCCCCGCCACGCTTCAGCCGCTTGGTCAGATTCTTCGGCGTGCGATCCTCGCTGGTGAGATCAACGCCGCGGGTGCGGTCGCGACGCGTGCCCGTCTCGGTCACGCTTCCTCCGGCGTCCGCGATGCGCTTCTTGGCCGGCGCGGTCACGCGAGAGGCCGTCACCGTCAACTTGACCTTCAACGCCGCGTCCTTGGGCATGTTGCCGAGAATCTTCAGGTCGCGAGAGTCGTCGCGCACCAGCCCCGCCGCGATCAGGGAGGCCGTGTCCACCGTCCCGCCCTTGGCGAACGACGGGTGCGCCACGATGTCGCCGAGGTTGACCGTCCAGAACTTCATGCGGAAGGGGGCGTTCGTGAAGCCCATCTTCGGCAAGCGGCGGAAGTACGGCATCTGCCCGCCCTCGTGCCCGAGCTTGCGCGCGTAGCCCGAGCGCGACTTGGCGCCCTTGTTGCCGCGGCCCGACTGCTTGCCGTGCCCGCCGCCCTCGCCGCGCCCGACGCGCTTGCGATTCTTCCATTGCCCCGCCAGGGCCGTGACTTCATGGATCATCATGGGAATGAACTCCGATGCGTGCCTCGTTCAACAGCCCGTCCCGAAAGCCGGGCGGAACGCTGGTGTGTTACGTGTTTCCGGCCGGCGCCGCCCCGGGCGCGCCGCCCGACGCCGCCCCGCCGTCCCGTCCGCCGCCCTCGCCGCGATCATTCCGGCGGCCGCGCCCGCCGCCACGCGAACCACCACGGCCCTTGCGCTCCTCGCCGATGGTGTTCACCGGCCCGCGGGCCTTCTCCCCCTTGGGGGCCACCGGCATGAACTTCTTGCCGCGCTCGATCTTCGCCTCGATCACGGTCGGCCCGAGGTCCAACCCGCGAATCGCCGCGACCTGCCGCGCCTCGCGGAGACGACCGATCCCGTCAAACGTCGCCTTCACGATGTTCCGCTTGTTGGTCGAGCCGTAGCACTTGGTGAGGCAGTCCGTGATGCCCGCCATCTCGAGGATCGCCCGCACCGTGCCCCCGGCCACCACGCCCGTGCCGGGCGCCGCCGGAATCAGCCGCACGATCGACGACGAGAACGTCCCCTCCACCTCGTGCGGGATGGTGTGCCCGATCATGGGGATGGAGCGCATCGCCTTCTTGGCGTACTTCTGCGCCTTCTCGACGGCGGTGGGCACTTCGTTGGACTTGCCATACCCGAAGCCCACCTTCCCCTTGCGGTCGCCCACGACGACGAGCGCGCCGAACGAGAAGCGCCGACCACCCTTCACCGTCGCGGACGTCCGGTCCACGTTCACGGTGGTGGCTTCAATGTGACTCGACTGATCAATGACTTCTGGCATGGTGCTATCCAACCCTTTGTGCCGACCGACGAACACCGGCGAAGCCCGGCGTGCGCCCGTGCCTTAGAACTTCAACCCGCCCTTGCGGGCCGCCTCCGCCAGGGCCTTCACGCGCCCGTGAAACTTGAACCCGCCGCGATCGAAGACGACCGCCGCGACGCCGGCCTTTTTGGCGCGCTCGGCGAGCGCCTCGCCCACCTTCGCCGCCGCCGATGCGTTGCCCGTCTTCCCGGTGCGCATCGCCTTCTCCGCCGTCGACGCCGCCGCCAGCGTGCGACCTTCCAGATCGTTGATCACCTGGGCGTACATGTGATTCAGCGACTTGAACACCGCCAGGCGGGGCCGCTCGGCCGTGCCTGAAATGGTCTTGCGGATGTGCACGCGCCGCTTGATCCGCCGTGCCGTCTTTGCTGCGTTGCGATTCATGACTGACTCGACCTCCACCCGGCCAGCGGCGCGGGATCTGATCCTCGTTTAGGCGCCAAACTGCTTGCCCTGCTTGCGCTTGATGACCTCTTCCACGTACTTCACGCCCTTCCCGTTGTACGGCTCGGGCTTGCGCTTCGCCCGCATGTCCGCCGCGAACCGCCCCACCAGGCCGCGATCCGGACCGGCCACCTTCACAAACTGCTTCTCCACCGTCACCGTCAGGCCCGCGGGAATCTCCATCACGATCGGGTTCGCGAAGCCCAGCGTCATCTTCAGGTTCTTCCCCGCGACCGCCGCCGTCCAGCCCACCCCGACCACTTCCAGGCTCTTCTCGTACCCCTTCGTCACGCCCTCGATCATGTTGCGCAGGTGCGCCCGCGTCGAGCCCCACAACGCGTTGGCGAAGCGATCCTCCGGGGAATACCCGGGCGCCAAGGCCACCGTCACCGCCTTGGCCGCCGGATCGAACGTGACGGCGACCTCGGGCCGGGTCTTCAGGTCCAACTTCCCCTTCGGACCTTCAACCTTCACCAGGCCCGGCGATACCGCCACCTTGACCCCCGCGGGAACCTCGACCGCCTTCTTTCCGATCCTCGACATGACTCGCTCCTTCGCGTGCGGCTCACCCGCGCTCGGGCGGGGCTTCCGCGAGTGTGTTCCTTACTCGATCGTGCACAGCCACTCGCCGCCCACGCGCGACTCGCGCGCCTTGCGGTCGCTCACCACGCCCTTGCTCGTGGACACGATGGCGATCCCCAGCCCCTGCACCGGGCGGGGCAGATCATCCACTCCCGAGTACACGCGCCGGCCCGTGGTGCTGACGCGCGTCACCTTGTGCAACGCCGACTCGCCCGTGGGGGCGTACTTCAGGCGGATGCGCAGCAGCCCCTGCCGCCCGTCCTCCACCACGTCGAACGATTCGACGTAGCCCTCGTCGCGGAGTACCGTGGCGATGCCGCGGCACACCTTCGTGTTGACGCAGTTCACCGTCTTCGAACGGTTGCGCAGCGCATTGCGGATTCTCGTCAGCATGTCCGCGATTGGATCACCGATCGCCATATCTGTCCTTCCCTGCTGCTGGCCCCGGGCCGTATGCCCGCAGCCTGAGTCCTGCTCTTACCAACTCGCCTTCCGCATCCCCGGGATCTTCCCTTCTAACGCCATCTTCCGCAGCATGATGCGGCTGATGCGGAACTTGCGGTACACCCCGTGCGCCCGCCCCGTGAGTTCACACCGACGCACCACCCGGGTGCTGAACTTCGGCTTCCGCCGTGACTTGGCCATCTGCGCCTTGGTCGTCATCTCGCGTGCTCCTGCGTCGCCCCCGGGCCTGGCCCGGGCGGCGTCGTTGCTTACTTCTCCGGCTTGCGGAACGGCATCCCCAACTGCTCCAGCACGAATCGGCTCCGCTCCGGGGTGCTGTTCCCGAAGCAGAAGTTGATGTTCATCCCGTGCGTGAACTGCGCCTCGGCCATGTTGATCTCGGGGAACACCCCCTGCTCCGTCAGGCCCATCGCGTAGTTCCCCTGCTTGTCGAACGCCTTGTCCGACAACCCGCGGAAGTCCTTGATGCGGGGCGTCGCCAGATTGATCAGCCGGTCCAGGAAGTGCCACATCCGGTCCCGCCGGATCGTCACCATCGCCGCCGACTCATACCCCGCGCGAACCTTGAAGTTCGACACGCTCTTCTTCGCCCGGATCACTACGGGCTTCTGCCCCGTCACCTTCTCCAGCGTGTCCAGCACCTGCGCCTTCACGTGCGGGGGGATCTTCGTCCCCTCCAGGTGACGGCCCATGCTCACGTTGAGCACGATCTTCTCCAGCCGCGGCTGCGCCATCGGGTTCTTCTCCCCGAACTTCGCCGCGAACTCCGCCCGGACCTTCTCGTGGTACATCACCATCAGCCGGGGCGGCGTCCGCGGGCCGCTGTCGGCCTCGGGCGCCTCGTGCTTCTTCGGACCCGCGGGCTTCTTCCCGGCCCCCGCCGGCGGACCCTTCTTCCCGTCCTTGGGCGGCCCCTTCGACCCCTGCGGTTCCTGCTTTGGTTTCTGTTCGTTCGACATGGTCATTCTCGCTTCGCGCTACCCCGGCGCGTCGTGCTTACTTCCTCGGCCCGTGCACCACCGACAACACCTTCAGTTCCTTGCCCCCGTGCCGCGCCACCCGGACCTTGCTCCCGTCGGGCTGCACCTTGAACCCCACCCGCACCGCCTTGCCGTCCACCACCGGCGACACCTTGCTCCAATGGATCGCCGCTTCTTTCGTGATCACCCCGCCCTTGGGGTTGGCCTGCGTCGGGCGGAGGTTCTTGTTCACCAGGTTCAACCCCTTGATGAACACGCGCTGCCGATCCGGCACCACGCGCAGCACCTCCCCGATCTGCCCCTTCAACTCGCCCGAGGTGATCATCACCGTGTCACCCTTCTTCACATGCGCCGGCATGACTCATCCTTTCCTGTGTTCCGCGTTCAGATAACCTCGGACGCGAGCGACACGATCTTCATGTAGTTGCGGTCGCGCAGTTCGCGGGCCACCGGCCCGAAGATGCGCGTCCCCTTCGGGTTCCCGTCGTCCTGGATCAGCACCACCGCGTTCGAATCAAACTTCACGTAACTCCCGTCGGGCCGGCGCGTGGCCTTGGTCGTCCGCACGACCACCGCCTTGTGCTTGTCGCCCGGCTTCACGTCCGCGCCGGGGAGCGCCTTCTTGATCGACACGAACACCTTGTCGCCCACCCCGGCCGTGCGGCGCTGGAACTTCCCGCTCGCCGTCGACCCGCCGTACACGCGGATCACGTAGGCGATCTTCGCCCCCGAGTTGTCCGCGACTTCGCAGCGTGTTTCTTGTTGCAGCATCGCTCGTCACCTTTCGCGCAGGCCCGGGGCGTCCCGGTGTTAGGCCTGTAGTTCCTTCACGCTCCGGAGCGCGGCGGCTTCCGCCGAACGCTGCTCCACGATCCGCACCAGCCGCCAGTTCTTCGTCTTGCTGATCGGGCGGCACGGGGCCACCTCGACCACGTCCCCCACGCGCGACGCGTTCTGCTCGTCGTGCACGTGCAGGATCGTCCGCTGGCGGATGTACTTCCCGTACTTGGGGTGCTTCGCCAGGTACGACACCACCACGCGACGCGTCTTCGCCCGCGCGTCGGAATCCACGATCCCCACCTTCGTGCCCTTCACGTCCGCGGGCGCCGCCGCCGGGGCCTTCTTCGTCGCGGGTTGCTTGCCTGTTGCCTGAGCCATCGTCGTGTCCTTCGCTGTGTGCGTGCCCCCGGGGAGCGTTACTTCTTCGCCGCCGCCCGCGTCCGGGCGTTCGCCTCCGTCAGCAGCCGGGCAATGTCCGCGCGGACCTTGCGGAACTGCGACGTGTCCTCGACCTTCTCCGTCACCGCCTGGCTGCGCAGGTCGTACAACTTCCCCCGGAGATTCTTGATCTCCAGCGCCAGTTCCTCGTTCTTCATCGCATGCACTTCTTTCGCCTTCATCGCTCGCATCCTCATCCCGGCCTGACCGGCCCGGCTTGCGTTCTGTTTACACCCGAACCCGCCGACCCACGAACCGGCACCGCACCGGCATCTTCATCGCCACCCGCAGCAGCGCCAACTTGGCCGTGGCCTCCGGCACGCCCGCGATCTCGAACAGCATCGTCCCGGGCTTCACCCGCGCCGCCCAATACTCCACCTCCGCCTTGCCCGTTCCCATCCGCGTCTCCAGCGGCTTCTTGCTGATCGGCTTGTCGGGGAACACCCGGATGAACAACTTGCCTTCCCGCTTCAGGAAGTGCTGGCACGAGATGCGCCCCGCCTCGATCACGTTCCCGGGTAGCCAGCTCGGCTCCAGCGCCTGCAGGCCGTAATCCCCAAAGGCGACGTAGTTGCCCTTGGTCGCCTTGCGCGGCCTGATCCGGCGCATCTCCTTGCGGTACTTCACTCTCTTGGGCATCAAGGGCATGGATCACGTCCTCTGCTCGCGGGGCGGGAGTACCCGACCCGATTCGGTGCTTACTTCCGGCCGCGGGCACGCGCCCGCCCGCCCGCCGCGTTCGATTCCTCTTCCGTCCGCTCCGTGGTGAACATGCCCTTGTAGATCCAGCACTTCACCCCGATCACGCCGTACGTCGTGTGCGCTTCCGCCGTCCCGTACTCCACGTTCGCCTGCAGCGTCGACAAGGGCAGCGAACCCAACTTCACTTCCATCACGCGGGCGATCTCGGCCCCGCCCAGGCGCCCGCCGATGCGGATCTTGCACCCCTTCGCCCCCGCCGCCATCATCGCCTCGCACTTCATCTTCACCGCGCGGCGGTACGACGAACGCTTCTGCAACTGCTCCGCCACGCTCTCCGCGACCAGCTTCGCGTCCATGTCCGTGTTCTTGATCTCGATGATCGAGATCGCCACCTTGCGCCCGGTCATGTACTGGAGTTCCTCGGTCATCCGCTCGACCTCGGCCCCCTTCGGCCCGATCACCAGCCCGGGGCGCGCCGTCTTCACGATGATCTTGAGCTCCTCGCGCGTCCGCTCGATGTGGATGTCCGACACCGCGGCGTTTGGCGGGCGGCGGTTCAGCCGCTTGTCCAGCCACTTGCGGATCTTCTCGTCCTCGACGAGCAGTTCCCCGTAGAGCGCCTTGGGGGCGTACCACCGGCTCTTGTGCGCCTCGGTGATGCCCAGCCTCAGCCCGAATGGATGTGTCTTCTGTCCCATGCTCGGTTCAGGCCCGCTGGGGCCGCTCCTCCACGCTGATCGTGATGTGGCTCAAGGGCTTGAGAATCGCGTGCGCCCGCCCGCGGTCCTTGGGTTGAAATCGCTTGATCACCGTCGCGTTGTCCACGCGGCTCTCCGCCACGAACAGCCGCGTCACGTCGCACTCCGCCTGCTCCGCGTCGGCGATCGCCGCGTTCAGGCACTTCTTCACGTTCACCGCCGCCTTCTTCGTCGTGAACGTCAGCAGGTTCAGCGCCTGGTCCACGCTCTTCCCGCGGATCAGGTCGATGAGCAGCTTCGCCTTGCGGGCGCTGCCACGGTGCTGCCGCACCCGGCTCGTGAACCCCGCCAGGTCGCGCGGCGCCACCCGTAGCAGCCCCGCCATCTGGGTGATCCGCGACGCCTTGCACCGCGGATGGTCCCGCCCGGCGATCCAGTTCTTGATGGCGCGCTCGGCGTCGTCCGCGCCGAACCCCTTCTCCGCGATCGCCTCGGCCAGTTGACGGGGCGTCATCCCCGCCACGTCCAGTGCCTTCTCGAGTTTCGTGCCTCGGATCCTCACGGCTTGCATCCTTCTTCACGGCGTCCCGACCGGGGACGCGTTGCGATTCATCCTTACTTCTTCGCCGGAGCCGCCGGCGCCGCCGACGTTTCCCCGCCCTCCAGCCCTTCCTTCCGGTTCGTGTGCCCCCGGAACGTCCGGCTGATGCTGAACTCGCCCAACTTGTGCCCCACCATGTCCTCCGTCACGAACACGTCCAGGAACATCCTCCCGTTGTGCACCTTGAACGTGTGCCCGACGAACTCCGGCACGATCGTGCACCGACGCGCCCACGTCTTGATGGGCTCCTTCCGCCGGTTTGCGTTCAACTTCTCCACCTTGCGGTAGAGACTTTCCACGACAAACGGCCCCTTCTTCAGACTGCGTCCCATGCCTGTTCCTTCCACGCCCCGGCCTGCCGGGATGCTCGTTCAATCCTTACTTCTTCTGCCCGTACCGCTTCGACGAACGACGGCGGATGATCAGCCGGCTGCTGTGCTTGTTCGGGTTCCGCGTGTTCCCGCCCTTGGCGTGCACCCCCGTCGGGCCGCACGGCGGGCGGTTGCCCTTGCTCCGACCCGAGCCGCCGCCCAGCGGGTGGGCGTGGTGGCTCTTGGCGATGCCGCGCGTCTTCGGGCGGCGCCCCTTCAGACGCGTCAACCCCGCCTTGCCCAGCATCCGCAGACGGTGGTCCGGGTTCCCGACCTGCCCGATCGTCGCCCGGCACGTCAGCGGAACCATCCGCGTCTCGCCGCTGGGCAGCACCAGCGTCGCGAACCCGTTCTCCTTGTTCGTCAATCGGGCATAAGTCCCCGCCGAGCGGCACATCTGGGCGCCCCGCCCGGGCGTCAGTTCCACACAGTGCACGTCCAGGCCCGTGGGCACAAACGCCAGCGGCATCGTGTTCCCGGTGCTCGGCTCGACCGCGCCCGTGCTCGAACATTCCAGCGTCTGTCCGGTCCGCAGCCCCAGCGGCGCGATCACGTACCGCTTCTCCCCGTCCGCGTACTGGACCAGGGCGATGTGGCATGAGCGGTTCGGGTCGTACTCGATCCCCACCACCGTCCCCAGAACCCCGTTGCGGTCGCGCTTCTTGAAATCCACGATGCGGTACATCCGCTTCACCCCGCCCCCGATTCCGCGGGCGGTGATCTTCCCCTGGTGGTTCCGCCCGCCCGTGCGGGGGCGCGGCTCCATCAGCGAATGCTCCGGCGTGAACTTCGTCACTTCCTCGTGCGTCAGCACCGACGCGTTGCGGCGTCCGGCACTCGTTCGCTTGTAGATGCGGATCGGCATGGCTGGTCCTTAGAACAGTTCGATCGCGTCGTCGGCATGGAGGCTGACGATCGCCTTCTTGGTGGGGGAGGGCCGCGACACGCCGTACTTCAGGCGGCGGGCCTTGTGCTTCTGGAGCAGCGTGTTCACCTTCTCCACGCGCACCTTGTAGATCGCCTCGATCGCCGCCTTGATCTCCGGCTTGCTCGCGCGCCGATCCACGATGAACGAATACTGCTTGCGCTCGTTCATCGCGAACGTGCTCTTTTCCGAGAGCAGCGGCTTCTTGATGACGTGAATGTGATCAACGCCTGCGCTCATGGCTTCACCCCTTCGTCACCCTTCTTGGTGCTCTTGCGCGCCGGCTTCTTCGCCGCGGCCGCGGGGGCGGGCGCCGCGGCGGCCGCCGACGCCGCCGGCGTCGCGACCCGGCCCAGCGGCGCGATCTTCGCGCTCTTGTCCGTCTGCGAGGACGGCCCCTTCAGCCACGACTCGAGCTCCGGCCGCCCGATCACCAGGTACCGGTTGTTCAGCATCTCGTACGTGTTCAACTGGTCCACGCGGATCAGCCTCACCCCGTCGATGTTCCGCCCCGACAGCCGCGCGTTCTGCGCCTTGCCCTCGTCCATCGGCAACGCGACCACGGTCGAATGGTCGGCCTTGATCGCCGTCAGGAAGTCCTGGAAGGCCCGCGTCCTGGGCGCGTCGAACGCGATCGAATCCACCACCCGCACCTGCTGATCGACCAGTTTGGCGAGCAGCGCGTTGCGGTTCGCCTTGCGGCGCATCTTCTTCGGCATGGCCTGCCGGAAGTCCTCGCGGGTCCGCTTCTTGCTGTGCCCGTGCCCGCCGCCACGGAAAATGTTGACCTTCCGGTCGCCGTGACGGGCGTTGCCCGTGCCCTTCTGCTTGTACAGCTTCCGCGTCGACCCCTCGACCTCGTGCCGGTTGCGCGTGCGCGCCGAGCCCTGCCGGAGGTTCGCGTGGTACATCACGAACGCCTGCTTCAGCAACGAGGGATTCACCTCGCCGCCCAGCGACTTCTCATCGATCTTCACAGTCGCGACTTGCGCGCCCTGCATGTTGTAGACGGGGACATCCATGGGTCTTTACCTCGTCCTGACGCCTGACGTGTCCTCGCCGGCCATGCCGCCGACGACGAACGCCCTGGGGTTGCCTATCCGTCTCGCCTCCACTCATCGCCTTGCGGCGATCGCGCGTCACCGTGACGCGGGGGCGGATCGGAATCGACTCGGCTTCGTTCGGGCCGCCGTGAGGCCGCCCGGTTCGTTGTTGCCGTCCGGTGGTTTCCGACTCGCTCGGACCTTCCGGACTCGCCGTTCGCCCGTGTGCGAGCGGGCGGCGAGAAGTCACGACGTGCTGTGGTCTCCTGTGTTCATGAACTCCTGTTCGATCCTCATTCAACAAACGACCCGGGCGTCGGCGCCCGGGTGATTCCTATTTACTAGCGGCCTTGACCTTGTTCGCCTTGCCTTTGTACAGACGCACCGCGGGACGAATCTCGACCAATCCATTCTTCCCGCCGGGCACCGACCCCTTCACCAGGAGCAGGTTCTTCTCCGGGATGATCTGCACCACGTCGAGCGACCGGTTGGTGACGCGTTCGTCGCCCATATGCCCGGCCATGCGCTTGCCCTTCTTCAGCCCGCCGCCATACCCGCGGTTGCTGCACAGCGAACCGATCGATCCCGGCGAACGGTGCTTGCGCTCGGTCCCGTGCGACGCGAACATCCCCTTGAAGTGGTGCCGCTTCATCACGCCCGCGAAGCCTTTGCCCTTGCTCGTCCCGATCACGTCCACGAAGAGCGTGCCCGCCAACTTCTCCACCGTCAGCGTCTGCCCGAGCGAGAACTCGCCCGCGTCCTTCGCCTCGATGCGGAACTCGCGGTGGTGCCGCATCGGCTCGGCCCCCGCCTTCATGTCGTGCCCGATCTGCGGCATCGTCGAGTTGCGCGGCTCGACCTCGTCAAACCCGATCTGCACCGCCGCGTACCCGTCCTTCTCCGGCGTCCGCACCTGCGTCACCACGCACGGGCCGCACGCGATCACCGTCACGGGCAGAGAGACACCCTTCTCGGTGTACACCCGCGTCATGCCGACCTTCTTGCCCAGCAGCGAAATACCCATCTCGGTCACCCTTGCGGAATCCGGTGGTTACGCACCCGCAACCCCTGATCGTCCGTCTTCTCGTGTCCGGGCCATCAGGCCCCGTGTGTGTGTGTCCCTTGAACAACCATCCCTTATGCCTTGATCTTCACGAACACGCCCGCGGGCACCACCAGCCGGTTCAACGCCTCGACCGTCCGCGCGTTCGGCTCGATGATGTCGATGATCCGCTTGTGCGTCCGAATCTCGAACTGCTCGCGGCTCTTCTTGTCAATGAACGGCGACCGCAGCACCGTGTACCGCTCGACGCGCGTCGGCAGCGGCACCGGACCCGCCACCTTCGCGTTCGTCCGCTTGGCGTGATCCACGATCTCCTTCGCCGATGCGTCCAGCGCGATGTGGTCGTACGCCTCCATCCGAATTCTGATGCGTCCGCCGGTCATTCGTGTCCACCGCCTTCGCCGCCTCACAGGTCCATCGCGACGCATGACCGGTCGGCCTGGCCGCCCGTGCCATCACACGCCCACGCCTGTTCCAGGGGGGAGGGAAGAATAGACCCCGACCATTCAAAGTCAATGCCCCACTTCTCCACCCAGGCCCTTCAGCAGGACCAGGAACCCGGGCGCCCCCAACATGTCCAACGCAGCACCCCTCGCCCGCTCCCGTGCAAATCAAGCGGTTGCTCGCGCCTGACCGATCCATACCCCAACCGCTTCCGAATGCGTACCCTCTCTCGGAGCATCCCCATGCCGTCCCGGAACTACATCCCCGTGCTCATCGCCAGCGCATCCCTTGCGCTGACCGCGTTTTCATTCGCCCAGGTACCCTCCACGCCCCCCTCC
>BQMO01000022.1 GCA_022180725.1 Phycisphaerae bacterium
GCTGCCACTGGCCAATGCAACCGAAATCAAGAGGAACATACCGCCGAACGCAGTCGACACGAACGTGAGTCACTCTTTCATCGAACCACACATGCACCGTCTCCTTTTCAGGATTACGTTGCGTTGCATCCTACCTCCGCGCCCCCCCCCCCACTGTCAAGTGGAAAACCTGTGCTTGCCGTAATTTCTACCAACGCTTGAATACAGTCACAAAATGGCCTGTCACACGATGCAACATACAATCAACGACTTGCGCCGATTGCCGGAATGACCGTGTTCCCGATCGTGAAGAGCGTGTCGCCGCCGGTGGAGTAGCCGTACGCCTCGCCGTAGTACGTCGAGAGTTGCTTGGCGAGCGTGTCGTAGTACGCCGCCTCGGCAGGGCGGCCGTCGCGCTGCGTCCAGAATGCCAGAATGGTGTCCGCCCGCTTCTCGATGCCGCGCTTGACGTCGGCCCGAAGCGTCACGTCGTACCGGTTCGGGTTCAGCGCTTCATTCCAATGGTCGCTGATGAACGCGCCGAACCAGCCCGATTCGGGCCGCACGTGGTCGTTGATACGCCAATAGTTGCCGACGCGCACGCAGAGGGGCGGGCAGACCTTGCCCTTGAGCGTGACCGGCTCGGTGAGATTGCGATAAAACTTGAACCCGGTGTAGTTGGCCACCAGATCGGCGTTCGAGTAGACCCCGGTGGCGACAAACCCGAGCAGGCCGTTCTCTCCGAGCGGCCCCCCCGAGGAATACCGTCGAACGACATTGGCGACGGCCTCTTCCTCGCTCATCCCCGCGGCCAAGTTTTCGCGCCACGCGCTGTAGTAGAAACGGCCCATGTGATGGAAGTGCGAGAGTTTGTCGGAGCCGAAGTAGACCCCGTGGGCCTTGATCGTGCTCGATCGCCATACGGTGATCAGTCGCCGCGGATCAAGCCAGGCCTGGGCGTCGGCGTAGATCCACCGCGGGGGGTCGTAGCGGACATACTGCCCGGGATAGTGCGCCTCGCCCCACGAGCGCGCCAGGGCGGCCTCGATGTCGAGCGCGTCGGTAAACGCATCGTTCAAGGCCTTGTACGCCTGCTGCACCAGGTACTCCTGCGATTGCAGCGACGCCAACCGCTTGCGGATCGCCGGGGTCTGTCTCTGCTCCAAGGTACGGCGGATCTCGGCGTTGGCGCGGTCCACGGCCCGTTGAACCATGCGCAGATGGGCCGCGTCGAGCAGGTCGCCCATGTCCGCGAAGGGCTTGTCCAGCGGAAGTGAAAACTGATCCGTCTCGTGCGCCGTCACCGGCTCCGGCACCCCGATCACCACCGCCATGCCGATCAGCACGGCCGCGATACTGTACTTCCGCACGACGGCCTCCCTTTGTTCACGACGCGATCCTAAACAGGTATTCTAGAACTCCACGGCTCATTCAGCGGAGAACTCCGATGCGAGGCGCAACGGTTGGAATGTTGATGGCAATCATCGTGGCTTTCACGCACGGCGGGTGCGGAAACTCGATCTATCACCAGGCGCGTGCAGCACAGCCCGCCGACTCCGCGCACCGGCTGCGCGTTCGCATCGAAGAGGGGCGCAAGTTGGCGGAATCGACCCGGCGCGAGGTGACGGCGTTGGCTGGCGGGCACGTCAGCAACCCGTCGGCCGCCGCCGAGTTGCTTGTGGTCCACGGGCACGATCTCCGCCGGTCGGCGTTGTCGATCCAGGATGTCGCCGCACGCGTTGAGCCGGGTCCGCAACGCACCGCCTCCCTCGACCTGATCGCGGCACTCACGCGAGCCGGCGAAGCCACCATCCGGGCGGGCGAGGCCACCGCGACAGAACGGGCCGAGTGCCTCCAGGTCGCCCAGGCTGCCTTGGGGCGTGCCCTGGAGGCCGCGGGAAGAACAGCCGGCACGGACTAGACCGGTTCTCTCATGGCATGCGCTTTGCGATGGACCCAAGGACCGATCCAGCCGATGGAGTTGCTGCATGCGCGCATCCACCTCACCCCCCCCCGATGGCGTTTCCCGGGCTCTCCGTCTCGAAGTGCCGATAGTCGTGCTCCTGGGTGAACGGCAGATGCGCACCGCCGAGGTGCTGGCGTGGGTACCGGGGGCGATCATCGAACTGCCGAAGAGTGCCGACGCGGAACTGGAACTCCTCGCGAACAACAAGCCCATCGGGCTGGGCCAGGCCGTCAAAGTCGGCGAGAACTTCGGCGTTCGGATCACCTTCGTGGGCGACGCTCAGGACCGCCTGAACGCCTTGGGCGAACAAGCCGCGTAGGCATCGGCAATAAACAGGGACTCCCGGCGCGTGAGGCCCCGGAGGTCGATATGGTGTGCCCTGATCGGTTTCGTGCCGATCGACGCCCGAGGACCCCATGCCCCGCGATATCCCCGTCGGCAACGGCGATCTGCTCATCACCTTCGACCGCCTCTACCGCGTGCGGGACATCTTCTACCCCCAGGTCGGGCGGTACAACCACACCGACGGGCACGTGCAGCGTTTCGGCGTCTGGGTTGACGGACGCTTCGCCTGGATTGAAGACCCCGGGTGGGAACGCTCCCTGCGCTACCGCCGCGACACCCTGGTGACCGAGGTCACGCTTCGGCACGCGGGGCTGGGGCTGGAGATCGAGTGCCGCGACGCCGTGGACTTCCACGAGCCGGCCTACTTCCGCCGCGCCGTCATCCGCGACCTGCTGGGCAAGGACCGCGACGTGCGGCTGTTCAGCCATTGGGACCTGTCCATCCGCGGGTCGGCCGTCGGCGACACGGCGAACTACGACCCGGCCACCAGCAGCGTCGTGGTGTACAAGGACGACGCGTACTTCCTCTTCAACGCGTGCGACGAGAACAAGTGCGGGATCGACAACTGGGCCATCGGCACCAAGCGCGTCCGCGGGGCCGAGGGCACCTGGCGCGACGCCGAAGACGGGCAACTCGGGCGCAACGCTATCAGCCAGGGGTCGGTCGACGCCACCATCGGGTTCAACCTCCAGGTGCCCGCGGGGGGTACGAGTTACGTCACGCAGTGGCTGGCCTGCGGGAAGTCGTACTCCGAGGCCAAGGCGCTCAATCAGCGCATCCTCGAGACCGGCCCGGACCGGATGATCGAGCGGACAGCGTCGTACTGGAGCCTCTGGGTCCGCAAGGAGCCGCTCGACATGGACGGGCTGCCCCCCGCCGTGTGCGACCTCTTCCGCCGCTCCCAACTCGTGCTCCGCACGCAGATCGACAACGCCGGAGCGATCATCGCCGCCAACGACAGCGACATCACGCAGTTCGGGGGGGACCACTACTCGTACTGCTGGCCGCGCGACGGCGCTCTCGTCGCCTATTCGCTCGTGCTCACCGGGCAGAGCGAACTCTCGCGCAGCTTCTTCCGCTACTGCGCCCGGTGCCTGCGGGGCGAGTCGTACTTCCTGCACAAGTACACCCCCGCGGCGGAACTGGCCAGCAGTTGGCATCCCTGGATGCTCGAGGGCCAGCGCGTGCTGCCCATCCAGCAGGACGAAACCAGCCTGGTCGTCTGGTCGCTCCGCAAGCACTTCGAGACTTTCCGCGACGTCGAGTTCGTCAAGCCGCTCTACCTGCCCCTGGTCGTCCGACCGGCGGACTGGATTCTCAAGTACCGCGACGCGCACGGCCTGCCGCACCCCAGTTGGGACCTCTGGGAAGAACGCCGCGGGGTCCACCTCTTTACCGTGGCGTGCACCATCGGAGCATTGAAAGCGGCGGCGGCGTTCGCGGCGGACTTCGGCGAGCACGACCGCGCCGGCGCCTACCGCGAGGGCGCCGAACGCATGACCCAGGCCATGCGCCGGTACATGTGGAGTGAAAAGGACGGCCGCTTCGCCCGCGCGGTCCTCCCGCAGGCCGGCAACGGCTACCAGTTCGACATGACGGCGGACTCGGCCTCGTTCGCGCTCACCGCCATCGCCGACCTGCCCGTCGACGACCCACAGGTCGCCTCGGAACTGGCAAAGATGCGCGAGATCGTGACCGTGCGCACGCCCGTCGGGGGTTACGCCAGGTACTACCACGACTACTACCACCAGGTCGAGCGCGACCGCATCGACCAGGTGCCCGGCAACCCCTGGGTCATCTGCACGCTCTGGCGGGCGCAGGCCGTCATCGCCGCGGCGAAGCGCGAGGAAGACCTCGCCGAAGCGCTGGACATCCTCAACTGGTGCGTGGCCCGGGCCGAGGCCAGCGGCGTGCTCGCCGAGCAGTTCAACCCCCATACGGGCGAGGCCATCTCCGTCAGCCCGCTCACGTGGAGCCACGCGACGTTCGTCATCGTCGTCGTGGAGTATCTGAAGAAACTCGCCGACATTCGGGCCCGCGGCTAGACCAACCGCACCTTCCCCGTCCCCTTCGCCACCTTCCCCACCACGCTCACCCGTTCGCCGAACTTCGTCAGTTTCTCCGCCACCGCGTCCGCGAAAGTCGGCTTCACGATCACGCAGTACCCCAGCCCCATGTTGAACACGCGGAACATCTCCTCGTCGGGAATGTTCCCGTGCTTCTGAAGGAACGGGAACACCGCCGGCACCGGCCAACTCCCCCGCTGCACCACCGCGTCGAGATTCCCCGGCAACGCCCGGCACAGGTTCCCCTCGATCCCCGACCCCGTGATGTGCGCCATCCCCGTCACCACGTTCTTCACGCTGTACGACCGCATCAGCCGCACGATCGGGTCCGCGTACAGCCGCGTCGGCGTCAGCAGCACCTGCCCCAATGTCCTCGGCTCGCTCGGCTTGCGCGCCCGCCGTCCCTTCCCCGGCGCGTCGGGCGCGTTCAGTTCGTCGTACACGCGGCCGAGGTCCAGCCCCGCGGCCTGCACCACCTTCCGCACCAGCGTGTACCCGTTGCTGTGAATCCCGTCGCTCGAGAGGCCGAGGATCACGTCCCCCGCCCGCACCCGCGCGGGCTTCTGCACGCGCTTCAGTTCCACCACGCCCACGCAGAACCCCGCCAGGTCAAAGTCGCCTTTCGCGTACAGGTCCGGCATGTGGGCCGTTTCGCCCCCCAGCAGCGCACACCCGCTCTTGCGACACCCCTCCGCGATTCCCCGCACCAGGTCGTGCAGAAATCGCTTGTCGATCGCCGGGGTCGCGATGTAGTCGAGAAAGAACAGCGGCTCGGCCCCCTGCACGATCAGGTCGTTCACGTTCATCGCCACCAGGTCGATGCCCACCGTGTCGAACACGCCCAGTTCGGCCGCCAGTTTCACCTTCGTGCCCACGCCGTCGCAGCACGCCACCAGCACCGGGTCCTTGTAGTTCCGCCGGAACAGCCTTGCCTTGTAATCCAGCCGGAACAGCCCCGCGAACCCGCCCGGATTGGGAATGACGCGCGGCGTATGCGTCCGCCGAAGCACCGTGTCGAGCGATTCCGTGAACGAATCCTTCTCGTCGATATCCACGCCCGCGGCGGCGTAGGTGAGGGCGGTGGGCTTGGTCGCGGCGGACATGCGGCAAGGATACCCGCCGACGCTCCACGCGTGCCGACACGCGCGGCACTTACCCGCCGCGCACGGCGGCCTCGAGCGTGTCGGGCGCGTCGAACGCCCGCCCGAACGACGTCGCCGCGAATGTCGCCAGCGGCACCTCTTCCTGCCCGATGAAGCCCGTGGCGCGCGGGAGTTGCCCACGTCGGTGCAGGTCCACAAACCCGCACACCCCCGCCGCCGTCGTCAGTTCAATCGCCGGCCAGACACGCCCGAACAGGCTCGTCGCTCGCACCGTGCGCTCGAAGTTCACCTGCCACAAACGCCCGTCCTTCACCCCGACTGCATTGATGAAAATCACCACCACGTCCTGAAGTGTCCGCGCCAGCGCGTGGTCGAACAGATCAATGAGCATCCACCGGTCGAACCGCTGCCCCTTCGCGTTCGGCTGGGCATGCTCGACCGACAACCCCAGGTCGTTCAGCAGGCACTTCATCAGGTCGCGGTGCCCGGGGTAGCGGATGGTCTTGTACGCGACGTTCGCCCCCGGCGCCAGCCGCTTCTGCTGCTGAAGCGTTTCGATCAGGCTCCCCACGCCCCCAGAGGTGTAGAACGCCTCGTATTCCACGCCCATGAATGAGAATCGCTCCAACCCTTCGAGCGCCGGCACCTTCACGGCCTGCCCGTCGAGCATCACGTTGCACGGCTCGCAGTACTCGTTGATCACCCCCGCCGCCGACCACGTCACGTTGTACTTCAGTTGATTCGTCGGGTACTGCGGGAGGGCGCCCACGCGCAGGGTGAGATTGTGCACCGCGTCGAACTGCCGCGCCACGTCGTACGCCGCCACCGCGATGTACCCGGGCGCCAGCCCGCACTGCGGCACCAGCGCCACCTTGGCCCGCCCCGACTGGGCAATCGCCCGCACCGCGTCCGTCGTCGCGACGTCCTCGGTCACGTCGAAATAGTGCACGCCCAGTTCGTTCGCGGCCTCGGCAATGCCCTGCACGAAGTTGAACGGCAGCATGCACACCACGTACTGCATGCCCCGGAGCGCCTCGCGCACCGCCGCCGGGTCGCTCACGTCCACCCGCCGCGACGCAAACTCCACCGGGTGCTTCACCCGGGCCTTCAACGCCGCCAGGTTCGCCGTCGCCTCGTCGAGCGACCGTTGTTCGCGGTCGGCGATGGTGACGCGATACGCGCCCTCCCCGCACATCAGCAGGAGTTCGGCGACCGACTTGCCGACCTTGCCGGCACCCAGAACGAGGACATTGCTGACGGGCATGAGGGACCTCCGCGTGAATCAGGGGGTGCAAATCTAGGTCGCCCACACGCCGGTTTCAGGCTAATAGCGTCAGTTCCTGCGACGAGGCAACGAAAGCCGAACCCGTTCCCTGCCGATCTACCCCGCGTGAATGCGCGCGCATCCGGGTCAAGGGCTTCCTATCCTTGACCCCGCGGCGATCGCCGCGCAACCCTCGGAGATTCCCGCATGCCCCGCACGGTGCTCTTCACGTCCGAATCGGTCTCGATGGGCCACCCCGACAAGGTCGCCGACCAGATATCCGACGCCATCCTCGACGCCATGATCGCCGACGACCCCATGAGCCGCGTCGCCTGCGAAACTCTCGTCGCCACCGGGCTGGTCGTGGTCGCCGGTGAAGTCACCACGAACACGTACGTGGACATCCCCGAACTGGTCCGCCAGACCATCCGCGAGATCGGGTACACCACCGCCGAGATGCGCTTCGACGCCGACTCCTGCGCCGTCCTCGTCGCCCTCAACCGCCAGAGCCAGGACATCGCCATGGGCGTCGACAAGGAAGGCGCGGGCGACCAGGGCATGATGTTCGGCTACGCCTGCAAGGACACGCCCGAGTTCATGCCCCTGGCCATCGACCTCTCCCACCGCCTCGTCGAGCAGCAGGCCCACGTCCGCCGCGAATCCATCATCCCCGGCCTGCGCCCCGACGCCAAGAGCCAGGTCACCGTTGAGTACGACGACGGCAAGCCCGTCCGCGTCGACACCGTGGTCCTTTCCACCCAGCACGAACCCACCTGGAACGACCGCCAGGGCGACCTCAAGAAGCAGATCATCGACCACGTTCTCAAACCCGTGCTCGGTCAGTGGTGGAACCCGGGCATCACCGTCCACGTCAACCCCACCGGCCGCTTCGAAATCGGCGGGCCCCACGGCGACTCCGGCCTCACCGGTCGCAAGATCATCGTCGACACCTACGGGGGCATGGGCCGCCACGGCGGGGGCGCCTTCAGCGGCAAAGACCCCACCAAGGTCGACCGCTCCGCCGCGTACATGGCTCGCTACATCGCCAAGAACGTCGTCGCCGCCGGCCTCGCCGATCGCTGCGAAATCCAACTCTCCTACGCCATCGGCGTCGCCGAACCCACCAGCGTCTACGTCGACACGTTCGGCACCCACAAGGCCGACGAGAACAAGATCGCCAAGGCCGTCCGCGAGGTCTTCGGCCTCACGCCCCGCAAAATCATCGAAAGCCTCGGCCTGCGCACCCCCATCTACGCCCCCACCGCCCGTCACGGACACTTCGGCCGCAAGCCCTACGAGGGGCAGTACTACGACCGCGTCAAGCGCCTCAACCGCGGGCCCAAACTCGGGTTCTTCTCCTGGGAAAAGACCGACAAGGCCGAGGCGCTCAAGAAACTCTGCTTCTGATGCCTCATGGCCGTGTGGCTCAAGGCCTTCGCTTCACACGCCGCCACGGTGCGTCCATCGTGCATCTGAACTTCACGCCGCGGGCCTGGCGGGGCCGGGCCTGTAGCCGTACAGATTGTGATCGATGATGTACTGCGCGACGCCCGTCGTGATTCCCTCCAACCGCTTCCGTCGCTCCCAGTCTTCCGCGCGGCGGGGTGCGCCGGGGATTGCCGCCCGCAGGTCCGTTGAGGCCGCCTCAAGCGGGAAGTTCGGCGCGATCCGCCCGCACCACGCCACCTTTTCTTCCCGCGTCCACGCCTCGCCCAGCGCCGACCACAGCGCGCTCGCCGTCACGATCGGCTCGCGCACCATCACCACCGGCTCGGCGATCTCGATGATCTCCCGTGCATCCTTCCAGCGATGAAACTCCGCCGCCTGATCCGAGCCGATCAGCACCCGCAACCTCACCCGCGAAGGCACGACCGACCGCAGCCGCCGCAGGGTATCGATCGTGTAACTCGGCCTCGGGCGCAGGCCCCTCGCCCGCGCCCAGGCCGCCCGGTCCAGTTCATCCGTCCAGATCGACCGCCGCCCGGGAATGTCCAACGCCAACCGTAGCATCGCCAGGCGGTGCGCGTCCGACGCGTGCGGGCCGCCCTTCTTCAGCGGGCTGCGCGCCGCGGGCACATACAGCACCCACCCCGACGCCCCGAACAGCCTCGCGACTACCGACAGCGGCCCGACCGTGTGGTAAAAATGCGGCGGATCAAACGACCCGCCGAACACCACGAGCGTCCGCACGTCCTGCGGAAGCGACAGCGGCGTGATGGGGGCATCTCCGCGCGATCCCCGCGCGGCCCGTGCCCGTGCTCCCCCACGAACTCCCGTACGACGGCCCATGCGGCGCATCGTAGTTCGTCGCCGTCGGCTCGCGCGAGCGCCGCCGCTCCCTCGCGCGATTCCCATCTCGTGCGATGATGGTGAAACCCTCTCCGCCCTCGCCTAGACTTGCCCCCTACACACGGCTCTACCGCGGCCCCGTCGTCTAGCCCGGTCTAGGACACTACCCTTTCACGGTAGGGACATGGGTTCGAATCCCATCGGGGTCATTGCCTCTATTTCCACCGCGTCACACCCGACGCCACATTCCACCAAAACCGGCTTGTTTTCAGGGCGTCCCGCGTCATCGTTGGTGTCAGTGTGACTCCGTGGGCGGGTGTGTGTTGCCGGATTTGTTGCCGCCGGTGTTGCCGGATTTGCTGCCGCCTCACCGACGCCCCCCACACCCGCCGCAAGGTCGAAGTGCGCATCGCGGGTTTGCAGGTAGTGTTGGGCCGCGATCAGGGGCGAGTGTCCCAACCAGCCCGCGACAACGTGAGCCGGAGCGCCCGCGCCGCATGTCCCCGAAGATCGGCGCCTCTACCCCCGCGGCGCCGCGCCGCACTCCGGGCAGGCTACCCCCGCCGCAAGCCCGTCGCGGTCGTACCCGCACTTCGGGCATGAAACGACCCCTCGGCGACGGCGGGCCAGCACTTCCAGCCGCCACGCGCCCGCGGCAACGAGCACGGCGAGGGCCACCAGCGCCCACAGCGGAATCCCCACCTGCCAGCGGCTCTTGGTCAGCGATAGCGCGAACGCCCACGGGTTCCAATCCCGCGCGTGCGGCAGCAACCCGGAACCCGTGCGGAACTGCGTCGGCGCCGTGGGTTCGACGGCGCAGACCGCGACCTTGCCCGACGCCAGATACACCCCGCACCACCCCGACTTGACCGCCACAATGCCGCGGTGCCCGCTGACCACCCACAGCGCGATCAGCACCATCACCGCCACCACGCCGCCCCACTTCACCGCCTTCCAGATCCTCGGGAGCGGCTTCATGCCGGCAGTGTACGATCGAGGCTCGACCTCAATCCATCCCGAGTTACGCCGCCACCATCGTCACGGTCGTACCCGCGACTTCGCCCCGCGCGATCACGTACACGCCGGCCAACTCGTTCGTGCCCACTCACCCTTCACCCCACCGGCACCGCCCGCGCCAGGTCCACCGTCGCGCCGGGTGAATCCACTCCCGCCGCGACCGTGCTCCGCGCCCGCAGCGACCGCACCAGCGCCGCCATGTCCCCGCGCAGCGGCGCCGTGAACTCCAGCGGCTGCTCCGTGATCGGGTGCCGAAACCCCAGCGTGCACGCGTGCAGCGCCTGCCGCGCAATCACCACCACCCCGCGCTCGTCCTCGTACGGCTTCCCGCCGTACATGTCGTCCCCCACGATCGGCCACAGGTTGTACGACAGGTGCACGCGGATCTGGTGCGTCCGCCCGGTCTTGAGTTCCAGTTCCACCAGCGTGTATTCCCCCGACTCCGTCGCCGGAGCGCCCGGCACGACGGCCGACCGCCGCGCCGCGGCCCCTGCGCCGCCGACGGCGTACCGCTCGCGCACCCGCGCGATCGTCACCGCCGGCTTGCCCAACTCGTCGTGCCGCACCACGTACTTCTCGCGATACCCCTTCTCCTTCGACGGGTGCGAGCCGATGGGCAGGTCGATCACCTGCACGTCCGGCTCGATCCGCCCGTGCGCCACGGCCAGGTACCGCTTGTCCACCTCGCGCCGCTCGAACTGCCCGGCCAGTTTCCAGTGCGCCTCCTCCGTCTTCGCGAACGCGATGCACCCGCTGGTGTGCCGGTCCAGCCGGTGCACCACCCCGGGCCGTGCAAACTCCTCCCCCACCGCCGACAGGCCCCCGCCCAGGGCCGACCGGTGCCGGAAGTGAAACGCCAAGGCCGAGAGCATCGTCCCCTTCAGGTGGCTCCGCGCCGGGTGCACGATGATGTCCGGCTGCTTGTTCAGCACGATCAGGTGCTCATCCTCGAAGAGCACGTCCAGCGGGATGTCCTCGGGCTGGATGTTCGCCGCCGGGGGCGGGGGAATCACCACGCGCACCACGTCCCCCGCGCCGATTTTCGTCGACGCCTTGGGCGCCCGCCCGTTCACCGTGACGCCGCCCTCGTCGATCAGCCGCTGCAACTGGTTGCGGCTGAGAAACCCGATCCGGTCCGTCAGGTACCGGTCCAGCCGCTTGTTCAGATCGCGCTGAATGCGAAACTCGACCGTCCGCAGCGCCGCGTCGTCGTCCGCGCCCTGCTCCTCGGCCTCTTCGACCGCCCGACGCACCGCCTCGGCGTCAACTTTCCCGCCCGGCAGCACCAGCCCCGCCGCCATAGCCTCGTCGTCGCCCGGGTCGGGTCGCGCGTCCTTCCGGTGTTCGGGCCGCTCGCGCATCGCCGCCTACTTCGGCGCGTCGCCGGGCGCGGGGGTTGGCGGCGGTGTGTCCGTCGGCTCGCTCGGCGGCGCCGGAGTCGGCGCGACCGGTTCGCCCGGCGCCGGTTCGATCGGCGTCGCGGGAATCGCCGCGGGCGCCGGCTCGGGCAACTTCGGCACCTGGTCGAACGACGGCAAAGGCGCCAGCGCCTTCAAGCCGTCCAGCCCCGCGATCCGCTTCTTGGCGACCTTCGCGTGCGCGTCGAAGGTCGTGCCCTCGGTGCGTGCCGCGATTTTCTCGTACCACGCCCGGGCCGCGTCAAACTCCCCGCGGCCTTCCGCCACCGCCGCCAGCCCGTAGAGCGCGTTGAGCGCCAGCAGCATCCGCTCGGGCTTGCCGTCCGACGCGGTCAACACCGCCTGGTAGAGTTCGCCCGCGCGCGCCAGGTAGTCCGCGCGGTCCTGCGCCGTCAGCACGTCGTCGGGATTCTCCAGTTCGCCGGGCTTGGCCTCAGGCCCGGTTTTCATCACCGCGCCGACTTTCAGCCCCCGCCGCACGCCGTCCAGGTACGCGTCCGCTGCTTCCAGCCGCGCCAGTTCCCCCACCGCCCGCGTCCCGCCGTATTCATTCGCGACCGCGACCAGCGAATCCGGGCTGACGTTCTGCCCCGTCCCCCGGGCCTGCTCGAAGGCCAGGAACGCCCCGTCCGCCTTGTCGCGCGTCGTCTTGCCGTACTTCTCCTTCGCCCACACCGCGCCCGCGGCCAGCGCCGCCACCAGCAGCAGCGGCGATCCCCACTTGCGCAGCCAATCGATGAACTCCACGTTCAGCCGCGACTCTTCCAGCCCGGCCCGCTCGCGAATTTGTGTCTGTCGTTCGTCCATGTGCCTTCCCGGATGCGTGATATGCCGACGGGAAGGATAGGACGCCCGCCCCGATGCGCCAGCCGATCACCAGAATCGCCACACGCCCGGATCGTCGAGCACCGCCCGCGGCACGAGCCGCTCCCGCAACGCCGCCACCAGGGCCGGCACGCCCTCGCCCCGTCGAACACTCACCGATATATCCACGGAACCCTTCGCCGGCCCGAGGTCGGCCCGCAACCCGACCCGCATCGCCCCCGCGGGCACTTCCACCAAGTCGCCCGTCGCGTCCGCCATCGCCACCACCAGGTCCGCATGCGTCGCCAACGCCCGCGCCGCGCAGATCGCCCGTTGCTCCTCCTCGCCACCGCCATGCCGTATCCCCGGCGTATCGACGTACCGCACGACCAGCCCGCCCAGGTCGATCAGTACGCCGACGTGGTCGCGCGTCGTCCCCGGCTCGTCCGCCACCACCGCGAC
This sequence comes from Phycisphaerae bacterium, assembly GCA_022180725.1. GTDB lineage: Bacteria > Planctomycetota > Phycisphaerae > Phycisphaerales > UBA1924 > RI-211. The sequence goes on from BQMO01000022.1 coordinate 12,714, forward strand.
GGCACGCCCCGCCAGCGCGTTCAGCAGGGTCGATTTCCCCACGTTCGCCGGGCCGAATACCACCACCATCGGCGGATCGATGAGCCGGTTCAGCACCCGTGATCGTGCCGCGATTGGCGCCTCCTCCTCCCGCGCTCCGGCCCGCCACCGCCGCGGCTGGTCCAGCAGCAGGTCCACCGCCAACGGACTCGCCGCCCGGGCCAACGCCGCCAGCATCCGCGCTTCGAGTTCATCCGCCGCTTCGGGGTACGTCAATCGCCAATCATCCGCGTCCCGCGCCGCCACTCCGCGCCGCGTCAGTGCCTCCGCCAGCGCCCGCACCACCCCGACCCCGCCGTGCGGCATGAGCGTCGCGTGAGACGCCGACCACCGAGACAC
>BQMO01000023.1 GCA_022180725.1 Phycisphaerae bacterium
CCCCCTTGGCGCCGGCAGCCGGTGCGGCCCCCTTGGCGCCGGCGGCGGGCGCGGCACCCTTCGCACCGGCGGCCGGGGTTGCGCCCTTGGCGCCGGCGGCGGCTTCCTCGCCCTCGGCGGGTTTCTTGGCGGTGAGCACTTCCGGCTCGGCGGCGCCCGCGGCGACGGCGGTCTCTTCGGCGACCTTGATCTCCTGCTGGATGACGATCTGGGCGACGATGGCGTGCGGGTCGGTGACCATCTTCATGTCGGCCGCGGGGAGTTTGATGTCCTTGGCCGTGATGGCGTGACCGACGTCGAGTTCGTCGATGCGCACCTCGACGTAGTCGGGGAGGTCGGCGACGCGGCACTCAACCTCGATCTCGGAGGTGGGGTGCATGAGGATGGCGCCGACCTGCTTGAGGCCGACGGCGTCGCCGATGAGGTGGACCGGGGCCTTGGCGCGGACGCGCTCGTTGAGGTCCACGCGGGCGAAATCGGCGTGGACGACGGTGGTGCCGAGGTAATCGAACTGGAGGTCCTTGAGGAGGACGATCTGCTCCTTGAACCCGCCTTCGAGGTTCATGCGGAAGACCTTCTCCCCCGCATTGATCTTGCGGACGGTGTCGCGGGACTCGGGAACGAAGACGGGGACCGGAGCCTCGCCGTGCCCGTAAACGATGGCGGGCAGCCCGCCGGCCTTGCGGATGCGGTCGCAGTACCGCGTGCCGAGGCGGTCGCGCTTCTTGACGTTGACGATGAAAGCCTTCTCGTGCATGACTCGGTCCTTTCTACGTTCGGGCCGATCGTCGGCCCCTGGGGATGCGTGGATTACCTCTTCGGCCCGGCGGTGTTCTTGAACAACGCACTGACCGACTCGTTGTGGTGGATGCGGTGGATGGCCTGGCCCAGCAGCGGGCCGATGGAGAGTTCGACGAGCTTGGGACGGAGCGGATCGACCCTCGGGGGGAGGGGGATGGTGTTGCAGACCACCACGCGGGAGATCGGGCTGGCCTGGAGCCGTTCGACCGCGGGGCCGACGAGCACGGGATGCGTGGCGGCGGCGATGACCTCGCGAGCGCCTCGCTCCATCACGACCTTGGCGGCTTCGCAGATGGTGCCGGCGGTGGAGATCATGTCGTCGAACATGAGCACCGTCTTGCCCTCGACACTCCCGATGAGTTGCCCGGTCTCCACGGTCGAGCCCGAGATGCGGCGCTTGTAGATGATGGCGAGGCTGCCGTTGAGCCGCTTGGCCAGGCCCTCGGCGACCTTGACGTTGCCCACGTCGGGGCTGACCAGGCACAGGTCCGGGAGGTCGCCCTTGGCCTGGAGTTCGCGGAAGTAATCGACGAACACGGGGGTCGCCGAGAGGTGATCGACCGGGATGTCGAAGAAACCCTGGATTTGGGCGGCGTGGAGGTCGAGGGCCAGGACCCGCTCGGCCCCGGCGGTCGCGATGAGGTTGGCGACGAGTTTCGCCGTGATGGGGACGCGGCCTTCGTCCTTGCGGTCCTGCCGGGCGTAGCCGAAGTACGGGATCACGACGGTGATGCGTCCGGCGCTGGCGCGGCGGAGGCAGTCGAGATAGATGAGCAGTTCGGCGAGGTTGTCGTTCACCGGCTCGCAGGTGGAACAGATGAGGTAAACATCGCGCCCGCGGACATCTTCGTCGATCTTGACGATGATCTCCCCGTCGGGAAAGGTCGTGATGCGGGCGGCGCCCATGTCGGAATCGAGGATGCGGCAGACCTCGCCGGTGAGTTTCGCCGTGGACCGGCCGCTGAAGACGCGCAGGTCGCCGTTGGAGGTTCTCATGCCGCCACCCCCTTTCCGGGCGTGCCGCCGGACCGGGCTCGGAAGATCGCATCGACCCGGGCCAGGTCGTCGGGCGTGTTGATCGAGAGGACATCCTCGGGCGGGACGGCGGGCACGACCTCGACGCGCTGGCCGCCTTCGCGGAACATGCCCAGCACGTCGGTCACGTAGTACTCGCCGGTGAGGGGATTGCGCTGCACGCGGGCGAGGGCCTCGAAGAGGGCCGCCGCGTCGAAGCAGTAGTACGACGGGTTGACCTCGCGGATGGCGCGCTGCTCGGGAGTGGCGTTCTTGTGCTCGACGATGGACTGGAATCGCCCGGACTGATCACGGACGATGCGCCCGTAGCCGGCGGGGTCGTCGATCACGGCGGTGGCGAGGGTGGCGACCGCGGCGGCTTCGCGATGGCGCTGCACGAGCGTGCGGATGGTTTCGGGGCGGATGAGCGGGCCGTCGCCGCAGAGCACGAGCACGTCGCCGGTCGGTGGCGTGAAGGCGCCCTGTGCCGCGCGGACGGCATGCCCGGTGCCGAGTTGCTCGCCCTGCACGGCGAACTCCACGTCGTGCCCGGCGAGGGCCTCGCGGACCTTGTCCTGCATGTACCCCACCACGACGACGAGGCGATCCACCCCGGCGGCCCGGCAGGCGTCGACCACGGCGCAGACCATGGCCCGACCGCCGACGGGAAAGACGACCTTGGGAAGGTCGGCGTTCATGCGCGTGCCCTTGCCGGCGGCGAGGATGATCGCGGCGGGGTTGGATCGGGTCTGGGACATCCGTCATGTCGTCGGGAACGCACCGGCACGCGGCGGCCGCGGGAGAAACTGGCCGACCTGGATTCGAACCAGGACAAGCAGAACCAAAATCTGCTGTGCTACCGTTACACCATCGGCCACTGAAGCGGCGGCCAACTTTGCGTGCGATGCCTCGACGTTGCCTCCAAATAGGCCCGTATGAAGCGGGCCAAGGGCCAAAGGAAGGGACCAATCGCGGTCCCCTCTGACGCCGGTTTCGCGTCGTGGAGGCCGCGGCGTTGTGTGCCGAAGGCACGTGCCTTCAGCCGGGGCGAGACCTTCCATCAGCCGCGATGGGAAAGCCTCTATCCACGCCTCGCACCGCCGGGAGGCGGTTCTCCGTCGTGGACGGCCCCAAGGGGACGAATGGTAGAACGCGGGGCGGATGAGTCAACCGGCCGTTCCGTTCACCCCTCGGCGGCTTCATCGAGGCGGCGGGGTTCCGGGTCGGTCGCTGGCCGGTCCGGGCTCCAGGAATCCGGGGTTGTCCCGGGTGGCGTGGAAATGGCCGCCTCGCCGATGGCGTCGTAACAGGAGGCGAGAAGCCCGACGATCGGGAATGCGCCGGCGAGAGGGCTGGGGCCGAGCCGACGCAGGAGCGGGTGGGCGACCTCGGGCCTGCCGAGGGGAATGTCGATCTCGTCGAGCGTCGGGCCGGTGTCCCAGAAATGTGCGAGCGAGGCTTCGAGCGGCGCCGACCCGAGTTCAACCAGGCCGTGGATGTGCTGTTGATAGACGGGGACGCGTTCGCCCGACGCGCCCGCGGCGAGGGAACGCTTCTCGCGAAGCCGCTCGATGAGTTCCGACCCGTCGAGGCCCCGGAGCGCGAACATGAGGAACGGCTCATTGGCGAGACGCTGGGCGAGCAGGTAGGCGAGGCAGGTGGCATGCTTGCACCACGGCGAGCCACCGGATGATTCGTCGCATACCGCACGACTCTCGGGACAGGTGCACGCCGGGCGAAGTTCGTCGGCCTCCGCGGGGAACAGCCGGAGGTTGAGCGGGCCGAAGAGATCCTCGATGCTGGCGGGAAGTTCCCCGGCGAGGAGCTTGGCGGCGTAGATGGCGCCGTCGGCCATCGCGGCGATGACCCGCGCCCAATCGTCCTCGGCGAGACGCGTGAGGGTGATCGACGTGACGTAGGGGCGATCCGCACGGCCCTGGACCAATCCATCGATGGCGCCGGGTTGAACATTGAACTTCTTGGTCTGCCCTTCGCGCGCATAGGTCAGCCCGTCAACCATGCAGGTCCCCGGCGCGGCGAGTTCGACCACGCGGAGCCAGCGCTGCGCGGCCCAGAGCACCGGGCCCTGCACTTCGCCGCCCGCGAGCTTGACCCCGCCGCGTACGCGTCGGGGGGTCGTGCGCGGTTCCTTCGGCGGGGCCGGACGGCGTTCGGGATTGGGGGGGACGCGACTCACAGAAGGGAAGCGTTGGCGCGTGCTCGGGCACAATCCAGTCGCACCGCGGCGGCCTGCGGCCGGACGGCTACACGCGGGATCAGAAGAGTTTCTGCTGATCCTTGACGTCCTTCACGCGGTCGTCGAGCAGCCGCAACTGCTGCCTGAGTTCCTCGACGCTCTTGAACTGGTAGTACTCGCTGGCGAAGCGGACCCATGCGACCTCGTCGATCTCCCGAAGCCGGGCCATGACGCGTTCGCCGATAGCACTGGACGTGACTTCGCGGTCGTGCGCCCGATGGATGTCCTCTTCGACGGCATCCACCAGCCGTTCCTTGACCTCCTCGGGGATGGGCCGCTTGCCGCACGCGGATTGGATGCCGCGGAGGATGTTCTCGCGCGTGAAGGGCTGGCGCGAGCCGTCGCGCTTGACGACCATGAGCCGGTGGGTGACCTCGACGCGCTCGTACGTCGTGAATCGCTTGTGGCAGGCGAGACACTCGCGGCGGCGGCGGATGACCTTGCCGGCGTCGGCGGCGCGGCTGTCGATCACCCTGTCGTTGTCCACGCCGCAGAACGGACAATGCACGAGCAGCCCCCGGTCGAGCGCGAAGAAACCGGGACCGTCCCGAACGTTCGGGAGGCCCCGGCGCATCGTACGAGTTGCTGCGCCAGGAATCCCACGGCGCGTCGAGGGGGCCGGCCTGACGTATCGCGGATCGTCCACTCATTCAGGCCACGCATCGCCTTACGGGCGGATGACGATGCCCCGCGCCAGCGCACTCTACTACGATGAGCCATGACGACGCCCGGAAAGTGCGCCGCCCCCACCACCCCCGCGTGGGACGGGGCCGAGTTGGCGAATCCGCACGCGCACGCGGAGAAGCCCAGCAAGGTGCGCCGGATGTTTGCGGCAATTGCGCCGTCGTACGACCTGAACAATCGACTTCATTCGCTTGGGATTGATCGGTATTGGCGCCGCGTGGCGGTACGGCGGGCGGGGGTGCGGGCGGGCGAGCACGTGCTGGACGTGGCCTGCGGCACGGGGGACCTCACGCAGGGCTTCGCGGCGTCGCCCGCGGCACGGGTGGTCGGGCTGGACTTCACGCGCGAGATGCTGGACATCGCCGAGCGCAAGCGCGCCCGGCTGCCCGCCGGCTCTGCGGCGAAGGTCACGTACATCGAAGGCGACGCCACGGCACTGCCATTCGACACGGGATCGTTCGACGTGGTGTCGATCGCGTTCGGCATCCGGAACGTTTCGGACGTACCCAAGGCGCTCGGCGAGTTCCATCGTGTGCTGCGTCCGGGAGGGCGGCTGATAGTCCTGGAGTTCGATACGCCGCGGAACCGGATCGTGCGCTGGCTGAACACGCTGTACTGTGCCCGGATCATGCCGAGGACAGCGACGTGGATCAGCGGGGATCGCTCGGGCGCGTATGCGTATCTGCCCGCGTCGGTGAACACGTTCATGTCGCGCGAGGCGCTGAAGGACTTCATGCATGACGCAGGATTTGCGCGGATGGACGATGAATCCCTGACGCTGGGCCTCTGCGCGTGCTATCGGGCGTGGAAGGGGTAAAAAGACTGTTATACGCCTGTTATCCGGACGTCGTGCGTCATTATCGAGACTTGGCGCCGGGGCGCGCGTTATCGGTCGAGGGACGAGGAAGCCTTGTCAGGGGCTGCGGAATCAGGCTGCGCGGACGGTGTGCACCGATGAGGGAGGGGTTGATCGTGAGCGGCGTGTGCCGCCCACGGCTCTGGGGCACGAGGCCGCAGGGGACCTTCATCTTGCTTCCGTGGTCGGGCGGAGACCCGGCGGGCAGCCCGAGACTGGAGCCGGATTCATGCCGCAGGACATGCTTGTTGAACGACTGTTCGAAACCCTGGTGAACGGGGACCGCCCGGGCGCACGCACGATTGTGCAAGACGGGTTGGCGCGGGGCACGCCCGCGGCGGTGATGCTCACGGACCTCTTCTGGCCGGTGCACGAGTACATCGAGAAGTTGAACCGTGCGGACCAGATGACCGGGGTGTCGTACCACCTGTCGACGCGGCTGCTGCGGATGCTGGTGGACCAGGCGGCGGCACGGCTGGAGATCGCCACGCCGCGCGGGGAATCGGTGTTCTGCGCGTGCGGCCCGAGCCAGGGCGAGGAACTCGCCGCCCAGATGGCGTGTGATCTGCTTGAATCATCGGGATTCGAGGTGGCCTTCAGCGGGGGCGGAGTGCCGGCGGATGAAATCCTGGCGCAGGTGCAGGAGCGTCAACCGACGTATCTCGTGCTGTTCGCGTCGGCCGCGAGCGATCTGCCGGACATTCGGCACGTGATCGACACGATGCGTGAGATCGGGGCATGCGCCGGCACCAAGGTGATCGTGGGCGGCGGGGTCTTCAACCGGGCCGAGGGGCTGGCGCAGGAGATCGGCGCCCACGACTGGGCCTACAGCCCGGCGGACCTGGTGGACCTGCTGACGCTGGAGCCTGAGGTCGAGGCGACGCCGGTGCGTCAGACGGCGCCGCCGAAGCCGGCCGCGATACGCAAGCGAGCGGCGGCGTAGATCGGGCCGTCTGTTCGGCGTACATTCGTCATGAAAGGGGCGATGGGCCACCACCCATCGCCCCCCATGTTTTTGCACGCGCTGCAACCCGACGGGCCGGTATGCGGTACACTCCTTGGAACCTCGGGGACCGTCGGAGACGATGCATGGCGAGCATGACCCGGGCACGAGAGCAGCAGTTGGTCGCGGCGGCGGCGGCGGGCGATCGGGACGCCAGCGAGACGTTGATCCGCCAGCATCAACAGAGCGTGTACGCGTATATCCACCGGCTGAGCGGAAAGCCCGACCTGGCCGAGGACGTCGTGCAGGAGGCCTTTATCCGCGCGCTGACGAACCTCGACCGGTTTGATGCCCAGTACCGGTTCTCGACATGGCTGTTCACGATCGCGCGGCGCGTGTTTTTCAACATCATCGAGCGACGCCGTCCCACGCTCGACAACGAACGGGTCGGGGTGGCTTCCGGAAGGCAGGACCCGATCGGCACGAGCGCGGAGGACGAGGAAACCCGGGCGGCGTCCCGCGACACGGTGCAGCGGGCGCTCCTGTGCGTCTCGATCGAGCAGCGCGAAGTCCTGGTGCTGTTCCACCAGCACGAGTGGCCGATCTGGCTGATCGCCACGCACCTGGGCAAACCCGAGGGGACGATCAAGAGCCACCTTCACCGCGGGCGGATCCGTCTGCGTGAGGCCTTGGAGCGTGACGCACGTCCCCGTGGCGAGGTCGAGGTTCGCGCGATGTCGCGGAAGGAGGGTTCGCGATGAGCGACTCGCCCCACACGCCACGGCGCGACACCGCCGCGATGTCCCGGCGCAAGGCCGACGCCCTGCTGAACCGCGTGCTCGACCTGGAGGCGGAGGGTGCGCAGCACGAGGCCCGGCGCCTCGCAAAGCTCGCCGCCGCGGCGCATGATGAGTTTCCCACCCACGCCGAGGCGCTGCGCCGGGCGCTCGGCGCGATGAGTGAGATGCCCCGCGGCCGTGACCTGAGCGACACGATCCTGGCGCAGGTGGAGAATCACCGGCCATATCTGCCGAGTCGCTCGCGGCGGCGCGTTTCTTCGCTCCGCATGGCGGGTGCGTGCGGCGCGCTGGCGGCGCTCACGGGGTACGTGCTGGTGCAACGAATGGCCCCACCAACCCCGACGGAACCGATGGGGGCGCCGGTCTCGTCCCTGATCGCGGCGGGGCAGGCGGACATGAAGGCAACCGCTTCGGGCGTCACCGATGCATTCCGATCGCTCAGCGCCGGCCTGTTCGAGCCGGTTTCGGACCTCGCGCGCCACGGCGCGGCGTGGCGCGAACCGTCCCTCTCGCTGGGAGGGACCGCGGAGTACGAGGTGTCCACGGCCCGGGCGACGGAAATCGCGGTGAGCGGGTCATCCGTGCTGACGATCGTCGATGTCACCCCGTACGGATACGCCGTAAAGCGATACTCGCCGAACTTTCGACCGGTCCTGGTCGGCGAGTTCGCGGAGTTGGACGAGGCATGGCGGACGTGGGTCCCCGCGTCCCGGCTGACGCCGGCGAGGCCGAACCATCCGGTCGCGGAGGTCTACCGCGAGGGAACGCCGCCGAATCGGTGATCGTGGGATGAACCATGCGGGTCGTAGGCACGTGGGTGATGATCGGTGGGATGATGGGCGCCGCGGCGACGGCGCAGGTGGCCTCGCCTGATCTCGGGCTGGTCGGCTCGTTGCCGGACTCGTGCGATCTGGTCGTCGCCACCGGCCCGCTGGAGCACCTCCGCGCGTCGCCGGCGTGGTGGTGCACGAAGGCGTTTACGAACGAGATCACCGGATGGACGCGGACACTCGAGGCGTGGTCGCTCGTGGCCGATTCGCTGGGGATGACCCCCGACCAGGCGTCGGAAGAACTGCTGCGCGGGGGGATCGTGGTCGCGGTGTCGGGCCTGAGCGATCCTGCCCGCCAATCGGCCGCGCGCCGAGCGCTCCTGTGCGAAGTGCGCCCGGAACTGGAGGCCCGGCTTCGGGAACGGCTACGCCCGGCGCCACGGGCGCTCGAGGGCGCCTCGCCGATCCTGTCGCTCGAGCATGGGGCGTTCGATATCGCGACCTTTGTACGTCCCGGTCATGTCGGGGCGAGCATGATGATCGCGCCGCGCGGGGGCGACTCGCTCTTCGATGAACTCCTGCCCGTGATGCGCGGCACAAGCCCGACCAAGCCCATGCGAGACGCCCCGCAATGGACGCACGTGCGATCGCTTCCGCTGGGCGCGGTCGTGGTGCTGTACCGCGACTTGCACCCGCCCGCGCCTCCCGCGCGGGGCGGACCGGTGATCATGCCCGGGGAGCGGTTTATCGCGGCCTCGATTGCCCCTCGGGAAGAGGAAGTCCGCGCGGATGTCGTGGCGACGCGCGACCTGCTGCTGCCGCAGCCAAGGGCAACGTTCGGGCAGGGCCTGATCGAACCGTCCACCGCATCCTGGCCGGCCGCGGCGGTGGACTGGGCCTTCAACGGCGCGGTGCTCGCGGTCGCGGGGAACCCGCGCGAGGTACCCCCGGACGTGGCCCTGGGCGTGCTCGGCGACGGGAGGCCGATGCTCTTCACCCTGCTGGAGAGCCTGGGGCTTCCCGGGCAGGTGCGTGACATGATGGACGGCGTCGCGATCGTGACGGTGCATGAAACCCCGGACATGCCGGGCCGGATGATCACCGCGGCTATTCCGTCGCGCGATGTTGTGCGGATGGTGAAGCCGGTCGATGGATGGGCCACCACGTTCGCCGGGCAGCGCGCCACCGTGGACCCCGGCACACCGTTGGCGTCGATCCGCGTTCTCTCGATCGACCCCGCGGAAGACGATCGCTCGGGAATGCTGCGTGGCGGGGGCACGCTCGCGTGGTGTTACGTGCACCCGGCCGGCGGTGGCGAGGGGTGGTGGGTGGTCTGTGTTCAAACCGGGAGGCGAGATGAAGCCGCCGCGGCGCGTCGCGTTCGGGACTTCGCCGAACGGCTCGACATGGCGCCTTCTATGCCCAGCCCGACGCTCTATCAGCTCGAAATAAGGCCCTCCCGGCTCATCAAAGTACAATCCGGCGGTCTTTCGGTTGGGGCGGCCGAGGCCTTCCGCTGGATCGATCGATTGCGGACCCGCCTGGACAGTGCGCCCAACGGGCTGGTGCGAGGGACGTTTGTCGCCACGTTCGACACCACGCTGCTCGAGTCGCCGCAGGGTCCGCCGCCGCCATGATGAACCCTCTTTGACGGATGACCCCGCGTGCGGTCACGCGACCACTACACTCCGCGCGTGACTCACCGCTCCGCCGCATCCGAAACCTGGACGACGCGTCGGCTGCTGACGTGGATGGGACAGACCTTTGCCGCCAAGGGGCTGGAATCGCCCCGGTTGATGGCGGAGATGCTGATGGCGCATGTGCTGGGGTGCGAGCGGCTGCGGTTGTACATGGACGTGGATCGACCGGCCTCGCCGCTGGAGCGCGAGGCCCTCCGCGACCTCGTCGCGCGCGCCCTCAAGCACGAGCCGGTGCAATACCTCGTCGGCGAGGCGTGGTTTTACGGCCTGCCGTTCCATGTCGATCCGCGGGTGCTGATCCCCAGGCCGTCGACCGAATCGATGGTGCAGGAGGTGCTCCAGCATCACCGGGCGCGGCATGGGGCGGCCGGACAGGACGGCCGGGGCGTGATGATCGCCGATGTCTGCACGGGGTCGGGGTGCATCGCCGTCGCGCTGCTAAAGAACCTGCCAGAGGCGCGCGCCGTGGCGACGGACCTGAGCACCGAGGCGCTGGAGGTGGCGCGTCGAAACGCGGCCCGGCATGGCGTGAGTGAGCGCGTGGAGTTCCTGGCGGGCGACCTTCTGACGCCGGTCTTGGCGCACGCGGCGGCGGGAAAGGCGGGGGCACTGGACTTTCTTGTGAGCAACCCACCATACATACCCGACGACGAATGGCCGCACCAGGTCGGGCGGAACGTGCTCGATCACGAACCCCACCTGGCGCTGCGGGGTGGCGCGGACGGGCTGGACCATGTCCGACGGCTCCTGAACGATGGCCCGGCGCTGGTGAAGCCTGGCGGGCTGGTGCTCGTCGAAGTGGCGACCTCACGGGCGCGAGCGGCCGCATCCCTGGCCTCGGGCGCGGGCTTGGGGCATGTGCGCGTGGTCCGCGATCACGAGGGGTTGGACCGCGTGATCGTCGGGGAGCGTGCGTAGTCGCGCCGGGTCGCTACATGGGTAACCCCGGTCCGACAATGCCCGAGCCGACGACGGACGGCCCGCGCGGGATCGGGGCCGGACGCGGTTGGGGCTGGGGCGGGGGCGGAGCGGCCTGGGGCTCGAGTCGGGCCTTGAAGACGTACTCGGTGATGCGTGCCCGGATGTTCTCGAGCATGCCCTGGAAGAGGTGCGAGCCTTCCTTCTTGAACTCGATGCGAGGGTCCTGCTGCGACACGGCCCGGAAGTTGATCGTGTCGCGGAGCTGGTCCATCGAGTGCAGGTGATCCTTCCAGTGCTCGTCGAGGGTCTGGAGAAGAATGGCCCGCTCGAACTGGAGCAGTTCCGCCCGCAGGATGTTCTCGACGCGCGCCCGGATGGCGTTGTCGCGCTCCACGCCGTGCAGGTAGCGCATGGATTCGGGCAGCGGCAGGTCGTAGGTTTGCCTGAAGTGCTGTTCGAGCGCGTCGTCGGTGGCGCAGGCGAGCGCGGCGTTGATGGCGGCGTCGAGTTTCCCCTGGGCCACGAACTGCTCGGAGTGCGCCATGAGCTGCTCGCGGAACTTCGCCGGCGGCGTCTTGCGGACTTCCTCGGGCGTGTAGGCCGTGCCGAAGCGGCGGTTGGCCCAGGCGACAAGGTGGTTGAGGGCGGCGGCGGGGTCCTGACGCATGTAGAGCGCGGTCATCTTCATGGCGTAGTCAACCGGGTACTCGATCTCGCGGGCGCGGTAGCGTTCCGCGACGCGCTTCATGAGCATGTCGGTCACGCTCACGCCCGTGTCCTTCTCGGTTCTGTGCGCCGCGACAATGTCTTCGGCGGCGACGTCGAAGTCGAGTTTGTCCTTCACCCACACGGCCAGTTGCGCGGCGCCGAAGTTGGGCACGAGGAACTGCGCCAGCCCGGAGAGATCGGCGGACTGGATGGCCCGCTCGGCGGCGTCGGCGAGACGATCCTCGACGGCGCGCCGGTCTTCGTCGGAGCCGGCCCGGAGCGACTCGGGATCGATCTCGACCCCGAAGCGGTTGCGCGCCCAGCGCGCAAGACCGGCGGCGTCGAAGTCCACCTGGGCCTCCGACCCGACCTCGGGCATGTACTCACCCAGCGTGATGGCGATGGACTGGCGCGACTCGTAGAGCGCCTCTTCGACGATGGCCATTTCCATCGGCGCCAGTTCCTTGCCGCGCAGGCGTTCGGGGGGGATCGAGCACTCGAGTTTGTCCTTGGCAAACTCCGCGGCGCGGATGTACGGGTAGTCCGGGTCGAGGTACTCGTCGGCGGCGGCGTTGACGGTGGCCTGGATGTATTCGAAGATCAGGCCCTTGACGTCGCGGCCCTCGATGACGCGCTGGCGCGAGCCGTAGAAGTACTGCCGCTGGTGCTCCATGACCTCGTCGTATTCGAGCACCGTCTTACGGTAGTGGAAGTTGCGCTCCTCGACCTTCTTCTGGGCGTTGGCGACGCTCTTGGAGAGCATGGGGTGCTCGATGGCGTCGCCTTCCTTCATCCCCAGGCGGGCGAGGATCTTCATCGTCGTCTCCCCCGCGAACATCTTCATGAGGTCGTCCTCGAGGGACACATAGAAGCGGCTGGAGCCGCGGTCGCCCTGGCGTCCCGAGCGGCCTCGCAACTGGTTGTCGATGCGCCGGGCCTCGTGCCGCTCCGTCCCGATGACGTGCAGCCCGCCCATGTCCTCGATGGTGCTGAACCAGCGGATCCGGTGGAGCAGGAATCGCCCGTGCTCGTCGAGCGCCGTGAGGATCTCGTCGCGCGTGGCCGAGGCGATCTGCTTATCGCTCAGCCAGGTGTACTTCGCCGCCCAGTGGCGGAGCAGGGCGAGTTCGAGTTCGGCGAACGGCATGGACTCGACGTCGCGCTTCTGCACGTCGAGTTCCTTGCTGGCGATCTTGCGGTAGACCCCCTCGCGGAGCTGCTCGTCGGTGGAGTCCACCGTGACGGTGCGCGGGCAGATGCCCCGGCGCAGGTAGTGGTCGAGCAGCCGCTCGCGGGTGAGCGCGCCGAGCTTGATGTCGGTCCCGCGGCCGGCCATGTTCGTGGCGATCATCACCGCCCCGAGCTGCCCGGCGTTCTCGACGATCGACGCCTCGCGATCGTGCTGCTTGGCGTTGAGCACCTCGTGATGAATCGCGTGCTTCTGGGCGAGGAGTTTCGCCAGCATCTCGCTCTTCTCGACGCTCGTCGTGCCCACGAGGATGGGCCGCCCGCAGTCGTGGAAATACTTGATCTCTTCCACGATGGCGTTCCACTTGTCCTTGGCGGTCAGGTACACCAGGTCGTCGAAGTCGCGGCGGACGACCGGCTTGTTCGTGGGGATGGCCACCACGTCAAGTTTGTAGATATCGTGGAACTCCTGCGCTTCGGTGTCGGCGGTGCCGGTCATGCCCGCCAGTCGCTTGTACATCTTGAAGAAGTTCTGGATCGTGATCGTGGCGACCGTCTGCGTCTCCTGCTTGATCGGCACCTTCTCCTTGCACTCCACGGCCTGGTGCAGCCCGTCGGACCACTGCCGCCCGATCATCGGGCGCCCCGTGTTCTGGTCCACGATCACCACGCTGGGCACGGTCCGTCCGGTGTGCGGGTCCTGCGCGGGCATGATGACGTAATCGTCCTCGAGCGCGTACACCGTGTGCGCGCGGATGGCCTGATCGAGCAGGTGCGGCAGATCGAGGTTCTCATCCACGTAGAACGAGCCGATGCCCGCCACGCGCTGGGCCTCGGACACGCCCTCGTGCGTCAGGTGCGCCTGCTTGCGATCCTTCTTCACCTCGTAATACTGCACGTGACGCGCACGATCCTTCTCGAGTTGCGGGAGATCGGCCTTGGCCTGGGCGAGTTGCTGCTGGAGCCCGGGGATCGACGCCTTGTCGCGCGCCTGGCGGATATCCCCCTCCAGCCCCTTGATGCGCATCAGGCACTTCTGCACCTGTTCGTCCGCCGCGGCCCAGGGCTTCTGCTTCTCCACCAGGTGCCGCGCCAACCGATCCGCCAGGTCGTACCGCGGCTGCTCGTCGTGCGCCTGCCCCGAGATGATCAGCGGCGTGCGGGCCTCGTCGATCAGGATGCTGTCCACCTCGTCCACGATGGCGAACTCGCGCGTCCGCTGCACCTGCTGGTCCGCCGAGCGCTTCATGTTGTCGCGGAGGTAGTCGAACCCGAACTCCGCCGTCGTCCCGTACACCACGTCGCACGAATACATCACCCGCTTCTGCGATTCGTCCTGCATGTGCTGCGGGTGAATGGCCCCCACCGTCAGCCCCAGCGCCCGGAAGAACGGGAACGTCCAGTCACGGTCGCGCTGCACGAGATAGTCGTTCACCGTCACGACGTGCACGCGCATCCGCTCGATGGCCGCCATGTAGCACGCCAACGGGCCGACGATCGTCTTGCCCTCGCCCGTCTTCATCTCCGCGATCTTGCCCTGGCACAGCACCATGCCGCCAATCAACTGCACGTCGAACGGCCTCGCCCGGAAGGGCGGGCGGCTTTCGGGGTACAACGCCCGCACCGCCTCGTAGATCACGTTGGGGATATCCACCTGCATCCACCCGGGCACCGGCTCGGCACAGCCGCGCCACACACCCGTCGGCTCGGCGGGGGGCGTCGCGTCCATCTGGGCCTTCACCGCCGCGTACACGCCCCGCACCGCCTCCGGGAGCGTCGCCGGATCGAAGTTGAACTTGGGGTTGAAGATGTTGCGGATGCCCACGGCGCGATCCATCGCCTCGCGGGCCACCGCGAACGCCTCGGCCATGATGGCGTCGGTTTTCTCGCCCTTGTCGTACCGTGCGCGGAAGCCGTCGATGGCCGCGCGGAGTTGCTCGTCGGACATCGCCCGGGCCTTGGCCTCCTGGGCGTTGATGTCGGTGACCTTCTGGGTGTACTTGCGCACGAACCGCTCGTTGCGCGTGCCGATGATCTTGTTCAGGATCGGACCGATAAGCGGAATGCCTTGCTCTGCCATGGGATGTACTCGCGTAGGGCCGGTGCCCCGTGGGTGGGTGTGCCGCTCGCGCGGGAGTTTCGCCCCGCGCACGCAGGGCACACGCCGATGGTTCAAGATGGACGATGGGAACGATGAACGCGCGGCTGCTTTACCCCGCGGCGGGCGGGGGCAGGTCCGCCTTCAGCACGGGCACCGCGAAGGCCGGCGCCGTGACCGGCGCGGGCGGGGTCACCACCGTCAGAACCCGTTGAACGCTCGGCAACTGACGCCGGGCTTCGATCGTCGCGGTCGGCACCTGACGCTGCGTCCGCGTCTGCCGGGCCGTCCGGGCGGCCTCGACGACAGCGACCGACCGGGCAACTTCCGTTCGGTACGCCGTACCACGCTTGATGTCGCGCAACCCGGCCGAGGCGTTCAGGGCGAAGGCCACCACCAGCAGCAATGTCACACCCCCGAGCGTGACGCTCGAGCGTTGGCGGGTGCTGGAGGATGCCTCGAGGATCGTCATGGACACACTATCGGCCAGGTACGGGGGTGGCCCTTTCCCGGTGGGGCAAGTATAGAGGGTGAATCGAGCATCACGCGGATGTTGCGGCGTGTCCCGCGGCATGGTCGATAGAGAAACTAGCCCGGCACGGGGCTTGCGACGGATTGCGGTCGGCGGTGCCGGATGGCGGTCGGCGGCGGGGGCCTACATTGCCCCCATGACGACCGGGCCGACCAGCGAGGGCACGCCGCACGAGGAGCACGCGCCGATGATCGCCAGCCGTCAGTCCTTGCCCGTCACGCGCGAATCGATCACGCACAAGTTCAGCGTCGAGCGCCACGAGGGGTACCTCACCATCGGGCTGTACCCCAACGGCAAACCGGGCGAGATCTTCATCAAAATGGCCAAGGAAGGCTCGACCATCTCGGGCATGTGCCAGGCCTTCTGCCGAGCGTTCAGCCTGGCCCTCCAATACGGCCTGACGGTCGAGGAGGCCGTCGCCCGCTTCAAGGGCATGCGCTTCGAGCCGATGGGCTTCACCAGCAACCCGGATATCCCCGAGTGCTCGTCGATCGTGGACTACGTGGCCCGGTACCTGGAGTTGAACTTCGGGTCCGGTCGGCGTTCGTAACAAAAAACTGCGTTCCCGGGTGGCATTCGGCCCCGCGTGTGGCATGGTAAGACCATGAGACGGGTTGGCCTTGGCATGGGTGCGCGCGCGGGGTGGGTGGCGCTGTCGCTCGCGCTCGCAGGGGCCGCGACGCCCGCCATGGGCCACATCATCTACGCGACGAGTTTCGAACCGGGGCAGGGGTTCCCCGGGCCGCTGCCGGGTCAGGACCTCTGGCAGGGAACCACCGGCCCGGCGGCATGGCGGGTCACCAACGCCGACTCGTACTTCGGGTTCCACAGCGTGGTCTTCAATGCCATCAACGGCCCGCAGGCCGAGGCGTACCGCCAGACGGCGTACATCCAACTCGACCCGATTCCCGGGTGGGTCGTCTTACGCCTCGAGGGGTACTTCAAACTCGAAGGGCTTCGCCCGGATTCCACGAGTTCCTTCCGCTTCTGGTCGGTGAACGAAGTGCCCGGCGGATTGCTCCAGGTCGGCATCGACAACGGGCGCGTGGTGGCGACCAGCGGGATGAACAACGCCCCGCTGCTGATCGGCCCGGCCGTGCCCCTGGGCGAGTGGAACTACCTCGTCGCCGAGATGGACATGTACACCGGCGCGGTGACGGGGATGCTCAACGACGTGCCCTTCGGCGGGTTCCAACTCAGCATCCCCGACATCGAGGCGCTCGAGAGTTCGACCGGCATGTCGTTCTCCGCGTCGGTCAGCGGCGGCACCGGCCCGGCCACCGAACGCCTCTACATGGATTCGCTGCGCATCTGGCACACGCCCGCGCCCGGCGTTGCGTCTGTCGCGGCCACGGCGCTCCTCTTCATTCACCGACGCCGTCGATTCGTTGCCCGGGCTTGATCGTGCGGGCGAACCACGGACGCGCTGCCGCAACCTCTGAGGGGCCTCCCGCCCAAGGGGGTGCGCTGCCCCGGCCGATTTGGCCAACTCGGCCGAACGACCCTGCACAATACCGGACCTTGCCCGGGGCTTGTGCCCATGCAACGGCGCGGTATGCTCCATGCACGGAGTATCCTGCATGAACTCGGCCTTTGTGTGTTGTCTTACCGCCGCGCTGGCGTGCACGTCCGCCTCGGCCCAGCCGTCACCCGCCCCCGTGCACCCCGCGATTTCCGCCCGGTTCGCCGCCGGCGCGGATCGCCTCCCCGTCTGGGTCTTCCTCGCCGACAAGGGCGTGGCCCCGGCCGCCCTCCCCGCGGCGCTCGCCAATGCGCAGGCCGCGATGAACCCGCGCACGCTCCAGCGTCGCCTGGCCCGCCGTACCGACCCCGGGCTGGTCGACGAGCGCGACCTGCCCGTCCACTCGCCCTATCGCGACGCCATCGCCGCCACGGGCGCGACGATTCGCCAGGCCTCGCGCTGGGCCAACGCCATCAGCGTGCTCGTCACGCCCGACCAGGCCGCCGCCATCGCCGCCCTCCCCTGCGTCGCGCGCCTCGAACCCGTCCGCACCGGCCCGCGCACCCAGCCCATCGACTTCACTCCGACCCCCGCCGGCGGATACGCCAACCGCGACTTCTACGGCCCCGCCAGCCCCCAACTCGCCCAGATCAATCTGCAAGCCCTGCACACGCAGGGCTTCACCGGCGCGGGCGTCATCATCGGCATCCTCGACACCGGCTTTCATCGCGCCCACGACTCTTTCAATACGCCGGGCCACGCCGTTACCGTCATCGCCGAGCACGACTTCATCAACAATGACAACAACGCCGGCATCGACCCCGGCGACCCCGGGGGGCAGCACTCCCACGGCACGCTCATCCTCGGGTGCATCGGCGCCTACCAGCCCAACGTGCTTGTCGGCGGAGCCTACAACGCCTCGTTCATTCTCTGCAAGACCGAGGACATCACCAGCGAAACGCCCATCGAGGAAGACAACTACGTCGCGGGCCTGGAGTTCATCGAGGCTCACGGCGGGGACGTCGCCACCTCCTCGCTGGGCTACATCGACTGGTACACCCAGGCCGACCTCGACGGCCTGACCGCCGTCACCACCCTCGCCGTCAACGTCGCCACCGCCAACGGGCTGCACTGCTGCACCGCCGCCGGCAACGAGGGCCACGACGACAACCCCGCCACCAGCAGCCTCATCGCCCCCGCCGACGCCCTCCGCGTCATCACCTGCGGCGCGGGCCGCATCGACGGCTCCACCTCCTCCTTCACCTCCTCCGGCCCCACCGCCGACGGGCGCGTGAAGCCCGAAGTCCTCGCGCGCGGCTCGGGCACGTACACCGTCCACCCCGACGACCTCGGCGCGCTCGTCCAGGCGAGCGGCACCTCGCTCTCCACGCCCCTCGTCGCCGCCGCGGTCGCCTGCATCGTTCAGGCCCACCCCACGTGGACGGTTGATCAACTCCGCGCCGCCCTTTTCGCCACCGCCTCCGACATGGTCGCCAACGGCCAGCCCGACCCGCTCTACATCCGCGGCTACGGGTTCGTCAACGCCGCCGACGCCGCCGCCTTTCAGCCGCCCTCGTGCGACCCCGACGTGAACTGCGACGGGGCCGCCAACGGCGTCGATGTCGAAGTCATGGAACTGGCCGTCGGGGGCGACCTCGCCGACTTCTGCCAGCCCGACGCCGACTTCAACGCCGACGGCGCGGTGAACGGCACCGACGTCGAAGCCGTTGAACTGGTCGTCGGCGGCCAGGCGTGCCCGTAACGCCCACCTCACAATATATGGGCAGGTGGTCGGCCACCACACGCACAATTCGTCAGCCTCGCCGGCCCCTTCCGTCGCTTTGTATGTGTGTTCGTGTCGTATCTCCTTGCCATCGTCGCCTCCATCGTCGGGTTGTTGAGTTCGCTCACCACCCTGGTGATGCTCATGGCCGGCATGGCCAACGCCAAGCCCGCCCACCTCCAGCAGGGCAAGATGATGATGTGGGGCATCGTGCTGATGCAGGCCATCGCGATCGCCGGCGCCGTCTGGCTCATGGTGAAGCACAAGCCCTGGTACGCGGCGGCCACGGGCATCTTCCCGCTCGCGGCGGTCGTCGTGCTGGTCATCGTTCTCGTGTGGATCGAGTGGTGAACCCCCCGAAAGGACCCGCATGGAGACCCGCCGCGCGACATTCCGAAACCGGCTCGCCGACCTCGACTTCACCATGAAGGTGCCGACGGGGTTTGTGGAAGCGGAACTCCCGCCCGAGGAGCACGATTTCGACACGCCGCACGTGTGCGCCCCGCTGGCGTTGCTGTCGTCGCCCGTCGCGCTCGCCGTCATCACCGTCGCCGCGCGCCCGGGATACGCCGACGGCACCGTCCGCGACTGGCTCACGTACCTGTGTGCGCACCATGGCATCCGGCTGCTCAGCATCGGGCCGGCCTACGTCGGCGGGCAGCACAAGAACCACCCCGCCATCATCGCCACCGCCCTGCAGGAGCAGAACGGCACCGAACTCGTCATGAGCCTGGTCGCCCTCGAGGACGGCGGGCGGCTGGTGACCGCGCACGCCATGTGCCCGCGCGAACTCGAACCCAGTTTCATGCGCGTCATGGAAACATGCCTGCACTCGCTCGAACTGCTCCGGCACAAGGGACCGACCGTCAACCCGGAGGACAACGGCGGGAAGTACGACATCGAGTTCATCGCGCCCGAACCGCCCCCGACGCCGGAGAACGAGGCCGAGGTTGTTGCGCGGAAACGCGCCGCGGCCCGCGACGCGGCGCTCGCGCAGGCCGCGCCGCTCATCGCGCAGGACCGGTTCGACGACGCCGCGCGTCTGGTGTTCGCCGCCGACGACAGCGCCCAGGCCCGGGTCGCCCTCTCGGAGTTGTTCCTGGCGGCGCTGCGTGAGCAGGTGAAGCGCGACGGCAAGCGAAACCCGGCCTCGCCCCGGGCGCTCGAACTCTACCGGCGAACGCTGGCTTACCGCCTGAGCACGTACCCCGATCCGCACACGCAGGACGAGGCCGACCGTTACGAGAAGGGCATGGACGACGACCGCGCCGAGATCGCCGCGGTCCTGGGGTACACGCCGTCGTGACGAGACGGCGGACCGTCGTTAATCTCGACCGCATCGCGGAACGACCTGGACTCCGAGGCCGTGGGAATCGCGGTCGGCGGATTCCAGTGCCTATAACGCTGTCATTTTACTGAATTTTCACTCGCCGACCCCCTCGCGATGTGGTATGGTGATGGATCCTCATTTCATGGAGAACTCGATGCGGACCTCATGCTCGCGCCTGGTTGCCTTGGCCGTCGGTCTTGCCATTCCTGCCGCCGCGTTCGCTCAGCAGAACGTGTGTGCGAACGCCACGCTGATCACGCCTGGCACGTACGCCGGAACGACCGTTGGCTCGACCAACGACGGCCAGTCCGGCTGCGGCTCGTCCAACACCAGCCCCGACGTCTGGTACAAGATCATCCCCCCCACCGATCGTCGCCTCGTCATCACCACCTGCGGCGGGGCCGGGTGGGACACCGTCCTCGCGATCCACTCCGGGTGCCCGGGCACGACGTCCAACGTTCTGGCCTGCAACGACGACTCGTGCGGCCTGCAATCCTCCACCGCCGCGAACGTCACCGGCGGGCAGACCTACCTCATCCGCGTCGCCGGGTATAACGGCGCGACCGGGGCCTTTACCCTCACCGTGACGCTCGAAGACCCGCCGCCCCCGCCCACCAATGGGCCGGACGTCACCGTCCACAACCTCATCGACATGGCCTACTACGGCAACCTGGGCGGCATCAACGCCTACGCCATCGGCACCGACGCCTGCAACGTGGGCGACGCGCCCGTCGCCTGGTACAACGGCACCCCCTTCCACCCCGTCATCGCCCAGAACATGTACCGCCTCAAGAACGGCCGCTTCGAGCAGATCGGCCTCTCCTTCCTCAAGCACGGCTTCTCCTCCACGAACTCGCCCGGGTGCGGCACCTGCATCTCACCCCCCGACGGCGGGCAGCAGCTCGGCATCGCCTGCACCGACGCCTACGGCTCGGGCCTCAACGGCTCGCAGGGCAACCTCGGCCCGCGCTCCGAAGTCAACGCCACCAACGGCGTCTATCAGTGGCCTTTCGGCGGGGCGGCCTACTCGGGCGCCATCGCCCGCCGCCTCCAGGTTCTTCAGGACGACGTCAACCCCGCCCTCAACGCCGGCGCCCTCTACTTCGCCGAGTGCCAGTACGTCACGCAGGACGACGCCCAGTGGAACAACGGCCTGAACAACAACACCTGGCGACGCATCACCATCGCCAGCACCACGGCCACGCCGGCCTTCGCGGGCGCCTCGGTCGTCCAGCAGGCCGCCATCAACGCCTGGGCCGCCAACGACGCGTCCGTGACGCTCGTGAACGCCGACTACCTCGACAACAACATTGTGTCGCGGTTCATCGTCGGGTCGAAGGTCACCAGCAACGGCAACGGGACGTGGACCTACGAGTACGCCATCCAGAACATCAACGCCCACCGTTCCGCCGGCTCGGTCGCCGTCTCCGTGCCCCAGGCCGTCAGCGTGTCCGACGTCGGCTTCCACGACGTCTTTTACCACTCGGGCGAGCCGTACGCCGGCACCGACTGGCCCTGGACCAAGTCCGGCAACACGCTGACCTGGGCCACGCAAACCTTTGCCCAGAACCAGAACGCCAACGCGCTGCGCTGGAGCACGCTTTATAACTACCGCTTCACCGCCAATCAGCCGCCCGTCGCCGGCACGATGACCATCGGCCTGTTCCGCCCCGGTACGCCCGATTCCGTCACCGTCGCCGTGCCCACGCCCGCCACGCCCCCGCCCTCGTGCGACCCGGACGTGAACTGCGACGGCGCCGCCAACGGCGTGGATGTCGAAGTCATGGAACTCGCCGTCGGGGGCGACCTCAGCGACTTCTGCCAGCCCGACGCGGACTTCAACGGCGACGGCGCGGTCAACGGGACCGACGTCGAGGCTGTCGAACTCGTCGTCGGTGGCGAGCCTTGCCCGTAACGGCGTCGCGCGCGGGCTCGCAGGTCTGAATCACACACCCTCGGTGGCCTTGGCTCCCGAGGGTTTTTTGCGCGCAGATGGATCATTCAGCCGCCGCGCAGCTTGGCAACCGCTCTCCGGCGATGCATCCGCACGCCTTGTCCATCGACAGTGTGTTCACGAAGCCGGCGCGAATCCGTCGCGTTTGCACGCGTACAGTGGCAATTCACCCGGCCAAGTACCCCCGCAAGGACTCGAACCTTGGACCCGCTGATTAAGAGTCAGCTGCTCTACCAACTGAGCTACGGAGGCGTGGGCCACACGTTAGACCGCTCATCGCGGCCCGTCCACCGGTGGCCCCGTCGGTTCATCGAGCCCGCGGTCGCGAGGTGACGCCCTGCTCGCCCACACACCCGCGTTGGGCTTCGCATGCCCGCTCGCCCTTGAATGGGATCGGTTCGCGATCGCGAGATACACGGCGAAGTGCTCGGTTGCCGCACGAGGACCCTCGGCCTAAAGTCTCGGCCCAGGGTCCCGAGCCTGTTCGGGATGTTGCCGGGGTCAGCGTCGCATTCAGGCGGGCCTGCCCGCAAGCCGGAGCAGAATCATGCTTCCTCCACAACGAGTCAGTTACGGCCGGTCCCGTCGTCGTCGTTCGCACCACGCGCTCGAACCGATCAATCTGTGCACCTGTCCCCTCACCGGCCTGCCCAAGAAGTCGCACCGGGCCTGCAAGGAATCCGGGTACGTCCGCGCCGGGCTGCAGATCAAGGTTCCCAAACTCGGCATTGGCGTTCCCAAAGCCTGAGTTCATCGGCGGCCTGACGGCTCGATCAACCGACACCACGCCGTCCGCAGGGTTTGTACCATACACCCCAAGAATCTCCGCGCCAGCAGGGAGGTCCAACCGGGGGTGCGCGGCCGGGCAGCATGAGGCGGTGTTGAAGCATGGGTTTGGATGACGTCAAGTCGGCGCCTTCCACCACCGGACCCGTCCGGGTCGGCGTGGACATCATGGGGGGCGACCACGCCCCGGACGCGATTCTCAAGGGCTGTGTCATGGCTCTTGACGACCTTCCGCCGGGCGATCAACTCGTCCTGGTCGGCAAGGGACGCGTCATCCGCGACTACCTCGATGAACGCGGCGTGCGCTTCGATGACCCCCGACTGGAGATCGTCGACGCGGAGCAGGTGATCGACATGGGCGAGTCGGCCTCGCTGGGCGTTCGACGAAAGACCGACTCGTCGATCGTGAAGATGCACCAGATGGGAGCCAAGGACCACCCCCGTCGGTGCGACGTGGTGCTCAGCGCGGGGAACACGGGCGCGTGCGTGGCCGCGGCGACGCTGTTCATGCGTCGGCTGCCCAATGTCATGCGTCCGGGCATCGCCGTCACGGTCCCGGCGTTCCACGGACCGGTCGTGCTGACCGATGCCGGGGCGAACCCCGAACCCAAGCCCGAGCATCTCTGGCAGTATGGGCTGATGGCCGACGTGCTCGCACGCCGGGTGCTGAACAACCCGAATCCGCGCGTGGCGCTCATGAACATCGGGAGTGAAGAGGCCAAGGGCACGGGCCTCATCAAGCAGACCCGCGATCTGCTCAAGGCCACGCCCGGGCTGAACTACATCGGGTACATCGAGGGCCGCGACTTCTTCGACGGCGCGGCCGACGTGGTGGTAACCGACGGGCTGGTGGGCAACACGCTGCTGAAGGCCGCCGAGGGCATGGCCAAGAGCCTGTTCAAGGCCATCGCCGCCGAACTCCTCGAGTTCGACCCCACGCTCGTGCCCAAGTTCGAGCCGGTCGTGAAGCGGATCTACGCGAAGAACGATTATCACGAGCACGGCGGGGCGCCGCTGCTGGGCATCAACGGGGCGTGCTTCATCGCGCACGGCTCGAGCGAGGCCCGCACGATCCGCGCGGCGATCCGCAACTGCCGGACGTTCGTCCGCGCGGGCGTCAACGAGGCCATTATCAAGCGCATCGCCGAGGTCGAGGCCCACAACGTGCCCGAACTGGTCCGCCAGGCCAACGGCGAGGCCGCCGACGAGGGCGTGCGCGTATGACCGCGCCGGGCCGGGCCTCCCGCGGGGTGCGCATCGCCGGCACCGGGTCGTATCTGCCCGAGCAGCGGCTGACCAACGCCGATCTCGTCGCGATGATGGACACCACCGATGAGTGGATCGTCCAGCGTACGGGCATCCGCGAGCGGCGCCGCGCCCGGATCGATCAAGGGGAGTCCGTGTCGGTCCTCGCGGCCCATGCCCTGCGCCAGGCCCTCGACGCCGCGCATCTTCGGCCCGACGATCTCGATCTCATCATCGGCGCCACGATGACGCCGGAGATGGAGTGTCCGACCTGCGCCTGCCTGGTCGCCGAGGCCGTCGGCGCTTCGCGGGCCGGCGCGTTCGACCTGAACGCCGCGTGCTCCGGGTTCGTGTTCGGGCTCAATGTCGCGCACGACCTGATTCGCGGCGGGGCGTACAACACCATCGCGCTGCTCGGCGCCGACACCCTGACGCGGCACATGAACTACTCCACCGCCGGCCGCGGCACCGCCATCATCTTCGGCGACGGCGCCGGCGCCGCCATTCTCCGCGCCACCGACGACCCCGCGCTGGGCATTCTCGCGCAGTCCATTCACGCCAGCGGCCCGGGCTGGAAGGACATCTACATCCCCCACCGCCCGACCGACTTCCCTTCGGGCACACCCCCCGACGCCAATGCCTGCGGGTACGTCTCCATGAACGGGTCGAGCGTCTTCAAGTTCGCGGTCGGCACCTTTCCCAAACTCATCGAGGAAACGCTCCACAAGGCCAACCTCGGCCCCGCCGACATTGACCTTTATATCTGCCATCAATCCAACGCCCGCATCCTCACCGCCGCCCGCGAGAAGTTCGGCCTTCCGGAATCCAAGTTGCACATCAATATCGATCGCGTCGGGAACACCGTCGGCGCTTCGGTGCCGATCTGCCTCGATGAACTTGTCCGCGACGGACGCGTACACCCGGGCATGAAGGTCATGTTCCTGGCTTTCGGCGGCGGACTCACCTGGGGCAGCAGCCTTTGGCAACTTTGACCAGCCGCTGGTTCATTTGACATATTCATTCTGGTTCTGGTAGGATTCCGTATACGTTTCGGACGGTCATCGCACGTTCATACGGGAATCGTTCGGAGAACGCCATGGAAGAGTCGATGCTTCACCAGCGGTTGCGAGGCGCGGTTGGCCGGCGGAGTTACCGCGAACTCGCCGACATGACGCACACGCACCCCGAAACTGTTCGACGCTACCTCCTCGGACACACGCCCAGCGTGGAGTTTCTGACCCATCTGAGCCATGGACTGAACCTCAACGGCGAATGGCTCCTCACCGGGCGCGGGCCGATGAACGCCTCCGACGTGCGGCCGCAGGCCTTGCGTGAGGCCAATCCGTCCGAACTGCTCAACGCTGTCGCCGCCACGCTCGAGCGATTGATCCAGCGGGTCGAGCGTCTTGAACTCTTCGTCCAGACGATGGAGGTTCGCCTGCGAGCCCGCGAGGGCGGGCTACCCTCCTCGGATGGGCCGT
Source organism: Phycisphaerae bacterium (assembly GCA_022180725.1). Lineage (GTDB taxonomy): Bacteria > Planctomycetota > Phycisphaerae > Phycisphaerales > UBA1924 > RI-211. The sequence continues at coordinate 25,314 of BQMO01000023.1, forward strand.
CCGCCGCTGCACAAGCCCCCGCGAAAGTCGCCCGTATTGCCGATGCCATCCCAAGGCGATCATCTCCGGATGCTCGTTGAGTTGCTCGAACCGGCGGGGCCTGAACTCGCCCGGCGCTGGCTCGCGGCCCTGCTCACGGTCGATCGCGCAGCCCGCGCGTCATTGGTCGCGGAGATCGAGCGCCGCGTGGCGGAGGCGTACCCGCCGCCCGAGGGTCTGCCCGCGGAGGTCACCGTTCACCACCCACCCGTCCAACGCGATGGCTATATCGAAGAAGTCACGACGACGTACGTCGTGGGGGAACGAAAGCCGGCGAAGCGCTCGACACGACCGCGCAAATCCAAGGGCGCCTGATCGGCGTAGAGTGGCCGAGGATGCCCCTCAACGAATCCCTCGCGAACGGTCTCGAATCCATGGCCCGGCTGATGGACCTGCTGGGCGAAGACTCTTTCAAGTCCGCGGCCCACGCCCGCGCGGCCCGCGTCATCGCCGACCTTCCCGGCGACGTCGCCGCCCTCGCCTCGGATCGGCCGTCGCTGCTGGCCCTCCCCGGCATCGGCCCGAAAATGGCCGACAAGATCATCGAGTTCGTCACCACCGGCCGCATCGCCGAGCATGAGGCGCTGCTGTCGCAGGTTCCCCCCGGGCTTCTCGCGCTGCTCGAGGTGCCCGGGCTTGGCCCGAAGACCGTGCGCACGCTCTGGCAACAGGGCGGGGTCACGAACCTTACCTCCCTCGAGCGCATCATCGCCGATGGGTCGATCCTCGCCCTCCCGCGCATGGGCGCCAAGGCCGTCGAGAAGATCAAGGCCAACCTCACGTTCGCCAAGAGCGCACCGACGCGGCTGTGGCTCGGGCGCGCATGGACCTTGGCGGAAACATTTCTCGCGCGCGTCCGCGACCTGCCCGGCGTGGCGCAGGCCCAGGCCGCCGGTTCGCTCCGCCGTGGTCGCGATACGGTCGGCGACATCGACCTGCTCGTTGCGCTGCGCCCGGGGTATGAATCCTCGGCCCATGCTGTAGGCGAGGCGTTCCGCGGCGCGCCGGACGTCGCCGAGGTGCTCGCCGCGGGTGATACGAAGTCCTCGGTGCGAGTCGCACTGAATCATGATGCCGGACGCTGGAAGCACGCTGACGGCGCCAAGGCCCCGGACCACACAGTTCAGGTCGATCTCCGCGTGGTGCCCGTCGCCGCATGGGGGGCCGCCCTGCTGTACTTCACCGGGAGCAAGGCGCACAACATCCGCCTGCGCGAACGCGCCCTCTCCAAGGGCCTCACGCTGAGCGAGTGGGGCCTGTTCCCGCATGACGGTGACGCAACTCCCCCGCACACGCGGGGCATCACGCCTGTCGCGGCCGACACCGAGGCGCACGTTTACGCCGCGCTGGGTCTGCCGTGGATTCCGCCCGAGGCGCGCGAGGACCACGGCGAAACTGACATGCCCGGCCCGTGGGCCCTGGTCGACCTCGCCGACATCAAGGCCGAACTGCACGCCCACACCACCGCGTCGGACGGCCTGCTCACCATCCGCGAACTCGCGGAAGAGGCGAAACGCCGCGGGTTCCACACCATCGCCGTCACCGACCACTCGCAATCGTCGTCGATCGCCAACGGGCTGAAACCCGACCGGCTGCGTCGGCACCTCGACGCGGTGCGGAAAGCCAACGACGAGATCGACGGCATCACGATCCTCGCGGGCAGCGAGGTGGACATCCTCGCGGACGGCTCGCTCGACTACGACGATGAACTTCTGGCCCGGCTCGATATCGTGGTCGCCAGCCCGCACGCCGCGTTATCGCAGGATTCCACCGCCTGCACCGAGCGTCTGCTCCGGGCCGTGCGGCACCCGCTGGTGCACATCCTCGGGCACCCCACCGGGCGGCTGATCAACCGGCGCAAAGGGCTGGAGCCGGACATGGCCGCCCTCATCGCCGCGGCGAAGGAACACGACACGGCCCTGGAGATCAACGCCCACTGGATGCGTCTGGACCTGCGCGACACGCACGTGCGCCAGGCGATGAACGCCGGGTGCCTGATCGCCGTCAATACCGACGCCCACGCGCGGGAGGATTTCGACAACCTCCGCTTCGGCGTGATGACCGCCCGGCGCGGATGGGTCACGCCCGACCGCTGCCTCAACACGTGGCCCGCGACGAAACTCCACGCGTGGCTGAAGCGCAAGGGACGTTGAGCGCCCGACACGTCAATCTCGGATCCAGTGGAAACCGCCCGATTTCAGCGGGAAGGTCTTGTCGTCCACCCGGCGAAGGCGCGCCCGGATGGCGTGCCCGTTCTCCTCGCCCTCGAACACGAAAACGCCCTCGCCGGGACGCGTGTACCGCAAGGCCCGCGGAGATCCGCCCCCGAAATCCGTCAGCATCACCGTCGAGGCGGCCTCGTCGAGCGTCATCCGATACCAATACAACGTCCCCGGCATGTGCTGGATCGTCATCATGCCGTGCCGGTTGAATATCACTCGTCGCCACCGGGTGTGATCGGTCGTCAGCGGCGGGACCTCGACTCCATCGCGCGCAAACGATTCCACCGCGTACACGCCGTAATGCGGAGGCGAAGGCGCCGCCTCGCCGTAGGTCTTCCAGACCTCGTACCCGCCCAGACCCTGCGCGATGGTGAAGTATCCGCCCGCGATCGTCGTGCAAGCGAGCGCGACCCACCGCCACAGGCCGCGGTTCCACGGGCACTCGGACGGCGGCCCGGGCACGACCCGGCGAAGCGTCACACACGCCGCCAACCGAGGTACGTGCGGCGCCAGCAGGAACAGCGTCATCAGAAAGAGGTGCGTGGAGTAGAGTTTGACCGGCACGTCGTAGAAGAAGTTGAGCAGCATGACATTGCCCATCACGCCCATGAGCAGCAACGCGCCGAGCACCGCCGTCCGCCGCCAGAAGAGCAGCACGCCCCCCACCACCTCGCACGCCCCGGCGAACACGGTGTACGGCGTGGAGTACCCCATGAAGTTCCAGAGCAGGCCCATGGGCGAAGTCTGCCCGAACTCGCTGATCAGCGACTCGTACCCGGGGAAGGGAAACTGGCTCTTGAATACTTTGGCGTACCCGTACCCCAGCATCGCCGTTGCCAGCACGTAGCGCACGTAGACCGTGAGCGCCTCGTGCAGCACGGGATACGCCCGCCGACGACGATCGAGCACCGACCACACGAGGCACGCCGCCAGGGCGAGCGCGAGCGTGACCAGCGCCTGGATGTAGTGGAACGTCGTGTCCCCGCTGCCATTCGGTACGAACGCGACCTTCCGGCCGAGTATCCACTCGCCCGCATGCGACGCCAGCGAATCCCACGCTTTTTTGTACCAGTACGCGGCGTACACGCCGTACGGCACGCTGCCCAGCGGGCCGGGGAGGTTGTACAGCAGCAGGTAGGCGAAGATGAATCGGAACAGGACGCGCGTGGGCCATCGCCACGCCGCGGGCGAGGCCGTCGCCACCACGGAGGAATCCCATCGTTCCATCCCGCGAGCATACCCGCCGCCGGCACTCCCCCGCAATCCCTACGCTTGTCCCTGGCTGCGGTCACAGCCCTGCCGTGTGTTCGGCGCGGATACCCGCGCGCAGGCAGGATTTCACCGTGATCGAGAAACTCAGCGACACGTTCAGCACGCTCTTCCGCCGGATGTCGGGCAACGCCTCGATCACCGAGGCGAACGTCGCCGAGGCGATGCAGGCCGTGCGGACCAGCCTCCTCGAGGCCGACGTCAACAAGGCCGTTGTGGACGACTTCTGCGACCGCGTGGTCAAGGACGCCGTCGGGCAGGAGGTCTTGAAGAGCCTCCGCCCGGGCGAGGCGATGATCGGCATTGTCTACGAGCGCCTGGTGGAACTGCTCGGCGGGAGCAAGCCGCAGGCGCCCACCCCGGGCCCCGACGGCAAGACCATGGTCCTGCCCCCGCCGGTAGCGCCGATCACCCGCGTAACCGGCGGGCCGACCGTGGTCATGATGTGCGGCCTGCAAGGGTCCGGCAAGACCACGACCTGCGGAAAGATCGCGGCCTACTGCCGGAAGAAGAACTGGTCCGTCATGCTCGCGGCGTGCGACCTCCAGCGCCCCGCCGCCGTCGAGCAGTTGCACACCCTCGCCGACCAGGTCCGCGATCAGGCGCCCGGCCATGGGCGTGTGCTCTTCCATGGCGAGCCGGACAAGTGCGCCGAGTACGGCAAGGCCGTGGGCGTGGCGGTCCAGGTCGCCCAGCGCGCGTACGAAGAGGCCCGACGCGGGCAGGTGGACGTCCTGATCCTCGACACCGCCGGACGCCTGCACGTCAACGACGAACTCATGGGCGAACTGGCGCGCGTGAAGAACACCGTGCCGCCCCACCACATCTTCCTGGTCGTCGACGCCATGACCGGGCAGGACGCCGTCAACTCCGCCAAGGCCTTCCACCAGCGCCTTGAAGTGGACGGGGTCATACTCACCAAGTTCGACAGCGACACGCGCGGCGGGGCGGCCCTTTCGGTGCGGCAGGTCACCGGCGCGCCCATCAAGTTTGTCGGCGTCGGGGAGAAGATCGACGCCCTCGAGGAGTTCCACGCCGAGCGCTTCGCCGGGCGCATCCTCGGCATGGGCGACGTGCTCAGCCTGGTCGAGAAGGCCCAGGAACAGGTCAGCGTCGAAGAGGCCGAGGCCCTTCAGGACAAGATCGCCAAGGGCCAGATGGGGATGGACGACTTCCTGCGGCAACTGCGCACGCTCCGCCGCATGGGCCCGATGAAGCAACTGCTGGGCATGCTCCCCGGCGTGGGCGGCATGCTCAAGGACGTGCACATCGAGGACAAGCAGCTCGACCGGATCGAAGCCATCGTCGGCTCGATGACGAAGAAGGAGCGCGCCAACCCCGCCCTGATCGACATCCCCCGCCGTCGCCGCATCGCCAAGGGGTCGGGCGTCACCCCCGACGAGGTCGCCGCCCTCACCAAGCAGTTCGACATGGTGAACAAGATGACGCGGCAGATGGCGTCGCTCTCGACGCGTGACCGCATGAAGGCCGTCAAGGACATGGGCGCCGCCCGCGGCGCGGGCGCCCTGGGCGCGGGGCCCATGCCAGGGTTCGGCCCCAAAAAGAGTTCCTTCACCCCGAGCATCAAGAGCAAGTTCAAGAAGCGGAAATAAGACCGGCCCGGCGGCGAGGCCGGGCCGTGGGTCGTATCACGATTCCGCCGGGTTTACCTCGCGATTTTCACGTCGTCGAGCACCATGACGCCGCTGGGCGCGTCGGGGTCGTTCAGCGTGACCTCGACGATCCGCCCGCTGGCCACGATGATCGCGCCTTCCTTCAGGCCCGACGGCGTGCCATCCATCATCAGGGCCACGATGGGGCTGGGGCGGTCGCTCGCGCCCCGGGCCGAGCACACCAGCATGGTGCGATCACCGCTGGGCTGCACACGCTCAACAATCAGTTCCCATGCGCCCGCCACCGTGCGCCCGAGGTAGCGCCCCGCCAGTTCGCCACGCATGGACTCCGGCGCGTCCTGCAACGCCCCGACGATCCGCGTCGGGGTGTCGGCCCAGTCCAGCACGCCCGCCTTCTCGTTCGCCCGGTACGTCACCGCCACCGACGCCGACCGCGACGCCGACGGCGGGATGGCGATCGACGCCGGCGCCGCCACGGCCACGGGCGTGACCCCGGCGTACCCGTCGTTCACGAACGTCTGCACACTCCCCACCGTGCCGTAGCCCGCGACGCTCGTCGTGAAGTACACCGGCACGTACGTCGTCACCAGCGTTTTGTGGCACCAGGCCGAGTGGAACGAACTGTGGCAACTCTCCCAGCAGCACACGCTCGCGAGCGGCCTGTGCCATGAGGTCCGCACGACCACGGGCGAGCACCAGTCCCAGCGGTAATCGCACGCGTCGTAGACATACCGCCGCGGACGCCAGTCGTGCCAGCGGACATACGTCGGCCCGCAATCACGGGCCAGGCCCCAGCCGTACGACGCGCTCAGGCCCCACCCGCCCGAGCCGATGGATAGCCCGAACGACCACCCGCTCCGCCAGCCGTCATCGTCGCAATCCCGATCCCAACTATCCCAACGGCCACGGTCACGTCGATTCCATCCGTAGCGATCGTGCCGATCATCCCGGTCACGCTGGTTCCAGTCATTCCCGCCGCGATGATCGCCGTCGCGGTCGCGTGAACTCCCCGACCACCCATCGCGCTCCTGCGCGTTCCGCTCGACGCCCGTGAAGGGCGCGGGCGGAACGGATCCCGTTCCCACGCGCTCGTCGCGCAGTTGTCGCGCCCGATCCACCATCGTCTGGTGCGGCAGCGTGCCCGAGTCGCCCCGGCCCGATGGCGTCGGACGGAGCGGCTCGAGCAGCGATCGATCCGCCCCTGTGCTCGGGGGTGCGGGCGTCGCCTTGGCCTTGTTCTGCTCCGTGATGGCCCGCGCAATCGCGGTGCGCGATGCCTCGCGCGATGCGCTCGACCCTGTGTTCGGAGGCGAGGGCCGACGCACGCCCGCCATGACCGCCTCCCGCGTGCTCCCTCCGGTCGCGCCCGTGTTCGGTGCGGGAGGTACGGCCGCGCGTTCGCGGTCCGCGAGGATCAGCGATGTTGATGGCCGCGGCGCAGGCCGGGGTGTTTCCTGAACACTCGGCGTGCCCGAGCCGCGTCGAGAGACGGCGTCGATCAGCCGCTGCCGACTCGCCGCCACATCGTTCGAGCCGTTGCTCTGGCTCGGCCTGACCGTGCTCGGCGCGGGCTGTGCTAGGGCCGGGCGCGACGGTTCATCACCACGGGCGGGCGTCGCGCTCTGCCGTATCCGCTCCACCATCGCCGATCGCCCGCTCGGCGCGGTCGGCGCGGGAGGCGTCGAACGCGACGGCGATGCGGACTCGCGCGATGACGACGAGGCTCTCGGCGCGGGTGTGCTCGCCGGCGCGGCCTGGCGTCTGGAATCTTCCTGCTGGCGAATCCGCTCGACCATGGCGCCGCGCCGGTTCGCGCTCTGCCCCAGCGCCACGGGCGCGCCCGCCGCCATCAGCACACACGCCGCCAGCGTCCCGCACATCACGCCACGGTTCTTCATGGTGGCCTCCTACCACTATCTGATCCGCAGTTCTCAATACGGTTCCATCATCCCACCCACGTACTCTACCACGGTCCCGGAAACCCCCAATGGTCATGTGACTTTTGCTTGCGTTTGCCATCCGTTCGTATCGGCCAGACCAGAAGGAGCATCGATGCCCGAAGCCACGAAACACACACTTGCCGATCTCCCCGCGGATGCTCCCCTGACAGGTCTTTCCCGTCGACGGGTGATCGGCGAGTTGTTCATGCTCTCCGAGGTGCGCCTTCAGGCCGGATTCGTGCTCGAGCCGCACGCGCACCACAACGAGCAGATGTCGATCGTCCTCGAAGGTCGATGCGTCTTTCAACTTCCCCAGCCCGACGGATCGGTGCGCGAACTCGATCTTGGCCCGGGCGACGTGCTGCACATCCCGCCGCACGTTCCGCACGGCGTGCGCGTCCTCGAACCCATGCGCATTCTCGACCTCTTCGCGCCGCCCAGTCAGAAGACCGGCATCGATCGGGCGTGAACGTCAGCATGGCGTTGCCCGGCTTGGGTAGCCCGGCACTCCGTGCCGGGCTTTCGAAACCCCACCGAGCCCGAAGGCAACGCCATGGTTCAACGCGTGAGGCACGGTTGGGTGCAGAATAATGGCACCATTACCTTTCCGGCTTCATGGCACGCACACTGACGCCGGGTCGAATCGAATCACCCATCCAACGCCCACGCCTTCACCAGCCACCGCTCCACGAACGCATCAACCTGACTGGGTGACGTGAGTTCGATCCGGTGCGTGACGCGATCCTTCTTCGCGAACCCACCGGTATCCACCAGCCGCGCGGGGAGTTTCTTCCCCGCCTTCACCATCGGCCCCAGCGCCAGCCCGAAGTCCACGCGCGTGTTCGTGCTCGGCTTGATCTGCGCGATCACGTGCGTCCGGTACAACGGCACGATCGTCTCGCACGGGCACACGCGCACGTCCTTGAGTTTCTTCCGCGCCAGCAACACCAGCGCCTCGTAGATCGGCCTGAGGGCTTCCTTCTTTCCCGCGTACTGGCCCGCCGCATACTTCGGCGCCAGCGCCAGGTACCGCTCCGGGCTGTCGTCGCGCAGGGACAGGTCATTCCCGTGCGCCCGCTCGGCGAGCCACCACGCCGTATTCGTCCCCAGGTTGTGTTCGTCCTTCAACCAGGCGCGTGTCGCCTTCTCGTCCTTGGGCCCGTGGGCACGGATGTGCTTCATCCAGCCGTCGAGCGGCTTGCCCGTCTTGTCCTCCAATGTCTCGATCCATTGCTGGACCATGGCGACGCCGGGGTGGACATCAAAAGTGGTCCAGGGGGAGGGCTTGGGCATGGAGAAGCGTACCGCCTCTCACTCATCCTCGACCGTGATCTTCGCCCCCTCCGGCAGCGCGGCGAGGAACAACCGACCGTAGCGCGCGGTACGGACACGCTCATCGAGAATCACCACGCGCCCCGTGTCCGTCTTGCCGCGGATGAGCCGTCCGACGCCCTGCTTGAACTTGATGACGGCCCGCGGGAGCGAGTCCTCCATGAACGGGTTGCCGCCGCGGGATTCGATCAGCTCGGACCTCGCCTGCGTGAGAGGCCGATCGGGCGGATCGAACGGGAGTTTCGTGATGATGACGTTGCGCAGCGCCTCGCCCCGCACGTCGACCCCCTGCCAGAACGACGCCGCCCCGAAGAGCACGCTCTTTCCGCTCTCACGGAAGCGCTGGAGGATGGCCGAGCGAGACCCGTCGCGGCCCTGCGCGAGAAGGGGGTACCCCAACTCGGCGAGCGGGCCGGCGAGTTCCGAGGCGCACCGGTTCAACGCCGCGAACGACGTGAAGAGCACGAACGCCCCGCCCCGCGTCGCGTCGACGTGACGGAGAACCACCCGTGCCAGCGGCGAGAGCCCGTCGCGCCGCTCGCCCGCGTCATCCGCGTCCGAAAGCGTCCGGGGCGCGCCGCCCCGGCGGGATTGGGCCTCGCTGCCACCGCCGCGCTCCAGGTACACGGTCATCTGGCGGGCAAAGTCGAACGGGCTGCCCAGTTGCAGGGCCTTGGCCCCCTCGCAGCCCAGGCGCGCGATGACGTGCGCGAAGGCCGTCTCGGCGGATTCACCCGGCTCGTCGTCGCGCACGCTCCGCGTCGCCAGCGTGGCGCTGGTCAGGGTCACCGAGCACTTCTGCCGGAAAAGCCGCTCCCGCAGGATCGGCCCGACCTCGACCGGCGCGCACGCCAACGTCACCCGCGCCCCGCCCGCGTGGTCGTCCCGATCCGCCAACGTCTCCACCCAGTACGCGCACCCCGCGAGGGTCTGACTCACGAGCGTCTCGGCGGCCTGGGCGATCATCTCCGCCCGGATCGCGTACGCGTTGAGTTCGTACCGATCCTCGTCGCCGACCACGCCCTCCCGCAGCGCCTTCAGCCGAAGCGCCAGATCGCGCATGGCCGGGGTCAGCACGTTGGTGACGGCCCCCGGTTCGCGCACCCGCACCGAGCGGGCCTCGTCTCCGGCGTGCGTCCAAGGCGTGTCGCCGCTCCCGCCGCGGGTCAGCGCCCGCAGGTCGTCGTAGAACGCCCGTGTCGCGTGCATCGCCTGGTCCACGCACCGCACCGCCGCCGCCAGCCCGTCGCCCTCCGCCCGCAAGGCCAGATGGGGCAAGTAGCCCTTCCCGGTTCGCGGATGGGCGAGCGACGTGAGCAGGTGGGCCACACGCCCTTCGGGCAGCGTCAGCCCGAAGTGGTCGCTGGCCACCTCTTCCACCGCGTGCGCTTCGTCGAGGATCACGTGGTCATAGTCCGGCAGAATCCCCGCGTCCTGCGCCCGCAGGTTCAGGTCCGCGAAGAACAGGGCGTGGTTCGTGATGAACAGATTGGCCCCGTCGAGTGCACCCCGCGCCGCCTGGTAGAAGCACTGCGCATACGTCGGGCACTTGCGCCCCATGCAGTTGCCCGAGTCGGACTGCACCTTGTCCCACACGCCCGCGCGCTCCAATGGCGGCAGCGTCGAGGTCGTCCCGTCGCGCGTCGTCATCGCCCAATCTTCGATCACGTGCAGCGACCGCCTCGCCGCGGCGTCGGCGAAGAGCCGGTCCTGCCGCTGCGAGGCCAGTTTCAGCCGGCGCAGGCTCACGTAGTTCCCCCGCCCCTTCACGAGCACCGGGCGCAGCCGCCGGACACCCTCGGCCCCGACGGGCGCCAGCAGCGCCTCGAGCAGCGGCACGTCCTTCTCGATGAGTTGCTCCTGGAGGGCGATGGTGTTGGTCGCCACGACGACCTTCTCGCCCCGCTCGATGCACCGCATCACCGCGGGCACGAGGTACGCGAACGATTTGCCCACGCCCGTGCCCGCCTCGACGAGCAGGTGCGAGCGCGTCTCCATGGCCCGCGCTACGGCCGACGCCATCGCCCCCTGCTCGGGACGCGCCTCGAACGCCGCGCCGAGATGGGCCGCGATCGGGCCTGTCTCGCTCAGAATGTCCGCCACGCCAGTTGGCACGCGCGATGGTAGCCGATCATGCCTCCGGCTCGGCATCGCCGCCCCGGCGCAACGCTCCGCCCAGGGGTGAGCGTTTCGGCTCGCCGTCCGCCCGCGGGTAGGTCCTCGGCGTCGGGGCGTCCTTGGTCAGCACGACGATCCGACCCGTTGGGGTGTCCAGCGTCGCCTCGTGCCGGGCGCGTACCTGCCGCAGCGCTTCCGCCGCCGACACCACCTCGTCCGCCGCCTTCTGCCCCTTGATGAGCGCAATCACCCCCGACGGACGATCCGCCGCCGGCGCCTTGGCCAGCGGCACGGTCAGTTCCGCCAGCACGTTCAGCGGTCCCACCGCCCGCGCGATCACCGCGTCGTACCGCTCCCGGTGCCCGCCCTCGCGACCCTGACCGCCACGCTCGCCCCGGTCCTGCCCCAGGCGCTCGGCCCGGCCCTGCACCACCTCGACGTTCCCCAGCCCTAGCATCGCCGCCGCCTGCCGAAGAAACTCCACCTTTTTCCCGGTCGCCTCCAGCAGCGTGAACGACAAGTGCGGCATCACAATCGCCAGCGGCACGCCCGGCACCCCGCCGCCCGTGCCCACGTCGATCACCCGCGCGCCCGCCGGCAACTCCGCCAGCACGGCCAGCAGTGTCAGCGAATCCAGAATGTGCTTCGTCCACGCCTCGCCCGCGTCGGTGATGCTCGTCAGGTTGGCCTTCTCGTTGGCGGCCAGGAGCATGCCCAGGTATCGCCCCAGCCGATCCACATCGCCGGGTTCGAACTCCACCCCCAACGCCGCGGCGGCGGCCAGAAAATCCGGCGAAGGCTCCAGCGCGCGGGCCGTGCCCAGGCCAAAATCAAGGACCTCGCGCGGATCATGGTTCGGTTGGACGGCGGGCTTTTTCATCACGCCCACCACGGTACGCCCGCCGCGCCGTGGTCACCCCGACGCCTCGTCGTCCCACTCGAAACTCCTTCGCATCGTCACCTTCGGCCGGCGCAGGGCGATTCCCCACACCAGCCCGGTCATGATCCACGACGCCAGCATCGACGAGCCCCCGTGGCTGACGAACGGCAGCGTGATCCCGATGATCGGCAGCAGCCCCACGTTCATCCCAATGTTGATCACCGCCTGCGAGAGAATAAACCCTGTCAGCCCGACGGGCACGAGCCGCCCGAACGGCTCGCGGCACAGCGCCGCCGTCCACACCGCCCCAACCGCCCACAGCAGGTACAACCCCAGCACCGCAACCCCACCGACAAACCCGAATCGATTGCACACCACGGCGAAGATCATGTCGTTGTGCCGCTCGGGCAGCGCGTTGAACCTCACCAGTGTCCGCGACCGGGCCTGATCCAGCCCCCACGCGCCGCCCGCGCCCGCCAGGCGCTGGGCGGTCACGCTCTGCATGTTGATGTCCAGGTCGCCGCGCCGGTCCCCGCTGAACTGCTGGAACAGCCCCACGATCCGCGCCTTCTGGTGCGGCATCAGCAGGGGGTACGCCGCCGGCGCCGCCAGCGCCGCCAGCACCACCACCACCACCAGGTGCTTGAGTTTCGCCCCCGCCGCCACCAGCACCGCGAAGAGCGATGGGATGAAGAGCAACGCCGTGCCCATGTCGGGCTGGAGCAGGATCAGCCCGACCGGAATCCCGGTGATGATCGCCGGCGGGAGCAGCCCGCGGAACGTGCGGTGGTTCTCCTTGTACCGCAGGTACCACGCCAGCGCCATCACCCACGCGATCTTCGCCAGTTCCGACGGCTGAAGGTCCACCGCACCAAGATCAATCCACGACCGCGCCCCGTTCCGAGGCCTGACAATGAAGGACGGCACCCCGGGCACGAGCAAAAACACCAGCATCGCCAGCGCCACGCCGAACAGCACCCACGACGCGTACCCCAGCACGCGATAGTGCGGCAGGCACACCGCACCCGCCGCCAGCACGCCCGCCGCGATGAAGATCAGTTGCCGGGTCGCCAGCGGCCCCAGCACGGTCACCGCGTGCGGCGTCACGCTCGCCCCGATGTCGATCGCGTGGACGCCGATCAGCGACAGCGCCAGCGACGCCGACACCGTCAGCCATGCCGGGCCGACCCGCACGAGCGACCCCGCGACCGCCCGCGCCAGCCGCGCGATTCCCGCGTTGCTCTCGCTGGCCGTCACGAGCGCCACTACAGGTACCCCTCGGCGATCAACGCGTGCACGATCTGGTTCGCGATCGGGCCCGACACCTTCCCCCCGCTCCCGCCGAAATCAATCACCACCGCGATGACATACCGAGGCCGGTCGCGCCCCACCATGATCACGAACCATGAGTGATCTCCCTCTTCCAGAACCTCACGCGGCTCCGGGCCGGGGCCGTCGGGGTCCGCGCCGAGCACCCTGGGCGCGTCCGCCGTCCCCGTCTTGCCCCACACCTTCACGCCCTCGGCGTTGAAGATCGGTTCCTCGCGTCCATCGATCGTCAGGTGGTGCCCCGTACCCAGACGGTTGTTCACGCTCCCGTCCAAGCCCGCCATCGCCGCCGCCACCGCCGTGCTCTCCAGCCCAAGGTCCAGCGGCTCCCCGCGTGGCTCGCCCGCGATGACCCGCGGCGGGAGCGTGATGCCCCCGCGCGCCAGCGTCGCGTACGCGTTCGCCGCGTGCATCGGCGTCCACGTCACCGGCCCTTGCCCGATCCCCGTCTGGGTCGCGTCGAACACGCTCATCCCGCGGTCGGGCGCGCTGCGGCGGAACCCCACCGCGCCGGCGGCCTCGCCCCCCACGCCCAGCGCGAACGTCCGCCCCACGCCGAACGACTCGAACGCCTCGATCACGCCCGCCGCCCCCAGCCGCTGCCCCAGCGTGTAGAAGAAGATGTTGCAGGAGCACATCGTCGCCTCGTCCGCCGCCAGGTCGTGCCCAAGCAGGGCCGAGTGCGTGGTGCCGAACTGCTTGTAGATCCAGCACCGGAACGCGTTGGGCTGTTTCGGGAATAGATGGCCCGTACAGGCGATGTGCTCGGTCAGGTGGTACTTCCCGTGCCTGACCGCCTCGACCAGCACCAACGGTTTCACGATCGACCCCGGCGTGTAGTACTTCCCCACCGCCCGGTTCACCAGCGGCGTCGTGAGCGTGTCCTGCGCCAGGAGCGACCACTGCGTCCTCGCCTCGTCCCGCGTGTACGTCGGCGTGCTCACCATCGCCAGCACGTCGCCCGTGTCGATCTCCAGCACCACCGCCGCCCCGTACAGCGGGTCGCCCAGGCGCTGCGTCGGGCTGTGCTGCCGATGCCACGCCTGCACCCGCGCCAGCCCCGCCTCGGGGGCCATCAGCGCCTGCACCTTCGCCTGGAGCACCGCGTCGATGGTGAGGTGCACGTCCCGCCCGGGCCGCGGCGGCGTCACCTGCTGTTCGCGCGTATCGAGCCGGCTTCGCTGGATGCCCCGCAGCCCGCGCAGCACGTGCTCTCGTGAATACTCGATCCCCGACGCGCCGATCCGATCCCCGTCGCGGTACGAACCCCGGTCGACCCCAAGCCCGACGAACGCCTCGGCACGTGCTTCGGGGTTTGCGTCCAGGTACGCCGCACGGCGGTCCGCGTCCCCCACCGTCGCCGCGACGCCCCGCGCGGCGTCGCCCGGTGCCGACTGATACACCGTATCACGCGTCGCCCCCAGCACGTGCGTCAACACCCCCGTGACGTCCACCACGATCGGCTCGTCCGAGCGCAGCGGCGACGGGAATGTCCCGCGTAGCACTTCCACCCGCGCGGCTTCCATCGGGTACTCACGCTCCCCACTGTCACGAACCTCCAGCCCGGGCACCGCCGCGACCAGGTCCGTCGGCACGCGCCGTGATTCGCTCAGTCGATCGTCGGCCTGGGGCAGTTCGACCTCCACTTCGTCCGCCGACAGCGCCATGCACGCGAACGCCACATCATCGGCCACGCGACGCACCAGCACGTGCGCCTGCTCCCGCTCGGCGATCGCCGCCTCGGCCCGACGCGTCATCGCCCGCAGTTCCTTTTCCGGCACGTCCTTCCCCGCGTACGGCGCCAACTCCTCGGCCAGCCGCGCTTTCGTCACCGCCTCCTGCCGTGCCGCCACCCGGCGCATCACCTCGTCCCGCGCCGCGTCCAACGCCGACCGCTCCACACCCGCCGCCCGCGCCAACCGATCCCACGCCGCGTCCACGTGCACCTTGAAGACCGGGAGAAACCTCGCCACAACGGCCTCTCGCTCGTCGCGGCTGAGGCTGCCCCACTCCGACCCCACGCTCCGCGTCGCCGCCCGACGCGCCTGGGCCTGCGCCCACGTCCCGTCGAGCACCCGGAAGTCCACCGCGAGGTCGAAACTCGGGCGGTCCTGCGCCAGCACCCGCCCTTTGCGGTCGAGAATGCTCCCGCGGACCGTCGGTGTCTGTCGGCTGCGCACCAGCCGCGCCTCCGCCGCCTCCAGGTGTTCCCCCGCCCGCGCCAGCGACAGCCGCCCCAACTGCCATGCCAGCGGCACGCCCCCCACGCCCGCCACCGCCAGCAGCAGCAGCAGCCTCCGATGGAACATGCTGGGGATGAGCGTGCGCAGCACCACGGGAACGTAGCATCGGGATTCCCCGTGCGACCGCACGATCCTTTCCCCACGCCCCTCGCCCAAACCTACGCTACCGCCCCTCGGAGGTTCCCCATGTCCACGCACGTCACGCTCCCCCCGGATTCCAACCAGGCGCTCGGCCTCGCCGAGTACGCCCTCGACTTCATCGCCACGGGACAGCCCGCCCCGGCCGTCCTCGAACGCACCAACCTCTTCTTCACCGACGCCTGCCTCTGCGGCATTTCCGCCATCGCCCTGGGCACCAACGCCCCGGTCCTACTCCGCGACGAGGCCCGGTATTACCCCGCCGCCACCTCGATTGCCTGGGCAAAAAACTGTGTCCGCCAGGGCGTGCCAACGTTCGGCTCGCGCGACGACGTGCAGGTCGAGAAGGCCATCGTCGCCAACGGCGCCGCCGTCCGCGAATGGGACAGCAACGGCACCAACTTCGGGTACAACCCCGCCCTCGGGCACACCGCCGGGGAGTTCGGGCACAACGACTTCTACGCCGTGCCCCTCGCCGCCGCCCAACTCCGCGGGCTCGACGGCGCCGCGGCCCTCCGCGGCATGGTGCTCGTCGACGAAATCCGAGGCCGCCTCGCCGAGGTCTTCTCCCTCAAGTCCTACAAGATCGACCACGTGCTGCACGGGGCCATCGCCTCCGCGGCGACCTTCGGCGCGATGATGGGCGCTACCGCCGCCCAGATCGAGTCGGCCATCGGCATGGTCGTGGCCCACTCCATCCCGTTCCGCGCCATCCGCGCCGGCAAGCAACTTTCCGACAGCAAGGGCGCCAGCGCCGCCCTGAGCACCGAAGCCGCCATCATGGCGGTCCGCCGCTCCATGATGGGCTTCCTCGGCCCGCGCGACATCTTCCGGAACCCCGAGGCCGTTTTCCGCCTCTTCGAGGGTCCCGGGCAACTCTTCCGCAAGGTCGAGAGCGCCGGCACGGGGATTCCCGCGGCCAAAGCCGGCAAGGACTACGCCTCTCCGTTCTCCCTCGTCCTCGGGCACTCCGGCGACGACTTCGCCGTCATGGGCATGCACTTCAAACTCGGCCTCTACGAGCACCAGTCCGCCGGCGCCCTCCAAGGACTCATCAACCTCCTCGCACGCCACCCACACTTGCTCGACGACCAATCCGGTGATTGCATCGCCAAGATCGTCATCCGGGCGTACGAGCCGGCCTTCGGCATCATCGGCGACCCCGCCAAGCGCGACCCCAAGACGCGCCAGTCTGCCGATCACTCCATGCTCTACCTTGTTTGCACCATGCTCCGCAAGGCCCTCGAACTTCGCGCCGCCAAGAAGTCCGTCCCCCTCGGGTGGAAGGAACTCATGCTCCTCCCCCATGATTTCGGCCCTTCCGCGCTCCACGACCCCCTCACCCGCGCCCTGATGGCCAAGGTGTCGTTCGAGCACGGCGGGCCCGACTACGACGCCAAGTACCCCGACGGCATCCCCACCTCCATGGTCATCACCGACGACCAGGGCGCCGCCTTCGATTCCGGGCTGGTCATGTACCCCGGCGGGCACGCGCGCAACCACCTCGGGCCCGACAAGGCCGACCGCGACGCCATCCTTGCGCACAAGTTTCAGAAGCTCGGCGAGCTCGCCTCGCCCAACCCCGAGCCGATCATCCACCGCTTCCGCAACCTTGCCGCCAAGTCCGCCAACGAGATCGCCTCGATCATGGATTTCCCGCTCGCGGTGCAAGGCCGATTCGACTGAGCCGTTGCGTCAGGCCGCTTCACCCTGCGTCGAGCGCTCCTCCTTCGTCCCGCACACGCCGTCGCGCGTCACGAGGAAGAAGTCCGGGCAGATGGGGTACGGCAGGCGTCGATAGTCGTGCAGCACGCGGTCGCGCAGGCGCCGGATGAACGCGCCCGGCCCCGCCGAGAAGCCCACGAACATGTCCCGCGCGGGCGTCGCCACGTAGAAGTTCCCGCCCAGTTGCGGCGCCAGCCGGTCGTACAGCCCGTCGAGCAGCAATCGGGCCGCGTCGTACCCGTCGTGCTGACTCAGGATCGCCGCCTTCCCGCCCTCCTTGCTCTCGATCAACTGCATCTCCAGGTCCGGCGCGTACTCGTTCAGATTCTTCCGCGCGATCGCCTCCGCGTCGTCCACGCTGATGCCCCACCGCACCAGTTGCTCCGTCGTGATGCTCACCGTCATGTGCGGCAGGTCCGTCACGAACACGATCACCGTGTCGTTCACGTACGGCACGTGCGCCACCTGGTCGCGCGAGAGGTGCTGGAAGATCCCCTCCGGCTGGATCCGCGGCATGATCCGCGGGCGGGCAAAGTCCAGCGACATCGACATCAACTGCAACGCGTCCCCCGCGAACAGCTGCTCCAGGTAGTGCTCCACGATCTCCGTCCCGCGGGTCGGCTCGTGGTTCACCATGCGGAACAGATTCTCCAGGTCCAGCCGCCGACCATTGACGACCAGTTCGCGCGGCCCGAGAAAGTCCACCGAATACTCCGGTTGGAGCCGCTTGAGCATCTGCGCGACTGTTTCCGCGAAGGCTTCCGGCTCACGTGGCATGGCGCCCATAAGAACCCCTCCGTTCCGTCGGGCTGACTGACCCCGGCATCCGATCGATGCCGTCGCCGCCTCCCGATGGCCCGGGCGAATGCCCGGTGGTGAATCCCGGGAGGCTCCATCGACAGAGGATTCGCGTGGGTTGTGCGGCGGTTCTGACAATCCGGGCAGGAAGGCCTGTATCGCCCCGGAAGTTCACCCGCCCGCGCAGTTTTCGCCCGCCCGCGTCGCCGTTTCCGTGCCGACAGCATCTCCGACGGTCACTCCCGCCAGCGAACCCAAGGGCGTATAATCGGCCCCGCCGTGGATGACCACGGTTCGGCGCTCGTGGAGGGCGTCGGGGCAAGGGGTATGGTTCCACCCGCGAAAGCGCCTAGACCGGAGACCGAACGTGACCGAGCAGGAAATCGAAGCGAAAGTGATCGAGATCGTGGCCCAGCAGATGGGGCATGACAAGTCCAAGATCACCCGCACCTCGTCGTTCGTCGAGGATCTCAACGCCGACAGCCTCGATCAGGTCGAACTGGTCATGGAACTCGAAGAGGCCTTCGAGACCGACATCCCCGACGAACAGGCCGAAAAGATCAAGACCGTCGGCGACGCCGTCGACTTCATCAAGCAGCACCACAGCGCGTGATGCCACGGGCCGCCTTCCCGGTCCGTCCCCGCATCACCCCAGGCCGTCGCCGCCCTGATCCGGCCCATCGCGGCCCGGCCAAGGAGTCCCCCGCATGAAGACCACATCCGGCGTTCACCGCGTGGTCGTCACCGGCGCGGGGGCCATCACCAACCTCGGCCTGAACGAATCCGCCACCTGGGCCGCCATGCGCGAAGGCCGCAGCGGCATCAGCCTTATCGAGGGCGAGGACTTCAAGGTCTACGGCGACAACTGGGACGTCCGCATCGGCGGGCAGGTCAAGCATTGGAGCGTGGATTCGGTCCTCGACTTCAAGGAGGCCAAGCGCCTCGACCGCTTCAGCCACCTGGGCATCGCCGCCGCCGTCGAGGCCGTCCGCCACTCCGGCATCGACTTCGCCAAGGAAGACGGGGATCGCTGCGGCGTGGTCGTCGGCGCGGGCATCGGGGGCATCAAGACCATCGAGGACGGCGTCCTCACGATGAAGGCCAAGGGACCCGACCGCATCAACCCCTTCACCGTCCCGCGTCTCATGGCCAACGCCGCCACCGGCAACATCTCCATCAAGTTCGGCCTCCGCGGGCCGGCCTCCTGCCACGCCACCGCCTGCGCCAGTTCGGGCCACGCCATTGGCGACGCCATGAACTACCTCCGCCGTGGCCTCGCCGATGTCATGGTCGCCGGCGGCGCCGAGGCCGCCTGCACGCCCCTGTGCATCGGCGCGTTCATGGTCATGAAGGCGCTCTCCACCCGAAACGATGACCCCGCCAAGGCCAGCCGACCGTTCGACAAGGACCGCGACGGGTTCGTCCTCGCCGAGGGCGCCGCCATGTTCGTCCTCGAAACCGAAGAGCACGCCAGGAAGCGTGGCGCCACCATCTACGGGGAACTCCTCGGGTACGGCAACTCCGGCGACGCCGGGCACATCACGGCCCCCGATGCCGAGGGCGCCGGCGCCGCCCGTTCCATGAAGATGGCCCTCCTCGACGCCGGCCTCAACCCCGCCGACATCGACTACGTCAATGCCCACGGCACCAGCACCCCCTTGGGCGACAAGGCCGAGGTCGCCGCCGCCCTCCGCGTCTTCGGCGACCACGCCCGAATGTCCGCCGGCGGCAAGTTGCTCATGTCCTCCACCAAATCCATGCACGGGCACTGCCTGGGCGCCAGCGGCGCCGTCGAGATGATCGCCTGCCTCCACGCCGTCCGCGACGGAGTCGTGGCGCCGACCATCAACCTCAACAAGCCCGACGACGGCTTCGACATCGACCTCGTCCCCCACCACGCCCGCGAACGCCGCGTCCGCTACGCCATGAACAACACCTTCGGCTTCGGCGGGCACAACGTCACCCTGATTGTCGGGCGATACGAGGGCTGACGCCCCCTCCATGAGGGAGGGGGCCGGGGGGTGGGCTTGCGGGTCAAAGAGACCGCTGGTCACGAGACCTTCGCTCGACCTTCAACCTACAGTGCCGCTCCCGCGGGCGTAACTCAGTGGTAGAGTGACAGCCTTCCAAGCTGTACGTCGAGGGTTCGAATCCCTTCGCCCGCTTTCGACGATCTACTTCTTCGCGGCGTCGCCGGTCAGCGCCTTGCGCACGTCGTCGAGCAGCCGCTCCACCTGGAAGGGCTTGAAGAGCACCGTCTGCAATCCTTCCTGCGAGGCGCGGACGATCGAGTGGTGCGGGTCGTAGCCGAACCCGGTCATGAGGATGACCGGGGCGCTCGGCGAGTTCTTCTTCGCCGCCGCGAAGACCTCGTACCCGTTGCGGTCGGGCATGCGGATGTCGGAGATGACCAGGTCGAACGCGTCCGCTCCGGCGCGCTCGAGCGCCACAATCGCCTTCGCGCCATCTTCGCAGATGGTCGTGACCCCGCCGCGCGCCGTCAGCACGTCGCCGATGGTCTTGCGGATGCGCGGCTCGTCGTCGGCGATCAGGATGCGCTTCCCGGCGATGACCGGGTCCGGCCCCTTGTGGGCCATGGCCTGCTCGACGCCCAGCAGGCTCGCCGGCCCCGCGGCGCATTCCTGAAGTCGCTCCCGGATGGCCGCCAGGTCGTCGGTGATGCGCTTCAGGTGGGCCGCCGCGTGCGCGTCGCCCGGCGGGAGTTCCGCCCGGAGCACCTCGACCTCGTGCGCGATGTCCTCGATGGGGTCTTTCAGTTGCGTGGCCACGCGCCCGGTGATCGACTGGTTCGTCGCGCTGCGCTCCACCACGAGCAGATCGAGCGTGTGGAGCGCCATGGCGATGGCGCGGGCGAAGATCTCGCCCAGTTGCCGATCTTCCTCCGTGAACGCCGCGGGCTTCTCGCTCTCGACGTTCATGATCCCGATGACCTTGTCTTGCAGCCTCAGCGGCACCGTGAGCGACGAGTGCGCCCCGACGACGCCGGGCAGATACAACGCGTCGCTGGCGATGTCGTCGCACAGGTACGACCGGCCCGACGCCGCGACATACCCGCTGATGCCGTGCCCTTCCAGCGCCGGGCGGATCACGAACGAGTCGAAATCCGGCGGAAGATTGTGCCCGATGACGAGTTCCAGCCGACCGGTGCGCTCGTCAAGCAGGCGGATCGCCAGGTGATCGAAGTGCAGAAGATTCTGCGCGATCCGCACGATCTTTGATTCGAGAAGTTTCAGACGCTCGTGCGCGTTGTTCTTGCGGATGACCTCGGCGTCGAGGCGGAGCAGCTCGTTGCCGGCCTGGCCGATGGCGTTGATCTTCTGCTGAAGCCGCTTCGCCGCCGTCACGTCCCGCAGCACGAGCACCAGGTGGCCCAAACGGGCCTCATCCAGGCCCGAGGCTTCCGTGACCGGCGTAATTGTCAGTTCATACCAGCGGTCCGTGTCACCCAGTGCAACTTCGGCCCGCACCGGCAACATCACCCCGGCCGCTCCCGGGGGGGGTTGTGGGTGATCGCGGTCGAACTGGCGACACTGGCCCGACAGCCGCTCCATCATCCCCGGGGAAAGCCGCCGGATCAGTTCATTCGCCGACAACATCGCGCCGGCACGTGTCGCCAAGGCCACGCCCTCGCCGATCAAATCGAGCAGGTGGGAGGCCAAGTGGGGTGCCGGGGCACGAACAACGGGGGGCGGAGGCTCAGCCCCCGCCAAGCCCCCGCCCATCCCCGGTGTTGCGTCCTGATGAGATACCATATCGTGCGACGAGTCCTGTTGCTCGGCCTCGGAATGCCCGTCCCCAGCCGGATCGCGCGAGGTTCGCCCGGTTTGAGCACTCTGGAGTCTTTCCCGACAGGTGCCTGCCATGACTCGACGGTGACCGCCTCCTGATTCACGAAACTCTAGGATGAAACCGCATCCCATAGTTCTTATACGCAAGAACTGCCGGGTCGATGAAGGACCATCCGCCCAAATGCCGAAAGTATTATCGGCTACATTGGGGATGTGCCTGTGGCTCGGCTGAGCCGTCATTCCCGTAAGGTAACGGCATCTCATGGTTCATGTCGTTGATGTTCATAAATCGTTCGGGTCACTCCACGCGGTACGAGGCGTCACGTTCGAACTCCGCGCCGGGCAGGTGGCCGGGCTGCTCGGACCGAATGGTGCGGGCAAAACGACGACTATTCGAATGATCACCGGCTCGCTCAACCCCGATGCGGGGAGCGTTCTGATCGGCGGCCATGACACGATCGACAGTCCGACCGCGGCACGACGTCGCGTGGGCTATCTGCCGGAGACAACGCCGCTCTACCAGGAAATGAAGGTACGGGAGTTTCTTGCGTACCGCCTACGGCTCTACGGGATCGCCCGGACCTTTCGCCGCAAGGCCGTCGAGTACGCCATGGATCGCTGCCGCGTGCGGGAGGTGGCGGAACGGAAGATCGGCGTGCTGAGCAAGGGCTACCGCCAGCGCGTGGGCCTCGCGGCGGCGTTGGCGCACAACCCCCCGGTCCTGATTCTCGACGAGCCGACCAACGGCCTCGACCCGACGCAGATCCGCGAAACGCGCGAACTGATTCGCGAACTCGCGAAAGACCGCACCATGCTCATCTGTTCCCACATTCTTCCCGAGGTGGAGCGTCTCTGCGACCGCATCATCATCCTGGCCGGCGGGCGCGTCCGAGCCGACGGAACCACCACCGAGCTGACGCGGCTCAAGGGCGCCACGTATCTCGTCCAGGCGCGCGAGCCGCGAACGGGAGATTCGGAA
Organism: Phycisphaerae bacterium; assembly: GCA_022180725.1. Classification (GTDB taxonomy): domain Bacteria; phylum Planctomycetota; class Phycisphaerae; order Phycisphaerales; family UBA1924; genus RI-211. The sequence goes on from BQMO01000023.1 coordinate 47,769, forward strand.
CGCCTGCTGAAGATGTGGCAGAGCCTCCCCCACGTGACCGACGTGATCGGTCGGCGGCCGACGGGGAGCACCCCCACGAGCGCCGCCGGTTGGACCGAGTGGGTCATCACGACCAAGGCCGGGTCTGCGGACATCCGTGAACACATCTGGACCGCGGCGACGGAGGCGGGGTTGCAAGTTCGGGAGATGCGTTCCGAGACTCCGACGTTGGAGAATGTGTTCATGCAGGTGCTGGAGGAATCCGAGCGTGAGGCTCATCCCCCGGCGACGGGAACCCAGACACCCACGCAGACGCCTGCCGTACGTGGAGAAGCGGCATGAGCGCCGTCCTCACCATCGCGCGTCGCGAGTTGTCGTCCTACTTTCGTTCTCCCTCGGGATGGATCATCATCGCCCTCTTCCTGTTTCTCACGGGCATGGTGTTCGGTCGGTTCGTGCTCGTCCCGGGACGGGCCGCCAGTCTGCGCGATTTCTTCGCCGTATCCGGGTGGCTGCTCCTCCCCGTCGTGCCCGCGATCTCGATGCGTCTCCTCGCGGACGAGATACGCTCCGGGTCGCTCGAATCGCTGCTCACCGCGCCGGTCGGCGGCGCCGGGATCGTGCTCGGCAAGTACCTCGGGGCGATGCTCTTCTTCATCGCGATGCTCGCGCCCACGGGCGTCTACATCATCATCCTTGAACGCACCTCGACAATACCCATTGATCTCGGCCCCGTGATCGCCGGCTACCTGTGTCTGGTGCTCACCGGGGGGCTGTACCTGGCCATCGGCACCCTGGCCTCCAGTCTCACCGGCAACGCCACGCTCGCGTTCCTCGTGACCCTCTTCATCGTGCTCGGCCTCATGCTCGCGTCCGCCGCCGCGGAGTTTGTTCCGCCCTGGGCTCGGCAGGCCTTCCATGCCGTTTCGCTCCCTGATCGAACGAGTGATTTCGCCAAGGGCGTCATCGACAGCGCCCATGTCGTGTTCTTTGTCACGGTGTCGGGGTGGTCCCTGATCGTGGCCGCGGGTGTAACGGAGTGGCGCCGATGGCGGTAATCGCATGACAACCTGGACAGCCCAACCCACGCCCGCGGCTACACTCGCCGCCCCGAAGCCCAGGCCACGCGGCGCGGCGCGCCGCCGGTCATCCTTCCTGTGGGGCATCCTGGTCGTCGCCACGACCCTGGTCGCGATCTTCGCGAACGTGCTCGGCGATGAGTTTCGGTACAGGCCGGACGTCACGCGCCTGCGCGAACAGACACTCGCCCCGGGCACCCAACGCCTCCTCGCACGCTTGGATCACGAGCATCGCATCGTGATCGCCGCGGACATGAAGTCCATCGATCCGCGTGCCCGCCAGACGGCGCGCGATGTGCTGGAGTCCATGGCCAGCACTACGGACCAGTTCACGTTCACGTTCATCGATACCGGATCGACCGCGGGGCTCTCGCAATACCGCGACCTGGTCCGCACGCTGATCGAACGCGAACGCGACACGCTCACCAAGCAGACCGCCTCGATCGAACTCGGGAACGCCGGCTGTATTTCACTCGCGTCGTATCTCGGCGACACTCTTTCCGCCGCCCTGCTCGGCGTGCAGGACAAACTCCCCGCCGGCACCCCGGAGGCCACCGCCCTGCGGCGCACGTTTGAACAAGCCGCGGCCTCCGCGCGGGTTGCATCCCGAGACCTCGGCGACGCCGCCCAACGATCCGGCGAGGCGTTGAAATCCAGACTCGGGGGTATGCCTCTCCCGGCTACCGATCTCGCCGCCTCGACAATCTCCCAAGCCCTCGCCCGGGCGGTCGACGTCATGACCGCCGCCGCCCAGGAAACCCGGGCCTTGGCGGAGCGCTCGAACGGACCCGCCGCCGAAGCCGCCGGCACGCTCGCGCCCGAGATCGAGCGTCGGCGAGACCAGGCCTTGATCGTGCTCGAGGCCATGCGACGCATCGACCGGGTCGATCTGCTCCGCGTGACCCGAGTGCTGGAAACCGGCCAAGCCGCCCTGGTGATCGGCCCTCCCGAAGCCGGTCTCGCCGCGATCGACCTGGACGCCCTTTTTCCCCCGGGAAGTCTGCTCGATGCGAAGGGGTCGACCCGGATGGACCTGCGACGCCGCGCCGAGGAGCTCTTCGCCGCCGGCCTCGGCTCACTCGTCGCGACGCGACGCCCCATTGTCCTGCTGGTCCACGCCGAGGTCTCGCCTCTGCTCACACAGGACCGACTCTTCAACAAGTTGACGGAACGATTGCGACTCCGCGGCATCGACCTGGTCGAGTGGCCAGTCGTCCTTCAGCAGGATCCGCCCTCGTTGCTCGGGGTTGACCCGGATGCTCGGAACCCCGAAAAGGCCAGGCCCATCGTGCCCGTCATTCTGGCGCCGGATTCCTCCGCCGCGCCGGGGCGAGGTGGAACACCCGGCGGCCCGCAGCGTGCCGAGCGGCTCGGGGAGGTGGCCCGCCAGATCGCTGAACGGGGTGACAATCTTTTGGTATGTGCGAATCCGTCCGTGTTGCCCGGCCAAGGGACCGCTGATCCCATGGTCGCCTGTCTTGCGAGGTTCGGGCTGACCGCGGACACGGGCCGCCCGCTGCTTCGCGATTCCGTCTCTCCGCGAGGGCGCGCCGTCGACACGGTGCTGTTCCTCCAGTCGATTGAAGAGTCCACCTCGGGGTCCGCGCCGATCAACGGCGCCGTGCGAGGCCTCCCCACCGCGTTCTCATGGCCTATCGCACTCTTCGAACGTCCAATCAGCGACAAGTCCAGAATTACCATCCAGCCCCTCTATACCATTGATGCGGGCCCGTCGCACTGGGCGGAGTCTGAATGGCTTCGCCTCTGGCAGACCCCCCCGGAATCACGGGCGCTCATCGCCCAGGACGACCTCCCGAAGATGGACCCGTCGCGCGACAGCGTCTGGCCCGAAGGCCGCCCGACCGACACACCCCAGCGATGGCTTCTCGCGGCGGCGGTCCAGCGGTCCGAACTCGGGCGCAAACCCCAGCGGGCCGTGATCGTCGGCTCGAACAGTTGGTTTATCGACAACGTCACGCAGAACGCGGTTGTCGTCGATGGCCGCCCGACGTACCGCAACCCCGGCAATATCGAACTCTTCGAGGCGTCGGTGTACTGGCTCGCCGAGCAGGATTCGCTTATTGCGCAAAGCCCTTCGGCCTTGGCCGTGCCGATGGTCGCATCGCTTTCCGATGAGACCGTTGCTCGGCTTCGACTCGCGATGATCCTCGGCATGCCGCTGGGTGTGCTCATGCTGGGCATGCTCTACCGCCTAGTCCGCGGGTAGCACGCCACTACGCCGCCGCGGGCACCACGCGGGGCGGCGTGTCCCAGGAGGGAGCCGGTGTGGCGTTCACCGCCGTAATCGTCTCCGGCGTGGGCATCACCTTGGCCGCACATGGCAACCCACATTCCGGGCACGTCGGGTTGGACGACTCCAGCCCGAGCAGTTCATACCCGCAGGCTCGGCATGGCACTTCGATCCGCTCCCGTCGTACGGTCCACAGATACCCCCCGAGCGGGAACAGCAACGCGGCCTCGACCACGAGCATCAGCCGGAACAGGACCCCGGGTGGCCTGCCGGTGAACCATACCCCGAGGCTGTAGTCCACCCATGCGAGCAACGCCAGGCCGAACAGACTCGCCGCCAAGACCGCCGCGCCGAGGAACCGTCGACGCAGTCGGTACACCGCGTACAGCACGATCGCGCCGTAGATGGGGAACAGGATCACGTACGTCTCCACGTCGCCGGGACACCCCACGATCGGCACAGTGTACCACGATTCCGGCGAGTCAACGTCTCAACGACCGGCCTTGAAAAACGTCCGCAGCGAATCGAAGATGTCGTCCTTCGACCCCACCTTGCTGGTGATCAGCCGCGGCCCGTCGGCGTCCGGCTCGCCTGTCGGGAACGCCTCCTGAAGCACGTTCAGGTAGGAGCCGCTCCCGTACGCGCTGGCGACCTGGCAGTACCCGAACATGTTGCAGCGGGGCAACAGATGTTCCCGGAGTTCCCGCACGCACAGGCGATTGTCCGCGTCCGAGGAGTTGTCCCCGTCGGTGAACTGGAACACGTAGATATTCCACGACGCCGGGTCGTAGTGCTGATCGAGCACGCCCTTGGCGCACGCGTACGCCGAGGAAATGCGCGTGCCCCCGTCCTCCCGCACCGAGAAGAACGTCTTCTTGTCCACCTCGGCGGCGCGGACGTCGTGCACGATGTAGCGACTCTCGATCCCCTCGTAGTTTCGGCGCAGCCACGTGTCGATCCAGAACGCCTCGAGCCGCACGAGTTCCTTCTGCTCGTCGCCCATCGAGCCGGAGACGTCCATGATGTACAGGATCGCCGCGTTCGATTGGGGTTTCTTCACCTCGTTCCACGCGCGATACCGAAGGTCGTCCTTGATCGGCACGACGATCGGATTGGCCGGGTCGTACTGCCCGAGCGCCAACTGCCGCTTCAGCGCCTCGCGGTACGACCGCTTGAACACCCGCAGCGACTGCGGGCCGACGGGACGTATCCCCGTGTACTTGTCGCGGATCGTGGTGATCCGGTGCTCGCCCCGAGGGCGGATCCGCGGCAGTTCGAGCTCTTCACCCAGGATGTCCGCGAGTTCCTCGAGGGTGACATCGACCTCGAGCAGGTGCTGGCCCTCCTGCTCGCCGCCACGGCCGTTCTTTCCCTGCCCGGGTTGCCCGACCGCCTGCCCCTCGTCCCCCTCGCCCATCCCCACCCCGCCCGAGTTGTCTCCGTACCGAAAAGTCGGGATGTCGATGTCATGCAGCGGCACCGACACCGCCCGTTGACCTTCGCGCGCGATGATCTCGCCTCGTGACAGGTACTTGCGAAGTTCCTTGCGGATCTTCCCCCGCACAATCCCGCGGAACCGCTGATGGTCTTGTTCGATCTTGCTGATCATGGCCGCGGCCCTGCGTCCGATCACCCCGCCGTGCCATCGGATTCCTTCCCGCGGCACGCCACGCGCTCACCCACTCATACGCCTTCGGCGGGTTGCGGATTCGCCTTCACCTTGATAAGCGCCCGTGGACGTGATTGCTACGAACCGCCCGCGGCGTCGGATCGCGCGGCATGACCGGAACCCGCCGTACGGGTCCGGTTCGCAAGGTACGCGGCACACGCCAGCCCGATGGGAATCGCCACGACCACCTCCGCCGCTCGACCCACAAGGTCCAACGCGACGCCCGAGGCGATGGGCGACGGATGCGGCGTGGGCGACGCGAAGATGAACCACGTCGGCACGGCGGCGGCCACCAGCCCGACGAGCCACTCACGCACCCCCAGCCCGTTCCCGATGAACGGGACCAGCACCGCCGTCTGGGCGACCAGCGCTAACGCGACCGCGTGCGTCGGCTCGCCCTCATGGCCCAACAGAATCAGAAGCACCAGATACCGCAGCGCCCAGAGCGCGAAGTCGACCGACTTGAGCACAAACGCCAGGGCGTATGCCGAGGGAAGCCCGGCGGGTTGACGGCGGCTCATCGGGAACAAGGCGGTCAGAAGCGCGACCATCCAGGCGCCAGCCCAGATGAACCGTCCCCAACCGTGCGTGACCTCATGTGTCGCCATGAGCGCAAACAGGAACACCATCCACCCCGCCGCCAGTGATTCCAGCACGATGCGGACGGACGTCCGCACGGGGAGATTCAGGGCGGCCTTCTGGTACGCCAGACGCCCGAAGAATCCGGGGCTGAGCGGGAAGAAGTTGAGCAGCCAGGCGGCGCCGACGATCGCCGTCATGTGTCCCGGTGACACAGCGACGCGTGGCCGCGTCAGCGCGTGAAAGAGGGCGCCGGTTAACAGCCAGTTGGAGATCGGCAGCACCAGGAGCAACACCAAGACCCACGCCGGCGCACCGCCGAGCCCGGCGCGTAACCGCCCCATCGCCTCGACGCTGTTCGCCACACTCCAGACCGCGGCGGCCAGAAAGAGCACCGCAAGCCCGAACCCGAGAACGCGTCGCCATCGGGGCTTGACGGATTGTGCTGTATCGCGGATACCCACAGGGCCTACTTCGGAAGCCGCACGGGCGCGCCACGGGCGCCCACGCGAGAATAGGTCTGGACGCCCGCCTCCAGCCGCTCGGCGTGCCGCTTCGCACACGACGCCAACGCGGGGTCGGCCCCGTCGATCGTCGCGCGGAGCACCGGGTCGCCCGGGTCGGCGACACGCGTCAATGCCGCGATCGTGCGGACGCGCGGGTCGTGGTCTTCGCGGAACAGCGGCTCAAGCGGCGCCACCGCCGCCACGACCGCCGGCGTTGGCAGCATCGCCGCGGTCAGAATCCGGGCCGTGACGCTCCACGTCGGGTACGCCTGCGTAAGCGCGGCCACGAGCGCGGAGGATGACGCGTCCGGGACGCCCCCCACCTCGCCCCCGAGCAGCCGCGTCCGTACGGCCACGAGCAGCGCCGGGATTTCGTCGTCGTTCGCGCGCCCCAGCCGCTCGATCAGTCTCGCCGGCTCCAGCCTCGATTCGGGCAGGGCCTCGCGCGACACGGTCTTGGTCGTCAACTCCACGCACCCCGGGCCGGGATCGCGGCTTCCTGTGCTCGCGGTCTCGAACCCCTGGATCACGCGCCATCGCAGCCTGCTCGGCCGGTCCGAGCCGACCTCGCAGAGATATCCGATCATACCGATCTCGGGGTCCACCGGCACCACGATCTGCTCTCCCGGGAGCAGCCGCAGCCGACGATCGATCTCGATAACCTCGCCGGCGGTATGCTCGCCGCGTTGGCGCACGCCGATCTCGAGGTTCGGTCCGAAGTAATACCGCGAGTTGATGGCCCGTGCCGACCCGATACCCAATGGAACCGGCGCCATGCAGCGGATGCTGATGGTTGCAGGCTCAGATTGAAGTGCGGCTTTGGACGATGCGCCCACATCGACCCACACCGCCATCGACTGACGCGGGTAGGTGGGCAAGGCATCCACCCACGATGGGATGGAATCGGCGATGGCCTGGATCTCACGGGTTGCCGTCTCGGCCGAGGGCGATGGGGTGAGTTCACCCATGCGGAATCGCGCCCACGCGCCCGTGGGTGAGAGCGGCACCTCGCGGGCGATGTCCTCGAACACCCTCGCCGCTTGACCCGGCGCGCCCAACTTCGCCAGCGCCTCGCCCCGCGCGAGCCGCGCCCACATCGACGACGCGGATTCGGGGATCATCTCCGCCGCGTCCGCGTAGCGGCCTTCGACCACCGCCCGCCACCGGGCCGCGGCGATGGCGCGAGCCTCTCCCGCCGGCAACGCCGCCTCGATTTTCCCCAACTCCTCCAACTGCTCGGGGGTCTCGAACCCTGTCAGCATGCGGAGCAGGTGCAACTCCAGCAGAACGGCCCCCGCCGCGTCGATCGCCGCTTCTTCCGTCATGGTGGTCGGCCGCCGCAGCGGGTCCGCGAACGCCTGAATTTTGTTGTGAACCGTCTTCTCCAGTTCCACGACCGAATCGCGCAAACGGTCGCGGCTCGTCTCGCCGAGCGACGCAAGCGCCAGCGCCCGCACCTGCTCGAAGGGAAGATCCAGCCGGATATCTTCCGGGCGAAGGGCGTTGGGGCTTTCGCGGCGGGTCGGGTCGAGTTCGTCGGCGTGACGCACCTTGGCCCGCTGCGCCTCCACCTGCGTGGTCAGCGCCTTGACGACTCCTTCGGCCCCCGTCACCATCCAGTCGAGCACGAAGCCCTCGGTTTCCGAGGACGTATCCATGGATTGCCCGGCCTTCATCAGGATTTGTCGCTCGAGCACGTGAAACCGCAGCGCCGCCTTCATCGCCCCACCGGTCGCGAACTCGTCGCGGAGCATGCGGATCGTCTTGGTGTCGAGCGGATCGGCGAGGAGCAGATTCGAGATGAGTTCGAGCCGCGCCCGGGTATCATCGGACCGCGACGTGTGCACGCTCAGGGCGAGCAACGCGGCGTCCTTGTTCGTCGAGTCCAGCCGAAGGGATTCCTTGAGACGCTCGATGAAGCCCCGCTCGTCACCTTGCTCGCGGGCAAGCAAGGCCGCGTCGAGGGCGAGCCGGCTGCGGACCGAGGGGTCGATCCCCGCGCCGCGCGGGCCGAGCAGCACGGCGTAGGCGTCGAGTCGCTCGCGCACCGTCTGCAATCGCCGCAGCCGCGACGTAATCAACCGCAACTGCGCCACCGTATCGCTCGGGTCCAGCCGCACGAGCGTCGCGGTCAGATCCATCAGGGAAGCATGATTCCCCGCGTTCCACGCCGTCTCGATCCGCCGGCGAACGATCTCCGCGTCGTCGGGCGCCAGCCCCTGGGCGATGCCCAGCAGTTCGTGGGTTATGGCGAAGTCCGAGGGCAGCGGCGAGGGAATCGCCCGCAGGTCGAGCAGGGACAGGCGGGTGACCGCCCGGGCGGTGTACGACGTCAGGTCGGTCCGCGTGGCCGCCGCGATCTGCGCGACGGCCTGGCCGGCGAGCAGCATCCCGCTCGCCATGACAAGCCCCGCGATGCCCTTCGTCCTGAAGGTCGTCAGCACGTCTGCCCTCCGAGAAACTGCCGCCAGATCCTGCCCGGTGGCCCGGCCGGTCCACCATACCACGAACAGGCACAACGTGCGATCAGCCCAGCGACATGGTCATCAGGAACTCGGCGTTGGTCTTGACCTTCTTCAGCCGCGTCCGCAGCAACTCCATCGCCTCGACGGTGTTCATGTCGCTGAGCACCTTGCGGAGGCGGTCGACGAGTTCCTTTTCCTTGGGGTCCAGGAGGAGTTCCTCGCGCCGTGTGCCCGAGGCCGATACGTCGATCGCCGGCCAGATGCGCTTCTCGACCAGTTTACGATCCAGGTGCAGTTCGGCGTTGCCGGTGCCCTTGAACTCCTCAAAGATGACCTCATCCATCTTGGAACCGGTGTCGACCAGCGCCGTGCCGATGATCGTGAGGCTCCCGCCATTCTCGATGGCGCGGGCCGCACCGAAGAACTTCTTGGGCCGCTGGAGCGCGTTGGAATCCAGGCCGCCGGTCATGATCTTGCCCGAGTGGGGCATCTCGGCGTTGTACGCCCGGGCCATGCGCGTGATCGAGTCCAGCAGGATGACCACGTCGTCCCCGAACTCGACCATCCGCTTGGCCTTCTCGATGACCATCTCGCAGACCTGCACGTGCCGGTGGCTCTGCTCGTCGAACGTGCTCGCGACGACCTCGACGCGCTCGTTGGCGCAGTTGCGGCGGAAGTCGGTCACCTCCTCGGGCCGCTCGTCCACGAGCAGCACGATGATGTACACGTTCTTGTAGTTGCGGTTGATCGCCTTGGTGATCTTCTGCATGAGCACCGTCTTGCCGGTGCGGGGCGGGGCCACGATCAGCATGCGCTGGCCCATGCCGATGGGCGTGACGAGGTCCACCACGCGGCACTCGATCTCGTCGGGGGCCGATTCCAGCACGAACCGCTTCTCGGGATGGAGAGGCGTCAGGTCCTCGAAGTTTCGAAGGCTGTGCACCTTCTGCGGCTCGCGCCCGTTGACCGTCTGCACGCGCAGGAGCGCGAAGTACCGCTCGTTCTCCTTGGGCGGGCGGATCAGCCCGCGGATGATCATGCCTCGACGCAGCCCCCATCGGCGAACCTGCGTCGGTGAAACGTAGATGTCGTCGGGGCCGTGCAGGTACGACTGTTCCGGCGAACGCAGGAACCCGAACCCGTCGGGCATGATCTCCAGGCACCCGTCGCCGACCATGAGGCCCTGCCGGGCCGCGCGGCTCTTGAGAATCTTGAAGATCAGGTCCTGCTTGGGGATCTGCTGAACGTCGGGAAAGCCCTCCTTCGCCGCCACTTTCCAGAGATCGTCCAGCCCCATGCGTTGGAGTTCCCCGATGCTCGGGGCTTCCTTGAGCACGCTCGGGTCCGTCGACTTGACCACCCGCTCCAGTTCCGCGGCTTCGCGCTCGAGTTCCTCGTCACTGGGCAGGAACGAGTCGTACCGCGACGGTCCACCCTGGTGCATCGGCATCCCGCCGCCCATGGGCCCGCCGGGACCTCCCATGCCCCCCTTGCGACGCTTCTTCTTGCGCCGACCGAATCCCATCCCACCCGGGTAGTTCCCCTGGTTGGGGTACCCACCCCCGCCGTAGGGCTGCTGCTGTGGGTAAGGCCTCGGGCCGGGCTGCGGGCCGCCGTCGGTTCGCGACTCGCCTCCCTGGGCAGACGCCGGGGGCGGGCCGCCGACGCTGCCTGTCTGCACCGATACCGGGGAAGGTTGGGGCGGCCGTTGATCGCCCGTCGAGGCCTGCGGCGGCATGGGGCGAGGCGAGGCCGGTGGAGAGGGTGGCGCCTCCACGCGCGGCGGCTGGGGGGCCGGTCGGGGTGCCTCAGGGGCACGTGGCGCGGGCGCCTCCACCTTCGGGGGGGCCGATGCCTCCACGGGTGCTTCGCGCTTCGTCGTCTTACGGGGTGCGGCCTTGGATGATTTTTCCTCGGCCACGGGTTGCGTTGTCTTTGCCATGCTCACACTCTCAAAACTTCAGCCGCCGCAGCGAAATACCGCTCATGGGAGGCTTGCACGGGCCGGGGACTACACCCCGCAGGGACTTCCTGCCACGTCGGCCAGCGCTTGCTGCACCCACCCCGGGCAACAGCCCTGGCGGGAATCCTCGATGATGGGCGCGGGCCTGCTCGACTCGCGCGAGGGGACTGGTTCGTGTTCGTCTTCTGGGATCGCTACCGCCCCGCGTACCTTCCGCACCATGCGGCCCCGAATGCCATCGGCGCCTCTCGCAGGGGTTCAGATTCTCACTGGATTGGCCTGCCCGGGCGTGCGTCGAACGTGCCCCGCCGCCCGTGCCATCCCCAAAGTATACCCGTCATACCGCGGTCAAGTTTCAAGGATTCGACAACTTCCCGCGGCGGGTGGGTTGGGTGTGTAGTCGGGCCAGGGCCTCGCGAACCTTGGCTTCCAGTGCTTCCGGCGGGCCGTCGTTGACCACAATCGTATCGGACCGCCGTCGCTTCTCCTCCAGAGGAATCTGGGACTTTTCCCGCCGCGCCAACTCACCCGCATCCCAGCCGCGTGTCGCCGCGACCCGCTTTGCTCTCGCCTCCGTCGGGGCCTCCACAAAGAGCACGAAATCGCAGGACGCATCCGTGCCGGCCTCGAAGAGGAGCGGTGCATCGAGCACGACCCCGGGCCGCCCTTGAGCCGACGCCTGCGCCACCAGGGCCTCCCGCCCCGCCTTCACGAGCGGGTGGACCAGCGACTCCAATCGCGCCCGCTCCTCCGGCTTGGCGAACACGATGTCCGCGATCGCCTTCCGATCCGCGCGGCCATCGGCCGTCACCACCGCCCTCCCCCACCACTGCGCCAACTGCCCAAGCACCTCGGGCCGATCGAGCACCGCCTTGGCATCCGCGTCCGAATCGATCACCAGGTAGTTCATGCCCGCCAGCACCCGTGCCACGGCGCTCTTCCCCGAGCCGATGCCGCCCGCCAATCCGATGACTACCGGCGGCCTCCCCATGGTCGTCGCCTCTTGGATCGCCGCCAGCCTTGCCTCGGGCCTGTTCACCGCGACCCACGCCAGGTCGATGGTCTGCGACCCCGCCGTGGTCACGCAGATCGTCCCCAGTCCGAAGCACCGCTCGGCGAAGGTCCGGTCAAGCACCGCCTGCCGCACGTGCGCCAACGGAACCTCCACCCGCGTCCGCCGGAACACGCCGTGTGTTGCGGTCAGAAGTCTCGCGTCCATCGTGTACACCCGCGAGAACCGGACCACGACCTCCTTCACGACCTTGAACACCACGATAACCGATAGCACGAGCACCGGCGCCGCCCACCACGAGTCCCCCTCGAGCGGCGGGATGATCGGCCCGAGCACCCGCCGCACGCCCCACGCCCCGGCGCCGATGATGACACACCACAGGACGGTGCCCGCGCTGCGGGCCGCGATTGATCGCAGCGCCGGGTGAAACCGCGACATGCCTGCCGTTTCCCCCACGCGCGGACCTCCTACCGGGCCTCGGGCCTCAGCGTCGCGATTTCGGGCAGGTTGCGGTAGAACCCGTCGTAGTCCAGGCCGTAACCCACCACGAACTCGTCGGGGATGTCGAACCCCACGTAATCGGGCGCCACGGGAAGCGACGACTTGCCGGGCTTGCGCAGCAGCACGCACGTCCGCAGGCTCGCCGGCCTCTGCTCGCGGATCAGCCGCGTCACCACGTCCAGCGTGTGCCCGCTGTCCAGGATGTCGTCGATCACCAGCACGTGCTTTCCGGCCAGCGTCCCCGGTAACTCATGCCGGATCGACACCCCCTTGCTTTCCATCGACTTGCCCGGATAGCTCGACACCCCGACCATCTCCAGACGCAACTTCAGCGGCAGGCGCCGCACCAGGTCGGCCACGAACATCACCGACCCCGTCAGGATCGGCACAATGACCAGTTCGCCGTGGTCCGCGTGCGTGCCGTCGCCCCCGATCTCGCGCTCGAGTTCCGCGGCGATGGTCTGCCCGAGATCGCGCACCCGGGCCTCGATCGCCGCGGCGGGAATCAGGATGCGTTCGAGGTCTCGGTGCATGCCCATCCGCCCTTGCGTCATCCACGGCGCTCGCGGCGCCACGTGCCACAGGATACGCTTTCGTGCGTTCATCGGTGTTCGCCGCACGTCGGATTTCATTCGGGAGGTCCCATGTCCGCATCCCCCACCGCTTTTCTTGCCCTGGTCTCGGTCCTGATGCTCGCGGGGTGCGCCGCGAACACCGCCGCGAAGAAGCCCGCGCCGCCTGCGCCCGCCGTGCTCGAGGCCACGCAGTGCGGCTCCATGCAGCGCGTGCACGCCCTGGGTGACTTCCTCTTCGCCAGCCAGCCCTCGCGCGAGGACTTTGCCCTCGCCAAGGACGCCGGCGTGCGGACCGTCCTCAACTTCCGCCACCGCGGCGAACTCCCCCCCGACTTCGACGAGAAGTCCATCGTCGAGGGCCTGGGTATGACCTACGTCTCGCTTCCCTGGAGCGGCGAGGATCAACTCACCGACGAGGTCTTTGACAAAGGCCGCGACGTGCTCACCACCGGCGAGCGCCCCATGCTCGTCCACTGCGCCAGCGCGAACCGCGTCGGGGCGATCGTGCTCGTCTGGCGCGTGCTCGACCATGGCGTGCCCTTCGATCAGGCGCTCGACGAGGCCCAGCGCATCGGGATGAAGACGCCCGGCTTCGAACGCCGCGCCAAGGCGTACATCGCCTCGCACACAAAGTAGTTCCAATCACGCCGCGGCGACGTCGGCCAAGGGATCGGTCCCGGCCCGCTTGCGGCGCCGCACCCACCACCACCGCGCGATCACCGCGGCGACGGCGAGCACCACCGCCCCCGCCACGATCGGCACCACCACCGCCAGCGCCGAGACGATCGCCGAGAGCGCCGACTGCACGGTGTTCAGGATCGGGTTGAGCACGCCCGCGGTCGCCGCGGTGCTCGCCCCGCGCGTGGTGACGGCGGCCGCCTGCGTCGTCCCCGCGGCCCCGCCCCCCGCCACCACGCCCAGCCCCCACGCCAGCGCCGGGTGCAGGTGGTCCAGTTGCGAGGTAACGAGGATCGTCCCCGCGATGATCGCCGCGGGCGTCGCGACGGCGTCGAGCGCGTGCTCGACCCAGGGCACGCTCGAGGCGGTCAACTCCACCACCGCCGCGGTCGCCAGGGCCAGCGTCGCCGCCCATGTTCCCAGGAACGCGAACGACTCGCCCAGCGGCACGACTCCGGCGTGGGCGCCCAAACTCACCGCCAGCAGGGGCAGAAACACGCGCATGCCGCACGCCGCCGCCAGGGCAATACCCACACACAAACCAAGCAGCGTCTCGGCGATCACGCTTGGTTGTTGGGAGCCGCCGTGAGCGGATTTCGGCAGGCAACCGCCCGGAATCAGGGTGACAGGATTCGAACCTGCGACCTTGTGGACCCAAACCACACGCTCTACCAAGCTGAGCTACACCCTGGACACGGAAGAATAGGCTGAAGAGCCGTCTCCCAAACAAAAAACCCCCCGCCGGGTGACGCACCACAGCGGAGGGTGGGGGCTGACACACATTGGCCGCACGGGGTCCCGCGCGGGGGACGCCGTTACGGCGACATCGGAACTTCCTTCATGTACAGGATCTCGGCCGAGTCGCCTCGCTTGGTGACCTTGCTCCGGTCCAGAATCATCAGGAACCGGCGCTGCACCGAGGGCACGATCGGTTCGGTCGCCTTCACGTTCTCGACATCCGACTTCTTGTAGCCCTGCACGACGAACCAGCAGGCGAAGACGTCGCTCCGCGTCGTGACCGAGCCGGCCACGCCGTTGAACACCGTCAGCAGTTCCTTGTACTCATTCGATAGACGATCCGCCGACGGCGCGCCCGTGCCGTGGTCCGCCAGCACCGGCGACACCCCGATGCGCGAGTTGTTCCCGATCTGGTTCGCCGTCGTACCCTTGGCGTCGTAGCCCAGGTGGTCGATGTTGTTCGCGTAGGCCGGCGGGGCCGTCGCCCCGTTGCGGAACCGCGCCGCCAGCAACTCGCCCACCGTGCGGTAGCCGGGGAGTTCGCTGAGGCCCGGGATTTCCGACCATGTCGCCCGCCCGTTCAACTGGTCGATCGGGGAGTTCGGGGGCGTGCCCGCGGGCTGATCCGCGAAGGTGATCTGATCCACCGGCGGCGTCGCGCCGAACGTGCTGCTCTGCGGCCTCGCGAACGTGTCCACCTTGTCGCGGTACGCGATCACCGTCGCCGCGATGTCCGATGTCCCATCCACCCCGCGGATCGGCGAGGTCGTCGGCCACCACCACCATGGATCGGTGGCGTTGGGGTCCAGGTCGGGCGGTGGGCTGAGCATGGGCAGCGTGCGCGCCACGATCAGCGGCGTGGTGTTGATGTTGATCACCCCCTGCCGCCCGTAGTTCAGCCCTTGGCCCACCGGCCCCGCCGCCGTGAACGCGTCGAGCACCGCCATCGCCGGCGGAATCTCCAGCCCGCGGCGCAGATCGCCCGACGCCGGGTCAAACACGCCGTTCGCGTCCGCGTCGTAGAACGGCACGAACCGGTCCAACCAAAGATTCCCGCGATCGAGCGGGGAGAGGAAGAACCCGGGGTCGAGCGGGTCGGCCTGCGGGGTGAAGTTCGCCATCACCTCGCCCGCGGGCATCCCCGCGTAGTTCTCGTAGCCCAGCGCCGTCGCCATCGCCTCGCCCAGCGTCGTCCACCGGGCGTAGGGGTTCGCTTCGACGGTACCCGCGATGGTCAGCGGCTTCTCGCACGGACCGATGCCCAGCGGCAGGAGCATGTCGCCCAGCCGCATCGGCCCGGCCAACGCGTTGGGGCCGCTGGTCTGCCCGTTGATCAGCACGACCTCCGCGTACCGCGAGGCGTAATCGTCCGTTCCGCGGATCAATGGATTGTTCCGCGGCGCATCGCCCACTTTCGGCCCGGTGGTGATGTTCTGCGGGGCATTCGGCGCCGTCAGATTGTCCAGGAGCGTGCTGCTGATCTCCAGCCGCCAGTTCCGCGGGCTTTGCGACGCCCCGGGCTGGTACGACGAACCCGTGAAGTCCCCCGCGTTGAGACTGTTCGGGTTCACCGTATCCGTGCTCAGGATGTTCCACCCCGACGCGTACTTCGGCTCCAGGCAGTACGCCGGGAACGCCCCCGCGGGGATGCTGGGCGTGAGGCCCGCGATGCCGCCGTCCCGCGGGCGACGCGCGTTCGCCCAGACGAGAATCGTCGCGACGTTGTCCCACTTCGAATCGCCCGCGTCTGTCCCGTTGATTTGCTGGTTCGTAGGCGACAGCGTCCGGTTCAACCCCGCCGGCACGCGGAACCGGTCCACGAGCCGGTCGTTCGCGACCTTGTTCGCCTCGGCGTACAACTCGTGCGTGGTCTGCTGCGCGGGCGTGACGCCGTCCCACAGCACGCCCGAGACGTTGACGTTGGCCTTGCGGCCTTCGCCGGGCTGGGCCACGTCGCCCAACCGCACCGCCCGGTAGAGATTCACCGTGCTGCCCGACGCCGGGTACGGATCGCGGATCGCCGTGGTCACCGGCAGGGTCATCAGCCCCGTCGCCGGGTTGAACTCCGGGATCCAATACGCCCCGGCGATGTCCGCGTCGGCGTCCAGGTTGTTCTCGATCGCGGCGCGGATCGTCGCCCGGAGGTTCTGCTGCGGGCTGCCCATCAGGTTCGAATCCACCTTCACCAGGCGGTCGCTCAGGATGTGCCGCGGCGTCTGGCTCAGCGCGTACAGCGTCACGCTCTTGCCCGCGGGGATCGTGATCGGTGCGATCGTGACGGCTTCCAGCCCCTGCGTGTACTGCCCGACACGCGAATCATCCCCCAGCGCGGGCAGCGGCGGGGTCATGTTCCGGTTCGCCAGCGCCGTCGCCGAGTCCACGTACACCTGCTCTTCGAGCGCGGCGGCCTTGAAGTACTTCCCGCCGAACTCCAGGTAGTAGAACCCGTCCTCGCGGTCGATCGCCGGGAAGGTCGGGCCCAGCGCGTTGTGATACCGCGCCTGCGGGAACATGTCCGTGCTCAGCGTGATCGCCGTGCTGAACGGGTTGGTCACCTGGAACGCGATCACCCGGTACAGGAAGTCCGGGTTCGCGGCGAGAATCCGCCCGCGGATCGTGATCGGGTTCCCCGGCGACTCGCTGTCGCCCCCCGCCGACACCGGCGCGTCGCAGAACACCGAGAAGGTCGTTACCTGCGTGATGAACGGCTGGGCTTCAATCCCGAACACGTTCACCGCCGGCGCGGTCGGCGTGTCGATGCCGCCCGCGGCGTTCGCCAGGCGCGTCGTGCCCACGTTCAGCGTCCGCCCCGCGTGCGCCGCGGGGAACAACTGCAGGTCCTCGGCCAACGCCCCGTCGGCCTCTTCGATCCCGCCGTTGCCGGGGGCGCTCGGGTTCGCGTCGGGGAAGGACTGGTCCAGCGGCACCGTGTACGACGTCGGGGTGTGGCCCCCGTCGCGCATGTCCACCGCATTGGCCGTCATGAACGCCGCCGTCAGCACCGCCAACTCCGGCCCGCGATACCCGTAGAACTCCGTCAGGTGCTCGGCCCCGTTGCCCGAGGCCAAGTTCCACCACCCGGGAGTGATATACGGCGCCAGCCCGGCCACGTACCCGTTGAAGAGAATCTGCCCCGTGGGCATCGCCACGGAAATGTTCGATTTCAGTTCCGACGCCGAGAGCACGTCGCGGTCCACCCCGCGCATGGTCCGCAGGTCGCGTGCGCCGCTCACGCCGGTGAGGCGCTGGCGCACGTCCGCCGCGAAGTGCAGCAGGGTCGCCCGCTTGAAGGCCGGGGCGTTGAAGTTCCGCCACCCGTCCACGGCGGTCGAGCGATTGTCGCGCAGCGGGCTGTACGCCAGCGTGCCCGGCGTGGCCGGGTTGGGCGCGCCCGGGGGCGGCACGTCGCCGGAGTCGTCGCGGCCGCCCAGCGTCCGCTCCAGCGGGCTGGCGAACTCCGGGTTGTTCGTCGCGCGGAACGTGAGCAACTCCGCCGTGTCGGCCACGCCGAACCCGCCCGAGAGTTGAATCGTCCCGCTCGGGAATGTCGTGTCGATGTGCGTGCCCAGGAGCGAGGCCTCATACCGCCGCAGCGAGAGCAGACGACGTCCGGGGTCCGCCGTGAAATCCGCCAGGAACGTCGGCGGGGTAATCCCGTAATCGGTGATGTACGCCGACTCCAGCCCCCCGTTCGGGGCCGTGTACCGCGCCACCGGGGTCGCCGCGGAGAACATGGGCGGCGTGGTGCGGCTCTCCAGCGCGAGGCGCAGGGCCGTGTACCCGTGCCGGGCCGACTCGTGCGCCTGCGCGGGCGTGTACCCGCTGTAGTTCTCGCCCGAGGCCCCCTGCGGCAGACCGTCGTACGCGCTGAGCACCGCACCCGGAAGATATGTATCGAGGTCCACCCGGTCGCGCAGCGTGAGCAGCCTACGCAGATCGATATCCGCCTGCGAGATGCCCGCGGGGTTGGCCAGGTTCGGGCTGGCCCGGAAGTCCGCCGCCGTGTTCACGTTCACCAGTGCCGAGAGATCGATGATGCGCGTGGCGAAGAAGTACCGGATGTTCCCATCGGTGTCGAGCAGTTGCCGCACGTCGTGCCCGGGCTGGCCGGCCGGTGCTTCGCGCCATTCCGTCATCTCGAACAGCCGCGAATCCAGCATGCCGTCGCCGTCCGCGTCGGCCCACTGATACTGAGGCCACAGGGGCGAGTCCGGGCCGAAATCGCCCGTCATCGTCACCGGGCGGAAGGCGCCCTGCTGCCGGGCCGTCCAGTAGGCCGGCGTCTGCTTGGCCGGGTTCGCCGCGACGCTCAACCCGAAGTCCGTCACGGGCGTGGGCAACATCAGCCCCGTCGGGCCGAAGAGGCTGAGCCCCGTGCTGAGCCTTGGGCGCCCGCTCGGGTCGTTCCCCACGCCGGGCAGCGCCTCGAAGTTGTTCCTCAGGTTGTAGAGGTTCACGAATCGGCCGTCAGGTGCCACGTTGCTGATCTGCGCCCAGTCCACCTTCATCATGTACTCGGGCAGATTCGTTGGGAGCGCTGCCCCGGCGAAGTTCAGCCAAGTCGGCTCGCCCGAGGCCAACCATGGGTCGGTCGGGTCCCACCGCGAGGGGTAGTTCCCCGGGAACGCGGTCAGAAACTCCGCGGGCAAGTCCATCGTGCCCACGGGGTCGAAGAACGTGCCCTGCGTCAGCCCGTTGCTCCGCCGGGCCCAATCCACGCTCGGGTAGTCCGTCGCCTCGCGCCAGCCGATGGGGATCGAGGGGTTGCCCGCGGACGCCTCGGCCTCGGGGTACCACCGCGAGAGCACGTCGCGCGCCACGATGTCGCGTGCGATGTACCGCGCGAACTGCTGGGGCACGTCGTCGAGGGCCTCGCGCCGTGTCAGCGCCGCCTTCCCGCGAAGGTCCTGGTTCCCGATCGACACGTACAGAATCGCGAACACGGACAGCAGGGCCAGCGTGCCGACGACCATCACCAGGAACGACCCGCGCCGACGCTGACGCCATGCCCCCGCCGTGCCGCTGAGCCGCGTGAGCAACCCGGCCAGCACGCCTCGACGCTCCGGCGCCGCGCCCCGCGTCACCGCGTGCTCCATCTGGTTGTGCGTCTGGGTGTTCATGCTGATCTCCTGGCTCGCGCGGCCGCCCGTCCCCGGGGCGAGCGCTTCCTTACGACACGTTCGGGTCCGCCGGGGTGCTGAAGATGAACTGGAAGGTGCTCTCCACCGCCGGGTTCTGCGGGTCCGACAGGGTGATGGTCACGCGGATCAGCCTCGGCCACGCCCACGGCACGATCCGCACCAGCGATTCGCCGTTGTCCAACTGGTTGTTGTTGTTCGTATCCCAATCAAACGTCGGGTCCACGTACCCGAAGTACGACGTCAGCACGCTCGTCTCGTGGAGCGGCGTGTATCCGTAGATCAGCCGATCGGAAATCGCATGCTGACCCGGCGCGGCCGTGTTCAGCCGCGGGTACGCGTAGATCAACGGCCGCGCCACCACGTTGCTCGTTCCCACGTCGTAGTAGTACGGATACGGCAGGACCATCTCCGTCTCGCCCGCGTCGGGCAGGCCGTTCTTGTTCGCGTCGTGCACCCGCCGCGGCCCGTGCCAGACGGTCTGCCCGAACGGGTCCGTCAGCCCGAACGACCACTCGACGATGAACTCCGTGCACCGCGGGAGGAAGACGTTGGTCGTCAGCATCAACTGATCCGCACGGCGGGCCGCCTTGTTCAGGTCGCCCGTCGTCGCGTCGCGCATCGTCTCGTGCAGGTTCAGCGGGTAGGGCTCGAACCGCACGCGCGTGCCGGGCGTCTCGTTGGGGATCGGGTAATACTCGTTCCCATCGGGGTTGAACGCCGCCGTCTGCGCCGGCAAGCCCTGCTCCATCCATGCGTGCTGCAGGTCCACTGATTGCGGCGGGGTGGGCCGCGTCCCCACCGGGCCGGTCGGCGCGGGGGTGATCACGAACATCGGCGCGCTGTTGTACGTCGTGCCCGCGGGGTTGGTGTCGGGGAAGGGGTCGCCCGGCGCCACGGCGCTGGGCAGGCGCGTCGCGCCCATCACGATCCGCCGGATTTCCGCCAGGTCGGTCGTGGCGAGGTCCACCAGCCCCGACGTGAACTGCGGCACGCGCGCCGTCGGCTCGCTCCGCATGAGCGTACCCGCCGTCACCGTGTCGCGCCGGTTGATCCACCGGAAGATCGACCCCGCCGCCGGCTGCATGCCCACCTGCCGGTCGCTGTCGCGCGTCTGCGCCGAAAGCCCGAACGTCACGGGGTACGGCACGGGCGTGGTTGTCTCGGGGTTGGAGAGCACCGTCTCCAGCCGCAGGAGCGACCAGGATTCCGCGTAGAAGTTCGGGTTCCCCGCGATCGACGAATCGCCCAGGCGCGGCGAGAGCGTCGTCGGGTTGAGGTCGTTCAACTCCGGCTGGAGGTACGACGGGTTCGCCAGGTTCTCCAGCATCCGCGACCCCAGCCCGTAGTAAATACGCGACGCGTCGCCCCGCGCCACCACGTCCGGGTTCAGCGGCTGGCGGGCCGTCTGCGTCGCGCCGCGCACGAAGAACATGATGTCGTCGGCCCGGCGTCGCCGACCGCCCGAGAGGTCGTCCGCCGACACGGGAATCCGCTCGTTGTCGCTGGCCGCCACGTCGCTCACGATCGCGTCGGGCGTCTTCATCACCCACTGCTGGCGGACGACCACGTACCCATCGCGGGTCATCGCCTCGAAGTCCCGCCGCATACGGCTCTCGATCAGCCCGGCGTAGTTGTTCAGCAGGCTGACGCGCTTGCCCCCCGCCACCGTGCGACCCACCGCCCCGAAGAGCGCCGCCAGCCCCACGGAAATAACCGCCACCGCCGCCACGGCCACCATCATTTCCATGAGCGTGAACGCCCGCTGATTCGTGCGGATCGTCGCCAGGATGTTCGGGCTGTTCGGCATGATGCGTGGCTCCCGGGAGCGTTCAAGGCTGGATC
Source organism: Phycisphaerae bacterium (assembly GCA_022180725.1). Taxonomy (GTDB): domain Bacteria; phylum Planctomycetota; class Phycisphaerae; order Phycisphaerales; family UBA1924; genus RI-211. Next base: position 68,747 of record BQMO01000023.1, read on the forward strand.
GTCGTCACCGTCACCGCCGCGGGCGTCTGCGGGGTGTACAGCATCCGCAACCCCTGGTTGTTCATGTCCTCGGCGTCGCGGAGCATCGTGCTCGGCACGGGCGGATTCACCCGGAGCCGAAGGTCGCGCCGCCCCAGCGGGTCGGGCGTCACGAACGTCGACCGGTACACCTCGATCACCTCGTGCACCTGCCCGCGCTGGTCCACGAACTTCTGCCCGACCTGCGCCACGAACGGCCGGGCGTCGTCGAAGTTCGCCGTCATATCCGGGATGATCACGTCCACCCCCGACGGCAACTCCGGCAACGCCAACTCCTCCGGCGCCGGGAACTCGTACGAGAAACTCCGCACCGGCGAGTACACCGGCGACGTGCCCCCGCCGTATCCGTCCGAGGTCGGCCTCCCCCGCGCGTCCACCGCCACGGGCACGCGACGGTTCGCGTTCGAGGGGATGTTCATCGGCACCAGCCCGAACGCCTCCGCCAGGGACGACGTGCCCCGCAGCCGGATCGCCGAATCCACGCGACGGATGAAGACCGACACCTGGATCGAATCGTCCGCCCACTTGTCATGGTCGCCGGTCGTGCTCGTGGCGTTCGCCCCGCCGCGAATCCGCCGCGCCGCGATGTCCCACACGAAGCGCGGGTCGCTCGCCGACGTCATCGCCGACGGCGTCAGTCGCTCCCCGAGCGGCACGGGGATCGTGTTCCCCCCGCCCTCGCCCAGGAACAGCCATCCCGAGACCGGGTCCAGCCTCAGCCCCACCGCCGCGAGCGCGTTCGCGTCGAGGTCCGGTACGTACCACTCGCCCTTGTTCGACCACAGCGGCTCGGCGAGCAGCACCGTCCACCCGCGCCGGTTCGCCGGGTTCGCCAGCGAGGCCGACGGATCGGGCCGGTCGTTCAACGTGGCGCTGCGCTCGAGATACTCCTCGACCGACCGCTCCAGCGACACGCCCTGCACCGCGTCGGAGGCCTGCCGCTGCTGGTTGATCACGACGGGGAAGACCGCCGCCAGGCCCAGCAGGCCCAGCGCGAGGATGACGATCGAGATAAGCACCTCGATCAGCGAGAACGCGGAACGCCGGAACAGCATGGCGTGACTCATGGCGTGATCTCCTGCACCTGGCCCAGGTACCGCTGCAGCATGAAGATGCGTGCGTCGGACTCGACCGCGTTGGAGCCCCCGAGGTCGAGTTGTCCCTGAATCCACTGGTTGATGCGTGCCTGGGTTTCGTCCTGATCCAGCCCCGCGGGCAGCGAGGCCGGGTCGAACGTCGCGAACGCCGCCGCGGGATCGGGGGGCAGGTACAGCGTCCCGGTTTCCCGGTTCGGCCTCCCGCCGATCCGCCCGATCATCGTCGACTCTTCGTACATCGCGACTTCCGTCACCGGGCGGACGAGGATCGTGTCGATCGACTCGTCGCCCAGCAGTCTCCGCTTGTCCTCGGCCGTCAGGCTGGTGTTGTTCAGCACGCGCCGGGCAAAGGCCACGAGGTTCGCCGCCTGGTCCGCCCGGGCCGTCGAGAACGGCGCTGCGCCGCGGAACGACTGGTCGTTCACCCGATCGAGCACCAGCACCGCCGAACGGTCCGCCGTGTCCAGCGTCCCGCTCGCGTTCTTGAAGCGCACCATGAACGAATGCCGCTGCACCCCGCGCGCCTCCACCCCGGAGCCTTCGAAACTCACGAAGTGCGTCTCCGGGAAGACCCAGTTCCCGTCCAGCGCCCGCCCGGGGAAGTTCTCGTACCACCCGCACGCGTTCACCGGCGATTCAAACGTGCCCGGCGTCGCGTACCCGCGCACCGACCACCCGCCCGGCAGCGTCACCGGCTCGATGTTCGCCACCGGCGCGAACACTTCCCGCCGAATCGGCTCGCCCGTCGTCTCCAGCGTGTCGATCAGGAACCCCACGCTCACGCACGCCACCATGCGGAGGCGCCCCTCGGCGAACAGGAACACCGCCGCGCCGTCGCCGGATTCCGCCCGGATCGCCGCGTCGCGCCCCGCCGAGAGACCCACGCGGATCTGGTTCTCGCTCAGTGTTCGCTCGCTGTTGCTGATCAGCGTCTTGAACGCCGGCACCGAGATCGCGATCAGGATCACCAGGATCGAGATCACCACCAGGATCTCGGTCAGCGAGAAGCCCCGTGGGGTTGTCGTGGCGGTGCGGCTCATGACCCCACCTCCACGATGTTGTCCTCTTCCGCCAACGCCCGAATCTCCAACTCCCGCGCGACCGGGTCGGCCGCCCCCGAGGCCCCGGGCACGCCCAACTTCGCCGCCATCTGGTCGATGGTCATCTCCGGGGGCATCTCGTCGCCGAAGACCCCGTTCGGCCCCGCCGACACGATCGCCCACGTCGCGCCCTTCAACGCCGCCCCCTCCGTCACGTCGCGCCCGGGCCGACGCTTCATGTACCGGAACTGCGTCAGGGAGTAATCCCGCGCCACCAGCGCCGGCACGTTCAGGTCCGCCGGTGTCTCCACCACGAACATCCCCGACCCCGCCGGCTGCTCACGCCCGCTCATCCAGCGGTAATACCGCACCGGTACCCCGGTCCGGTCAAGCAGCCGCACGTAGTGCGGGTCCGCGCTATCCGTCACGAGCTTCACCGAGGCCCCGAGGTTCACGAAGGGCTGATACTGCTTCCCCGCGCGGTTCGACACGTCCCCGCTCGGGAGCGCCCCGCCGCGCTTCACGTCCGCGGGGATCGCAAACGACCCGTCCCGCGTCGGCGCGTACAACCCGGGCCCCGGCAGCCCGTCGATGGGCGGCGAGTTCGGGTTGCTCGCGATCAACTTCTCTTCCAATCCCCCCGCCAGGTAGTACGCCAGCGTCAGTTCGCTGTAGCGGTTATCCCGCAGCGGGTTCGTCGCCGTCGGCCCCAGCGTCGGCACGCGCAGCGCCGCCTGGTCCGCCCCCAGCGATAGGTTGTACGTCACGATCCGACGCTCGCCCGGGCCATTGCTCACCGGCTGGGTCGCGGGCACGGCCCGCTCCTTCACCAGCGGGGGCGCGAACCCGAACTCCTGCTGGAACTGCGCGAGCCCCGTCTTGATGTTGCCGACCACGGCCCGATCCGCGGCCCCGCGGGCGGCCTTCGTCACCGCCAGCGCCCCGCCGATCACCAGCGCCATCACGATCCCGATGAGCAGGATCGAGATGAGCATCTCCAGCAGCGTGAACCCACGCGTGTCCGATCGGGGTTGTGCGGCAAGGGTCGTCATGGCATGCTCCCCCTCGCGGGTTAGATACCCCCGCCCTGAAGGCTGTTGATCATCGCCACCAGCGGCAGGAACATGGCCACCACGATCACGCCCACGATCCCGCCCAGCACCACCACCATCAGCGGCTCGAGCAGGCTCACCAGCGACGCGACCGCCACGTCCACCTCTTCGTCGTAGTTGTCCGCGATCTTCAGCAGCATCGCGTCCAGTTCGCCCGTCTCCTCGCCCACGTCGATCATGTTCACCACGATCGCGTCGCACGTCTTGCTCTCGCGCAAGGGGCCGGCGAACCCTTCGCCCTCGCGGATGCTGTCGTACACCTTCTGGAGCGCCTTCTCGAAGACGTAGTTGCCGCTCGTTTCCTTGGTAATCTTGATCGCCTCCAGGATCGGCACGCCCGCGGAGATCAGCGTCCCCAGCGTCCGCGTGAACCGCGCGATCACCGTCTTGCGCACCAGTTTCCCGAAGACCGGCGAGTACAGGATGACCGTGTCCGTCGCGGCCCGGCCCGGGCCCGCCGCCCGCACCAGTTTCCACAGAATCCACAGCACGATCGGCGCCGGCAGCGAGATCAGGATGCCGGGGATCTGCTGCCCCGGGTTCGTCCCCGCGAACCAGCGGCTGCTGCTGATCAGCCAGCGCGTCAGCACCGGCAACGCCACCCCGAAGTCCTTGAAGATTTCCTCGAACTTCGGGATGATGTAGATCATGATGCCCGACAGGATCAGCCCCGCGATCGTCACCACCACGATCGGGTACACCATCGCGCCCTGAATCTTCCGCTTCAGGCGCTGGCTCTTTTCCATGAACTCGGCCAGACGCTGCAGGATGATGTCCAGCACGCCGCCGATCTCCCCCGCGTTCACCATCTTCACGTACAGGTGATTGAACGCCTTGGGGTACTTGCTCATCGATTCCGACAGGCTCGACCCGCCCTCGACCTCCTCGCACACGCCGATCAGGATGTTCTTCATCTTGCCCGGCTTCTGCTGGCTCTCGAGGATCTGCAGGCTGCGCAGGAGCGGCAGGCCCGCGTCCTGGAGCGTCGACAACTGCCGCGTGAAGGCGGTCAGGTTCTTGGCGGAGACGCCGCCGATGCCCATCCCGCCGCGCTTCTTCTTGAGTTTCGCGCCCTCGCCGCCGCCCACCGCGCCGTCGGCCTTCTTCGCCGCCTGCTCACGCACCGACGTGGGGTAGAACCCCTGCTGCTTGATGCGCTGGATGGCCTCTTCGGTCGAGTTGGCCTCCACCACCCCCTTCTGGGGTTTCCCGGCGGAGTTCAACGCCTCGTACATGAACGTGCTCATTCGTCAGCCCCGTACAAAATGACCTTCCGCCACTCGGCCCGATCCCCGTCCCCAATGCCCAGTGCCTAGTGCCCAGTGCCTAGTGCCCAGTGCCTACCTCTAGTCCTCTTCCGACAGCGTCTCGCGCACCACCTCGTCGATGGTCGTCAGGTTCTCGTAAATGGACAGCAGCCCGCACTCCCGCAGCGTCCGCATGCCGCGCTTCCTCGCGTGCGCCCGCAGCAGCGTCGTGTTCGCGTTCTTCATCACCAGTTCGCGCATCTCGTCGTCCATCGGCATGATCTCGAAGAGCGCCATCCGCCCGCGGTACCCCGAGTTGTTGCAGTGCTCGCAGCCCCGCCCCCGCGCGAACGGCTTCCCCACCACCTTTTCCGGCGTGAGGTTCAACTCCATCAACTCCTCTTCCTTGGGCGTGTACTGCTCCTTGCAGTGCTTGCAGATCGTCCGCACCAGGCGCTGCGCGACGATCCCCTCGATCGTCGCCGTCAGCAGGAACGGCTCCATCCCCAGGTCCACCAGGCGGATGATGCTGCTGGGCGCGTCGTTGGTGTGCAGCGTGCTCAGCACCAGGTGCCCCGTCAGGCTCGCCTGCACCGCGATCTGCGCCGTCTCGAGGTCGCGGATCTCGCCCACCAGGATGATGTCCGGGTCCTGACGCAGGAAACTCCGCAGCGCCTTCGCGAAGGTCAGCCCGGCTTCCTCGTTCACCTGGCACTGGCACAGCCCGTCGATGTCGTACTCCACCGGGTCCTCGACCGTGAGGATCTTCGTCTCGATGTCGTTGAGCTTCGCCAGCGCCGCGTACAGCGTGGTCGTCTTCCCGCTCCCCGTGGGGCCGGTCACCACCACGATCCCGTTCGGGCGGTTGATCAGCTTCGAGAACTGGTCGTAGTCGTCCGGGCGCAGCCCGATCCGCTCCAACGCAAGCTCGACGTTGCTCCGGTCCAGCACACGCATCACGCACGACTCGCCGTGGATCGTCGGCAGCACCGCGATACGAAGGTCCACCGGCTTCCCGCCCACCGTGAGTTCGATACGCCCGTCCTGCGGCACGCGGCGCTCCGCGATATCCAGGTTCGCCATGACCTTGATGCGGCTGGTGATCGCCGGGCCCAGTTGCTTGGGCGGGGGCACCATCTCGTACAGCACCCCGTCGATCCGGTACCGCATCTTGAACTCGTTCTCGAACGGCTCGAAATGGATGTCGCTCGCCTTGTCCTTGATCGCCTGCATGAGCACCAGGTTGAGCAGCTTGATCACCTGGTTGTCGTTCGCCGCACTGGTCAGGGCGTCCAGGTCGATCGATTGGTCGCTCTTCCCGCTCAGCCCCTCGAACTTCTTGTCGGCCGCCAGGCTCGACACCACGTCCGTCACCGACTCGACCTTCGAGAAGTGCTTGCGGATCAAGGCTTCGATCAGCCCGGCGTCCCCCACCGCCGCCTCGACGTTGAACCCCATCAGCATCCGCAGGTCGTCCACCGCCCGGAAGTTGTCGGCGCTCTTCATCGCGATCCGCAGCCGCTTGCTCGTCGCGTTGTACTCCACCGGGATCACCTCGTACATCCGCACCGTGTCGGCCGGCAGCACGTCCTTGAGCGCATCCGTCGGATTCCATCCCGACAAATCGACGAACGCCATCCCTGCCTGGGCCGCCAAGGCCTCCGAGATGTCCTTCTGCGTGCAGTACCCCAACTCCACCAGCAACTGCCCCACGGGCTGCTTGCGGGTCTTCTGCACCGACAACGCCTCGTGAACCTGTTCACGAGACACCTTGCCCATCTTGGTGAGCACGCGGCCGAGTTTCCGGCCCTTCATTTCGGCAGGGTCAATATCCATGATTTCGGGATGCCTCCGGACAGCCGCCGCTCTCCGTGTCACCCAATCGCCCCCGCAGGTCCCGCACCTCTCGCGAGTTACCAGACCCACGTCACGAGACCCGTGTCGGTGACTCGCACCGACTCGTCTCCATTCGCAGAGCATATCGGATCGGATCGGACTGTCCAACTGGTTTTTGCCATGGTTCACAATGAATCACATGGTTTTTTGATCAATATTATTGAGTTTTGTTCTCTTCGATTTCCTCATCCCACTCCATCCGGCCAACGGTCCGACCCATTCTGTGTATTCTTGATGTCAACTCTTGTGGGTTTTTGCTCACGTCGATCATTTCTTCTGCTGAAACCATTCCGCGAGAGTAAAGCGACCAGAGGTGGTCGTCGAGCAACTGCATCCCGAACTTCTTGCCGGTTTGAATGGCCGAATCGATTCGGAAAGTCTTGGCTTCGCGGATCAGGTTTGAAATGGCCGGTGTAACAACCAGGAACTCATACGCGGCGACCATACCCGTGGTATCCACGCGGGTCAGGAGCGCCTGGCTGAGCACACACAGCAGGGCCGTCGACAACTGCACCCGGATCTGGTTCTGTTGGGTGACCGGGAAGGCGTCCACGACGCGGTCGATGGTCTTGGCGGCCCCGGTGGTGTGCAGGGTGGCGAACACGAGGTGGCCCGTCTCGGCGGCGCGTACCGCGGATTCGATGGTTTCCAGGTCGCGCATTTCGCCGACCAGGATCACGTCGGGGTCCTGACGCAGCGAGCGGCGGAGCGCCTCGGCGAAGGACGGCACATCGTTGCCCACTTCGCGCTGGTTTACGATCGATTTCTTGTGGTTGTGGTAGTACTCGATGGGGTCTTCCATCGTGACGATGTGCCGATCCATGCCCTGGTTGATGTAGTCGATCATCGTCGCCAGGGTGGTCGTCTTGCCCGAGCCGGTCGGGCCGGTGACCAGGAACAGCCCGCGCGGACGGCGGATGAGTTCCTTGCACACCTCGGGCAGCCCGATCTGCTCGAAGGTGAGCAGTTTGCTGGGAATCTGCCGGCAGACAATGGCCAGGTCGCCTCGCTGCCGGAAGACCGACACGCGGAAGCGGGCCGCGTCGCCGTACGCAAACCCGAAGTCCGTGCCGCCCTCTTCCTGCAGTTCCTGCTGGTTGCGTTCGGGGGTGATGGCCTTCATGAGCGAGACCATGTCGTCTGAATCGAGCACCTTGGTCTGCAGATTCCGCAGGTTGCCGTGCAGGCGGATGGTGGGCTGACGCCCGACGGTGAGGTGAAGGTCGGACGCCCCGTTTTTGACAACGGTGTCGAGGAGGCGGTCAATCTGCATCGAAGACATCGGGAACTCCAGAGAAACCGGGCGGCCCCGGCGTAGGAAACAGGATTCTCGGGGCCGAGGCCCCTTTGGTTACTTCGTGGTGATGGTCTCCATGTCGACCTGGGTGGTTCTGGCGATTTCGTCGGGCGTGGTGACGCCCTTGAGAATCTTGATCTTGCCGTCACCGACGAGGCTGCGCATGCCGTTGGCCATGGCAGCCCGGCGTATGTCGGCGATGGGCGCGAGGTTGAAGGCCATCTCGCGGATCTGCGTGTTCATCTGCATCATCTCGAAGATGGCCTGCCGCCCGCGATATCCGGTGTTCACGCAGTTGGCACACCCCGAGCCTTTCATGGCCTTGCCGAGCGCTTCGTCCACCGTAATGCCGGTGAGCGCCAGGTACTTGTGGTCCAACTCCTCCTCGCGCATCAGCCGCTTGCACTCCCTGCAGTTGACGCGGATCAGCCGCTGGGCCATGATCGCCTGGATCGACGAGGCGACCAGGAAGGGTTTCACGCCCATGTCGATGAGGCGGGTGATGGCGCTGGGCGCGTCGTTGGTGTGCAGGGTCGAGAAGACCAGGTGCCCCGTGAGGGCCGCCTGGATGGCGATCTCGGCCACCTCTTTATCACGGATTTCACCGACCAGGATGATGTTCGGGGCCTGGCGCAGCATCGAGCGGAGAATTTCCTTGAACCCCAGCCCGATGTTCTCGCGCACCTGGCACTGGTTGATCCCCTCGAAGTTGTACTCGACGGGGTCCTCGGCGGTGATGATCTTCTTGTCGGGGCGGTTCAGCACGTCGAGGGCCGAGTACAGCGTCGTCGTCTTGCCCGAACCGGTCGGCCCGGTGACCAGGAAGATGCCGTTGGGGCGACGGATGATGCGGTTGAAGATGGCGAGGTTGTCGGGTTCGAACCCGAGATTCACCAGGCCGATGCGGACGCTGTCGGGGCGCAGAATACGCAGGACCACGGATTCGCCGTGGTACGCGGGGCACGCCGACACGCGGAAGTCGATCGAAGCGTCGTCGACGGGCATCTTGATGCGCCCGTCCTGGGGGACGCGCTTCTCGGCGATATTCATGCCCGCCATGAGTTTGAAGCGCGACAGGAGCGCGTTCTGCATGCGCTTGGGCAGGTTATCGCGTTCGATGCACACCCCGTCGATGCGGTAGCGAAGTCGCACGCGGTCGCCCATCGGTTCGATGTGGATATCGCTCGCGCGCGAACGCACGGCCTCGGCGATGATGCGGTTGCACAACTTCACGATCGGCGCGTCGTCGTCGGCCACGTCGATCGACTTGTCGAGCGACTTGTCCACTGATTTGTCGACGGACTTGTCGATCGAACTGGTGATGAGGCTCTCGCCCTGTCCGAACTTGCGGGCCGTGCCGGCGGCCGCCGCGTCGAGGTACTTCCTGATCTGGCTCTTGCTCGTCAGTTTCTGGTCGAGTTCGACGTTGAGCCGGAACCGGAGGAGGTCGAACAACTCCAGGTCCATCGGGTCGTGGATCAGCAGTTGCAGGCGGTTGCCCGACTTGCCCAGCGGCAAGATCAGGTGCTTCTTAATAAGGTCGTCGGGGACGAGTTTCAGGTCAATCTTTGAAGCCACGCCGTTCACGGACAGGTCGACGTACTCCATCCCGAACTGGTTGGCCAGGGCCTTGGCGACCTGGTCCTCCTTGGTGAAGTTCTGCTCGACGAGCACCTCGCCCATGCGTTTCCCGGCGCCCTTGGCCATCGCCGCGGCCTTGTCGGCCTGCTCGGCGGTGATCGCACCCCACCCCACAAGGATCTCACCCAGTCTCTTTCGCGATCGAGCCATTCGCGTCCTTTTCACCTCGGCGAGATGCCGGGTCCGTCCGCCGTGCTGGGCACGACGATTGCTTCGTCAACACCGACCGCCCACGCTCGCGGAGTGTCCCGCCAACGTTCGCGACGGATCAGGCCCAACCCCCGACCGATCGGGGAGGGATCGATATGGTACCCGATTCGCGTACGATCGACACGGCGGCCATGGGCCTGTCGGGATCGTGACCGATCCGGCTCGGACGCCTGATGCACGTGCCCACCACTCCTTCCATCCTCATTACCGCGGGCCCCACCCACGAACCCATCGACGCCGTGCGGTTTCTCGGCAACCGCTCGTCGGGCCGGCTTGGAGCGGCCCTGGCCCGCGAGGCCGCCCGACGCGGCTGGAGCACGACCTTGCTCCTCGGCCCGGTCGCGGAGCCGTCCACCGATACCGCGGTTCGCGTTGTTCGGTTCCAAACCTGTTCAGAATTACAGGGGCTTCTGCGGGAATACGCGAAGGAATCGGACATTCTTATCATGGCCGCCGCCGTCGCGGATTTCCGCCCCTCGGTAAGCGCCCCTGTGAAAGCGGGCAAACTCCGGCGCACAAACAAGCCGCTGATACTCGAACTGGAGCCAACCCCGGACCTGCTCGCCGAAGTCGCCGCCTCACGACGCCCGGGGCAGACCCTCGTCGGGTTCGCGCTCGAACCGCGCGAGGCGTTGTTCGATTCGGCAAGAGACAAACTCGCCCGCAAGGGGGTCGATCTCGTCGTGGCCAATCCGCTTGAGACCATGGACAGCCCCACCATCGAGGCGGTTGTTGTCGATGCCGCGGGGCGAACCATCCCGACCCCAGGCGTGATGAGCAAGCCGGACTTCGCGGCGTGGCTGCTGGACATCATCGCTCATCATCACCGCACGGCCTAGGCGTGCGTACCGCGTCATTACCCTACAGTCAGCCCCTCATGCCCGATCGCACACCATCCCGCGGGCCTCGCCGTCCATCGCGACATGCACCGAAGGGCAAGCCCGCGGCCGCGCCGGTCCCGTCGCGCACCAAGAGCAAGCCCCGACCGGCCGGGGACGCTTCGGAGAAACACGCTCCGCGCGAAATCTGGCTCCCGGGCGCCATCCGCGTAGTGCACAAGGACGAGCACCTGATCGTCGTCGACAAGCCCGCGGGGCTGCTCAGCGTCGCGCCGCCCGATCACGCCTCGCGGAACGTCTTTGACGAGGTGAAGGCCCACGTCCGCGATCGCGCCCGCAAGCGAGGCACGCGCGTGTGGGTCATCCATCGGCTCGACAAGGAAGTGTCCGGCCTGATGGTCTTCGCCAAGACCGAAAAGGCGTACATGGTCTTGAAGGAAGAGTTCCGCGCCCGGCGCGTGCATCGCCTGTACGCGGCCGTGGTCGAGGGCGAGATGCGCCCGGACATCCCGGCGTCGTCCACGCCCGAGGCGACTACGGGCCGCCGCCTCGCGGCCACGCGGCAGGCCCACGCCGGCTCCATCCAGTCCTTTCTCTACGAAGATGCACGCGGGCTGGTGCACACGTGCGACAGCCCCGCGAAGGCGCCGCGCGGCAGTTTTGAACCCGAGAGCGACGACACCCCCGCGCGCCTGGCCGTCACCCATTGGCAGGTCCAGCGCGTCGGCTCGGGTCGCACCATGCTCCAGGTCCGGCTCGAGACCGGCCGGAAACATCAGATCCGAGCGCACCTGGCCTCCATCAAGCGCCCGATCGTCGGCGACCGCCGCTACGGGGCCGCGACCGACCCGCTGTCGCGCGTCTGCCTTCATGCCTTTGAACTTGGGTTCGCCCATCCGGCCACCGGCGAGTCGGTCCGATACCGAAGCCCGACACCCGGCTCCTTCTTCGGGCTTGTGGAAGAGTCACCCCGGCGACGCGAGATGCACGGACATGATGGCGCGCCCGTCGAACACCCACCCGACGCGGCCCCTTCACCCGCGCCGCCGCGCACCTCACCACCTACCCCCGTGGCCGCTCATGCGTCCCCCACTTCTTCCTCGTGGGACCATGTCGCCGAGTGGTACGACGATCTGCTCGAAGACCGCGGGAGCGACCATCACGAGAACGTCATTCTCCCGGGCACGCTGCGGCTGCTGGCCCTGCAGCCCGGGCAGCGGCTGCTCGACGTGGCGTGCGGGCAGGGCGTGCTCTGCCGTCGGCTCGCGGCGCAGGGCGTGCAATGCACCGGGGTGGACGCCTCGCCGAAACTCGTCCAGGCCGCCCAGCGTGCCGGCGGTGGCGAGTTCGTTGTTGGCGACGCCCGCGACCTGGGCCGCGTCGTGCAAGGCCCCTTCGACGCCGCCGCCTGCGTCATGGCCCTGATGAACATCGAACCGGTTTCGAGTGTTCTTCAGAGCATCGCCAACCTGCTCGCGCCCGGGGGTCGCTTCGTCGCGGTGATCCTGCACCCGGCGTTTCGCGCGCCGGGGCAGACAAGTTGGGAATGGGATTCATCGCCGGCTCGCCCCGGGAGAGTCACGAAGCCGCCCACCCCGAAGCAGTTCCGCCGCGTCGACGGGTATCTGTCCCTCGGGCAGCGCGAGATCGTGATGAACCCCGGCGCGGCGGCGCACGGCAAGGACGCCGTCACCACCATCACCTATCACCGCCCGATCCAGCATTACGTGAAGTCCTTTGCGCAGGCCGGGCTGTTGCTGGACGCCCTTGAGGAATGGGCGAGCCTGCGCACCAGCCAGCCCGGCCCACGCGCGGCCGAGGAGAACCGGGCACGGCGAGAAATCCCCATGTTCCTGGCGCTGCGCGCACTCAAGCCCGGCGCGTAGTCTTCGAAGGTACGCCTCCCCCCCACGCAGCAGGACGTTGTTTCGGGCACGTACTCCAGTCACGGGACTTTTCCATGTGCCACGGCTTGCCGGCTTCCGGCAAGCCGTGCGGGCGTGTCGTCGCTCGGCGATAGCACGGCCTCCTCAAGCCGGAAGCCGTGGCATAGAGGGGTCCAACGGGCCGCGGAAAGCGTCACGCCGCTTGGCACGCCGGTTGTGTATGAACCGGCGGCATGTCGTACGGGCTGCAGATCTCGGCGTCGGGCGTGTTCGCGGCGTTGTACCGCCAGGATGTGTACGCGAACAACCTGGCGAACCTGGATACCCCGGGATTCAAGGTTGATGTGCCCACCAGCCGCCCGCGGGAGTGCGTACGGGAGGAAGACGGCGTGTGGCAACTGCCATCGAACCGGCTGCTGGAGCGGCTTGGGGCCGGGGCGCTGCTGAACGCGAACTCGATCTCGTTCGCGCAAGGATCGCTCAAGACCACCGGGAACGCGCTGGACGTGGGCATCCAGGGCGACGGCTTTTTCATGGTGCAGGACGGCGATGCGACGCGGCTGACACGCGATGGGCGGTTTACGCGCGACGCGCAAGGAATGCTCGTGCTGGCGTCGGGCGGGCAGCGGGTGCTGGGTGAGGATGGAAAGCCGATCCGCCTGCCGGCGGGGGCGGTCACGATCGACGGCGAGGGCACGGTGCGTTCGAACGGGCAGGCGGTGTCGCGGCTGGGGTTCGTGGACGTGTCGGATCGGGGCGCGTTGACCAAGGCCGGGCACGGGATGTTCGCGGCGAGCGAAGCCGCGTTGAAGGGCGCGGTCCCCGCGACGGGGCGGATGACGCAGTACGCGATCGAAGAGTCGGCGGTGGACGAGGTGGCGGCGATCATGCAGATGACCTCGGCGTCGCGGGACGTGGAAGCGAACACGGCGATGATCCGCGAGCATGACCGGCTGCTGGACAAGGCGATCAACACGCTGGGACGGGTGATGTAAGGACTGGGGGAAGTCGCATGGCGATCAACGCGTTGCAATCGGCGGCATCGGGGTTGTCGGCGCTGAACACGGCACTGGACGTGACAGCGAACAACCTGGCGAACGTGAACACGCCGGGGTTCAAGGCCAGCCGGGTGAACTTTCAGGACTTGCTGTACGTGGAAAAAGCCCAGCCGGGGGCGTTGAACCAGAACGAGGATCAGAGGCCGATCGGGCTGTACGTGGGGCTGGGTGTGCGGGTGTCGGGGACGCAGTTGGACTTTGCGCAGGGCGCACCGCAGGCGACGGGCCGGCCGCTGGACGTGACCATCAACGGGCAGGGGTTCTTCCGCGTGCGCGTCGAGGACTCGCTGGGGTCGGGGGGGTACGCGTACACGCGGGCGGGGAACTTCGCGCTCAACAGCGACGGGGAGTTGGTGCTGGCGAACGACCAGGGGCGGCGGCTGGAGCCGAACATTCAGATTTCGCCCGACGCCGAGACCGTGACGATCGCGGCGGATGGGCGCGTGCTGGTAACGCTGCCGGGACAGCCCGAGCCGGAAGAACTCGGCCCGCTGGAACTGTCGACGTTCGTGAACCCCGCGGGGCTGAAGCAGGTGGGCGAGAACCTGTACGTGGAGACCGCCGCGAGCGGCCCCCCCACCACCGGCGTGCCGGGGAGCGAGGGTCGCGGGACGCTGCAATCGGCGTTCCTGGAGTCGTCGAACGTGGACCCGACACGAGAACTCATCGAACTGATCCGCACGCAGCGGGCCTTCGAGATGAACAGCCAGTCGATCCGGGCGGCGGATGAGTCGCTGCGGAGCGTGGCGCAGTTGAGGCGGTAGCACGGTGAGGAGCGGGCATGACGCTGATCGTGGTAGATCCCGGAGAGGGCGTGAGGCCGGCGCTGGGGCGGGGCGCGAGGGCGACGGAAGGCGCACCGAGCGCACGACGTGTGGCGGCGATGGCGGTGTTCGTGGTGCTGATGCTCGCGACGATGCTGGTTCCCCGGCAGGCCGAGGGACAGACGGTGACGTTGCGGACGTTCGCGGCTATGGCCGATGGCGCCCGGCTGACGGTGGGCGACGTGGCGGACGTGGACGGCGAAGGTGCGGAGGCGGTGCGGGGTGTGGTTCTCCCCGTCGAAGCGGGCGGCGTGATCGACAGCGCGACGGTGCGGGCGGCGTTGGAGAAGACGGGGACGGTGAACCTGGGGCGGGTGCGGGTGCGTGGCGGGCCTTGCGCCGTGCGGGTGGGTACAACCTCGCATGCCGATCCCCCGCGGCGCGAGTCGCCGGGCGCGGCAGAGTCACGGACGGCCACCGAGGTGAACACGCCGGGAGCGATCCGGGCGCTGGTGCCGGCGCGCGTCGCCGAGGCGTTGGGCGTGAGCGCGGACGATGTCCGTGTGACCTTCGAGGATCACGACGCGGCGTTGCTGGACATGCCCGCGGCCGGACGGCTGGTGGTGATCCGTCCCGCGGGCGACGGCGAACGGATGCCCCTGGCGGTGCGGGTGTACGAGGGAGAACGCCTGGCGGCGTCGGGCACGGTGCGCGTGGGAGTGCAGGTTCGGCGGATGGTGTGGCGGGCGGTCGGCGTGATTCCACGCGGGCAGGTGCTCTCGAACGATCAGGTTCGGCGCGAGGAGGCATGGCTGTCGCCGGGCGTTCGCCCCGCGGGCGAGGGCGTGCTGGGACAGGTGGTGCGTTCGCGGATCGGCGCGGGCGAGGTCGTGGTCGAGGGTGATGTTGAGATGCCGGTGGTGGTGAAGCGCGGCGACTTGCTCACCGTGGACTGCATCTCGGGGGGGTTCGTGGTGCAGACGACGGCCCGGGCACTGGAGGCAGGTCGCGAGGGGCAGGTGATCGAGATGCAGGCGCTGAACTCCAAGAGCGTGATCCGTGCGCGGGTGAGCCGCGCCGGGCAGGCGGTGCTGGTGCTGGACCGCGGCGGGAAGGGGGGCTGAACGATGCGGCGAGCGTGGATCGGGGTGGTGCTGATGATGGTGATGGCGGGCGAGTCGTCGGGGCAGAGCCTGCTGCGTCGGGAGCCTCCGCCGGCGCCGGTGGACGCCAAGGGCGAGCCGGACGCGAACGGGCCGCTGAAGGCGATGTCGCTGTACGCGGTGGAGCCGCCCAAGCCGCGGACCATCGAGGTGCACGACAAGGTGACGATCATCATCTCGGAGACGAGCAAGCAGACGAGCGAGCAGAAACTGGACTCGAAGAAGGACTCGTCGCTGAGCATCGCGCTGAAGAAGTTCCCCGACCTGGCGAAGTTGCTGGAGGCGGAGTTGACGAACGGGGACAGTTCGCCCATCGCCGAGGCGGCGGCGAGCGCAGGGAGCAAGTTCAAGGGCGATGGAAAGTACGAGCGGTCGGACCGGTTCAGCGACAAGATCACGGCGACGGTGATCGACGTGAAGCCCAACGGGGTGCTGGTGCTGGAGGCCCGGCGGGTGATCCAGAAGGACAAGGAAATCCAGAACGTCGTGCTGAGCGGGGAGTGCCGCCGCGAGGACGTGACCGACGGGAACACCGTGCTCTCGAGCCAACTGGCGGACCTGGCGCTGGTCGTGCACAACGAAGGGCAGGTGAAGGACACGGCGACGAAGGGGCTGTTGACGCGGCTGTTCGAGGCGGTGTTCAACTTCTAGAACGCACGGGGCGAGGGTGGCGTTGGCACGCGGTTCGCGGTACGGGCAGGAGGCCCGGCGTACGGGCGAAGGCAGGAGGCCGATGCGGAATCAAGCCCTTGCATGTCTGGTGCTGCTGATGTGCGTGGCCCTGTCGGGCGTGGCGCGCGCGGGGACGGTGCGCGACCTGGTGCGTTTCAAGGGGCAGGGCGAGTCGCTGTTGCAGGGATACGGGCTGGTGATCGGCCTGGAGAACACGGGGGACTCGGCGAAGGAAGCCGCCCTGGCGTTGCCTTTGGCGAAGGTGCTGGAGCACAACGGGGTGAACCTGGGCACGCCGCGGGTGACGGACCCGAAGAGCAAGTCGGTGGCGATGGTGCTGGTGACGTGCACGGTGCCGCCGGCGGGGGCACGGGCCGACGACAAGCTCGACGTGTGGGTCTCGACGATCGGGAGCGCGACGAGCCTGGCGGGCGGGCAGTTGTTCATTACGGCGCTGAAAGGCCCCAGGCCGGGCGACCCGACGGTGTGGGCGGTGGCCGAGGGCACGCTGGAGTTGGAAGGCACGAGCAAGACACGGGCGAAGGTGCGTGGCGGGGCGCGGATGGTCGAGGACATCCTGATGCCCGAGGTGGGCGACGAGTTCGACCTGATCATCGACCAGCCCTTTGCGGGGTGGGCCTCGGCGACGCAGATCGCCGTGGCGATCAACGCGCGGGCGATGCCCGGCGGGCCGGCGGTCGCCAAGGCGATCGACGAGCGGACGGTGCGGGTGACGATCCCCCCGGCGGAGCGAGGGGACAAGGCAGGGTTTCTCGCGGACGTGCTCTCGGCGGACGTGACGCTGGGGGAACTGGACCTGCCGGCGACGATCATCTACAACGCGAAGCGCGGGTCGATCATCGTGGACGGGGACGTGGCGATCGGCCCGGTGGCGATCACGCACGCGAACCTGGCGGTGACGACCCTGATGCCCCAGCCGCAGGCTACGGCCCAGAACCCACGCGTCGAGACCGAGCGATGGGCGACGATGGCGCCGGGGGCGCGGGCGAGCGAGAAGGCGCGGCTGAGCGACTTGATGGCGGCGTTCAAGGCGCTGGACATCCCCACCACCGAGCAGATCGCCGTGCTGGAGATGCTCCACAAGATGGGCAAACTGCAGGCGAAGATGATCGTGGATTAGCGACACGGAAACGAGACTCCAGGCATGATGATTCGTCCGGCACAGATTGGCGACATTGCCAGGCCGATCGAGCGCGAGGCGACCCTGACGGCGCGCGCGGATGGTGATCGAGCGCTGTTCGCCGACGCGCTGGCCAAGGCCCAAGGAACAGGCGCGGCCCCGGCAGCCGCGGCCCGTGAAGCGGCGGGGCAACTCGTGGCGGCGTCGCTGATCATGCCCGTGCTCAAGGGCCTGCGCGAGAGCAACCAGGCGGCGGCGCCCTTCGCGCCCGGCGCGGGCGAGAAGGCCTTCCGCGGGATGATGGATGACATGATGGCGCAGCGTCTGGTGCAGCGGGCTGACTGGGGCCTGGTCGATGCCGTCGCCCGGCGGGTGATGCAACGCGCGGGCGTGGAGGCGACGGCATGAGCACAACCCATGACACCCCCGCGACGCTGGCGGAAGAGCTCGACGCGCTGCTCGATGAGTACGCCGGGCGGCACGAACGCTGGCTGGCGCTGGCGATGGCGCATCGGGAAGCGATCCGCACGGCGGACGGGGCGGGCGTGGCAAAGGCCGCCTCTGCCCAGGGCACGCTGCTGGAGGAGATCGCCGGGCTGGAATCACGTCGGGGGGCGTTGGTGAACGCGGCGGCGGGCATGCTGCCGGGGCTGCGGGCCACGCGGCGTGGGCCGATCACCCTGCGCGACGTCGCCGCGGCGCTGCCCGTGGCGGGTGCGGCGGGGCTGCTGGCCAAGGCGGAGCGGCTGCGCGAACTGGTGCGACGGACCAACGAGGAGACGGCGGGTGTGGCGGGGGCGACGCGGGCCATGCTCGGACACCTCGAAGGCCTGATGCGGCACGTGGCGAGGCAGTTGAGCCACGCGGGAACATACTCGCGGCGTGGCGTCGTCGACGCGGGCGGGGCGGTGGTCTCGGCGTTGGATCTGCGAACGTGAGGTACGCATGAGCCTTTCGGCGGCATTCAACATCGGTCGGTCGGCGCTGGCGGCGAGCCAGATGGGTATCCAGGTGGCCGGCAACAACATGGCCAACGCCGCCACGCCGGGATACTCGCGGCAGGTGGGGCGGCTGGTGCCCATGCGCGGCGACCGATCGATCCCCGGGATCACCATCGGCGCGGGCGTGCTCATGCGCAGCGTGCTGCGGCAGGTGGACGCGGGGCTGGAGAGCCGGCTGCGGTCGTCGGCTTCCGACGCGGCGTACGCCAACACCCAGTCATCGATCCTCTCGCAGGTCGAGGACGCCCTGGGCGAACTGGGGGAGAACGACCTTTCGAGCCAGGTGTCGGCGTTCTTTCGGGCATGGTCGGAGCGGGCGAACCAGTCGCGTTCGGCGGCGAGCGTGGTGCAGCAGGGCGAGCAACTCGCCTCGTTCATGCGCCGCCTGCGGACGGACCTGACCAACCAGCGGGCGCAGGGCGATTCGCAACTGGCCGCGGGGGTTGATCGCGCCAACGAACTGCTCACCGTCATTGCTGATCTGAACCGGCAGGTGAGCGAGTCGGAGGTGGCGGGGAACGTGGCGAACACGCTGCGCGACCAGCGCGACCAGGCCATCCGCGAGTTGTCGGAACTGATGGACGTGACCGTCGTGCCGCGGGGATCGCAGGGCGTCGACGTGCTCGCGGGCTCGACGCCGGTGGTGCTGGGGTCGCAGGCCAGGCTCTTGCGCGTGCGGCGTGAGACGGTGGACGGGGAAAGCCGCGTCACGATCGTCTCGGGCGACAACCAGGCGCGGCTGGCGATCTCGTCGGGCGTGCTCGGGTCGCTGCTGGACAACCGCGCGGGTGTGATCGACGCGACGATCGCCCGGCTCGACGCCCTGGGATCGCAGTTGATCTTCGAGGTGAACAAGTTGCACTCGACGGGCGCTCGGTCCGAGGGGCTTTCGCGTGCTACGGGCACGCTGACCATGTCGAACGCCGACCGGTCGGCGGCGCTCAACGACGCGGGGAACACGGCGACGGCGGGGCTGCCCTTCCGGGCGGTGAACGGCGGGTTCCTGGTGCACGTGCGGCAGGCGGCGACCGGGGCCGTGCAGACCGTGCGGATCGACGTGGACCTCGACGGGCTGACCAGCGCAGGGACGCCCGGCACGGCGGACGACACGTCGGCGGAGGACATCCGGGCGGCGCTCGCGGCGATTCCCGGGCTGAACGCGTCGTTCACGGCGGACGGCCGGTTGGATGTTCGCGCGGCGGAGGGGTTTGACTTCTCCTTCGCCGACGACAGTTCGGGCGTGCTCGCGGTGCTCGGGGTCAACTCGTACTTCACGGGGACCGACGCGGCGAGCATCGGCGTGCGGGCCGACCTCGCCTCGGACAGTTCGCTGCTCACGGCGGGTCGGATCGTGGATGGGCAGTTCGTGGACAACGGCACGGCGTTGGAAGTAGCCGGGCTTCAGAGCCGGGCGTTGGGGTCGCTGGGAGGCGTGTCGTTGGTGGATTCGTGGCGCGACGCGGTGCAGCGGGTGGGCGGACAGGCCAGCGCCGGGCGCTCGATGGCCACGGCTGCGGGGCTGGTGCTCGAGAGCCTGCAGGCCCAGCGGTCGGCGGTGTCGGGGGTGTCGATCGACGAAGAGGCCCTGAGCCTGATGGATTATCAGCGGCAGTACCAGGCCGCCGCCCGGATCATCGCGGTGGCCGAGCAGATGACCCAGACGTTGATGGAGATGGTGTGAAGAAGGCACGGACCATGCCGGACCGATGGGTGGCACGCCACTTGCGTAGGGCGTTGTGGCGATGAGCGCGATCCCTTCCAACCTGGCACGGGTGCCGAACGTGCTGAGTACGGCGATCTCGTTCGGCTCGATCAACCGGACGAACGTGGCGCTCTTGCGCATCCAGCAGCAGATTACGACGGGGGTGGAGATCAGCCGCCCGAGCGACGATCTGATCCGCGCGTCGCTGATCTCCGTGCTCGATGCCCGGCTGGACCGCGGCGCCCAGTTGCAGCGGAACTACACCCACGCCGACGCGGCCCTGGGCGTGCTCGACTCGGTCTTTCAGGAAGCGCACTCCCTGGCCTTGAACGCCAAGTCGATCGCGTCGGAGCAGATGGGCGCCTCGTCGAGCGCCGAGGAGCGACGGTCGCAGGCGAACGTCGTCGATCAGATCATCCAGTCGCTGTACAACGTGGCGAATCGCCAGTCCGTTGCGGGGTATGCGCTCGCGGGCACGCGGGTGGGTTCGCCCGCGGTGGCGGCCCACCTGGGCGGGTACCGGTACCTGGGCACCGAGGGGGGGCTGGTGACCGACCTGGACCTGGCCTCGTCGATCCCGCTGACCTTCGGCGGGGGCAACGCCATCGCCGGGCTTTCGGGGCGCGTGCGGGGCACGGCGGACCTGAACCCCGGCCTGACGCTCGACACGCGCCTGCGCGACGTGGACGGCGGGCGTGGCGGCGGCGTCGCGTTGGGACCGGTGCGATTCAGCATCAACGGCGGGCCGGTGGCCGAGGTGGATTTCACCCAGGCCGACACGCTGCAGAACGTGCTCGATCGGCTGAACGCGGCGATCCGGGACTATGAGGCCGCCAACACGGTGACGGCCCTCGGGCCGGGAGGGGTGTCCATCGCCGGCGGTTCGATCACGATCGACGTGGCCTCGGGCGTCTCGATCCAGTTCGCCGAGGTGGGCACCGCGACAACGGCCCGCGACCTGGGGCTGACGGCGGACACGCCCTTCGCGTTTACACCGACGCAGTCAACCGGCACCGACCTGAACCCGAGGCTGACCTGGCGGACGCCGGTCGCGGCGATGACGGGTTTGGGCGGCCCGCTCGGGCGGATCTCGATCAGCAACGCCGGCCGCACGGCGGAGGTGGACCTGTCCGGGGCGGCAACGCTGGGGGACGTGCGTGATCTGATCGAGGGGACGGGCCTGGGTGTGCGCGTCGGGATCGGGGCCGATGGCCGCGGGATCGATGTGCGCAGCGAAACGGCCGCCGGGTCGGCCGGGGCCTTGTCGATCCGCGACGTGGTCGCGAGCGGGCAGACGGCCACGCGGCTGGGCATCCGCACGATGATGCCGACGACGCGGATCGCGGATTTCAACTTCGGACGGGGCGTGGGCATCGTGGACGGACAGAATGACCCCCAGACCAACACGCCCAGCGTGGCCTTGAACGCGGATATCCGCGTCACCCTGGGCGATAGCGGCGGCACGACGATCGACATTGACTTGAGGCCGCAGGACATGGCCACGGTTCAGACAGTGCTGGACCGAATGAACGCCCAGATCGCGGCGGGGTTGGCGGGGGCGGGGCTGCCGGCGGGATCGTTGACGGCGGAACTGGATGAGGGAACCAACGGCCTCGTGCTTCGGCAGGACGCGCTGTTCCCCGACGCGCTCAAGGTGACGAGCCTGAACAACTCCGCGGCGGCGGAGGGGTTGGGGCTGATGGGCGGCAGTTTTGACGCGGGGAGCGCACGATTCATCGGGGTCGATCGCGCAGGAGTGCGCGTGAACGGGTTGTTCTCCGATCTGATCGACCTGCGGGAGGCGCTGCGGACCAACGACGTGCGTGGCATCACGCTTGCTGGAATGGCGCTGGAAACCTCGATCACGTCGCTCGCGGAGTCGCGCGGGATGGTCGGGGGCTACGGGCAGCAGATCGACATGGCCAAGGCACGGGAAACGGATCGGATCACGGCGGACGAAACAACGCGGAGCACGCTCCGCGACACGGACTTCACCAAGGCGGCGTCGCGGCTGGCGCTGCTCCAGACGCAGTTGCAGGCGGGGTTGCAGGTGGCGGCGACGGCGCAGCGACTGTCGCTGCTGGACTTCCTGGGCTAGCGCCCGGGCGAGTTGATTGATGGAGTGATCACGCCTCTTCGGCCGGGGCGGGGTCCCGGGACATGCGAGGCCGACGCAGCGGAGCGTGCGCCATGGAAGTACGGACAACGCGGTTCGGGGTGCTGGACATCCCCGACGATCGGGCGATCGAGTTTCCCAAGGGCCTCCTGGGCTTTTCGCAATACACGAAGTACTGCCTGCTCGAACCGGGGGAGGACAGCGCGTTCTTCTGGCTTCAGTGCCTGGAGGAGCCGTCGCTGGCCTTCGTGGTGACGGACCCGAGCCTGTTCGTGCCGGAGTTCAGCGTGCCGATCCGCCCGGAACAGATGGTGGAGATGAAGCTGGGCCGGCTGGAGGATGCCCAGGTCTTCGTCATCGTGAACAAGATCGACCAGACACTGACGGGCAACTTCCAGGGGCCGCTGGTCATCAACACCCTGACCCGGAGCGGTGAGCAGATGGTGCTCGCGGAGAAGCGCTGGACGACGCGGCACCCGCTGGTGAACGTGGTCGCGGGCGCGACGCCCGCGCGGCGGGCCATCTCGGCGTAGGCGACATGCACTTCCACCCGTTCACACTCCCGGACCTTCACGAATCCTCGGCGGCGCGTCCGCGCGCCCGCCGTATCGCCGCCCTCGCCCGGTTCGACGCGACGCGGCACAACCCGGGGCACGGACGCCCCGGCAAGGAGCACATTCATGCTGGTGCTATCCCGGCAACGAGACGAGACCATCATGATCGGAGACGAGATCGAGATCACCGTGGTGGATATCCGCGGGGACAAGGTCCGTCTCGGGATCAACGCGCCCACCCGGATCGCCGTACACCGCAAGGAGGTGTACGAGGCGATCAAATCCGAGAACGAGCAGGCCGCGAGGCTGGCAGGGCCGGAGGACATCGCCCTGTCGGCGCTCTCGCCCGGTCCTGCTCGCTCGCAGGATCGATCGCGAGCCCGGGGCCTGGCCGCCCCGGCGCCGCGACCCACCACCACGCCGAGCCTTCCCAGGATCACCCCCCCCGCCGCGAAGCGGGCCTGATTCACGCGTTTTCTCACCACCCGCGGGCCGGATGTTTCCCGCGATTCCGAACGAACACCTGAGCCTCAATCACGGAGGATTGTCATGGCCAGAATCAATACGAATGTCCCCAGCGTCATCGCCCAGGCCAACCTTGCCCGGAACCAAAGCGAACTGAGCGTCCGCCTCGAACGCCTCTCGACCGGGCTGCGCATCAACCGCGGCAAGGACGACCCCGCCGGGCTGATCATCTCCGAGCGCATCCGCTCGGACCTCCAGGGCGTGGATCAGGGCATCAAGAACTCCACCCGTGCGAGTTCCATGATCTCGACCACGGAGGGCGCCCTCGCCGAGGTCAACGACCTGCTCAACAGCATCCGGTCGCTCATCGTGCAGTCGGCCAACACGGGCGCCGCTTCGCAGGCCGAGCGCGACGCCAACCAGTTGCAGATCGATTCGGCGATCGACTCGATCACGCGGATCTCGAATACGGCGACCTTCGGCGGGCTGAAACTGCTCAATGGCACGCTCGACTACAACCTCTCGGGCGTTGATCCGTCGGCGATCACCAAGGTGCAGGTGAACAACGCCTCCTTCCTGAACGCCGCCTCGCTCCAGGTCGACGTCGACGTGGTCACCTCGGCCCAGAACGGCTCGCTCTTCTACAACGGCGCGACCACGCCGCCCGGTGTCACGCTCTCGGCACTCACACTCGAGATCGCCGGCCCGGACGGCGTCGAGACCATTTCCATTCAGTCCGGCGTATCGCTCAACAACATTGTGCAGGGCGTGAACAATGTCACGTCGCTCACCGGCATCCAGGCCGAACTCATCAACGGCAACGTCAACTCCGGCATCGCCTTCAAGTCGGTCGCCTATGGGACCAACTCCTTCGTGTCGGTGAAGCGCCTGGGGGCGCCGGCGACGGGAAACTCGTGGCAGGCGTACAAGTTCATCGACACCGCGCCCTACCCCGGCAGCGCGCCCTTCGGCTGGGCCGCCCTCATCACCGCCGGCACCCTGGTCACCGCGGACCGCGATATCGGACGCGACGTGGCGGCCCTGGTCAACGGGAACCTCGCGACGGGCAATGGCCTGCGTCTGAAGGTCAACTCTCCCGCGCTGGGGCTCGACATGGTCCTGTCCGCGGCCACGGCGACGAACCCGGGCGGGGCGGTCTCGACATTCCACATCACCGGCGGGGGCGCCCTCTACCAACTCGGGCCGGACGTGACCGCCCTGCAGCAGGCCAACTTCGGGATCCAGTCGGTCTCGGCCACGAAACTCGGCGGCACGCTCACCGGCTCGACCGTGGAGTTCCTCAACTCTCTCAAGACCGGCGCGAGCAACAGCATCAACGCCAGCGTGCAGCGCCAGAACTTCAAGCCTTCGAGCGACATTCTCCAGACCGCCATCGACGAGGTGACGGTTCTTCGAGGGCGGTTGGGCGCCTTCGAACGCAACGTGCTCGACACCAACACCCGCTCGCTCCAGGCCCAGTTCGAGAACCTCACCGCGAGCAACTCGGTCCTCCGCGACGCGGACTTCTCCGCCGAGACGAGCCAGTTGACGCGGGCTCAGATCCTCGCCAGCGCCGGCACGAGCGTGCTGACGCTCGCGAATCAGCAAAGCCAGCAGGTGCTCCAGTTGCTCGGGTAGTGACTGCCCGCGCACCATGAAAAACGACGGCAACCCCGCCCCGCTAAGGGCGGGGTTGTTGTTTATCGGGCGTCCGTGATGTTCCGGGACGTGCATGATCCAAACCACAGTACTCGGTACGGAAGAGAAACTGGTGAATCCTTGCACTCTGTCCTAAACCCGGACCATGCCGGGTCCGATGTCCGTGGCTACTTCCTCGGGCGGTGTAGCCGGAGGGGGTAGCAAGGCCGGGACGGACCCCGACCTTGAGCGAGCCGCGGGCCATTCGGCGCCGGGCTCCGCCGATTGAGGCCGGCGCGTGGCATGCCTCGACGGGTTCGGACCCCCTTCCCGCGGAATCAAGAAGGGCGGCTCGCAACGCACGGAGGTTCATCATGGGTCGCATCAATACGAACGTTCAGTCGCTCATTGCTCAGCGCGTGCTGGGCCAGAACAACAACAGCCTGGGGGTCGCGCTCGAGCGGTTGAGCACGGGCCTGAAGATCAACCGGGGCAAGGACGACCCCGCGGGTCTGATCGCGAGCGAGAATCTTCGCTCCGAGCAGAAGGCGCTCAACCAGGCCATCGGCAACGCCGACCGGGCCGACCAGGTCGCGAACATCGCCGAGGGCGGCCTGCAGGAAGTTTCGTCCATGCTGACGGAACTGCAGGGCCTCCTGACGGCCACCGCCTCGAAGGCGGGCCTCTCGCTCGAAGAGAAGCAGGCCAACCAGCTGCAGATCGACTCGATCCTCCAGACGATCGACCGCGTCGCCTCCTCGACGAACTTCCAGGGCATCAAGCTCCTGAACGGCAACTTTGACTTCAAGGTGTCGGGCGTGGCCACGGGCGTGTCGGACTACCGCGTGAACGGCGCGAAGTTCTCCGGCTCGTCGCTCAACGTGGACGTGCAGGTGACCACCTCGGCCCAGCAGGCCGGCTTGTTCCTCTCGATGGGCGGCGCCGCGATCGACATCTACGGCACGTCCTCGTTCGTGGTTGAGATCGCCGGCTCGAAGGGCTCGCGCGAACTCTCGTTCTCGTCGGGCACGACCCTCGCCAAGATCAAGGATGCCATCAACTCCTTCACCGACGTGACGGGCGTGGAGGCGGTGGTCTCCGGCACGGGCATCCGCATGCAGTCCAGCGACTTCGGTTCCGCCGAGTTCGTCTCGGTCAAGGTCGTGAACAACGCCGGCATCAACCACACGGACAACGGCGCCGCCGCGGCGACCCGCGGCGTCTACAACCGCATCGCCACGTCGTGGAACAGCAACAACACCACCATCAACTCCACCTTCGCCGCCGCCACCAACACCATCACCGACTACGGGCAGAACGTCAAGGCCACCGTCAACGGCCTGCAGACGGTCTCCAACGGCAAGACCATCCGCGTCAACAGCGACTTCCTCGACGTCGAGGTGACGCTCACGACCGCCAAGGCCCAGGCCCTCGGCAACGTCGGCTCGGGTTCCAACCCCGCCTTCACCATCACCGGCGGCGGCGCCGACTTCCAACTCGCCGGCAAGGTCGACATCGCCGGCAAGGTCTCGATGGGCATCCAGGACGTGGCCGCCCGCAAGTTGGGCAACTCCACCCTGGGCTTCCTCGACAGCCTGGCCTCGGGCAAGTCCAACAACGTGGTGGACGGCACCAACCTGAGCAACGCGCAGAAGATCGTCGCCGAGTCGATCAAGCAGGTCTCGGGCCTCCGCGGGCGCATCGGCGCGTTCCAGAAGAACACCGTCGGCGCGACCATCCGCAGCCTGGGCATCGCGGTCGAGAACACCGCCGCCGCCCAGAGCATCGTTCGCGACTCGGACTTCGCGACCGAGACGGCCCAACTCACCCGATCGCAGATCCTCGTCAACGCCTCGACGAACGTCCTGGCGCTGGCGAACCAGCAGCCCCAGTCGGCGCTGTCCCTGCTCGGGTAAGTAATGCTCCCATGATGTTTCCGAACCCCGGCGCTCCGCGGCGCCGGGGTTTTTTGCTGCGCCCTTACGTTCGCCGATATCTACTCCGCCATGGATGGCCGACCCCTCACTCGCCAACGCCCGCCGTCACCCGACGAGCACGCCCTGCCCGAGGCGATGCGGCAGGCCCTTCATCGCTTCCGCGGGTACCTCCGCGTGGAGTGCGGCCTGGCGCCACGCTCCATCGAGGCCTACTCCTGGGACATCCTGCTCCTGCTGGCCGACCTCGCCCCGCACGCCCCCACCCTTGCCGGGGCGACGCCCCGCCGCGTTGCCGAGCACCTGGCGTCGCTCAAGACCGCTCGATACATGCAAGCCGCCAGCGTCACGCGGCACCTGGCGTCCGTCCGCGTCTTCTTCCGCTGGGCCTTCGCCACGGGATTGACGCCCAAGGACCCGACCGACATCCTCGAACGCCCCACGCGCTGGAAGCGTCTGCCCGACGTGCTCTCATCGGCTCAGATGCGCAAACTCCTCGATATCCGACCGACCGCCGGGGAGGACGAGGGCGTGCCGCTGCACCTGCGCGACCGGGCCTTGCTCGAACTGCTGTACAGCAGCGGGCTGCGCGCGAGCGAAGCCGCGGCGATCACCACGTCCGACTACTTGGAAGCCGTGGGAGCGTTGCGCGTCATCGGCAAGGGGAGCAAGGTGCGCCTGGTGCCGATGGGCGTGCCGGCGAGGCGGGCCATGGACGAGTACCTGGCCCATTGCCGCCCGGCGCTGGTACGGATGGAAGGGGGGCACGAAGGTCGGCTGCTGCTGTCGAAATCGGGCCGGCCGCTGGAGCGCGTGGCGGTGTGGCAGATCGTGAAGCGCCGGGCCGCGAAGGCCGGGCTGCGCGACGTGCACCCGCACACGCTGCGGCACTCCTTCGCGACTCACCTGCTCGTGGGCGGGGCCGACCTGCGCGTGGTGCAGGAACTGCTCGGGCACGCCGACATCGGTACGACGCAGATTTACACGCACGTCGATCGCTCGCGGCTGAAGGACGTGCACCGGACCTTTCACCCGCGCGAGCGTTCACAGGCCTGACGCCACATCCATCGGAGCATCGCCCCGAATCGCCGCGCGTATCCGCGTGCGTCGCACAGCGGCGAGGCCAGGAGCGACGCGCGGAGCGTTTCGTGAACAGTTCGGAGTCGTACTCGATCGCGTGCCATGCCCGCAGCGATTGTTACGAACCCGGCCTCATCGGACGCAACCCACTCGGGTTTTCCCGCCGCGGTGAGCAGCGACGCCCCCACCCGCGCCCGGTGAACGCCCCCCGCCATGGTCACGACCGGCACGCCCATCCATAGCGCCTCGCACGTGGTCGTCGTGCCGTTGTAGGGCGTCGCGTCGAGGCACACGTCGATCGCGCCGTACGACCCAAGGTGCCCGTCGCGGTCATGCGCGAACGGGCTGAAGGCGATGCGCGACGCCTCGACCCCGCACGCCGCGAATCGCGCCGCCGTCGCTCGGTTCAGCGCCTCGGACTGCACGCGGGCCTTGAGCAGCAGCCGGCTGTCCGGCACGGCCCGGAGCACCCCGCTCCACAGCGCCACCGTCGCGTCGGTGATCTTCCCCACCCGGTTGAATGAACCGAAGGTGATCGGCTCCCTCTCACCCCCGGGCTGCAAGGCCCGCGACGGCCGCGGCTCGGGCAGGGGGTGCTCGGGCTGATAGCACAGGAAGCACCCCTCGACACGCGCGGGGCGCTCGGTCAGGTGCGCGTCGTGCGCGGGCGGGTCCGTCACGCCGTCCACGATACGAAAGTCCATCGTCGTCAGACCCGTCGTATTGGGGTAGCCCAGGAACGTGGCCTGCACGGGAGCGACGCGCGGCAGGAGCCAATCCAGGTGGTGGCCGGCGGTCCACCCGTGGCACTCGATCAGAATGTCGATCTTGTCGGTCCGGCACAGATCGGCGAGGCCCGCGCGCCCGCCGAGGGGCACGTCGCGCCAGTTCGGCCGCGCCCGGAACCACGCCGTGCGGGTGTCGGGCTGATCGACCGTGCCGTACGAGAACAGCGTGATCGCGGGGTCGTCAAAGTGCTCGAGCAGTGGGCGAAGAAAGACCGCGCACACGTGCTCGCAGTAGTCCGATGAAAGCAAGGCCACCCGGATGGGCCGTTCCGGGTTCGGCGGGTCGATCGGCGCGAGGGGCGTGTCGGTCCATCGGGGTGACAGGCGTGTGTGCAGGTCGCGGTGGGCGATGGGGTCGTGCGCGACGAGGTTGAGCGTGTACGCCGCGGCGACGAGCACGTCGTGCGACGTAGGGCACGCCGCCACGGCGCGGAGAAGCACCCGCGACGCCTCATCCGGGTGGCCGACCTCTTGCAGCAGCCGCGCATGGTCGATCCACAAGCCTGCGTTCGCCGGCTCAGCGGCGTGGGCCGCCTCGTACACCCCCGACGCGGCGTCGAACTCGCCGCCTTCAAGGTGCAGCCTCGCCATCAGGCTCACCGCCTGCCCGTGCGACGGGGCTGCCGCCAAGGCTCGCGCCAAAATAGGCTCAGCCTCGGCTTGTCGCCCCAGCAGGAACAGCACGTTCGCGTGCGTAGCCAGCAAGTCCGGGTCGCGGGGGCTGGCCGCGGTCGCGCGCGCGATGTAGAACAGGGCGGCCTCGTCTTCGTGCTTCGCGCCGTGCGCCATCGCCATCAGGCGGTTGGCGTTCGGTTCGCCCGGCGCCTTGGCGAGCACCTGGCGCAGCAGGCGCATGGCCTCGTCGAGCCGCCCGCCCTGGAGGTGTTCGTACGCCGCGATGACCTGCTGCTCGAGCCGCATGCCGCTCCTTGTCGCCCCGCGCCCCGTGGACGCATGGAATCAGCGAAGGGCGAATCGTACACTTTCGCGGGTTTTCAGAAAGTCCTGAAAGCGCAACCCGCCTTGCACGGAGACGACATGAGCCGAACCTACGCCCCCCCGCCCGAGCACCCGGCCGCCGACGTGCGCGACGAAGGGTTTTTGGCCGCGGTGGCGGCGGGCGAGTCGCGCCTGACGCTCGATCAGGGTCTGGCGCTGTTCCACGCCCTCCCGCTCCCGGAACTGGGCCGCTGGGCCGATGCCCGCTGCCGCCGGCTGCACGGCGAGGCGGTCCGCACGTACATCATCGACCGGAACATCAACTACACGAACGTGTGCAACGCGAAGTGCACGTTCTGCGCCTTCCGGCGCGACGCCGACGACGCCGACGCGTACACGCTGCCGAAGGAGGCCATCCACGAGAAGATCGCCCAGTTGGAAGCCATCGGGGGCACGCAGGTGCTCATGCAGGGCGGGATGAACCCCGATCTGCCGCTGGACTATTACCTCGACCTGCTCGCGTCGATCCGCGAACGATTCCCGCGGGTGCACGTTCACGCCTTCAGCCCGCCGGAGATGGTCGAGTTCGTGCACTTCTTCAATCCCCCCGGGGCCGACTTCGCGGGCAAGGTGCGCTGGGTACTGACTCGTCTGCGTGACGCGGGGCTGCACAGCCTGCCCGGGGGCGGGGGCGAGGTCTTCGCGGCCCCGGTGCGGCGGAAGATCGGGCTGGGCAAGTGCGACGCGGAGTCGTGGCTGACGGTGATGCACGAGGCACACGCCCTGGGCATGTTCACCAGCGCCACGATGATGTTCGGGCACATCGAGGGGATCGCCGACCGGATTCACCACATGGGGCTGGTCCGCGCGTGGCAGGACAGGGTGCTCTCGCGGGGTGTGGAAGGATTCGGCCACTACAAATCGTTCATTTCCTGGCCCTTCCAGCGAGAAAACACGCCCCTGGGCCGCATCAAGGACTGGGGGCATGCGCCCGAGGAACTCGCCTCGGAGTTTCCGGGTGATGTTGTGGCGCGGGCGTTCGCGTGGGGCGCGCACCCGGACGTGGACTATCGCGACCTCGGCCCCGCGGCGGCGGAGTTCGGGCGGCGGGTGCGCATGAGCGGGGCGAGCGACTACCTCCGCACGCAGGCGATCAGCCGGCTGATGCTCGACAACGTGTACTCCATCGGCGCGTCGTGGGTCACCATGGGCCCGCACGTGGGGCAGGTGGCCCTGGCCTACGGCGCCAATGACATGGGCAGCGTGATGATGGAGGAGAACGTGGTGAGCAGCGCGGGGACGACGTACTGCCTCGACGAGGCGGTGCTCTGCCACCTGATCCGTGGCGCCGGGTTCCTCCCCGCGCAGCGGAACAACACGTACGACGTGCTGCGCGTGCATGATGGGCACGACGCGCCGGACTTGAAGGTGACGGACTGGTCGACCCACCGGGCGCGGAAGTTGCACATCCAGGCGCCCAAGGCCGGCAAGGCCGCCCTGACCGTGAGCGCCAAGCCGTGACGAACGACGGGGCCACGCGGGCCATGGTCGCCGGGGTACTCCTCGCCGTGCTCGCGGTGACGTTTACGCGTCTGGCCGGGCCGCGTACTGCTCCGACCTCGGACTCACCACCACCCAAGGTATACCGGAAACTTCTCGAACCACCTTCCCGTGCGGCCGTCAACGAGCACCTCGCCGCGACCCTCATGCAGCGTGGCAAGCGCGTCTACGAGGCGTGCGTGGCGTGCCACTTGCCCACGGGGGTTGGCGTGCCCGGCACCAATCCGCCGCTCATCGGTTCGCACATCGCCGACGCGCCGCCCGGTCGGCTGATCCGCGCGATGCTCCACGGCGTCGAAGGACCGCTCACGATCGATGGCGAGGAGTACGAGGGCGTCATGCCCCCCGCCCAGGTCGAAACCGACGACGATCTCGCCGCGGTGCTCACGTACATCCGTCGCTCGTGGGGCAACGCCGGGTCGGCCGTCACCCCGGCGATGGTCCGGGCCGTACGCGAAGCCACGCGCGAACACGAAGGCCACTGGACAACCGAGGATCTGAACCGCATCGTCGACTAAGCGCCGAAAACCCACACGCCGACCACGGGATTCCACAATCGGAAACACGCCATTTGGCCGTGGAAACAGGCTTATTCTCGGGCCATACCTCCTATCCCACGATTCCACCTGATTGACAGATTATCCTTTTTCAGTAGTCTGATTCGTCGCCTCACTTCGGGGCGGTTGGAGAGAGACCCCATGAATATCGTGGCTTCCGGTCGTAGCGCGCGCCGTGCGTGCGCGGGTGGTTTTGCGGCGCTCGCCGCGGCAGCATCGCCCGCCTTGGCGGTGCTCGGTTCGTTCGGGCCCAACGAGGGCTACAGCCTCAGCGTGTATTCCGGCGGGTACAACTGGGCCGACGTGACCTACTACAACGCCGGGGCGTACGGCCCCGCGGCGGGCGGCGGCTCGGGGCCGAACTTCATCGCCCCTGACAGCGGTCTCTGGCGGCTCGTTTCCAACGCGGGCGGGTTCTTCAGCAACAGCGCCGCCCGCAACGCCACGCTCGGCGGCGCGCCGCCCTACCCCACCACGCACCCCACGGGCGTCCCCGCCTACCTCGTCGGTGCGCACTTCCCGGGGCGCAACAACGACGGGTACAACCTCGCCATCCGCAACGACACCCCCTCGGGCAGTGGCCCGGTCACCTACGACTACGACCTGGACATCTACGACACGGGCGGCTCCAACGCCGCGGCGACGACCTCCGGGGTTGTCACCTCTCAGTTCTACTACCTTGCCGACCCCGACATGCCCTACCAGCCCGGCACGCCCCGCCAGGACAAGTT
This sequence comes from Phycisphaerae bacterium, assembly GCA_022180725.1. Classification (GTDB taxonomy): domain Bacteria; phylum Planctomycetota; class Phycisphaerae; order Phycisphaerales; family UBA1924; genus RI-211. The sequence continues at coordinate 100,914 of BQMO01000023.1, forward strand.
CACCATGTCCTTCATGGACGCCCTGGGCAACATCGGCCTCCAGTGGGGCTACTCCCGCGACAACATGGTCGCGTGGCGCGATTCGCCCTCGGCCCCGTGGAACTACACCGGCATCCAGGCCCTGCCCACGAGTTGGGACGGCGTGAAGGTCTCCATGGACCTGACCGCTGACACCTTCGGCATCGACTACTACGACGCCGTGCTCAACACCTGGTCGAGCATCGTCCCCGCGGGCACGCCCATGGGCATGAACATGGCCAACTTCACGACCATCCGCTGGCAACTCGAGGACAGCGTGCACCTGGGCATCGGCGGGAAGAACATGTTCGATGACTTCTCCTTCGGCGGGTTTATCCCGTCCCCGGCGGGCGGCGCGGTGCTCGCCATGGGCATGATGGTCCTCGGGCGGCGTCGCCGGTCGTAAGCACGGCCGACCATCCTCCACGCTCCATCACCACGCCGCCAGCACGGCGACGTGGTTGATATTCGTTCCCGTCGGCCCGGGGCGCAGCAGCACGCCCGCCGCGTCGAGGGCGCGATGGCTGTCGTGTTGCGCGAGGGCCGCCTCGGGGTCGAGGCCCGTGCGCGCGAGTCGGCCCCATGTTTCATGCGTCACGAAGGCCCCCGCCGCGTCGGTTGGGCCGTCGATGCCATCACTCGAAAACGCCAGCAGCCCCATGGGACGCAGGGCGTGCGCCATGACCTTCGCCGCGGCGAGGGCGAACTCCTGGCTCGGCCCGCCCGCGCCGGGGGCTTTATTCACTGTCACGGTCCATTCACCGCCGAGCACCCACACGCGGGGTGCCTCGCCGTTGCAAGGATCACCCGCCGCGCGCTCGACCAGCGCGGCGGCGAGATCGCTTGCCTCGCCCTCGACGCCCGTGCGACATTCGACGACGCGATACCCCATCGCCCGGAGCCGTGCCGCGACCGCCTCAATGCCCGCGCCATTGCCCGCGATCACGCGGTTGTCGCACCGCGCCAGGCGAGAATCGCCGGGCTTGATCGTTTCGAGCATTTCGCCTCGTACGCCGCGACGCAGGTGTGTCGTGACCGCGGGCAGGGCGTCGGCGAGTCGATACCGATCGAGCACCGCCAACGCGTCGGTGTAGGTCGTCGGGTCCGCCGCGGTCGGGCCCGAGGCGATCACGTCGAGGGAATCGCCGACGACGTCGCTGAGGATGTACGCGATCATCGCGCCGCGGCACGCGGCGGCGAGGCGCCCGCCCTTGAGTTGCTCGGCGTGCTTGCGCACGCAGTTGAGTTCGCGGATCGACGCGCCGGCCCGCTGCAGAGCGACTGTCGCCGCCGCGATATCCTGCACCGACAGCCCCGGCGAGGGGAGGCACAGATGAGCCGAGGCTCCGCCCGAGATCAGCACCACCGCGGTCTCATCCGGTTCGACCCGCTCAACGACGCCGAGCACTGCGCCGGCCGCCGTCATGTTGCGCTCGGTTGGGACCGGATGATCGCACCGGAACACCGAGACACCCGCGGCCGGTAGCGACGCCGGAATCGCAACGCCTTCGGGCACCGTCGCCACACCCTCCACGGGCGCAGCCGGAAGCAACGCCAACGCCTCGTCGGCCATGGCGGCGGCGGCCTTGCCGCTGGCGACGAGCCGAACGCGTCCGGCGGGCGGCCGGTACGCCCGCCGCACCGCGGCGCGCGGGTCCCCCGCGTCCACCATGACCTGCGCCAAGGCGCGCGCGTGAACAGGCCAATCTTGGGGCGAAGGCCGCGTCATGAATGGAGCATACAGCGCCAACCACCCGCATCGTCGCCGTGGTATCATGCGGCGTACTTTCGGGAGAATCGCCGCATGAGCCACATGCCCCCCGCGCCGCAACCCTACGGGCACCTCAAACCGCATCGCGGCACGACAATCCTCGTGCTCGGGATTCTCGGGTTCTTCGTCTGCTTTATCTGCGGCATCGTCGCGTGGGTCATGGGCAACGACGACCTGCGCCAGATGGACGCGGGGCAGATGGACCCCAGCGGGCGCGACCTCACCCAGGCCGGGCGGATCATCGGCATCATCGTCGTGCTCCTCAACGTGCTGGCCCTCGTGATCGCCCTGCTGTTCTTCGTCTTCGCGGCGGTGCTCGGCGTCGCGTCGAGCCGGTGAACGCCACCCCCCCATCACCTCGCGCGTCCTCGCCTCATGTTCGCGGCGTGTCGCGCTGGGTGCTTGTGGTGTTGCTCGCGTGGCTTGTCCTTGTCGCCACGGCGTGGGTGTGGATGCCCCCCGACGCGCCCCCCCTGTGCCCGTTCCGTCGCGCGACGGGCTATCCCTGCCCGACGTGCGGCTCGACCCGCGCCGCCGTCGCGTTCCTGACCGGCCGGCCGGCCGACGCACTGGCACTCAACCCCTTCATGTCCATCGCGATGGTGCTCACGCCGCTGTTCATCGCGTGGCGTTTCAGTCTCGGGCGGCGATGGGCCGGGCTTTCTTCGCGTACGTGCGTGCGGCTGATCTGGCTGGCGTTGGTGCTGCTGGCCCTGAACTGGGGGTACCTACTCTGGACGAACGCCGCGGCGTCGGCGTCGTGAGCGCCGCGGACACGCCGAGGATGCCGTTACCGTGAACCCGGTCCCGGACGAACCCGAATCCCCACCGCCCACCGAGGAACCAACGCCCGATGTCTCGGCGCGGACCGACCGCTGGGCGCACCGGCGCGGCGAGCCGCGGACCTTTGCCGCCGCATGGATCGTCTTCCTGTTCACGGCGGCCATTGTCGCGCTCGGAGCGGGCGGCTCGCTCGGGCTGGTGGCGACCGACGCGTACCGCACGTCGGCCCGAGTGCTCATGGTGCTGGCGGGCGTCGGCGTCGGCGTGCTCTGGCCCCTGCTCCGACTCAGCCAGGAAGCCCCGCGCCACCCCGCCCGCGCGGCCCTTCGTGACCTTGTGCTTGTGCTGGCCCCGCTGCAAGCCATCATCTGGCCCCAGGCGCTCCCGTGGATGGCGGCCTGGCCTCTCGAAGTGGTCGCGGCCTTGGCGGGACTTTTCACGGCGTGGGCCTTGGTTGTTTCAGGAGTGCTCGCCATGACGCTCCGCGGGCCTGTGATGCCCGGCGTGCGGGCCGCGGTCATGATCGGGCTGATTCTGGCGGGCATGCTGACGCCGGGACTTCGTCTGCTGCTCGGCCTGCCGGATGAACTCGCCCGCCGTTCCCGTTCGCCCGACGTACTCCTCACGGCGACCCCCATCACCGGGGGATGGGAGATCCCCACCGATCGATCGTGGTCCGGCGCCGCGGGGGACGTGTCGCGGGCGCAATGGTTCGCCATCGCCGCCGTCGGCGTCGTGGGCGTGGGAATCTGGGGAATCGCCGCCGGAGTGGTCCGGCGACGCGAACCGGCCTAGATTCCCGCCGCCGAGCGCGCCACCGGCGCCTCGGCACCCCTGTCATCACGAGGGTGATCTACTGTTGGTCGGAGGTATGTCATGGAGTTTGTGACCAAAGCCGAGCGGGAAGCCATCGAACAGCGCCTCGCCTCGCTCATCGCCAACCGCCCGGCCATTTCCGCGCGCATCGCCGAGGCCCGCGCCCACGGGGACCTCCGCGAGAACGGGGACTACCACGCCGCCCGCGAACAGCAGGGCATGGACGAGGCCGAGATCCGCCGCCTCCAGGAACGCCTCGCGAGCATGTCCGTCGTCGACGAGAACATGGCCAAGGCCGTGGAAGGCGTCGTCTTCGTCGGCAGCACCGTGCGATTGCGCGAGGAGCCGGGCGGCGACGAAGACCTCTTCAAACTCGTCGGCGACGCCAGCCCGTCACCACCCGCGGACTATGTCGAGGTGACCGTCACCAGCCCCATGGGCGAGGCGCTCCTCAAGGCACGCCTCGGCGACACCGTCCGCGTCAATGCGCCGCGCGGCGTCAAGAAGTTCACGGTGATCGAGATCATCCTCTGATCGTGCCCGCCGTGGTCCTCACCCGCGCCACGGCCCGGTGATCGCCAGCGTCACGCCCGGGTTCTGGATGTTGACAAACAGGATCGATCCGTCGGGCGAGAACGTGGCCCCGGCGGTTTCGGACTTGTTCGTCCGCACCATCGCGAGCCGATAGGGCGTGCCTGTGGCCGTCACCCCGATCAGCCCGTTCTGCCCTTCCCCATCCTCGCACACCATGAGATCACCCCACGGGGCCACCGTGATGTTGTCGGCGTTGTTCACGACCGTCGAATCGTTGGGTTCGAGTATCAGTTCGAGCGTGGCTGGGGCCGTGGCCTCCTCGGGCGTGCCCTCGTGCGGGCTGGGCGTGTATTTCCAGATCTGTCCGAGTTGCTTGATCCCCCCGGTGGTCGCGGCGAAGTACGCCGCGTCCACTCCCCACCAGATACCCTCGCACCGCGCGAAGAGGGCCGCCCCTTTCGCCGCCGCCTGAAGACGCAGGTCGTCCTTCGGCGAGCGCACATCGTCCAGATCAACCCACCCTACGCTGAACCGCGTTCCTACCGAGACCGGCGTGCCGCCTTTCCAGTTCTTCAGGTCGGCCGTTGCCTTGTCTCGCACCACCAGCGCCTGAAGCCGCCCGCCCTCGTGCAGCCGCCCGGGCGCTTTCGGCAGGTAGCGGTACAGCACCCCGTCGGCCAGGTCTTCGGTCTGGTACACACACCCCGCCATCGGATGCACCGCGACGGCTTCATGCCGGAATCGACCCATCGCCGTGATGGGCAACGGCTCCACCGGTTCCGTCGCGTCGTGCGGCACCTCGAACACCCAGCCGTGATCCTGGTCCAGCCCGTCGGCCTTGCCCACGGTGGTTTCTTCGCAGGTCAGCCACGAACCCCACGGCGTCGGCCCGCCGGCGCAGTTGTAGATCGTCCCGAGCAGGCTCATGGACTGCTTCATCACGCGTCGCTGCACGGGGTCGTACACCAGCGTCGAGGTGCCACCCTGGCCCGGCAGCGTCCCCCCACCCCGATCGAAGACTCGATCCGCCCGCACGCGCCCGAGCCGCGCGTTGTCCGCCCCGAACGGCCCCTTGGCCGCCTGGGTTTCCTTCAACTCGTGGTTGCGCACCAGGACAACCGTGCCCCCCGCGCCGGCGAACGCGGCCATGCCGTCGTGCTGCCCGGGGACGAGCAGCCCGTCGTCCATCTCTTCCCCGATCCGCGAGAAGGCCGTGTACGAGAAACCGGCGGGCAAATCGATGATTCCCGCGGGGTCGCGCACGAGCGGGCCATACCCCGCCCCGCTTGCCGCCTCGAGCGACGCCGCCAGCGAGCGCGGCTGGCGCAGCAGCGTCGCCAGCCCCGCGAATCCCATCGAGAACGCGGCCCCCCGCATCATGAACTGTCGGCGTGTGTGCATGAGTGAGAGGTCCCGCGCGCCTTCAGGGCGCCGCGCATTGTTCGCGCGCCGCCGCCGCGTTCGAGCAGGCCCCGGAAATCTTCACCCGCTCTTTACCGACGCCGACGCAGCACCCCAAGAGACCCGGCGAGAATCATCAGCCCCGTGCCAGGCGAAGGCACGTCCACCAGGAACAGGTCCATCCCGTTCTGCACGGCGAACGGCTGGTCGAACGACCACTGCACACTGTCCACTCCCGGCTCGTGCGACTGATACCCGATCGTCGCGAAGGCCCCGCCGAAGATGCCCGGCTCATGCACGCTCTGATACGAGAGTTGGGCGTAGAACGTGGTGCGGAAGGGGTTGTTCCCGTTCACGCGCGTCTGGAACGTCGCCTTGCCCCCCGCGCCGCCCATGGGCAGGTCGTTCCATTGCACGATGTAGTACGTGTCGTTCGGATCGTCCGTGAACTCGCGGAAGAGCACCTGCGTGCTGCCCAGCGCCGGGTCGGGCGTGTCCCAGATCACCGCGATGGCCGTTTCACCCAGGAACAGTTCGTTGGTGGGGATGGGTTGATGGTTGCTGGTGGAGATCGCCGCGCCGACGTTCGACCCGATGGTGCCGTTGTACCCGATCTTGATGTCACCCGCGGGGAACTTGTCGTTGCCGATGGCCGTCGTCTGGACGTGGAACCCGCCCAGCCCGATCGGCAACACGAGGGTTCCCGACATGCCGGTGATGTCCTGGAACCCCCCGCCGCCGGGTGTAAATGTCACCTGCGCGTGGGCCGCCGTCGCCCCGACGAGCGCCAAGACCGCGCACACTCGAACGTACTTCATGGCCGCCTCTCTCCCTGCGCCCCGCGGACGCCCCCAACCCAACCCCACGCCCGGGCTGATCGTTGACCGGGCGAAAGCCCGGCCAGCGTTGCTCCCAGCGTACCCGAGCAGCCGAAAACCGCAAGCCTTGATTCTGGGTCAATTCCCAAGATATTCCGGGTTTTCGGACCATCGCCCCATCACCGAACCGCACGCGGGTTTTCCGCGGGCAGCCCGTCGGCGTACTCCCACACGATCACGAGTAGCCGCTGGCGGCCCCACTTGCGGGCCTCTTCATGGGTCGGGAAGAGCACGTCGAGTCGGCGGCCCTTGATGGCGCTCCCGCAGTCCAGCACGGGCACGATGCGGTCCTGGTCGTACCCCGGCACCGTGAGCATCGTGCCGTAGGGGAGCATGGTCGGGTCCGCGGCGACCAGGGCATGGCCGTTCGTCTCGACCGAGTGGAGCGTGGCGGTCAGCCCATCGGCAAAGACGCCGCACGAACGCCAATCGGGCGAGTATGCCGTGACTTCCATCCACAGTTCGCGGGCCGGACGAACCGGGCGCCCGTTGAACCAGCGAACCGCGGGATCACGGGCATAGATCGCCACGTCCGGCGGGAAGTCCGATGCATCGTCCGCCACGTCGATGCTGGATTCAGCCACGTCCGGTACCGCAGCGGGGGCGGCCTCGGCGGACACCAGCCAGATGGGCGAGGGCGCCGGCATGCGGACGGCGGCCAGGGGCATCGGGCGTTGTCCAAACTCCTTCGTCGCGATCGCCGATCCGACGACGCACGCCACGATGATCGCCTGCGTCGCGAGCGTGCGCAAGGTGGCAACAGCCATCGAACGAACCCCGCCGCGGCGGCGCTTCGTTCCCAAAGTTCGAGTTGGTGAAGATCGACGTGCCATGTGCCTCGACCCTGTTCGATCACCATCGTACCGCCCATCGGCCCTGGCTCACTTCCTACCCTGTCGGGTGCAGTTGCTGGCTTCCGTGGCGCGTAGGGGCCCCCACCATGATTGTTCGAGTTGTGTGAGGGATGCTTGGTGACGCGCGAACCGCCCGGAGGTGAGATTCGTACGCGCCACAACGGACAACCGAAGCACCAGGAGGTGTGCCGAAGATGATCAGGTTCGTCAACAACGTCAAGACGGCGGTGATGCTCGCGGGGCTGATGGCCTTGTTTCTTGTGGTCGGGGCGCAGTTCGGGCAGACCGGGCTGATCTTCGCGTTCGTGCTGGGCGGGGTCACGAACATCGCCGCGTGGTTCTTCTCCGACAAGATCGCCCTGGCGGCGATGCGGGCACGCGAGATCGGCCCGGACAGCCCCGGGGCGGCGGGCGAGTTGTATCACCTGGTCGACGAGTTGCGTCAGCGGGCCGGGCTGCCCATGCCCAAGGTCTGCCTCTGCCCGCACGAAGCGCCCAACGCCTTCGCCACGGGCCGCTCGCCGCGTCACGCGGCGGTCGCGGTCACCGAGGGCGCGATGCGCATCCTCAACGACGACGAACTGCGCGGCGTGATGGCGCACGAACTGGCACACATCAAGAACCGCGACACACTGACCTCGTGCATCGCCGCGACCATCTCGGGCGTGCTGGCGTATCTTGCGCACGTGGGACTGATGTTCGGCGGCGGGCGACGCGAGGGCGGAAACCCGCTGGTCATGCTCGCCACGGTCATCCTGGCGATGGTGGCGGCGGCCATGCTCAAGGCGATGATTTCGCGCTCGCGCGAGTACGTCGCCGACCACGACGGCGCGGTCATCGCCGGCTCGCCCCTGGGGCTGGCCTCGGCCCTGCGCCGCCTGGAGGCCTACTCGAAGCGCATCCCGCTCGACACGCCCAACCCCGCGGCGAACAACCTCTTCATCGTCGAGCCGCTCACCGGCAGCAGCATCCTCAACCTCTTCGCCAGCCATCCCCCGACGGAGAAGCGCATCGCCGCGCTCATGAGCCAGGCTGATGAAATGGCCGCCCGGGGGCACCTCGCCGCGTAAGGCCTAGCCCCGGACCGAGGCGAGCAGTTCGCGCGGGCGCAGCCGCACCAGCCCGACCACCGCCGGGACCGCCGCCCCGAGGGTCATCACCAGCGTGGCGGCCCACCCGGTCAGGATGGGCGTGGGCGGGGGACGTAACTTCAGGTCCAGCCCGAAGAGCAGTTCGTCGATGCGTTGCACGGCAAAGACCCCCTGCGTGCCCATGAGCGTGCCCAGGATGGCCGCGGTCACGGCGACGATGACCGCCTCGGCCAGCACGAGGCGCGCGACCAGCCCGCGCGAGGCCCCCACCGCCTCGAGCACCCCGAACTCGTACCGTCGGGCCGTGATCCCCGCGATGATCAGGTTCGCCACCCCAAACCCGGCCAGGAGCATGGTCATGACGGCGATGCTCGACGCGCCGAACAGACCCGCCTTCACGAACGAGGCGATCTGTTCCTTCACCGCGCGACCGCTCCCCGCGTCGAGAATGCCCGCCCCGGCCAGTCGCTCACGCACCTGCGCCACGATCGCCGCGTCATCGGCGCCGGGTGCGATGGAGATCTGGATCAGGTGGATCGCGTCACTCCCGAATCGCTCTCGGAGGTCGCGCCGTGAACCGAAGACCGCGTGCAGCGACTGCTCGACAAATCCCTCGCCGATGGCAAAGAACTGCGAGACGACCTCCAGCCCCGGGCTGGTGACCACGCCCACGATCTCGAAGCGGTGCTCGCGCCCGTTCGCGGTGCACACGAACGTGTCGCCCACGCCCAGCCCGCGGGCGAGCATGAACTCGCGCGCCACGATCACGGCCCCGCCCTCGTCGAGCCGGCGGATCGCCGTCGCCGGGTCGCCCTGCACCCACAACGGGTTGAGCATGCGGAAGAACGGCTCGGGTTCAAAGGCCATGAACATCGACTTGTACTGCTGCAGCCCACGCACCCCGAAGGCGTCGGTCTCGACGGGGTGCAGCGTGATGGCGCACGTGCCGGTAACCCCGGGGATGGTCTCGACCTCGCGCTGCGCCGCCGGGCTGAGCGCGAAGCCCGTCACGAAGGCGTCGGGAAACTCCATGCGGTCCAGGTAATCCCGCTGCACGGCCCCGCCCTGCGTCCAGATGCCGACCATCAGCGCCATGCCCAGCATCATCGACCCCGCGGTGAACCCGTAGCGGTACGGCGTCGCGGCGAGCGTGCGCCCGAGGATGCCCGGCGGCAGCACAAGCACCCGCGAGACCGATCCGGCGATGGCGCGGTTGACCCCCGCCAGCGCCGGCACCGAGAGCAGGAAGTACGCCGCGAAGAGCGCCGGCAGCCCGAGCGTGACGTACGACCAGAACCGCCACTGCCCGTCGGTGGTGAGCGTGACGGTGGCGAGTTGCACGGCGGCGCAGACCAGCCCAATGACAAGGAGTTTCCGCACGCCCGCGCGGCGTGGCGCCTCGGCACGGATCGCCAGGGCGCGCAAGGGCGAGATCCGCGACGCCGCGTAGGCCGGGTACGCCGCCGCACCCAGTCCGCACAACACGGCCCCACCTCCGGCAATGGCCGGGCCCCACCACGGCACCGCCAGCGTGATCTCGATCTGCGATTGGAGCAGTTGCACGATCACCCACGACGCGCCCAGCCCCAGGGGCACGCCCACGCACGCGCCGAGCAGACCTATGACCAGTCCCGTGATCAGTTGACTCGCGGCCAGGTGCCCCCGGTCGGCCCCGATGCATCGGAGGATGCCCAGTTCGCGCGTACGTTCGGTGACGGCGGTCGAGAGGCCCGTGGCGATGATGAACCCAGCCGCCAGGAACGCCATCGCCGTGCCCAGAAGCATCCCGAACCGACTCGCCCGGATGTTCTGGTCGAGTTTCGACGACACCTTGGTGCTGGTCTGGACCAGGACGTGCTCGGGCACGTCGCCCTGATGTTGGGCTACGAACTCATCGGGTGTCACCCCGGGGGCAAGCACCACGTCGATCTGTCGCAATCGACCCGTTGTGCCGGTGATGCCGTCGAGCGTCTCGCGGAGCGCGAACGCCTGGGGTCGGCCGCCAAAGGGCGGGGGCTTGGCAATGCCCACGACGCGGAGTTTCACCGTTTCACCGCGGAACAAGCCGCCCATCAGGCGGCGCGAAGAATCATCGCCCGCGGCCTTGGCGAGTTCGGCGGCCCGGGCAGGGTCGCTCAGCAACGTGCCAAGGTCGATGTCGGGCATCGCCTGACGCGCCACCTCGATCTCGTCCCCGAGCCGCACCCCGGCCTGGGCGTTGAGTGCGGCGGCCAGCGAATCATCGGTGGTCAAGTCCGGCAGCGTCGGGGGCGGACCGGTCAGGTGCGTGCGTTTCCCATCGGTTCGCGCGGGCAACTCGAACGGCGTGGCCGAGGCCGCACCCGAAACGCTCAGCCGAACCGCCATCGTCCCGTCGATGACGATCTCATCCGCAGCCGCAGGTAAACGCCCCGCATCGAGGGTGATCGATTCCAGCCCGCGCGGGTCGGCGTACCCGGTCAGCACGCCCGTCAGCGACAGCACACGACGAACCGGCGTCCAGTCTCCCGACGCCCCCTTGCGGAGCGCGGGAACCCGGGCCGAAACGGTGATCGGCGTGCCCACCCACCCGGTGGCATACGCCACCCCGGGCCAGGCCCGCACCGCGTCGAGCAGCGCCGCGTCGAAGGTCCGCCCGCCCCCGGAGGGCTTGATGAAGACGTCGGCCTTCCCGACCACGGATTCGACCTGCGCCCGGGCCGACTGCTGCACGGAGTTCATGGCCGCCCCGACCGCCGCGATGAGGGCCGCGGAGAGGGCGACGGTCCCGATCAGCAGGAACGTCCTACTGCGCCGGGTGGACAGCGAACTGATAGCGAGCCGCCACGCCGGGCGCATCCAGTCCCTCCGTTTCGATAGTCGTCGTCACGCGCCCGTCCTGGAGCACGAAGATGCGGCGGCAGTGCACCGCCGCCGCCGGCTCGTGGGTCACCATCAGCACGAGCATGTTCCGTTCGCGAGCGATCTCCGCGAGGAGCGTCCACAGACGCTCGCTGCTGGCGGCATCGAGATTGCCCGTGGGTTCGTCGGCGAGGAGAATGGGCGGCGCGAAAAGGAGGGCCCGGGCGATGGCCACACGCTGCTGCTCGCCGCCCGAGAGCGAATCCGGGCGGTGATCCCCGCGGTCCTTCAGGCCGAGCCGCTCGAGCAGTTCCTCGCTCCGGGCGCGCAGAACGCGGGGGGATTCGCCCGCGAGCGCGCCGGGAAGTTCGACGTTCTCGCGGGCCGAGAGCGTGGGGATGAGGTTGAACTGCTGGAAGACCACGCCCAGTTCACGCCGGCGGAGCAGCGTGGCTTCCTTCTCGGAGAGCGCATGCAGCCCGCGGCTGCCGAGCCAGATTTCACCCGCGTCGGGCGTGTCGAGGGCCGCGAGCAGGTGCAGCAGCGTGGACTTGCCGCTCCCGGACTGCCCCATGATCGCGTAATACCCGGGCTCCTCGATCGCGAGCGAGGCGCCGCGCAACGCCGGCACCACGCGGTCACCGAGGCGGTACGCCTTGTGCACATTGTGGCACAGCAGCAGCGGCGGCGCCGCCGTGGGCGACGCAGTCGGTGACACGGGTTGTGCGATCGTCGCCATGAGTCTGTCATCTACGAACCGGCGACAGGGTCGGTGCGGACCTCCAACACCGAACACGACGTTTTCATGCGCGCCGGGCGCCCGCGCGTTACGGATGCTGCTGGTCGTACGCTTTCGCGTCGATGCACTTTTCAAGCCCGGCCTTGTCGGTGATCTTCGCCTTGATCAGCCACCCCGCGCCGTACGGGTCGGAGTTCAACAGGCCGGGGTTGTCGCCCAGCGCCGCGTTCACGGCCGTCACTTCGCCGGTTGCGAAGCAGTAGATGTCGCTGGTCGTCTTGACCGACTCCACCTCGCCGACGATGTCGCCGCTCTTGAACTTGAAGCCGGGCTTCTTCATCTCGACGTACGTGACGTCGGTGAGTTGGTCGACCGCGAACCGCGTCAAGCCCAGGGTGAGGGTGTCCCCCTCGACTTTGTGCCACTCGTGCGATGGTGAATACACGCGATCTGTTGGGCTGCTCATGGCGCGTTCAGTTCCTGATGTTCGAGTCCACGTGTCGGAATGCGTTCTCCACTGTAGCCGGATGATGCCCCCGTATGGATACGGGAAATCGCAACTGCCCGGGACTTGTAAGGGTCAATCAACATTGACTAGAACTTCCCGAAGCGGTATTCTGGACAGATAACGATGTTTCTCCCCTCCGGACGGTCGGTGCCCTCACGGGCCCGGCCGTCTTGTTTTTGTTCTGAGAACAGCCTGGATGTGTTTGCGTTTCGGATGGGAGGGTCGGTAGAGTGTGGGGGAATGCTTTTGACGTTGACGGCCAGTTGCGTGCGGGGGTTGCTCGGCTCGGGGGGCAAAGGGAAGAAGGGCACGGCGCGGCTCGACCTCGCCGATCTTCCGCGCTTTGTGCGGGAGGAAATGCTGCTGTCCGGGCTGAATCTGACCACGGACCTTCTGGCCGGGGCGGATCGATCACGGCTGGAGGGGATTCGCGAGCGAGCGGATCGGGTGTCGTGTGCGTGCCTGTTGCTGATCGAGCCTGAGCCGCAGGACCTGGTCAGCGAAGTCGGGACGGGGGTGCAGCGGCTGGTGCGCGTGGTCGAGGCGGGTCACATTCTGGGGTGCACGGCGGTGGCGGTGCGGCTGCAGGCCAAGGACCAGGACGAGGTAATGGCGCTGGTCGCGACGCGATTGCGCCCGGTCATGGAGCGGGCGGAAAAGTTGGACATGAATCTGTTGATTGCGCCGCACACGGGGCTGACGGAGCGTGCGGAGCGCGTGACGGAACTGCTGAAGAAGGTGGGCGGGTTCCGCGTGGGGACGTTCCCGGACTTTGAGGCGGCGAGCAAGGCGAAGGACCCCGGGGCCTACCTTCACCGGCTGACCCCGTACGCGACCGTCGTGTCCGCGTCGACGATCGAGTTCGCGGCGACGGGGAAGAAGGCGGCGGAGCCGTCGATCGAGGCGTTCGAGAAGGGCGCCTGGGTGCACAAGCCGTACGACCTGAAGTCGTACGTGACGGCGATCCGCGCGGTGGGGTACGACGGCCCGCTGGGGATTGACTACCGCGGGACCGGGGACGTTACAATGGGCGTACGGCGAAGCCGGGAAGCCTTGCTGGCGGCGCTGGGCGGATTGTCGGCGGTCGAAGGCCTGTAAGGTCGCGGTGGTGTGAAGGGGGTGGACGATGAACGTCGAGACGCGCGCGGGGCCGTCCGTGTCCATCATCCCCGGCGTGCGGGCGCTGCGGCCCGTCGTGGTGCATGCGGGCGTGTTTCGACTCGATCAACCCATCATCATCACGATCGACGGCCCGGCCGGGACGGGGAAGTCGTCGGTCGCGCGGGCGCTCGCCGCGCGGTTGGGGCTGGATTTTCTGGATACCGGGGCGATGTACCGGGCGGCGGCGCTGGTGGCGCTGCGCCGGGGCATCACGCCGGACGACCCGGCGCGTCTTGTCGGGGCGGCGATCGAGGCGGACATCCGGTTCGACTGGTCGCTGGACCCACCCGCGGTGCTCGCCGAGGGCGAGGTCCTGGACGATGAACTGCGCACGGCGCGGGTGACGGGGATCGTGTCGCGCGTGGCGGGGATCCCGGCGTTGCGTCGGCACATGGTGGAGCGGCAGCGCGAGATCGCGAAGAAGCACCCGCGGCTGGTGACGGAAGGACGCGACCAGGGGTCGGTGGTCTTTCCGGACGCCCCGGTGAAGTTCTACCTGGACGCGTCGGCCAAGGTGCGGGCGTCGAGGCGGGCCGCGCAGTTGGCGGCGATGGGCCAGCATGCCGACGTGGCGAAACTGCTCGCGGAGATCGAAGCGCGGGACGCGAGCGACATGAGCCGTCGCGACGGCCCCCTCGTCAGGCCCGATGGGGCGATCGTCGTGGACACCTCGAACCTGGAGTTCGACGGCGTGGTCACGGAACTGGAGCGGATTGTCCGTCGGAAGGCCGAAGAGCCGTAACGCGGACGGACGTGCTCAGCCGTGGGATTCCGGGTCGTCCTCGAAACGCTCCAGGGCGCGTTTCTTGGCGGCGTGGAGGCCCTGAGGGCGCGGTTCGGGGTCGGCGCTCGGCTCGCGCCGGACGATGATCGGAACGTTGGCGTCGGTGCGGAGGTGGGCGAGTCGCTCGGCGGCGCGGCGGTCGCGCGCGGCCTGGGCCAGCGATTGCGCCTCGCGTTCGCCCAGCGCGATCGCGGGGATCTCCGCGGCGTCGGTCGAACGCCCCGCGCGGAGTTCGCCCGTGGTTCGCGCGGCAGCCGCGGCGCGGGTACGCGCATCGTCGGGATCGGTCCCGGGCTGAAAGCGGCGGCTGAACCAGCGGTCCCAGGCGATTCGGCGAGTCGCCAGATCGAGCACGAGCAGCACGAGCGACGCGAGGATCAGTTGATGCCCGAAGGTCGTGACCGCACGGCGCGGGGGCAGCCCTTGCCGACTCCAGAGGTCCGCGGTGCGTGGCGATTCGATATTCAGCACGCGTCCCCCGGTGCTCGCCGACAGCCGTGCGAGCCGATCGCCATCGGACGTGCGGGCACGGTACTCGATCCCCTCGGGGATGCTGGTCCCGGCGATGACGGCGGGCATGGCGCGCCCCGCGAGTCGTGGCTTGATGACCGCGACGACACTGCCCGTTTCGCTGTTCGGCGCCAATCCCTCGTAGACACCCGGCCCGGTCTGCGCCAGGATGATCGAGGTGGAAGTCCCGGAGGGGGCGTAGATCGAGGCGTCGACGGCCAGGCCGTCGAGCGGGCGCGCGTCGGCGTCGGTCGCCGCGAGCCTGACGGCGAGCGCCCCGTCACGCGGTTCGACCTGCGCGACGAAGCCGACAGGATCGGGGGCGCGGCTGATTGCGCGGAGGATCTGCGTCCAGAGGCGGCGGTACTCGGGGGCGTCGATCCATTCGCGGGCCCAGATTTCATCGTCGCTGGTCCATGCGGCGGCCTGCCCAAGCCCCACGGGCCATGCGGCGAGGATCGGCTCGCCCGTGGGCGCGGCGATGGCCAGCGTCACGGTCGGCTCCGTCCGGGGGCGGGTGAGGACCATGCCGTGGAGCGTGGGCGGGGTCACGATCCCCGCCGTCAGCGGCGAGCCGGTCGCGAGGACCACCGGGGTAATCGGCTCCTCCCGGAGGTAGGGCGTGCGGACGACGCGCACGGCCTTGAGGAGGAGGCGCGGGAGTTGGGTGGCGTTGGCGGCGTGGAAGTAGCCACCCCCGCCAATCTCGGCCAGGGCACGCAGGGCGTGATGATCCGCGCCGTCGCCGACCGCGACGGTGGACACCTTGACGCCGTCGGCGGCCAGTTGGCGGACGAGGTCGGGGAGTTGGTCCTTGCGGCGGGAGATGCCGTCGGTGAGCACGATGACGTGTTTCACCTTGGCGTCGGTCGCGGCGCGGGCGAGTTCCCGGCGGGCGAGTTCGAGGCCCGGGAGGAGGTTGGTGCCGCCGCCCGAGGAGATACCGCGGACTTTGGCGATGGTGTCGGGCGCCTCGCGGTTCTGCGCCAGGGGCACGACGATCTCGGCGCGGGAGTTGAAGGTAATGACGCCGATGAGGTCGGACGGGTCCAGCGCCCGGATGGCGAGAATGGCGGCCTCGTTGGCGATCTCCTGCTGCGAGGCGTCGCTCCCCAGGACCGGCCACGACATGGAGCCTGAGTTGTCGAGGACGAACACGGTGGCGGCCTGGGCGGTGACGAGGAGATCGGGGACTTCGAGAAGGACCGGGAGGATGGGTTCGAGCGGGGTCTCGCGCCAACCGCCCGGGGCGAAGGACTCGGGTCCGCCGAGCATGACAAGGCCTCCGCCGAGGTCGGCGACGTACGAGGCCAGGGCCTTGTGCGCACGCGTCTCACCGGAGGCGGGGACATTGTCGAGGAGCACAAGATCAAAGGCCTGGAGCGCGAGCAGGTCGGTGGGGAGCGCTTCGGGCTGGATGATCTCGACTTCGGCGCCGGCGTCGCGGAGCACGGCGGCGAGCGTGCTGTCGGCGGTATCGCGGCGGTACCCATCGACGAGCAGCACCCGCCCGGACCCCGGGGTCACGGTGAAGGCGCTGGCGGTGTTGTTCTCGGCGATGGCGTCCCCCTGGGGGCGGGGTTGGCCGTCCGGCCCGGCGATGATGTCCGGCTCGTACACCGCGTGGAAGCGGTGAACCCGTCCCGGGGGCAACGGCACGTCGAGTCGGATCACATTCAGGCCCGGGAGCAGGTCGACGATGCGGGCGGTCTGCGGTGAGGAAGGGTTGAGGTCGATCGGCTCGCCCTCGCGGAGCAGACGGAGCGTTCCGCGGGACGGCACGGTGGCGGAGAGGACGGCGCGCAGCGTGATCGTGGCGCCGGCGGGCGCGGTGGACGGGCCGTCGAGCCGTTCGAAGACCGTTTCCTCGGGATGGTCGTAGGCGAGATGGACCGTGTCGATGGGCCAGGGGCCGTGCGTAGCCGCGGCGGGGCCGAGGGGATTGCCGGCGGTGGAGACCCCGTCGCTCAGAAGCACGATGCGTGCGAGTGCCTCCGGCGGGACGATCGTACGAGCCAGTTCGAGGGCCTTGGCGATGTTCGTGCCGGGAGCGACGGGACTCTCGAAGTCGATTCGCGGGAGCGTCCCCCGTCGTGGGCGGGCGAGCGTCACGGCCTTGCCGTCGAAGGTAATGACGCCGAGCAGATCGTCGGGACCTCGATTCTCCGAGACGGTGTCGAGAAAGTCGCGGACGAGTTCGAGGCCCGGTCGGCCGTCGGGGGCGCGGTAGTACCGCCGCACACTCCCGGAGGTGTCGATAACCGCGACGACCGCGAGGGTGTTGAGGGTGCGCGAGGTGCTCAGGCCCGCGAGCGAAGCCACGAGCACGGTCAGCAGCACCACGCGGGTCGCTACGGCGACCCACCGGCGGAAGGGGCTCATCGACCGCAGCAGACGGGACCCGACGAGCGTCACCCCGATGCCCGCGAGCAGGAGCCACCCCCAGACCGGATCATCAAGACGGAAGTCCACGCCGGAGGGTACGGGCATCGGCGCCGGGGGGATCGCGCGCGGGCGGTACATTCGGCGCATTCATCATGGGTGGAACGTACGGCATGATGCGAGCGCCGTGGGCGGGGCGGTTCGCGGCCGGTGAACACCGCCACCCGGCGCGTCGATGAAGCAGTCCTATGCGTGACACGACCAGGAACGTGGAGCGGCTGTTCGGACGTCACGAGCCTTGGCCGAAGTCGCCGCTCCGGCGGCTGAGCCTGACGACGTCGGCGGCGGCGGTGAAACTCGCGGCGGGGGTGGCCGACGCGATCGGGAGCGTGGCGGGACTCTTTGGGCTGCCGCACGAGGCGGACCTCGACGCGTCCTGGTCGCGGTGGCACGATTGCCAGGCGTGGCCCGCGAGGCCCTTGCGGATCGGGCTGGTGACGCCCGGCCCCTTGGCGCACGCGGTGAGCACGGCGCCGGGCTGCACGCCGGTGGAGTGGTTTCGCGTGCCTCGCGGGTTGTCTGCCATGGCGCCCGCGGCGGCGAATCTCGACCTGGTGATGGAGGCATCCCCCGACGCGATGGTGCGCGTGCGCACGCATGTTCACGAGGGGTGCGTCGTGGGGTGGAACGGCCTGGGCGAACGCGACGAGGCCGTGTACCCGAGCGTGTTTCCCTCGCGGATGGACGTGGCGGAACTCGTGCTGAACGAGGCCGATATGGGCGATGCACGCCTGATCCGCCTGTTGATGGAGGGCGTGGGGCTGCAGGCGCGGCACCCGGCGCGGCTGCGACTGGGGGATCGGCTTGCCGGGCGGAGGCCGACATGTGCGCCGAACGAGCCGGCACGCGGGATTGAGCCGTACGACCCGATCCCCGATCCGACCCTCCATGTGGTGAAGCGGCTGATCGATGAACTGCGATCGGTGCGTCCCGGCGCCCGGCCCACGTCGGCGGAGCGCGCCGCGGCGCGGTTCCTCGGCGCCTGGGCGGTCACGAGCGAGCACGCCGACCGGGACGCTCGACACGCCGCGGCGGAGATTGCCGCCCGGGTGGTGAGCGATGAAGCGGCGACACTCTATCGAGCGGCGGCGGTGAGCCTGGAGTCCTTGGACGACGAGGGCGGGCTGGCGTTGATCGAGCGGGCCGTGGCGATGAGCCGAACCGAGCACCCTGACGGAGACGGTCAGGCGTCGTTCCTGTTCGCGGAACTTGGGACCGGCACGCCGAGCGCGGCGACGACCGCGCGGATCGCCGTGGGCGTGGCGCTGGTCGCCTCGCGGCTCGACCCCGGGTCGTGGGCGTACTTCCGCGAAGACCTGGCGGACGACCTCGTGCACGCGACGGCGCTCGTGGGGCGCGATCAGGACCACCGATTGATCCTGGAAGTTCTGCGTCGGCTGGAGCGTCCGGAATCGTCGCTTATTCGCGAGGCGGCGTGAGTGTCAGCCGTTCAGGTCCAGGCGGGGCCTGGGCGGCGTGGCCGGCCCGGAGCGCGAATAGGTCGGCGATTGCTCGTGATCCTCGCGTGCGTCTTCTTGGTCGTTGCTGGTGAGCGGGCGGATCGCCTGGGACGAGTCAACGGACTCGGGGCTGGCGATGAGTTCGTCTTCGTCGGCGCGGCCTGAGACTTTGCGGGCGGCGTCCTTGCGCTGGGTCTCGCGGGCAGCGGCCCGCTGCGACGCGGCGACGCCGGCAACGGCCGAGACCGGGTTGGGGCCGATGATCGGCATGGATACAGCATCGGCCACGTGCGGGCGAAGTCTTCACAACCGGCGCGGTGATCGGACCTTCGGGCCGCGAGTCAGGCTCCGAGAATATTGACCCCGCAGTCCACGAAGACGGTTTCGCCGGTCACGCCGGAAGAAAGGTCGCTGGCGAGGTAGACGGCGGTCTTGCCGACGTCGGCCCCTTCGACGTTGCGGCGGAGGGGCGCCTGCTGCTCGACGCGTTCGGAGATGGAATCGGTGCCCGCGACGGCGGAGGCGGCCAGCGTGCGGAGGTAGCCCCCCGAGATGAGGTTGACGCGGATCTTGTCCGGCCCGAGTTCGCTGGCGAGGTAGCGCCCGGTGCATTCGAGCGCGGCCTTGGCGACGCCCATGACGTTGTACCCGGGCACCACCTTGTCGGCCCCGTAGTAGGACATGCCCATGATGGAGCCGCCCCCGGAACGGGCCATGATGGGGCGGGCGGCGCGGGCGAAGGCCAGCAGGGTGTACGCCGAGATGTCCACCGCGGAGGTGTATTGGGCGCGGGTGGTGTTGATGAACTTGCCGGGCGAGAGGATGTCGCGGTCGGCGAAGGCGATGGAGTGCACGAGGAAGTCCATGCGGGGGAAGGCGGCGGCGTACTTCTCGAAGGCCGTCGCGATGTCCTCGTCCTTGCCGGCGTCCATGGGGACGAGCCAGGGGTTGGTGACGCCGAGCGATTCGATGGCCCGGCGGGTGCGATGCTCGCTGCGTTCGCCGGGGAGGTGGGTGAAGGCGCAGGTGGCGCCGTGTTCGAGGAAGGCCTTGGCGATGTGCCAGGCGTAGGAGCGGTCGTTGGCGATGCCGATGATGAGGCCTGACTTGCCGGCGAGAAGGGCCATGGTGTGTCTCCGGGTGGTGAGGGGGAGTTTAGGAGGGCGGACGGCTAGGATCGCGCATGCGTGGCGATGTGAACACGATGCCGTTGCCGGAGGCCTACGCGGCCCTGGCCGCTTCCGGCCTGGTCACGCGGCTGCTGGAACTCGCGCGCGACGAAGACCTCGGTTTCACGGGCGATGCGACCACGGCCGCGTGCCTGGCGACCGACCTGACCGGCGAAGGCCGGGTCGTCATGCGGGATGGCGGCGTCGTTGCCGGGCTGGCGGCGATGGAGACGCTGTGCGACGTGTTCGCACCAGCGTGCCGGGCCACGGTCATGGTGAACGATGGGGAACGCGTGCCGGCGGACACAACGCTGTGCGTTGTGCGCGGCCCGATGCGCGAGCTGCTCGCGCTGGAACGCACCATGCTCAACCTGCTCGGGCGGCTGAGCGGCATCGCGACGCTGACCGCGCGATACGTCTCGGCGATACCACCCGGGTCGCGCGCGGCGCTCTACGACACGCGCAAGACCACCCCGGGCCTGCGCGTGCTGGAGAAGTACGCGGTGCGGTGCGGAGGCGGGCGGTGTCACCGGCTGGGGCTGCACGACGCCGTGCTCATCAAGGACAACCACCTCGCGGGGGTTCCCGTCGGCTCGCTGGGGACGTTCGTCGCGGAAGCGTCGCGCCGGGCACGGGCGGCGGGACGAATCGCGTTCGTCGAGGTCGAGGTGGACACGCTCGAACAGTTTGAGGCGCTTCTCGCCCTTCCGCGCGGCGTGGTGGACATCGTGCTGCTCGACAACATGACGCCCGACCGGCTCCGTCAGGCCGCCGCACGGCGCGACGCGGCGTGCCCGTGGCTGGAACTGGAGGCCTCGGGCGGGGTGACGCTGGCCTCGTTGCCGCAGATCGCGGCAACGGGGGTGGATCGGATCAGCGTGGGCGCGCTGACGCATCAGGCCGTATCGCTCGACGTGGGGCTGGACTTTGAGGCCTGAGGGTCAGCGGGCGTTCTTTTCCTTCAGGGCCTTCTCGACGGCCTCGTCGAGCGCCTGGCCTCGCAGGTTGCTGCCGAGAATCTTGCCGGTATCGCCGTCGACGAGGTAGGTCGCGGGGATGCTGCGGATGGTGTACAACTCGGCGATCTCCGCGCCCCAGCCCTTGCCGTCGGCGATCTGCGTCCAGGTCATGCCGGCCTTCTGCATGACTTCGGGCATCTTGGGCAGGGTCTTGTCGTTGTCGAGCGAGACCCCGAGCACCTCGAAGCCCTGGGATTTCAGGCGGTTGTACGCGGCGACGACGTTGGGCATCTCGACCATGCACGGGCCGCACCAGGTCGCCCAGAAGTCGAGCAGGACGATTTTGCCCTTGTAGTCGCTGGGGAAGTTGAGGACCTTGCCGTCGGTGGTCGTCGCGCGGAAGGTGGTGATGGTCTTGCCGACGGCGTGGTCGGGCGGGAGGGCGACCGCGGGCACCTTGACGTCGGAGACAGCCACGGAGAACGCGCCGCCATGACGCGGCATGTCCTTGACGATCCACGACTCGCCGCCGATGTTGAACGGGCGGCGGATGTCGAAGGATTCGCCCTTGCTGTCGAACTTGCCGTTGGCGTTGACGTCCACGAGGAGCACCACGCCCGAGGCATCCTTGTCGCCGGTGACGGCCTTGCCGCGGAAGTCGCCCGTGGCGTTCTCGTCGCTGAGGATGGCGGTGTACGACTTGCCGCCCAGCGTGAGGGTCCCTTCGTAGGCGTAGTCGCGGTAGTAGAGCAGGGTGCTCTTGAGCGCGGCCCGGCCCGGGTCGTTCTTGTCGAAGCGGTACATGGCAAAGGACACGGGCAGGGGCGTGCCCGGCTCGCCGATGTCGATCATCGCCGACCCGTTGTACTGCGTCGTCGACGTCCCGTCGGGCTTCTTGTTCTCGCGGCCGGCCCACACGGCGGCGGGGTCGTCGGTGAGATCGCCGTTGCCGTTGGAATCCACGAAGAGTCGGGCGGGTTGGCCGTCCGGCTCGTCGAGGATGAAGTGGAAGACGCGGCCCTCGGCGCCGGCGATCGGGAACACGCCGTACTGCGGGGCGGCGAGGTCGGCAGGGGCTTTCTTGATCGTCGCCGGCGCGGTTGCGTTGAACGTGGCCCGCTGTGGGCCGTAGTACCCGATCCTGGGCATGGCGCCCGTGGACACAAGTTTGAACTCGGCGGTCTGCGCGAACGCAAGACTGGAGAGCGACGCCGCCACGAGGCCGATCGAAGTTCGCATGAATCCACTCCAAAGGTGCGCCACTGGCGCCCACGGGTCAACAGATAATGAACATGTATTCGGCGGCTTGTTCGGGATCGCACCCGCCGTCCTGGTACTGACGCATGAACGAATCAAGGTCGGCGTCGTCGATCACGCCGTCGCCGGTGAGGTCGAGCCAATCGACCATGGGGCCTTCGCGCGCGGCGAAGACGGCGAGGTAGAGCGCCACGTCGCCCTGGTCGATGACGTTATCGCGGTTGAAATCCGCCGGGCAGAAGTACTTGAGCCGCCACGGATCGATGCCCACCGCCCCCGGGGGCAGCGACAGGATGTCGATCGGGGCGTTCAACGCCTCGGACGAGTGCGCGACGCACCCGAGAATGATCACGTTGTCGGTGGTCGCGTCCGTCGTGCTCGCGTGTCCCGTGCCTGGCAGCGCGGTCGTTGAACGAGATGAGTTACCTGGGTGCGAATCCGGCGCCGAGGGGGTCACCCGGCTCGACAAGGCGGATGATTGAGTGTCGGATGCGGACGCCGAGAACGAGTCGGTGGAACTCCGCAGCAGCAGCCCCCCGGCCGCCGCCGCGACAATCACCAGAACACCGATCGTGCGGACCTTCATGACGAATCTCCGTCGATGACCCATCGTACAGGAATCCCGGACGTATGGATCGTCGAATCGGCGAGATTCGGTTGAAGTTAGGCGAGAAAGGCAGCGGATTCAGACATTCCGCAGTTTGTTGAGGCCGTTGAGGGCGGCGACCTTGTAGCACTCGGCGAGGGTGGGCCAGTTGAAGACGGCATTGACGAAGTAGTCGACGGTGGCGTTGAAGGCCATGGCGGCCTGCCCGATGTGGATGAGTTCGGTGGCCCCGGTGCCGATGACGTGCACGCCCAGGATCGTGCGCGACTCCTGGTGGATGAGGAGTTTCAGCATGCCGATCTCGTCGCCGAGGAGTTGCCCGCGGGCGATTTCCTTGTACTGCGCCACCCCGGCCTCGTAGGGGACGCCCTCCTTGGTGAGTTGCTCCTCGGTCCATCCGACCATCGAGATTTCGGGGATGGCGTAGATGCCGTAGGGGAGGAGTTTCCCGTAACTCTCGCAGGCCTGTCCGAACATGTTGCAGGCGGCCATGCGGCCCTGGTCCATGCTCGTGCTGGCGAGGGCGGGGAACCCGATGACGTCGCCCGCGGCGTAGATGTGCGGCACGTCGGTCTGGTACCGCTCGTTGACCTTGATGCGCCCGCGATCGTCGGCCTTCAGGCCCGCGGCGGCGAGGTTCAGCGATTCGGTGGCGCCCTGACGCCCGATGGCGTAGAGCAGACAATCCGCCCGGAGCGTCTTGCCGCTCTCGAGCACCGCCTCGACCATGATGTTGTTCGTGGTCTTGGCCCCCGGGGGTGGCTCGACCTTGCGGATGGTGACGACCTTCTCGCCCATGCGGAGGGTGACCCCGGCCTGGCGGAGGTGGTACTGGAGGGCCTCGGTAATCTCGGCGTCGATGAAGTCGAGCAGGCGCGTTCGGCCTTCGATGAGGGTGACCTTCACGCCCAGGGCCGCGAGCATCGAAGCGTATTCCGTGCCGATGACGCCCCCGCCGACGACAATGATCGAGGCGGGCGGCTCCTTCAGACGTAGGAGTTCGTCGCTGGTGATGATGTCGGTGTCGTCGAAGTCAATGTTCGTGGGGCGGGCCGGGGACGTGCCGACGGCGATGCAGACTTTCTCGGCGCGGACGTCCTCCCGGGCGTGCTCCCCGAGAATGTCGATGACGTGCTCGTCCCGGAACGAGGCCACCCCCGTGCGCAGGTCGATGCTGTTGCTGCCCAGGTGCCCGCGGATGAGGCCGATCTCGTCCTTGATGATGCCCTGGCAGGCGGCGAAGAGGTCGCGGAGGCTCACATGCCGTTTGGCGGCGGCGAAATCGGCGAAGCGGGGCATGAAGGGGCTTTTGCCGGTGGCGGCAAGGATGGCCTCGCGCAGGGCCTTGCTGGGGATGGTGCCGGTGTTGATGGCCGCCCCGCCCACGACTTCGCATCGCTCGACGACGCAGACGGACTTGCCGAGTTTGGCCGCCTGGATGGCGCACTTCTGACCCGCGGGGCCGGAACCGATCACAACAAGGTCGTAGGTGCGCATAGGGAGCGATCAGCATACCCGAAGCGTGGCGAGGGCGTTGCGGACCAACAAAAATCCCGCCCGGCGGCGGGCGGGGTGGCTTGGTTTATGGAGAACGACAGGGTTACTCCGAGATTTCGCCGGGCTGAACTTCGTCGCTGTCTCGGAGATGCTTTTGGTAGATGTCGATGGCCTCGTACCACGTAATGTCGCCATGCTCTTTCATGATGCGATTGATCTCGCCGGAGTTTCGACCCAAGCCTGCCTCGGCGGCGGCCAGGTCGAAGATGTCGCCTGGTTGCCCATCACGCCGTTCCCAGCGGTACCCGCACTCGCGGCACTCGCGGTTGGGGAAATCGTCGCCTGTCACGCACCCGCCAAACTTGATGAAGCCGATGCGTTCCGCGGCGAGCACGGCGAGCATCTCATGATGCGGGTTGGGCATGTCCGATGCACCAAAGCACGGATGGCCGTATTGGATCTTCACGGTGAGGTGACTCTTGCATTTCGGGCAGATTTTTCGGTCGGCGACGATCTCTTCGAAGGTCATGGGACTCCTTGTCAAAGCGCCCGGAAACAGGCCCGCGGCACACGCCGCGCGCGAGGGGCCATGGACCCTAGAAGGGGCTCTCAAAAAGGCAAGCAGGCCGATGCAAGTTCATCGGCACTAGGTTGGCAAGAGCCAACTTGGCTCGAGGGCAAAGAGGACGGTGTGCACACGCTGGGCGTCGGCGGGGCAGCCGAGGCCGTGGTCGGGAGTCGGGAGGTCGTGTCTTCTACAATCCGCCCCTTATGACGACTCCCTGGCCCGTAGACCGCGTCCGCAAGACCTTCATCGACTACTTCGTGCAGAAGAAGGGGCACGCGTTCGTACCCAGTTCGCCGTGTGTGCCCCTGGACGACCCGACGCTGCTGTTCACCAACGCGGGGATGAACCAGTTCAAGCCGATCTTTCTGGGGCAGGCGGCGGCGAACTCGGACATGGGCCGGCTGAAGCGGGCGGCGAACAGCCAGAAGTGCATCCGGGCCGGGGGCAAGCACAACGACCTCGAGGACGTGGGCAAGGACACCTACCACCACACCTTCTTCGAGATGCTGGGGAACTGGTCGTTCGGCGACTACTTCAAGCAGGAGGCGGTGGAGTGGTCGTGGGAACTGCTGACGCGGGTGTACGGCCTGCCGGCGGATCGGCTGTACGCGACGTACTTCGAGGGGAACCCCAAGGCCGGGCTGGAGCCGGACATCGAGACGCGGGACCTGTGGCTGAAGTACCTCCCGCCCGAGCGCGTTTTGCCGGGCAACATGAAGGACAACTTCTGGGAGATGGGGGAGACCGGCCCGTGCGGGCCGTGCACGGAGATTCACTTTGACCGCCTCGGCCCGCAGGAGCGGGGCCGGTTCGTGCCCGAGCTGGTGAACGCGGGCGACCCGGACCTGATCGAAATCTGGAACAACGTGTTCATCCAGTACAACCGTGAAGAAGGCGGGGCGCTGAAGAGCCTGCCCGCGAAGCACGTGGACACGGGGATGGGCCTGGAGCGTCTGACGAGCATCCTTCAGAACGTGCGGAGTAACTACGACACCGACGTGTTCGCGCCGATCTTCGCGCGGATCGAGCAACTTACCGGGGCGCACCCGTACACGGGCAAACTCGGCGCGGCGGACAAGGGCCATGTGGACATGGCCTACCGCGTGATCGCCGACCACATCCGCACGCTGACGTTCGCGATCACGGACGGCGCGGTGCCGAGCAACGTCGGGCGCGGGTACGTGCTGCGGCGGATCTTGCGGCGGGCGGTGCGGTTCGGGCGGCAGGTGCTGGGCGCCAAAACCGGCTTCTTTGCAAGCCTCGTGCCGACGGTGGTGGAGCGGTTCGGGCACGCGTTCCCGGAGTTGAAGAAAGACCCCGCGCGGGTCGCGGCGATCATCCATGAAGAAGAGGAGAGTTTCGGAAAGACGCTCGATCGCGGCATCCGGCTGTTCGACGAGGTCGCGAACACGGGCGCAATCTCGGGCGACGACGCCTTCAAGTTGTACGACACGTACGGCTTCCCGATCGACCTGACGGTGCAGATGGCCGAGGAGCGCGGGCTGAAGGTGGACGTGGCGGGCTTCGAGAAGGCGATGGAAGCGGCGAAGGAGCGCAGCCGGGCCGTGGATACGAAGGACGAGGGCAAGGCGCTGACGCTGCCCGGCGCGGCGGTGGCGCGGCTACGGGCGATGAACATCGAGGCGACGGACGACTCGCATAAGTTCGAGATGAAAGACGTGTCGGCGCACGTCAAGGCCATCTGGAATGGCGCGGACTTCGACGACGCGGCGAAGACGGCGCTGGGCAAGGGCCGCACCGTGGGGATCATCACCGACCGCACGGCGTTCTACGCGGCGATGGGCGGGCAGGAGGCCGACGCGGGCAAGGTCGTCGTGCTGAGCGAGAGCCGGTCGCACGCGGGGGATAAGCACCACGGCGGCGAGTTCGTCGTGGAGTCGGTGCAGGTGTTCGGCGGGTACGTGCTGCACATCGGGCACGTGACCCGCGGGGAGATCCGCGTGGGCGACACGGTGTCGATGGAGGTGGACAAACTGCGGCGGGCCAAGACGGCGAGCAACCACACCGCGACGCATCTGGCGAACTTCGCCCTGCGGAAGGTGCTGGGCGGGAACGTGGACCAGAAAGGCTCGCTCGTCGCCCCCGACCGCATGCGGTTCGACTTCAGCCACGGACAGCCGGTTTCGCCGGAGGAGCTGCACCAGGCCGAGGTGATCGTGCACAAGGCCATCAAGCACGATCTGCGGGTGTACGCGAAGGAAGCACCGATCGCGACGGCGAAACGGATTGCCGGGCTTCGCGCGGTGTTCGGGGAGACCTACCCCGACCCCGTGCGGGTGGTGAGCATCGGGCAGCCGGTGGAGGACCTGGTGGCCGGGCCGGAGAACCCGGCGTGGGGCGAACTGTCGGTGGAGTTCTGCGGCGGAACGCACGTGACGTCGACGGCGATGCTGACGGACTTCGCGATCATCAGCGAAGAGGCGGTGGCCAAGGGCGTGCGACGCATCGTGGCCCTGACGGGCGATGAGGCGGTGGAGGCGATTCGATCGGCTGACGCGGTGGAGCGGCACGTGACCGAGGCCGCGGCGCTGCCCGACACGGAACTCCCCAAGGCCGTGCAGTCGCTGCTGGCGGAACTCGACGCGGCGGTGTGCCCCTCGTGGCGCAAGGCGCGGGCGAGGATGGCCATCGCGGAGTTGCAGGAGCGCGTGAAAGCGGCGGGCAAGGCGATGGGCGCGGTGCTCCGCGACGAGGCGGTGAAGGTCGCCCGGGCGCTCGCGGCGAGCGCGCTGACCGCCAACGACCTGGTCATCGTGGACCGCGTGCCCGCGGGCGAGGACCGGGCGGCCCTTCAGGCGGCGATGAAGACCCTGCGCGACACGTGCCCGAAATCCGCCGTCATGCTTTTCAGCGTGGATGAGAGCACGGGGAAGGTCGCGGTGCATGCGGCCGTGCCGGACTGGATCATCGTCAAGGGCCTGAAGGCCGGCGACTGGGTGCGTGAGGCGCTGACGATCATCGGGGGCAAGGGCGGGGGCAAGCCCGACGCGGCCCAGGGCGGGGGGACCGACGCGGCCAAGGTGCCCGAGGCGATCAAGGCGGCGAAACTCGCGGCGCTGCGGATCGCGATGTAGACCTCCCTATCCTCCCGCCCATGGCCAGCCACGCCGTTCACGGGTCCGATCCGGCGATGCCCTACCGCATCGCGTGCCTGTGCGACCTGCGCGACGCGCAGGGGCGGGTGCTCCTGCTTCACCGCCGCAAGAACCCGAACAAGGACATGTACTCGCCCATCGGGGGGAAACTCGACGTCGTGTCGGGCGAATCGCCGGCCCAGTGCGCCCGGCGGGAGATTCTCGAAGAAGCGGGGATCGACGTGCCGCTGTCGCGGCTGCACCTGATCGGGCTGGTGAGCGAGACGGCGTACGAGGGGCACGGGCACTGGCTGATGTTCGTGTATCGCGTGCTCGGGCCGGTCTGGGTCGAGCCGCGCGAGATGAACGAGGGGCGTCTGGATTGGCACCCGCTGGGGGCGTTGGCGACGTTGCCCGTGCCGGAATCAGACCGCGACGTGCTCTGGCCGCTGATTGAACGGGCGGACGGGAAGGGGACGATCGGGCACGAGGTGGGCGGCCGTCGCCCGGGCTTTTTCGCGGTGCACATTGACTGCACGGGCGGGCGGATGACCTGGGCCGTGGAGGAAGAAACCCCGCCGACGCCGTAGTTCCGGCGTCACCTGAAACGTGGCAAGGCTCACACCGCAATAATGCGGCATGAAGGAACCCCGCGCCGCATGGCGGATCGTGGCATGGTGCGTGCTGGCGCTGATCGCGTCGGCGTCGCTATGGCGCCCCGCCGCGGCACAGGCGCCCGCGTCGGGCGTGGCCATTCCCAAGGACCGCCAGGCGACCAACGTCGCCGTCATCACGATCCACGGGGAGATTGACAGCGAAGGGGTGATGGCGCGGAGCGTGCAGCGGCGTATCGCGCTGGCCGAGCGGGCGGGCGCCAACGCCCTCGTGTTCGATATCAACACCCCGGGCGGGTCGGTCGACGCGGTGCTGAAGATCTGCACCGCGATCAAACGGTCGACCATCGGAAACACCATCGCGTGGATCAACCCGGACGCGTACTCGGGCGGCGCGATCATTGCGCTGGCGTGTCGGCGGATCGTGGTGAACGACCCGTCGAGTTTCGGGGACGCCAAGCCCATCGCCGGCGGCCCGCTGGGCCTGCCCGTGGGCGGGGTCGTACCGCCCGAGATGCTCAAGAAGATTCTGCCTCCGCTGCTGGCGGAAGTGGTTGATTCGGCCCGGCGGCACAACCAGTTCTTCGGGACGTACGAGTGGGACGAGTACCTCGTGCAGGCGTTCGTGGCCGACGACGTGGAACTGTGGTTGGCGCGCCACCCCGGCACGGGCCTGCGCGTGTGCATCGACCGGTCCGAGTTCGAGATGCTGTTCCCGGGTCAGCCAACGGGAGGCCCGACGCGGGTGGTGGGCATCCCCGGGGCGGAACGGCAACCCACCCCCCCCACCAACATCGCGCCGGGAACGGCCACGCCTGCCCCCGAAGGCTCAACGAAGATCGGGATGGTCGCGACGGACGTGGAGAGCCGGCAGGTGGTGAGCACCCAGCGGCCACGCTTCTCACGCGCCGACGCGGGCCATTGGGAACTGCTCGAGAAGGTCTGCGACGGGACTGCCCCCGTGACGCTGAAGGCAGCGGACATGATGGCCCTTGGGCTAGCCGCCAACGACGCACCGAGCGGCGCGACGGGGTTCACGCCCATCCGTTCGGACGCGGACCTCCTCGCGTACGTGCAGGGGACGAACCTGATCCGGCTGGATCAGTCGTGGTCCGAAGGGCTGGTGCTCGTGCTCACGCACTGGACGGTGCGGGCGTTACTCATCGTGGTGTTCCTGGTGGCGCTTTTCGTCGAGATGACGCACGCGGGCGCGATCGTGCCCGGGGCCATCGCCCTGGTGGCCCTGGCCGGGCTGATCGCCCCGCCGATGCTCATCGGGATGGCGGGGTGGTGGGCGCTGGCGGCGATCCTGCTGGGCATCGTGCTGTTGATGTTGGAGGTGTTCGTGTTCCCCGGGTTCGGCGTGGCGGGCGTGCTGGGGCTGGTGCTGCTGTTCGTCGGGCTGGTGGGCACGTTCCTGCCGCGGGGCGAGGGGTTCTTCCCGGGCACGGGCGAGGGCGGCTCGTCGGCGTTGCACGGGGCGACGGTGGTGCTGTTGTCGATGTTCACCGCGGGGGTGGGGATGTTCTTCATCGCCAAGCACCTCAAGAGCCTGCCCGTGCTGGGGCGGCTGGTGCTGACGGACCCGGGAACGACCGAGGAGAGCGAGGGGTTCCTGACCGAGGCGATGGCGACGCCCGACACGGGCATCCCGGTGGGGGCCGAGGGGGTGGCGCTCACGCCGATGAGGCCCGCGGGCCGCGTGGAGATCGGGGAGCGCGTGGTGGACGCGGTGGCGGAGTTCGGGTTCATCGACGCGGGGGCGAAGGTGCGGGTGGTTCGGCGGGACGGATTCAGCATGGGCGTGGAGGAGATCCGCCGTCACGCGTGATCGGTGTTCGCACGGCGTACGCTTGGACGTATGGAAGACCTGCTGATCTGGGGGCTGGGGCTGCTGCTGCTGGCGGCGGTGCTGCTGGTCATTGAGTTCTTCGTGCCGTCGGGGGGCGTGCTGGGGCTGACGGCGGCGGCGACGGCCATCGCGGGCGTGGTGTGCATGTTCATGGTCAGCCCGATGTGGGGCGGGATCGGGACGCTCATCCTGCTGATCGCGGGGCCGTCGGCGATGTACTTCGGGCTGAAGTTCTGGCCGCACACGCCGGTGGGGAGACGGATCATCGGCGCGCCCAGCGAGGCGGAGCAGGAGGCTCGCGCCCAGGCCGAGGCGAAGGAGCGTGCGCGTCTGGCGTCGCTCATGGGGCGCGAGGGACTGGTGCTGACGGACCTGCGCCCCGTGGGGACGGTCGAGGTGGACGGCCAGCGGTATGACGCGTTGTCGGAGATGGGCTTTGTGCGCGCCGGGGCGCGCGTAAAAGTGATCGGGGTGGACGTGGTGCAGTTGAAGGTGCGCGAGGTGCGCGTGTAACGGCACCGCGGCGCGGCGGATCGCTATACTCCGCGTCCGGGCGGTTCGCCGCCCCCGACGCGAGGACCCAGGACATGCAAACGCTCTCGACCCTGACGCTGGCGGCGACGATGGACGTGGTGTGGGTGGTGCTCGCGATCATCGCGGGCTTCATCGCGCTCATCATTTTCATCTTCCTGCTCCAGTTCTTCAACCTGTACATCCAGGCGTACACGAGCAACGCCAAGGTCGGCCTGCTCGACATGGTGGGCATGAAACTGCGCAAGGTGGACATTCGCACGGTGGTCATCAACCGCATCCGCGCCATCAAGGCGGGCATGGACATTCCCACCAACGCGCTGGAGACGCACTACCTCGCGGGCGGGCGGGTGAGCAACGTGGTGACGGCGCTGATCTCGGCCCGCAGCGCCAAGATCGACCTGCCGTGGTCCACCGCGACGGCGATCGACCTTGCCGGGCGCGACATCCTCGAAGCCGTGCACACCAGCGTGAACCCGAAGGTCATCGACTGCCCCGCGGCCGTCGGCCCGCGCGGGACCATCGACGCGGTGGCGAAGGACGGCATCCAGTTGAAGGTGAAAGCCCGTGTGACGGTGCGTACGAACATTGCGCGGCTGGTGGGCGGGGCGACCGAAGAAACCATTATCGCGCGCGTGGGTCAGGGCATCGTCTCGACGATCGGCTCGGCCCACGACCACAAGGCCGTGCTCGAAAACCCCGACGACATCTCCAAGACCGTGATGAAGTCGGGGCTGGACGCGGGGACGGCGTTCGAGATTCTGTCGATCGACATCGCAGACGTGGACGTGGGCGAGAACATCGGCGCCCAACTCCAGGCGGCGCAGGCGCAGGCGGACAAGAGCCGATTCCAGGCCGAGGCCGAGAAGCGTCGCGCCATGGCCATGGCCCAGGAGCAGGAGAACAAAGCGAAGATCGAGGAGAACCGGGCGCTGGTCACGCTCGCCGAGGCCGAGGTGCCCAAGGCCATCGCCGAGGCGTTCCGCAGCGGGCGACTGGGCGTGATGGACTACTACCGGCTTCAGAACCTGCAAGCAGACACGGGGATGCGCGCGTCGATCGCGGGCGAGCCCGGCGGGCCGAAGGCCTAACGATGCGCCACCGCGTCGAGAATCGCCCCTAGCCGCTGCTCGCGGTAGGCCGCGTCGGTCCACAACGAGGTGTATCGGCTGGACGGCCTCGCCGGCGTCTGCAGGCGCGGCGAGGAATCGACCTCGCGCGGCGCAGTCGGCGGGGCGGCTCGAAGGTCCGCGGCGAGCGGGTTGGGCTTTTCCACCCCGCGATCCTCGCGCGTGGGTGTGGGTTCCCCGATCATGAACACGGTGTCGTTGGGGATGAGGGCGACCGGCCCGCCCGCGGTGTCGACATAGGACGAGCGAGGGAAAATCGCCGTCACCGCCCCGGCCTTGCGCGCGTAGCGCTTCCCCCCCGGGCGGCCGAACAACCCGGGCGCGTCGTCCAACTCGTACACGCGCGAGAAGTCCGCGTCGACTTCGAGCGAGAGGGGCGTCAGCGCCAGCGGACTGCCCAGGGGCGAGGCGTCGGCCGTGCCGGGCGCTACGGGGCGCCCGAGGCCGGGCTGGGCGGCGAGCATCACGATCCAGAGTGGTGCGAACATGCCGGACTCAATCATCGGACGGGGTACGTGGGTTCCCTACAGCACAATGCGGAAGGTCAGCGTCAGCCCCGCGTGCGGGTCGTGGGTGGGAATGGTGAGCAGGTCCTTTCCCTGCGCCGACCAGCGATACAGCGAATCGAGCAGGGGTTTATCGACGTCCTCGCTGCCGGTGGTCTGTCCGGGGACAAATGCGGCGTGTTTCACCTTTCCGTCGCGTCCGAAGGTGATCCGCACCAGCGGGCTGCGGGGCTTGTTGAGGATCAGGGCGCTCACGCTGAACCGCGCGTACGACGTCTGGATGCGCAGGCCCGCGCGGGCCACGGGCTTGCCCGGTTTCACGGCGATGGGTTCGCTCGCCGACCTCGCCGCCGATTCGTCCGGCGCGAGGATCCCCGCGGGAGCGTTAGTTCCTCCCGCGAGCGTCGTCGGGGGCGGGGGCGACTGCCCGGGCATTGCGGCCTTGCTGTCGGTCACGCGAGCGGCCTCGCGTGCTTCAACCAGGGCTTGGGCTTCCTGCTCGGTCTGAGCGGGCGCCTCGGCGGGCACCGGGAGCGTGGCGTCTGGTCGGGGTGCTTCGGTCGGCGGGGTGGCCTCGCGGGCCTCGCGTGCTTCGTCCGCATCCGTTGCCTCATTCGACTGATCGCCAACCTCCACCGTTGAGTTCGGCGATGGCGTCTCCGCCGTCGAGGGCGGCGGAACTACCGGCTCGGGCTGCGGAGTCGCACGTGACTCCTCGGACGACGGTGCCTCGGGGGATACATCCACCACGGGGGCGGCTTCGGCCGGGGGCATCGGCGGCCCCGCCTCGGGCGAAAACCCGGCCTGATCGATCTCGAACTTCGGGGCCGCGTGTTCCGTCGCTTCGGCCTCGTTCACACCCTTCCATGTTTCGGTGATCGCCTTGGATTCATCGACGCCCGCGGTCACCTCACGCAGAGGCGTCGGCGGCGGCTCCGCCGGCGGGTCGGGCGGGCGCACCGAGACCGGCGTGGCCTCGGGCTTGGGTGGTTCAGGGTGTGGCAGCGGCGTTTCCGGCGATGCCAGCGTGAGCAAGGTCTGCGTCGGCGCGTCTGGCGGCAGCGTCAACACCCCCACGGTCACGCCGTCCGCGTACCGCAGCACCACCACGCCCGTGCCGACGTGGACGCCCACGCTCAGCAGGGCGGCGATGACCACCGAGGCTCGTGGGGCGTGTTCGCTCACAAAGAATCATACGGGCCGCCGTTCCGGCCCGTTCGCGCGGTCGTGGCGCCACGCGAGGTCGTGGTGCAAGCCCGGCAAGCCCGACACCATTACCCGCGGCGCAGGTCCCTGGCCGCGTCGATGAGTGACCAGCCCCCGAACACCGCGCACAGAACCGTCACCAGCCCCCAGCCGACATTGAGGTACGACACGACACCAATCGCGAGAAACCCGACCGCCGATGCGAGCGACGAGAACCGCCGCGGCACGAAGGCCGACACAACGATCACGCCGACCACCGTCCATCGCAGCATCGGCTCGATGACGAGATATCCGGAAAAATGCAGCCCGGCGACGATGGCGAGGTAGATCCCCATACGCACGAGTTGCCCGGGCAGGGCGGCGAGGTAGGTTGAACGAGGCTCGGGCATGGTCCCTCCACGGAGCGTGTCGCGCAGCATACCGCGAGCACGCGCGGCGTGTTGCGACGGCTCGTTCAGAATCCCACGCGCGCCAAGATCGGGCGATGGTCCGAGCCGATGGATTCGAGCACCATCGACCGATCGCACGCCAGCCCGCCGCTGATCAGTACGTGGTCGATCCGCACGCCGGGCAGATACCGCAAGGGCGTCGTGTCGATCCACGTCGAGCCGCGGCCTGTGCCGGCCAAGTCGTGTGTACTCACGGTCCCAGCATCACGCAGCACGCCGAGCGATTCGCGCGTGGCGTTGAAATCCCCCGCGAGGATCACGGGGCGCGCCTCATCGCGTGTCCATCCTGCCAGCCAACGGATCATGGCCCGCTGCTCGGCCAGTTGCCCGCCGCTTACCGGCGGCGTGGTGTGGATGTTCTGGATCACGACCTCGCGCCCGCCGACCTCCACCACCACGCGGATCTGCGGGTCCGACAAGTTGACCACGCCGCCGGCTCGTCGCCCGGTGCCCAGCGTCGCGGGCGGGTAGAGCACCGGCGTGCCGACGAACGGCCGACGCGAGTACACGGCCTGCCCGAAGGCATCGTCCCGCGACACGACGGCAACGTACAGGTAGTCGGCGTGCAGCATTTCGTGCAGCGCGGCGTGGGCTCGATCCGAATACTCCTGGAGCACGACCACGTCGGGTTGTTCACGCAAGATCAGGTCGGCCGCCGCCCGATCGCTCCCCGATCCGATAAGAAGATTCACCGACATGACGGTGATCGTGTCGCCCGTGAGCGGCGAGACGCGCTTGGGCACGTACGACCACGCTGCCGGACCGATTGCCCACCCCAGGATCGGCAGCAACACCAGCACCGGTTTCCACAGCCGACACAGCGCCATCCACGCGAGCACCACCACCAGCCCAAGCCCCGCATGGAAGGTGAACGTCCGCCCCATGAACGCGACCCATGCGAAGCGATTCCACCACACCGATCCCTCACCCCGATCAGGAAGTTGATACACGAGCACCGCGGCCAGATAGGCGGCGGCTACGAGGAGCCACGCCAGCCAGAGGCGGGCGCGTCGCAGGCGGCTTGTTGACACTTCGGGCACGGTGTGAACTACGACCGATATCGGCACGGGTTCGTGATCCCAGGCCCTACTTCTTCTCCGCCCGCCGCCGCTTGAGTTCCGCGTCCACGAACGGCGCGAGTTCGCCCCGCAGCACAGCCTCGTAATCCTTTTCCTCGTATCCCGTGCGGTGATCCTTCACGCGGTTGTCGTAGAACACATACGAGCGGATCTGCGTTCCCCACCCCTGCTGGAGCGTGCCGCCCTGGGCCGCGGCGATCTGCTGTTCGCGCTTTTCTTCCGCCAGGACCTGCAGTTTGGCCTGGAGAACCCGGAGGGCCTGCTGCTTGTTCTGCGGCTGGTCTCGGTACGTGCTCGCGACCACCTGGATGCCCGTGGGCTTGTGGACGATGCGGATGGCCGAAGCGACCTTGTTCACGTTCTGCCCGCCCGGCCCGCTGGCCCGCACGAACGGGGTCACCTCGATCTCGTTCTCGGGGATGGTGACGTCGATATCCTCGAACTCCGGCGTGACTTCGACCGTGCAGAACGATGTCTGCCGCTTTCCTTGCGCGTTGAAGGGCGACACCCGCGCCAGCCGGTGGCTCCCACGCTCGCACTTGAGGTACCCGAAGGCGAACGGCCCGACCACGCGCAGCGTCACCGAGTCGATCCCCACCTCGGCCCCGAAGCCCTTGTCCACTTCCTCGACCTGCCACCCCATCTTCTCGCAGTAGAACAGGTACATGCGGAAGAGCATCTCGGCCCAGTCGTTGGCCTCGGTGCCCCCCACCCCCGCGTTGATCGTCAGGAAACAGTTCGCCGCGTCGTGCTCACCCGACAGCAGTGACCGCTGCTCCACCCGCTCCATCTTCGAGACGAGTTGAAAGAGCGATTCGTCGGCCTCGGCGAGCAGGTCCTTGTCCCCCGCCTCGCGGCTCATCTCGTACGCCAGTTTCGCGTCCTCGAACCCCTTGATGACCTGCGTCAGCGGGTCGAGCTGCGCCTTGAGCGTCTTCACCGACGACACGATCTTCCGCGCACGGGCCTGGTCGTTCCAGAACGACTCCGACCCCATCTCGGCCTCGAGTTCGCGGAGTTGCTTCGCCTTGGCGTCGTAGTTAAAGCGAGTCGCGGATGGTCACGATCCGCGCCTCGAGGTCGGTGATGATGGGCTGGTGGGCGTCAAAGTGCATGGGGCGGAGTGTAGGCCGATGGACGATTCACATTCACCGTTCGAAATTATCTGTCTGCGTCGCGCCGACGCGACGCCCCGGCGGCGTCCATCGTGGGCGGCTGCTCGCCCCACGGAGTCCACCTATGCGGCACACCGGATTCGGCACAATCCTGCTCGGCACGATTCTTCTGGCCTCGGGAACGGGGGTGGCGCAATCTCCGCCCGACGGCGCAACGACCCCATCGCCGGCCATTACCACGGAGTCGCCCGGGCCCATCCTCACGGTCGACTTCCAAGGGGGCACCGTCGCGGAGTATGTCGCGGCGCTCCGGGCCGCCACGGGGAAGGAGCCGGTCAACGTCATCCTTTCGCGCGAGGCGGCGGCCGTGACCCTCGCGGGCATCTCGCTGCGGAGCGTGTCGCTTGACGTGGCGATCCAGGCCGTGGAGCCGGCCGCCGGCGCCGCGCAGGGTCGGTTCGCGATCCGGCGGATCACCCCGCTGGCCAGGTCCGCGTCGGGCGGCGCGCCGGTGTACTCGGTGGACTACAAGGCGAACGAACCGCCCCTGCCGATTTCGGGCCGAACGACGCCGAGCACGGGCATGACGCCAATGTCCTCGGAAGAACTCGCCGTGTTCTCCCTGCGCGACGTGACGGAGGGCGATGGCGCGGTGCGGACGGAGACCGTGCTGACGGCGGTGCAGGCGGCCTTGGAACTTTCGGCGGCCGCCGACGCCTCGCCCCCCGAACTCAAGTACCACCAGGACTCGGGGCTGCTGATCGTGCGTGGGTCCAACCGTCAACGCAGCGCCGTCGCCGAGAGCATCGCGGCGATGAAGAAGGACCTGGAGCGCCGCCGTCGCGACCAGCGTGAGCATGCGGTCGCCCCGGAGGAACTCATCGAGCGGAAGATGATGCTCGCGCAGGCCGAGGCCGAACTCGCGGCGAGACAGGCCGACATGAACTTGGCGGAGAAGTTGCTGAGCCAGACCCGGGAGCTCGCGGCGGCGGGGAGCGCCCCGCAGCGGGAACTGGTCGAGGCGGAAGCCACGCTCGCCAAGCGGCGGGCCGGGATGATGGCGGCGATGCACGAGATCGAGAAGTCCCGTCAACTCCTGGCGCTGGCGGAGCGCCGCGCCGCCTCGGCCATGATGGGCGGACCGGTCGTCGCCGACCTCGCCGCCTGGCCCAAGGAGCACGTCGAGCGGGCCGTGCAGGTCGTGTCGGCCCTTCTCGCGGCGACCAAAGATCGGGCGACCGTGACCCCCATCGGCGGGAAATCCCAGGCCTTCGCCCTCGCCGGCGACCCGAGACTTGTCGAGTCCGCCGTCGGTATCCTTCGCGAGATTGCACGTGCACACGGGCTTGCTGATCCATCCCTCCGACCCGCGGGCGAGAACCTTTCCCCCGCACGCTGACCTTCGCGGGCCACGCGTCATGGACACACCCCGCGCGGCCAGCAACGCCGGCGCGGCACGTGCGGCCGACCTCGGCGACGTGCCGCGTCTGTGCGCGCGCCTCCGTGACGGCGACCCCGACGCCTTCGAAACCCTCTACCGTGCGTGGTTCCCGCGCGTCATCGCGCTGGCCCGCTCGGCCACGCGCCGCGACGAGGCCTTTGCCCTCGACATCGCTCAGGACGTCATGCTCCGCGTCGCCTCGCGCCTGCCTGTCCTTACCGATGAGAATGCTCTCGCGGCCTGGATGTGCCGCTGCACCCTCAACCGCTGCCGGGACCTTCTCCGCCGCGAGTCCAGACGCCGCACACGCGACGCACGCGCGGCCCGGCATGAATCGTCCCCGCCGCCGTCCACCTCCACGCCCGAGGAGATCGAGTCCATCGCCTCGATGGTCGCCTCGCTTCCCCCCATGGACTACGACCTCATCATGGCCCGTGTCGCGCGAGGCGCGACGCTCCGCGAGGCGGGCCTGGCCTCGGGCCTGTCCGACGACGCCGCCCACGGGCGTCTCCGTCGTGCCCTCGCCTCGCTCCGAACCCTCGCCACGAGGATCATCCCATGACGACTACCGAATACGCCCTGTCACCCCTGGCCCGCGCCCGCATGGAGCACGACCTTCCCGCCCTGCGCGCCCGCGTGGCGCGTCGCGGTCGCGTCCGCCGGTGGTCCCGTCGCGCGATCACCGCGGGCGCCATCGCCGCCGTGATATCACTCGCCTGGGTTGCCCTCCGCCCTTTACCCGTGTCCTCGCCTCCTCCGAACCCGCCGCGCGACGCACCCCTGACGGTCAACCCGACCCCGCACCCGATGCGGACCGTGATCGCAGGAGTCGAAGTTCTTACGAACGATCCCTCGATCACACGACGCCTGGCCGCGACGGTCATCCCCGCCGCGACACCTCTCGACGACGGCGCGTTGCAGGACACGCTCGCCAAGTCCGGACAACCCCACGGCCTGCTCCGCGTCGGGGGTCGGACCTATTGGGAGGGCGACCTCGCGCTGGCGTCCAAGCCCTGACGCCGATGCAGTATCATCCCCACCGCGCGGCCGATACCCGCGCCGAAGGATTTACTATGCGCTCACTCTTGCTCGCCGTCCTTGGAATTGGAGTCTTGGCTGCCTCCCAGCCGGTCGCGGCCCAGCAGCCCACCACCCCCGCGGCCCACCTCGGGCGGCCTGTCGGCGGCGACTTCACCCTCGCCGACTGGTCCGAGGTTTCATCGTACTTCAAGCGCCTCGACGCCGAAAGCCCCCGCGTCCTCACCCGCAAAGAGGGCGTCACCGCCGAGGGTCGCGAGTTCCTCATTTCGATCATCTCCAGCGAAACAAACCTCGCCCGGCTCGACGAGATCAAGGCCCACGCCCGCACCCTCGCCGACCCGCGCGGCAAGACCGACGCGCAGATCGACGCCGCGGTGCGTGACGGGCGGGTGATCATCTTCATCTCGTGCGCCATGCACGCGAACGAGACGGCCTCGCCGCAGTGGGCCATGGAGTTCGCGCACGCACTTGCCACGTCCGACGACGAGCCGTGGAAGAGCGCGCGAGAGCGCCTTGTCGTCGTCATCTTTCCGACAACCAACCCGGACGGGCTGGACATTGTCACCGAGTGGTACCGCAAGACCGTGGGCACGCCCTACGAGGCGACCGACCTGCTGCGGCTGTACCAGTTGTACTCCGGGCATGACAACAACCGGGACTGGTTCATGCTGACGCAGGCCGAGACTCGGATCGTGACGCGCCTGCTCTACACCGAGTGGTTCCCGACGGTCTACTGGGACGTGCACCAGCAGGGGTCGGAAGGCGAACGCATGTTCGTGCCCCCGTTCCGCGACCCGCTGAACCCGAACCTTGATCCCGGCGTCATCGCGGGGATCAACCTGCTCGGCACCCGGGCCGTGCTCGACATGACCCGCGCGGGGCTGACGGGCATCTCCACCGGCGTGTCGTACGACATGTGGTGGAACGGGGGCAACCGCAACGTGCCGGTGCGGCACAACATCGTGGGGTTGCTCACCGAGGCCGCGTCGGTACAGTTCGCCACACCGATCTTCCTTCAGCCCACGCGCGTGAAAGGCCCGGACGGGTTGTACGGCAACCTGCCGTCGAACCAGCACCTGAACCCCTGGCCCGGCGGGTGGTGGCGCTTGCGTGACATCATCGACTACGAGCACGCTTTCGGGAGGTCGCTCCTGGCAAGCCTGTCGCGCGAGCCGGAACTGTGGCGACGGACGACGCTCCACGCCTCTCTCGCGTCCATCCGCGCCGGGGCCGAGGAATCCCCCCGCGGGTGGATCATCCCTTCGGACAATCGCGACCCCGACGCGGTGAAGCGCCTGGCCGAGGCGCTGATCCTGTCCGGAATCGAACTGTCCGTGTGCGACGCGCCGATCACCGCCGACGGGCGGACGTACCCCGCGGGGTCGATCGTGATCCGCCGCGATCAGCCCTACGGACAGCACGCCAAAGACCTGTTTGACGTGCAGCGCTACCCGGACGGCAGCCCGCCGTACGACGTGGCCGGGTGGACACTGCCCCTCTTGATGGGCGTCCGCCGGGTCGAGGTGATGCACGAGATGCCGGGCGCGTGTGCGCGCGTGAACAGCGCCGAGCTGGCCGTGCGGGCCTTCACGGGCGACGCGCGGGCCGCGGGCGGGGCGATCTCCACGCAGCACGGCGACGCATGGACCCGTCTGGCCGAAGGGTTGGCGGCGGGCAAGGCCTTCGACTGGAAGACGACCGGCGATCAGGCCGGGCTGCTCGTGCCGTGCGACCCGGGTGCGCCCGGCTCGCTCACGAAACTCCCTCGGGTCGGGCTGTATTCGCCCTGGTCGGGGAGCATGGACGAGGGCTGGATGCGGTACGTGCTCGAGACCCAGCGGATTCCGTACGTGACGATGCGCAACGAGATGATCCGCGCGGGGAAACTCGCCGACGTCGTCGACGTGCTCATCATCCCCAGCATCGGCGCGGGCACGCTCGACCGCGGGCGCGCCGACGGCTCCGTGCCCGACCCCTACGCGGGCGGCCTCGCGCCCGAGGGCGCGGTCGCCGTCGAGGAGTTCGT
Source organism: Phycisphaerae bacterium (assembly GCA_022180725.1). Lineage (GTDB taxonomy): Bacteria > Planctomycetota > Phycisphaerae > Phycisphaerales > UBA1924 > RI-211. The sequence continues at coordinate 141,647 of BQMO01000023.1, forward strand.
CCGCGAAGGCGGCACGCTCATCACCTTCGCCTCGGCGAGCGCGTGGGCCATCACCCTCTTCAAGGCCCCGCTGGTGGACGTGACCGGCGAACCCGCGGGTAAGGACTTTTCCTGCCCGGGGAGCGTGCTCCGGGCCGTGCCGGAAGGCTTGGCACCGTGCGCCGGCCTGCCGCCGTCGGTTCACCTCTTCTTCTCGCGTGGAGCCGCGTACCGCGAGATGACCAACGACGAGCGGAACAAAACTGGCTCCACGAACGCCAAGCCCGACGTGTTGCTCCGCTACGCCCCGACGCGCCTGCTGCAATCGGGGTGGGTCGCCAGGCCCGAGGTGATCGAAGGGCAGGCGGCGTGGGTGTGCGTGCCGCACGGGAAGGGCCGGGTGCACCTCTTCGGTTTCCAGCCGCACTTCCGCGCCTGGACGCACGGCACCTTCCAACTCATCCACCGGGCGACGTTCCTCAGGTGGCGCTAGCGGGCACGCCGGCGAGCCACGCGGGAAGTTCGCGCACGCGCCCGTCCCGATCGACGCAGGCGATCGTGGTCGAGGCCACGGCACACACTTCTTCGCGCACCGAGCCTCCCCGCTCGACCACGACCACCTCGTACTCATGGTCGATCTTGACCCGCCCTGCGGCCTTCACGCGCGTGCGCACCTCGATCACGTCGTCGTACAGCACGGGCCGGCGGTATCGCACCTCGAGCCTTGTCACGACCAGGAACACCCCGGCGTGCTCGAGTTGGGCGTACGACACGCCCCCGGCGCGGAGCAGTTCCGTCCGCCCCAGTTCCAGCCACGCGGGGTAGGCCCCGTGGTGGGCCACGTTCATCGGGTCGCACTCGCTGTACCGCACCCGCAGGCGCGTGGCCCCCTCGCGCGGCGGGGTGAAGCCCGCTGGGAGAACCGCGTCTTGCCTGTTTCGCTCCGCGTGCCCGCGCATGCACGATCGTACGCGCGGCCCCTACACTCCCCGCCCATGAACGAAGCGGGCGTCCAACGCACGGAATCGGTCCTCGTCAGGCCCCTGGCCCCGACCGACTCCATCCCCGAGATTACCCGGCTGCTGCACCGGGCTTACGCCAAGCAGGTGGCGATGGGACTGCAACCGCTGGCGGGGCGGCAGGACGACGCGACGACGGCCGAGCGGGCGGCCAACAGCGAGTGTTACGTGGCGGTTCGTCGCGATGGCCCGGGCGAGCGGGTGGTCGGGGTGATCCTGTTCGAGGAGCAGGAGCGGGCGACGTTTCCGTCGTTCTTTCTGAAACCCCACGTGGCGCACTTCGCCCAGTTCGGGGTCGATCCCGAAGCCCAGGGGATGGGAATCGGGCGCGCCCTGCTGGAGACGGTCGAGCGCCGGGCGCGGGAAAAGGGGGCGACGGAACTGGCGCTGAGCATGGCCGAGCCGGACCGCGAGTTGTACGACTTCTACGTGAAGCGCGGGTACCGCTTCATCGAGCACTGGCAATGGCCCTACACGAACTACCGCTCGTGCATCCTGAGCAAAGCGATCGCCTGAGCCGCGCGGCGCGGGGGAAGGGACCATGCGAACGGTTGTGCAGCGCGTCACCTCGGCCTCGGTCGTCGTGGAAGGACGGGCCGTCGCCGAGATCGGGCGCGGGCTGCTCGCGCTGGTCGGGCTGGAAGCCGGCGACGACGACGCCACGCTTGCGTGGACGGCGGAGAAACTCGCGTTCCTGCGCGTCTTCGAGGACGGCGCGGGCAAGATGAATCTCGCCGCGGGCGAGATCGGCGGATCAATCCTGCTGGTTCCCAACTTCACAGTGGCGGGGAGCGCCGCGAAGGGCCGCCGCCCGTCATTCGACGGGGCCATGAAACCCGACCAGGCCCGCCCGATGTTCGAGCGGCTTGTCGAGGCGGTGCGTGCTCACGGCGTGCCTGTGCAGGCCGGGGTCTTCGGCGCCGACATGGCCGTGACGCTCGTCAACGACGGGCCGGTGACGCTGATCCTTGATTCGCGGGCATCGACCTAGAGCATCGCGAGCAGGTCGTTCCAGTTCATGGCCTTGCCCGGCTCGCGCGTCTGAACGTACTTGACCTTCGCGACCCCGTCGGCGTTCTTGCCCACCACGATCGTGGCCCGCTGGGACACGTTCATATCGGCCCAGTGCAGGCCTAGCCCCTTCACCACGTCGCGGTGGAGGTCGGCGAGGATGGTGTGGGTGTACCCCTCCTTCTCGGCCCACTGCTTGTTCACGAACATGCTGTCGCAGTTCACCCCCACCACCGTCGCCCCCTTGCCCGACCAGGTCTTCACGTCGTCGGAGATGCACTTCATTTCCGTCGAACAGACGCCGGTGAACGCGAAGGGGACGAAGCACAAGGCGACATCGCCGGCCTTGACGGCATCGGACAGTCGCCAGTCCTTGCGGTCCTGGGTGGGCAGGGTGAAGTCAGGGATGATCTCGCCGACGGCCGGGGGCGTCGCGCGGGGTGTGAGGGAGTTTCGCATGGGGCTTGGATTCCTGTGGAGACCGCCTCGGGGCGGTGCGGGTATGCTACGTGGGTCGCCTCCCGAATGCTCGGGCGCGATCGGGCCGGTCAGGACGCCGGCCCGTGCCCATGGATGGAGTGTTCAGCCGTGCCCACGACGCAGGCCACGCGGAAATCGAACGATTCGGTCGAGGCGCGGTACGCCGCCGTGTGCGATCGGATAGCGCAGGCAGCGCGAAAGGCGGGCCGCGCCCCGACCGACATTATCCTCGTTGCCGTCACCAAGACCGCCGACCCGGAGCAGATCCGGACGCTGCTGAGGCTCGGGAGATCGGAAGAGCGTCGTGTAGGGAAAGAGTGTAGATCTCGGTGGTCGCCGTATCATTACAAAACAAAATCCAAATTTGACCTACACATGACCCTGCTCTACGTCCCACTGCTCGCACACC
>BQMO01000024.1 GCA_022180725.1 Phycisphaerae bacterium
CCACCCCGGGACTGGTCCGCCAACCCTCCGAACCGGTCTTGTACAGGGAGGACACCGCGCGCATCATCACGCAGATCGTGTACGACGCGCACGGGGCCGTGCTCGACCGCGACGACCCATACGGCACCGCCGCGAGCGCGGGGAAGGAACTGCGCGTCGGGCACAAGGGGCTGTTCTTCGATCGGCTCGACGCCGGGATCAGCGATCCGGTGACCGGCCAGGAAACGCCGCGCCTCTGGCCCGGCGCGCGGCTCAGCGGCTACGCCCGCAACCGCACGCTGCACTGCGACTTCGGCAGGTGGAACCAACCGGACCCCAACATGACCGGCGTCGTCAGCGCGAGTTGAACCCAGTTGATCCAGGGCTGGTTGAACGCCTCGACCTTCCCGTGGGACATGGCGATGACCAGCACGGGCAGCGACAGCACCGCGCCAACGACCGTCTTGGTAAGCAGGCGCCGCGTCTCGGCCTCGCCCACGTTCATGTGGGCGGAGTGGTCCTCGCCCCCAGCGCCATCGCTCATCGCGTGCCCCGCATGCGCTCCGGCTCCCTGTGCCGCCAGCATCGCCGCGTGGTCGTGGCCCGCGCGCCCGTGCGGAGGATTCACCGCGTTGTCCCGCGCCCGGGGCACGACGGCCTTGTAGCCGATGTCGTCCACCGCCTTCGCCAACTTCTCCGGCTCCGTCGCCGCCGAGTCGTACTTCACCGTCGCCACCTTGGTGGCGAAGTTCACGTTGGCCGATGTGACACCGGGTTGCTTGCTCAGCCGCTTCTCGATCCGGTTCGCGCACGACGCGCAGGTCATTCCCTCGATTGGCAGGTCGGCCCGTTCGATGGTGGTCTTGGCGGTCTGGTCCGTTGGTGCGGCCGCGCTGCCATGCCGATGTTCATGGGCGTTGGTCATCATCGTCCTTCGCCTTCTCGGCCAACCTCAGGGGGTGGCCGCCGTCGTCATCCGCTCGGCTGTGGAGGGAGCCGCGGCCTTGCCCGCATCATTCTTCTTGAGCACCGCCCCCGCGATCAGCACGCCAACCACCATCGCCGCCACGATCATCGGCACGAACCTCTTCCACCCCGCCGCCGGGGTCTTGTGGGGGGTGTCGTCATGGCATCCGCAGTTGCAACTCATGGTGATCCTCGCTTCGTACATCCTTACCGCGCGATCTTCCCGACCAGCGCGACCAGTTCGTCCACCATCGCGGCCTGCTGGGCCTTGTCCCCGTGCATGGCGTGGTTCGCGCAGTGCGACAGGTGGTTCCGCAGCAGGTTCTTGGCGACCGACCGCAGCGATTCCTGCACCGCCGCGCACTGCTGGATGATGTCGGCGCAGTAGCGGTCCTCATCGATCATCTGGGCGATGCCGCGCACCTGGCCCTCGATCCGGCGCAGGTGCTTGAGGTTCGCGGCCTCGATGGCGGCATCCACGCCGACCGCGTGCGCCCCCGGCCCGACGCCGTCGCGCGCGGCCTCCAGCCCCGCCGCAGCGCCGCACCCGCAGCACGCCGCGCTGGCCGGACCTTCCACAGGTGTGTGCGCTGTGCCGCTCACGCTCGCCCCGCTCTTGGCGGTGCCCGCCCGTCCATTGCTCGCCGATCTCTGCTTCTTCATGGGTGATGACCTCTTGGTTGCCAAGATCGCTCGCCGCAACGCACGCCGCGCTCAGCCGCAGCACCCGCCCCGCGCGGCGTTCGTCTTCGCCCCGCCGCAGCACGAACCGCCGGAGGTCGCTTGGGCGCCGGTACCCGCCGACGGCTCGCACGCCTTCGCCGCGTACCCGGCCTCGCCCAACGCGTTGACGGCCCGGGACACGGTCAGCCCATCGGGCGCGGTGATCTCGGCGCTGCCCACCGCGACCGACCGGACGGTGACCCCCGTCACACCGGCGAGTGCCTTGCTGACGGCCTGCACGCAGTGGCCGCAGGTCATCCAGTCAAATGTGAGCGTGAACGAGGCAGGGCCTGAGATGGTGGAAGAACGATTCGTCGTGGTCGTGTTCAGGGCTGTTTTCCTTTTCGAAGTATACCCCCCCCCCCGTATACGCCACCAAGTGGTCTGCGGTTCTCCGAGTTCTGGCCCACGAGCCCGGACGGCCATCACCCACCCCCCAACCTGATTTCGTACATCGCGCGTGGCTATTCCTGATGTCGCGGTCCGTTGGCCGCGTCCTGGGTGCTCGGTGGCTGAGTCTGCCGCAAGAGCTCGGCCGCATTGGCTCGACGTATGACCTCGTCGCGTTGCCAGCGCTTGTAGCGTGCATCCTCCACGACCAGCCCAGAAGACCAGCCCACGAAGAGAAAGACCGCGGGGAATGCGAACTGATCGTGGTTAAGCGATCCACCGACGGCCCACCGCAGAGCCAAGTATCCCAGGTAGAGCAGGGCACACCCCACGCCCGCGGTCATTCCGCCACGAAGACCGAACCAGACCGCCGCGCGGAAGATCAATGGCAAGTAAAGGGCCGAGAGGGCGGTGTGGAGCCAATGCCAGGCGTGGGCCGCTGAGGGAACCACGAAGTGGGCGACCGTGATGACCGTGGCCCACAGCACAGCCTGCTTCAGATGGTACCGGCGCTCTTCATCCATGATGTGGTCCACCCCGTGAATCACGTGTGCGGCCGGTTGATTGATCGACGTGGGACGGGACGCCGGGACCAGCAGGACGATGTCCGCGCTCGGCCTTCTCCAGCGTCAGGAGCATCCCGAACCCCGGGTCCTTGGACGCCGAGGCACGCCAGGCGTCCCAGTGACGGTGCATGTCCGCGCGCAGGTGCGCCACAATGTCTCCCAGGAGCACAACGTGGCATCGTCGATCCTGGTGCCCAGGGGCCAGCGTCCCGAAAGCGACAAGACGAACCCCGTGACCGTGCCGCGTGTGGGCCCGGCCCTGACGGAGCAGTTCATGCACGATGCGGTCGATGTCACTGTGCCGGCAGCAGCCGAACCGCTCAAGGGCGGCCGTGAGCACGTCGTGCCTGGTGGCGGCAGCGTTGAGTTCGGCCCGCCCCTCCTTGACCTCGCCGATGATCATGTCCGGCACGCCCCCGGCGACTCCGAGCAACCTGTTGGCTTCGCTCTCGGCCGGGTGATGCATGGCCTCGCCCGGACCCGATGCCTCGCCGAACCGGAATGCCAGGACATCCAAGTCGGTCAAGCACTCTTGTCCACCGCCGCGGGCAGTGCGGACAACCGGGAACTCGGTTACGGTGAGGTAGCCGTGGAGACGTAGGAATGCCTGCACCAGGGCAACTGCGTTGTCCATCACCCACACTCCTTCCGTGTCGTCCGCAGAACCTTGACCAGTTCGAGCACCGCCAGCGGGATGCACGACACGGCCATCAGCGGGATGCACTCTTCCCACCCCATCGTCGAGGTCTTCATGAGGGAGGAGAGCGTCTCGCTATGGTGCGTCCAGAGCTGCAGGGCGAACGACGCGGCAACGACTACGAGCAGCATCGCGTTGTCGCGCCAGCCCATCCGCCAGATCGGTACGGTCTCGCTCCTCGCTCCAAACGAGCGGAGCAGCTCGGCGAAGACCAGCGCGGCGAAGGCATGGGTGCGGGCCGATGTCTCGTCGTGGTACTTGAGGCCGTAGAGATACACGCCCAGCGCGACGCCCGCCGTGAGAAACGCCGTCAGGATCATCGTGCCCACGAACGCACGGTCAATGAACGCCGCATTGCGGTGGCGTGGCGAGCGTTCCATCACGCCCGGTGGGGCGGGGTCGGCGGCGAGGAAAAGCGCGGGCAGGCCATCGGTCACGAGGTTGATCCAGAGGATCTGGATCGGCAGCAGCGGCGTGGGCAGCCCGGCCATCAGCGCCGCACCCATGTAGAGCAGTTCGGCGGCGTTGCCCCCGAGCAAGAACTGCATGGACTTCTTGATGTTGTCGTAGACACCGCGGCCTTCCTCGACGGCTGCGACGATCGACGCGAAGTTGTCGTCGGTGATGACCATGTCGGAGGCCTGGCGGGCGACCTCGGTGCCCGAGGCTCCCATCGCGATCCCCACATCGGCACCCTTGAGGGCCGGTGCGTCGTTCACTCCGTCGCCGGTCATCGCAACGACAGCGCCCTGTTCCCGCCACGCCCGCACGATGCGGAGCTTGTCGGCAGCGGTGACGCGCGCGTACACGGCCGTTCGTGCCACACGCCCCGGCAGTGCAGCATCATCTATCGCCGTAAGTTCGGCCCCGGAGAGCGCCGCGTCCGCTTCGCTCGCGATCCCCAGGTCTCGCGCGATGGCGAGGGCGGTCTTGGGCTGGTCGCCGGTGATCATCACCACGCGGATGCCCGCCGCCTTGCACTTGGCGACGGCCTCGCGGGCCTCGGCGCGCGGCGGGTCGAGCAGGCCGACGAGGCCCACGAACGTCAGGTCACGTTCGAGCGAAGCGGGGCTGGGATCGGCGACCGTCGCTGCCACTTCGCCCTGCGGCAGGCCCCTCGCCGCGCAGGCCAGCACGCGCAGGCCCTTGGAAGCCAGAGCCGTGTTGGCCGCATCGATCGCGGCGCGGTCCGCATCGGTCATGCCTCGCGAGCCATCCACCTCGGCGATGTGCGTGCACAACGCCAGCACGCTCTCGGGCGCGCCGTTGACAAGTACATCGGCACCTGCGTCCGCCGTCCGCACCACAGCCGCACGTTTGCGGTCGGAGTCGAACGGCGCTTCGGCCAGCCGCGGTGAACCCTCATCCAGTGCCTCGCGCGTCAGCCCGACCTTGGCCGCCGCGACAAGCATGGCCGCCTCGGTCGGGTCGCCGCTGGCCTCCCAGCGTCCATTCTCCTGCATCACCGTCGCGTTGTTCACGCCCGCGAGGTTGCGTGCGAGCCGCATCGCCGCGGCCCGCGCCCCGGCGCTCAACTCGCTCCCGGCAACCGTGACCGCTCCCCGCGGCGCGTACCCCTCGCCCGACACATCGAGGGTCGCAAGCGATACGCCCGCGCCACCATCGCCTACCCCCTCCACGGCCCCCGGTACCACGAGCGCCCGCGCCGTCATCTGCCCCACGGTGAGCGTCCCGGTCTTGTCGGTGCAGATCACGCTCGTAGCGCCCAGAGTCTCGACCGCGGGCAAGTGGCGGATCAGGGCCCGCCGTCTGGCCATGCGGCGCACACCCAGCGCCAGGGCCACGGTCACGATCGCCGGCAACCCTTCGGGCACGGCGGCGACGGCCATGCTCACGGCGGTCATGAAGAGCGAGAGCAGCGGCTCGCCGCGAATGAGCCCCAGCCCGAAGAGCCCCGCGACGATGACCAGCGACGCGACGACCAGGAGCCGCCCCACGCGGGCCAGCCGCGCTTGCAGGGGTGTAGGCCCATCGGTCTCCGCGCCGGCGATGAGCGTTGCGATGCTGCCCATCTCGGTCTGCATCCCGGTGGCGACGACTACCGCGCGGGCCGTGCCGGTGGCGATGGCGGTGCCCGAGTAGACCATGCCGCTCCGCTCGGCCAGCGGCGTGTCCGCTGGCGCGGGCGGCGCAACAGCCCGGGCATCCTTCTCGGCGGGCTCGCTCTCGCCCGTGAGCGACTTCTCGATGGCCGCGAGCGAGGCCGACTCGATGAGCCTCGCATCGGCGGCCACGAGGTCGCCTGACTCCAGCACCAGCACATCCCCCGGCACAATCCCCGCGGCGGGGACCACGGCAACCACCCCGCCGCGCACGACCCGAGCCTTGGGGGCGGTCATGCCGCGGAGGGCCGCGATGGATCGCTCGGCGCTGTGCTCCTGCGACGCCCCCATGACCGCGTTCATCAGGACAATCGCGCCGATGACGACCGCATCGACCCACTCGCCCAGCACCGCCGACACGCCCGCGGCGACCAGCAGCACCCAGATCAGCACCGCCGCGAACTGCGAAGCGAACGCCGCCAGCCACGTCCGCCCCTCTCTCGCCGTGAGCGTGTTGGGACCGACCCGCTGCAACCGCGCCGCGGCCTCGGCGGCGGTCAGCCCGGCCCGCGCATCGGAGCCCAGCGTGCGGATTGCATCGTCCGCGCTCAGCCCGTGCCATGCCGGGCCCGGTGAAGTGTTATCACCAGTTGCGATTTGCGGAATGTGGTGCGTCTTGTTCATCTTCGATGGACCGAGTCATGTCATTGAGCGCTTCCACTTCCACTCCTCCACCGCGGAAAACGCGCACGGCACGATAAAGAGCGTGATCAGGCTGATCGCCATGCCGCCCATCGACGGGATCGCCATCGGCTGCATCACGTCCGAGCCGCGCCCGGTGGCCCAGAAGATGGGCATGAGGCCCAGGACCGTCGTGGCGATGGTCATGAGGCACGGGCGGATGCGTTTGAGACCCGCGTCGATGACGGCCTCACGGATCTCTGAGACGGACTTGAACTCGCGGTCCTTGAAGACGCCCTCGAGATAGGTTCCGATCACCACGCCGTCGTCGTCCACCACGCCGAAGAGCACCAGAAATCCGACCCACACGGCCACCGAGAGGTTCACGCCCCAGAGCGCCAGCATGATGAAGCCGCCGGAAGCGGACACCAGCACGCCGAAGAAGATCACGGGGGCGATCCACCACCGCTTGAAGCCCAGGTAGAGCATCACGAACATGATGCCCAGGGTGATCGGGACCAGCACCTGCATCCGCTTGGTGGCCCGGACCTGGTTCTCGAACTGGCCGGACCACTCCCAGTAGTAACCGGGCGGGAGCGTGAGCCGGCCTTCCTTGAGGGCCTGTTGCAGTACCGCCTCGGCGTCCTGCACGACGGAGACTTCGTCTCTGTCGCGGGTGTTCATGGTGACGTAGCCGACGAGCAGGCCGCGCTCGCCCTTGATCTCCTGCGGGCCCAGCACGGTGGAGATGTCGGCGAGCTGTGCCAGCGGCACCTGCGCGCCGGCGGAAGAGGGGACGTTGATCCGCTGGATGGCCTCGATGTCCTCGCGGAAGTCGCGGGCCAGGCGGATTCGGATGGGATAGCGCTCGCGGCCCTCGACCGAGTCCATGAGGTTCATGCCGCCCAGGGACATCTCGATGACATCCTGCACGTCGCGGATGTTGACGCCGTAGCGGCCGATGCGCTCGCGGTCGATCTGGATCTGGATGTAGGGCTTGCCGACGATGCGGTCGGCGACGATGTCGGTGGCGCCCGGCACCTCGCGGAGGAACTGCTCGATCTGCAGTCCGATTCTCTCGATCTCCCGGAGGTCGCTGCCGTAGATCTTGACGCCCATCATCGCCCGGAAGCCGGTCTGGAGCATGACCAGGCGGGTCTGGATGGGCTGGAGCCAGGTGGGGAGCACGCCGGGGATGGCGGTGCGCTCCTGGAGTTCGGCGAGGATCTCCTGTTTGGTGATGCGGCGCTCTTCTGGCCAGACCCAGGAAAGCGGCGTACGGAAGAGGCCCGGCCAGTCGGAGAAGACACGGTCGACTTTCCTGGTGCGCCATTCGCTCTCGGGCTTCAGGATCACGATCGATTCCATCATGCCGATGGGCGCGGGGTCGAGGGCGGACTCGGCGCGGCCGATCTTGCCCACGACGCTCTCGACCTCGGGCACCGTGGCGATCGCCAGGTCCTGCTTGCTGTTGACCTCCACGGCCTGCGACAACGACGCCTGCGGCAGAAGCGATGGCATGTAGAGCAGTGATCCCTCGTCCAGCGGCGGCATGAACTCGCGACCGAGGCCGGGGAGGATTCGGCCTTCTCTGAGAACGGCAAGGCCAGCGGCAGTTTCCGCGTTGCGCTCGGCGGGGTCCTGCCTCCGCCAGAGGAGCCGGGTATGCGAGCTGCCGTCGGATTCACGGACCGCCTGCCAGCGGAGTTGGTCGAGTTCGAGGAGCGGGCGTGTAAGCTCCGCACCTTCGTCGGCGTACATCGCCTTCTTGAGCTCCGGGGATGCCTTCTCGCTCGCGAAGATGTTGACCACCCACTCCACGGGCTGCAGCGTGCGGTGAATGCCCAGCCACACCGTCAGGCCGGTGAAGAGGATTAGCACCGGCATGATCATGAAGGTCTTCTTGTGGTCGAGAACCCAGCGGAGCGTGGGTGTGTACGCGCGGGCGATGACGCGCGAGACGGGGTTGCGATCAAGCGGGATGAACCTCTCGCGCGTCATGCGCACGACACACAGGCCGACCGCGACGCCGACAGCCGCCGCGATCAGCCACCCACGGTTATGGCCTCCGCCTAAGCCCCACATGAACGCAAAGTGCGTGGCGAACATTGCCAGCACACCGACGCTCGCCGCGACGAGCAGCGTGATGTGATGCTTCCACTTCACCGGGCGGAAGAGCAGGTAGCACAGGAAGGGAACGACGGTGACGGCGAGCACGACTGACGAGCCGATGGCAAAGGTCTTGGCATATGCGAGCGGCCCGAACATCTTCCCCTCTTGTCCGGTGAGGAAGAAGACGGGGATGAACGACACGATGGTGTTGGTGACGGCGGTGATGATCGCGCCGCCAACTTCCGTTGCCGCCTCGTACACCAGGCCGAAATGGCCTTTCTGCTGCTTTTCCTCCTCGGTTGCCGATGCCAGGCGGCGGTAGATGTTCTCCGACATGATGATGCCCATGTCGGCCACATCGCCGATGGCGATCGCCAGGCCGGCCAGCGACATGATGTTGCTGTCGATGCCGAAGGAGTACATCAGGATGAACGAGCCCGCGAGGGCCAGAGGCAGCGTTGGAAGCACGGTGACGGTCGTTCGCAAGTGCATCAGGAAGAAGACGACCACCAGGCTCGCGATGATCGCCTCCTCGAAGAGAGCCTCCTTGAGCGTGTCGATCGTCTCTCGCACAATGGTGGTGCGGTCGTAGAACGGGAACAGCCGCACCTTGGAGATTCGCCCGTCCGCCAGTTTCTTGGTGGGGAGGCCCGCCTCTAACTGGGTGATCTTGTCCTTGACGCGAGCGACCACCTCGCGCGGGTTCTCGCCGTAGCGCATCAGCACGACGCCGCCCACGGCCTCGACGCCGCCTTTGTCCAGCGCCCCGCGCCGGAAGTCCGGGCCGAGCTGCACCGTGGCCACGCTCTTGAGGTAGAGCGGCGTGCCGCCCTCCTGTCGGATGACGACCCGCTCAAGGTCCTCGATCGACTTGATGAAGCCCAGGCCGCGGATGAAGAACTCGACGCCGCTATTCTCGACGACTTTCGCGCCCACGTCGATGTTGCTCTTGCGGACAGCGTCGTACACGTCCATCATCGTGACGCGGTGGGCCCGCATCTTGTCCGGGTTCAGGTCGATCTGGTACTGCTTGACGAACCCGCCGATGCTGGCGACCTCGCTGACGCCCGGGACGGATTGCATCTGATACCGAACGTACCAGTCCTGTATCGAGCGCAACTCGGCCAGATCGAACCCCTCGCCCTCAACGGTGTACCAGTACACCTGCCCCAGCGCGGTGGCATCCGGTCCGAGCACGGGCGTGACGCCCGCGGGCAGCCGCTGCTGCGCCACGTTCATGCGTTCGAGCACGCGCGAGCGGGCCCAGTAGTAGTCGGCACTGTCCTCGAAGATCACGAAGACCATCGAGAAGCCGAAGCCGGACATGGAGCGGATCGACTTGACGCCCGGCGTCCCGGTGAGGCTCGTCGTCAGCGGATAGGTGACCTGATCGTCGACGTCCTGTGGGCTGCGGCCCTCCCAGTCGGCGTAGACGATGACCTGCTTCTCGCCGATGTCGGGGATCGCATCAACGGGCGTGCGTGTCACGGCCCAGTAGCCCGCCGCGCAGATGCCCATGATGATCAGGAGCATCAGGAACGTGTTCTTCATGCACCAACGGATGATGGCATTCACCATGAGTCGCTCCTCCGTTTAGTGCTTGTGGTTAGCCGGTGGTTGCGCGGGCTGCGGTGGCTTGTCGCCCGATGGTGCCGACGGCTTCTGAGGCGTTGATGCGTCCGGGCCACTGGGGGCGGCGGTCCCTCCGTGCTGGTGGCCCATGGAGGCATGCAGCCCGCCGGGATAGAAAAGGCTGGGGTGTCCGGTGACCTGGAACTGGCTGTCGATCAGGAAGTTGCCCCGCGTGACCACGCGCTCCCCCTCGGCGAGGCCCGCAAGCACCGCGAAGTACTCACCCGCGCGGGGACCGAGCGTGAGCTCTCGCGGCTCGAAGAGCCCTCTCGATTTCTCGATGTACACGATCTGCCGCGTTCCGCTGTCCAGCACCGCGGAGACGGGGACGGCCAGCACCCCCGAGCCCTGTGCGGCAGCTGCGGGCACGACCGGCACCTCCTTGAGCTTCATGTTGCAGACCGGGCAGCGCCCCGGCTGGTCATAAGTCTTTTCGCCCTCGCACTTCATAGGGCAGTAGTACTTGGCCGCGACCGGAGCAGGAGTAAGTGTGTCGTGCATGGCGTGTTGGACCGGCACTGCTTTGACGGCCGCGCCATCCGGAATCTTCTCCACCGGCATCTGGCAGATGGGGCACTCGCCCGCCGCATCCGCGAGCACCTGGGGGTGCATCGGGCACGAGTATCGTCCCTCGACGCCCGTCGCCGCGGCCCGTCCCTCGCTGGTGAGTTCCGCGGCGATGAGCGCTGTCACAAACATGCCTGGCTTGAGGGCATGGTCCTTGTTGTCCACGTAGACCGGCACGCGAACCGTGCGGGACTGCTCATTGACGACTGGCTGGACGAACGTCACGACTCCATCGAACGTCCGTCCGGGAATTGCTTGCGCTGTGATCCGCACCTGTTGTCCGTAGCGCACCCACGGAAGGTCGTACTCGTAGATCTCCAGATAAACCCAGACGCTGTCAAGGTTAGCGATGCGGTAGAGAGCGTCTCCGGCCTTGAACGAAGCCTTCTCGACGATGCTCTTCTCGATGACGGTGCCGCTGATGGGGGAATACAGCGTCACCCGGTCGGTGGTCTGCTTCTTCTCGACCAGGTCCGTGACCTGTTGCTCGGTCAATCCCAGCAGTCGCAGCTTGGTCTTGGCCACTTCGGCGAGCGAGTTGCCGACCCCCCCAACGCCGGTCTGCAGGACGATGAGGAGTTCCTGTTGGGCAACGAGCAGCTCGGGGCTGTAGACCTCCGCAAGGTGATCGCCCTTGCGGATCTCAACGCCCGTGAAGCTCACGAAGAGCCGCTCGGCAAAGCCGTCAACTCGTGGCGTGATGGTCGCGAGCGACGACTCGTTGTACTCGATGCGGCCCACGGCGCGAAGGTCACGCGAAAGAGGCCGGCGCTCGATGGCGACGGTCTCGACGCTGGCCATCGACACGGCGTGCTCCGAGAGTTGGAGCATCGGTGCCTCCCCGGACGCGGTGGTGGCCGACGCCGCGGGAATCAGCGGCATCTCGCAGATCGGGCAGTTGCCCGGCTGGTCAAGACGCACCTGCGGGTGCATCGAGCACGTGTAGACCTGCTTGGCCATCGGTGGAGCATCGGCCACACTTCCGGAGGCTCCAGTGACGTTCGATCGTCCGCCTGAGCCCGAGCGGGCGGAGCCGAGTAGGTAACCGGCCCCAGCCGCGACGAGGACGATGAGCGAGACGAGAACGAGGGCGGTGCGACGATTCATGGGTTGGCCTCCTTGGACGGGTCAGGAGCGGTCGGCAAGATCGGAGCACCCTCGGGCGCGGTGCCGGCGATGAGCAGCGAAAGTGACGCCAGAGACAACTCTCGCTGCGTGCGAGCCTCGACGAGCGAGAGGTCGAAGACCAGCAACTGACGCTCCGCGTCGATGACATCGCGGAAGGATGAGCGCCCGGCCGCATAACCGGAGCGTGCGGCGTCGAGCGATTGACGGGCCTTGGGCAGGAGCGTCGTGGCGTACAGGTCGCTGTTCCGCGTGCTCTCGCGGTACATGTAGAGCATCGACGCGAGGTCCGCGGCCACTCCGATCTGCTCGGCAGAGAGCCTCGCCTCGGACGACCGCTTTTCGAACTGCGCCGCGGCGATCTCCGCGGCGATCTTGTCGCGCCAGATCGGGAGGGTGATACTCCCCGTGGGACGCCACATCACCGGGCTGGCCTTCACATCGGCCTCGATGCCGATCGAGAAGTCCGGCACTCGGCTGGTCCTCGCGAGGTCAATCATCGCCTCGCCGCGGCGCACCTCCGCCTCCATCTGCCGGAGTTGTGGATTGTGGGCCGCGGCGAGCGCGAGGATCTGGTCCGCGGGCGGTGGAGGTGGCGACGCTTCAAATGTGTCTGGGACCGGCACCGTCGGGTCATCCGGGCGCAGGCCCAGGGCCGAGCGGAACTCCGCGAGCAGGACACTGCGGGAGTCTTCAAGGTTCGCAATCTGCGTCGTGAGCTGCTCCCGGTCAATCTGGGCACGGAGCACATCCTGGATGCCGCTGCGGCCCGCCGCGACCTGCTGCTGGGCCTGAGTCTCAAGGTCTCCCAAGAGAGTCAGTGTTTCCCGCTGCACCCGGAGCGTGTCTTCGAGGAAGTGCAGCCGGAAGTACGCGGACTTGAGCGCCATCGCGGTCCTGAGCACTTCGATCTCGAACCTGAAGTACGACGCGCGGGATTCACCCGCCGCGACATCTCCCGCGGCGCGCAGCATTCCGGGGCCGGGAAAGTCGATCATCAGACCCGGCATGACCGTTTCAATCACGCTCGTGATGTCGGCCTCGAAGGTGATCCTTGGGTCGGGCAGCGACCGCGCCCCCGTGATCCGCTCGACCGACGCTGCCCACGCGTAGTACTCGGCCTCGACCCTCGGGTTGTTGAGCATGGCGAAGCGCAGGTAGTCGGCGAGGGGCGAGTCCTTTAAGAGGTTCGGAAGCGTCGGCTTCGCCTCCCCCGGGCGGTACATCGATCGCACAGTGTCAACATCGGATCGGGCCTTCCGTTCGGAGGCAGTCGGAGTACCCGTGCAACCGCCGAGTCCCGCAAGGATGATGATCCCGATCGGAATGATCCGGTGGTACTTGTTCATGGGTGCTCTCCGGACGGTGCTTCACCCAAACTACTGGGTGGGGTCGCCGCTCCATTGCTGGCTGGGCCTCGGTCCAGTGGATCACGGGCGGGGGATAGTGGGCTTGTAAGTCCACCGCCAACCGCGTACTCCAGTTCGATGTGGGCGATCGCCGCCTGACGTTCAAGTTCGTTGAGCCTCGCCCGCGCGTCGATCAGCTCCCGCTGCGATTCCAGCAGGACCGTCACATCCGCCTGCCCCGCCTTGAGGGCGGCCTCCGCGAGTGCAAGATTCCGCTCGGAGAGCGTGAGCACTGTGGAACGGTACTGGTCAACGAGACGCAAGGCGCTGTCGAGCTCGACCCACGCGACGCGAGCCTCACGCACCGCCCGCTGTGACGCCGCTTCAAAGTTCGCGAGGGCCGCGCGGGCGAGGGACCCAGCCTTGGCAATCTGTGCCTGGTTCGTGTCGAAGATCGGCACAGCAACCTCAAGCACCGGGCCAACGGACTTGGCCCCGTCGGCCGCTCGCTCAAAGTCAGCACCCAATCCAAAGTCCTTCACGCGGCTTTGCTCTTCGACGGACAGATCGGCCCGATGCGCCTCGGCGATCGCGCGTACCGCCGCCACGTCCAGCCGCTGCGAGAGCGCGAGGGCGACAGCGCCCGACTCGTCGATGGGCGGAGCGGACGGCATTGCACCGGAAGTCGCAGCGGTCCACTCCGCGCCCTCGGCCGCGAAGCCGATGAGTTCGAGCATGCCGCGGCGCTCCTTCGCCAGGTCGCGGGCGACGAGCGCGCGCTCGGCCTCGGCCTTGGCCAGTTGCTGGCGGGCGCGGTTGACATCCAGTGTCGTCCCTTCGCCGCCGCGCACGCGGGCATCGAGTGAGTCGATGGCCTTGCGGATGGTCGCGAGACTCTCATCGGACAGGGTAAGAGCGCGCTCGCCGAAGGCAATGCGTGCGTGCATGGCCTTCACCTCAGCCACCAGCCGCAGCGCCTCGTCGGAGATATCGAGCACGGTCTGATTGAGCCTCGCATCAGCGGCCTCGATCTTGCCGTCGCGCAGCCAGAGGGCCGTGAACGACTGCACTGCCTGCGCCCCGATAAACGTGCCCCCGCTCACCGGATCGAAGGGAAACCGCAGCGTCAGGCCGACCACGGGATTTGGGAGCAACCCCGCCTGAACGAGGTCGGCTCGAGACGCCGCGATCTGCTCGACCTGCGAGCGAATCTCCCGGTTATTGCGAAGCGCCATCGCCAGCGCGAGGTCAACGGTGAGGGGCGATCGTCCGTCCCACATGGTCAGAGACGACTCCCACGGCTCGGTCCACGCCGCTGTCGCCCCCGAACGCTCCGCAACGGTTGAGGCTGCACGGTCGATGTCCGCCTTGGGGTCGAGCGAGGTGCAGCCGCCGGAAATGGACAGCACTGTGAGCACGGCGGGTGCGGCCACACGCAGTGGACGAACGGTCTGGGATCGGGCCTGGAACAGCATGCGAGAGGTCTCCAGTTGCGAATCAGTGTGCGCCGCGTGCGATCACTCCTTGGGCACGCAGCGGTCGCAGTCCACGCCCTCGGGGGCGCAGGTGACGCAGCGGACCATGAGCACGCCGTCCTTCTCGTAGATGGTCATCTCGTCTTTGCACTCCTCGCACATGTGCGTGATGACAGTGCGGTTCGTCGCGAGGCCGCCGCGCGGGCCGCCAGTGCTCCGGACTTTGCGGATCTGGTCGTAACACTTGGTGCAGACGGAGACCTGCCCGGCCTGTGCCTTGGCCACATCGTGCTTGCTGGTGGTGCAACCTTGGGCGAGCATCGCGAATGCCGCGGCGAGAATCAGAAGCGTTCGGATGGGTGTCATGGGACGATCTCCGGGACTGGGCCGCCTCGATCCGCTGCACCGTGCGGCGAGACGACCGGCGATGAATCGGCCCGCGCCGCTCTCGCGGGGCGGGGCGCTGTGATCTTCTACTTGCCGTGGTCGTGCGGCTTGGCCTCGCCAGAACCCTCGCCCTTGGCGACGTTGAACGTGAAAGGAACCGTGATGACCTTGCCGTTGTGCTGGAACTGCGCCCAGCCCTTGTAGAGGCCCGCGGCCTTGAAGTGGGCCTCAAAGTCCACCTTGGGTCCGCCCTTCATGTCGGTGTGGCCCTGCTTGGCGTGGTCATGGTCGCCCTCGGCGTGCTCGTGCGGATGGCTGTGGACGAACTCCTTGAGGTCTTGGCTCATGATGACCAGGTGACCCATCGCGCCCAGGTAGGGCGTCAGGTCGCTCACGGGCTTGCCGTCCTTGGCAATCGTGTACGACATCGTTGTGGGCTTGCCCGTGGTCACAGGTCCACCGGTGTTGAGCGTGACGGTGTACCCGTCCACAGTCTTGGGCTTGTCATTGTCGGCCTTGAGTGCAACCGGCGCGGCGGGTGCGCCGTCCACCTTCAGCGTCACCGGCACCACCTGCATACCCACGTCCTTGGGCGTGAAGTCGTGGAACAGCGTGTACTCGCCGCCGGCGGGGAAGGTCCAGGTGAACGTGAACGTGCCGTCGGGCTGGAGCGCCGGGTGCTCGTGGGCGTACCACGAGAGGTCCTTGCTGACCATGAGGAGGTGGAGGGGCATCTCGTGGACGATCTCCACGTCCTTCACCTGCATGCCGCGCGGGTCTTTGAGTGTGAACAGGAGGTTCACCGGCTTGCCCGCGGAAATCGCGCCGCCGCCTACGGGTTTGACGGTCACGGAGAACTGCTCGCTGGTCTGCTTCTTCAGCTTCATGTGGCAGACCGGGCACTCGCCCGGCGCGGCGTAGGTCTTGCTTCCCTCGCAGTGCATCGGGCAGTAGTACGTGGCGGGCGCGACCGCCTCGATCTTCGCCGCCGCGGCCTTCACCTTCTCAAGCTGAGACTTGCTGGCCGCGAGGTCACCCTTGTCGGCGATCTCGTGCAGGGCGTCGGCTGCCTCCGCGAGCTCCTTGCCGGCCAGGTTCGCATCCTTGACCTTCTCGCGCGGGACGCCGCTGTCCTTCGCCAGCGACAGGGCGCCCAGGTCCTTGGCCAGCGCGTTCACGGCGTTGGCGCGATCGGACACACCCGCGACCGAGCCGCCGGTGAGGGCAGCCTCGATCGCCTTGATCTCATCGGCGATACGCCGCGCGGCCTCGCCGAAGGTCTTGGCCTTGGCAACTTCGCCGTGGGCATGGCCATCGTCATGCCCGGGCTGAGCCTTCTTGTCACCGTGATCGTGTTGGGCCATGACGGGCGTGGCCCAGAGCGCCGCGGCCGCGAGGGCCGCCAGGAATGTCGATGCGGAACGCTTCTTCATGCGAGAACTCCTTCAGGTGGCCGGGTTGTGGCCATCTTTCCTTGAGGCAGAGGCGGATGCGCTGCCGCCGTCGCGCGCCTCTGCCGGAGGTGCGACGTGGTCACTTGATGAACTTGAGACGGGTCCAGCCGTCACTGTGGCGATTGCTTGTGCCGGCACATTGCCCGATGGCCTACCGGTGCCACCGTGCTTCTCGACGTGCTCCCTGGCCAGCCGCTCGGCGGCGATCTTGCCGAAGCGGTAGAAGATCGCCGGCGTCACGAAGAAGTCGAGCAGCGTGCTGGTGATCAGCCCCCCGAGGATGACGACCGCGACGGGGTACAGGATCTCCTTGCCCGGCTCGCCCTTGCTGAGCACCAGCGGGATGAGGCCCAGCCCCGCCGTGACGGCGGTCATCAAGACTGGAGCGACGCGCTCTTGGCTGCCCCGGATGATGAGGTCCTTGCTCCAGGTCTGCCGCTCCTCGGTCATCAGGTGGATGTAGTGGCTGACCATCAGCACGCCGTTGCGGGTGGCGATGCCGGTGAGGCTGATGAAGCCCACAAGCGAGGCCACGCTGAACGGCTCGCGTGTGATCGCCAGCGCCGTCACGCTGCCGATGAGGGCAAAGGGGACGTTGAGCATGATCTGCGCGGCGACCATGCCCGAGCGATAGTGCGTGTAGAGAATGACGAAGATGGCGACCAGCGAGCCCAGGCCCAGGATGAGCAGCAAGCGGGTCGATTCCTGCTGCGCTTCGTAGAGGCCGCCGTACTGGATGGTGTAGCCCTGCGGCAACTTCACATCCATCGCGATGGATGCCTGGAGTTCCTTGACCGTCGAGCCCAGGTCGCGGCCGCGGACGTTGCACTGCACCACGATGCGACGGCGGAGGTTCTCGCGCGCGACCTCGTTGGGGCCGAGCTTTTCCACGACCTCGGCCACGTCCCGCAACAGCACGATGGCCCCCGTGGGAGTGACCAGCCTGATCTCCTCGAGGCGGGTCGGGTCGGTGCGGTGGTGATCGTCGAGCGTGAGCGTGATGTCGAACGACTTGAGCCCTTCGAGCACCTGGCCGACCACCTTGCCCTTCGTCGCCGTTTCCATCGCGTCGGTGAGCATCGCGGGCGTAAAGCCCACGCGGGCCGCGGCATCGCGGTTCACGCTGATGTGCAGTTGCGGCACGAGCACCTGCTGTTCGACCTGAAGGTCGGCAACGCCGGGGATGCCCTCCATCGCAGCCTTGGTCTGATCCGCCAGCGTGCGGAGCGTGTTGAGGTCGTCGCCGAAGATCTTGATCGCCACCATCGCCCGGACACCCGACAAGAGGTGTTCGATTCGGTGGCTGATGGGCTGGCCGACGCCGACGTTGACACCGGGGAAGACTTCGAGCCTCTCCTGAATCTGCGCGAAAACCTCCTCGCGCGGGCGGATGTCCTTCACGGGCGGTGGCTTTCGGCCGCTGGCGACCGGGTGCTTGTCAGGGTTCTTGGCCTCTTCCTTGGTCCACAGGTCCACGTCGATTTCTGAGGAATGGACTCCCTCGGCGTGTTCATCCTGCTCCGCGCGGCCCGTGCGGCGACCGACGTTCTTGACCTGCGGGATCGACAGGATCGCCTCCTCGGCCCTGGCGGCGATCCGGTTGGATTCCTCGAGCGAGACTCCCGGCGTAAGCATGAACGAGACGGTCGCCGTGCCTTCGTTGAAGGGTGGCAGGAACTCCGAGCCCAGCCTCGTGATCATGAAGAGCGCGACCGCCACCAGCGCGCCCAGTGTGCCAAGGACCGCGATCGGACGCGGCATCGAAATCGAATAGGACTTCAACGCCAGCCGTTTGCAGACGCGGAGCAAGAGCCCGTCCTTGCCGTGCGTCATCCGCTTGATGCCCGGGAGCAGGTAGAACGCCAGGACGGGGGTGATCGTGAGCGCCACAAGCAGGGACGCGAAGATGCTGATGATGTACGCGGTAGCCAGGGGCGTGAAGAGCCTCCCCTCGATGCCGGGCAGGAAGAACGTGGGGAGAAAGACGAGGTTGACGATGACGGTGCCCAGGATGATCGGGTTGCGGATCTCGCTGGAGGCATCGAAGACGACCTGCACGATCGGCCGGGGGCTGGCGGCGCGGCGGTTCTCGCCCAAGCGCCGGTACACGTTCTCGACATCGACGACCGCGTCATCCACCAGTTCGCCGATCGCCACGGCAAGCCCGCCCAGCGTCATGGTGTTGACGCTCATCCCGAGCCAGTGAAACACCATGAAGGTCGTGATGATCGAGAGCGGCAGGGCCGTGAGCGTGACGATCGTCGTGCGCACGTTCATGAGGAACAGAACCAGGATGATCACGACGAGGATTGCGCCGAGTTCCAAGGCTTCGATGACATTGCCGATCGATGCCCGGATGAAGTGCTCCTGTCTGAAGAGGTCGGCGTTGAGGTCCAGACCCGCCGGCAGTGTGGGCTTGATCTGGGCGAGCGTTGCGTCCAGCGCCCGAGTGAGCGTGAGGGTGTCCGCGCCGGGCTGCTTCTGGATCGCCATAATGACAGCCGGTGACGCGTTCTCCGACCCGTCGCCGCGCTTGATGGTGGGCCCAGCCTCGATGACCGTGGCTACATCTCGGATCAACACGGCGCGGGGTGGCGAGTCGTGGTCACCGGGCCTGTTGGTGATGAGTGACGCCGCAATGTCGTCGGCGGTCTGTACCCGGCCAAGGTTGCGGACGACCAGTTCTTGGGCTCCACTGGCGAGGAACCCGCCGCCCGTGTTCTGGTTCGCCGCCTGCAGCGCCCGTTCGACATCCTCGAGAGTGAGATCGAACAGCCGCAACTTGTCCGGGTCGGCCTGGACGCGGAACTGCTTGAGGTCGCCACCCATCACGGTCACTTGCGCGATGCCGGGAATGGACAGGATGGCCGGGCGGAGCACGAACTCGGCCTGTGTCCGCACATCCATGGGCGAGAGCGTTTTGCTCGATGCGCTGATGAGGGCGATCTCGCCCATAATGCTCGACGCGGGAGTCATCACCGGAACGATGCCGGGCGGGAGTTTCTCCGTGACGGTCCCAAGCCGCTCGGTGACGACCTGACGGTTGTACTTCGGATCGGTACCCCAGGCGAACTCGACGTAGACGATCGAGAGCCCCAGAGCACTTCGGCTCCGCACGCGCTCCACGCCGGGAGCACCGTTGACCGCGGTCTCCATCGGATAGGTCACCTGCGCCTCGACCTCTTCCGGCGCAAGGCCCGGTGCCTCTCCGAAGATTGTGACCACCGGGCGGTTGAGGTCGGGCAACACGTCTGTGGGCGTGTTGAACGTGACGTAGAGGCCGTAGACCGATACCAGGAGCGCGGCGATGAGCACGAGCACGCGGTTGTTCAGCGATGATCGGATGATCCAGTTGAGCAAGGGGAGTCCTCTTCTTCGGGGCCGACGCGCGGAACGTCGATCAGTGAGAATGGCCGTGGCCGTCGGGGCTCTGTGCGGGCGCGGTCGGCTCCGGAGCGCCGGGTACGAAGCCGCGAAGTTGCGACAGGCTGAACGCGCCGCTCACAGCGATCACATCGCCGGGCACCAAACCCAGCTTGATCTCGACCACCCGATCATCACGGGCGCCCGCGGCGATGTCGCGTTTCTTGTAGACGACGTCGTCACTCTTCCCCTCCCTTACGAAGACGTACTGAAGGGGGCCCTCTTTGACGATGGCCGACGCCGGGATCACCACCGCGGAGTCGTTGGCGGCAATCACGATCGACAGGTCCACGAACTGGCCCTGGCGGAGCAGCCCCTTCGCGTTCTCCGCTTCAACCAGCACGTGCGCGGTGCGCTTGGTGGCGTCGATCACCGGGCTGACGAAGCGGACCGTTCCTTCCGCGACCACATCGCTCGCCGCGCCGACGCCGCGTCGGATGCGGACCTTGCTGCCGCTGGCAGCAGTGAGGCGGTCGACGAGGCCCTCGGGCAACTCGCCTTCGATCTGGACCCGGGCGAAGTCCCCGATCGTCAGCAGGGGCTGACCGGCTTCGACGCCCTGGCCGACCGCCGCACTGCGTGTGGTGACCACGCCGTCAATCGGCGCCAGAAAGCGAATCAGGCCCGGCCGAGCGGGATCGGCGAGCACTTCGACCGCGTGCGGATCGTTCTCGGCGGGGAGTGTTCCCCTGAGGGCCTCCGCCGAAGCGTGCGTGGTTTCAACCTGTTTCCGCAGCGAGACAAGCTCCGCCCGAGCCTGTTCCAAGGCGACCCGGCGCAGTCCGGAGTCAGCCCGCAGCTTGATCGCCTCGGATCTGCGTTGAGTCAGCAGGTTGGCGGAGACGTTTTCGCCCGCACTCGTGAGTCTCTGCACCTCGGCCTCGAGCAGCTCCGCGCCCTGCGTGAGGGCGGGCAGCTCGATCTCAAGCGACTGCACCTGCGACTCAGCCCGCTTCAGCTCAGCGTTCAGCCGCTCGGTTTCTCCTTCCAGCCGGCGGACGTCATAGAGCAGCTTGGCCATCTCCGGCGAATCAACTTCGGCCAGCGTCGCGCCCTTCACCACGAGGTCGCCCGGTTGGACGGCGACCAGGCGAACCACACCCGCGTAGCGCGGTGAGACGGCCACCAGTGCGTCCGGGCGTGCCCGGACTATGCCGGTCAGGCGGACAACATCCTCGACCTGGCCGAAGTCCACCTCGCCGGTGGCAAGACCAATCGCGGCAGCGGTCGCCTCCGAGATCCTCTTCGGCGCGTTCGGATCGAACGTCGCCCCGGCGGGTTTGTTGTGCCCTTCGTGTGCGTAGACAGGAATCAGGATCGCCGCGGTCGCGAGCGCCAGTGCGCCCAGCCCCACAGCCGCGCGTGAGCGTGCCATGCGAGACCTCCAGTGAGGGTGCGAGAACAGATCAGTCAGATGGATGGGGTGCGCCGATGCGCGATGGGCGCGCGGCAGCCCGCAGACGATTCCGGTGTCTCCCAGCGCACTATCAGCGCTTCGGCGACTGCGAATCGTCGGTACGGGCCGATTTGCTACACGATGAGCGCGCAGTGCAGGCGCAGAAGCGATGTCTGCGGTCGTTCGACGACGCGCTGCTCGACTTCACGACCCTTGAACGGGTCAAGCGGGCGGAGGTCCGAAATGCCGGACCAATCGAGGATCGCCACAATCACCGGCGTCGGAAGCTCGAGGGTCGACTTCTCGACCGTCAGCATCTTCCCGGTGTTCTTGCCGCACGAGCAATCGTGATGGTCCTTCTCCGGAGCCTTCCCCGGCGTGGACCCGTCTTGGTCATCACCCTTTGGTGCATGGCCGTGGCAGTGGCTGTGCGTCGCGTGGCCATGCCCCGCGTCGGCGTCCGAATGAACCGCAACTGTTTGGCTGCTCCCGGGCGCCGCCGCCTCGCAGGACATGCACCCGCTGAGCAGGGAGCGGAAGTCGCAGCAGCAGAATGGCACGGCAGCCGCCAGGAGGACGGTCACAAGGAGCCGGAATGGACTGCCGCGATGGAGCATACTTCCCCGGAGTATATCGGCGGTCATGGTACGGCGTTGCGGACCGGCAGGTTCGAGTTCCACCGTGCGGATGGCTCCAGGTCGTCGGTTCAGGGAGCATTCCGACAGAACGGGTGGCTACCCTTCGTTATTGAGGGGGCCTTGTCGCGGTTCAACCGGCAACACTGGCCCACAAGCCCCAGGTCACCCGGGAGAATCGGTTCACCGAGAATGTGGATACGGGGGCAGAGTGCGAAATAGTGAGATATTGAGACTCGGCCCCGGTCGCTCTGAAAATCCAGGCCATTCCGGCATCCTGATCCAGTCTCACCTGCCGCCCTCGTGAGACTACCAGGCCGGGCCGCGATCGGCAGCATTTCGACGCCGTCCTGGCCGAGCCGCCCGAATGCAGCCCCGCAAATCCCAATGGACGGGACCGGAGTATTTGTACCCCGCTGGCGGCCCTGAAAACGCGGTTTCCGCCGATTCTGGTTAACAACCCGTGTCGATTGCACACCCATCGGGCCACCCCGAGAGTGGTCCGCCAACCATGCGAAACGGTCTTGTACAGGGAGGTCGCCACGGTGCGCGACTTGGCACTCGTGGGCACGGTCTCTTGGTCAAGCGGGAAAGTTGGGGTACTAGGATTTGAACCTAGACTAAGTGAGTCAGAGTCACTCGTGCTACCGTTACACCATACCCCAATCGTCGCGACGGTACGGGTGATCGTGGAAATCGTCCCGGAACGTGCTCGCGGTAAGTCTATGCGGCCAGTAGCCTCGCGGGGCAAGGGACGGCCGAGCCGACAACGAAAAGCGTGACCGATCGCGGTGGGTGATTGCGCGAGGTGGGACGTTTGCCACCCGGGCCTGGACTGGGACGACCATGGCTGGGCGGCGGTTGGAAGCGTGCAACACCCCGTACCCTCAAACCGCCAAGCGGCGCGTCGGCGTACGCCGATGATTGGACAGCGGCCACGGGCCGCGCGGAGGTTTCATGCGCACCGAGTTTCGCGTGATGGGTCGTCTGGCGGTCGTGGTGGGGGTGATGATATTCGCGGCCGCGTGGTCATTGGGGTGCGCCACGCGCGGGGCGAGCGCGCCGCCCGAGGTCCGTGCCGCCATCCGCGAGGCGCGCGACCACGTCTTCCCGGCCCTGGTCAACATCCAGGTCATCAGCGTGTCGTACTGGGGCGGCAAGGAGACCAAGGGCGCCAGCACCGGCAGCGGGACGATCATCTCACCCGACGGGCTGGTCGTAACGAACCAGCACGTCGTCGACAAAGGCCGGACTTTCCGCGTGACGCTGTCCGACAAGCGCGAGGTCTCGGCGACGCTGGTGGGCGAGGATCGCATGACCGATCTGGCGGTGCTCCGGCTGAACATGAAGGATCTGGGCGGCGCGCCCCTGCCCGCGGTGGCGACGTGGGGTGATTCCGACGCGCTGAACGTGGGGGACTACGTGATGGCGATGGGCGCGCCGTACGGGCTGTCGCGGTCGGTGTCGCTGGGCATCGTCTCGAACACGGAGCGCGTCTTCGCGTCGCAGTCGGGGGACGACATCGAGGACCAGGAGTTTGACGCGGACACGTCGTCGGACATCTTTACGCGCTGGCTCCAGCACGACGCGCTGATCCTGCCGGGCAACTCGGGCGGGCCGCTGGTGAACCTGCGCGGCGAAGTGGTGGGGGTGAACACGCGGGGCGGATCGGGGCTGGGGTTCGCGAACCCGTCGAACTTTGCACGATCGATCGCGCAGCGGCTGATCGATTCGGGCGAGGTGACGCGGAGCAGCATCGGGGTGGCGCTCAAGAGCATCCGCCGCACCGGGTACACCGAGGGCGTGCTGCTCAACAGCGTCGATGCCGAGGGCGCCGCGGCGCGGGCCGGGCTGCGCGCGGGCGACGTGCTGCTGACCATGGACGGCGAGCCGCTGCGGGCACGCTTCCCCGAGGAGATCCCGCTGGTGCTGCGCGCCATCGCCGACAAGCCCGTGGGCGCGACCATCCGCTTCACCTACCGGCGCGGGGAGACGGCCGGGGAGACCACCGTGACTACCGACAAACTCCTCAGGGAACAGGGCGACGAGACGGCCCTGCGACTGCTGGGCCTCGCCGTCTCCGAGATCACCGATCGGATGGTCAAGGCCCGTCGCCTGTCGAGCCGCGACGGCGCGATCGTCATGGGCGTTCGGGGCGGCGGGCCGGCGGCCACCGCGGAGCCGGCGCTCGCGATGGGCGACGTCATCGCGCGATTCAACGGCCGACCCGTCCGCACGTTGCGCGACCTCGTCGATGCCTACCGCGACATCGCGTCGATGGACCCGCTGCCCGAGTTCATCACCGTCGAGTTTGATCGCGCGGGCAAGAACACGCTCACCCTGGTCAAGCCCCGGCCCGACAAGAAGGAAGACCCGCCCCGCGAACTCCCGCGCGCGTGGATCGGCGCGGCCACGCAAGTGGTGCTGGCCGACCTTGCCAAGCAGATCGGGCTGAACAACCAGACCGGCATCCGGGTCACGCGGGTCTACCCGCGCACGCTTGCCGAGAGCGCGGGCCTGAAGGTGGGCGACATCATCACGGGCCTCAACGGCGAGGCGCTCACGCCCCGCGGCACGCAGGACGCGGGCATGCTCCAGCGCACCGTCCGCCGCCTGCAACCCGGGCAGGAGGCGACGCTGGCGGTGATTCGCGACGCCACGCCGATCGAGATCAAGATCACGCTCGAACGCACCCGCACGACCGCCGAGGAAGCCCTGCGCGACGAGAACCGGGACTTCGAGCTTTCGGTGCGTGAACTGACCTTCTTCGACCGCGACGATAACCGCTGGAGCGACGACACCCAGGGCGTCTTCGTGGAACGCGTCGAACGCGTCGGGTGGGCGGGGTTCGCCGGCATCATGCCCGGCGACGTGATCCAGCGCATCGACGACGCGGACGTCTCCGACATCGCGTCGTACCGCAAGGCGATGCAGCACGTCGCGACTCGGCAGCCCGAACGCGTTACGTTCGTCATCCTCCGCGGCCTTCGCACGCAGTACAAGTTCGCCGAGCCGGATTGGAAGCCGGTCACGCCCGCGAAGCCCGGGTCGTGAATCGCGCGCGGGCGGTGTTTCCCCGGTGCACGTGCTGAAAAACAGGCTTGACAGGTTGGAGGTTGTCAGGTATTTCTGGCATCCACTAGCCTGATTCACTTGAATCAGTCCGGATGGCGGAACCCACGTAGCGGGATTGCCGAACCGCCATGATCGTTGACCGCCTCGATCGGGGCGGCGGGTGTGGTCGTACCCGGTTTATCGGGTCCTGTGATTGCTGAGAATGGGGTGCATGATGACGAACGCGCGATTGGTGGCCTGGGGACGTGGTCGGTGTGCGGTGCTCATGCTGGTGGCGATCGCCGGGATGGCGGCGGGGGCACACGGGCAGGTGCAGTGGCGTTCGGGGGCGGCTTCACCCAACGTCGACCCGGCACGCGTGACCGAGGTGCTGCTGCTGGAACGTGCCAAGGCCGGGCATCTGTTCGTCAAACTCGCGCGTCCGATCGACGACGCCGGACGTGCCATGCTTGGCGCCCTGGGATTGGAAGTTCTCACCCCGCTCGGCGATTTCTCCCACATGGCGACGCTGCGGGGCGATGCGGATGTTGCCGGCCTGGCGGCATCGGGCTGGTTGCTCGGCGCCGCGCCCGTGCGGGCCGACTGGAAAGTCCACCCGGACCTGCTCGCGGGGCTGACGCCCTCGTGGATCATGCTTGACCAGGCCGACGATCCGCGCGTGGCGCTCTACGTCACCCTGCATGACGACGTGGCGGCCAAGGACGCCGGGGCGCGCCTTGTCGGGGCCTTGGGCGGCGAAGTGGTCGGGTTCATGATGTCCGTGAACTCGATGGTCGTGCACGTGCCGCTTTCCGCCGTGATGAACCTCGCGGCCCAGGACGAGGTTCTGTGGGTCGAGCCGGCCTCCCCGCAACTCCAGGAACTCAATGCGGAGAACCGCGCGCTGACCGGCGCCAACGTCGTCAACGCCGCCCCGTACAACCTCGACGGCGCGGGCGTCACCGTCCTCGTGTTCGACGGCGGGTCGGCCCGCGCGACGCACGTGGACTTCCAGGGTCGCGTGACCGTCATCGACGGGAGCGGCGTCGCCTCGCACGCCACGCACGTCGCCGGCACGATCGGCGGCGCGGGCGTCTTTACCGCCAACAACCGCGGGATGGCCCCGGGCGTGTCCATCCTCTCCGCCGCCGTCAACATCTCCGGCGTGTCCGGGTGGCTCTACTCCAACCCGTGCGACATCGAAGCCGATTACACGAGCGCGTACAACCTGGGCGCGCACCTCGCGAACAACTCGATCGGCACGAACGTCAACACCAACAACTTCCCGTGCTCGTGGGAAGGAGATTACAACACGACCGACGCCGTGATCGATTCCATCGTGCGCGGGTCGTCCGCCGTGACGAACAACAATCCGTTCCGCATCGTCTGGGCCGCGGGCAACGAACGCCAGGGCAGCGCCCGCTGCGGGGCGACGTACAACACGATCGGCCCGCCCGCGGGCGCCAAGAACCACCTCAGCATCGGCGCGCTGAACGCGAATAACGATTCCATGACCTCCTTTTCCGGGTGGGGCCCGACCGACGATGGCCGCATGAAGCCAGACTTCTGCGCCCCGGGGTGCCAATCCGGCGGGGACAACGGCGTCACCAGCACCACCAGCGCGAGCGATACGTCGTACGGCGTGTCCTGCGGCACCTCGATGGCCGCCCCGACCACCACCGGCCTCTCGGCCCTCTTCCTCCAGGACTGGCGTGCCCAGTTCCCGGGCCAGCCCGACCCGCGCAACTCGACCCTGAAGGCGTTTTACGCCCAGACCGCCGTCGATCTGGGCAACACCGGCCCCGACTACACCTTCGGCTACGGGTCCATCCGCATCCAGGCCGCCATCGACGCCATGCGCACCGGCCAGTTCCGCCAGGACACGGTCTCGCAGGGCTTCGACCAGTTCTACACCGTCACCGTTGCCCCCGGCACGCCCACGCTCAGCCTCACGCTCGCGTGGGACGATGCTCCCGGGGCCGCGCTGGTCATCCCGTCCCTCGTCAATGACCTGGACCTCGAAGTCTTCGCGCCGGGCGGGGCGCAGGCCTTCCCGTGGACGCTTGATCCCGCCAACCCCGCGAACGATGCGCTCCAGACACAGCGCAACACGCGGGACAACCTCGAACAGGTCCGCGTCGCCAACCCCGCGGCGGGCGTGTGGCAGGTCCGCGTCAAGGCCTTCGCCGTGCCCGTCGGCCCGCAGGTTTTCTCGATCGTCTCCTCCAGCCCCATCGCCGGCGGCACGCCGTTCCCCAGCGTGAGCATCACGTCCGCGAGCAGCCCCGCCGCCGTGCTTCCGCTCCAGTCCACGCCCGTCTCGGCGACCGTCGTCGTGGAGAATGACACGCTGGTCGCCAACTCCGTGCGCGTGTACTACCGCGCCGCCAACGCCGGCCCGTTCTCGTCGGTCATCATGACCAACACGAGCGGCAACGTGTGGTCGGCGACGCTCCCGGGCTTTGCGTGCGACGCGACGCCGCAGTTCTACTACGCCGTGCAAGGCACCGCCTCGGGCCTGCGCACGCTCCCCGCGGGCGGCGCCTCGGCTCCCTACGCCACGCAAGTCGGCGAACTCACGACGTTCTTCGCCGATGACATGGAAACCGCCACCGCGTGGGTTGTCGGCCCCAACACCGCGACCTCCGGCCTCTGGAACCGCATGGACCCGCAGGGCACCGCGGCCCAGCCCGAGGACGACACCACGCCCAGCCCGGGCATCAACTGCTGGGTGACCGACGGCAACGCCGGCGCCAGCGTCGGCGCTAACGACGTGGACGGCGGAT
Source organism: Phycisphaerae bacterium (assembly GCA_022180725.1). Classification (GTDB taxonomy): domain Bacteria; phylum Planctomycetota; class Phycisphaerae; order Phycisphaerales; family UBA1924; genus RI-211. Next base: position 27,461 of record BQMO01000024.1, read on the forward strand.
ACACCACGCTCACCAGCCCGCCCATCAACCTCCTCGGCCAGCCCGACGCCATCATCACCTACTCCCGCTGGTACTCCAACACCGCCGGATCGGCCCCCAACGCCGACATCTTCACCGTTCAGATCTCCGGCGACGGCTCGACCTGGCTCCCGCTCGAAGTCGTCGGCCCCACGGGGTCGCAAACCTCCGGCGGGTGGTACTTCCCCTCCTTCCGCGTCGGCGACTTCCTCACCCCGACCGCGACCGTGCGACTGCGATTCATCGCCGACGACGCGGCGTCGGGTTCCATCGTCGAGGCCGCCGTCGATGACCTCGTCGTGCGGCGGTGGGTCTGCGACCAGCCCGCGTGCAGCGGCGACGTCAACTGCGACGGGGCAACCAACGGCGTGGACGTGGAGGTGCAGGAACTCGCCGTCGGCGGCGACCTGAGCGACTACTGCCTCCCCGACGCCGACTTCAATGGCGACGGCGCGGTGAACGGCACGGACGTCGAGGCGGTGGAGTTGGTCGTCGGCGGCGGGCCGTGCCCGTAACGCCCCTCCCCGTGGGAGGGGGAATCCTCCCCCTTCGGGGGA
>BQMO01000025.1 GCA_022180725.1 Phycisphaerae bacterium
GCACATGAGCACTTTACAAGCAAGCGTTCTCTCTCTCTCTCTCTCTCTCTAGGTAGTTGGTCTACATGTAACGGACAAAGCATTGATCGAGATTACAGCATGCAAGCGATGACATCGCTTACGGCGGCAGAGACCGCGAATGGGTAAATGATCATATACGACAACCACGCGGTGTTTGTCGATTACAAGCCGACAGAACCGATTGCTCCAATGTACATCGGTGAAGCCAAAGTCATGTATCGTGCGCCGGTGCAGTGGGACGAGGATGAAACAGCAACGTTCTACGCTGAGAACCCTGCGAGTTCACCAACCGGTGCCGTAATCTCGGTGACGATGTCCACTGAGGCGATTATGAACCGGGTAACCGGTCCGCAGTTCGATGGGTTTGTGTTTGGCATTGGATATTCGTTCCGATGGCAGTCCGGCCCGATTGATGATCAGTACGTTGTGTATATTCCGTACCGGGTGTACCTGGATGGTGAGGAGGCGAAGATCGAGTTCCGTCGGTATCTCGATCCCATAAAAGCATCCCGTGACGATGCGATGTGCGAGAATCCATCTCAGGCTTGCGTGGATACGTGCTATGGCAATTACCTTCGAGATATCAACACCGCGGACGCGGCGTATAAACTACGGCGCGAACAGTGTTTTAATTTTATTCGTGTAACAGGCGCGACTGCGGTGGGGTGTACGGCAACCATGACCGTGTGTCTGATATTTCCAACACCGCCAAGTATGATTGCATGTTGCGCGATCGGAGGCACGGCCGGAGTCGGGCTTTATTTGTATAAGTGCTTGGACGATGCGGCAGTTGATCGGGCGATTGCCATCTTGGAAGCAGATCGAGATTTCAGGACATGTCGTCGCGGTTGTTGCCCGAACGGTCAGTAGGACGCCTTGTCGATTATTATCGAGATGGGTGCGCGTGTGGGACCATCACGGTTACGAGTCAATCACTATCTTGCATGGCGTCGCTCGCTGCGTCACAACTCGTATATTGCGAGGATGGACCGCCGCATCCTCCTCGGCTTCATGCCGGGCATGACAATCGCGTTCATCTCGTTGGGATCGCGTTATATATTAGGAACGGAGCCCGGATGGTTGCTGGGAGGCAAGGTCGAGTTGCTCGCATTCGGGCTTACATTGCTGCTGGGCGTGGCGCCACTTGTGCAGATGGAACAAGCCTACCGCCGTGCGGAGATACGACGATGGCGTGCGTGTCCTACCTGTCTTTACGATCTCAGCGGCATTGAGAAGGCCAGCGGGCGTCTCGAAGGTCCATGGGTGTGCCCCGAGTGTGGTTCGTGGTACACGCTCCAAGAACTTGGTGAGCACTGGAATCGGCGAGGTGTGGCGCTCCACGACATTGAGCAGGAACGATCGGCACGGTCCCCGGAAGCACCCCCGACTTCGGGGGGAATCAGGCCGACGTATGGGGGCGAGGACTCCATGTGATGGATGGCGTGATGATCACTCCTCGTCGGCGCGGAGTTTGGCGACCACGGAGAAGTCTTCGAGGGTGGTGGTGTCCTGGGTGATTTTTTCGACGCCGGCGGCGACGTCGCGCAGCAGGCGACGCATGATCTTCCCGCTGCGCGTCTTGGGGAGGCCTTCGGCGAAGCGGACCGAGTCGGGGCGTGCGATGGGGCCGATCTCCTTGGCGACGTGCGCGGCGAGTTCCTTCTTGAGCGCGTCGTCGGGCGTGCGGGCGTTGGCCTTGAGCCACGCGGGCTTGAGGGTGACGAAGGCGCAGATGCCGGTGCCCTTGAGGTCGTGGGGCATGCCGACGACGGCGGCCTCGGCGACGCCGGGGTGGCTGACCAGCGCACTCTCCACTTCCATGGTGCCCAGGCGGTGCCCGGAGACGTTGATGACGTCGTCGACGCGGCCCATGACCCAGAAGTAACCGTCCTGGTCGCGGCGGGCGCCGTCGGCGGCGAAATAGAAGGGTTGGCCCGTCGCTGGGTCTTTGAGGCGGGACCAGTAGGTCTTGACAAAGCGGTCGCGGTCGCCGAAGACGCCGCGGAGCATGCCGGGCCAGGGCCTGCGGATGGCGAAGAGGCCGCCCTGGTTGGGGGGCAGTTCTTCGCCCTGCTCGTTGACGACGGCGGCGTCGATGCCGAGCATGGGGAGGGTGCAGGAGCCGGGCTTGGTGGGGGTGGCGCCGGGGAGCGGGGTGACGACGTGCCCGCCGGTCTCGGTCTGCCAGTAGGTATCGACGACGGGGCAGCGCCCGCCGCCGATGTGGGTGTGGTACCACATCCAGGCCTCGGGGTTGATGGGTTCGCCGACGGTGCCGAGGACGCGGAGCGTGGAGAGGTTGTGTTTGGCGGGGTGGTCATCGCCCCATTTCATGAAGGTGCGGATGGCGGTGGGGGCGGTATAGAGCTGGGTGACGCGGTGGCGGGCGACGATGTCCCAGAAGCGGTCGTTGGCGGGGAAGTTGGGGGCGCCCTCGTAGAGGAGGGTGGGGACGCGATTGCTCATGACGCCGTAGATGACGTAGGAGTGTCCGGTGACCCACCCGACGTCGGCGGTGCACCAGAAGACCTGCCCCGCGTCGGGGATGAGGTTGAAGGTGAGGCGGGCGGTGAGGTTGACGAAGGTGAGGTAGCCGCCGGTGGTGTGCAGGATGCCCTTGGGCTTGCCGGTGCTGCCGCTGGTGTAGAGGAGGAAGAGCATGTCCTCGCTGTCCATGGGCTCGCAGGGGCAGTCGGCGCTCGCGGCCTCCACCGCGTCGTGCCACCACACGTCGCGACCCGGGCGCCAGTCGATGCGCGAGCCGGTGCGTTGGAGGACGATGACGTTGGTGACCTTGGTGGGCGTGGTGGCGAGGGTTTCGCAGGCTTCGTCGACGTTCTTCTTGAGTTCGACGATCTCGCCGCGGCGGAAGCCACCGTCGGCGGTGATGATGACGCGGGATTTCGCGTCGGTGACGCGTTCAACAATGGCCTGTGGGGCGAACCCGCCGAAGATGACGCTGTGGGCGGCGCCGATGCGGGCGCAGGCCAGCACGGCGATCACGAGTTCGGGCACCATGGGCATGTAGATGGTGACGACGTCGCCTTTCTTGACGCCCATGGCCTTGAGAGCGTTGCCGAGGCGCGCGGTCTGCTGCTGGAGCTCGCGGTAGCGGAGCCAGCGGAGTTCGTGCATGGGGGCGTAGTGGCTGCCGGTCGCGGGGTGCGCCGTCCGCCGCGAGAGCGGCTCGCCCTCCCAGATCAGGCCGACGTCTTCGCCGTGGCCAGATTCGACATGACGATCAACGCAGTTGTAGCAGGCGTTGAGTGAGCCGCCGACAAACCACTGGGCGTCGGGCGGGTTCCAGTCGAGGACGCGCGACCAGGGTTTGAACCAGGCGAGGTGGTTGGCGGCGTCGGCCCAGAAGGTGTCGGGGTCGGCGAGGCTCTTGGCGTGCAGGGCCTTGTACACGTCAAGGGAGGGGACGTGCCAGTGGGAAAAGCGGAGTTGGGCCGCGGGGACGGGCTGAAAGACGCGGGACTCGTTCAGGACGGATTCGATGGTGTCGGCCATGGCGGGGACAGAATACCACGCTGGGGTGGGTTGGTCTTACCCCAGGCCGTGCTTGAGGATGGCTCCGAGGGCGGCAAGGCCGTCGTGCCAGGTGATTTTCTTGCCTTCTTCGTAGGTGCGGCCTGAGTAGGAGACGGCGACCTCGTAGACGCGGGCGCGGCGGGTGCGTTGGTGGGTGGTGGCCGGGGCGGGGTCGGCGGTCGGCTCATCGGGGAGGCGGACCTTGGCAACCTTGGCGATCATCTCGATCTCGATGTCGAACTTGGACGCGGTGAGGTTCATGCGGCGGAGGGCGGGGGCGGTGAAGGCCTTCGTGCAGCACTCGACGTCGGTGAGGTTGAGGTTGGTGACCATGCCGCAGAAGGTGGTGATGAGTTTGTTGGCGATGTAGTGCCAGTAGTAGAGGACGCGGTGGGTGTGCCCGATGAAGCGGGAGCCGATGACGGCGTCGGCGCGACGATCGAGGATCGGGGCGAGCGCGGCGGCGTGGTCGCGGGGGTCATACTCCAGGTCGGCGTCGTGAACGAGCACGACGTCGGCGGCGAGGTCGAGGGCCTTGGCGAAGCCGGTGCGGAGGGCGGCGCCCTTGCCGAGGTTGACGGCGTGGTGCAGGGCGATGACGTCGTCGGTTTGGCCGAGGGCTTTGACGAGGTCGGTGGTGCCGTCGGAGGAGCCGTCGTCAACGAGGATGACGGTGCGGTGGCAGAGCCGGCCGTCGGGGGTGGTGGGGGGCGGGGTGGCGAGGAGGCGTTCGACCGCGGCGCGGACCCAGCGGGCCTCGTTGAAGACGGGGATGACGACGGCGAGGTGCACGCGTGGGGAGGGTACGCGGGGCGCTGCGCGATCCGCCGCGAACCGCGGGGTCGTTCGGTCGAGTTGTGATGGAGGTTTGGAAAGCCCGGCACGGAGTGCCGGGCTACCCGGGAGTGCCGGGCTACCCAGGAGTGCCGGGCTACCCGGGATGCAGGGCCGAGTGCAAACTTACACACTCGGCGCGCGGCGCTCACGGAGTCTGAACACGGGTCCGGTAGTGTTTGGCCAACTCGTCGGGGCGGCGCGGGAGCCGTCGCGGTCGAGCGCACTACGGAGCCGGACATGTCGAGCATCCGCCGAGCGTTTACGCTGATCGAACTGCTGGTCGTGATCGCGGTGATTGCGCTCCTGATCGGGATACTGCTGCCCGCGCTGGGGAGCGCGCGGGGGACGGCGCGGACGATCAAGTGCGCGGCGAACGCGCGGAGCGTGGTGCAGGGGATCGCGGCGTACAGCGCGGTGGGGAAGCAGTACTTCCCGCCGCACTACGTGTACGGGGCGAACGACACGGGGATGGACTGGCGCTTCGAGGACCAGCAGATCAGCAATCCGAACCCGAGCACGGGGTACGTGCACTGGTCGTACGCGTTGTTCGCGGACGGGCACGTGAACGAGGACGCGTTCAAGTGCCCGTCGATGCTCCGGGGCGGGGCGCCGGCGACAAACCCGGGCGCGAACTCGAACGACTGGGAGCCGTTCCAGACGAACGACCTGGGGAACACGGCGGGGGCGACCACGCCGAACGACCGGCAGGTGAAGCGGATCGCGTACACGGGGAACGGGGCGATTTTCCCGCGGAACAAGTTTTATTCGTCGGGGGGCGACCGGAAGAACGTGCTGGTGAAGGACGCGGACGTGCAGAACCCGTCGAACGTGATCCTGGTCACGGAGTTCAACCCGAACCGGGAGTACGAGGCGTTGCGGGTCGGCGGGAGTCTGTACAAAACACACCGCCCGGTGACACCATTCATCGGGCTCTCGGCAGGGGTGAACGTGTATTCGGAGCCGCCGAACGCGGCGGTGCCGCGGTTCCTGTACGCCCGGGTGTCGGACCTCCTGGACGAGCGGGACGTGCCGGAGGGGGCGATCGATACGGCGAGCGCGTCGGTGCTGAACGCGGTGGGGCGGCACCACCAGGGGTCGAAGGACAGCAAGTGCGGGCTGGCGAACTTCAGTTTCGTGGACGGACACGTGGAGCGGTCGTCGGTCATCACGACGATCGAGAAGAAGCGGTGGGGGGATCGGTTCTGGAGCATTTCCGGCGCGAACCGGGTGAACATGACCACGCCCCCGTGATGTGAGGAGGGAGTGACCGCCCGCGGCGCGAGAGCGCCGCCGTGCGGTTTGGTGCTCCGCATGAGGATGCGCGGGGTAAAGAACACGCAGGATGTTTTCCGCCGCCCCGTACGCGGGGGAGCAGACCCGAACCCACCCTCGCACGCTCCTCGCGTGCGGGGCGGCGGTCGGTACGGACACACGAACGCAACGAAGGAGAAGGAACCATGGGACGGAACAGCAACACGTGGCGGCTTGCTCTGGCCGCCGGGACCTGCCTGACCTCGGCCGCCCTCGCCCAGCAGAACGGGGGGCGTGGTGAATATCTCGGGGGCGACGCTCCTGGAGAACTGGTCGGCAAGCCGGGCGAGCACGAACGATTACATCGACCTCGACGGCGATGGGATCGCGGGTTATCTCGGGACGACCATCGGCGGCCTGCCGGACCAGTTGGCGGACGGCGGCCCGTCGGGCTTCGGCACGCCGGGCAGCGTGACGGCGCATGAACTGGTGATCCAGTACCGCGTGACGGGGTCGGTGAACGGGTTCTTCGAGTTGCTGACGTTCGGTGCGCCGTACTGGGTGACGACGGATTCATTTGATGCCGGAGGGCTCTTGGGTGCGGACATTGACGGCCCGCCGATCGTGAACCCGGGTCGCGCGACCACGGCGTACAACAACCGCGTGGCGTACATCGGGCAGGCGCCGAACACGGGGGCGGCGGTGGGGGCGTACAACCAGGGGAACCCGGGCGGGGCGCCGAACCGGGCGAACATGGGGACGTACCGGGCGACGTACACGCCGCCGCACCTGCCCAGCGCGGGGGGCATCCAGATCGACATCGCGCCGCTGGACGTATCGACGTACCTGGCGGTGCAGAAGCCGGGCACCGCGGCGTGGAACCGGGCCTCGTCGGCGGCGGGGTACGGGACGAACCCGCGGCGGTCGGTGAACAAGCAGGGGGGCACGAGCGGGGCGGACCTGTCGAGCCAGTTGCTGACGCTGGGGACGCGGAACCTGTTTGATCCGAACAACCCCGGGGCGGCGAACGGGAACACCATCTTCGACACGGACCTGCTCTTCGCGCCGATCGCGCCGGTGGTGAACTTCGGGACGGGGATCCGGCGGCTGACGATGAGCGAGATCCAGCACCTGTTCGTGACCGGCCGGGCCGCGAACGGGGAGAACTTCATCGTGGTGACGCGCGACGTCGGCTCGGGGACGCGCAACGCATTCAACAACTGCACGGGGGTGGACCCCTCGTGGGGCAACGGGGACAACATCGGCCCGCGGTCAAGCGGAGCGACGCAGAACAACCTCGGGGCCGGGTTCATCCCCACGAACAAGAACGGCAACGGGGACGTGGAAGCGACGCTGCGGAACGTACGCCTGGGCATCGGGTACATCGGGACGGAGCGCGGGGTGACGGGCAGCGGGAGCGGGTCGTGGCTGACCACGGGCGCGCTCGAGATCGCCGACGTGATGAACGACCTCTACGGCGGGACGCAGTACGTGCGCCCGACGACGGACGCGATCCTTCACAACAGCGCGAACGGGTGGCTCATCGGCGGGCAGGCGGTGATCGCGACGGTGGGCGACCCGCGGGCCAACGCGCCGGCCCTGGGCGGCACGGGCTGGGTCGGGGCATTCGATCCCTTCATCGATGGGTCCAACGGCTTCCCGGCGGACGGGCAGTACCAGGTCGGTGAGACGTTCACCGATCTGAACGGGAACGGCGTGCGCGACGCCACCAACGCCGAGGCGGGGCTGACGAACGCGAACCCGCCGATGGCCAATCCGTTCGCGGCGGGGTACCTGAACAACATCTCGCGGTCGATCGCGGCGTTCCAGAGCGTGCCGGCGGACGTGGCGAACATCGGCAGGCCGGGCGAGTACGCGGCGAACCAGTTCCTGGCGCTGGCGGCGCTCGACAACCTGCACAGCAATCTGAACTACACCGTGATGGTGAGCAACGCGGGGAAGAACACGGCGGTGCAGGCGTACGTGGCGTCGAACAACGTGCACAACAATCCGCTCTTCGCCTCGTTCAACACGGCCATCGCCGGGAAGGTGCCCACGCGCACGACGGGCGTGACGTACACCGACGGCGTGGCGGGGGGGAACTTCTACCTGAACCAGAACGGCGACCTCATCGCGTACACGTCGAACATCGCGCCGCGGAACAAGATCTCCTACGACTTCAACGGGGATGGCGCGCGGACGCCGGCCGACGCGGGCGACATGCTTCGGGCGTGGCGGCAGCGCCACGGCGGGCCGACGTGGACGGCGCCCGACGGGGTGTACGGCCCCGGGGCGGGGCTGACGACGATCATCGAGGTGATCGGCGACGGCGACGGGGACGGGAACTTCAACGCGATGGATATCCGCGCGTGGGCCGACGGGTTCGCGCTGGTGAACGGGACGCTCGATCGTGCGGCGGGGTTCACGGCGGTGGACCAGGCGTCGCTCGCGGCGGGGTCGGGGGTGAACTTCTTCGGGACGCTGCTGGCGAACCCGGGGAAGGCGTACGCCGCGGGGGATTCGCGCGGCGACGTGGCCAACGCGTCGTCGAGCACGGCGCCCCGGGCGGCCATCGGCGGGTGCCTCACCCGCGCCCAGTTGAACCCCACCGCCCGCGGGTTCGTGCCCATCGGCGCCGACGGCAATGGCGACGCGAACACGAACAACGACCGCGTCATCGACTGCGTGGACATCACCTACGTGTTCATGCAGTTCCGCAATGCGAACATCCTCGACAGCGAGGCGACGTGGAGCAACCTGGACGAGGCGGCGTACTTCGACCTCTCGGCGGACATGAATGGCGACATGGTCGTGAACTTCGAGGATGTCCGCGTGCTGGTGGAGGACATCCTGGGTACGGTGATCGGGGACGTGAACCTCGACGGGGTGCGTGACGCGGCGGACGCGGCGATCGCCACGGCCAACCTGGGCCTGACCAACGCCACGTGGTGCTGCGGGGACGTGGACGGCGACGGGATCGTCGACGAGGCGGACCTGGCGATCATCGTCGGCGGGCCGACGTGCGACGCGGACGTGAACTGCGACGGCGCGGTGAACGGGGTGGACGTGGAGATCCAGGAACTGGCCGTGGGCGGCGTGTTCGACGACTACTGCCAGCCCGACGCGGACTTCAACCAGGACGGGGCCGTGAATGGGACGGACGTCGAAGCAGTCGAGTTGGTGGTGGGCGGCGGGCCGTGCCCGTAGGCGATGCCGCGGGCGACACGATGCCGATGAGTACCACCATCGCAAACACGGGTTGTCGGGGGTGCGTCGTCCACTGGCAATGCACCCCCTTTGTTTTCCGCACGCAGACGGCTGTTGCACTGACAGTTCGACATCGAACCGGCAGGGACGTGGGTGTGCGTCCACCGCGCGCATGCGGGTTTGACGCATCGTGATAATTCAAGTAGAATGCCCGGGTCCGACGACAACTCAGGCACAGAAACAAGGAGCGCGGCATGAGCAGGAACGCATCGTCGTCCGTCGTCCGTCGTCCGTCGTCCGTCGTCCGTCGGCTGATTGAACTCATCGTGCTTTCCACAGCCATGGCGATCATGTTCGGGGCATGGACGCCGCAGGCGGGCGCCCAGTGGACGGTGACGTTCAATGTCGACGAACAACAAGCCGCGACGGTGCTCGGGCAGGAACGTGTCGCGCCGATGCAGCAGGCGTTGGCGCGAGTGAAGGGTCGGCTCGACCAGATTCTGAGCGGCAGCACGGGCAGTTCGATCATCACGGTCGATTGGACCGCCCCGCCCTCGGGCGCCCTGGCCGACGCAACCGCGTCCGCGTTTCATGTGGCCACGGTCGCCGTCGCCCGTGATAAGTTGATCAACAAGTCCACGGAAGATGGTGAGCCGGCGGGCGAGATTCTCATGTACGAGTCGTTGCCGGCGACGGCCGTACCGTTCCGGTACGACGCCGTGACCGTTCTTTCAGCCGGGTTCATCGCGATTCCCAACAGCCTCAACAAGCACCTGGCCTTCCAGCCGACGACGGAGCTGAATGACGGCGTGATGCGGTTCGCCCCGCCGAATGCGACGACGAAATGGCAGTTCTGGAGGACAAACAAGAACCTTGAAAGCCACGAAGTGTTCGAGGCGGTCGCGATGCACGAGGCGCTGCACTTGCTGGGGTTCCAATCCTCGGGCGATTCGATCCTTTCGCCCAGTTCATTGCAGAGTTGGGACGTGTTCCGGTTCGGGGACGCCGCGGTGCCGGTGTCGGCGGCGCAGTTCACGACGCTGGCGCGTGAACTCCGGCCTACGGAGGAAGCGACCGCGGTCACGCAACTCGGAACAGCCAACGGCGCATACAAACTTTCACGCGGCAAGAGGACCGGAGGGGACGGCTTCCAGGCATCGCACTGGCGTGCGCTCACGCGCCTGAACCCGCAGGTGGCCATCGGCGTGATGGACCCCGGGGGCAGTCGGTCCATCTACAACAGCCTGGGTCGGCGGTTTATTACCCGGGCGGACGTGGAGGCGCTCGACGTGATGGGGTGGAATGTGAATCCGGGGGCGATTCAGTACACCGCCGCGGACCCGGTCACGCTGGTATCCCCGGCCGCATCGGCGCAGGTTGCCGCTGGGGAACCCATTACGTTCGAGTGGGAGTCTGGCGCTTTCTTAGATTGGGATGTTTATATCTATACGGGTACCGAGATTGTGGATGACAACCCGGTGCGTGTGTTCTATCAGTTGCCGAGCACCACGCTGACAGTCACGCTGACGGCGGAGAACTCACTGCCGCCGGGCGAGTATGTCTGGGTGGTGGTGGGAGGAACGTTTGCGGGGAGCGGCATCTCGGAGGAGCGACGCCTGACCATTCTGGCGGGTTGCGACGCCGACGTGAACTGCGACGGGTCCGTGAATGGCGCCGACGTGGAGGTACAGGAACTCGCTGTATCCGGTGATCTGACCGACTACTGCCAGCCCGACGCGGACTTCAACCAGGACGGGGCGGTGAACGGGACGGACGTCGAAGCAGTCGAGTTGGTGGTGGGCGGCGGGCCGTGCCCCTAACAAGGCCTGATCAAAGTGCATTCTCAGCCCCCGGGAGCGCTCCCGGGGGCATTTTTTCTGTGCAAGGCGGTTATGGGGGTGTCAGTACGGGAAACGTAGCTTGCAAGCCCGGCCAAAGACAGTATAAAGGAGTGGGGAGAAGACCGATCGGCCATGCGTCGTGGGGCGTCCGGGCCAGGGTGGTTCGGGCGTGCGTGACCGGCGGGCGGGGTGTTCGTGGGTCGGCGGTGGCCGCGTCGCGGACGCGGCGTGATTCTGATCGCACTTATGAGCAGGGGTTCATCATGCACACGGAAGTTCGGCCCATGACAACTCGGATGGCGGCGTGGTCGGCGGCGGCGCTGGTGATGGTGTGCGGGCAGGCGCTCGCGCAGTTGCACCCGACGGCCTCGACCCTGGACTGCGGCGATGTCGGGGATTGCGTGCACCGCGTGGGCCTGCCGAACTTCGACGCGCGGCAGTTGCCGAGCGAACTCCCGAACCGGCGCACGGCCGAGGCGCTGGACGCGTTGCGGAAGACGGAGGCATGGGCGCGGCGGACGGCGCGGCTGCGGCAGTTGCAGGCGGAGATTCCGCAGTTGCGGTGCGACGACCATCACCTGCTGGGCACGCCGCACTTTCTGCGGTCGACGGCGCGGTTCCTGACCGGCCCGAGCGTGGACTCGCCGCGCCGGGTGGTGGAGCGATACCTGGACGCGAACGCGGACCTGTTCGAGATCACGAGCAAGGACCTGGAGCACACCCGCGTGGTGCGCGACTTCGGCACGCACGGGATCATGCACCACCTGACGTTCCAGCAGACGATCGGCGGGATTGATCTGTACGGGAACATCATGCGGACGAACGTGACCAGCCGGGGAGAGTTGATCAACGTGAGCAGCGTGATCATTCCCGAGCCGGCGGGCGGGTGGCAGATTCCCGAGGCGCGGCTGACGGCGGGCGAGGCGCTGGCGGCGGCGGCGGCGGACGCGGGCGTGGCGATCGTGACGCCCCCGAAGGCCGGGCCGAGCGCGGGCCTGGAGGAGAAGACGGCGTGGACCGTCGGCCCGGAGTTCGACGTGTGGATCCCGGTGACGACGCGCCGGGTGTACTTCGCGATGACGCGCGACGACCTCCGCCCGGCGTACGTGGTGATCGTCCCGACGCGGGGCGTGGGGCACACCTACGAGACGGTCATCGACGCGACCACCGGCGGGGTGCTGTGGCGGCAGAACTACCTGGCGTGGGACACGACCCAGCCGGTGACGTACCGGTACTACACCAGCGACAGCCCGGCCCCGGGCAGCCCGGGAACGCCCACGCCGACGGGGGCGCAGTTCCCCTTCGTGCTGCGCGACCTGGTGACGATCACCCCGGCGATGATCCAGGCGCAGTCGCCCAACGGATGGATCCCGGATGGCGGAACGCAGACGGTCGGGAACAACGTGGACGCATACCTGGACACGGCGAACGACAATGCGGCGTCGGCGGCGGATCGGGCGACGGAGTCGGCCCCGCGGGTGTACGACTTCGCGATGAATCTCAACGCCCAGAACATGCCGACCGACGAGCCGCTCGCCTACCGCGACGCGGCGATCACCAACGCGTTCGTCAAGGCGAACGTCTATCACGACCGGCTGCGGGCGATGGGGTTCGACGAGGCCGCGGGGAACTTCCAGCTCGACAACTTCGGGCTGGGCGGGGCGGGCAACGACTACGTGCGGATGGAGGTGCAGGACGGCGGGGGCACGAACAACGCGAACTTCTCGACGCCGGCGGACGGCAGCCTGCCACGGTGCCAGATGTACCGCTGGACCGGCCCGACGCCGGACCGCGACGGGTCGTTCGACGCGGAGATCGTGTACCACGAGTTGACGCACGGCACGTCGAACCGCTGCCATGAGATCACGCTGACGGGCGTGCAGGCCCGCGGCATGGGTGAGGGGTGGGGCGATTTCTACGGCGTGTGCCTGAACGCCGAGCCGACGGACGACTTCGCCGCGACCTACACCACGGGCGGGCACTCGACGTACCAGTTGTGGCAGAGCGGGGCGTACGTGAACAACTACTACTTCGGGATCCGGCGGTTCCCGTACTCGATCGACGAGAACAAGAACCCGCAGACGTACGCGGACGTGGACTTCCCGCAGGAGTCGTACCCGGGAAGCGTGCCGCGGAACCCCAACGTGGCGGACAGTTCGACCTCGGTGCACAACAAGGGCGAGGTGTGGTGCAACGCGCTGCTGGAGTGCCGGTACGCGATCAGCCAGGACCTCGGGTTCGCGGCCAACGAGGTGATCATGCAGTTGGTGGTGGACGGGATGAAGTTGGCCCCCGGGAACCCGAACTACCTGCAGGAGCGCGACGCGATTATTCAATCGGACATGGTGCGGTACGCCGGGGCGCACACGACGAGGCTGTGGGAGGGCTTCGCGGACTCGGGGATGGGGTATTCGGCGACCAGCCCGACAGGCGGGGCGACGGCGGGAATCGTCGAAGCGTTCGACGTGCCGCAGCGCGTGCTGTTTGCGTACCCGGACGGGACGCCGACGCAGTTGCTGCCCGCGACGGGCACGACATTGCGCGTGACGATGACCCCGGACAACCTGACATTGACGCCGGGCACGCAGCGTCTGTTCGTGTCGGTGAACGGCGGGGCGTTTACGTCGTCGCTGATGTCGCCGGACGGCGCGGACACGTTCGTGGGCGTGATCCCCGGAGCCGGGTGCTTCGACCAGGTGCGGTACTACGTGCAGACGGGGACGAGCGCGGGGAACCGCGTCAGCCCGACCGGGGCGCCGGCGGCGTTCCACGCGGCGCAGGTGTTCTCGAACACGGTCGTGCCGTTCTCGGACTCGATGGAAACGAACACGGGGTGGACGGTGGGACCCAACACGGCGACGCTGGGGCTGTGGGAGCGGGCCGACCCGCAGGGCACGGCCGCGCAGCCGGAAGACGACACGACGCCCACGCCGGGCGTGATGTGCTGGGTGACCGGGGCGCAGGCGGGGACGGGCGTGGGGTCGTTCGACGTGGATGGGGGGTACACCACGCTGACCACGCCGACGATCAACATGAGCGCGGGCGGGGACTACACGATCGAGTACCAGAGGTGGTACAACAACAACAACGCCGCGACGTACGGCGATCCGTGGCTTGTGGACATCTCGAACAACAACGGGGCGTCGTGGACGCGGTTCGAGGAGATTCCCATCGGCGCGCCCAACCAGCCCGGGTGGGTGCTGGTGTCGAAGACGCTCTCGTCGCTAGGTGTGACCCCGACGGCCCAGATGAAGTTGCGCTTCATCGCCGACGACACCGTGATCAACGGGGTGACGGTGGCGAGCATCGTGGAGGCGGCCATCGACGACTTCCGCGTGTTCCGCAACGAGTGCACCCCGCCCGCGTGCGATGGGGACGTGAACTGCGACGGGTCGGTGAACGGCGTGGACGTGGAAATCCAGGAACTCGCCGTCGGCGGGGTGCTGGACGACTACTGCCAGGCCGATGCCGACTTCAACCAGGACGGCGCGGTGAACGGGCTGGACGTGGAGGCGGTGGAACTCGTGGTGGGCGGCGGGCCGTGCCCGTAACGCCCCTCCCCGTGGGAGGGGGAATCCTCCCCCTTCGGGGGA
>BQMO01000026.1 GCA_022180725.1 Phycisphaerae bacterium
AAAGCCGCTATCGACGGCCTGTCGAATGCAGGGCTGCCCGAGAACGCGGATATGGCCGTGCTTGCCGTCATCGACGGTCGCACAATGGCCAAAGCCGAAGCCGAACAACTTGCGGCGGGGCCGGCGAACCGAGCGAGTCCCGGAACGATGGAAGTGTGCTCTGCCGTCGCGGAGCAGGGGGCGATGCGAGTACGCGGACTCTTCCCGACGTGGAACGTGGCGGCCGAGGTGTGCGTTGGAGCCCCGGCCTGGAAGATCATCGAGCGTGCGGAGACTGACGGTGGCGTGGACCTCATTGTCATGGGCTCGCGAGGCTTCGGAGAACTCAAGCGGTTGCTCTTCGGGAGCGTCGTCCATCACGTCGTCACGCAGGCGAAATGCTCGGTGCGAGTAGGTCGCCCGCCGCGGGGTCCGGATCGGGGAGGCGATCAGCCACTCCGGATCGTGCTCGGTGACGACGGGTCGCCGGATGCTCGGGCTGCCCTCCGCTCGGTGGCAAGCCGGCAATGGCCCTTTGGCACGCGGATCCTCGTCGCGACCTTTGAGACGGGCGTGCAAGCACAGCTCTCCAACTGGACGCCCAACACCGTTTGGGGTGGCGACCCGGTCTTGGGCTCCGACGCAGTCGCGGAGCGTCCGGCGCTGCTTGTGGCGGCACAGGGGGCGGAACTTCTCAAAGCGATGTGTCCTGGTGTGTCGGTCACGACGCTCGTCCGTCCCCACGACCCGAAGTATGGCTTGCTCGACATGGCGGAGACCTGGGATGGGCCCGGCGCCGACTGCGTTTTTGTCGGCGCGACAGGAGTTCGCGGCATCGAACGGTTCCTGGTGGGAAGTGTCTCCATGACCGTTGCGTTGAATGCTCCCTGCTCGGTCGAGATCGTCCGTCGAGGTGGTGCAGGGTCACAGCCTCGGGACTGAGGGAGCATTTATGAAGCCCCCCGCCGCGCAATCCGACCGATCGCAGCAGGAGCCCACGGCTGTCACCGAGCTTGCTGAGAGGGTCAAAGAACTCACGTGTCTGTACGAGGTCGCCGCGGTCTTTGCAGAACGGCGCGGAACCCTTCGTGAGCGACTGGCGCGAGTCGTTGCGGTGCTCCCGGGTGCTTGCCGCTTTCCAGAACGCGCTGCGGCGCGGCTACGGCTGGACGAAGTCGAGGTCTGTTCGAAGGGGACGCCGCTCGATGCGACGACTCCTCATCTGCACGTTGCACTTCGTGTCGCAGGGATTGAACGGGGCGAAGTGGTCCTCGGGTACATGGAGAACCCGAGTACCGCGATGCACGAGCCGGGCGGATTGTTCCTCGCCGAAGAACGCTCGCTGCTGGACACCGTGGCCAGTCAGATCGGCGTGTTTGTCGCAAGCGTGGAATCCGAACAGCACCGCGCCGAGATGGAGGCGACGCTGCGGCACGCCGACCGGCTCGCGACCATCGGCCAGCTCGCCGCGGGTGTGGCGCACGAGCTCAACGAGCCGCTCGGGAACGTCCTGGGGTTCGCGCAGCTCGCGCTCAAGGCCCAGGATGTGCCCGCCCAAGTGCGAGCGGATTTGAGCCTCATTGCAGAAGCGGCCCTGCGCGGTCGTGAGATCATCCGCAAGATGCTCGTCTTTGCCCGCCAGGCGCCCGCATCAAAGCAGCCGACAAATCTCAACGGAGTTGTCGAGGAGGCCATGTTCCTGCTTGAGGCCGGTTGCGAGAACCCCGGCGTGCGCTTCGTCCGCGAGCTGGGGGCCGGACTCCCTGATCTTGAGGCAGACCCCGTGCAGGTCCGCCAGGTGGTCACCAACCTGGTGATCAACGCCATGCAAGCGATCCAGGCCCAGGGCACCGTGACCGTCCGGACCGAAGCGAGCCGAGACGCTGTCGTTCTTTCGGTACGGGACACGGGTTCGGGCATGACGCCCGATGTGCTCCGCCGCGTTTTCGATCCATTCTTCACGACCAAGGATGTGGGACAGGGCACCGGGCTGGGCCTCGCGGTCGTGCAGGGCATCGTCGCCGGGCACGGCGGCACGATCGACGTGGAGTCCGCGCCTGCGCGCGGGAGTGTGTTCACCGTCCGGCTGCCGGTGCGCGCCGCATCACCATCTTGAATAGGCTCACACGACGTGACAACCGATACGGCCCGCATCCTCATCGTTGACGACTCGCCCGCGACCCGCGAGGTGCTGGAGCGCAACCTGCGCGCCGAGGGGCACGAGGTCTCCTCGGCGGCGAACGTGGCCGCGGCCATCAAGGCTTTGGAACAGGCTGCGATCGATCTTGTCGTGACCGATCTGAGGATGCCCGGCGGCGACGGCATGGAGCTCGTCCGGCACGTGCGCGATCATTGCCGGGGCGTGGGCGTCATCATGGTCACCGGGTTCGCGACGGTCGGCGGCGCGGTGTCGGCGATGCGCGAGGGCGTGGACGACTATCTCCCCAAGCCGTTCTCCGACGAGGAGCTGCGCCACGCGGTCCGCTCGGCCCTCGACAAGGTGCGAACGAGGCGCGAGGCGGAGCACGCCGCGCCCATCGCGGCGCCCGACGGGCTGATCGGGACATCGCCCGCGATGCAGCGCGTGTACCGGCTGATCGATCGCGCCGCGGGCGCGAGCGTGCCGGTGCTGATCACGGGCGAGAGCGGGACGGGCAAGGAGCTCGTGGCGCGGGCGATCCACTACCGCGGCCCGCGCGCGGCCGCCCCGTTCCTCGCGGTCAACTGCGCCGCGATCCCCGAGTCGCTCATCGAGAGCGAGCTCTTCGGGCACGCGAAGGGGTCGTTCACCGGCGCGACCGCCGCCCGTCAGGGCTTCTTTGTCGCGGCGGACGGCGGGACGCTCTTCCTGGACGAGGTCGCGGAACTCTCGCCGATCGCCCAGGCCAAGCTGCTGCGTGTGCTGCAGGAGAAGATGGTGCAGGCGGTCGGCGCCGACCAGTCGCGGGCGGTTGATGTCCGCGTGATCGCCGCGACCAACAAGGACCTTGAAGGTCTGGCCCGCGAGGGCAAGTTCCGCGAAGACCTCTTCTTCCGGTTGCACGTGCTGCCCATCGAGCTTCCCCCGCTCCGCGAACGCGAGGGCGATGTGGTGCCGCTGTTCCGGCACTTTCTGGCGGCCGCCGCGGAACAGGATTCATCGCCGGCCCCTCGGCTCACCGACTCCGCGGTGGACGCCCTGAAGCGCTATCCGTGGCCGGGGAACGTGCGCGAACTCCAGAACCTGGCCCAGCGGCTGGTGATCTTCGCGGAGGCCGGAGTCATCGATACCGTGGACCTGCCCACCGTGATGCGATACGTGGCCTCGCCGCCACCGCCGTCCTCCGGCTCGCCTTCGGCCGCGCACCGAACGCTCCGGGAGGTGGAGGTGGAGCACATCCGCGCGGTGCTCGAAAGCGTGGGGGGGAATAAGACCAGGGCCGCCGCGATCCTCGGGATCGACCGCAAGTCGCTGCGCGAGAGGCTCAAGGCTTCGGGTGGCCGAGATCCGACGGACGCGGGCGCGCATGGCAAGTGAGCAAGCCATGAGCGGTGAAGCGCGGACATCGTGGGGCGAACGCAGGAGTCTTTCCCACCGATGACGCTTGCTCGATCAAACTTGTCGCCTGCAGCAGTGGTTACCCGGCGGTGGCGGGCGTTCGTCGTGACGGCGTCGGTCGTCGCCGCGTCGATGGTGTACATGGCGCTGCCGCTGGAGATGGGAGAACTGGGCCGGCGGGCAGTGGCGATCGCGGTGTTCGCGGCGGCGCTGTGGGCGACCGAAGCCATCCCGCTCTTCGCGGCGTCGCTCAGCGTGGTGGGCTTGGAGGTGCTGCTGCTGGCGCGGCTGGGTGGAGGCGATGGAGCCGGCCGTGGGGGTGGGGGACTCGCGGGGACGGGCGACCTCAGTTACACCCAGTTCTTCGAGCCCTTCGCCTCGAGCACCGTGATCCTGTTTCTCGGCGGATTCCTGCTGGCCGCGGCGGTCCGCAAGCACGGGCTCGATCGTGTCGTTGCCGCGAGGCTCTTGCGCCCGTTCCAGAACGACTCCTACCGCCTGGTCATGGCGGTCATCTTCACGACCGGGCTCCTCTCGATCTTCATCAGCAACACGGCGACAGCGGCGATGATGCTCACGATTGTCACGCCGGTGGCTCGCGAACCGTCCACGTCCCCCCGCCTCAGGTCGGCGCTCATGCTCGCGGTCGCGTTCGGCGCGAGCATCGGCGGGTTCATGACACCGGTGAGCACCCCACCGAACGCGATCACGATCTCGCAGCTCCGCGCGATCGGGATCGACATCACCTTCGTTCAGTGGGTACTGATGGCCGCGCCACTCTCGGTCGGGATGCTCCTGGTCACGGGTGTGCTGTTGTGCGTTGTGCTGCGTCCGCCCCGGCAGGCGGTGGTGCCGCCGGTCGAACTCGGCGGCGCGGTCGCGAAAGACGGTGGCGCGGAAGGGCCCGACCGGCTCTCCGGGCGGGCTTGGGTGACCGCTGGTGTAATCCTCCTCACGGTAGCGGCGTGGATGAGCGGCGCCTGGCACAAGGTCGATGATGCCGCGGTCGCGCTGATCGCCGCGACGATTCTGGCCGCGGTCGGCGTGCTGGACCGCCGCGACGTGCGCTCGATCGACTGGGACGTGCTGCTGCTGATGTGGGGCGGCCTGGCCTTGGGCCACGGCCTGCACCTTACCGGCGTGCTTGAGTACGTGGGCGGCCTGCCCATGCTGCAACACGCCGAGGGCTGGGCGCTGGCCCTCGCGCTCATCGTGGGCGGCATGACCTTCGCGACGTTCATGAGCAACACCGCCGCGGCGAACATCCTGGTCCCGCTGGCGATCGCCCTCGCGATGGGTGGCGGGACGGGACTCGCTTCGGGCGTCGCGTCGGGTGATGCGAACGCCGCGGCCCGCCTGGGCGTGCTGGCTGGCCTGACGGTGAGTTTCGCGGTGTCGATGCCGATCTCGACGCCGCCCAACGCAATGGCCTATGCGACGGGGCTGGTCTCGTCGCGCGACATGATCCGCGTGGGCCTGCTCGTCTCTCTGATCGCGGCGGGCGTGCTGATGGCGGGGTACCTGTGGGTGCTGCCGTGGGTCATCGGGTAAGGCCGGTGTGGACGGGCGGGCGACGATCACCCTCTTCAATCTCACTCGCTCCACGGCCCTTTGTCGACTCGCGTGCTAACCCACCGCAGGGCATAGCACGCCGCCACCCCCCGATCTTGCCCGCTTCGGCGCTCGGAAAGCCCGCTTGAAGGTTGCCGCGTGAACTCAAGGCGAGACACGCCAGCGCGATGCGGTCCGTCGTTCATCCCGCGCGTTGCTGTGCTTCACCAGGTAGAGCAGCAGCCCGACGAACGCCACCGCGGCGACCGAACCGAGCACCCCGACGACCGAGATGTCGCGCTTCAGGATCACCGGCTCGATGGCGAGGCACACCGCCAGGACCACGACCGCAAGCACGATGGCTTT
>BQMO01000027.1 GCA_022180725.1 Phycisphaerae bacterium
CCTTGCGGGCCGACTTCACCCTGCGGACCCTGCGGCCCCATCGGGCCTTGTGCGCCGTCCTGGCCGTCAGCGCCTGCCGGACCCTGCGGGCCGACTTCACCCTGGGGACCCTGCGGCCCCATCGGGCCTTGCGCACCGTCCTGGCCGTCAGCGCCTGCCGGACCCTGCGGGCCTACTTCACCCTGCGGACCCTGCGCGCCGGCCGGCCCCTGCGGGCCTACCTCGCCCTGCGGACCTTGCGGGCCGACTTCACCCTGGGGACCCTGCGGCCCCATCGGGCCTTGTGCGCCGTCCTGGCCGTCAGCGCCGGCCGGACCTTGCGGGCCGACTTCACCCTGGGGACCCTGCGGACCCATCGGGCCTTCAGCGCCATCAGCTCCCGCCGGACCCTGGAGACCCTGCGGCCCTTGCGGACCGGCCGGACCCTGCGGACCCATTGCGCCAGCCGGACCCGCCGGACCCTGGAGTGTGGCCGTGTACTGCGTGGTGCCGTCCGCGAACGTCAAGCCGTGAACACCCGGCGTGCCCTGAATGCGGATGCGACCGATCGCGAGTACAGCGGTGCCGTTGGGGCTATTGACCTGCGCCTGAATACCGATGGTGTTGCCGGAGGGGGATTGCGCGACGCCGTAAACGCCGACGCCGTTGGGGCTGAGTGTTTCGCCGAAGATGCCGGTGGTGAATCCCGTGGCGGCGGTGGCGCGTCCTTGGATGCCGATGCCGGAAACCGCGGTGCTTGTCGAGTTGAGCGCCACAGGCTCGCTGGTGCGGATGGTGACGAGTTCGGAGATGCCGGGGATGGCGCTCCCCATGATGATCTTGCCGGCGGTGTAGTACGTGTCGTTGCCGGAGAGGGACCAAGGCGAAGCGCCGACGGGGCCTTGGGGGCCTTGCGGTCCGGCAGGGCCCGCGGGACCTTGCGGGCCGACCTCACCCTGCACGCCTTGTGCACCCGCCGGGCCGGCGGGTCCTTGTGCCCCTTGGGGTCCGGCGGGTCCTTGCGGGCCTTCGGGGCCCGCGGGTCCTTGCGGGCCTGGGGTGCCGTTGAGCGCGTAGAGCGCATACGGAGCGGCCTTGAGCGCCTGACGCGGGTTCAGCGTGGTGAACGCGCCGACGCCGGGCGTGGAGCGAACTTCGATCTGGAGATAGCGTGCCTGCCCGGCGAACGCGGCGGCGCCGAAATCGAGTTCGGCGCTGAAGAGGCCGCCGGCGATGGTGGTGTTGTCGATGCCGAGCGTCGCGCCGATCTGGTTTCCGCCGCCGGGCGCATCCCAGAGGGAGAAACGAAGGTCGGCCTGGCCGCTGTACGGCGTGCCCGACAGGGCCAGTTGACCCTGGTAGAGGAAATCGGAGCCGAGCGGCTGCGCCTCGGCCCGCGGTGCAACGAGCATCATGCTCGCGATGGATACCGCCAAGCCCGCGGAGGCGATGAGCGCGCGGACACCACAACGAATTTCACGATTCATGGATCGATCTCCCCTCGCCGGGTGCTGGCGATGGGGTCAATCTACGACAATAACTCCCAAATGCAACAAAAACAGTGTGTAAACACGGTGGTTTCGTGATTACCGGCCACGGAGGGCATCTCCGAGATTGCTGAACATTTCCCGACCACGACGACGGCGAGGCGGGTCGAACGACCTAAAAGGCTTTGCGGAGCCGGGCGGGCTGAATGTTGAGTTGGTCGCGGTACTTCGCGACGGTTCGGCGCGCTATTTCGATGCCGCGCTTCTTGAGTTCGTCGACGAGTTGTTCATCGCTGAAGGGGTGGGTGCGATCCTCGGCGGCGATGACTTCCTGGAGCGAGGCCTTGATGGCGTCCCAGGCCATTTCGCCCTTATCGCCGGCCCCGCCGGTCGTGCTGACGCCACCGGAAAAGAACTTGCGGAGCGGGAGGACCCCGCGGGGCGTGGCGATGAACTTGTCGGCGACGGCGCGGCTGACGGTGGCGACGTGGATGCCGAGTTTCTCGGCCACGCCGGTCATCGGCAGCGGGCGGAGCGCCTGCGGGCCGAAGTCGAAAAACTCGCGCTGGGCCTCGACGACCTCGCGCACGACACGGAGCAGCGTGTGTCGGCGCTGGCCCACGGCGTCGAGCAGCCACTGCGCGTTGGAGAGGTTGGTCTTCAGAAACTCCCGGTCGCGACGGTCGGCGCCGCGGTCCTTGGCGAGCTTGGCGTACTCCTGGTTGATGCGCACGTTCGGAAGGCGCGAATCGTTGAGGTAGGCGATGTACCGGTCCTGCGTCTCGTCGTACTCGACGATGGCGTCGGGGGTGATGGGTTTCACGTCGTCGTCGACGAGCCGCCGGGCCGGGGCCAGGCTGAGCCGTCGGAGGAGCGAGAGGGCTTCCTTGATGTCGTCGAGCGACAGACCGGTCTTCTCGGCGATGCGCGGGAGACGGTTCTGACCGATGTCCTCGAGGTGCGATTCGACCAATCGACGCGCGTTGACAAAGGTAGTAGCGGGCCAGCCGAAGTCGCCGCTGTCCTCGAGCGCATCGAGCTGGAGCAGAAGACACTCGCGCGCGTCGCGGGCCGCGACGCCGGCCGGCTCGAGCAGCAGTTGGGCCGCGTGGAGCGCGCGGCGGAGTTGTTCGACGGCGGGCGGGGGCGTGAGATTGGCCTTGGGGATCAGGTCCTCCAGCGGCGTGCGGAGATACCCGTCGTCCTCCAGGTGCGCGATGATTAACTCGCCCAGCGGACGCAGGCCCGCCTCCACGTCGACCAACGCCCACTGGCCGCGCAGATGATCGGCCAGGGACTGCCCCTTCGCGGGAGCCGCGGCGATGGCCTCGGCCTTGGCGTCGCGGTCGTCGCCCGAGGAATGGCGCGGGCCTTCGTACGGCTCGTACGTGGCCTCGGGCGCCTCGGACCGCGTCATGTCCTGGGCGTACTCGTTCTCGACCGCGTCGGGGTTGCTCTGTTCGTAGGAATCCAGCCGCTCGAACTCCTCGGCGCTGGCCTCGCCCGAGAGGCTCAGCGGGCGGGAGTCGTCGGGGCTCGTGTCCGCGGGCGGGCGTTCGGCGTCGGGGGCGCCCTCGACGAGTTCGAGCGTCGGGTTGCTCTCCAACTCCTGCTGGATGCGCTCCTCCAGTTCCGCGAGGGACATCTGGAGAATCTCCATGGATTGGATCATCCGCGGCGCCAGCCGCATCGACTGACCCATCTTCAGGTGTTGGGACGTCTCGAACCGCATCGACCGCGTGAACCTCCGTCAGACCTTCTGCCGGCCTGTGATTGCATCGGCCAGAACGGCCTTGTTGGCGTACTCCAACTGCGAACCGCTGGGCAGCCCGCGCGCCAGGCGCGAGACCGCGACGGCCCGCGCGCGAAGTTCCTCGGCGAGGTGCAGGGCCGTCCCGTCGCCCTCGAGCGTCGGATTCAGCCCCAGGATCACCTCGCGCACCGCGACGCCGCCGGGGTTGTGGTCCGGATGATCGAGGCGATCGAGCAGCGATGGGATGGTGAGTTCGTCGGGCCCGACATCGTCGAGCGGGCTGAGGCGGCCCATGAGCACGTGGTACAGCCCGCGGTACATGCCCGTCTGTTCGAGCGCGATGAGGTCCTTGGGCTGCTCGACGACGAGCACGGTCGCGCGGTCCCGCCCCGGGTCGGCGCAGAGGTCGCACAGAGGACCGTCGCAGAGACTCCAGCATCGATCGCAGTGCCGAATCGTGCGCTTGACGGCCTCGATGGCGCCGGCCAGCGCGAGCGCCTCCTGCGCCGGGGCTTTGAGCATGTGGAACGCAAGACGTTCGGCGGTGCGTCGGCCGATGCCCGGGAGGGACGCGAACTCCGTGATGAGGGCTTCGACGGCTTTGGGATACGCCGGAGAACGATCGCCGACGGGTACGGGGGGGGTGGATGGCTGCCGCGAGGCCATGCCGGATATTACACGGCGGGACGTTCGTCATGGCCCCCTGGAAACCTGCGTCGGACACTCGGAAGTGCGTGTGTTCCTGCCAAACTGACACCCCCGGAGGTGCTTTCAGATCAGCCGGCACACGCCCGAGAAGAAGGTTCCCGTCCGGGTTGCCGTGCGGAGAATCCCATGGATTCGTTCAGGAATCAAAAACTCCCTCGGCGATACTCAAAAAGCCTTGCAGACCGAGCCTGATTCTGTATCCTTGGGGTGACGTTTCCGCTCGCACGAATCGTCGACGGCGGCGCTCGCGTCGCCGAGACTGGTTCAAGGACAGCAGCCCAAGGAGAGAGGGGCTGCTGTCCGTGCTTTTGGGGTGGCCGATTCAGGGTGCAACGTCCGCGAGTCGTACGGCGGCGTTGATCAAGGCAAGGTGGGAGTAGGCCTGTGGGAAGTTGCCGAGGGCCTCGCGGCGGAGCGGGTCGCGCTCTTCGCTGTAGAGGCCCCAGGGACCGACCTGCGCGGCGTAGTCCTCGAAGAGCGTGCGCGCGTGGTCGTGTTCGCCGATGAGGGCGAGGGACTCGACGAGCCATCCGGTGCAGAGATGGAAGACCCCCTCGGACCCGGGCAGGCCGTCGTCGTAGACATAGCGCACGACGCCGGCATCCGCATGCTCACCCACCATCAGGCGCGACCGGACGTGGTGCACCGTGGCGATAAAGCGCGGGTCCTTGGGCGGGATAAGCCCGGTGAGCCCCACGAGAAGGCACGCGGCGTCAAGATCGTCCGCACCGTAGGCGGCGGTGAAGGCGCCGACGCGGGTGTTATACCCGAGCCGCAGCACCTCCTCGCGGATCTCCTCGCGCAGGCGTGTCTCGGCGTCGCGGGCGGGTTCGCCGAGCGCGGCGCGCGCCGCGATGGCGCGGTCGACGGCGTGCCAGCAGAGGGCCTTGCTGTGGACGTGGTGACGCATCGGCCCGCGGACTTCCCAGATGCCGTGGTCGGGTTCGCGCCAGCGCGCCGCCACGGCCGTAACCATCGCGTCGAGCAGACGGAGGTGATCGGGCGTCAGCGGCGCGCCGGCCTCGGCCATGCGGGCGATGAGGTCGGCGACCGGGCCGAACACGTCGAGTTGGACCTGGTGCCCCGCCCCGTTGCCGACGCGGACGGGGCGGCTGACGGCGTACCCGGCGACCTCGGAGACTTCACCCTCCGGCCCGAGTTCGTCGCCCTTGATGGTGTAGATCGGTCGCAAACGCTCGGGCGATGGAAGATCATCGACGACCGCGAGGAGCCAGTCGAGGTACTTCATGGCATGCCCGGTGGACCCGAGGCGCACGAGCGAGGCGGCGGCCATGGCCGCGTCACGCACCCAGCAGAAGCGGTAATCCCAGTTGCGGGTGCCGCCGAGTTGCTCGGGGAGGCTGGTGGTGGCCGCGGCGAGGATCGCGCCGGTCGGGCCGTAGCACAGCGACTTGATGACCAGGGCGCTGCGACGGACCAGTTCGGCGTGGATCGGCGGCAGGCGCAGGGTCGAGGCCCAGCCCGCCCAGAAGGAGCCGGTGGCCCGGCGGCGCTCCGGCTCGGGCGTTGTGGAAGGCAGGGTGGACGCGGACCCCAGGCGGAGGTGGAGCGTCAGTCCTTCGGGAGGCAGGTCGATCTCGGCGCGGGCGGTGTGGTGCGGACCGTCATGCTCCAGCGTCCACGCGATGCCCGGGGCGTGCAGGCCGATGGGGTCGGCGCTGCCCTCGACGACGAGGCCATGCTCGACAATGCGGAGTCGCGTCGGTGATCGGCCGAAATCGATGCGCGGAGCGAAGGTGAGTCGGACGCGGCCCGAGCCGTGGAGGACGCGGAGGAGGTCGCTGCGGCCGGCGCGCTGGAAGGCCCGCCCGCCGGAGCAATCGAGGTAATCCGTCAAGGTCATCGTGGGGAATCGGGTGGTGGCGATGAACGTGTTCGGTTCGTAGGCGCCGAGGCCGGGTCCACCCTCGGCGGGGACAACCTCGAAGACACCCGCCCGCGGGCCGCCGAGCAGGGAGGCAAAGAGCGGGGGCGAGTCGGCACGCGGCGAACTGAGCCACACGACTCGCCCGGCGCAGTCCACGAGGGCGAGGGCACGCTGGTCGGAAAGGAGGGCGTGATGATCGATGGGGACGCGCGGCTCGATTCCGCGCTGGCGCGCCGCGAGGATGCGCTCGAGGAGTTCCCCGACGTCGGCGACGCTGCGCACGCGATACCCCGCCGCGGTGGGGCCGGGGCCGACTTTGACGCCCACGGATGGCGGCTGGAGCGTGACGAAGGCATCCTCGTCGGTGCGGTCGTCACCCAGGAAGAGGACGGCGGCGGCGCCGAGGCGATGGGTGAGCGCGGTGAGCGCGTGCCCCTTGTCGCCGGGCAGGACCGGGAACTCGACCACGAACAATCCGTGTCGCAACGGGCCTATGCCCAACGACGAGGCAAGGGTCTGGACGCGTTCCAGCAACGTCGCGTGCGAAGGCAGGGGGACGTGCCGGTAGTGAAGCGCGGGCCCCGCGGGTTTGAACTCGATATACACGCCGGGGAACTCGTCGGCGAGCGGGCGGAGGGCGTCGGTGACGTGACGTGCCCGCTGGCCGTGCGTGTCGGGCCAGGACGCGTATTCCGGCTCGGCGCCGTGGCCGCCGATGAGGGTGATCCCGGCGTGGTCGGCGAATCGTGCGCGCAGGTCGGCCAGGGACCGCCCCGACAGCACGGCGGCGTAGGTGCGTTCCTGGTGGGCCAAGGTCCGGAGCAGGCCGGAGGCGCGGGCGCAGGCCTCGGCGTCGTCGGGGTGGTCGACGATCTCGGCGAGGGTGCCGTCGAAGTCGCAGGCGATGAGCAGGATCGACGCGGCGGCGAGGCGGTCGATGACATCCGGGGGCACCAGGCTCATGCCAGGGCCTCCAGGAACTCGTGCGCCCAGACGTGCACGTCGTGGCGGCGGACCATCATGCGGAGGATGGCCATGCGCTGTCGGCCGTCGCCGCGGCGCATCGCGAGGGCCTCGCGGAGCGTGGTCGCGGTGCCGTCGATGTCGCGCGGGTTGACGAGCAGGGCGCGGCGGAGTTGGCGCGAGGCGCCGGCGAACTCGCTGAGCACGAGCACGCCGCCGAGGTCGGGGCGCGACGCGCAGAACTCCTTGGCGACCAGGTTCATCCCGTCGCGCAGGGGCGTCACCATCATGACGTCCGCGGCGCGGTAATGGGCGACGAGTTCCTCGCGCGAGAGGTTGCGGCGGAAGTAGTGGACGGCGACCCGCCCGACCTGGCTGTACTCCCCGTTGATGCGTCCGACGGCCTGCTCGACCGTGGTGCGCAGGTCGGCGTATTCCTGCACGGTCTCGCGCGAGGGGACGGCGACCTGCACGAGCACCGTGCGGGCGGGATCGAGTTCGCCGCGGTCGAGCATCTGCTCGACCGTCGCCAGGCGCAGGTCGATGCCCTTGGTGTAGTCGAGGCGGTCCACGCAGAGGATGACCTTGCGACCGCCCAGGCGCTTGCGGATCTCTTTCGCGCGGGCGAGCGTCTCGGGGCGGGCGGCGATCTGGTCGAACTCGGAGAAGTCGATGGAGATGGGGAAGGCGCCGACACGGACCTTCCGCCGTCCCACGTGCAGTTCGGTGTCGGTGCCGTCCAGGTCGAGGAATCGGCGGGCGAGGCGGGAGAAGTTCTGGGCATCGCCGGCGGTCTGGAAGCCGACGACATCGGCGCCGCACAGCCCGCGGAGAATCTCCTCGCGCCAGGGAAGCCAGGCGAAGAGTTCTTCCGGCGGGAAAGGGATGTGCAGGAAAAACCCGATGCGGAGGTCGGGACGCAGTTCGCGGAGCATCCCGGGGACGAGTTGAAGGTGGAAGTCCTGCACCCAGACGATGTCACGTCCGCGGGCGGTGTTGGCGGCGGCCCGCGCGAAGCGACGATTGACCTCGAGGTACGCCCGCCACCAGTGACGTTGAAACTCCGGCGTGCGGATGGCGTCGTGGTACAGCGGCCAGAGGGTGCGGTTGGAGAACCCGTGGTAGTAGTCGCGGATCTCGGCGTCGCCGAGCGTGACGGGGCGGATCGAGACGCCCTCGTGCGAGAAGGGCCGGATGCCGCGCTCGGCGGAGCCGGGCCAGCCGACCCAGGCCCCGCGGCGTTCGCGGACGGTGGGCATCAGGGCGGTGACCAGGCCGCCCGGGCTGACATCCCACGCACGATCCTCGCCGCGGCCTCTTGTGACCGGGAGGCGGTTGGCGACGACGATCACGCGCGGTTCTGATCGCATGCGGCCTCCGGAGGGTTCTTCCCGCGCAACAGCCCCGCGCGTGCTCGACAGTCCATGATACCGCCGTACTATTCCTCCGTCGCCTCTTTGGAAACCCAACCGTGAAGACGCACGCTCCGCCCGGGCTACGCCCCGCGCTCCGCGCCACGTGGCGCGAGGGCCTGTCGATCCGTTCCGTTTCCCGTGATGCGCTGGCCGGACTCACCGTTGCGGTCATTGCGCTCCCGCTCGCGATGGCGCTGGGCATCGCCTCGATCCCGCGCGAGGTGGCCGATGCGTTGGCGCGGGACGTGGGGCCGTGGTGTACCCCGCCGGCGATCGGGCTGTTCACGGCGGTGGTCGGGGGGTTCTTGATCTCGGTGCTGGGGGGATCGCGCGTGCAGGTCGGCGGGCCGACGGCGGCGTTCATCCCGATCGTGTTCACGATCGCGCACGAGTTCGGCTATCAAGGTTTAGCCGTGGCGACGCTCCTCGCGGGGCTGATCGTCATCTTGATGGGGGTGTTCCGGTTTGGGTCGCTCATCAAGTTCATCCCGTATCCGGTGGTGACGGGGTTCACGGCGGGGATCGCGGTGTCGATCGCGGTCTCGCAGGTGCGAGATTTTCTGGGGCTGCCGATCGCGTCGCTCCCGGCGGAGTTCGTCCCGCGGGTTCAGGCCTTGGCCGCCGCGGTGCCGGCGGCGGATACCGCGACGTGGCTGGTCGGCGTCGGGTCGCTGGCGGTGTTGATCGCGATGAGGCGGGTGGTCCCGAAAGTGCCCGGGGCGATCGTCGCGGTGATCCTGGCCGCGGGGGCGGTCACGATGTTCCACCTCGACAAGGCGCACGGCGGGAGCGTGGAGACGATCGGCTCGCGGTTCGGGGGCATCCCCTCGATGCTCCCCACGCCCCACACGCCGGCGATCGATCTTGCCACGCTTCCGAAACTGCTGGCCCCGGCGCTGACGATCGCGCTGCTGTGCGGGATCGAGAGCCTGCTCTCGGCGGTCGTGGCCGACGGCATGACCGGGCACCGCCACGACCCGGATCAGGAACTGGTGGCCCAGGGCGTGGCGAATGTCGCGTCGGTGTTCTTTCTCGGGCTGCCCGCGACGGGCGCCATTGCGCGGACGGTCGCGAACATCAAGGCCGGGGGGCGCACGCCGCTCGCGGGCGCGTTCCATGCCGTGTTCCTGTTGCTGTGCATGATGGCGCTGGCGCCGTTGGCGAAACTGATCCCGCTGGCGGCGCTGGCGGCGGTGTTGCTCGTGGTGGCGTGGAACATCTCCGAGGTGGATCATTTCCGCGCCCTGCTTCGGGCGCCGAAGGCCGACGTGGTCGTGCTGCTGGCCACGTTCGTGCTCACAGTGGTGACGGACCTGACCATCGGAGTGGGGGTGGGGCTGGTGCTGGCGTCGTTGCTGTTCATGAAGCGGATGGCCGAGGTGACGGGCGTCGCCGGGCTTCGCACGGTGCCCGCCGAGGGCGAGGCCGACGAGGAACCGATTGATCCCAAGGACCCGGCGCGGCTGTTCGACCGGGCGATCCCGCCGGGCGTGGAAGTGTTCGAGATCACCGGGCCGTTCTTTTTTGGCGTCGCGGATTCGCTGAAGGACATCCTGAACCAGTTCGAGCGTCCGCCGAAGGTGTTTATTCTGCGCATGCGCGCCGTGCCGCACGTGGACGCGACGGGGCTGCACGCGCTCGACGAGTTCCTGCACAAGTGCCGGCGACAGGGAACGACGCTGCTGCTGGGCGGGGTGCACGCCCAGCCGCTCTTTGAGTTCGTGAAGGTCGGGTTTGACGCGAAGGTGGGGCTGGAGAACATCTTTGACAACCTCGACGACGCGCTGGCACGGGCGAGGGAGATCATCAAAGCCTGAGATGCGGCGGGCCGCACGGCTTCGAAACAAACAACCCCGGGGCGCGTGCCCCGGGGTTGAGGATGTTTCCGGTTGATTGTGATGGCTTATGGGCAGACGCCGCCGACGGCGTTCTCGACCGCCTCGACGTCGGTCCCGTTCACCGCGCCGTCGCGGTTGAAGTCCCCGTCGTCGACGCCGGGGATCCCGGTCTGGCAGTAGTCGGTGAAGTCACCGCCCACGGCCAGTTCCTGCACCTCGACGTCCACGCCGTTGGCGGAGCCGTCGCAGTTCACGTCCGGGTCGCACGCCGGGCCGGTGCTCTGCGCCCAGAGGACCAGGGTGGGCCCGCGCCAGGCCGAGTTCGTCCGACCGGCGTACGTCGCCGCGGCGAAGGGGTCGATGGTGTCGTTGACCTTCAGCAGGAGCGTGATCTGCCCGGTCGCGGTGTTGAGGTCCGCGGCAACCGCGGCCATGCCCGCGTTGTTCGTCCCGTTCAGATCGAAGAGTTGGTAGGACTCGATGGTGCCCGAGCCGGCGGTGCCGCCCGAGCCGCCCGGCCCGCGGGCGAAGGTGTAGGACAGGATGTACTGGGCGTCGTTCCAGTCGGTGACGAAGTTGGGGAACTGGAGCGCCGGGTTTACGGCCGCCTGCGGGGTAATGTCGATCGAGTCCAGGTTGCTGTGCATGATCTCGATCGCGTCGGGCAGGCTGTCCACCGTGAAGGCGGCGTTGGACTGCTGGATGTAGAAGTAGGCGCGGGTAATCTCCCACTGTCCGGGGCCGAAGTCGGTGTTGAAGCGGTTGACCAGGGAGGAGATATCCCAGCGTGCGGCGCCGTACGCGGCGTTGGCGCCCAGGCTCCCGCCCTCGACGTTCAAGAAATCGCTCCCGCCGGTCAACTGACGGATGCCCGCGGGGTTGACGGTGGCGTTGACGTTGCACTCGGCCACGGCCGCACCTTCGCAGATGTCGGCGACGTTGTTGCCGTCGGCGTCGGTCAGGATGCCCTGGCGGATCTCGCACGAATCGAGCAGCCCGTTGTTGTTGCAGTCGAGGGCGCCGTTCGCGGCGATCTCGCAGGAGTCGATCTGCCCGTTGGTGTTGCAGTCCAGGCCCGAGAGTTGGCACTCGTCGGGGACGGAGTCGTTGTTGCAGTCCTGGCTGGTCTGGTTGGCGATGTCGATGGCGTCGTCGACGCCGTTGTTGTTGCAGTCGGGGAAGCCGCACGCCTGCGAGTTGGACGTGTTGCGTGGATTGGGGGCGCCGCTGGCAAAGTCGGCGGCGTTGTTGTTGGACTCCTGGCAGCCGTTGGAGAGGCGGAGTGCGGCGGTGGTATTCGACAGAACCGGGGCCGGGCCGGTGCCTTCGAAGCAGGCGACCGTGGTGGCGCCGGTCGAGCCATACCCGACGAAATCGATGATGTTCGCGCCGGTGGGGCAGGTGGTGCCGGCGGTGATGGTGACCTGGTCGCTGACCAGCGCGACCTTACCGTTGGTGGCGCTGGCGGCGATGGCCGTGCCATCGACGTCGGGCGTGGGCAGCGCTGCGCCGTTCGCGCCTGTGGCGCTGACCTTTACAAGGAAGTACTGACCTGGGGCAAGAAGCGTGGTCGGGCCGCTCGGGATGTTCACCCGGCTCCAGGTCGGATTGGTGCTGGTCCAGGAGGCGTACTGCACGGACCAACCGCCGACGTCGATGGAGGTATTGCCGATGTTGTGCAGTTCGACAAAGTCGGCGTTGTACTGGGCGTTGGTGTTCCCGCCGCCGCCATACACCTGCGACATGACAACCTGTCCGCTGGCCGCCGCGGCCAGCCCGCACGCCGCCAGCACTCCGATCACGCTCTTCATATTCATCCTCAATCTCCCAAAGGGTTGAATTGGTCCCTGATTCCCGTGTGACTCAACTTTCATCCCGTGCCGCGCCTCGGCCCGGTATCAAGACCCACAGCCACCGCCCTGACGCTCCCGCGTCCTCGCTGGCGGGCCGACCATGGCCCTCTGATTCGCCGCCAAATACGCTTCGGGCTGACTCTGCCCGGCTCACTCCGTTCAAGAATAGGGCATCACCGGGGGATGTCAATGCTCAACCTGGGGCGTGGCGCAATCTTGACGCGATGCAAACTGATGTTCAATAGTATTTTACAGCACGAACACCATGGTTTCACCAGACGCGGAATGACGGCGTGGAGGGTTGGGCCGAAAGAAGCCTTGCTGCCGATAATCCACGCGTGCACGTCCCCACGCGACAACCTCCCGCCGTCATCGATCCCGGATGGCTGTTCATGTTGGCCGGGCTTGTGATCCTGGCGGCCACGGTCTTGATCCCCGCCGCGGCGGACGTGGAGCAGGCGCGCTGGCAGCGCGATCGGGCGTTGGCGGTCGAGAAACATCGGCAGCAAAGGCTTGACCGCTATGAGGAGTACCTCGCGGCCTTGGAAGCAGGGGAGCCCGCGCTGGTGCTCGCCCTGGCGGAGAAGCAGTTGAACCAGATCCCCGCGGATCGCGCGGTCATCCCCGGGAGCGGTGCGTTGGAAACGGAAGGGGTGTCGGTTTTCCAAAGCCTCGAACCGCCCCCGCTGGTGCTGCCCGAGATGCGGCTGAACGAATCGCTCCTCTCGCGGTGGGCGCGGGACGGGGTGACCCGCATGTTGCTGCTGGCGGGGGGGGCGATCTGCGTGATGATCGGGCTGATGCCCCCGAGCAGGCCGGTGATCGATCCCGCCGCGGTGCATGGCGTGTAGCCCTGGCGCGTAGGATGGCGCGTGACGCTCCGCGACCGCCCAGCGCCGACCGACCGCGCAACGTTCCCGCCGCGGATGCGGCTGCGGCACGACCTCGAGTTCGCGCGGGTCTTCGAGGCCAAGGTGAAGAAGCCGCGCGGGCCGCTCACGGGCTTCGCCGTGCCCAACGGCAGGCCTCACTGGCGGCTGGGGCTGTCGATCGGGCGATCGGCAGGCTCGGCGGTGGAGCGCAACGCCATCAAGCGGCGCGTGCGGGAGGCATTTCGACTGACGAACCGTGAGTTCCCCATGCGTCCGGACGGCGGGTATGACCTGGTCATCGCGGCGAGAGCGCACGATCCGCTCCCCGCGGCGGAGTATCGAGCGCTGATGCTCGCGATCTCGGAGGCGCTTCACAAGATCTGGACGAAGCGAGAGACGGGCGATGCATCATGACCACGTGCACGTCGGGTTGCCGCGCCGCAGGCCGTCCGTGGCCGCGTGGTGCTGCATCGCCCTGATCCGCGTGTACCAGGTGACGCTTTCGTGGCTCCTGGGCGGGCACTGCCGGTTCTACCCCTCGTGCTCCCATTACGGTGTCGAGGCCTATCGCGCGCACGGGGCATTACGGGGTACATGGCTGACCCTGCGTCGGCTTGGGCGGTGTCACCCGTTCTCGAAGGGCGGGTACGACCCCGTGCCGCCGTCAGAAAACAATGTTTCCGAGTGCTAACATGGGGTTCGCCGCGTGGGGCGGCGTGAGGCGGGTGTGAGCGCATGGGCCGACTGCCGGCGCAGAAGCGTCGCGAACAACTCCTGGAATGCGCGGCGGAACTGTTCGCCCGGCGCGGGTACGCGCGGGCGACCACCGCGGAACTCGCCAAGGCCGCCGGTGTTACCGAGCCGATCATTTACCGCCACTTCAAGAGCAAGCGCGACCTCTTCATCGCGCTGATCGAGACCACCGCGGAGCAGACGCTGCGGCACTGGAAGGAGCGATTGGCCGGTGCGAGCGACCCCGGTGAGCGGCTGCGGCGACTCATCGGCGAAAACCCGATGGTGACCGCGGAGGGGAGCACACCCTATCGCGTGCTGCTCCAGGCCATTACCGAAACGGGGGACGAGGCCATCCGCGACGCGGTCGAGCGGCACTTCACCGACGTGCACGGCTTTTTGGCCAAGGAACTCCGCAAGGCCCAGGAAGAACGCAAGAGCATGAAGAGTTTTTCGCCCGAACTCATCGCGTGGACGCTGATCCACGTCGGGCTGGGCTACGGCGTGCTCAAGGCCATGGGCCTCCAGCACCAGGGCGAAGACCCGCAGGGCGCCCACGTGCAAGACCTCATCGAGCGGCTGGTGGTCCCGCGGCATGCGGACTAGAACTCATCTCGATGTGCTGTAGGTATTTATGAAATTGCGGCTCTCGATTGCTGGTCTGCACAGTGTTTGTCGTGCACCTTGTCCGTGGAAACGCGGGGTGGATCGATCGCCATTCTGGCGGGCGTTCTCCGTACGAGGTGCGCAATGGTCATCAAGCCGATTGGTGCGATTACGCGTGGCCATGGGCTGATCGCCATCATGCTGGGCATGGTGGGGTGGGCGGCTGCCGAGTCACGAGCCGACATCACGGGCTTCAACGGGCTGGCGGGATGGACGGTCAACCGAACAGACAACGGGCCACTGCCGACATGATCAACCCGGGCACGCTGGAGATCACCAGCGGCACGCCGCAGGTGCGCAGCGTGTTCTTCAACACACGGCAGCCGATCCAGACATTCATGGTAAGTTTCCGGCTTCAGGCTGTGTCGCTGAACCCGATCTCGACGCCACAGGGCGTGTGTCTGATCAATCAGAATAACGCCGCGGGGGCCGGCGCGGTCGGGCTGGGCAATGGCGGGCTGGGGTTCGCCGGGATGCAGAATGCCCGGGCTCTGGCGATCTACGCGGTGGACACCACACGGGTGGCGTGGGGCGTCGCGCCGGGGACCACCACCGGGGCGGCGCAACTCGCTTCGAACCGGCCGCTCGACGTGACGATGAACTACGTGGGCACGCAGTTGTCGGTGACGATCGACGACCCCGCGCTGCCGGGGGTCGAGTACATCGGACAGTTCGAAGTCGGATCGCTCTCGACCCAGCTCGGGAACTCGCAGGCGTTCATCGGCTTCTCGGCGAGCACGGGCACCGCCACGAACCTCGGCGGGGCGACGTTTCACATCTCCGACATTGCGTACTCGGCCGTCCCCGCGCCCGGGGCCGTTGCGCTGGGCGCGGCGTGCCTGATCGCGGCGCGCCGACGCCGCGATTCAATGTGAACACGCGGTGGCGGCGTGCACGGGGGCGTGTTCGCCGCGCGCCCCGATCCACTCGAAGAGCGTGCGGGCCGAGCGGGCCAGGGTGGCCTCCGCGTCGGGCGCGTCCTTGAACCACAGGCGGTCGAACTCATGAGCTCGGAAGAGCACACGTCCGCACTCCAGTCACCGTACGTA
>BQMO01000028.1 GCA_022180725.1 Phycisphaerae bacterium
CGAGAAGGAGAACCTGATCTACCCGATCGGGCTGGCCAACCTGATCCTGCACGGCATCGACCGCCCGAACATCTGGCACGGCAACGCGCTCACGGGCGATGAGGTGTACGGCGGGCTGTTCCAGGGCGCGCCCACGCAGTTCGACGTGATCCTCACCAACCCGCCCTTCGGCGGCAAGGAGAGCGTCAGCGCGCAGACCAACTTCGACTACCGCACCAGCGCGACGCAGGTGCTGTTCATGCAGCACTTCATCCGCTCGCTGCGGCACGGGGGCCGATGCGGTGTGGTGATCGATGAGGGCGTTCTGTTCCGCACCAACGAGGAAGCGTTCGTCAAGACCAAGCGGAAACTCACCGACGAGTGCGACCTGTGGTGCGTGCTCTCGCTGCCGGGCGGGGTGTTCAGCGCTGCCGGCGCGGGCGTGAAGACCAACCTGCTGTTCTTCACCAAGGGCAAGCCGACGGAGAAGATCTGGTACTACGACCTTTCGGACGTGAAGGTCGGCAAGAAGACACCCCTGACCCTGAAGCACTTTGAGGACTTCGCGGCGATGCTGGCCACGAAGGGGAACTCCGATCGGTCATGGACCGTGGACCTGACCGCGCGAAAGGCCAAGGCCGCGGCGGATGCCCAGCCGTTCAAGGAGCTGGCCCGGGAGAAGTCCGCCGAGGCGGACGCCAAACGCGAGCGCCTGGCGGAACTGAAGAAAGCCAAGCCGCGCGACGAGGCGGCGATCGCCTCAGCCGATGCCGAGATCGCGGCGCTGGTGAAGGAAGTTCGCGAGGCGACAGCCAAAGCCGAGGCGATCGAGAACGCCGTGTACGACCTGAAGGCGGTGAACCCGAACCGCAAGGCCGAGGTGGACACACGCACGCCATCGGAGTTGATCGAGATCATCGGGGCCAAGGGCGATGAGGTCGCCGCGGCGTTGGCGTCGCTCCGATCGTTGGTGGCGCGTCAGGCATGACGGAGACCGCCGCCCGCTGCCGCGTGCGGTATCGCCTTCGACCGGTCGCCGTGTGCGTGCGGGCATGGAGTCATCCCGAAGACGACGACCTCGAACCCGTGGCCCGCGAGCAGTTCACGGGAGGTTCTCGATCTGATCCTGAGTGCTCGTCACGCCTTCCGAAGGCGCAGGGCGTTGAAGACCACCGACACGGAACTCAGGCTCATGGCCAGCGCCGCGAACATCGGCGAGAGGAGCACGCCGAAGGCCGGGTACAGGATGCCCGCCGCGATCGGCACTCCGAGCGCGTTGTAGACCAGGGCGAACACGAGGTTCTGCTTCATGTTCGCGACCGTCGCCTGTGAGAGCTGGCGTGCCCGGGCGATGCCGCGCAGGTCGCCCTTGACGAGGGTCAGGTGCCCGCTGTTCATCGCCACGTCCGTGCCGGTACCCATGGCGATGCCGACATTGGCGCGGGCGAGTGCCGGGGCGTCGTTGATTCCATCGCCGGCCATCGCGACGCGCCGCCCTTGGGCTTGGAGCGACGCGACGAGGTCAACCTTGTCCTGCGGCCGGACCTCGCCGTGGACCTCGTCGATCCCGAGCTGCTTGGCGACGGCCTGCGCGGTCGTCAGCCCGTCGCCGGTGGCCATGACGATCCTGATCCCGGCACTGTGGAGCTGCTTGATCGCCTCGGGCGTGGAGTCCTTCACGGGATCGGCCGCGGCCACGAGGCCCGCCGCGCGACCGTCCACGGCAACGAAGACCACCGACGCGCCCTTGGACCGCCGCTCCTCGGCGACCGCCCGGAGCGTCTCGACATCCACGCCCAGTTCCTGCATGAGCGTGGTGTTCCCAAGGGCGATGCGCTTGCCATCAACTCGCCCGCGGACGCCGATCCCGGTGCCCGACTCGAACTCCTCGGGCGTGCTGAGCCGGAGGCCGCGCCGGCGGGCCTCGGCGACGAAGGACTCGGCGAGCGGGTGCTCGCTCCCCTGGTCGAGGCTGGCGGTCAGGCGCAGGACTTCTTCCTCCGCGAACCCACCCCCCGCGGCCGCGACGACGCTGTGGAAGGCCGGTCTGCCAACGGTGAGCGTGCCGGTCTTGTCCACGATCAGCGTGTCGATAGTGCGCAGCGCCTCGATCGCCTCGGCGTCGCGGAACAGGATGCCCGACGTCGCCCCGCGCCCCGTGGCCACCATGATCGACATCGGCGTGGCCAGCCCCAGCGCGCAGGGGCACGCGATGATGAGCACCGCCACCGAGTTCAGGATCGCGTAGGTCCAGCTCGGTTCCGGGCCGAAGAGTCCCCACACGATCACCGTGAACACCGCGATCGCCAGAACCGCCAGCACGAACCAAAATGACACGACGTCGGCCATCCGCTGCATGGGCGCTCGTGACCGCTGCGCTTGCGCGACCATTTGCACGATCTGCGAGAGTACGGTTTGCGCGCCGACCTTCTCGGCCCGCATGACCAGGCTCCCACCGGCGTTGATCGTGGCGCCGATGAGCCGGCTGCCCGGTCCCTTCTCAACGGGGACCGGCTCGCCGGTCAGCATGGACTCGTCGACGCTGGAGCGCCCGTCGGTGACCACGCCATCTACGGGCACCTTCTCGCCCGGACGGACGCGGAGCATGTCGCCGACGTGGATGTGCGTGAGCGTTACGTCCTCTTCGCCGCCGTCGTCGCGGATGCGGCGGGCGGTCTTGGGCGCTAGGCCGAGGAGCGACTTGATCGCCGCGGACGTCTGCGACCGCGCCCGCATTTCGAGGATCTGTCCCAGCAGGGTCAGCGACACGATGACCGCCGCGGCCTCGTAGTAAACGCCGACGCGCCCGTGGGACTCGAAGCCCGCCGGGAACCACCCCGGGAAGATCGTGGCGGCCAGGCTGTAGAAGAACGCCGCGCCGACGCCCGTGCCGATCAGCGTCCACATGTTGGGGCTGAGGCGGCGAATGGAGTCCGCCCAGCGCACGAAGAACGGCCACGCAGCCCAGAACACGATCGGGACCGTGAGGACCAGTTCCACCCATGTGCGAGACGTCGCCGAGAGACCGTGGATGTAGTGCCCGGCCATCGCGAGGGTGGTCACGATGATTGTGAGCGGCAGCGTCCACCAGAAGCGGCGCTGGAAGCTCACCAACTCCGGGTCCGGGCCGTCTTCGAGCGTGGGCATGAGCGGCTCGAGCGACATGCCGCAGATCGGGCAGTTGCCCGGCGTGCTCTGCCGGATCTGCGGGTGCATGGGGCAGGTGTAGAGGGCGGCGTCCGACGCCGCCGGTGCGGGCGCCGCGGGGCCGACAGGACCGCCATGACCGTGATGGTGGGCGTCAGGATGGCTCGCGTGGTACGAATGCTCGTGGTGATCGCTCATGTTTGCCTCGCTGGGCCGTCCGTTGTCGTCGCTTCCGGCGGAACGATGTCACTGTGCTGCCCGAGCAGACGCGAACCGCGCGGATTGGTTCTGCCGCCCTCGTTCTCCCACCGCGCAATCGCTTTCGCCGCCATGGTGCTCGCCGACGCGCATGACGAACCGCCGTCCCCGCCAGCCGCCGGTGAGATCGGCCGGCCGCGGCTGACGAGGCGGACATCCATTCGGCTCAACAGTTCATAGCGCCGCCGCTCGCGCACGATCGGCCACCAATCGTACAGAAAGATCTCGATGGGTCGCCACATCGCGACCCACCCCACGATCAGTGAGCCCTCGCGCAGGAGCGTCGGGACCGGCCCATCGCCGAGCATCCAGGCGATGAGACGCGAGAGCACGAAGACGGCCGCCAGGAACGTCACGCCGATGGCCAGGGTGACAACGCCGCGCCGCAATAGGCGGCTCAACGATCGCCGCCGCAGCATGGCTTGACGCGCGAAGAAGGTCTGCACCGCCTTGCCGATAACCGAAGCCCGATCGGGGTCGCACGGCTCTTCGATCGAGATCACGAGTCCGCTGGGCACCGGCGCCTGCATCTCCTTGACGCTCTCAACGATGTACTCGGCCGCCCATGGGTTCAGGTCCTGCTGGCCGAAGGGCGAGGGGTCCACGAGGTCGAAGAGTTGGTCGATCGCCCGCAGCCGCATCTCGATGAGCCCGTCGCTCGCGGGCGTGGCGTGGCCGGCACCGCCCGCGGGAAGGGGGATCTGCGAGGCCCTTGAATGTTGAGGCGATTCGGTGCCCATACCATCCATTATCCGCACGCGACGTGTGGCGGGTGAGACTTGCGAAAATTGGGCGCACGGAGACCACGGCGTGGCGAGTGCTCGAATCGATCCAGGGGTCTGCATCGGCCATGTTCACCTGAAGGTTGCGGACATCGAGCGAGCCCTGTCGTTCTATCGCGATGTTCTGGGCTTCGAGGTGACGCAGCGGTACGGCACCGACGCCGTGTTTCTTTCGGCGGGCGGTTACCACCACCACATCGGGCTGAACACGTGGGAGAGCAAGGGCGGCAAACCGCCGGCCCGCGGGACCACGGGCCTGTTCCATCTTGCCATCCTCTACCCAACGCGGGCGGCGCTCGCGGATGCGCTCCGCCGCGTCATGAGAGCGGGGATCTCGCTCGACGGCGCTTCCGACCATGGGGTGAGCGAAGCGCTTTATCTCCGAGACCCTGACGGCAACGGAGTTGAACTCTACTGGGACAGGCCAAAGGGCGAGTGGCCGAAGGCCACCGACGGGAGCCTGGCGATGTTCACCAGGTCACTGGACCTCGATGCGCTCTCCAAAGCGTGGAGCAGACGACCATCCTGCCCGGGGACCGAGTCGCCGTACCATCCTGCATGCTGATGACGGCGCTCATCGCGTGTGCGTGTCTTTCCACGGAACCGGTGCGGATCGATCTCGACGCGGAGTCTCAACGGCAGGTGGTCGTGGACCGTGAGGCGGGGGTGTACCTCGGCCACGTCTCGACGGTGCGGCTGGACGACGGCAAGTCGATCCTCGCCGCGTACCCCAAAGGGCACGGCAGCGGATCGATCGTGCTCAAACGCAGCAAGGATGGGGGCAGGACCTGGTCTCCGCGCCTGCCCGTGCCCGATTCGTGGACCACGAGCAAGGAGACCCCGACGCTCTTCCGCATGGGCAAGACGGAGCAGGGCGAATCGCTGATTTTGTTCTCCGGCTTGTACCCCATCCGCGCTGCGCGTTCCGCCGACGGTGGACGGACCTGGACTGAGCTCGCGCCCGTCGGCGACTTCGGCGGGATTGTCGCGATGGGCGGGCTCGCGGATCTGGGGGACGGGAAGTTCGCCGCGTTCTTTCACGACGATGGACGGTTCTTCGCCGCGCAAGGAAAGGCGACCGGAACTTTCACGCTTTACCAGACCGACACGGCGGATCGTGGGGCGACGTGGTCCGTGCCGCGGGCGATCTGGAGCGGCTCGGAGGTTCACCTCTGCGAGCCGGGCGTGGTCGCATCGCCCGATGGCCGGACGCTGGCGCTACTCCTGCGCG
Organism: Phycisphaerae bacterium; assembly: GCA_022180725.1. GTDB lineage: Bacteria > Planctomycetota > Phycisphaerae > Phycisphaerales > UBA1924 > RI-211. The sequence continues at coordinate 5,398 of BQMO01000028.1, forward strand.
AGAACCGGCGGGTGAAGAACGCGCACGTCATGTTCAGCACGGACAAGGCCGCGACTTGGTCGGCCCCGCGCGAGTTGCCCGCGTGCCTCACGGGCGATCGGCACATCGCAGCATACGCACCACCCCCCGACGGGCGGCTCGTCGTGACGTTCCGCTGCATGGTCGATGGGGATCCTTGGAAGGGCGACTGGGTGGCGTGGGTCGGCGCCTGGGACGATCTCGCGGAACCGCGGGTCGATGGGAGCCAGGGAGTTCCCAGCCCGACACCGGGCGCGGCGGGGAGGCCGGGTGTGCCCCGCACGGGGTACCTCGTGCGGCTCAAGGACAATCTGACGGATTGGGATTGCGGCTATGCGGGGCTGGAGTCTTTGCCGGACGGTACTCTGGTGGCCACGACCTACGGCACATGGACGAAGGGTGAGGAGCCGTACATCCTGAGCGTGCGATTCACGCTGAGCGAGTTGGACGCAAAGTAACCGCCGACGGCGGCCCGGCGATTTTCACGCGGCCGCTGGTGCTTGCTCGGGCCTGATGCGCTTCTCCGCCGGGGGTGCGGGCTTCCGCACGTCGATTGCGGAACCCCCCCGCCCGCGGGGGGGACGCCGCAGCGCGCCCGTGGGGCGCCGCGAGTCGCACGCGGAATCCCGCGAGATTCGTGCGGGCCGCCCCAAAGCCGGTGCGGGTTCCCGCCGATGAAACGTGGACGCCCCCGCGCGCGCTGCGGGCCGGGTCCTTCGGCGCACAGGCCGGACTCCGCGGCGCACGCCGACGAAAGGATGATCCCCATGCCCCACGACTACATCCCCCGACCGGATTCGGATTTTTCCGCGTGGGCGAACCATTACTACGAGGCCGTGAAGAAGTGGTGGGACACGCAGGGGCTTGACCCGAGCGACCTCAAGCCGCTGGAAGACGCCCTGGAGTCGTGGAACAAGGACTTTGCGGCCCACATCGCGGCGCAGGCGAAGGCCGAGGCGGCGGCGGCGGCGAAACGGCAGGCGCGGCACGGCCCACCCGCGGCTGGCACGGGCGTCCCGCCGGTGACTCCGGGGCTGGAACCCGAGGCGCGGCGCATCGCGGCGTTCATCCAGACCTACCCCAAGACGACCGATGCCGACCGCGCGACGATCGGGATCCGCGTGCGGGTTGAGGGAGGACCGCCCAGCCCGACGCCGACGAGCCGCCCCCTTGCCAGAGTCGAGAGCGGGCAGCGGCTGACGCACACGCTGCGCTTCACGGATGAATCGACGCCGACGCGCAAGGCCAAGCCGCGCGGCGTGCAGGGCGCGGAAGTCTGGCTGGCGCTCGCCGATGCCGATGCGCCCCCGCCCCCGCTCAACACCGACCCGCGCGACGGGGCGGCGGGCTACCGCTTCCTGGCGATCAGTTCACGCGGCAACCTGAAGACCGACTTCACATCGGAGGACAGGGGCAGGACGGCGTACTACGCCCTGCGCTGGGTGAGCACGCGCGGGGACAAGGGGCCGTGGTCGGAGGTGACCAGCGCGACTGTGGCGGCCTAAGACGCGCCGATTGACAGCATCCGGTCGATGAGCCATCGTCCTTCGGGTGTGGCGTCCATCGCGGCAAAGGCGGCTTCGATTGCATGGTACGCGATGCCCGCCGGACAGTCCGCTCGCGCGGACTCCGGACCAAACATCAACAAATCGCGGTTCGGATTCCTGAGTTCGAGCAAGCGAGCCGCCTTGTCGGCTATTACGCTGGCGGACACAGTCGTTTGCGCCAAAACTTCGCGCCCGCGCGGCCCGTAACCGGCGTGGTCGATGTTCTCAAAGGACCGCCCGCCGCTCCACACAGTCGAACAAAGTCCCGCGCGAACCAAGTGATTGGTCACGAGCCACTCAACGTCGTGATGATGGAGCGACCAAACACTGCGTTCGATCGCCGTCCCGAGAATCAAACCAGCAAGGCGACCCTTGGCCCGGTCGTGGCAGGGTTGGACCGTGCATGACCGCGGAGCAAGGTTGCCAAGGAAGCTCACCGAGGCGTCCACGATA
>BQMO01000029.1 GCA_022180725.1 Phycisphaerae bacterium
GAGCCGTGCATGTCGTGGCGCTCCCGTCGTTCGAACCAGCGCCTCACCCGCTGTTCCCGTTCCCACTGCCGACCCAGGCCGCCTTTGTTGCAGATGCGAGGGAGTCGTGGGCCCTCTTTGTGAAGGATTCGGGTCTGCCGACTGATGTGACGTGCGACGTCGAGGTCGGCCGTCCCCGCGATGCCATCCTGGAATCGATCGCTCGCACTCGTGCGGACTTGCTCGTACTCGGAGCGCACGGTGCCCACGATGCGCACAAAGGCGTCGGTCCCACGGCTGCCGCCTGCGTGCAGCGTGCCAAGACACGGGTCCTGCTGGTCCGAGAGGACCACGCGGAGCCGTTCCGCAATGTCGTGGCCTGCGTGGACTTCACGGAGACTTCCAAGCTCGCCTTGCAGGAAGCAATCCGAGCCGCCGCGCAGGACGGTGCAGCGCTCCGCGTCCTACACGTGTACGACGACCCGTGGCACGGCCTCCGCCCCCCTGTGGACATCGCGGTGAACATGCCCGATTTCACGACTCAGTTCCGGCGAAGTGTCGAGGACCGCCTGCGCGAGTTCTGCACGCCATTCGCGCACGAACTGAGCGCACTGAAAGCCGCCTACCAGTGCGTTGAGTCGCAATGGCGCGGCGGAGGGTATGGCCACGCCATCGTGCAGTTCGTTAAGGAGCAACGCTGCGACCTGGTGCTCCTGGGCACGCGTGACCGCTGGAACATCAGGGACATGGTGTTCGGATCAACGGCGGAGCGGGTCGTGCGCGAGGCACCTTGCTCAATCCTCGCCGTCAAGCCCGAACTCGCCTCTTGACCCGGCCGGCACCCATCGCCCAATGGAGTGAGTTATGACCTTGGACATCCTCATCGGGTGCGTGGTCATCATCATCGCCCGCGTCGGCGACGTATCCCTCGGGACGATGCGCACTGTGGCCGTTGTCAGCGGGCACCGTGGCGTGGCGTGGCTGCTTGGGCTGCTCGAGATGACCATCTGGGTGTTCGTCGTGTCGGCGGTCATCGAGCACATCCGAACGGAGCCCGCCTATGGCATCGCGTTTGCATTCGGCGCAGCGACCGGCAACTACATCGGGGTCACCCTCCAGGGATGGCTCCCATTCGGCAGCCAGGTGGTGCGCGTGTTCACCCGAGACGGGGCGACGATGTTCGAGCGGCTTCACCGGGAAGGCTTCGGCGTCACGAAGTTCCAAGGGGAGGGCAAGGACGGGGCGGTGGCCATGCTCTTTGTGCAAGTAGGCCGTGCCCGTACCAGGCACGTCCTTCGTGCAGCGCGTGAAGTGGATCCACGCTGCTATTACACCATCGACGACATCCGCACTGCGAGCGCAGCGAGCCAGGGCCCGTCATCCACCAGCCCCAGTCCGTGAACACAAGAAAGGAGACATGCCATGCAGGACCCATCTGATCGGGAGTTGCTCAAGACCATCGCCTCGCAGCGTCGAGATCTGGCACCGGAAGTGTCCGCAGCGTTTCAGGCGTTCCAGAGCAAGGTGTTCGCAGAGGGGGCATTGGGCTCAAAGACGAAGCAGATCATCGCGGTCGCGGTGGCGCATGTCACGCAGTGCCAGCAGTGCATCCAGTCTCACACGAGGGCCGCGCTGCGCGCCGGTGCGACACCGCAGGAGTTGATGGAGGCCGTTTGGGTTGCGGCTGAGATGCGGGCCGGTGGCGCGTACGCGCACTCGAACGTCATGCTCGCCGCGATCAACGAGGAGCAGAGTACACAAGGCGATCAGGAGTGCCGATCATGAGCACGGCGCGTGACCAAGTCAGACTCAAGCGCGTATACGACGACCCGGAACCGGGCGACGGCTTCCGCGTGCTGGTGGACCGCCTCTGGCCCCGCGGGCTGACCAAGGCCGCCGCGCGGGTGGACCTGTGGATGAAGGAGGTCGCGCCCTCGACGGACCTGCGACGCTGGTACCACGCGGACCTCTCGCGCTGGGCGGACTTTCGCAAACGATACAAGGCCGAGTTGACCGACCGCCAAGGCCCGGCCCGCGCCGCGCTCGGTGAACTCCGCGCACTGGTGCTCGAACACTCTTCCTCACCCACGCGCGGCGGGAAGGGCAGCGCCGGGAAGCAGGGCGTCACGCTCGTCTACGGCGCCAAGGACGCCGAGCAGAACCACGCCCTCGTGCTGCGCGAGGTGCTGCTGCGTCGTGTCGGCCGCGGCAGGGGGTGATCCCTTGACGTGGGACCGCTGGTGCCCTCATCGCTTCCGCGTGAGGGCCGTCACATATCCACTCCGTCTCAGCGCAGTACCTTAGACTTCCGCGACCATGCCAAGCACCACGCCAACCCGGCTTGATCCTCCTGTCGATCCCGTCCGTGATCACATCTTGGGTTCTCCCGATGCGGAGATGACGCTCGTCCAGTACGGGAGCTATGCGGACTTCCGCTGCCGCGCGGTTCACGCGGTGGTCGAGGGGCTGCGGAACCGCTTCGGCGATCGGATGCGGTACGTGTTCCGGCATCTTCCCTTCGAGGGGAAGCCAGACGCCATGCGGGCGGCCGAGATCACGGAGCGTGTGTCCGCATCGACCGGCAAGTTCTGGGAACTCCACGAGACGTTCATGGAGCGTGGGCCGACCCTCACCGCCTCCGACATCGATCAGATCGCGCGGAGCCACGGTCTCGGGGTTCAAAGTGACGCGGACGACCCGGCAGCCGTGGTGGCGGCGCGGGCGCGGGTGCGAGAGGACATCGAAAGCGCGCAGCGCAGCGGTGCCCCCGGGGCTCCGACGTTCTTCATCAATGGCCGCCGCTACACCGGCACGTGGGACGAGAGTTCGCTGGCCGATGCCATGCTCGCCCCGCTCGGCCATCGCATCCAGGCCGCGGCGTTCAGGTTCGTCCGCTGGGGACCTTCGTCCGGGTTGCTCCTCGGCTTGGCGACCGTCCTGGCGTTGGTGCTGAGCAACTCGCCGCTGGGCGCGCAGTTCGCCGCGTTCTGGGAAAAACCTCTGGGCTTCCTGTGGGGCTCCGCGACGTTCTCGCACTCGCTGCTCCACTGGGTCAACCACGGGCTGCTCTCGGTGTTCTTTTTCGTCGTCGGGCTTGAGATCAAGCGCGAGTTCACGGTGGGCCATCTGGCGACCTTCCGATCGGGGGCGCTCCCCGTCATCGCGGCGCTCGGCGGGATCGTCCTCCCCGCGGTCATCTACGCGTCCATCGCTCCCCCCCAACTCCGCCACGGCTGGGGCATCCCGATCGGCACGGACACCGCCTTCGCCGTCGCCCTGATCGTGCTGCTCGGCGCCCGTGTTCCCATCGAACTTCGCGTCTTCCTCACCGCCGCGGTCATCATCGATGACATCGTGGCGATCCTCATCATCGCCCTGTTCTACACCGGCGAGATGCACAGCGGCTACCTCATCGCCGGCGGCGTGGTGACGGCCGCGGTGTTCGCGCTCAACCGGATCGGCGTCTACAACCCGCTCCCGTACGCGGCCTGCGCGGTTGTGCTCTGGTTCTGTCTGCACGAGGCCGGGCTGCACGCCACGCTCGCCGCCGTCATCATGGCCGTGCTGATCCCCGCGCGGCCCCCGGCGAACCTCAAGGCTCTCCTGACTCAGGCCTCCTCGGTCATCAACCGCGAGGACAGCCACACGGGCGAGGCGATGCGGCACGGCCCTTCCGAGCCGGTGCTGCGTGCACTCGACGCCATTCATGCGCGCATCGAGTCCCCCGCCGACAGGCTGCTCCGGACCGTCGAGCCGTGGTCGAGCTACGTCGCCCTGCCGATCTTCGCGCTGGCCAATGCGGGCGTCGCCTGGTCCTCCGGCGTGCTCGACGGGCAGCACAGGCTCGTGCTGGCGGTCGCGCTCGGGCTGGTCGTCGGCAAGCCGGTGGGCATCATCGCGGCCTCGTGGCTCGCGGTGCGGAGCGGCATCGCCGCGAAGCCCGATGCCTACTCATGGCGGCAGTTGTGCGGCGCGGGCGCGCTGGGCGGCATCGGCTTCACCATGTCCCTGTTCATCGCGGGCATCGCGTTTGCAGACCCGGCCCACTACGCGGCGGCCAAGATCGCGATCTTCGTAGCTTCTCTGATCGCCGGCGGCGCGGGCGTGGTGATCCTGTGGCCGAAGCCGAAGGCCGATGTGTGAGCGACGACCCGTCGGCGGTTCGATCGGATGTTCTCAACTTTCGCAGCCACTGCATCGCGCTCCGCCGCTACCGTCGCCGCGCACACCTCCGACCACGGCTCCTTGTCCCCGCGCGTGCTCACCCAGCGCGGGGCGTCGTACGCCGCCCCCCCGATCTTGCCGGCATCGGCGCTGCCGCGTGAGTCGCGGGGTGCCTTCCAAGCGGGTTGTATGGATGGTGCGCGGGTGCCAGCTCCCCCAGAGGGCTGCGGCCCGCGTGTCCATGACACCTCCGGCACCTCACCCGCTCAAGGCAAAGGCTCGCTCGCGGCTTGTCGTGCATTCCGACTGCCTTGAGCGGGGGTGCCGGGAGCGGCAGCCCCGGCACTGGCGGATGCGAACCACCAACGGAATCTCTACAATCGTCCCGCAATGCCCAAGCCGCTACCAAGCATGATTCAAGCCCTTCAAGCCGTTGAAACATTCATCGGCTCTGACCTCACTGCGCGGATTGCCGATCTGGAATGGGCGGTCAAGGGGTGCGACAGCGCGCAATGCGGACTCAAAGGTGTAGAGGCCGGGGTCACCTCCGACTTGCTCTCAGCGGCCTACGCCGTCAAGCGCGCCGCTGGGCAGATCAATGTGCTCATCCACGCCGTCGGCGGGTTGTTGCTGCTGCCGCAGATCATGGAACCGGGCGAGAAAATCGAGTACGTATCGCTGGGCGCGGGGAACTCGGGCCGGGCATTCGACCTGGAGACCGACCGCCGCATCGCGGAGTTCAAGTTCATCCACTGGCGAGGCGGGGCCGACACGATCCGGCAGAACTCGCTCTTCAAGGACTTCTACTTGCTCGCCGAACACGCGACTCCCAAGCGCAAGGAACTCTACGTTCTCGACACCAAGTACCCGCTCAAGTTCTTGCGGGCCGGGCGTGCGCTTCGCAGCGTGTTGAGCAAGAACGTCACGCTCTGGGAGGAGTTTCAAGCCAAACACGGTGGGACCTACGCAACGGTGGGCGACTACTACGCCGCACGCCAACACGATGTAGCGCTCCGAGACGCCGCGCCGCTTGTGCCCGAGTTGCTGCGGATCGTGGACGCCGCGCCGCTTGAGGACGACGAAGCCGATGCTTGATCGGTGGTAGCGCACCGAACGAGCGCCGATACGATGCTCCGCATGGCAAAGCCCGCGATACTTGAAGTCACGATCACCCACAATCTCCCCGACAAGGGCGAAGTGAAGCAGCTTTTCGACGGGCGGCTCATTGCGATCGATTGGGGACGCGAGTGGGGCTGGAAGACTACGGACCCCGCCAAGTACGAGGGCCGGGCCAGGACCGATCTGACCTTATTCCACAAGATGAAGGATCAAGGCGCGGCAGTGATTGCGGCGTACAAGGGCGCGGCGGCAAGGCCGTCGGACCGTTTGGTGGGTTGGGTCGTTGCGGGCTCCGACTTCGTGATGCTCAACGGCCTGCTTTGCCTCACGCTGACGCAACCTCGTATCGTGGACGCCTCGGTGAGCTTCCTTGGCAACCTTGCTCCGCGGTCATGCACGGTCCAACC
>BQMO01000030.1 GCA_022180725.1 Phycisphaerae bacterium
CGCGGCCGCCCGCGCAGGCGGGGGCGAGCACCCCAAACTCTTCCAGCGCGTGCGCGATCAGATGGACCGCGCCGCCGAGGCCATCGGCCTCGCGCCCGAGGTCCGCACGATCCTCTCCTCGCCCGCGTGCGAGATCGGCGTCAACTTCCCGGTCAAGATGGACGACGGGCGCGTCGAGATGTTCTCCGGCTACCGCGTGCAGCACAACAACGTGCTCGGCCCGTTCAAGGGCGGCATCCGCTACCACCCGGACGTGAGCCTCGACGAGGTTCGCGCCCTCGCGGCGTGGATGACGATCAAGTGCGCGCTGGTGGACATCCCGTTCGGCGGGGGGAAGGGCGGGGTCCAGGTTGACCCCTCCACCCTCAGCCGACGGGAGGTGGAACGCATGACGCGCCGGTTCGTGTATGCCCTCGGCGCGAACATCGGACCGGGCTACGACGTACCAGCGCCGGATGTGAACACCGACGCGCGCACGATGGCGTGGATCGTGGACACGTACGCGGCCACTCTGCCGCCGCAGGAACGCTACCGCGCGTTGTCGGTCGTCACCGGAAAGCCGGTGAGCGCCGGCGGCTCAGTGGGACGCGAGAAGGCAACCGGGCAGGGGGTAGTCGATCTCATCGAGATGTGGGCCGCGGACCAGCGCTGCAAGGTCGGAGACCTGTCGTACACCGTGCAGGGGTTCGGTAAGGTCGGCTCTTGGGCGGCCCGCATCCTCAAGGACAAGGGCGCGAAGCTCCTCGCAGTGCAGGATGCGACCGGGGCGATCAAGGCGTACACGAGCGCCGGGCTCGACGCCGATGCGGTCGCCGAGCACGTCAAGACGACCGGCGGTGTCGCCGGCTTCGCGGGCGCGCAGGCCGCCTCACGCGAGGTGTTCTTCGCCACGCAGGCAGACGTGTTCATCCCAGCCGCGTTGGAAAACCAGGTGACGGATGAGACCGCGCGGCTGCTCCAGGTGCGGCTGGTTGCCGAGGGCGCCAACGGCCCGACGACGACCGAGGGCGACGCGGTGCTCCGCGATCGCAGCATCGCGGTCCTCCCGGATGTGCTCTGCAACGCCGGCGGGGTGATCGTCAGTTACTTCGAATGGCTGCAGAACCGGAGCGGCGCTGCGTGGAACGCTGCTGAGGTGGATCAGCGGCTGCGAGAGATCCTCGAACGGGCCTACGCCCGTGTGAAGCAGATGGCGACCGACAAGTCGCTTGACTGGCGCGACGCCGCGTACGCCGTGGCGCTGCGGCGGATCGAGCAGGTGTACGCCGAACGCGGCATCTTCCCGTGATCGACTCAAACCAAACGGCAGTACTAAACCCAAGCGGCAGGAGACCACCATGAACAACCGCACCATCCACGTCACGCAGCACGACATGGAGCGTCTGCGCGCCTTGATAGCGTCAACACACGGCGGCCGGGGCGATGATCGTGACCGGCCCTACCTGGCCACACTCGCGAGAGAGCTTGATCAGGCGGTCGTTGTGGGGCCCGACGAGGTCCCTTCCGACGTGGTCACGATGAACTCGCGTGCCCGGCTGAGGGACGGCCGACGCACCTGGACCATGACTTTGGTGTTCCCTGAGGACGCCAACCCCGAAGATGGCGCCATCTCCGTGCTTGCGCCCTTGGGCGCGGCATTGCTGGGGTGCCGTGTTGGCCAAGCGGTCCGGTTCCGGGTTCCGGGAGGGGCAGAGCGCGAGTGCGACATCCTCAGTGTTCTGTACCAGCCCGAAGCGGCCGGCGACCTCCACCTATAACGCATCTTCGTGTTCACATCTTGGATCTTCCGTCACCTCGTCGCGTGCCTCACACGCAAGGAGTGCGCTATGACCGCTCGCCCCATCGTCAGCAAACTTGATAGCACCCGTCTTGCGCCCTTGCTCTCTGGCAGCTGGATGGATGCGCCCGTGCTACGGCTTCGGGCGCTCCTCGAGCGGGCGAGGAAAGTCGCGCCGCCCAGCGTGCCGCCCGATGTGGTCACGATGAACTCGCGTGTGCGGGTTCGGTATCCCGGCGAGGATGAATCGGAGGCGCTGGATCTGACATTCCCGGATGCGGAGGGGCTCTCGGTGCTGTCCCCGCTGGGGGCGGCGCTGCTCGGCGCCCGCGAGGGCGAGAGCGTGCAGTGTGCAGGCGGCCGCGTGTCCAGACGCGTGACTGTCGAGCGGATCGAGTACCAGCCCGAACGTGAACGCCACTTTGATCGATAGCGCCAAGACATCCCAGGAGGTATGACATGCTCCCGACTTCAACGACTCTGCCCATCCACATCAGGCCTGGCAACCTGCAGACGAGCTCCGCGATCGATGCATGGGTCCATCGCAAGCTCGCCGGCGCGTTCCGGCGATACGGCTCCATAATGACGGCCGTTGAGGTTCACTTCGAGGACGTGAACGGCCCCAAGCACGGCGCTGCGGATGCCAGGTGCGTGATGGAGGCACGGGTCAACGGCCGGTCGCCCATCGCGGTTCAGGCCCGTGCCGGCGATCTCTACTCCGCGATCGACGCGGCGGTCCGCAAGCTCGATGCTGCCATTGCCCGAGTTGTTGAACGTACCGATGCCCGTGCGCGGCGACGGTTTCGTCAGCAACTTACCCGGTAAGTCCAATCGCCCCGATCCCGGGGCCTCGCGCTGCCCGAGCGGCAGACTCGTACCATCGCTGGCTAGCGCCGTCACAAAGCGGCACAGTGTCCCGCGGCATTTGTCCGCGAACAGCCGCGAACCGTGGAGAGCATCACATGGGCAGCCTCACCTCCGTCCTCGTCGCCGTGGACTTCTCCCCTTGCTCCGCCGTGGCACTCAAGGCGGCCAGGCGCATCGCGGACTGCAACCGCGCATCGCTG